>NZ_JBITJF010000001.1:265317-1104866 GCF_044459705.1 Nonomuraea sp. NPDC050227 | reverse complement strand
ACCTCACTCCGTTCGGCAGGCTCGGTCGCCAAACGCCGCCGCCTTCCCCCGCTCTGGTCGCTCCGCTCCCGCCGCTCCTCCAGGCGACGGCACTCCTGAACTCATGGCCTCACTCCGTTCGGCAGGCTCGGTCGCCAAACGCCGCCGCCTTCCCCCGCTCTGGTCGCTCCGCTCCCGCCGCTCCTCCAGGCGACGGCACTCCCTCGCGCGCGGGCTTGACATTGACGTCGGCGTCAACGTTTACCGTGGTGGCATGCGCATCGGGGAGCTGGCGGAACGCACCGGGGTGAGCACCCGTTCACTCCGCTACTACGAGCAGCACGGCCTGCTCTCGGCCAGACGCGGCCCCAACGGCTACCGCGAGTACGCCGAGGAGGACGTCAAGCTGGTGGCCGAGATCCGGTCGCTGCTCTCGGTCGGATTCACGCTGGAGGACACCCGTCCCTTCGTCGACTGCCTGCGCTCGGGCCACAGCTCGGGCGGTTCGTGCCGGGAGTCCGTCGAGGTCTACCAGCGCAAGATCATGCAGATCGACGAGGAGATCCGGGTGCTGCTCGCCCGCCGCGCCGAGGTCGCCGCCCAGCTCGCCCAGTCGTGTCCCGGCTGTTTCGTAAGGGGAGACAAATGATCACGTTGACCACCGACAACTTCGAGGAGCAGGTGCTCAAGAGCGACAAGCCGGTGCTGGTCGACTTCTGGGCCGAGTGGTGCCCGCCGTGCCGCATGGTGGCCCCCGTCCTGGACGAGATCGAGGCCGAGCACGGCCTGGCCATCGGCAAGCTCAACACCGACGAGAACCCCGAGATCATGTCCCGCTACGGCGTGATGGGCCTGCCCACGCTGCTGCTGTTCGAGAACGGCGAGCCCGTCAGGCAGATCGTCGGCGCCCGGCCCAAGCGCCTGCTGGTGCAGGAACTGGGCCTCACGCGGTAGTCGAGGATTGTCGGCACGGGCCGCTAGCCTGCTCGACATGGCCAAGACAGCGCAGAAGCCCGGTTACCGCTGTGCCGAGTGCGGCTGGCGCACCAGCAAGTGGGTCGGCCGGTGCGGCGAGTGCCAGGCGTGGGGCACTGTCGACGAGGAGGGCGCGCGCGCCGGGGTCAACGTCGTCCAGGGCGGCGCGACCACCGGGCCCGCGCTGCCCATCGGCCAGGTCAAGGCCGAGGTGGCCGCGGCCCGCACCACCGGGGTGAGCGAGCTCGACCGGGTGCTCGGCGGCGGCCTGGTGCCCGGCGCGGTGGTGCTGCTGGCCGGCGAGCCCGGCATCGGCAAGTCCACGCTGCTGCTGGAGGCCGCGGCCCGCATCGCCGAGCGCACCACCGTCCTCTACGTGACGGGCGAGGAGTCGGCGGCCCAGGTGCGCCTGCGGGCCGACCGCATCGGCGCCATCCAGGACAACCTCTACCTCGCCGCCGAGACCGAGCTGTCGGCGCTGATCACCCACGTCGACAAGGTCGAGCCCAGCCTGCTGGTGGTCGACTCGGTCCAGACGGTCGGCTCGGCCCAGACCACCGGCGTGCCGGGCGGCGTGACCCAGGTGCGCGAGGTGGCCGCCAACCTGGTGCGCATGGCCAAGGAGCGCAACCTCGCCACGGTCCTCGTGGGCCACGTCACCAAAGAGGGCTCGATCGCCGGCCCCCGCACCCTCGAACACCTGGTCGACGTCGTGCTCAACTTCGAGGGCGACCGCCACTCCAGGCTGCGCATGGTCCGCGCGATCAAGAACAGGTTCGGCCCCACCGACGAGGTCGGCTGCTTCGACCTGCACGAGCGCGGCATCGAGGGCATCACCGACCCGAGCGGGCTGTTCGTCTCGCGGCGCAGCGAGCCGGTCGCCGGCACCTGCGTCACCGTCACCGTCGAGGGCACCCGCCCGCTGCCCGCCGAGGTGCAGGCGCTCGTGGCCCGCACCGAGGCCCAGCAGCCGCGGCGCACGTCCTCGGGGCTCGACACCTACCGCGTCCAGATGATCCTCGCCGTGCTGGAGCGCCGGCTCAACGCCCGGCTCGGCGGCTGCGACGTGTTCACCGCCACCGTGGGCGGCATCAAGCTGGCCGATCCGGCCGTCGACCTGGCGGTCATGCTCGCCGTCGCGAGCGCCGCGGGCGACAAGCCGCTGCCGCCCGGTCTGGTGGCGCTCGGCGAGGTGGGCCTGGCGGGCGAGTTGCGCCCGGTCAAAGACGTGCGCAGGCGGCTGACGGAGGCGTCCAGGCTGGGGTTCAAGAGGGCGCTCGTGCCCGCCGGATCCCTGGAGACGGGGGCCGGGAAGCGCAACGGGCAGCGGGCTCTGGTGCCCGTCGGGCCCGTGGCGTTCGCCCCCGGGTTCGAGGTCGTCCAGGCCGAGAACGTCTGGGACGCACTCACGCACGTCACATAGCACGGCTAAGCTGGGCGTGACCAATCGACACGGGGGTCAGGTGGACAGGAGTCTTGACGACCGCCGTCGCGACGCTTTGGCCGCCGTGGCGCCGGGCACTCCGCTGCGCGACGGCCTGGAGCGCATCCTGCGCGGGCAGACCGGCGGCCTGATCGTGCTCGGCCACAACAGGACCGTCGAAGAGGTCTGCAGCGGCGGCTTCGAGCTCGACGTCGATTTCTCGGCCACCCGCCTGCGCGAGCTGGCCAAGATGGACGGCGCGATCGTGGTGAGCAACGACCAGAAGATCGTGCGCGCGGCCGTGCACCTCGTCCCCGATCCCGCGATCCCCACCGACGAGTCGGGCACCCGCCACCGCACCGCCCAGCGCGTGGCCAGGCAGACGGGCCTGCCCATCATCGCGATCAGCAAGTCCATGCGGATCATCGCCCTCTACCTCGACGGCATCCGCTACGTGCTGGAGGAGTCCGCGGCCATCCTGTCCAAGGCCAACCAGGCCCTGGCCACCCTTGAGCGCTACAAGCACCGGCTCGACGAGGTCTCCGGCACCCTGTCGGCGCTGGAGATCGAAGACCTCGTCACCGTGCGCGACGTGTCGGCGGTGGCCCAGCGCCTGGAGATGGTCCGGCGCATCTCCGACGAGATCAAGGGCTACGTGGTCGAGCTCGGCACCGACGGCCGTCTGCTGTCGCTGCAGCTCGACGAGCTGGTGGCGGGCGTCGACTCCGAGCGCGAGCTGGTCGTGCGCGACTACCTGCCGGCCCCCGCGAGCCGCCGCCAGAAGCGCCTGGTCGAGGCCCTGCACGACCTCGACCACCTGTCGGGCGCCGAGCTGCTCGACCTGTCGGCCGTGGCGCACGTGCTGGGCCACGGCGGCGCCGAGCGGCTCGACAGCCCGGTGAGCCCGCGCGGCTTCCGGCTGCTGGCCAAGGTGCCCCGGCTGCCCGCCACGGTGGTCGACCGGCTGGTCAACCACTTCGGCGGCCTGCAGAAGCTGCTGGCCGCCAGCATCGACGACCTGCAGGAGGTGGGCGGCGTCGGGGAGTCGCGCGCCCGCAGCGTCCGCGAGGGCCTGTCCCGCCTGGCGGAGTCGTCGATCCTCGAACGTTACGTCTGAGGCCGGCCGCTCACCGCAGGTGGAAGACGCCCTTGCCGCTGCGGAGCGCGCCCATGCGGGCGGTGGCCACGTACGTGCCGGGCAGGGCGGAGGCCGGGGACGAGCGGCAGTCGGTGCTCGACCGGCGCCGGTCCCACTCCAGGGTGCGCACGTACGGGATCCCGCGCTGCAGCTCCCTGACCTCGGTGCCCACCCCGCTGACGCAGTCGGCGGTGGACCAGATGCGGTCGGCGCCCGAGGTGATGCGGATCTCCATGGCCCGCGGCCCGACGTCGGCCGTGCACATCACCGGCCCGGTGTTGACCAGCGTGACGATGAAGGTCGGGCGTGCCGCGCCGGTGTAGATCGGCTCCTTGCCGCCCTGGAGGCTCAGCACCAGGCTGTCCTGCGGGCACGGCTCCCCCGGCCGCCTCGGCTTGACGGCCGGGCTCTCCTTGGGCGCGGGGGTGGGCGACGGGCTGGCCGTCCCCATGGCGAGCGTGCGCAGGCCCGCGAGCAGCGGATCGGTGGCCGGCGTCGCGCTCGGTGAGCTCTGCGCGCTGGACGAGCGTTCCGGCCCGGAGCCCCCGCTGGAGCACGCCCACGCCACCACGGCCACCACGACGAGCACGGCCACCAGCACGCTCATGCGACGCCGCCAGTAGACGTCACCGCCGTCGCCACCCATCGAATCCGGATCCATAGGCACAGCATGGTAATTGATCGGCTACCAACAGTGACGACACGCCGAACGAGCCCGTCTACGAATACGCTTGACCGCGTGGTTGAGCCGAACCTCCTGCACGCCCCCGTTCTGGAGTGGTACGAGGACAACGCCCGAGACCTCCCCTGGCGCGCCGACGACGCGACCCCGTGGGGAGTGCTGGTCAGCGAGATCATGCTGCAGCAGACCCCGGTCGTCCGCGTCCTGCCGGTGTGGCTGGAGTGGATGGCCCGCTGGCCCACGCCCAAGTCGCTGGCCGCCGAGCCGCCGGGCGAGGCCGTACGACATTGGGGCCGGCTCGGTTATCCGCGCCGGGCGCTGCGCCTGCACGCCTGCGCCCGCGCCATCGCCGACGAGCACGGCGGCGAGGTGCCCGCCGACCACGCGACGCTGCTGGCCCTGCCGGGCATCGGGGAGTACACCGCCGCCGCGGTCGCCAGCTTCGCGTACGGCGGCCGGCACGCCGTCCTGGACACCAACGTGCGGCGGGTGTTCGCGCGGGCCGTACGGGCCGAGGAGTACCCGCCCACGGCCACCTCGGCGGCCGAGCGGCGGCTGGCCGAGGCGCTGCTGCCGGAGCTGGGCGCGGCCCGCTGGGGCGTGGCCGTGATGGAGCTGGGCGCGCTGGTCTGCACGGCCCGCGCGCCGCGCTGCGCCGACTGCCCGATCGCCGACCTGTGCGCGTGGCGGCTGGCCGGCAAACCACCCCACACCGGTCCCGCCCGCAAGGGCCAGACGTACGCCGGCACCGACCGCCAGTGCCGCGGCCGCCTGCTCGCGGTGCTCCGCGCGGCCCACGGCCCGGTGCCGAAGGCGGCCCTCGACGTGGTGTGGGACGACGCGACCCAGCGCGAACGCGCCCTCGACGGCCTGGTCGCCGACGGCCTGGCCGAGGTGCTCGACGACGGCACGTACCGGCTGCCGCACTCCTGAGCGCCCGCTAGGCCATCCACGGGGGCACGGTGCGGTCCGTGCCCTTCGGGGCGAGGTCGCAGGCGTCCGGCGCGGACTCGCCGCCGGGGTTGTAGACCTCCACGCCCGGCGGCGCGACCACGATCGAGACGAACCCGTGCTCGGGGTCGGCGAACATCTGCCGGCTCACGTCGGCCGGCAGGACCATGGTGTCGCCCGCCCCGACCTCGAACCGCTCGCCGCCCAGCTCGACGACCGCGCCGCCGGCCAGCCAGGTCCACACCAGCTCGCGGTCGGCGGCGTGCACCGGGCCCTCCATGCCGGGGTTGGCGTCCACCCGCCACATGACCTGCCCGGCCCCGCCCTGGGTGGGCGAGGCGAGCGTGGTCATCAAGGCGTTGGGCGTGCGGACTTCACGGGCGTCGGCGGACATGACGACAGGCATCACACGAACTCCTTCTTCTCGGCTGGGCACAGCCCCGCGCCGCGCCCGTTCCTGATGACGATCACGCGATCCACGGCGGCGTGCCGACGTCGGTGCCGTCGGGCATGAGGGCCCTGGCGCCGCCAGCAGCGGTGACGACGGCCGTGAAGCCGGCGTGCTCGTCGGCCACCACCCTGCGCAGGACATGAGCGGGCATGACGACGGTGTCACCCACGCCCACCGCGAACCGTTCATCGCCCAGCTCGACGGTGGCACCGCCGGCGAGCCAGCTCCACACCTGCTCGGTGTCGATGTCGTGCTGGGGCCCCGCCACACCCGGCTTCGCGTCGACCCGCCAGAGCGCGCACGAGGCACCGCCCTGCGTCGGCGAGGCGAAGGTGGTCATGACCCCGCTCGGCGTCTCGGAACGCCGGGAATCCGCGGCACGAATGACAGACACGCTCTGACCCCTTAAGATAGGCAACTACGTTGTCTATATAGTTAACCAGGTTGTCTATCTTGTCAAGCGACACCCCAGGCTTCGAACTGCCTCTACGACTTCTGCTGGCCTTCCGCACGCTCATCGACGAGCTGCACGCCGAGCTGGCCCGCCAGGGCCATCCGGAACTCCGTCCGAACCACGGGTTCGTCATGCAGGCGATCGGCACGCGCGGCACGACCGCCGTCGACCTGGGCCGTACCCTGGGCGTGTCGAAGCAGGCCGCGGGCAAGACGATCGAGACCCTCGAACGCGCCGGCTACGTCGAGCGCACCAGGGACGACTTCGACACCCGGCGCAAGATCGTGCGCCTTACGCCCCGCGGCGTCGACGCGCTCGACCGCTCGGCCCGCATCTTCGACGAGCTGCGCGCCCGATGGGCCGCGGAGCTGGGCGAGGACCGCCTGCGGGCCCTGGAGTCGGACCTGCGCAGGATGACGCCGGCGAACATGTGGCGGCTGGACACGCCAGGCTGGTTCGCCGGCCTCTGAGTAGCTCAGCCGAGCCGGAACCGGCGCGCCGGCCTCTGAGTGGATCGGCCGAGCCGGAACCGGTGCGCAGGCTCCACCGGCCCCGGCCTCTTGATCAGGCGGCCAACTGCAGGCCGAGGCTGGTCAGGTTCGTACGGGCCCAGGCCAGCTCCTCGGCCAGCAGCGACACCAGCGCGCCCGGCCCCTTCGCGCGCCCCGGCACGAACAGGTTGTGCGTCTCGACCTCGATGTGCGCGCTCCCGCTGACCGCGCCGGACAACATCGCGGTCAGCGTGTCGTGCAGCACCGCGCCGGTGCTCGGCGTCTCGCCCGTGTGGTTGTGCACGTGCCCCAGCTTGACGACGGGCGCACCGGCCTCCGCCAGGCCCTTCAGCGCCGCGCCGGGCTCCTCGGCCCCGCAGGCGAGGTGACAGGCGTCCAGGCACACGCCCAGGTGCTCGGAGTCGATGCCGCCCACGCGTTCCAGCGCCTGCTCGGTCGTCTCCAGGACGCACCCCGGCCACGGCTCGAAGCCGACCCTGATGGTCTTCCCGGTCACGCTGTAGATGCCGCGCAGCTCGCGGGCCAGCCGCTCCAGGCGGCGCGTGGCGATGGCGTGCAGGTCGGCGGGCCAGTCGCGGCGCCAGCCGATCGGGATCGTCGAGATGCTGCCGAACCGTACGTCGTCGGGCAGCAGGAAGGCCAGGATCTTGGCCAGCGCCATGGTGTAGCGGTAGCGCTCGGGCTTGGCCCAGTCGGGGCCGGGGACCTCCTGGTTGCGTCCGCCGGTGCCGTTGAGGCTGACGACCTCCAGGCCGCGCTCCTCCAGGGAGCGGCGCAGCCGTACGAGTTCGATGCGGTCGGCCGTGAGGTGGTCGGCGACGCCGGGCGACAACCACAGCCCGATGCCCATCCGCTCCACACCCAGCCTCTTGCGCACCGGCACCGCGTAGCGGGTCAGGTGCGCGATCAGGTTCTCCAGGTCCTCGGCAGGGTGGATACCTGCGTTGTAGGCGAGGTGAACGAGCGTTCCGTCGTTGTGACGCAGGCGCATCGGTTCCTCCACGGCTTGCTTGAGTGTTCCCGTCGCCCGCCTCAGACGCGCGAACCCTGTGTGAGCATGCCTGCTTCCGGGTGGCGCACGCGTCCGCCCTGAGTCGATTCCTTACTACTCCCCAGGGAGCAGCTCCGACTCTAGGAACACGCTCTTGCGGATCACTTGGATGAGACTTGGCGATGCTCTACGCAGTGTAGTACTACTACCGGTGGCGGCGTACCCACCCATCCAACAATTAAGCAACAACCCACCCAGCCCCCTCATCGACGTCCGAACGTGCCCCGAACCAGGGACACGCGCCGCGCACCGGAACCAGCCACGTACGGCCTCAGTTCCCGCCGTTGCAGGGCCCTCAGCCGCGTACAGCGCCGGGGCCCACCGGGCCCGCCGTAAACCGGAGCCAACAACGGCGCCGCAGAGAACCAGCGCCCAGAGAAGGACGCCGCAGAATGCTGGCGCCCCGAAGACGTGCGGCGCTGCGCCCGGTCGGAGACCGGGGCCGGGCGTCGGCGATCGACGGTCAGTGGTCGGGCGCCGGTGATCGGCGGTCGCTGGTCGGTAGTCGGCGATCGGGCGCCGGGCGTCGGCCATCGGGGGCCGAGGGCCGGGGACCGAGGGCCGGCGATCGGCGGTCAGTGGACGAGGGGCAGTGGTCGGGACCGGCGATCGGCGGTCGCTGGTCGCTAGCCGGCGGCCGGGCGCCGGGCGCCGGGCGTCGGGCGTCGGGCGTCGGGCGTCGGGGGATGGAACGCGAAAACCCCCGCCGGGGCGGGGGTTTTCGGTGGTGGTCGGTCAGTGCTGGATCGGCGCGGCGATCGCCGCCGCCGAGTCCGGGACCGTCGAGGCGGACTCGCCCTTGAAGACGAACGTGGCGTTGTCGCCTTCGCCCTCGATCGTCACCTTCACGACCTGCCCCGGACGGAGCTCGCCGTAGAGGATCTTCTCGGACAGGGAGTCCTCCAGCTCGCGCTGGATCGTACGGCGCAGCGGCCGGGCGCCCATGACCGGGTCGTAACCGCGGTCGGCGAGCAGCTGCTTGGCCTCCGGCGAGACCTCGAGACCCATGTCGCGGTCCTTCAGCCTGGCGTCGACCTGGGCGAGCATCAGATCGACGATCTTGATGATCTCGTTCGGCGTCAGCTGGTGGAAGACCACGATGTCGTCGACACGGTTGAGGAACTCGGGCCGGAAGTGCTGCTTGAGCTCCTCCTGGACCTTCGCCTTCATCCGCTCGTAGTTGGACTCGGTGTCGTTGGACTTCGCGAACCCGACCCCGATGCCCTTGGAGATGTCACGGGTGCCGAGGTTGGTGGTCATGATGATGACCGTGTTCTTGAAGTCGACCACGCGGCCCTGGGCGTCGGTCAGGCGACCGTCTTCCAGGATCTGCAGCAGCGAGTTGAAGATGTCGGGGTGGGCCTTCTCGATCTCGTCGAACAGGACCACGGAGAACGGCTTGCGCCGCACCTTCTCGGTGAGCTGACCGCCCTCCTCGTAGCCAACGTAGCCGGGAGGCGAGCCGAACAGCCTGGAGACGGTGTGCTTCTCCATGAACTCCGACATGTCCAGGCTGATCAGAGCGTCTTCGTCGCCGAAGAGGAACTCCGCCAGAGCCTTGGACAGCTCGGTCTTACCGACACCGGACGGGCCCGCGAAGATGAACGAGCCGCCGGGACGGCGCGGGTCCTTCAGACCGGCGCGGGTACGCCGGATGGACCGCGACAGACCCTTGATGGCGTCGTCCTGGCCGATGATCCGCTTGTGGAGCTCGTCCTCCATGCGGAGCAGGCGCTGGGACTCCTCCTCGGTCAGCTTGAAGACCGGGATGCCGGTGGCGGTCGCCAGGACCTCGGCGATGAGCTCCTGGGTGACCTCGGCCACGACGTCCATGTCGCCGGCCTTCCACTCCTTCTCCCGCCGCTCGCGCTTGAGCTGGAGCTGCTTCTCCTGGTCGCGGAGCGCAGCGGCCTTCTCGAAGTCCTGCGCGTCGATCGCGGACTCCTTGTCGCGACGGACGTTGGCGATCTTCTCGTCGTACTCGCGCAGGTCCGGCGGAGCGGTCATCCGGCGGATGCGCATCCGGGAACCGGCCTCGTCGATGAGGTCGATCGCCTTGTCGGGCAGGTAGCGGTCGCTGATGTAGCGGTCGGCCAGCTGCGCGGCGGCCACCAGGGCGTCGTCGGTGATGGAGACGCGGTGGTGGGCCTCGTAGCGGTCGCGCAGACCCTTGAGGATCTCGATCGTGTGGCTGAGAGAGGGCTCGGCCACCTGGATCGGCTGGAAGCGGCGCTCCAGCGCGGCGTCCTTCTCGAGGTACTTGCGGTACTCGTCGAGGGTGGTGGCGCCGATCGTCTGCAGCTCGCCACGGGCCAGCATCGGCTTGAGGATGCTGGCGGCGTCGATCGCGCCCTCGGCGGCGCCCGCGCCGACGAGCGTGTGCAGCTCGTCGATGAACAGGATGATGTCGCCGCGCGTGCGGATCTCCTTGAGCACCTTCTTCAGGCGCTCTTCGAAGTCACCGCGGTAGCGGGAGCCGGCGACCAGGGCGCCGAGGTCAAGCGTGTAGAGCTGCTTGTCCTTCAGCGTCTCGGGCACCTCGCCCCTGACGATCTTCTGCGACAGGCCCTCGACGACGGCGGTCTTGCCGACGCCGGGCTCGCCGATCAGCACCGGGTTGTTCTTGGTCCTCCGGGAGAGGACCTGCATGACCCGCTCGATCTCCTTCTCACGGCCGATGACCGGGTCGAGCTTGCCCTCACGGGCCGCCTGGGTCAGGTTGCGGCCGAACTGGTCGAGCACCAGGGACGTGGACGGCGCCGACTCCTGGGGACCGCCCGCGGCGGCCGGCTCCTTGCCCTGGTAACCGTGGAGCAACTGGATGACCTGCTGCCGGACACGGTTGAGATCAGCTCCAAGCTTGACCAGCACCTGGGCGGCCACACCCTCACCCTCGCGGATGAGCCCGAGCAGGATGTGCTCGGTGCCGATGTAGTTGTGACCCAGCTGCAAAGCCTCACGGAGCGACAGCTCGAGGACCTTCTTGGCCCGCGGGGTGAACGGAATGTGCCCCGACGGAGCCGACTGGCCCTGGCCGATGATCTCCTCGACCTGCTGGCGCACACCCTCAAGGCTGATGCCGAGGCTCTCCAGAGCCTTGGCGGCTACGCCCTCACCTTCATGGATCAAACCAAGAAGAATGTGCTCAGTGCCGATGTAGTTGTGGTTGAGCATCCTGGCCTCTTCTTGGGCCAAGACGACAACACGCCTCGCTCGGTCGGTGAACCTCTCGAACATCTCGTCGCTCCTCACAGAGCGGTCAGTCAGGCCGGTAAATCCGGTCCCGTCATCCCGCATGCTAGCCCTGGCTCGGCGAACCGTGCCCACTGCCGCTGACACGCTCTATAGCAGAGACGTTCCCCGAGAGCAGGGCGTTCACCCTCTATCCAACTACTGTTCGGGGGTGACGTGTTCCCGATACGCCGCAAGCGAACGATGTTTAGGCGCTTCCCGGAAGCGCCTGGAATTCGACGCCCGCGGCCCAGGGCGGACCAACACGGATCGGCCGTCGGACGCCGGGGCGAAGCCGGCCTTGGGGTGCCCGCCGGCCACGCATCTCCGATGCCCGCGCCCGTATCTGTTACGTAATCATCGTATGTGCTGCTCCAAACCGCGTCCAAGCGCGGGCGCTACGCCCTGAGCACAACTCGGCACGCAACGCACGTCACACGTATTCCCCATCGGGTCAGCCGGGTTACCGGTCGACGGTGCGCACGAGGGTCCCGCGACGGGACAATGCGCGGCACACGGGAGAGGCCGCCGGTTTTCCATCGTGCCCCACCAGCCGCAGGCCGACGTTTTGCCGGTCATCCATGGCCCGCCCCACCGAGAAGCCTGAAGAGAGGCTCGAACAAGCACCGACAAGCCCTGAGAACCCCGCACAAGGCCGCAAGAAGACGGAAGTACCCGGTACCGGAACAGGGCTCGCGACGGCGCTTCCGGAAGCACCGGCTGCCCGATTGTGCGGCGGAGCGTCACCGCTTTGCGCGTACGCCGCGGGAGCCGGGAAGGGGAACATTGCGGCGGGTGACGGCATTGGCCCGTTCCGGCCGCGGGTGACGAACAGTGCGGCGAACACGGCGGCGAACACGGCGGCCAACACGCGGCGAGCCCGGCGGCGCCCGGGAATTGACACGGACGCCGGCCGCAAAGCCCGGCACGTTCCACTCACGCGCGGCCGCCTTGTCCGGCGACACGAGCGAGCAATACGCCCACATTTGGGCGAATTAGAAGATCAACAAGTGGTCCGGGGATTCACGAACTCCCCACAAAAACGATCATGCGCTTATGGCGCTCGCCGGGGTCCTAGGCGAACGGCATAAGCGCATGGTCAGGAGATGGCTCTCTCGACGAGGCTCAGTGAGCCGCTTCGTACTTCTCCACGACGGTGGAGGCGATCCTGCCGCGCTCGCTGACCGGCAGGCCGTGAGCCTTGGCCCACTGCCGGATCTCCGAGCTCTTCTCGCGGCTCATCGCACGGTTGCCGCCGCGACCACGGCGACGGGCGGACACGGCTCCTGCCCTGCGGGCGTGCTGCACGAAAGGCGTGAGTGCGTCCCTCAGCTTCTTGGCGTTAACGTCGCTGAGGTCAATCTCATAGGAGGAGCCGTCAATAGCGAAGCTGACCGTCTCATTGGCCTCGCCCCCATCGAGGTCATCGATGAGAATCTCCTGGATCTGCTTGGCCATCTACGCAATCCTTTCCCGGAGCATTGTTTCATTCGCTCGCCCAAACATATACCCGGAAAGGCGCGGAGACAATTCAGCGCTACGGGGATTCGGCTGACTGGCAGATCAGTTCTGGTTCTCGGCCTGATCCTGGTGGTTTGCCCGTCGTCCGGCGCCCTCCGATCGCAGCAACTTCACCGCGCCAAAGATGAAGGCGCCGCCGACCACGACCGGGGGGATGAGCGCTGACAATACGTCTGTTACGGCTTCCATTCGTCCTCGCCTCCAGGGCTAGCAGGGTTTCGGGGGCGCTAAATACGCATCCCGGCGCGACCTGCGGGACCTGCGGGAGCACGCCGGACGCTCATGACGCCTAGGTGACAACTCACCCGGAACCGACCATAGCCACACACAGTCGCCCTCAGGGAGCAGGGGCACCGACATCCGGCAACCCGGACGTCCCATAGCCTAATGCCAGTCTCTCCAGGCTCCTTACCGGATCAAGGGAAAATTTTGCGAAAAGGCATCTTCCCAGGTGTGGACGCCTCAACGAAGATCTTTTACCACCCGCGTTCCGGCCAGCCTGTCATGCGGCCCGCGCTCCAACGGCTTGTCGATCAGGATGAGCAGCCCGACGCCGAACAGCAGCATTCCGGCCAGCAGATTGACCACCGGAATGCCCATCAGCATGACAGGCCCGGGATAGACCAGGGCCCGTTTCAGCAGGGCGCCACGCGGAAGGTCGTCCGGCGCCAGGCGAATCTTCATGATCGCCTGGCCGAACGTCCGCCGGCGCAGGCAATGGGCCCGCCAGTCATAGGCCGTATAACACAGGCCGCCCAGGAACCAGGCCAAGAGCCCAGGGAGCCGTCCGCCGAACGCCTCGACCATCCCGACAGTCCGGAAGGCGCCCCACAGCGCGATGAACAGAATGTAATAGAAGACCCCGAAGACCAGCGCCTCAATGAAGCGGGCGGCGAGGCGTTCCCACCATTCCGCGGGCACGGCGCCCGGCCACGACGGTGTCCCGGCCATATCCCACCTCACGCGGTCGGCGGTCGTACCCCCCATTTTGGTACGCCCCGCACACACAAAACAGAGGCCGGCGGGAAGCCGGCCCCTGTTTTACGCTGACGCGGGATTACTTGATCTTCACGACCACCGTGCCCGCGAACTTGTCCGCGAACGTCTGCTGCAGCGGCTTGTCCCACAGCTGCGAGGCGCCGTTGACCGCGACGCACGCCCAGGCGAGCAGCGGGCCGAGGAACGGGATCCAGCTCAGGATGTAGCCGCCCCAGGTGACGCCGGCGCGCTTGATCGCCAGGTCGGACGCGAGCCCGCCCGGAGGAAGGGCCTGGCCCACGGGCACGACCTTGATCCCCATGACCATCTTGCCGACCGTCTGGCCGTTCATCTTCGTCAGGAAGAACTCGTAGCACACCCAGACGGCGGTCGTCACGATCGACGACAGGAGGGTGATGACGAAGGCGGACAGGAGGCCGGAGGTCAGGCCGGTCGCCGAGTCGTAACCGACCGCGAGCAGGCCCAGGATGAGGCTGATCACGAAGTTCACGACGCCGAGGATGACGCCGTCGATGATCCTCGCGACCAGACGCTGCCACCACTCCGCCAGGGGGGCCGGAGCGCCCGGAGGCTGCACGCCGACGGGCTGACCGTAGGGCTGGCCGTAGCCGGGCTGGCCGTAGGGCTGCGACTGCTGCTGCTGGCCGTATGCCTGGCCGTACTGCTGCTGGTCGCCGTACTGCTGCTGGGCGTAGCCGCCCTGCTGGCCGTACTGGGCGTCCTGGCCGTAGCTCTGCTGCTGCCCGTAGTCGGACTGCGGCTGCTGGCCGTAGCCCTGCTGGCCGTACTGGGCCTCCTGGCCGTAACCCTGCTGCCCCGCGGCGGCCTGCTGGCCGTAGCCGGGCTGGGCGTACTGCTGGCCCGAGGACTGCGGCTGCTGGCCGTAACCCTGCTGACCCGAGGCGGCCTGCTGGCCGTACTGGGCGTCCTGGCCGTAGCCCTGCTGCTGGCTGTAGTCGGGTAGGGACTGCGGCTGCTGGCCGTAGCCCTGCTGCTGGCCGTAGCCCTGCTGGCCCGAGGCGGCCTGCTGGCCGTACTGGCCCTCCTGACCGTAGCCCTGCTGACCGGAGGCGGCCTGCTGGCCGTAGCCGGGCTGGGCGTACTGCTGGCCGGAGGCGGGCTGCTGGCCGTAGCCCTGCTGGCCGTACTGGGCTTCCTGGCCGTAGCCGGGCTGCGTGTACTGCTGGCCCGAGGACTGCGGCTGCTGGCCGTAACCCTGCTGACCCGAGGCGGCCTGCTGGCCGTACTGGGCCTCCTGGCCGTAGCCGGGCTGCGTGTACTGCTGGCCGGAGGACTGCGGCTGCTGGCCGTAGCCCTGCTGCTGGCCGTAGCCCTGCTGACCCGGGGCGGCCTGCTGGCCGTACTGGGGCTGCTGGCCGTAGCCCTGCTGCTGGCCGTACTGCTGCTGTTGCTGGCCGTACTGCTGTTGCTGGCCATAGCCCTGTTGCTGCTGCTGACCGTATGGGGGCTGGCCGAAGGCATCGTCCGCCCGGTAGCCGACCACAGTCACGTCCGGGTCGGGCTCACCGGGCCGACGGCCGTGGTGCTGACCGTACTCGGGGTTCTCGCCGGAATCGTCCTGTGGGTACGGCGGCTGTCCGGTGCTCACCGTGTCACCTCGCTTCGAGTGCGCATGTGGCACGTGTCAGGACACATGCCTGTGCTGCCCAACGTATCGACATAGGTATCAACAATCACCTTTCCAAGTGGTCAAGGTCCGCGTCACCCGATGTCAGATGCAGCAGCATGCGGGTGTTGCCAAGGGTGTTCGGTTTGACGTGTTCCAGATCAAGGAACTCCGCCACACCCTCGTCGTACGAGGCCAGCAACTCGGCGTAGACCTCGGGTGAGACCGGTGTGCCCTGGATGGGGCGGAAACCGTGCCTCGCGAAGAAGTCGACCTCAAAAGTCAGACAGAATACACGCCGCAGCCCCAGATCCTTCGCCTGCCGGACGAGTGCCGAGACGATCCGCCGCCCCACACCCAGCCCCCGGCACGCGGGATCGACGGCCACCGTACGGACCTCGGCGAGGTCCTCCCAGAGCACGTGGAGCGCGCCGCAGCCGACGACCTCCCCGCCCCGCTCGGCCACCCAGAACTCCTGGACGTCCTCGTACAGCGTGACCGTGGCCTTCTCCAGGAGCCGCGGCCCCGCGCCCGCGTAGGTGTCCACGAGACGCCTGATCGCACGCACGTCGGGCGTGCGCGCACGCCTGACCACGACCGCGGTCTCGGGGACTGCCACTTCGGCCACCTGCTCCATGGCTCTCCAGGGTACAGATCTCATTACGGCTCGGCCCTAAATCCCACGTCTCGGGCATCTCATCACATCCCGTGGTCAGGTGAACACGGGCCGACTTGGAGCTTTCCTCCAGACCTCAGCACCCCGAATGCTGGACAAAAGGTGCAGAAGCCTGCTTCCGTACGGCTACCCACGAGATCACCTTGTGACCCTTCAGTTGTGAAACCTCTACAGACTCGGCAGTTCCGGTTGAGCGTGAACCCGGAGTGCATTAGTGTCCAGCGACGATGTTCTCCGCGTAATGCGCGCGGAAAGACACGCCCAATTCCCGCAAGGGAAGCCGGGGAACCAACGGCGGCGAGCACCTGGCGCCGCCACTTGGGGTGAATCCGACCATCTCGGTAGGGCTGCTCCGGCCCGAACCCGTCAGCTAACCCGGCCGGCGTCGATGAGAGGAGCTCGGTTGGTGAAGCGGACGTTCGACCGCTCGGGGAAGTCCGGGGGCAGGCACGCCCGCCCCCAGGAGCAGGCCAGGCGCGCACGCCGCCTCGGCGTCATCGGCGTCACCGTCGCCGCGATGCTGTTCGCCGTCCCCGTCGGCTCCGCCGCCGCCGACCCGAAGCCGTCGCTCTCGGAGCTCTCCGACCAGGTGGAGAAGCTGCACGAAGAGATCGAGACGCTGGCCGAGCAGTACAACGAGCAGCGCGAACGGCTGAAGGCCGCCCAGAAGGCCAACGACTCCGCCCAGAAGATCCTGGCCACCAGCGAGTCCGATCTGGCCGCCAAGCGCGCCAGGGCCTCGCTGCTCGCCCAGAACGCCTACATCACCGGCGGCCTGGACAAGGCCCTGGCCTTCGCCCAGTCCGGCGACCCCGAGACCTTCCTCGACCGAGCCGCGACCACGTACGCGCTCGAACAGCAGCAGGGCGAGGAGGTCAACCAGCTCGCCAGGGCCATGGAGGCCGCCGAGCGGGCCAGGGCCGGCGCCAAGACCCGCATCGCCGAGGTCCAGAAGCTCGTCACCGACCTGGAGAGCAGGCGCTCGAAGATCACCAAGCTGGTCACCAAGGTCGAGAGCAACCTCTACCGGCGGGCCGTCGGCGAGGCCGGCCGTCCCGGCACCCGGGCCGTGCGCGTCAACCTGCCGGTGATCGGCGACGGCAAGGCCGCCCAGGCCGTCAAGTGGGCCCTCACCCAGCAGCTCAAGCCGTACGTGTGGGGCGCCGAAGGGCCGCGCTCCTACGACTGCTCCGGGCTGGTGATGGCCGCCTACCAGCGCGTGGGCATCTCGCTCCCCCACTACACCGGCGACCAGTGGACGGCCGGCAGGCAGGTCAGCCGCGACCAGCTGCGCCCCGGCGACCTGGTGTTCTTCTACAGCGACCTGCACCACGTCGGCATCTACATCGGCGGCGGCATGATGGTCCACGCTCCGCGGACGGGTGACGTCGTGCGGGTCGCCCCGATCGGCGGGCGGCCGTTCGCCGGCGGCGTGCGCATCGCGGACTGATCCGCGCGCCGCTTCCCCCAGCGCCGGTTCGCCCAGCGTCACTGGATGATGAGCGCCACCAGATGAGCGCCGCTAGATGAGCTGGCGGCGCGCCGCCCATGCCACGGCCTCGATCGCCGTGGCCACGCCGATGCGGTCGCAGATGCCCCTCAGCCTGCGCCGTACGGTCCGTCCGCTGATATCCAGCCGCCTGCCGACCCGATCGACCGTCACTCCCCTGGCCAGCTCGGCCAGTAACGCCAAATCCGCGTGGCTCAGCTCAACGCCTTCTGTGAGCACATCCACCGGGAGCCCTCCCCCAAACAGCAGAACTCGGACCTTTCAGGCGAAGCAAAGCCGCTCGTCTCGGTGAAGGTAAACGCATCGCGGAAAGGTCGTCAAGCGCGACAATCGGCGCCCTTGACCAGTGCTATTGACATGATCACTTATATGTGACGTACTCCGCATATGTTGGCACGCCGTGGTCCGCTATGAACGGTCCAAATGATCAATTCGGCGGCCCGGTTCCACCTCCGATGAGCGCCACCGACGTGCTGGGTTTTGATCCCTCGGATCCGCAATTTGTGCGCGATCCGTACGTCCGATATCGCGAGCTGCGAGCCGCCGGGCCGATCTTCAGAACGCGCGGCGGGCTGCTCGTCGCGACCACGTACGAGTTGTGCGCGGCCGTGCTGCGCGACCCCGGGTTCGGTCACGGAACGTCCCCTCCCGCACAGGAAGAGGCAGGTCAGCCCGGCAGGTCGTTCCTGCTCATGGACCCGCCCGATCACACCCGGTTGCGTGCTCTGGTCAGCCGCGCGTTCACGCCGCGCATGGTGGCCCGCCTCAGGCCGCGGATCGAGGAGATCACCGCCGACCTGATCGGGCGGCTGCCGGAGGAGGCGGAGCTGATTTCCGGCTTCGCGTACCCGCTGCCGGTGATGGTGATCAGCGAGATGCTCGGGGTGCCGCCGGAGGACCACGACCGCTTCCGCGGATGGAGCGAGGCCCTTGCCCGCGGACTTGACCCGATGCTGACAGACGCCCTCATGTCGGAAACGGAGCGTTCCAGGAACGAGTTCCGCGACTACTTCCGCCGCCTGATCGCACGGCGGCGCGAGCGTCCCGGCGAGGACCTCCTGAGCGCCCTCGCACACGTCGAGGAGCTCACCGAGGCCGAGTTGCTGGCGACCTGCGTGCTGCTGCTCGTGGCCGGCCACGAGACCACCGTCAACCTCATCGCGAACGGCGTGCTGAACCTGCTGCAGCACGACCTGCTGCACCTCGCCGCCGAGCGCCCGAGGGAGGTCGTGGAGGAGGTGCTGCGCTTCGATCCGCCGGTCCAGCTCACCTCCAGGATCGCGCTGGAGGACCGGGAACTGGGCGGGACGCCGGTGCCCGCGGGCTCGGCCGTGCTCGTGCCGATCGGCGCGGCCAATCGCGATCCCGCCGCGTTCGCCGATCCCGACCGGTTCGACCCCGGCCGCGAGCCCGGCCGCCACCTGGCCTTCGGGCTCGGCCTGCACTTCTGCCTGGGCGCGACGCTGGCCAGGATGGAGGGCGAGATCGCGCTGTCGGCGCTGGCCGCGGCGGCGCCGAAGATGGAGGCCGCCGATCCGGAGCCGCCGTACAAGGAGAACGTGGTGCTGCGCGGGCTGGCCCGGCTGCCGGTGCGGCTCAGGCGGTAGCGTCGTAGCGTTCCCTGGCGGCCTCGACGTCCTCGATGTGCTCCTCGGCCCACGCCTTGATGGCGGTGACCAGCGGCATCAGGCTCTGGCCCAGCGGGGTGAGCGCGTAGTCGACGCGCACCGGCACCTGCGGCGTGATCCGGCGCGCCACCAGGCCGTCGCGCTCCAGGCCGCGCAGGGTCTGGGTGAGCATCTTCTGGCTGACCCCCGCGATGTGCCGGGCCAGGTCGCTGTAGCGACGCTCGCCGGAGGCCAGCGAGCTGAGCACCAGCGTGACCCATTTGTCGCTGAGCCGGTCGAGCAGCTTGCGGGAAGGGCATTCGGCGAAGTAGGCGTCGAAGGCGAGTCTCGCCTGGTCACGCCGCTGCGCCGCCGTCGTGGTCGCCACCGTCTCACTCCTCGCCGTGGGTTACGCACTTCCAGGTGCCTACTTACTGAAAGAGAGTAACTCTTCCTAGGGTCGCGGCATGACGAACATGCGTGCACTCATCGGCGGCTCCGGCGCTCCCCGGCTGGTGTCCGCGCCGCTGCCGACGGCGGGGCCCGGCCAGGTGCGGATCAAGGTGGCCGCGGCCGGGGTCAACCCCTTCGACCTGGCCGTGGCGTCCGGGGCCCTGGCCTCGTACGGGCTGGCCAGGAAGCTCGACTCGTACGGGATCGGCTTCGACGCCGCGGGGACCGTGGACCAGGTGGGCCCGGGGGCCTCCTTCAGCGTGGGAGAGGAGGTCGTGGGGCTCTGCGCACGGCTGGAGCTGCCGTACAAGGCGCAGGCCGAGTACGTCGTGCTGGACGCCCCGGCGGTGGCCCGCGCCCCGCGCGGCGTAAGCCCCGTCCATGCGGCCACGCTGCCGCTGAACGGGCTCACCGCCTGGCAGGCGCTCGACCGGACCGGCGTAGGGCCGGGCGGCACGCTGCTGGTCACGGGGGCGGCGGGGGCCGTCGGAGGCTACCTGGTGGAGCTGGCCGCCGTGCGCGGCGTCAGGGTGGTGGCCGCCGCCGGCGCCGCGGACGAGGAGCTGGTACGCGGCTTCGGGGCGGAATGGTTCGTCCCGCGCGAGGAGGACCTGGCCGAGGCCGTACGGGCGCAGGTGCCCGGCGGTGTGGACGCCGTGGTGGACGCGGCCGTGCTCGGCCTGCCCGCGCTCGACGCCGTTCGGGACGGCGGAGCGTTCGTGGCGCTCGCGTCGGGGGTCGCGCCGGTGGCGCTGCGCGGCACGGACGTGGCCACCGTGCTGTTCCGCTCGGACGCCCGGCAGCTCGCCGAGCTGGTGCGCCTGGTCGAGGCCGGACGGCTGACGCTACGGGTGGCCGGGACGTACCCGCTGGAGAAGGCCGCCGACGCCCACGCCCGTCTGGCGGAGGGCGGCCTGCGCGGACGGCTGGTGCTGGTGCCCTGACCGTCCGGACCGGCGCCCCGCACCTGCGCGGGGCGCCGGACGGCGGCTCAGTGGGTGGGCTTGACCAGCGGGAACAGGATGGTCTCGCGGATGTTCTTGCCGGTGAAAGCCATGATCATCCGGTCGATGCCGGCGCCCATGCCACCCGTGGGCGGCATCGCGTACTCAAGGGCCTGCAGGAAGTCCTCGTCGAGTTGCATCGCCTCAAGGTCGCCGCCCGCGGCCAGCAGCGACTGCTCCACCAGCCGGTGGCGCTGGTCGATCGGGTCGTTGAGCTCGGAGTAGCCGGTGCCGAGCTCGGTGCCGAACCCGATCAGGTCCCACTTCTCGGTCAGCAGCGGGTTGTCGCGGTGGAGACGGGCCAGCGGCGAGGTCTCCAGCGGGTAGTCCATGACGAACGTCGGCTGCACGAGCGTGTGCTCGACCAGCGCCTCGAACAGCTCCTGGACCAGCTTGCCCGACCCCCACTTGGCGTCCCAGTGGACCTCGCGGCGATCGGCGATCTTCCGCAGCTCCTCAAGGGTGGTCTCGGTGGTGATCTCCTCGCCCACGGCGTCGGACACCAGGTCGTAGAGCCGGACCCGCGGCCACTTCTCCAGGCCGAGGTCGATCTCGACGCCGTCGTGCACGACCACGGTGGTGTCCAGGGCGGCCACGACGGCCTTCTGGTACATGCGCTGCGTCAGGTCGGCGATGTCGTTGTAGTCGAGGTAGGTGCCGTAGGCCTCGAGCATGGTGAACTCGGGGTTGTGCGTGGAGTCGGCGCCCTCGTTGCGGAAGTTGCGGTTGATCTCGAAGACCTTCTCGACGCCGCCGACCACCAGCCGCTTGAGGTAGAGCTCGATCGCGATGCGGAGGTAGAGCTCCATGTCGTAGGCGTTGATGTGGGTCTTGAACGGCCGGGCCGTCGCGCCGCCGTGGATGGGCTGCAACATCGGGGTCTCGACCTCGAGGTAGCCCTCCTCGTGCCAGAAGTCGCGCACCGCGCGCACGGTCGCGCTGCGCACCCGCGCCATCTTCCTGGCCTCGTCGTTGACGATGAGGTCGACGTAGCGCTGGCGCACCCGCGCCTCGGGGTCGGTGAGGCCGACGTGCTTCTCCGGCAGCGGGCGCAGGCACTTGGCGGTGATCTGCCAGCTGTCGGCGAGGATCGACAGCTCGCCGCGGCGCGAGGTGATGACCTCGCCGGTCACGCCGACGTGGTCGCCCAGGTCGACGTCGCGCTTCCAGGCCGCCAGCGACTCCTCGCCGACCTTGTCGAGCGAGATCATGACCTGCAGGTCGGCGCCGCCGTCGCGGAGTGTGGCGAAGCAGAGCTTGCCGCCCACGCGGTTGAGCATGACGCGGCCCGCGACCCCCACCGTCTCACCGGTGGCGGTGTCGGGCTCCAGGCCCTGGTGTTTCTCCTTGACCTCGGCGTTGGTCGCCGTGCGTGGGAAGTTCACCGGGTAAGGGTCGACGCCCTCGCTGCGGAGGCGGTCGAGCTTTTCCCTCCGGATGCGCATCTGCTCTGGAAGTTCCTCGCTCACAACAACAAAGCGTAGGGGATACGGCGAACTGCAAGCGCTCGTGACGGTTCCCTGCAGGGGCGCTGCAAGGACCCTTTTGTACCAATGACTCACGAGCTCCGGGGGGAGCCGGCAAGGAGCCGGCCCGAGGGGAGCTCCGGGAGAGATCATGATGAAGAAGATCGCGACGGGCATCCTCGCCATCGCCGCCACCAGCGCCGTGGCCCTGTCGCTTCCTTCGGCCGCCAGCGCCACCACCGCCGACTTCGACGACTACTCCGACTACTGGGGCCCGGTGTACGCCAAGCAGCACCTGGCCAAGGCCCAGGGTCACGTCAGCGTCGAGTGGGACGAGGAGGACTCCAACGAGGTCCACGTCACCGGCCGGCTGTACGACCTGGACGACCGCGACTACGACGAGGGCGGCAAGTGCGCGTACGTGAAGTTCCAGGCCGAGGACTCCGACGGCGACTGGTCCACGGTCTACGCCAAGAAGTACTGCGGCTTCCCCGGCTACAAGAAGTTCCACTTCGAGGAGAACGACGTCTTCACTCTGCGGGCCAAGGTCTGCCAGGTTCCCGAGCAGGGCGTCTTCGCCACCAAGTGCGGCCCCTGGAGCGAGCTCTACAGCGCCGAGAACGAGTGACCCTCGCCGGCGACACCACGACCGACAGGCGGCCCCCGTCCCGAGCGGGGGCCGCTTGTCACGTTCTAAGCGGTATTGCGGTGATAAATCAGGCGCAAGCCGATGAGGGTCAGCCACGGCTCGTGCACGTCGATCGAGCGCGACTCGCCGACCACCAGCGCCGCGTGACCGCCGGTCGCCACGACGGTCACCTCGTCGGGGTCGTCGGCCAGCTCGGCGGCCATGCGCTCGACGATGCCGTCGACCTGGCCGGCGAAGCCGTAGATGATGCCGGCCTGCAGCGCCTCGACCGTGTTCTTGGCGATCACCGAGCGCGGCCTGACCAGCTCGACCTTGTGCAACTGGGCGCCGGCGGCGGCCAGGGCGTCGACCGAGATCTCGATGCCGGGGGCGGTGACCGCCCCGACGTACTCGCCCTTGGCCGACACCGCGTCGAAGGAGGTGGCGGTGCCGAAGTCGACGATGATGCACGGGCCGCCGTACTGGTCGATGGCGGCCAGGGCGTTCACGATGCGGTCGCTGCCCACCTCTTTGGGGTTGTCCATGCGCACCGGCACGCCCGTGCGCACGCCGGGCTCCACGATCACGGCGGTGACGTCGCCGTAGTAGCGGCGGCACATCTCCCGCATCTCGTTGAGCACGCTCGGCACGGTCGAGCAGATGGCGATGCCGCTGATGTCGGCGCCCTTGAGCAGGGGTGACTGGGCCAGCAGCCCCTGGAGCACGACGGCGATCTCGTCGGCGGTGCGGCGGGCGTCGGTGGCCAGCCTCCAGTGCTCGATGACGTCCTCGCCCTCGAACAGCCCCAGCACCGTGTGCGTGTTGCCGACGTCGATCGTGAGCAGCATCAATTACCCCCGCAAATCCAGTGCGATGTCCAGGGCCGGCGCCGAGTGGGTAAGCGCTCCCACCGCAAGGTAGTCAACGCCAGTTTCAGCCACATCACGAGCCGATTCCAAGGTCAATCCCCCACTCGCTTCAAGCGCAACCCTGTTTTTCGCCCGACTTTTCACGATTTGTACGGCATGTACGGTGTCCTCGACCGTGAAGTTGTCCAGCAGGATCTCCTCGGCGCCCTCGTCCAGCAGGGGCTCCAGCTGGTCGAGCCGGTCGATCTCGACCTCGATCGGCACCTCGGGAAAGCGCTCCCGAACCGCGCGGTACGCCTCGGCCACGCCGCCGGCCGCCACCACGTGGTTGTCCTTGATCAGGGCCGCGTCCGACAGCGACATGCGGTGGTTGACGCCGCCGCCGCAGCGCACGGCGTACTTCTCCAGGGACCGCAGACCCGGCAGGGTCTTGCGGCTGTCGCGCACCCGCGCCCGCGTGCCCTCGATCGCGGCCACCCACCTGGCGGTCAGCGTGGCCACCCCGGACAGGTGCGTGAGCAGGTTGAGCGCGGTGCGCTCGGCGGTCAGCACGGCCCGCGTCGGGCCCTCGACCGTCATCAGCACGTCGCCGGCCGCCACCCGCTCGCCGTCCTTGGCCCGCCGCTCGGCGCGGCCGGCGCCCAGCCGGAGGAAGACCGCCTCGGCCACGGCCAGCCCGGCCACCACGCCGTCCTTGCGGGCCACCACGTCGGCGGCCGAACGCTGCTCGGCCGGGATCGTGGCCAGGCTGGTCACGTCGCCCGCCTCCTGCAGGTCCTCTTCGAGCGCGCGGTCGATCAGCGCGTCGACCTCGGCCGGGTCGAGCCCGGCGGCGGTCAGCTCCTGCGCCAGCCGCGGCGGCATCGCCTCGCCGTGCGGGGTGTACGTCATGCGAAGGCCCTCCTCGGTCAGGGTCACGTCCAGGTGGCCCAGCCACTCATTGTCGTCCCGGCTCTCGTGGTCCTCGCGCCAGTGGGAGCCGCGGGTCTCCAGCCTGGCCGCCGCCACGCCGGTCAGGACGGCGGCGACGGTGAGGAGGTTGCTCGCCTCCCACGACTCGGTGCAGGCGGGCACCTCGACCGGCGTCCAGAGCGCGTCGCGCAGCGCCTTCGACGTGGCCTGCAGCGACGCGCGGCTGCGCAGCACCCCGGCGCCGGCGCTCATGCGCGCCTGGATCCTGGGCCTGGCCCTGGGGTCCACCAGGCCCGTCGCGGCCCGCCCGGCGACCGGCTCGCCCGGCTCGGGACGCGTCCGGTGGATGTCCTCGGCGATGCGCTCGGCGAAGACCAGACCCTCAAGGAGCGAGTTCGAGGCCAGCCGGTTGGCGCCGTGGACGCCGGTGCAGGCCACCTCGCCGCAGGCGTACAGACCCTCGATGGAGGTACGCCCGGACAGGTCGGCGCGGACGCCGCCGCTGGCGTAGTGGGCGGCCGGGGAGACGGGGATCGGCTCGGTGACCGGGTCGATGCCGTGCTCCCGGCAGACGGCGTAGATGGTGGGGAAGCGGCTCTCCCACTTGTCCCTGCCGAAGTGGCGGCCGTCGAGGAAGACGTGGTCGCGGCCGGTCTCGCTCATGACCCTGGTGATCGCCTTGGCCACGACGTCACGCGGGGCCAGGTCGGCCAGCTCGTGCACGCCCTGCATGAACCGGTTGCCCTCGTGGTCGACGAGGAAGGCGCCCTCGCCCCTGACCGCCTCGGAGATCAGCGGCTGCTGGCCGGTCGAGCCCTCCCCCAGCCACAACACGGTCGGGTGGAACTGCACGAACTCGATGTCGCGCACGACCGCCCCCGCCCTGAGCGCGAGCGCCACGCCGTCGCCGGTGGACACGACCGGGTTGGTGGTCGCGGCGTAGACCTGGCCCATGCCGCCGGTGGCCAGCACCACCGCCCGCGCCAGGACCGCCCCGACGCCGTCCCGCGCGCCCTCGCCCATGACGTGCAGGGTCACTCCCCTGGCCCGGCCGCGGGCGTCCTTGAGCAGGTCGAGCACGAGCGCGTGCTCGATCACCTCGATCGATCCGGCGCGCACCGCCTCGACCAGCGCCCGCTGCACCTCGGCGCCGGTGGCGTCGCCGCCGGCGTGCACGATCCGGTGGCGCCGGTGACCGCCTTCCCTGGTGAGCTGGAGCTCGCCGTCGGGGGTGCGGTCGAACCGGGCGCCGCGCTCGATGAGCCGCCGCAGCGCGCCCGGCCCCTCGGTCACCAGGGTTCGCACGGCCTTGGTGTCGCACAGTCCGACCCCGGCGAGCAACGTGTCGCTCAGGTGCTCGTCGGGGGTGTCGCGCGGGTCCAGCACGGCGGCGATGCCCCCCTGGGCCCACTTGGTGGACCCGGCGGACAGCACGTCCTTGGTGACGACCAGGACCTTGGCCGCGGGATCCAGCTCGGCATGGCGCAGCGCCACGGTCAGGCCCGCGACGCCGGAGCCGACGACGACCACGTCCGCCTCGACCGTCCAGCCGGGTTCGGGGGCCGTCAGACGCCGAGGAATCGCCGGTGCACTCATGGGGGTCTCCTCACTGAGGCGATTTCGTCACCATGACGATAACGCCTGCCGCAGCGTGGACATGCCCCGGGGGCACCGTACGGATCAGTGACGAAGGCTCAGGACGACGTTGTCGATCAGCCGGGTGCCGCCCACCCGGGCCGCCACGGCGAGCACGGCCGAGCCCTCGTAGGAGTCGTCGACCTCCTTGAACGTGGCCGGATCGACCAGTGCCAGGTAGTCGAGGTCGAGGTCGGGTCCGGCCTCGTCGAGCACCGCGCGGGCGGTGGACCGGATCGCGCCGGCGGTGAGCTCGGCCGCGCCCGCCCGCAGGGCGCGGGACAGGGCCAGCGCGACCGTGCGGTCGCGCGCCGACAGGTAACGGTTGCGGCTGGACAGGGCCAGGCCGTCGGGCTCGCGCACGGTGGGCGCGCCGACGATCTCGACGGCCAGGTCGAGGTCGGCCACCATGCGGCGGATGACGGCGAGCTGCTGGGCGTCCTTCTGGCCGAAGATCGCCACATCGGGGCGGACCAGGTTGAACAGCTTGAGCACCACCGTCAGCACGCCGTCGAAGTGGCCCGGCCTGGAGGCGCCCTCGACGATCGTGCCCATCTCACCCGCGCAGACGCTCACCTGCCGGTCGGGGCGGTACATGTCCTCGGGCGAGGGCGCGAACACGACGTGCACGCTCTCCTCCCGGCACACGTCGAGATCGGCGTCGAACGTACGGGGATAGCGTGAAAAATCCTCGTTAGGACCGAATTGCAGCGGGTTGACGAAGATGCTGACCACGACCTGGTCGGCGCGTACCCGGGCGGCCCTGATCAGCGACCGGTGGCCCTCGTGCAGCGCGCCCATGGTCGGGACCAGCGCCACGCTGCCCGTGCCACGGGCCTTCGCCAGGTCGTCCCGGTTGCCGGCCACGATCAGATCCATTGCTGCCCTCCACACCCGACGGTCAGGTCCATATATTGCCCCCAAGCGCGTCGAGCAGCCGCTCCGCCTCCTCCGGTTTGAGCAGCCCCGCGGCCAGCGCCCGGTCGGCGGTGAGCCGGGCCAGCGCGATGTAGGCGTCGGCGGCCTCGGGGGCGGCCAGGATCAGCGCGTCGACGTGTTTGCGCACGGTGCCGGCGTCGCCGCGGACGACCGGGCCGGTCAGCCCGGCGATGCCCAGCCGCAGCACGTTGTCGAGGGCCGCGCCGAGCAGCGGGCCCAGCATCCGGCCCGGGTGCTCGACGCCGATGCGCCCGAGCAGCTCCTCGGACTCGGCGATGAGGGTGACCATGTGGTTGGCGGCGTTGGCCAGGGCCGCGTGGTAGAGCGCGCGGTCGCTCTCGGCGATCCAGACCGGCTCGCCGCCCATCTCGATCACCAGCGCCTCGGCGACGGGCCGCAGCAGGTCGGGCGCGGTGACGCCGAAGGAGATGCCGGTGATCTTGTTGAGGTCGTCGTCGCGGCCGGTGAAGGTCATGACCGGGTGGAGCGCGAGCGGCAGCGCGCCCACCCCGGCGGCGGGTTCGAGCACCGACAGGCCGTACGCGCCGCTGGTGTGGACGAGCAGCTTGCCCTGGAGGTCGGCGCCCGTACGGGCCAGGCCGGCCACGAGGTCGGGCAGCGCGTCGTCGGGGACGGTCAGCAGGATGAGCTGGGCGGCGGCCACCACCTCGTCGGGCCGCGTCAGCTCGACCCCGAGCCGGTCGGCGGCCCACCTCCGCGACCTGTCGGAGACCCCGCTCGCGGCGACGATCCGGTGGCCCGCCTGCGCCAGCGCGGCGCCGAGCGCGGAGCCGACCTTGCCCGCCCCGAGCACGCCGACGGTCAGCCGTGCCGGGCGATCACCTGCGTCCATGACGTCTCACCCCTGTCGACCGTGATGGCACTGCCGACCAGCGTAACCGGCGGGCGGCGGCGCACATGTCGCGGGCCGACGAACGCGGCCAGGCATGTCCGCCGCTTTACCGCCTGTTGAGTTAACGACAAATGCGACAGGGGCATACGAATCGTGCACCCCCTGTCGAAAGAGATGAGGAGAGGGGTCCACGCACGACGACGGGCGCCGAGTCCTGACAACCCGACGCCCGCCTGGATGCGACCTCTTGGAGGTGCGCTGACCGGTCATCCGCCGACTGACCGGCCGGGATCAGAGCCCGGACCGCGCGCGAGCGGTCCGGGCTCTCCCTGCCTCAGCGGCTGTAGACCGCGGTGTTGGGGCTCCCCTGGCAGCCGTTGATCGGCACGGCCTGGATGCCGATGTTGTTGCCGCAGACGGGCACGACGGCGGTGATGGGGAGGTGGATCGGGCTGCCGCTCAGGATGCCGTTGTTGCCGTGGGTGACGTCGTCGGCGTACGCGGGGGCCGCCAGCGCCAGCAGGGCAATGGCACCTGCCATGACCAGAGTCTTCTTCACGGGGGGCTCCTCTCAGTATGCGGCCGTGGAGGCCGCAATGCTTTGGTGGAGCGAACCGGCTCGCCGCTTACCGCGGATGGGCGAAACGCAGTCGCTCGGTGACAGTACGTAAACGTTAGCGCAATGTAGCGACCAAGTGTAGTCAATCAATGACTTAGCGTGTTGATGGCCGGAGTCATGAGATAGTCAGCCTCATGTGGCTCACCTGGCGCGCCGCGACCGAGCGCGCGCTCTACGGCGAGGAGGGTTTCTACCTCCGCGAACGCCCCTCGGGCCACTTCCGCACCTCGGTCGGGGCCTCGGCCGTGTTCGCCGAGGCGGTCCTGGCCCTGCTGGCGGAGGTCGACTGCGACCTCGGCTCCCCCGAGTGGCTCGACCTGGTCGACATCGGCTCCGGCGAGGGCGTGCTGGTCCGCCGCGTCCTCGACCTGGCCGAGCCCGCTCTGCGCGACCGGCTCCGGGTCACGTGCGTCGACCTGTCACCCAGGCCGCCGGGCCTGCCCGACGAGATCGAGTGGCGCCGCTGCCTGCCGTCCAGCATCACCGGGCTGGCCGTCGCCAACGAGTGGCTCGACAACATCCCGCTCGACGTGGCCGAGCAGACCTCCGGCGGCCCGCGTCTGGTCATGGTCAACACCCGCACCGGGGAGGAGCGCCTCGGCGGCCCGCTGCGGCCCGCCGACCGCGAATGGCTCGACCGCTGGTGGCCGCTGCCGCACGTGGGCACCCGAGCCGAGATCGGCCGTCCCCGTGACGACGCCTGGGCCTCCGTTCTGGTACGCCTCGCCCGCGGCCGGGCGATAGCCGTGGATTATGCACACCCTGTGGATAACCGACCGCTCTGTGGCACGCTGACCGGTTACCGCGACGGCGCCGTCGTCACGCCCATCCCCGACGGGACCTGCGACATCACCGCCCACGTCGCGCTCGACGCGTGCGCCGAGGCCGGGCGGCGGGCCGGCGCGATATCCACAACCTTGTCCACACAGCGCGACATGTTGCGGGCGCTGGGCCTCACCGGCGCCCGGCCGCCGGTCGACCTCGCCCGCACCGATCCGCGCGGCTACGTGCGCGCCTTGGCGCGGGCGTCGGAGGAGGGCGAGCTGATCGATCCGGCGGGGCTCGGCGGGTTCGGCTGGCTCAGCCAGAGCCGGTGACGTCGAGGTCGAGCGAGCGCAGGCCGCGGATGACGAAGCCCGGCTTGTAGACCGGCTCCGCGCGCAGCTCGATCGTCCCGACCCGGTCCAGCAGCGCGGTGAACGACTCCGTCAGCTCGATCCTGGCCAGCGGCGCGCCCAGGCAGAAGTGGATGCCGGCGCCGAAGGAGATGTGCGGGTTGTCCGGACGGCCCAGGTCGAGCCGGTCCGGGTCCTCGAACACCTCGGGGTCCCTGTTGGCCGAGCCGAACAGGCAGGCGACCTCCGAGCCGCGCGGGATCCGCACGCCGTGCACCTCGATGTCCTCCAGCACCCAGCGCTCGAAGAGCTGGAGCGGGGTGTCGTAGCGCAGCAGCTCCTCGATGGCGGTCGGCAGCAGCGAACGGTCGGCGCGCAGCCGGGCCAGCTCGCCCGGGTTCTTCAGCAGGGCCCGCCAGCCGTTGCCGGTGACGTTGACCGTGGCCTCGTGGCCCGCGTTGAGCAGCAGCACGCAGGTGCCGGCCAGCTCGTCGAGGGTCAGCTCGGGGATCGCTGCCAGGGCGCTGACCAGGTCCTCGCCGGGGTTCGCGAGCCGGTCGCGGGCCAGGTCCTTGAGGTAGGACTCGAACTCCTCGGCCGCGCGCACCGCCTGGTGCTGGGTCTCCAGACTGGGGTTGAGCTCGTACATGCCGCACATGTCGGCCGACCACGGGCGCAGCAGGTGACGGTCCTGCTCGGGGACGCCGAGCATCTCGGCGATGACGGTGACCGGCAGCGGCTCGGCGACCTCGGCGATCAGGTCGCCACCGCCCTTCTCGACGTAGGCGTCGATCAGGCTCTCGGCGATGGCCCGGACGCGCGGGCGCAGCGACTCGACCATGCGCGGCGTGAACGCCTTGGACACCAGCCGGCGCAGCCTCGTGTGGTCCGGCGGCTCGACCTCCAGCATGCCGTTCCTGCTGACCCGCCAGAAGGCTTCCTGGAACTCCGGCGCGGGCTGCCGGCCGAACTCCTCGTGCGTGGCGACGTGGGTGTAGTCGCGGCCCAGCCGCCGGTCCCTGAGCAGCGCGTTCACGTCCGCGTGCCGGGAGATCAGCCACTGGTTGGACGGCTCGAAGTAGCGGACGGGCGCCTCGCGCCTCAGCTCGTCGTACGCCGGATAAGGGTCGACGACGAAATCCGGATTCCAGGGATCAAAGCGCACGATTTCATCTTATGAGACGGGTTGACCTGCTGAGCTTGCGAATCATGCCCGGGTGTCGGTTATAGTGCCGTCGTAGGTCATGAGTGCCAGCGACAAGCCCCGGCTAGCTGGCCGGCAACCCTCGCGTCCGCGGCGGGGTGCCCCGGGTGAAGACCTGGTCCGTCACGAGGTGTGGCGGGCAAGCGCGGGCTCCGTGGCTGCTCCCAGGGGTCCGACCGACCCGTGAGGAGCTGTGCCGTGTCCACGCTGACGATCTTCAACTCCGTTCCCGCCCAGGCCGCCGCCGAGGCCCCTGCCCCTGCCGCCGCCTCCGGTCGGTCGATCCCCGCCGTGCTCGGCGCCGACCTCGAAGTGCCGGTCAAGGGCGGCCGGCTGGTGAGCTACGCCAACCTCGACTACGCGGCCAGCGCCCCCTGTCTTGAGCCGGTCAGCGCCGCCGTCGCCGCCGCGCTCCCGGCCTACTCCAGCGTCCACCGCGGCGCGGGCTACGCCTCCCAGCTCACCACCGCCCGCTACGAGCAGGCCCGCCACACGGTCCGGGCCTTCGTCGGCGCCCGCCCGGACGACGCCGTCATCTTCACCCGCAACACCACCGACGCCACCAACCTGCTGGCCGGCTGCCTGCCCGAGGGCACGACCGTCGTCGTCTTCGACTCCGAGCACCACGCCTCGCTGCTGCCCTGGGAGCGGTCCGTGCGCCTGGCGCCGCCCGCCTTCCCCGGCGAGGCCGTCCGCGCCGCCGACGAGGCGCTGGCCGGGATCGAGGGGCCCAAGCTGCTCGTGGTCACCGCCGCCTCCAACGTCACCGGCGAGCTGTGGCCCATCGCCGCCCTCGCCCACATCGCCCACCGGCACGACGCCCGGATCCTGGTGGACGCCGCCCAGCTCGTCCCGCACCGCAGGCTCAACCTGACCGCGCTCGACCTGGACTACGTGGCCTTCTCCGGCCACAAGCTGTACGCGCCCTTCGGCGCCGGCGTGCTGGTCGGACGCCGTGACTGGCTGGCGGCGGGCGAGCCGTACCTGAAGGGCGGCGGCGCGGTGCGCTCGGTCGGCGAGACCACCGAGTGGCACGACGACCCCGAGCCCCGCCACGAGGCCGGCACCCCCAACGTGCTCGGCGCCATCGCCCTGGCCGCCGCCTGCGACGCGCTCACCGCCACGGGGTGGACGGAGCTGGTGCGCGCGGAGGAGCGCCTGATCGCCCGGCTGCGTACCGGTCTGGCGTCGATCGACGGGGTGCGCGAGCTGTCGCTGTGGGGCGAGGACCACCCGCGGGTGGGGATCGTGTCGTTCGTCGTGGACGGCTACTCGGCCCGCGAGGTGGCCGAGGCGCTGTCCGGCGAGTACGGCATCGGCGTGCGGGACGGCAAGTTCTGCGCGCACCCGTTCGTCCGCCACCTGCTCGGCGCCTCGGACGGCGGCTGCGAGGACGGCACCGCCTCGGCGGTACGCGCCTCCATCGGCATCGGCAGCACGCAGGAGCACGTCGACCGCCTGGTCGAGGCCCTGCGCGACCTGGTCAGCCGCTGACGCTCAGCGGTTGGGCGGCTTCTGCTGATGCGGCTCGTCGGACACCAGGGCGTCGATGTCCCGCATGTCCTCGTCGTTGAGGTGCCCGGGGCGCGGCGCGTTGGGCTGCCGCGGCACGTTGGGCTGCTCGACCTCGCCCTCGGGCCGGGCCGGCGTCGTCGGGCCGCCCTCGGGCCCGACCTGCGTGGCCGGCCCCTCGGTGACGACCGTCGTCGGCTCGGCGCGCCGGGCCGGGCGGTGCGCGGCGAGGTCGTCCTCGGCGATCTGGCGTTCCCTGCGACGGCGGTACGTCGAGTGGAAGATGCCGTCGAGCCCGATGCGGCCGCCACCCAGCGCGGCGAGCATCAAGGACAGCGCACCCAGCGCGCCCGGCAGTTCCCAGCCCCCGCCCTGCGACAACACCCCGTGGCCCGCGTGCACGAAGACGATCGCGCCGATCATGTCGATGAGCAGCAGCAACGCCACCGGCCGGACCAGCAGGCCGAGGATCAGCAGGGCACCGCCGACCAGCTCGACGATGGCAGCGAATCCGGCCGACAACTCGGGCATGGGCACGCCCATCTCCCGGAACTGCCCCGCCGCGGCACCGAGCCCGCCCTGCCACTTCTGCCAGCCGTGCGCCACGAAGATCACCCCGAGTACCACCCGGGAGATCAGGGCCGCCACATCAAACAGGACTCTCTTCACAGTGCTTTCTCCCCCCGTTCCCGGTATTGATCCCCATGTCTGGCTTCGGGATGCGTTGCCATACGATTCCTTGACCATCCCCCACGCTGGATCACCCCGTGGGACGGTGGCAGCATGGGCCCTATGACGGAACGCGTGGTCGGGATCGGCGCCGGCGCGAAGGAGCTGGCGACCGAGGACATGATCCTCAACATCGGCCCCCAGCATCCCTCCACGCACGGCGTGCTCAGGCTCCGGCTCACCCTCGACGGCGAGCGCATCGAGGCGGCCGAGCCGATCATCGGCTACATGCACAGGGGCGCGGAGAAGCTGTTCGAGGTCCGCGACTACCGCCAGATCATCATGCTCGCCAACCGGCACGACTGGCTGTCGGGGTTCGCCAACGAACTGGGCGTCGTGCTGGCCGCCGAACGGCTGCTCGGCATGGAGACGCCGGTCAGGGCCGTATGGGCGCGTACGCTGCTGGCCGAGCTCAACCGGGTGCTCAACCACCTGATGTTCCTCGGCTCCTACCCCCTCGAACTGGGCGCGATCACCCCCGTCTTCTACGCCTTCAACGAGCGCGAACGCATCCAGGCCGTCATGGAGGAGATCTCCGGCGGGCGCATGCACTACATGTTCAACCGGGTCGGCGGCCTCAAGGAGGACCTGCCGCTCGGCTGGCTCGACCGGGTCGCCGCGGCCGTCGCCGAGACCCGCCGCCGGGTGCCCGACATCGAGGGCCTCATCCTGAACAACGAGATCTTCCTCGCCCGCACCAAGGGCGTCGGCGTGCTGACCCGCGAGCAGATCCTCCAGTACGGCGTCAGCGGCCCCATCGCCCGCGCCTCCGGCGTGGACTTCGACCTGCGGCGCGACGACCCGTACCTGGCCTACGGGGAGCTGCCGGTCACGGTCGTCACCCGGCGCGACGGCGACTGCCACGCCCGGTTCGAGGTGCTGTTCGAGCAGCTCAAGGTCTCCCTCGACCTGGCCGACGCGTGCGTCGCCCGGCTGCGCGAGCTGCCGCCCGGGCCCGTCAACCAGCGCCTGCCGAAGGTGCTCAAGGTGCCCGAGGGCCACACGTACGCGTGGACCGAGAACCCGCTCGGCATCAACGGCTACTACCTGGTCTCCAAGGGCGACAAGACGCCGTGGCGGCTCAAGCTGCGCTCGGCGTCGTTCGGCAACGTCCAGGCGCTGCGCGAGCTGCTGCCCGGGAACCTGGTGGCCGACATGATCGCCATTCTGGGCTCGATGTTCTTCGTCGTGGGTGACATCGACAAGTGAGCACTCCCGAACGCGACAAGTACGTCGACTGGCTGCGCGCCCTCAGCCTCATCGTCGTGGTGGTCTGGCACTGGGCGTTCACGATCCTGGAGTGGAAGCCCAGCGGGCCCGAGCCCACCAGCCCGCTCGGCTTCACCTCCGGGTTGTGGATCCTGACCTGGCTGCTCCAGGTGCTGCCGCTGTTCTTCTACGTCGGCGGCCACGTGCACCTGCTGTCCTGGAACCGGGCCCAGGCGCGCGGCGTCGGCATCGGGGCGTTCGTCTGGCGGCGCATCCGCGCGCTGTCCCTGCCCGCGCTGTTCCTGTGCGGCGTGTGGATCTCCGTCGGGGCGATCGTCACCTGGGCGTTCCACGTGGAGTGGATGTGGCGGGTGGTGCTGCTCGTGCTCAGCCCGCTGTGGTTCCTCGGCGTCTACCTGGTGCTGATCGCGCTGCTGCCGGTGGCCCTGTGGCTGCACAGGCGCTACGACGTGCTGGCCCTCATCTGGCTCGGCGGCTCGGCCCTGGTCGTCGACGTCGTGCGCTTCCGCTACGGCTTCGAGTGGGCCGGCTGGCTCAACATGATCATCGTCTGGGGGCTGGCCCACCAGGCGGGCTTCTTCTACGACCGGATCGTCGTCCTGCCCCGCCGGTACGACGTCGGCATCCTGTGGACCGGCCTGTTCGCGCTGATCGGCCTGGTCTACTCGGGCATCTACCCGGGCTCGATGGTGGGCGTGCCGGGCGACAAGTGGTCGAACATGGCGCCGCCCACGTTCGTCATCGTCGCCCTGCTGATCTTCCAGATCGGCCTGGTGGAAGTGCTGCGCCCGGCCATGGAACGCGTGCTCGAACGCCCCCGCTGGGCCCGTGCCAACTCCTTCATCAACCGCTACGCCCTGCCGCTGTTCCTGTTCCACACGACCGGCATGGCGATCGCCTTAGGGCTGTCGTGGTGGTTGTTCGGCAACCTCGGCACGAAGATCCCGCCCGACCTGAAGTGGTGGCTGGAGCGGCCGATCGCCATCGTCGGGCCGCTGATCTGCACGCTGCCGGTCATCTACCTCTTCGGCCGCCGCCGCTAGTCGGGTTTGCGCTCGTCGGAGTCCTTCGGGATCCGGCAGCAGTGTTCCAGGTACAGGGCCGCGCAGACGAGCACCACGCACGCCACGAACGACCCGGCCGCCACGAAGAACTCCGAGCGCGGCGTCTCCCGGTCGAAGATCTGCAGCGTGTACGCGGCGAACCCGGCGAACATCCCCGCAAACACCGCCCCCGCGTACGCCGACGCCTTGGCCAGCGCCGCCAGCCGGGCCACCGCCAGCGGCTCGACCGGCTTGGTGTCGGGTTTCCTGGCGATCCTGGCCTTGGTCACCCATCCGCTGTAACCCTCGCCGAGGGCGAGCAGCAGCACGGTCGGGATGGCCGTCCAGGGCATGATGGGCAGGTCGGAGTAGAAGTGCCGGACCGCCGCCCAGACGACCAGGGCGACGACGAGCAGGAGAGCGGCCAGCCGGCCGGGATGCGTCGGCTTCAATCGGGCCTCTGCAGCTTCAGGTCGTCACGCAGGCGCACGCCGTGGCGGTCGAGCTCGGCCAGCAGGTCGGCCACCCGGCCCCGGCCCGGCACGGTGGCCTCCGGGTCGATCACCGACCAGGGCACCAGCACGAACGCCCGCTCGTGGGCCCGGGGATGCGGCAACGTCAGCTCGGGGTCGTCGGACACGGTCTCGCCCACGACGATCAGGTCGACGTCGAGCGTACGCGGCCCCCACCGCTCCGCACGCACCCGGCCGAACGCGTTCTCCACGCCCAGCGCCCGCTCCAGCAACGTGCGCGGCGGCAGCGCGGTCTCGGCGACGACGACCGCGTTGAGGTACGGCTCCTGGCCGCCCGGCCCCCCGACCGGGTCGGTCTCGTAGACCGGGGACACCTTGACGAACTCCAGGCCAGGGGCGTCGAACAACGTGTCGATGGCTCCCTGCAACGTCTGGAACCGCTCCCCCAGGTTGCTGCCGAGAGCGAGGACGGCCTTCATGCGCGGCTCCGCTCGATCGTCACGATCACATCGTCGAACGGCAGCGGGATCGGCGCCGCCGGTTTGTGCACACTCACCTCGACCTTGTGCACCAGCTCGCTCGCCAGGCAGACGTCGGCCAGCCGCTGGGCCAGCGTCTCGATCAGCTCGACCGGCTCGCCCTCGACCACCTCGACCAGCGCCTGGGCCAGCTCGCCGTAGTGGACGGTCTTGGTGAGGTCGTCGCCGGCCGCCGCCGGGGCGGTGTCGAGGAACAACGTCGCGTCGATCACGAACTCCTGGCCGAGCTCCCGCTCGGCGGGCAGCACGCCGTGCCTGCCCCTGGCCCGCAGGCCCTTGAGAGCGATGCGGTCAGACCTCAAGCTCGCCCTCCTCGTCCTCGTCGTCGTCTCCCTGGAGCACCGGGGAGCCGTGGTGCATCCACAACCGCCAGCCCTGCGCGGTGCGGATGTAGACGTTGCTCGCCACCACCTTTCCCGCGGCGAAGCTGGACTCACCCTCCTCGCCCGCCGTCAGGATGTTCTCCACGCAGGTGAGCACGGCCACGTCGCCCAGCACGGTGGTGTTGACGTCGGTCAGCACGAACTGGATGTAGGTGGTGTTGGCCATGATCAGCGCCCACGACCGCAGCACCTCCGACCGGCCGGTCAGCAACGTCCAGCCCGGATGGACGCAGCTCACCTGGTCGTCGGCGGTGTCCTCGGCCCAGATCTCGGTCATCTTGTCGAGATCGGCGCTCTCGATCGCGGTGTAGAACTCCTCGTTGACCGTCTCGATCGCGGCAGTGTCGACGCTCATGTGCCTGCTCCGGCTCTCTTCCATGCGGCCGCCACGCGCACGGCATCGGCATTGGGACCTACCTCGTGCACGCGCACGCACCAGGCCCCCGCCTGAGCCGCCAGCGCGGTGACCGCCAGCGTTGCGTCGTCGCTCCTGCTGAACGGGCGGGGCGCGCCGTCGGGGCCGGCCAGCAGCCGCCCGAGGAACCGCTTGCGCGAGGCCCCGATCAGCAGCGGGAATCCCAGCTCGGCGAGCTGCGGAATGCCGGCCAGCAACGCCCAGTTGTGCTCGGCGTTCTTGGCGAAGCCGAGGCCGGGGTCGAGCACGATCTGCTCGGGGGACACCCCCTCGGCCAGCACGAGATCGACCCGCTTGCTGAGCTCCTCGCGCACCTCTGTCACGACGTCGGCGTAGACGGCGCGGCTGTCCATGTCATGGCTGTGGCCGCGCCAGTGCATCACCACGTAGGGCGCTCCCGTCGCGGCGACCACGCGCGGCATCTCGGGGTCGGCCAGGCCGCCGCTGACGTCGTTGACGAGCCTGGCGCCCGCCTCGACCGCGGCCCTGGCGACCTCGGCGCGCATCGTGTCGACGCTGACGGCCACGCCCTCGGCGTCGAGCGCCCGGATCACCGGGACGACCCTGGCCAGCTCCTCCTCCAGCGACACCCGCGCGGCGCCGGGACGGGTGGACTCACCGCCCACGTCGACGATGTCGGCGCCCTCCCGCACCAGGTCGAGCCCGTGCCGGACGGCGGCCTCCTCGTCGAACCACAGGCCGCCGTCGGAGAAGGAGTCGGGGGTCACGTTGACCACGCCCATGACGAGGCACCGCTCCGTGCCGCCCGGCACGTTGATGGGCACGCTAGTCATGGGGCAAGCCTAGGCGTTCCCCCACACCTGCCGACATCTCGGGTCCCCAGTTGTGGATAACGATCGTCACCTGCCGAGAATCAGCGCCATGGCCTCGGAGCGGGTCTTGTCGCTGGTACGGAAGTCGCCGCGGACCGCCGACGTGACCGTCTTGGCCCCCGGCTTGCGCACGCCGCGCATGGTCATGCACAGGTGTTCGGCCTCGACCACCACGATGACCCCGCGCGGCTCCAGCACCCGCATGAGGGCGTCGGCGATCTGCGAGGTCATGCGTTCCTGCACCTGCGGACGGCGGGCGAAGACGTCGACCAGCCGGGCCAGCTTGGACAGCCCGGTCACCTGGCCGCGCTCGTTGGGGATGTAGCCCACGTGGGCCACGCCGTGGAACGGGACCAGATGGTGCTCGCAGGTCGAGTAGACCTCGATGTCCCTGACCAGCACCATCTCGTCGTGGTCGACGTCGAAGACCTTGTTGAGCACGTCTTCGGGGGTCTGGCCGAGCCCGGAGAACTGCTCGGCCATCGCGCGGGCGACCCTGGCGGGCGTTTCGAGCAGGCCGTCGCGGTCGGGATCCTCGCCGATGCCGTAGAGGATCTCGCGTACGGCCTTCTCGATCCGCCCCAGGTCAACCTCGTGCTGGGTCACGCACTGTCCCCGGACTGGAAGGCGTCCTGGTGGCCGGAGGTGAGCGAGCCGTTGGCCGACTGCTCCTTCGGGGTCAGGATCGGCGGGCGGTCGGAGGGCAGCCGCTTGCCGTAACCCGCGTACGAGGGCCGGTGCTCCTTGACGACCACCGGGGCGAAGATCTGCAGGACCTGCTCGCGGGAGAGGGTCTCCTTCTCCATGAGCTCCAGCACCAGGTTGTCGAGCACGTCGCGGTATTCGACCAGGATGTCCCAGGCCTGGTCGTGCGCCGTCTCGATCATCCGGCGGACCTCCTCGTCGATGGAGGAGGCGATCTTCTCGGAGTAGTCGCGCTCGTGGCCCATCTCGCGGCCGAGGAAGACCTCGGCCTGGCCGGTGCCGAACTTACGGGCGCCGAGCTGCTCGCTCATGCCGTACTCGGTCACCATGCGGCGGGCGACCGCCGTGGCCTTCTCGATGTCGTTGGAGGCGCCGGTGGTGGGCTCGTGGAAGACGAGCTCCTCCGCCGCGCGGCCGCCGAGCAGCATCGCGAGCTGGTCCATCATCTCGGACCTGGTGGCCAGGAACTTGTCCTCCATCGGCAGCGTCATCGTGTAACCGAGCGCGCGGCCGCGGGACAGGATAGTGATCTTGTGGACCGGGTCGGAGTTGGGCAGCGCGTGCGCCACCAGCGCGTGACCGCCCTCGTGGTAGGCGATCATCTTCTTCTCCTTGTCGGACATGACCCGCGACTTGCGCTCGGGCCCTGCCATGACACGGTCGATCGACTCCTCGAGGACCTCCATCGTGATCAGCTTCTGGTCGGCCCGCGCGGTGAGCAGGGCCGCCTCGTTGATCACGTTGGCCAGGTCGGCGCCGGTGAACCCGGGGGTGCGGCGCGCGATGACGTCGAGGTCGACGTCGGGCGCGAACGGCTTGCCACGACCGTGGACCTTGAGGATGCCCTTGCGGCCCTCCAGGTCGGGACGGTCGACCGTGACCTGCCGGTCGAAACGGCCCGGACGCAGCAGCGCCGGGTCGAGGATGTCGGGCCGGTTGGTCGCGGCGATGAGGATGACGCCGCCCTTGACGTCGAAGCCGTCCATCTCGACGAGCAGCTGGTTGAGGGTCTGCTCGCGCTCGTCGTGACCGCCGCCCAGGCCGGCGCCGCGGTGGCGGCCGACGGCGTCGATCTCGTCGATGAAGATGATCGCGGGGGCGTTGGCCTTGGCCTGCTCGAACAGGTCGCGCACGCGGGAGGCGCCGACGCCGACGAACATCTCGACGAAGTCGGAGCCGGAGATCGAGTAGAAGGGCACGCCCGCCTCGCCCGCGACCGCGCGGGCCAGCAGGGTCTTGCCGGTGCCGGGCGGGCCGTAGAGCAGCACGCCCTTGGGGATCTTCGCGCCGATCGCCTGGAACTTGGCCGGGGCCTGCAGGAACTCCTTGATCTCCTGGAGCTCCTCGATGGCCTCGTCGGCGCCGGCGACGTCGGCGAACGTGGTCTTGGGGGTGTCTTTGGTGATGAGCTTGGCCTTCGACTTGCCGAAGTTCATCACCCGGGAGCCGCCGCCCTGCATCTGGTTCATGATGAACAGGAAGATCAGCACGATGATGACGATCGGCAGGAAGCTCACCAGGATGCTGAGCAGGAAGTTCTCCTGGGGCACCTCGGTGGTGAAGCTCTTCGTCTTGTTGGCGTCGACCTGGGCCTGCAGCTCGTCGGTCAGCTTCGCGCCGTAGCCGCTGACCCAGTTGGACTGGATCAGCTTCGCCGGGGCGTCACCCGGCCGGACGACGATCGGCTTGATGAGGGTGAGCTCGACCCGATTGTCCTTGTCGACGACCTTGGCGCTGGTGAAATTGCCGGCGCGAATCTGCTGGAGGACCGTGGACGTGTCGGCCTGCTTGAAATTGCCCCCGCCGCTCCAGAGCTGGGTGACGAGCAGGAGCAGCACGACGATGCCCAGGATCCACAGCAGTGGCCCACGTGTAAATCGCTTGAGATCCATCCGATGCGGAACCCCTTGCGGGCCCGTCCCTTCCTGACCATGGCCTGGAACCCCGGGCTGGCCCGGGGCCGCGGCATCCGACACCGCGACTTCTGACTACCCGAAGGGGACTTGCGGTCACCCTTCCGGAGTCTGAAGGTACACCGGCACGGCGCACGGAGGGACCCGCCCGCTACACCGGTCTTGCCCTATCAACGTACGTCACGTTGCGCGATGTTCCCGGCCATGGCCGGGATTACTACTTATAAACGTGCGGCGCGAGCGTTCCGATGAACGGCAAATTGCGGTAGCGCTCCGCGTAGTCGAGCCCGTAGCCGATGACGAACTCGTTGGGAATGTCGAAGCCGACGTATTTCACGTCGATCGGCACCTTCACCGCGTCCGGCTTGCGCAGCGCAGCGCAGATCTCCAACGACGCCGGATTGCGCGACTTCAGGTTTTCCAGCAGCCAGTGGAGGGTCAGGCCCGAGTCGATGATGTCCTCGACGATGAGGACGTGGCGGTTCAAGATGTCGGTGTCGAGGTCCTTCAGCACCCGTACGACGCCGGAGGACTTGGTGCCCGCGCCGTAGGACGACACCGCCATCCAGTCCATCTGCACCGGCACGTGCAGGGCTCTGGCCAGGTCGGCCATCACCATGACCGCGCCCTTCAGCACGCCCACGAGCAGGACGTCCTTGCCCGCGTAGTCCTCGTCGATGCGCCCGGCAAGCTCTTTGATCTTGGCCTGGAGGTCGTCCTCGGGGATGAGGACCTTCTCCAGGTCTTTGCCCATGTCGGCAGCGTCCACCTGTGGTTCCTTAAACGATGGGACTGATGGCGAGTATCAGGGTGCCATACCGCCGAACTGCGGACAGACCTCCGGGTAGATCCACCGCCTTCTGCCCGTGCCATTGCGTGACCAGCCGATCGACCGCCAGCACGTGGGTGGCGGAAAGCGCGCCGGAGGGCGTGCCCGCCGCGATGGCCGCGCGCCGCAGCACCCTGCGGCGCACGGCGTCGGGCAGTTTCTCCAACTCGGGTACGGACAGGATGACGGACTCTCCGATATCGCTAAGAGCGCAATTCGGGAACGCCGATTCGGCCCACTGGTCGAGGGCGTCGGCGTCCTCCCGCGCCATTCCGGCGGTCCGCGCGAGCGCCTCGGCCACCCCCGGGCCGAGTTCCTCGTCGAGCATCGGCAGGATCCGCTTCCTGACGCGGACGCGGGTGTAGCGGGGGTCGTCGTTGTGCGGGTCGTCCCAGGGGACGAGGGACATGGCCGCGCAGGCGGCGACCGTCGTGGCCCTGGACAGGCCGAGGAAGGGCCGGCGGTAGCGGCCCGCGCGGGCGGCCATGCCGGAGATCGAGCGCAGCCCGCTCCCCCTGGCCAGCCCCAGCAGGACGGTCTCGGCCTGGTCGTCGCGGGTGTGGCCGAGCAGGACGGCGGCGGCCCCCAGGCGGTCGGCCGCCTCGGCCAGCGCGGCGTACCTGGCCTCGCGGGCGGCGGCCTCTGGGCCGCCGTCGGTGCCGACGGTGACGGTGAGCGCCTCGGCCGGGGCCAGGCCGAGACCGGCGGCGATGCCGGCGACCTGCCGGGCGCGGTCGGCCGAGCCCGGCTGGAGCTGGTGGTCCACCGTGACCAGGCCCGCGCGCAGGCCGGCGCGGGGGGCGACGAAGGCCAGCGCCGCCGCCAGGGCCAGCGAGTCGGCGCCGCCGCTGCACGCGGCCAGGACGAGCGCGCCGGTGCCGGCGAGGTCGGTCAGCGACTCGCGGACGGCCCGGCGCACGTCGGCGACGGCTGGACGGGGACCCACAGGAGCCATTGTCCCGGCTGGGGAACCGGCCGCACGCCACGGCCGGGTCCCCCGGGACGGGAAGGTCAGGCGGGAAGGGCCGGGGTGCCGATGACGCGGTGGATCCAGGCGTCGGGGTCGGCGATCTCGGGGGTCGTGGGCAGGGTCTCCGGGGAGGTCCAGACCTTGTTGAAGCCGTCCATGCCGACCCGGTCGACCACCTTGCGGACGAACGCGGAGCCCTCGGCGTACTGCTTCATCTTGACCTCGATGCCCAGCAGGCGCCGGACCGTGCGGTCGAGCCGGGAGCCGCCCTCGCGGCGCTGGGCGAACTTGGCGCGGATCTCCGAGACCGACGGGACCACCGAGGGGCCCACGGCGTCCATGACGAAGTCGCCATGGCCTTCCACCAGGGTCATCACGGCCGTCAGGCGGTCGAGGATCTCCTTCTGGGCGGGCGACTGGATGGCGTCGATCAGGTTGCCCTCGCCGCCCCTGACCACGTCGGCCACCGTGTCGGCGGCGTTGCGCAGGCGGTCGAGGAGCGTGGGCAGGTCGAGGTCGGAGGCGAGCAGGAACTCGGTCATCTGCGACCTGACGTACTCGCGCAGCCAGGTGACGCCGGTGAACTGCACGCGGTGGGTCTCCTCGTGCAGGCACACCCACAGGCGGAAGTCGCGGGGCACGACGTTCATCTCGCGCTCGGCGTGGACGATGTTGGGCGCCACGAGCGTCAGGCGGCCGGTCGGCTCCTGGCCGGTCGGGTCGGGCGGCAGGAACAGCTCGTACTGGCCGAGCACCCGGGAGGCGAGGAAGGCGAGGACGGCCCCGACCTCGACGCCGGTGATGCGCGAGCCCACCGCGGTGACGATGGCGGGCGGCGGGTTGTCTCCGCCGCCCATGCGCTGGGTCAGCGGTTCGAGGACCACGCGGAAGCCCTCGACGTTGGCCTTGATCCAGCCCGGCCGGTCGACGATGGTCGCGGGCTGCGGCGCGGTCTCGGTGTGGATCTTCGTGAACTCGCGCACGTGGCCCTCGGCCTCACGTGACAGCGTGCGGAGCTCGGCGACGGCCTGCCTGGCCTCCTCCTTGCTCACCTGAGGACCGGGGCGCACCAGGCGCGTGCCGGTCGTGACGGCCAGATCCCAGTCGATCACCTGCATGACGTCCACCGTACGTTGTTCTCGTCACGCCTGCGAAGAAGCGGCGGTCAGGATCGCGCGACGATCGCGGCGAGCCTGTCGAGCACGGGCTCGGCGTTCACCGGCACGTCGTCGGCCAGGAAGGCGAAGGTGACCAGCCGGCCGTCTTTGGTGGTGGCGAGGCCCGCCAGGGTGTTGACGTTGTTGAGGGTGCCGGTCTTGGCGCGGACGAGGCCGACCTGGCCCTTGCTGTCGGCGCGGGTGAAGCGCTTGCCGTTGCCCAGCGTGCCGGAGAAGCCGGCGATCGGCATGCCCGAGTCGACGGCCCGCAGCTCGGGGTGCGCGGGCGAGCCGGCGATGGCGATGATCCTGGCCATGGCGTCGGCGCTGACCCGGTTGCGGATGGACAGGCCGCTGCCGTCGGCGACGCTGACGCCCTTGGTCACGCCGAGCCGCCGCATGACCCCGATCACCGCCTCCGCGGCCCCCGCGTACGACGCCTCCTTGCCCTCCTTGATGGCGACGTGCCTGGCCAGGGCCTCGGCCATGTCGTTGTCGCTGTGGGTCAGGGTGTGCTCGACCAGGGCGTACAGGGGGGCGGAGTCGACCTTGCCCAGCTCGGCGGCGCCCGCCGCTGCCCGCTCCTGGCGGACGTCCTTGGAGACGGCGACGCCGTACCTGGGCAGCAGCCGGGCGAAGGCGGCGGCGGCGTACGCGGCCGGGTCGGGCACGCGAGGCCGGGCACCGGGGCGCTGGCGTCCCTCGTCCATGGCCAGGGCGTGGACGGGGGCCGCCTCGCCGTCGGGCACGTAGTTGGGCTTCCAGCCGGGCGCGACGGCCGGCCCGGTGAACAGGCTGTCGTCGTAGGAGAGCGTGACCTTCCTGACGCCCTTGGCCTTCAGCGCGGCGGCGGTCCGGGCGGCCAGGGTGGCGAGGGAGGCCTGCTTGGGATAGCCGGGCCTGGCCGACGGCCCGGCGAGCAGCGGGTCGCCGCCGCCCACCAGGACGATCGCGCCGGGCGCGCGGCCCTGGACGACGCGGGTGGAGAAGCGGGTGTCGGGGCCCAGCGAGGCGAGCGCCGCCGTGGTCGTGACGACCTTGTTCGTGGAGGCCGGGGTGATGCCCGTGTCGGGGTTGGAGGCGAAGATCCGGGCGCCGGTGGCGGCGTCGAGCACGACCGCGCCCACCCGGCCGCCGAGTGCTTTGTCACCCAGCGCGTCGGTGAGCTGGCGGGTCAAAGTACTCTTAGTCGGGAGAGGTCCGTTCCCTGACGTCGCCGAAAGCTGGGCCAGCACAGGCCCCGAGGTGACCACGGGGGCGGGGGGGATTCCCCGGGGAGACGCCGTCGGCCCGATCGGTGACGGCTGCCTCGTCAGCGCGCTCAGGTTGAAGTCGCTGGTCATGGCGTAGACGCCGATGACGATCGTGACGATCTGAAGCACGGCGAGAGTGGCCAGCATCATCGAACGCTCGTGCCGCGCCACGTCGCCTGACCTCTCTCCTGGTGTTCGCCTACGAGACATTAACGCCCAGCCGGGACTTCCCGGGGGCCTTGAGCGGAGGAACCGCGGTGGAGTTCGACGTTGTCGTTGAGATTCCCAAGGGGCAACGGAACAAGTACGAAGTGGACCACGAGACCGGAAAGATCAGGCTTGACCGGCTCCTGTTCACCTCCACGCAGTACCCCGCCGACTACGGCTTCATCGAGAACACCCTCGGCGAGGACGGTGACCCGCTCGACGCGCTGGTGCTGCTCCAGGAGCCGACGTTCCCGGGGTGCTACATCACCTGCCGCGCGGTCGGCATGTTCCGGATGACCGACGAGAAGGGCGGCGACGACAAGGTCCTGTGCGTGCCCTCGACCGACCCCCGGATGCACCACATCCAGGACATCCACCACGTGTCGGAGTTCGACCGGCTGGAGATCCAGCACTTCTTCGAGGTCTACAAGGACCTTGAGCCCGGCAAGTCCGTCGAGGGCGCCAACTGGGTCGGGCGCATCGAGGCCGAGGCCGAGATCGAGCGCTCGTTCCACCGGGCCAAGGACGCGGGTCACCACTGATCCTCACCGGGGCCTGGTGGCGCCCACCAGGTCCCCTCTCCAGATCGGGGCGACCCGTACCACGTCGCCGGTCTGGGGCGCGTGCACCATCTGGCCCTGGCCGACGTAGATGCCCACGTGGTGGATCGTGCCGGGGTCGTCGGTGATGCGGCCGAAGAACAGCAGGTCGCCGCGGCGGAGCTGGTCCAGCGGCACGTGCGGGCCGGACGTCCACTGGGTTCCGGTCCAGTGGTCCAGGCGCACGCCCACCTGCTCCCAGGCGCGCATGACCAGGCCGGAGCAGTCGTAGGTGTCGGGGCCCGCGGCGGCCCACACGTACGGCTTGCCGAGCTGGGTCAGCGCCCAGTTGGCGGCCAGGTTGCCGCCCGCCGAGCCCGCCGCCAGGCCGGCCGCCGACAGGGCCAGGGCCCGCCGTCTGGCCAGCAGCTCGGCGTGGCTGCGGGCGGCGTTCACCCGGTGCTGGAGCTGCCGCCGCTCCACCCGGAGGGTGCGCGTCTCGCGGCGCTGCCGGGCGACGGCCGCCTCCGCTGCCAGCTTCGCCCGCCGGGCGCGCTCCGAGGCGGCCTGCCGGGCGTCGTAGGCGTTCTGCGCCTGCGTCCGCAGGATGGCGGCGACCTCCTGGGCGTCGCGCATCCTGCGCAGGATCTGGGCCCGCTCGTCGCCGAGCTGGCCGAGCACGCTCGCCCGGTGCAGGAAGCCGTCGACGCCGCCCTCGTCGATGAGCATGCCGACGATCGGGTCCAGCGCCGTCATCCCGCCGTAGCTCTGCGCGGCGAGCAGCGCGACGGCCTGCCGGGCGCGCTCGGCCTCGGCGTCGGCCGCCGCCTGACGCGCCTGGGCCTGCGCGTACGACTGCTCGGCCTGCCGCAGCCGGACCAGCTCGCCGTTGTACGCCTCCACCTGCCGTTCCACGGCCGCGGCCAGCTCGTCGAGCCTGGACTGGGCCACGGCCAGCCCGGCGCTGGCCACCCCCAGCTCCTTCGAGCGCTCGCGGGCGACCGCGCGCGCCTTCTTCACGTCCTTGGCCGACGGCATGGGGTCGGCCAGCACCGGCGAGCCCGGAGTGAGCGGACACAGGGTGGCCAGCAGGACGCACGCCAGGAGCCCAGCCCGAAATGCGCGCATAGGTCCCCCCGGAAACAGATGGTTACTCTATGCACACAGTTCCCAGCGCTTTCATGCGCGTAACGTCATCACCGCAGGCGGAAGAGCCGTTCTATCCACGGACGGATTCCGGTGACCACCGGCCGGGCGGCCCGCGGGTAGGTGAAGACGGGGGTCTGGACGCCGTACGCGGCGTGCAGCTCGGCGGCCTTGCACCAGTCGGCGGTCACGCGGGCCGCGGCCCATGCCGCCGCGATGGCCGGTCTGGCCTCCGGATGGCGGTCGTAGGTCTGGAAGAGGGTCATCGCGGCGTCGGCGGCGGCGTGACCGTCGCCCGGGTAGGCGGTGCCGGCCAGGTAGGGGGCGGTGACCCGGCCGCCGTGGCAGGTGTCGAGCACCCAGGTCCAGTTGGCCGTCACCAGCCCGAGCACGGGCTCGGGGACGTCGGCGGCGGCGCCGTACATGCGGTCCTGACGGGGACCGGTCAGGCGGCGGGCGTCCCACAACCAGTCGAGCTCGTCCGGCTGCGGGCCGCCGGCCAGCCAGGACAGCACCGCCAGGCCGCGCGCGGTGCGCAGGCGGCACAGGTCGAGCACGTGGCGCAGCATGCGGGGGCCGCGGTCGAGCCAGGTCGGCCAGTCGACGCGGTGTCCCCTCGGCACCAGCTCGGCCACCCGCCCCGGGACGGGCGACGGGCAGACCCGGCGCCCCAGATGCGGATCCTGACGCACTTCGAACGCCTCCACGATGCGCCCGACGAGCCGGTCCTGGTGCGTCTCCAGAAGCTCCACGGGGTGCTCAGCCGCTCTCGACGGGGGTGACGGGCTCCTCGGTGGGGGTGTGCGTGGGGCCGGGCGTCGCCGTCTCCGAGGGCGTGGTGGTGGGCGCGGGCGTCTCGGTGGGCGTCGGAGCGGGGGTGGGGGTCGGCACCGGCGGGGTCCGGGTGGGCGGGCGCGTGCCGGGTTCGCCGTGGGGCGGGTGGCCCGGCTCACCGTGCGGCGGATGACCCGGGTGGCCGGTACGGCCGGGCAGACCGGGCTGGCCGTACGTCGGCTCGCCGGGGTCCTCGCCGGGCGGGTCGGTCCGCGGCGGGCCGTCGGGCGTCGGCCGCGGCTCGCCGGGCGCGGATTCGGCGGGCGGCGAGCTCGCGTACGTGGGCACGAGCACGGCCGGCGGCACCGGCGTCGTCGAGCCGAGCATGCCGAACGGCTCGGGCGCGGCGCTGTCGAGGATGGGCGCTACGGTCAACTGGGCGTCCTGCGGGTCGGGTTGCCAGGGCAGTCTGATGCCGGGCGGCTCGCCGGTGGCGGGGAACGCGGCCGTCGCCACCCCGGCGAGACCGCCGTTGTCCTTGCCGAACTGGTTGAAGATCACTGCTATCGCCACCACGGTCGCGACCGCCGCCAGCGCGCCCGCCACCGCCTGAGGCCACCTTCGAGCCGCCGTCTGCGTGGGAACGGGAAATCCGGCGGCGTCCAGGGAGGCCGTGCGCCGGGCGACGTAGCGGCGGTAGGGCAGCAGCTCGGGGTCGGCGAAGCAGCTCATGACCCTGATGCGCAGGGCCTCGGGGAGCGCGGCGGCGGGCAGCAGGCCGAAGACCTTGGCGGCCGAGGCCTGGCGGGCGCGGTGGGGGGCGCAGACCTCGCAGCGGGCGACGTGCCCGACCAGGTGCTCGCGCATCTCCCTGGTGAGGTCGCCGGTGAAGCCGGCCAGGATCCGGGCCCGGCGCGGGCAGTCGTAGGGGCCCTTGCGCGCCAGGATCTCGGCGGTGACGGCATCGGTGAGACGATCGCGCGCCTGCTCCCTGGCCTGCTCGACCTGGCGCGGCGGGATCGCGAGCACCTGCGACAGCGCGGCGGTGTCCAGCGCGTGCCTGGTCGCCAGCTCCAGCACCTCGCGGTCGGCGACGGGCAGGCTCACGACCGCGTTCCAGGCCATGAGCCGCAGGTCGGCGTCGGCGGGGTCGTCCAGCGGCGGAGCCTCGGCCAGGACCTCGTCGGCGCCGGGCGGCGCGGCCATCCGGCGGCGCAGGCATTCCTGCCGGGCCAGGGCGAGCAGCCAGACCCGGAACCTGTCCGGCTGGGACAGCGCGCCCGCGTGCGCCTCGGCGGCGATCAGCGTGTCACGCAGGGCCACCTGGGCGCTGTCGGTGTCGAGGAGGAGGGACCAGCAGTAGCGGTAGACGTTCTCCGCGTGCGTGTCGTAGAGCGCGGCGAGGGCTCCCGGGTCGCGGGTGCGGAGTGCCTCCACCAGGACGCGGTCATTCATGTGACCGAAGGTAATGGATCGGTAACTAGTAGTTCTACCGGTTCCGCCGCTTCTACCGCGACCCCGCCAATTTCCCAAGCAATTTGTTCGGACTAATACCGATTATTGCTTTACCTGCCCCATGGCCTCGCTTCCCCGGTCCACCGCGAACGGCTCGGAGGTGGGCTTGACCGTGTGCACCGGGAGCGCGCCGCCCATCGCCAGGTCCTCGTAGGGACGGCCGGTCGAGCCCCAGGTCCGGGCGGTGACGTCGGTCTTGGCGACCTTGCTGTCCTTGGGCAGTCCGGCCACGGTGAGGATGAACCTGGGCGGGCTGCCGGCCTTCACGTCGTCCACGAACGTGCTGCCGCCGCCGAGCAGTTTGCCGGCCGCGTCGCGCAGCAACGCGTTCACCACCAGGCTGCTCGCCGGCAATTGATACGGATTCCCGACATAGCCGGTAATAAGGTAAGAGCCGTCTTTTTGGCGCATTGTCTGGACGCGCGTGATCGGGAACGACTGGAACGACGACGGGATGCGCGCGGCGGACCGCCACTGCGCCGGACGGTACTGGATGGTCACCTTCACCGGCTTCTCGGTGGCGGACGCCTGGCCGGTGAAGGCCAGGGAGCCGCCCGGCGGCACGGCGTCGAGCGGCTGGTCCATGCGCACCACCTCGGTGCCGGCGGCGTCGCGGCCCACGATGGTGGCCACCACATGCTCGCCGAAGTGCCACGGGTTGGCGTTGCTGAGCACGCCCGCCCAGTTGACGGCGTAACCGTCGGTGGACTTGGCGATGTTCGAGACCTGCTCCTTGAGAACGAGCGGCTTGAGCGATTGGGCGGGCTGGTCCTCACTTGAACAACCGGCGAGGCAGATCGCCCCGAGTGCGAGGAGGCTGACGGTTCGGCTACGCGGGATCACTTTGCCGTGATAACCCGTGCATGGGCGCGGCTGGCAGATGACACGCGCCGGGCGTACCAACTCTTTAACGCCTCCGGACGACCCTCGTCTCGTCCCACACCGGCTCGGACGACTCGTAGACCGTGCCGTCGGAGCCGAAGACCAGGAAACGGTCGAAGTCGGCGGCGAACCAGCGGTCGTGGGTGACCGCCATGACCGTGCCGTCGAACGCGTCGAGGCCCACCTGGAGCGCCTCGGCGCTGGCCAGGTCGAGGTTGTCGGTCGGCTCGTCGAGCAGGAGCAGCGTGGCGCCCGACAGCTCCAGCAGCAGGATCTGCAGCCGCGCCTGCTGGCCTCCGGACAGCGTGTCGAACCGCTGCTCGGCGATCAGCCCGGCCAGCTCGTAGCGGGCCAGCGTCTTCATGGCCTCGTTCTTGAGCTTGGCGTGCTCGTTCATCACGATCTCGACCGGGGTGCGGCCGAGCAGGTCGGGCCGGGAGTGGGTCTGGGCGAAGTGCCCCGGGACGACCCGGGCGCCGAGTCTGGCCACGCCGGTGTGCGCGACGGGCTCGCCGGCCACCAGGCGCAGGAAGTGGGACTTGCCCGAGCCGTTGGAGCCGAGGACGGCGACCCGCTCGCCGTACCAGATCTCCAGGTCGAACGGGCGCATCAGGCCGGTCAGCTCCAGGCCCTCGCAGATGACCGCGCGCTTGCCGGTGCGGCCGCCGCGCAGGCGCATCTTGATGTTCTGGTCGGCGGGCGCCTGCTCGGGCGGGCCCGCCTCGACGAACCTGCGCAGCCGGGTCTGGGCCGCGTGGTAGGGGGCGGCCATGCCGTCGTTGTACCTGGCCTTGTTCTTCAGCATGTTGACCAGGGCCTTGAGCTTGGCGTGCTCTTCGTCCCAGCGCCTGCGCAGCTCGTCGAGCCGCTCGTTGCGGGCCTTGCGGGCCTCGGCGTAACCGGCGAAGCCGCCGCCGTGGATCCAGATGTTGCCCGACTCGACCGTGACGATGCGGTCGGCGGCGTTGGCGAGGAGCTGGCGGTCGTGGCTGACCAGCAGCACGGTCTTGGACGTCTCGCGCAGCTGCTGCTCCAGCCACTCCTTGCCGGGCACGTCGAGGTAGTTGTCGGGCTCGTCGAGCAGCAGGGTCTGGTCGGGGCCGCGCAGCAGCGCCTCCAGGACGAGCCGCTTCTGCTCGCCGCCGGACAGGGTGGCCACGTCGCGGTACTTCACCCGGTCGAACGGGACGCCGAGGGCCGAGACCGTGCAGGTGTCCCAGAGCACCTCGATCTCGTAGCCGCCGGCGTCGGTGTAGTCGCTGATGGCCTGCGCGTAGCGCATCTGCGCCTTCTCGTCGTCGCGCTCCATCATCACCAGCTCGGCCGCGTCGAGCCGCTCGGCCGCCTGCCGCACGGCCGGCGGGGCGACGCCGAGCAGCAGGTCGCGCACGTTGCTCCCGTCGCGCACGTTGCCGATGAACTGGCGCATCACGCCCAGCCCGCCGGAGCTGGTGACGCTGCCCTCGACGGGCTCCAGGTCGCCCGCGACCAGGCGCATGAGGGTGGTCTTGCCCGCGCCGTTGGGCCCGACGAGCGCCGCCTTGACACCGTCGCCGATCCGGAAGGAGACGTCGTTGAGCAGGGGCCTGCCGTCGGGCAGCACGTACGTCAGATGTCCTACTTCAACGTGGCCCATCCGGGCAGGCTACCGGCCGCCCGCGACCACCGGCACCCGGTTTTCGGCCGGTGATCCGGGGGCCCTGGACAGCAAGTGATCTAATGACTAGAACTGTACGGGACTCCCCCAGCCCCTAGGAACCGGTGATGACGCGATTCCGCTCCTCCCTCCTCCCCCTCGCCGTCGCCCTGCTCGGCCTGGTCGCCGTCCCGCAGCAGGCGTGGGCCGCGCCGCCCAAGCCGGTGCCGCCGTCGGCCGGCGTGACGCGGGAACCGTCCGGGCCGGTCTCGGCGTGCGCGCCCACCGTGCGCGGCGCGTCCGTGGACGCCCGGCTGACCAGCCTGTTCACCTCGTACGGCAACGACAACAGCCGCCTGGACGACTGGACGGGAGCCGACGGCACCTACTCGCTCCGGCTGCCGAACGGCCGTGAGCTGTGGGTGTTCTCCGACACCTTCCTCGGCCAGGTCAACGCCGACGGCTCCCGGCCGCCCGTCGTCGAGGAGGGCGGCAGCACCGTCTTCCTGAACAACTCCTTCGCCGTCGAGCGGGACGGGCGGCTGTCCACCGTCCACGACGGCACGGCCGCGAAGCCCGAAGCCGTGATGCCGCCGCGCGACGACAAGCACTGGTTCTGGGCCGGGGACGCCACGCTGGCCGGCGGCCTGGTCGAGGTCACCTACCAGGAGTACGAGCGGTTCGGCCCCGGCGCGTGGGACTGGCGCTGGCACCGCAACGTGGTGGCCAGGTTCGCGCCCGGCCGGCTCGACCAGCCGGTCAGCGTGCACGACCTGCCCTCGGGCCACGGCGTCTCCTGGGCCTCCGGCCTGCTGAAGGACGGCGGCTACACCTACGTGTACGGCGTCGAGGACCTCGGCTCGGCCAAGTACATGCACCTCGCCCGGGTCAGGGGCCAGAGCCTGCTGGGCGCGTGGGAGTTCCGCACGGCCGACGGCTCGTGGTCACCGGACGAGACCGACTCGGCCCGGATCATGGGCGGGGTGGCGAACGAGTACAGCGTCACCCGGGTCGGATCCGGATATGTCCTGATCACGCATGACACCACCGAGGTGCTCAGCCCCAACATCGTGGCCTACTCCTCCTGCTCGCCCACCGGCCCCTTCACCGGCAAGCAGCACGTCTACACCACCCCCGAGACCAGCGGGAACGTCTTCACCTACAACGCCCACGCCCACCCCGACGTCGCCGGGAACGGCCTGGTGGTCTCCTACAACGTCAACAGCTTCGTCAACACCGACCACTACCGGGACGTGTCGATCTACCGGCCCAGGTTCCTGGACGTGACGTTCGGGTGAGGCGCAACTGGGCGGCGCGCCTGCGGCATTTCACCCTCGACGGGCTGCGGGCGGTCACGCTGGAGAACGAACGGCTGCGCGTGACCGTCCTGCCGGACAAGGGCGGCGACGTGGTGGAGTTCCTGCACAAGCCCACCGACACCGACTTCGTCTGGCTCTCCCCGCAGGGCCTGCGCGACCCGCGCGACCACCGTCACGGCGCGGCCGACGACGTCGCCCAGTTCGTCGACCACTACGAGGGCGGCTGGCAGGAGGTCTTCCCCAACGGCGGCGCGCCGAGCGAGTACCGGGGCGCGCGCCTGGCCCAGCACGGCGAGGTCGCCGGGCTGCCGTGGTCGTGCGAGGTGGTGGCCGACTGCGCGGAGGAGGTCGCGGTGCGGCTCGCCGTGCGGACCCGGCGGCTGCCGTACCGGGTGGAGAAGGTGTTCCGGCTCCGGGCGGGCACGGCCGCGCTGGAGGTCGAGGGGCGGGCGACCAACGAGGCGGACCTCGCGCTGCACGCGATGTGGGGCCAGCACATCGTCTTCGGGGCGCCGTTCCTGCGGGCGGGCGCGCGGATCCGGCTGCCCGAAGGCGTGCGGGTGATCCCGCACGCGACGCCGATCGGCCCGGCCGGGCGCCGGGTGCGGGCCGGCGGGCCGTGGCGGTGGCCGGTGGTGCCCGCCGACGGGGGCGGCGAGACGGACCTGAGCGTGGTGCCCGAGCGGGGCGGGCCGAGCGACATCGTGTACCTCACGGGTTTCCCGGAGGGTTGGTACGAAATTTCAGGGGATATCGGTATCCGGGTGGAGTGGGATGCGGCGCTCCTCCCCTACCTGTGGATGTGGCAGGAGCTCGGCGCGTCCACCGGCTACCCCTGGTGGGGACGGGCCTGCACGCTGGGGCTCGAACCGTTCGCCGGCATGCCGACCGACGGCCTGGCCGCAGCCGTGGCCAACGGCAGCGCCCTGCCGCTCGGACCGCAGGAGACCAAGGTGTCGAGATGGCGCGCGGAGGTACTGGCGTGAGTGAGTTTTCCGGCAAGGTGGCGCTGGTCACCGGCGGATCGATGGGCATCGGGCGAGCGGTGGTCGACCGGCTGGCCGACGGCGGCGCGAACGTGGTGTTCTGCGGCGTGGACGAGGACGCGGCGCTCGACAGCGAGCACGTCACCGGCGTCGTCGCCGACGTGCGCCGGGCCGGCGACATGCGCGACCTCGTGGACCTGGCCGTGACCAGGTACAGCGGCCTCGACGTCGTCGTCACCTGCGCCGGCGTCCAGCGGTACGGCACGGTCGAGGACACCCCGGAGGAGGTGTGGGACGAGGTCATGGACGTCAACCTCAAGGGCGTCTACCTCACCTGCAAGGCCGCCGTGCCGAGGCTCAGGGAACGCGGCGGCGGCTCGATCGTGGTCATGTCGTCGGTGCAGGCGTTCTCGTCGCAGGCGCAGGTGGCCGCCTACACCGCGAGCAAGGCCGCCCTGAACGGCCTGACCAGGGCCATGGCGCTCGACCACGCGGCCGACGGCATCCGGGTCAACGTGGTCTGCCCCGGCTCGGTGGACACCCCCATGCTGCGCTGGGCGGCCGACCTGTGGCGGGGCGACCTGTCGCAGGAGGAGCAGGTCGAGCAGTGGGGGAAGGCCCATCCGCTGGGCCGCGTGGGCCGCGCGGAAGAGGTGGCCGAGCTGGTGGCGTTCCTGGCGGGGCCGCGTTCGTCGTTCATCACCGGGGCCGAGCACCGCGTGGACGGCGGCCTGCTGGCCCGGAACCCGGCGGCGCTCCCCGACTAGGTCGAGTAAGTCCCCAGTCGCCTCCCGAACCTGGCAATCGTTGCGTCAATCCGGCGAAGCACCAGGTGGTGAGCCTGGTAACCAAGGTCTCTGCGTGTAGTCGAGGGTGGGTCCCGAGCCCCCTCACAACACGCTTGGTACGGGTTCCGAAACGACTCACCGATCTAGGAGAGACCTGTGAGGCTCACCAAGAAGGCCGCCGGCTTCATCGCCGCGGCCGCGCTGTTCACCGTGGTCGTCCCGGCTGCCGCGGCTGAGGCCAGCCCACGCTCGACGTGCTACGGCGGCCGCGTCTGCCTGTACGCCGGTTTCGACTACAACCGGGGCCAGAGCGACCACTGGCGCGACTTCACGGCCGACGACTCCGACCTGGCCGACAACAACTGGCTGAACTGGGACTTCAGCAACACCTGGCACAGCATGGACAACGAGACCAGCTCCGTCAGGAACCGGGTCGGCTGCAGCGCCACCCTCTGGCAGCACGCCGACTACACCGGTGCGCACAGCACCTTCACCCACAACTCCAACGACGGTTACCTGTCGAACAACGCCATCGGCAACAACCGCACCAGCTCGATCGACATCTGGTGCCGCTGAGAAATAACGGGAGTGCCGGTTTCCGGGCTTGGCCGCCGGAAACCGGCTGTCGCGGCCTCCTCGCGGGCGCGCTGCTGCTGTCCGTCGCGGCCTGCGCCGCCGGCGAGCCCGTACGCGAGCGGCCCCCGGCGGCCGTGACCTCGGTGTCGCAGCTCGTGTTGCCGTTCGACGCCTACAAGCCGACTCCCGAGCAGCGGGCCGTCCTGGGCAATGCCCACAACCACCTGGTCGCGCGGTGCATGAGCCGCCGCGGCCTCACCGTCACCCCACCCGCGGAGGACGCCGCCGAGCTGGCGGCGATCGACCCGGGCAACTCCCGCCGCTACGGCGTCGTGGACACCTCGGCCGCCCAGCGGTACGGCTACCACCTGGCCAGGCCCCCGTCCCCGGACACCACCGGCTCCTGGGTCAACAAGCTGCCCAAGCACACTCGCCACCGCCTGTACGGCACCGCCGCCGACCGCGGCTGCCTCGACCGCGCCTCCGCCGAGCTGGAGGGCGGCACCCGCCAGGCGGACTGGCCCTGGCTGGGCCTGCAGGACTCGCTCACCCTGGAACAGGCCGCCAAGCACGGCGGCGTGGCCGCGGCGACCAGGCGCTGGCAGTCGTGCATGACCCAGGCGGGACACCCCTACCCCGACCCGGAGTCGGCCATCGCCGACTCCCGCTGGAACCTGGAGAAGCCGGACGTGAGCGAGGAGGAGAAGCTGACGGCCGTCGCCGACACGACCTGCAAGTGGGCCTCGGGCCTGGTCGCCGCCTGGTTCTCGGCCGACGCCGAGCTTCAGCGCGCGGTCATCCGGGACAACCGGGAACGCTTCGACGCGCTCGCGGCCAGCCTGCGGCAGCGGCTGGAGCGCGCCTCACGCCTGCTGTCCGAGCACGAAGGCCGCCAGGTCGGCTGACTGGCGCAGCCTGCTGGGCTCGTGCGCGTACATCATGTGGCCGGCCTCGTAGTACTTGAACTCGACGTTGGCGGCCAGCTCGGCGGGCACGGGCAGGTGAGCGAAGGCGTGCTCGGCCGCGTAGTACGGCGTGGCGCCGTCGTGGTAGCCGCAGGCCACGTGCACGCGCAGGTGCGGGTTGGTGCGCATGGCGGCGCCGAGCCGGTCGGTCACGCTGACGTGCGCGCCCTCGAACTCCTTGAACGACCACGGGTACACCCGCTCGGTGAGCACCTCGTAGGGCAGGTCGTTGGCGTAGCCCAGCTCGGTCCGCACGTAGTGGTTGAGCGCGGCGCTGTAGGGGCCCATGATGGCGTTCGAGCTGGGGTCGGCGGCGAAGTGCTCGCGCCCGCCGTCGGGGTCCCAGCCGGTGAAGCGGCCGTCGAGCCTGCCGACGGTCAGCCGGCGGTCGCGCAGCAGTTCGGTGAAGAAGCGGATGTGCTCGATGCGCAGGTTGACGCGGTCGACGTAGTCCTCGGACAGGCCGGACAGCGCGGCGACCCTGGAGACCGCGGCGGCGCGCTCGCCGGCGGTGAGGCGGTTGCCGCGGGCCAGGGCCCACGGGTAGTCCCGGGAGGCGTACTCCTCGGCCTCGCGCAGCACGTCGGCCAGCGGGCGGTCGCCGTGCAGCCCGTGATAGTGCGCGATGGCGGCATAGGTCGGGAGATAGAGGGCGTAGGCCAGGTCGTTGCCCTCGTTGAACTCCCCGGTCGCGTAGTCGAGCACCGAGGAGATCAGCATCACGCCGTTGAGGTACATGCCGTACCGCGACTGCAGGTGGTCGGCCAGCCCGGCCGCCCTGACCGTGCCGTACGACTCGCCGGCCAGGAACTTCGGCGACATCCACCGCGCGTTCCTGGTCGTCCACAGCCGGATCACCTCGCCGACCAGCTCCAGGTCGCCGCGGAACCCGTGGTACGGCTCGGCCTTCTCGCCCTCGGCCGCCCGCGAGTAGCCGGTGGACATCGGGTCGATGACGACCAGGTCGCTCACCTTGAGCAGGGTCTCGTCGTTGTCGGCCAGCGCGTACGGCGGCGGCAGCAGCGCGCCCGCGTCCCCCATCACGACCCGGCGCGGGCCGAGGATGCCGAGGTGCAGCCACACGCTCGACGACCCCGGCCCGCCGTTGAAGGCGAACGTGACCGGCCTGGTCAGCGGGTCGGCGTCGTCGAGGGTGTAGGAGGTGAGGAACACCTCGGCCTTCGGGCGGTGGCCGTCGAACGTGCCGTCCGTGAACACCTCCTCGCGCACCACCATGGTTCCGGTGGTGGCGGTGTACCCCTGACCGGTCGGCAGGGTGTGCCGGGTGGTGACGAGGTTGTCGGCGGGCTTCTTTGTCTGTACTTCGTCGGACATAGCGGCCAATTATGGGGCAACGTCCACCGAGATCGCGGGGTCGGCGAAGCGCTCGTTCGGGACGGTGGCGTACCAGCCGGGACGCCCCGGGTCGCGGTCGTAGGGATAGCCGCCGGTCTCCCGGTAGAACTCGGCGTAGCGGGCCACGCGATCGGGGTCGAGACGCACCCCGAGCCCCGGCCCGGAGGGCACGGCGATGGCGCCGTCCGCGTACGGCAGCCTGCCGCCCTCGATCACGTCGTCGCGCAGCTGGTGGTAGTGGGCGTCGGCGGCGTAGGTGAGGTTCGGCAGCACCGCGCCGAGGTGCAGCATGGTCGCGAGCTGGATGCCGAGCTCGCCCGAGGAGTGCACGGCCACCCCGACCTGGAACGTGTCGCACACCCCCGCCGCCTTCACGCACGGCCGGACCCCGCCCCAGAACGTCGTGTCCAGCAGCACCACGTCGGCGGACCTGCGCAGCACGTTGGAGGCGAGCTGCTCGAAGTTGACGACCACCGTGTTGGTGGCGAGGGGCACCCTGACCTGCTCCCGGACGGCCCTGAGCCCCTCCATCCCCCAGACGGGGTCCTCCAGGTAGTCGTTGTTCAGCCCCTCGATGGCCCGGCCGAACCGCAGCCCCTCGGCCACCGACAGGACGGCGTTGGGGTCGTACCTGAGCCGGTCGTCCGGGAACGCCTCGGCCAGGGCCCGGTAGCACTCCAGCTCGTAGTCCGGCGGGAAGACGCCGCCCTTGAGCTTGTGCACGGTGAACCCGTGCGCCTGCTTGAGCCGGGCGGCGTGCTCGACGAGCTGGCCGGGGGTGCGGATCTCCGGATGGCCGTCGGCGGCGTACCGGAAGAACAGGTAGGAGGCGAACGGGACCGTGTCCCGCAGCCGCCCGCCCAGCAGGTCGTGGACGGGCACGCCCAGGTGCTGCCCGACGAGGTCGAGGCAGGCGAACTCGACGGCGGCCAGGAGCTGGGTGCGGTTGTTGTAGAGCGAGGCGGTCGGATTGGCGATCTTGAAGCGCAGCGCCTCCAGCTCGAACGGGTTGTGCCCCTTCAGGTACGGGACAAGCGCCCGGAAGGCCGACTCCGCGCTCTCCCCACCGCCGCCCATCTCCCCCAGGCCGACCAGCCCGTTGTCGGCCTCGACCTCGACGATCGTGCGCACGAACCGGCCCCAGTGGGCGCCGTTGCTGTGCCGCAGCGGCGCCTCCAGCGGGACGGCGACCGTCGTGGCCCGGATGTCAACGATCTTCACGCGCGCTTCCCTCCGACGACGGCGACCCCGCAGGCGGGCAGCCGGACCTCGACCGGATCCCGTCCAGGGACCGTGACCGTCGCCGTCACCGGCTCGGCGGCCAGCGACTGCAACCGGACCACCTGCTCGCCGTCCACCCGGCCGATCGAGGTGATCAGCACGTCGGGGTGGTCCACCGAGGCGTAGGTCTCGGTCGCCCCGGGACCGCCGGTGATCAGCGCGCCGACGAACGGCTCGGTCAGCCCCGAGGCCGCCGCCGCCCCCAGCCTGCTGCCCTTGACGCCGGCCGCCGAGGTGACGGCGTACCGGAAGGTGGTCTCGCCCTGCTGCTGGGCCGGGAAGTTGGTGTCCCAGATGTTGTTGAGCGCCCAGGAGTAGACCGTGCCGTCCTCCTGGTCGAGCGTGGGCGGGAACGGCGCGTACGGCATGTGGATGGTGCCGAGCTGCACCAGCGGCGCTTCCAGGGTGGCCCAGGCGACGGTCAGCTCGGGGTCCTCGAAGGCGATCCAGTGCCTGATCGGCAACATGTACTCGGCCGAGCCGGGCACGCGCGGCACGCCGGGGCCGCCGACCCCGCCGGTCAGCTCCCAGGCCGTGGCCGGGCCGGTCGCGAACGGGAACGCCAGGAACACCGCCTCCTTGGCCGGGGTGCCCTGCTTGGCGAGCTGGTAGGTCAGGTCGAGCCTGGGGACGCCCCGGTGCAGCTCGATCGTGGTGCGCAGCCAGTCGACGCCCTTGCCGTGGAGCTCGACGACCAGCTTCTCGCCGACCGCCGTGCGCACGGCCCTGACGATCGTCGCGTTGCGGGCGACGGCCCGGTCGCCGAGGAGCGTCCTGTCGTGCGCCCCGACGTGGCCCGACAGGTGGTTGAAGTGCGGGGCGGTGGCGTAGCGGTCGTAGACGTACTGGCCGAAGCCGGCGGCTGCGTCGCCGTTGACCAGCTCGCGGCCGGCGGACTTGTCGAAGATCGAGCTGATGTGGCCCTCGCGGACGTCGTAGGCGACCCGGTAGAACTCGTTCTCGATCACGCCGTCCAGATCCGGCTCGACCGGCTCGGGGGCCTGGCCCGGCCCGCGGACGACGTCCAGCCGCGCGTAGCCGAAGCCGGGGACGTCCGGCACGACCGCGTGCACGTGCCGGCCGATCGGGCGGGTCGGCCAGTCGTCGGGGTCGACGTACTCCTCGTGGTGCGGCACGGTCTCGCCGGTCCGGGCGTCGACCAGCGCGATCGGCACGTCCACGGCCACCACGTCGCGCGGCAGGAACGCGCGCACCACGTCGGTGCGCGCCCTGGTGCCGGGGTTGAACACGGCGAAGGCGGCCAGAGCGCCTTCCGCGTCCGGCAGGGCGGTGTCTTCCCCGTCCGGGGAGGAGAGGGCGGCGGCGAAGCGGCGGGTGGCGGCGTGCAGCAGGTCGGAGGCGTCGTCCTGGGCCTGGTAGGCGCCCGACGACTTGCGGGTCCACTGCAGGCCGCCGGAGTCGCCCGCCTCCTCGGCGTCCTCCCACGGGTTGGCCGCGCCCCAGGTGTGCTCGTTGAACAGGGCGACCTTGTCGTAGGCCGCGTCGATCTCGTCCGTGGCGTCCGTGCCGGCGATCGTGTGCAGGGTCTCGGCGACGCGCAGGGCCGACTGGGCGCGGCGCACGTAGCCGAGCGGGCGGGCGCCCGAGCCGAGCCCGTCGGCCCACCAGTCGGTCCAGTCGCCCTCGTGCACGGCCAGGCGGTCGTGGTAGCGCTCCTCGACGTGCTCGAAGAAGTCGCTGTTGACCGCCGAGCGCAGGCGCGGCCATGCCCACGTCTCGTTCCACCGGCGGGCGATGGAGGCGGGCACGATCGACGGCCCGGCGTTGTCGGCGTGCGCGCCCTGCACCCGCAGGTGCAGCACGTCCAGCTCGTACGGCTCGCGCGGCGCGTCCGGCCCCTGCCACCCGAACGTCCCCGGCCCGTACGGGTAGCCCCGCGTGGCCAGCGCCGACAGGTAGCGCGGCAGCAGGTCGTCGGCCAGCTCGTAGGAGTCGGTCAGCCCGACCGTGTTGCCCTCCATGTACGCCATCCCGTGCGGCGTGTCGGTGAACCACACGAGCAGCTCGTTCCCGCTCGGCGCCCGCCACCGGAACGGCCTGGTCAGCTTGTCGCCGCCGTGCAGGTACGGCACCGACCGCCCGGCCCAGTTGTGCGCGGCGGCCAGGTAGCGCACGCCTGAGGCGTTGAGCGCGTCCACCAGGCCGACGACCGCGCCCGGCACGTCGGTGTGCATGGCGGACCTGGTGGCGAAGCCGTACCGGTCCTGGAGCTGGGTGGTGAAGCGGAGCTGGCGGTAGAGCTCCTCGGTCGAGCACGCCTCGGTGTGCAGCTGGAACGGCAGCGCGGTCACCTCGATCACGCCCGCCCTGGCCAGCGCGGCGAACGACTCGACCTGCCCGGCCGGCCGGGCGTCGAGCCATTTGAGCGCGGGCATCGACGACTCGACCGTCCAGCGGAACTTGGCGTCGTCCGGCCAGGAGGCGGTCTCCTCGGCCAGCCGCACGGCCGCGTCGAGGTAGTCGAGGTGGTGGCGGAGCACCGTGCCCTGGGGGTCGGTGTAGCCGATGTCCAGGTGCGAGTGGTGCACGACGAACACGCTCCACTTGCGCTGCGGGGTGACCGTGACCTGCGCGCTGCCGACCACGCCGGCGTCGTCGCGGCACTCCAGGGTGAGCGTGCGCGGCGCGTCCACCTCGGGCACCAGCAGCGTCACGTCCGTGCCGGAGGCGCTGTCGACGCCCACCAGCACGTGGGTCAGGGGTTGCGTGCTCGACACCCTGACCGCCTGGCGGCCGTCGTGCGTGAACAGCGGCAGCACCGCGACCCGCACCTCCAGCCCACGCGCGCTGATCACCGGGGTCGAGGTGTCGTTGCGCAGCGCCTGCCTGATCCCGTCGTAGTCGGGGCTACCCAGGCTCCGCTGCAGCAACCGGCTCGTCATCTAAACACTCCCTAGGGACAGGCCCCGTGCGAAGAGGCGCTGGGTGGCCAGGAACAGCACGACCGTCGGCAGCGAGACCACCAGGCCCGCCGCCAGGCCGACGGGGACCGGGGTGCCGGCGTAGACGTCGGTCATCAGCCCGGCCAGGGCGGTCATGACCGGCCGTACGCTCTCGGTCTGGGTCAGCGTCAGGCCGAAGATGAGGTCGTTCCAGATGAAGGTGAACTCCAGGATGAACACCGCCGTCAGCGCGCTGAGCGAGATCGGCAGGTAGATGCGCCAGAAGATGCGCCACGTGGACGCGCCGTCCATGCGGGCCGCCTCGAAGATCGAGAACGCGACCCCCGTGTAGAAGTTGCGCAGCACGAACGCGGCCAGCGGCACGTTGATGGCGGTGTAGATCAGGATCATGCCGAGCCTGCTGTCGTACAGGCCGGCGTCGCTGTAGCCGACGAACAGCGGCACGAGCAGCATCTGCGACGGGAACACGGTGCCGCCGAAGATCAGCAGGAACCACCAGAACCCGTGGCGCAGCCGCAGCACCACGATCGTGTAGCCGGCCAGCGCCCCGATCACCACGCCGAGCAGCGGCGAGACGACCGCGTAGAGCGCGGTGCTGGCCAGGCTGCCGGTCAGGTCGGCGCTGTCCAGGGCGCGGCCGAAGTTGTCCAGCAGCGCGAAGTCGCCGGACGGCGCCCACGCGCTGCCCGGGTCGTACGAGGCCGCCGGCCTGGAGGCGTTGACGACGAGCAGGTAGGTCGGGCCGAGCCAGATCAGCCCGAGCACGATGAGCACGATGCGCCGGATCATCGCACCTGCCTCCTCAGGTAGAGGTAGGAGGCCAGCCCGGTGATCACGGTGAGCAGCACCGCGACCGCCGAGCCGTAGCCGTAGTCACTGGCCACGAACGTGTCGCGGTACATGGTCACCGCCAGCGTCTCGGAGTTGCGTCCCGGGCCGCCCTGTGTCAGCACCCACACGATGTCGAACGTCTTCAGGCTCGCCACCAGGGCCAGCCCGACCACGACCGCGGTCAGCGGGCGCATCAGCGGCCAGATCACGTGCCGGAACAGCCGCCAGCCGGAGGCGCCGTCCAGGCGGGCGGCCTCGATGGGCTCCTTGGGGATGGACTGCAGGCCCACGACGAACAGCAGCGTGTTCACGCCGAGCTGCTGCCAGGTCCACACCAGCAGCATGGCCAGCGTGTTGTCCGGCGCGACCTGGAGGAACGCGGTGTCCACGCCGAGCAGCCGGTTGGCGATGCCGTCGTGGGACAACACCGGGCTCCACACCATGGCCAGGCCCGCGCCGCTCAGCGCGTACGGCAACATGAACGGCACCCGGTACCAGGCGCCGCCCTTGATGTCGTAGGACAGCACCGCGACCAGCAGGCCGAGCCCGACCGGCAGCACCATCGTGCCGGCCACCCAGATGAGCGTGTTGCGGGTCGAGGTGAGCAGCGCGGGGTCGTCCAGCAGCTTGACGAAGTTGTGCACGCCGACCCACGCCGGGGGCTCCAGGCCGTCGTAGCGGGTGAGGCTCAGGTAGGCCGTCCACAGGAACGGCGCGTAGAGCAGCCCCGCGACCAGCACGGCCGCGGGCGCCACGTAACCGTGCCTGAACCGGCCCAGCATCGGGGTCCGGGCGCTCATCACTGATGCGTGGCCCAGTACTCGTCGGCGGCCTTCTGGATGCTGTCCAGCACTTCCTTGTACGTGCCGGGCTCGGTGACGAACTTGCCGAAGCCGTCGAGAGCGGCGGTCAGCACCGGTGGCGGCGTGGCCTCGAAGTAGCGGTTGACCAGGCGGTACTTGCCGCCGCCCGCGTCCTTGGTGACCGCGCCGAGCGCTTCGTCGGCGATCTCGACCTTCGGGTTGGCGCTCACGTCGCCCCTGGTGGTGGCCCACTTCTTCTGGGCGTCGGCGGTGGTCCACCACTTGAGGTACTTCATGCTGGAGTCGGGGTCGGCGCCCTTGGCGAGCGAGCACAGCGGCCCGCTCTCGAAGATCATCGAGGTCTTCGGCAGCGCGGGGTTCACGTTGGGGATGACGAAGAATCCGTAGTCGGTGCCGGACTTCAGGTCGCGCTGGGTCATGCTGGTGCTGAACCAGGTGCCGAAGGAGACCATCGCCGCCTTGCCGGTCTTCATGACGTCCCCGGGGTCGGTCTTGTCACCCGGGTTCATGAAATATCCGGCGTCGATGAGCGACTTCCACTTCTCCATCACCTGCACCACACCCGGGTCGGTGTACTTGGCCTGGCCCGTGGACAGCCGGTCGTACAGGTCGGGGTCGGAGCCGGCCAGGAGCTGCTCGAACCAGACGAAGGAGAACAGCACGCTGGTGTGATAGAAGGCCTTGACGCCGTTCTTCTTCAGGGTCTCGGCGGCCTGGACCAGCTCGTCCCACGTCTGCGGGGGCTTCAGGCCGTACTTGTCGAAGATCTTCTTGTTGTAGAACATGCCCCAGTAGGCGACGTTCATCGGCACGCAGTACTGCTTGCCGCCGATGGTGTAGTACGGGGCGAGGTCCTGCGACAGGTCGCCCGCCTTGATCGCCTCCTGCCAGACGGCCGTCGTGTCGGCCACCTGCTTCTGCTTGACGATCTCCGCCAGCATCCCCCCGGTCTGCCAGGTGAACAGGTCGGGCTTCACGTCCGTGCGGAACGACGCCTTGATGAAGGCCTGGTACTGGGCGGAGTCGGTGTATCCCGTCGGCTTCATGCCCAGGCCGATCTGCTGCTTGGACAGCGCGCCCATCTCGTCGAAGTATTTCGTCCAGGCGCCCTTGTCGTTGTAGAGCGTCAGTTCGGTCTTCTTCTTCGGCGCCTCGGCGCTGTTGCCGCCGCAGGCGGTCAGGACCAGCGCCGCCACGCCGAGCGTGGCCACACGTGACCGGAACATGGCCGGCCTCCTTGCTCTTTCGGGGGGACTTGCTCTATCTGGGTGGCAACCTCTGTTCGACGACGGTCCGGACGTCGACCAGATGGGCCCGCATGCGCGCCTGCGCCTCGGCGGCGTCACGCGCTTCGATGGCCTCCAGGATGGCCAGGTGCTCCTCGTAGTCGCGGCGCCGGTCGTCGAAGATCTGCAGGATCTCCCGCTGCTCCGGCCCGTGGACGGTGAGCAGCGAGTCGACGACCTCGTGCAGCACGCTGTTGCCCGCCATCCGCGCGGTCGCCCGGTGGAAGGACATGTTGGCCTCGTGCAGCTCGGCGTCCTCGCCGCGCAGGTGCCGGCCGGCCTGGTCGAGCACCCGCTTGAGCGCGGCCAGCTCCGCGCCCTCGGCGTGCTCGGCGGCCATGGCGGCCAGCGGCGGCTCGATCACGATCCGCGCGCCGAGCAGTTCGAGGAGCTGGGCGGCGTGCATCTCGCGCATGTTGGGGTTGGGCAGCACGAGCCGCTCGATGTCGGCGCCGACGTAGATGCCCGAGCCGTGCCGCAGCTCGATGGCTCCGGTGGCCTCCAGCCTGCGCAGCGCTTCGCGCAGCGTCGGGGTGGTGACGGCGAAACGCTGGGAGAGCTCCCTGGTGGAGGGCAGCCTGTCGCCCGGCCGGTGCCCTCCACTACGGATGAGCTCCAGCATGCGCTCGGTCAGAGCGTCGGAAAGCGTCGGCCGCGCAACCTCGGACATATCAAGTGATCTAATCACTTAATCCGACGCACGTCTACGCCGACCGGGGATCTTCCCCCATTAGCGCTTGAGCAGGTCCTTCATCAGGTCGATCTGCGCCTTGCGGGACGCCTGCACCTGCCCCGCCCACTCCTTGACCGCCGGGTCCGCGCCGGAGGCGACCTCGGCGTCCGCCATCTTGATGGCGTCGCCCTGGTGCGCGATCAGCAGGGTCATCAGGTCGTGCTCGAAGGACTTCGACTTCTTCAGCGCCCTGATCTGCTTGCGGTCGGTCTCCGGCATGCCGCCGTGATGGTCATGGGCGCCGGAGGCGGCGGTGAGCGGCTGCTCCCAGGCGTACAGCCAGCGCAGCATCATCTCGACCTCGTCCTGCTGCGTGCTGGCCACGGCGGCCACCAGGATCCGGAGCTGGTCATTGGTGGCCCGTTGACTGCCGAGCTTGGCGATCTCGATGCCCTGACGGTGGTGCTGCACCATCATCTGCACGAACATCACGTCCTGGGCGTTCACCGGAGGAGCCTGGGCCCCGGCCGCGCCGCAGGCGGTGGCCAGCAGGAGGCACAGAGCCGCCAGGACGAGCTTCAGGGCGCCGGATCGGGGGGTAGCGGCCACTCTGCGCGCCTTCCATTTAAAAAGGAAACCTTCCTAAGAGTTAGACGATTTCCCCCTGGCGCGCAAGGGCCCCTGTCAAGGCGGCGAACCGCCGGCGCGGCGGCCCGGCACGGGGCCGCTCGCCGTCCGGCCCGACCGGCGCGGCGGACCGGCGCCGGGCCGCCCGCCGTCCGCCCGGCCCCTAGGAGGCCGCCTGGCCGAAGACCTCCTTGACCAGCCGCTGCACGACCTCCTGGAACGCCGCCGCCTGGGACATCGCGGCGTCGTCCACGTAGGTCACCGAGGCGGTCAGGGTCCTGCGGCCGTCGGGCGTGCTGTACATCAGCGCCGCCGAGCCCGAGATGCCGCCGTTGTGCGTGATGAGGGTGCCGGTGTCGGGGTCCGCGTCCTGCACGAACACTCCCAGGCCGTAGCCGACCTTGGGATGCGCGGCGCGCATCTCGTCCAGCAGCGAGGACGGCAGGAGCCGGCCGCCCATCAGCCCGGAGATGAACGTGTGCAGGTCGCGGGTGGTCGAGATCATGTCGCCGCCGGTGGAGATCCAGGAGGGGTTCTGACGGGTGACGTCGACCGTCCTTTCCTGGCCGTCCTCCTCGTAGCGGTAGTAGGCGTGGGCGTGCGGCCCGGCGATCTCCGTGTCGGTGTCCGGCACGACGGTGTCCGGCAGCCCGAGCGGGTCCAGGACGCGCAGCCGCATCTCCTCGGCCAGCGGGCGGCCGGTGACCTTCTCGATCAGCAGCCTGGCCAGGACGTAGTTGGTGTTGGAGTAGCTCCAGTCCGCCCCCGGCTCGAAGCGGGCAGGCTTGGACAGCGCGAGCCGTACCAGCTCCTGCGGCTGGTAGGTCTTGAAGCGGTTCTCCACCCACTCCTTGCCCGACCAGACGATCCCCGGCACGACGGTGCCGTCCTCGTAGTACTCGCCGGTGAAGTTGAACACGCCGCTGGTGTGCTGGAGCAACATCCGTACGGTGATCCGCCGGTCCAGCCCGAACTCGGGCAGGTGGTCGTCCACGACATCGTCCAGGCCGAGCACGCCGTCGGCCACCAGGCTCAGGACCAGGGCCGCGGTGAAGGTCTTGGTGACGCTGCCGACCCGGAACCGCCCGTCCGCCGGCGGCTCGGCGAGGCCGCCCAGCTCGCGCACCCCGGCGGTGCCGACCCACTCGCCCCGCTCGTCGTTCACCCGCATCTGCACGCCGACGAAACCGGCGTCCACGATCTCCTGGAGGATCTTCTGCAGCTCCGGGCGCTCGGCCATGTTGTCCACGGAAACGCTGTCGTTCGTCATGATTCGTACGCCTTTCAGAGCCTTCGGGCCGATTCCCCGAACCGGTGATGGTTCAACCATCCCCGGCCGCGCTGACACGGGACCGTCGCCGTCCTGACGCGCCCGCTGACGCGGCGTCTCCCGTACGGCTACCGGTGGCTCCGGTGCACGGTCTCCGGCCCCACCACCCGCAGCAGCTCCAGCGCCTCGAACGTCTTCGACCCGGGCGGCGGCGTGAAGATCAGCAGCCGCTGGTCCTCGGCCGGGGCCAGCAGCACCTCGTAGTCGAACTCCATCGCGCCGATGGCCGGATGCCGGACCCGCATGCGGCTGCCCCGGCGTACCGCGACCTCGTGCCGTTCCCACAACGAGACGAACTCCGGGCTGGCCCGATGCAGGCGCTCGACCAGGGCGCGGGCCGGCTCGTCGTTGCCCCGGCGGACCACCGCCGCGCGCAGGTCGGCCACGTGCACGCGGGAGCGCTCGGCGTGCTCCTCCTCCGGGTATGCCTCGCGCCTGAACGGGTCGGTGAACCAGCGCCACACGATGTTGCGATCGGGCTCCTCGACCGTGCAGCTGCACCCGAACAGGGACTCGGCCATGGCGTTCTGCGCCAGCACGTCACCCAGGTCGCTGAGCACCTGCGCGGGCGTGCCGACGAGGCGGTCGAGCAGGTAGAGCAGGCTCGGCTTGACGTGCTCGCCCGCGCGCGGCCCGGCCGGCGGCCGGTGCCCGGCCAGCAGGTAGAGGTGGTCGCGTTCGTCGCTGGTCAGCCGCAGCGCCCGCGCCAGCGCGCCCAGCAGCTGGGTGGACGGCTGCGGGCTGCGCGCCTGCTCCAACCGCATCAGGTAGTCCGCCGACATGCCCGCGAGCTGCGCCACCTCCTCCCTCCTCAGCCCCGGCGTACGGCGACGCGGCCCCGACGGCAGCCCCACCTCGCCGGGCAGCAGCCGCTCCCGCGAGCGGCGTAGGAAGTCAGCAAGCTCTGCACGATCCATGAGCCCATCCTGCAATACCGCGAAATATCGCAGTCCAGGACTGTCTGTCCTAGGGAATCCGGTCCGCTCCTCATCCGCGACGCCGGCTGGCACGGTGGCGCCCATGACCCGACACCTGACCGTCTCCGGGACCCGCGTCGCCTACCGCACCGTCGGCGACGGCCCCGGCCTGGTGCTCCTGCACGGCACCGGCCCGGGCTCGTCGACCTGGGACGGCGTCGCCGAGCGCTTCGCCGACCGCAACACCGTGATCCTGCCCGACCTCGGCGGCAGCGACCTCGTCGAGGACGACGGCGCCCCCCTGACCGTCGAGGGCCTGACCGAGCAGCTCGCGGCCGTCATCGAGGACTCCGGCAAGGCCCCCGTGGACCTGCTCGGGTTCTCCTTGGGCGCGGTGGTCGCCCTGTCCCTCGCCGCCACCCGCCCCGAACTCGTCCGCCGCCTGATCCCGGTCTCCGGCTGGGCCCACACCGAGGACGCCTACCTGCGCACCGCCCTGCAGACCTGGCTCGGCCTGGCCGGCACCCCGGACGCCTTCGCCCGTTTCTCCATGCTGACCGCCTTCAGCCGCCGCTACCTCAACTCCCTCGGCCCCGAGGACCTGGAGAGCCGGGCGACGTACTTCCGGCCGCACCCCAACCGCCTGCGCCAGATCGACCTCGGCCGCCGCGTCGACCTCCGCCCCCTGCTGCCCGGCATCACGGCCCCCACGCTGGTCGTCGGCGCCGCCCGCGACGGCCTGATCCCGGTGGAGAACTCCCGCGAGCTCCACGCCGCCATCCCCGGCAGCTCCTACCTCGAACTCGACGCCGGCCACGTCTCCAGCGTCGAACGCCCCGACGACTTCGTCACCCTCGTCCGGGACTTCACCACCTGACCTCTGCCCCCGTCACCAGTCCGGCGTCCGGCGTCCTGCGTCCGGCACAAGGACGGCGGGGGCCGGTCCGCTCACCGCGGACCAGCCCCCGCCACCGACCCGCCGGCTCAGACCAGAGTGTCCTTGATCTTGATCTGACCCCCGTCGATCACGAACCTCTGGTTGTTGTTGCCGCTCTGACACTCCCACTGGTAGATCCGGACCCCGTTACCGCGGTCGTTGGTGACGTCCACACACATCGGCCGCGACGTCCCCAGAGTGTCCTTGATCTTGATCTGACCCCCGTCGATCACGAACTTCTGATTGTTGTTGCCGCTCTGACACTCCCACTGGTAGATCCGGACCCCGTTGCCACGGTCGTTGGTGACGTCCACACACATCGGCCGCGACGTCCCCAGAGTGTCCTTGATCTTGATCTGACCCGCGTCGATCACGAACTTCTGATTGTTGTTGCCGCTCTGACACTCCCACTGGTAGATCCGGACCCCGTTGCCACGGTCGTTGGTGACGTCGATGCACATCGGGTTCGGAGCGGAAGCCGCGGCGGGCAGAACGAGACCCGCACTGACGGTGACGACGAGGACGGCTCCAGACAGAAGGCGACGAACCAGCATGAGTGTCCCTCCGGGGGTGCGTTGAACAGGGCTCATGCACCATGTCGCAACTCAGGGTGTTCGATCAATCACCTTCTGTTTACAGTCCCCTTCCCTCCTCCCGGCACACACAGTGACCCCACCCGCGCACACCGGCCACTACGCCCGCTCCCGCCCGGCACTCTCCGTAGCCCGGGAGGACGGCAGTCGCCTGCGTTGCGCCAATTCGGAGATCGAGCCGCGATTCGCCCGCGCCAGGACCGCGAGGGCACGCAGGATCTCAGGCCGCTCATCCGGCCGCGTGCCGCGGAGCGCGACGATCGCCACAACCGTCATCGCCACGGCGGGAATCGCGAGCGCGACAACGGCCGCGATCACGAACACCGACACCTGCATGACCCGCACTCCTCCGCCTGCTCGGGTCGAGCAAGCGGGGGCTCAGCTCGACCAGTGGCACACTGGCAAGCCGAGTTCCCCTCACCTGGCGGGTCTCAGATGGGATTTCGTCATCCCATTCGGTTGTCTCAAGGAACGCCGTTCGATCATGACCGCCCGGACGACGGTGGGCGCGTTCCATCTCCCGAGGTCTCCCCCGCCCGCTCAGGCGGACCGACGGCCCCGGGAGTACAGACAGGGCTTCCAGGGCTTCCCTGTGTGTACTGTGCCGTGATGACGAGGCCGCCGCGAAGGGGTACTCCCCGCGCTCACAGAGTGCATCGGCACCGCGGCCCCGTCAACCGGCCGGCACCCCGTGCGCCGAGGCGGTCAGTTCGGCCGGCCGCTGTACGCCCACGCAAAAGGCCCTCCTGGACGAACCGGGAGGGCCTTCGAACTGGAGCCGCCTTGGGGATTCGAACCCCAGACCCCTTCATTACGAGTGAAGTGCTCTGGCCGACTGAGCTAAGGCGGCGTGCCTGTACGGCTTGGAAGAGTCTACAGGAGATCTAAGGGTTCTTGCTCCTCCCGATCACCGGATGCCCGGACAGATCGCACCGTCCTTCGGCGGCACCCCCTCCACGAGATACCGGTCCACGGCGTCGTCCACACACGAAGAGCCGTTCCCGTACGCGGTGTGCCCGTCGCCGTCGTAGGTCAGCAGCACGCCGGACCGCAGCTCACCCGCCAGCGCCCGAGCCCACCCGTACGGCGTCGCCGGGTCCCGTTTCGTGCCGACGACCAGGATCGGAGGAGCCCCGGCGGCGGTCAGGCGGTGCGGCGAGAAGGTGGGCCGAGCCGGCCAGAACGCACACGGCAGGGACGACCACACGATGTACGCCCCGAACCGGGGCGCCTTCCTGGACGCCTGCGCCGCATCCTCCGCGAACGCCGCGGCCGTCGCCGGATACGGGCCGTCGACGCAGTTCACCGCCAGATTGGCCGCCAGCTGGTTGGAGTAGGTGCCGTCGTCCTGCCTGCCGGCGAGCTGGTCGGCGTTGCGCAGCAGGAGTGAGCCGTCGCCGTTCAGCGCCCGGCGTAGCGCCTCGGTGAGTTCCGGCCAGGAGGCACGGTCGTAGAGCGGCGTCAGCGCGCCGAGGGTGGCCAGCGCCTCGGTGACCCGCCGGCCGCCGCCTTCCAGGGGCCGGGTGTCCGCGCGGCGGATCAGGGCCCCGACCTCGTCCGTCGCCTCTTCGGCCGGCCGGCCGGCGAACGGGCAGTCGCGGTCGCCCAGGCAGTCCTCGACGTACGCGCGCAGCGCCTCCTCGAACCCCACGGCCTGCTCGGTGTTGACCAGCATCCGCGAGTCGGCCGGGTCGAGGGCGCCGTCCAGCGCGAGCGCGCGCACCTTGCCGGGGAACAGGTCGGCATAGACGGCCCCGAGAAAGGTCCCGTACGACTTTCCGAGATAGGTCAGCTTCTGGTCGCCCAGGGATTGGCGCAGCAGGTCCAGGTCGCGGGCCACGTCCATGGTGCCCAGGTGGGGCAGGAGCCGGCCCGAGTGCTTCCGGCAGCCGTCCGCGAACCGCCGCGCCGCAGCCTCCAGCGCACCTCGCTCCTCAAGGGTGTCGGGGGTGGTGTCCATGGCGACGAACGCGTCGAGAGCCTCGTCGTCGAGACACTCGACCGGCGCCGACCGGCCGACCCCGCGCGGATCGAACCCGACGACGTCGAACCGCTCCCGCACCTTCTCGCCCACCACCAGCCGGGCGGCCCTGGCGTACTCGACCCCGGACGCCCCCGGCCCACCCGGGTTCAGCACCAGCGAGCCGATCCGGTCGCCCGTCGCGGGCAGCCGGACGACCGCCAGCTCAAGCCGCTCACCGTCGGGACGGTCGTGGTCGAGCGGCACCCGCAACGTCCCGCACTCGAAGCCGTCCCCACAGTCGGACCAGCCGAGCCCCCGCACCACCCGCTCCTCCGGACGGCCACACCCACCGGCGAGAAGCACCACCGGCACCACGCCCCCCGCCACGACGCGGCGCAGCCACCGCGCGACCCACCAGCGCGCGACCCACCAGCGCGACACGCCCGGCACGGACAGCAGAGCGGGGGCTCCCCACGAGCGGTGTTCACGCACCGCACCAGGAAACCACCCCCTGGATGCCCTCCGGCGAATCGCCGGGCCGAGGCGCGCGCTCGTCACCCTGGATGACTTCCTGCGATACCAGGAGTTAGCCTGAAAAGGCTGCTCCGTCCCCCCGGTGACGGTCGCTAAGTCGACACGTCCGGAGGCAGTCGTCCGGTATGTCCGGCGAACAACGGAGGCATCGATGAACGGCTACCCGCAGATCGCGGACCACGGCATGATCGGAGACCTGCAGACCGCCGCGCTCGTCTCCAGCGACGGCACCATCGACTGGTGGTGCACGCCCCGGTTCGACTCCCCGAGCCTCTTCGCGTCCATCCTCGACAGCGAGCGCGGAGGCCACTGCCGGCTGGCCGCCGACCTGGAGGGCAGCGACGAGGCGGCCGTGCGGCAGCTCTACCTGCCCGACACCGCCGTCCTCGTCACCCGGTTCATGGCCTCCGGCGGCGTCGGCGAGGTCGCCGACTTCATGGAGCCGAACACCTCCAGCACCCCTTCCGGCCGGCACCGCCTGGTGCGGTTCGTCCGGGTGGTCCGCGGGAGCCTGCCCTTCGTCTTCGCCTGCCGTCCCCGCTTCGACTACGGGCGGGCACCGCACACCCTCGCGCTCGGCGACGCCGGATCGGCGGTCTTCCAGGGCCCCGACACGAACCTCCACCTGCAGGCCGCCGGCCCTGTCGCCCTGCGCCCGGACGGTGAGGACATCGTCGCGGACTTCACCCTCCAGGCCGGCCAGACGGCGGCGATCGTCCTGACCAGCTGCAGCGGCGACGACCAGGCCGTGCCGCCCGTGACCGCCGACGGGATCCGCGACAGCTTCGAGGCCTGCCGCGCCTTCTGGCACGGTTGGCTGCGCGCGTCCCGGTACCGGGGTCGCTGGCGTGACATGGTGAACCGGTCGGCGATCACTCTCAAACTCCTCACGTACGCGCCCACCGGCGCCCCGATCGCCGCCGCCACGATGGGGCTGCCGGAGCAGATCGGCGGCGAACGCAACTGGGACTACCGCTACACCTGGGTCCGCGACGCCTCCCTGTCCGTCCGGGCCCTGATCGGCCTCGGCTTCGTCGAGGAGGCCCAGGCGTTCCGTACGTGGCTGCATGAACGGCTCCTCGCCGGCCGCGCCTCCGGTGAGCCGCTGCAGATCATGTACCGGATCGACGGGGATCCCCATCTGACCGAGGAAGTGCTCGACCACCTGGAGGGATACCGGCACTCCCGGCCGGTACGGGCCGGAAACGCCGCCTCCGATCAGCTCCAGCTCGACATCTACGGTGAAGTCGCCGACGCCCTGGCCCAGGCCCAGGAGATCGGCGGCATCCGCGGCTGGCGGTCCTTCGCCGAGCTGCTCGACTGGCTGGCCGACACCTGGGACCGTCCCGACGAGGGCATCTGGGAGACCCGTGGCGGGCGTCAGGAGTTCACCTACAGCCGGCTGATGACCTGGGTCGCCTTCGATCGCGGCATCCGGATGGCCACCACCCACTCGCGTCCGGCTGACCTCGTGCGCTGGATGAGTGTCCGGGACGCCGTCTTCAACCAGATCATGGACCGCGGCTGGAGCCCTGACCGGCAGGCCTTCGTCCAGCACTACAGCACCGACGTGCTGGACGCCTCGCTGCTGCTCATGCCCCGGGTCGGGTTCATCTCCCCCCGCGACCCGGCCTGGCTGAGCACCCTGGACGCCATCGACCAGGAGCTGGTCAGCGACAGCCTCGTCTACCGCTACGACCCCGCCGCCTCCCCCGACGGCCTGCGCGGGTCGGAGGGGACGTTCAACCTGTGCAGCTTCCTCTACGTCGAGGCCCTGGCCCGCGCCGGACGGCTGCAGCAGGCCCGTTACGCCTTCGACAAGATGCTCACCTACGCCAACCACGTCGGCCTGTTCGCCGAGGAGATCGGCCCGTCAGGCGCGCAGCTCGGCAACTTCCCGCAGGCGTTCACCCATCTGGCGCTCATCGCCGCGGCCGTCGCCCTCGACGAACAACTCGACCGTGCCGAACCGGGCGCCTGGTAGACCGCGCACAGCGTCACGGCGTCACGGCGTCACCTTGGGATCGGCGTCACCGGGGGTCGGCGGGGAGCCGGATCGCGGCGGCCAGGCCCACCAGGGCGAAGATCGCAAGAGCGATCATGGCGAGGGCATAGGACCGGTTCCCTTCGGCCAGCCCGGAGATGAGGATCGTGCCGGCGATCGCCGTGCCGAACGACGAGCCGAGATTGGACACGCTGCGCGACAATCCGGAGATCTCGCCCTGCTGTTCCTCGGGAAAACTGGACTGCACGACGTTGACCGACGGCGTGAGCATCACGCCCACGCCCAGCCCGATCAGCAACAGCCCCGGCACGAAGGCAACGACCCGCGACGACGCTTCCACCAGGGCGAGCAGGACGACGATCCCGGCCACGGTCATGGCGAAACCCGCCGAGATCAGGTTCTTCTGGGCGTGCTTCTTGGTGAGCCGCTCCGCCGCCAAGGAGCTCACCAGGATCCCCGCGGTCGCCGCGGTGAAGACGACACCCGTCTGGATGGCGTTGTACCCGCGGACCTTCTGCAGGAAGACCGCGACCACGAAGGACGTCCCCATGAGCACCAGCCACTGCATGTTCTGGGTGACGAGGCCGAGATCGGACGTACGGTTCCGGAACAGGCGCGTCGTGAGCAACGGCTCCTTCCCGGCGCGTTCTCGGGCCCGGATGTGCAGGAAGAACCAGATCAGGAAGCCCACTCCGACGACGAGGAACGCCGTCATCAGCAGGGCGTTCTTGCCGGCCTGGAGGATCCCGAACACCACGAAGAACATGCCGACGGCCGACAGGACCGCGCCGGCGGTGTCGAAGGGCCGGGTCGGATCCGGCGGCACCGGGTCGGCGATCCGGCGGCTGAGAAAGACGATCACCGTGACCACCACCGCCTGGAAGACGAACGCGGCACGCCAGGTGATCGCCGTCGCGATGAAACCGCCGATCAGCGGGCCCGCGGCCGCGCCGACACCGCCCAGTCCGCTGATCAGGCCGAAGGCGCGGGCCCGCGACCGCAGATCGTCGAAGGCCATCGTCGCGAGAATGTAGACGGGCGGGATCAGCAACGCGGTCCCCACCCCTTCGAGAACCGAGTTGCCGAGGATCAGCACCGCGAGGCTGGGCGAGAACGCGCTGGTCAGAGCGCCGATCCCGTACAGGGTGAGGCCCGCCAGGAAACACTTCTTGCGTCCCCAGCGATCAGTCAGCTTGCTGCATGGGATCATCAGCACGGCCATGATCAACAGGAAGAGCGTGATCGTGCTCTGCACGCCCTTCACCGTGGTGTTCAGGTCCCGGCCGATGTCGTTGATCATCACGTTCATGTTCGAGCCGGCGAAGCTGCAGATGAACTGGGCGAGGGCCAGCGGGGTCAGCGGGCTCTTCGCGAAGGCGGCCGAGCTCCCGGGGGCTGCGGGGCCGGTCACGGTCCACCCCGCCGTCGCGCTCGCCGAGCTCGATCGGTGGCGACGGGGGCGGCGCCTTCGCCCCGCCGTCGCGCTCGCTGAGCCTGATCGGTGGCGAGGAGCGCGGCGCCTTCGCCGTACGAACCGGCGCCGGCCCCTTCAAGGACGGGATCGCTGCGGCACATCATCCACCTGCGCATGACCACCTCGATGTGAATCCGGCATGATGCTCGCCACCTCCGTGGTGCCCGCCTCCGTGGCGGCCGATTCCATGGCGGCCGGCTCCATGGCGGCCGTCGCCACGGATGACCGGCCGCCTCTGCGGTCGGAGCGGCCGTCCCGGCGGGCGTCCGGTCAATGGTGGAACGCGGCCTTCAGCACCACGATCACCAGCCCGAGCAGCAGATTGATCACGCTCGTGACCAGCACCATGCGAGAGGAGGCGCCGATCCCCACGGCCGCCGCGGCCGACCAGCCGACCTGCCCGGCCACCGCGACCCCGAGGGCCAGCCAGGCGGTGCCCTGCGGTTCGAGGCCCAGCAACGGCCCGACGGCCACGGCGACGGCCGGCGGAACGGCCGCCGTGACGATCGGCCACTCCTCGGCGCAGGCCCGGCGGATGTCAGCCACGCTCATGCTCTGGAAGACCGCACGGGCGCCGAACAGGCGGGCGTGGACATGAGCGGCCCAGAACACCGCGCTGGTCCCCAGCAGCAGGATGATCATCTCCAGACGCGGGAACCTGCCGAGCGACGCGGCACCCGCCACCACGGAGGCGGCGAGCAGTGATCCGTAGACCGCACCGGTGTAGTCCCTGTGGGCGCCTTCGGCCGGCGACCGATGACCGTCGGCCGGATCGGGCACCTTCCCCATGACGACCTCTCTTGCTGATGACCGACCACCTCTGGACAAAGGGTGCTCAACTCTCACCCTCGCGACGAAGCGAACGCGCCGCGCTCACGCGGCGAGGCGAGGCATGGCATGGCATGGCAGGGCGAGGTGGGGCGAGTGCACCGCGGATCCGTGGCGGCGTGCGGCGCTCCGTTCACCGGGCGCCGATCCCCTCCATCATCTCGCGCAGTTGCGCCTCCTCCTCACGATTGAGCGAGGTCTGGATGACATGCCCGCCGTACGACTGGATCTCCGGGATGACCTTGTCCGGCGTACTCCGCACAACCAGGACGAACAGCGCGGCGGTGCCGGGTTCCAGCTTGCCGGCGATTTCCCTCATGAACTCGTCGTTGACGCCGGCGTCGGTCATCGCTGCGGCGGCCGCTCCGGTGGCGGCGCCCATCGCCATGCCGAAGAGCGGCACGAAGAACAACATCCCGATCAGGCCACCCCACAGCGCTCCGCCGGCCGCACCCATACCCGTCGTACCGCTGGTCTGGTGGAGCTTGATCGTCCCGTCGGCCCGGCGTTCGACGATGGCCACGTCCTCCATCGTGATCAGGTTCTGCCGTTGCAGGTCGGTGAGGCGGTCACGTACGGCGATGGCGGTGGAGAGGTCGGGATAGGAGATCGCGATGAGGTTGCTCATTGGGCTTGTTCCTCCTGATCGGTTGCATCGACGAGCAGCTGCGGACGCCCCGGAAAGCAGTGCGGGCCGCCGCCGGGAACAGGTCCGTGACCGGCTCTCCGGGCGGACAGCCCCACATGACCCGGGACTCCCAGCGGAAGATCCGCAAAGGCCGCATCACGGCATATATGACGGCATCGCCCTGTCAAGCCGCCGTCCATGCTTCTGATCCCCTGTTCCCGATCGGGCGGCCACCGCGAGAAGGCAAAGATTTCCCTCCGGCAAATCTGTGCATTTTTCGGAAATAACCCTCAGTGCGCCCAGACAGCACCCGGGCAGGCAAATCGAAGCAGGGACTTTCCATGCACAACGTCGAGGATGAGCAGCCCCGGCGGCGGGGACCATCCACTTCGCCTACCTTCGGCAAGGCGTGATGGAGGGACGTGGACCGCCATGGGATGTCTGTTCGCGATCTTCGCGGGCCTCTTTCCGCGACTTGCCGTTTTCATCATCTGGGTGGCGCGGCCCGCTCTGGTCAGCGCCGCCTTCCACACGTGGATCTGGCCTCTCCTCGGGCTGATCTTCCTGCCGTTCACCACGTTGATGTACGTGATCCTGTACGTGCCCGGCGTCGGCCTGAGAGGCGCGGACTGGTTCTGGATCGCCGTATCGGTCGCGCTGGACCTCTTCCACTGGATCGGCACCGCGACCCAACGTCGCCAGATCCCCGGCTATCCCCGCGGCTGACCGGCCACCGCCCGTACCGCCGCACGTGACACCGGCCGGAGGGCCCGGGGCGTCTCCGCTCGGCAGCCCTGTCGGAACGATCGTCGATCCGCTCCGGTCCACGTCACTTCGACGGCGGCGAGCCGGGGCCGTCCTTCGAGGGCGTTCCTCCGCCTCCGCCCTTCGGCGGTGCCGATTCGGCGGCCATGGCCTCCCGCAGCTCCTGACGGGTGGCGAACGTGTCGATCAGCGACAGCAGCATGGCCACGATGGGGATGGCCAGCAGCGCGCCCATCGCGCCGAACAGCGACGCCCCCGCGATCACGGCGGCGAAGGACACCCCGGGATGGATGTCCACCGCCCGCGAGCTGATCTTCGGCTCCAGCGTCAGGTTCTCCACCTGCTGGTACAGGACGCCCCACGCCAGCGCGGCCAGACCGACCCAGGGACGTGACGAGACCAGTCCCACCACCACCGGCAGGGCGATGGAGATGTAGGTGCCGATGGTGGGCACGAGCTGGGCGACCAGCCCCGTCCACGCACCGAGCGCCAGCCAGGAGGGCATGTCCAGCAGCCGGAACACCAGGGCCGACGCCGTGCCGTTGATGGCGGCCAGGATGAGCCGGGAGGAGACGTACCCACCGGTCTTGATCGTGGAGACGTCCCAGACGCTGATGAAGACCTGCTGGAGCCGGCCGGGCAGCAACTGCGCGAGCCACCGCCGCAGCCTCGGCCCGTCGGCCGAGAAGTAGAACGTCAGCAGCGCCAGGGTGAACAGGTTGAACAGCGTTCCGGTCACCGTGCCCAGCAGCCCCAGCACCCCGCCGAGCGCACCCTGCGCGTACTCGGCCGCCTGCTGCGGGGTGAGTTTGATGGATTTGAGAATGTCGGAGATCTCATAACGAGTGCCGAGACGGGCGTTGACCCACTCGACGACGCCCGCGATGACGTCGGGCAGAGCCTTCAGCAGCACCGCGACCTGCTGCACGAACATGCTGCCGAACAGGACCATGAAGATCACGAATGCCAGGATGAACAACGTCATCACCAGCAGCGTCGCTCTGCCTCGGCGCATGTGCCGCGACATGCGCCGCACGGCGGGCTCCATGGCCAGAGAGAGGAACCAGGCCATCACCAGCATGGCGATCAGCGCACCCGCGTCTGTGATCACGAACCGGACGAAGAACGCCACCGCGACGACGGCCGCCATGGCAAGCCCGGCGCGCCAGACGTTGGCAGGTGAGAGCATCACCTGCACTGCGGGCACGCCGTCGCTCGACTGCACCGGCTTCTTCATGACTCTCCAGAGATCTAGATCCCACCTCCGATGACCACGGCGAACGACGAGACCGCAGAGGACAACGAGTCCGGCCCCCACCCCGGGCGCACGGCCCTCAGCCTCCTTAGCCTGCGGCCGAATGCGTCATACATGGAAGTGACGCACCCAACGTACGACGACCAGCCGCTCCAGCCCCGCATCTCCCACCCGACCGGCTTGTCCCCCACCCCACCCCAGCCCCCTGCTGAACGGCACCACCCAGGCCGTACCGAGCCAGGCCGAGCCAAGGCAGGGCACCGGGCCGGGCCAGGCCGGGCCAGGCCGGGCCGACGCGAGACGAGGCCAGGCCGACGCGAGACGAGGCAGGGGCGACGCGAGACGAGGCAGGGGCGACGCGAGGCTAGGCCGGGGCGCGGGCGGGACAAGGCCGGAGGCGCGGGCGGGGCGGATGGCTGACTCCGGCACTTCGAACGGACTTCGCAAGCTGCCCTCTCAGACAGGCGCCGGAAGGTGGCGCTTCGGGCGCGCTGCTGTGGCGGGTGCCTGAGGTGGACCTGGGATTCTGCTGGGGTCGATGGGTCGGCGCCTCGCAGGGGGCTGCGGGGCTGCTCAGACGGCGCTGTTGTGAGCTGATGCCCCGCTGAGGCTGTTCGAGCCTGGCCCACCGTTCAGACTGCAGCGAGTTGGTGCTGCTGGCCGGAGCCGCGGCGGACTGGTGTCTCAGGTGGCGGCGTCGAGAGCGGCGCCTCGGTGGGACTCTTACAACCGCGAATCGGCGCTTCCGACGGGGCTACTCCGGCTCCGAGTGGCACTTCCGATGGAGCTGCTGCGGTGGCGGGCTGGCGTCCTGGCTGGGGCTGCTACGGCTGCGAGTCAGCGCTTCCGGTGGGGCTGTCAGGGCTCCGAGCGGCGCGCCGGTGTAGCTACTGCGGTGGCGGGCTGGCGCTTTGGGTGGGTTTGTTGTGAGCTGGCGCTTTGGGTGGGTTTGTTGTGAGCTGGCGCTTTGGGTGGGGTTGTGAGCTGTTGCTTTTTGCCACAGTGAGCCTCATCAATGAGCCCGGGGCCGTACGAGGGGCCGCGCGGAGCCGCCGCAGCCATGCCCCTCGCGCTGTACCCCCTACGGCCTCCCCGTCGCCTTCGGGAAGGCAGTCAGCTTGTTACCGGCCGCCCATGAGCGCCACCTGGGCCAGAGCGGGATGAGCGTTCAGACGTCCTCCCCACCCGCAGAAGCCTTGCGGTCGGGCGATTCCTCCTGGTTGCCGTACATCGTGTCGTGCTGGATGCGGGGCGAACACACCGATGCGGAAGGGCACGCACAGCGCCTCCCGCCATCGTCCAGGCGCACCGTCACCGTGTCGGCGGGGACGTTGTGCCCGGTGACGATCCCATCGCCCTGCGGCGTGCTCACCCGGCTTCCCGCGCGAGGCATCCTGTACCGGCTCTCGACGTACAACGGGTGCTCGTACTTCAGGCAGCACATGAGCCGCCCACAAGCCCCCGCGATGCGCAACGGGTTGACCGGCAGATCCTGGTCTTTGGCCATGCGCACGGACACGGGCTCGAAATCCTTCAGGAACGTGGCACAGCACAGGTCACGGCCGCAGGGACCGATGCCGCCCTGCAGCCGCGCCTCGTCCCTGGGACCGATCTGCCGCAGCTCGACCCTGGCCCGCAGGTTACGGGCCAGGTCGCGGACCAGGGCCCGGAAGTCGACCCGATGAGGGGCCGAGAAGTACACGGTGTAGACGTTGTCCTGGTCGAGATAGTCGATGCCGACGACCTTCATCGGCAGCGTGTGCCGTTTGATCAGCTTCTTCGACACGCTGCGAGCCTCGGCCCTGCGGCGTTTGTTGGACTCGTCACGCGAGAGGTGTTCCTCACCCGCCGGCCCCTCGCACACGGGCAGACCGTCGATGTCCTCGCTCGTGTACTGCGGCGCCCACACACACTCCGCCACCTCGGGGCCCGAATCGGTCGGCACCAGCACCTTGTCGCCGACCTTGAAGGTGTGCCCGCCCGGATCGAGGTAGTAGAGCCTCCCGTAGCGCGTGAAGCTCACGGCCATGATCATTCCCATGGGCTCGAGCTCGCCTCCCTGACGGCCTCGGGGGTTGTTACGGCCTTCCGTTGCCACACTACGTGTGTCCACCCGGTGAACGTGAGGGGCACCGGGCCCGATCTTGAATCAACCGCCCATCCGGCAGTCCTGGCCCTTCGGCAGGGAGACCCGGTAGCGGGCCATGGCCAGAGCCGCGTCGACCGTACAACGGCGGACGACGACGGATGCGACACCCCGCTGCCGTCTCAGGGCCTTCAGCAGCGCGCTCCAGTCGTCGCGCTCCGACCTCATCTGCAACCGGTACGACTCCGGCATGTCCCCGATCTTGGTGGCGGCGAGCAGTGCCTTGTTGTCCTGGTAGCTGCGCTTGAAGTTCTCGTACGCCGTCGACTGGTCCTCGTAGACGATGGACTTGACCTGCTTGGACGCGCGCAGGAGTGCGACGATCTCGGCCTTCTGTCTGGTCGTGGCCCCCTTGCCCTCCTTCACGATCTTGTCACCGTCCGCCGCACGTTCGGCTCCGCAGGCGGGCAGCGCCGAACCGTCGCCGCAGAGGAAGACGCTGACCTGAGTGCCGGATGACGGAAGGGAAGCGGCGGAGGGCACCAAGTCGATGTCCTCGACCCCCGGGAGCGAGCTGAGTGCCTGCTTCACCGGCACCGGATCCGTGCCGGGCTCAAGCCGCAGCCGGAACGAGGCACGCAGGTCGTCGACCGTCACCGCATCGAGCAGCCGCTGGTTGTGTGCGAAGTCGCGCCGGAAGCTCTCGAAGGCTTCGGCTTGGTCCACATACATGAGCGAGGTGACGCCGGGCACCTCCTTCGCCGCCTTGTCGATCGACTTCGTCTGATCAAGCGTGACGCCCTGCCCCTGACAGGACGGCGCCTTCCCGCCGGCCGACCTCGAACAGAGGAAGATCGTCAGCTCTTGGGCATCGGCCTGACCGCCGGGGGGGCCGGCCAGCGTCGCCACGTGCTCGTCGCCTCGCACGCCCAGCCAGACGGCGGTCGTCGCCCCCGCGAGCACCACCGCCACGGCCGCGCTCACCAGCCGGAGGTCCACCCGGCTCCGGCGCCGCTCCGACGTGCGCAGCGGCTTGAGCGCGCCGGTGTCGACGGTCGCGCCGACCTCGACGAGCGCGGCACGAAGCCTGTCTTCCATCGGACTGTTCATGATTCCTCCCCAAGCGCCCGGCCGAGAGCGGCGAGCCCTCGCGCGATCGTGGACCTGGCCGTGCTCGCGTTGACGCCCATGGTCGCGGCGACCTCCTGGTCGGACAGGTCGAAGTAGTAGCGCAGGGTCAGCGCCTCACGCTGCCTGCGCGGCAGCTCCCGCAGAGCGAGCAGCACCTCCCGCCGCTCCTCGCCCAGCAGCGCGGCGCTCTCCGCCGACCAGACCGGCGGCTCGTAGGGCACCGCCCGCCGGAACACCGTCGCCCGTCTGCGCAGGACGGACCGGCACCCGTTGAGCACGGCGGAACGCACATAGGCCAGCGCCTTGTCGGCGTCCCGCAGACGGGCCCGGCCGGCGTGCGTACGCGCGAACGCCTCCTGTACGACGTCTTCGGCGGTGGCCTGATCGCCGACCATGATCAGGGCGAGCCGCACGAGGCCCACATGATGCTCGGCGAAGATCGATGCCACATCGACCTGTTGCCGCGCCAGGGCCTGTTGTTGGGAGAGCAGTTCGACTTCCACGCTACAGAGACGCTTCGCGGGCTCACTTGCTGCTCCGGTCACCCAGCTATCTTTTCGCCCTCCTGACAAGCGAGAAGGCGGAAACCGCAGGCAGCCGCGGCCAGGACCCCAAGGCGAGCCACCCCAGCCGAACCCTCAAGCAGCCCGCGCAGCCACCACAGGCAGTGGCCGGGATCAGCTCAGGCCGCCCCGCGCAGCGACAACATCATCGCCTCCACCGCCATCTGCGGATTGACGTTGGCCCCCAGCCGCTCCCGGCACCGCATGATCGCATCGATCCGCCGCAGCGTCTCCTCCGGCGTGGACGACCTGGCGAGCTGGTCGAGATCGAACCGGATGTCGTCGTTGGCCAGCTCCACCCCCGCCCCGAACTGCATGGCCAGCACGTCGCGGTAGTACGACACCAGCTCCAGCAGCGCGGCGTCGAGCGAATCCCGTTTGATGCGGGTGGCCCGGGACTTCTGCCGGTCCTCCAGCTCCTTGAGTGCGCCCGCCCCGCCGCGCACCAGCCCCCGGTTGAGCCCCTTGCCCGTGGAGCCCTCGCCGTAGATCTTGCGCAGCTCGGCCGTCTCGTTCTCGTTGAGCGCCGCCGTGGCCGCCGCGGCCTCTTCCTCAGCCGTCTTGACCAGGCGTTCGGCGGCGGACACGCACTCGCCCACCCCGGTCAGCGTGCGCGGGATGCCGAGCACGGCCTCCCGCCGGTGACGGGCGCCCTCGTCGAGGGCCAGTGACCGCGCCCTGCTGATGTGCCCCTGCGCGGCCCGCGCGGCGAACGCGGCGGTCTCCCACGGCACGCTGTCGCGGGTGGCCAGCACGTGCGCGACGGCCTCGGTGGACGGCGTGGTCAGCGTGACCTGACGGCAGCGCGACCTGATGGTGATCATGAGGTCGTCGGGGGCGGGCGCGCACAGCAGCCAGACCGTGCGCGGCGGCGGCTCCTCGATGGCCTTGAGCAGGGCGTTGGCCGCCGACTCCGTGGCGCGGTCGGCGTCTTCGAACAGGATGACCCGCCAGCGACCCTGGGTGGGCGCGCCCGCGGCCCGCAGGATGAGCTCGCGGGTCTGCTTGACACTGTAGGACAGGCCCTCAGGACGTACGGATTCCAGGTCGGGGTGGGAGCCGATGAGCACCTGGTGACACTGGTCGCAGTGGCCGCAACCGGCGTCGGGGCACAGCAGCGCGGCGGCGAAGGCACGCGCGGCCTCCTCCCGGCCCGAGCCGGGCGGGCCGGTGAACAGCCAGGCGTGCGTCATGCCAGCGCCGCGACCGCCCTTGACGGCCTCGCCGGCCGCCGCAGCGGCCCGCGACAGCACGGAGATCGCCTGGTCCTGCCCGACGAGGTCATCGAAAACTGTCACGGCGTAAGGCTAGTCGCGGATGGCGGGCATCGTGCCCGTGGCGTCTTCGGACTCCCGGGGCACCGGGTCGGGCAGGATCTCGCGGATGCGGTCCTGGATCTGGCGGGTCAGCACCTCGGGCGGCATCGTGCCGTCGACCACGAGGTAGCGGCCGGGATCGGCGGCGGCCAGCGCGCGAAACTCCTTGCGCACCCGCTGGTGGAACTCCAGCGGCTCGGACTCGATGCGGTCGGCCGCCCCGCCCAGCCGGGTGAGCCCCACCTCGGGCGGCGTGTCGATGAGCACGGTCAGATGCGGCACGAGACCGCCCGTCGCCCATGCGTTGATCTTGGACACGTCTTCGGGGTCGAGCGCCCGGCCGGCGCCCTGGTAGGCCAGGGACGAGTCGACGTAGCGGTCGCTGATCACCAGCGAGCCCCGGTAGAGCGCCGGGCGGATCACCTTCTCGACGTGCTCGGCCCGGTCGGCCGCGTAGAGCAGGGCCTCCGAACGGGCCGACAGACCTCGCTCGGCCGCGTCGAGCAGGATGGCCCGCAACCGCATGCCGATCTTGGTGGAGCCTGGCTCCCGCGTCTGGACCACGTCGTAGCCCTGGTCGCGCAGCCAGATGGCGATCAGCCTCGACTGGGTGGTCTTGCCCGAACCCTCGCCGCCCTCGAACGCCATGAACAGCCCCGGCACGTGCTCGGCCGGCTCGGCGGGGTAACGCTCGCCGCGCACCGCCGCGAGAAGGTCGGCCGACAGCGAGACGCCCTGCCTGTCGTCCATGTGGCGCAGCGCCAGGATCCCGACGGCCATCGCGAGCCCGCCGCCGATGACCAGCACCAGATTGGTGCCGTCGAAGCGGTAGGCGATGGCGCCGAGGCCGAACTCGTGGGCGCCGAAGAGCGCCGCCACCGGGTTGGCCACCGCCACCACGAGCAGCAGGGTGACCCGCGCCGTGGACTGCAGGAACGAGAACGTGCGCCCGCGCAGCGCGTCTTCGACCTCCAGCCCGATCAGGGTGTAGCCGATGATCCACGCGATGCCCGCGCACGCCCCGAGCAGCACGGTGAGCATGACGACGATCGGCAGGTTGTGGATCAGCGCGATGGCCACGAGCACCACCCCGGCCACGGTGATGGCCAGGCCGAACAGCCGCCGCCGCGACAGCCCGCGCAGCAGCCTGAGGCCGACGAACATGCCCAGCGCCATGCCGACGAAGACCGCGCCGAACACGACGCCGTAGGCCGCGTCGCCGCCGCCGAGGGCCACCACGTAGATCTTCGCCACGCCGACCACGGCCCCGCCCGCGGCGAACGCGCCGAGCATGCCGATGATCAGGCCGCGCACGAGCCGGTTGCCGCCCACGAAACGCCAGCCCTCGACGACCTGCTTGAGCACCGAGGGCGTCGAGATCGCGCCGTCGCGCTTGGGGATGCCGCGCAACGTGAAGATCAGGACGGCCGACACCAGGTAGGCCAGGGAGTTGACGATCAGCGCCGGAGCGGTCGGGTCCATGCCGTTGAGCAGCGGCAGGACGCTGCGCCCCATGTCGCCGGCCAGGGACAGCGCGGCGAACAGCAGGGCCGCGATCGGCGCGCTGCCGTAGGTGACCAGCAGGTTGAGCCGGTTGGCGGATTCGAGCTGGTCCTTGGGCACCAGGTTGGGCACCGTGGCGTCCTTGGCCGGGACCCAGAACAGGTTGACGCACTCGACCAGGACGGTCGCGACGATCACCCACTGGTAGGTGCCGATGACCGGGATCGACAACACGACCGCGAACCTGGCCAGGTCTGCGGTGAACATGGTCAGCCGCCGATCGAACCGGTCGGCGAACACCCCGGCCAGCGGCCCGAGCAGCACCGCCGGCAACATCTTGGCGATGAACACGCCGCCCACGGCCAGCGACTGCATGCGGTAGTCGCCCTGGTTGAGGTTTCCGGCGAGGGCGGTCAGGGCCAGGATGTTGAGCCAGTCGCCCAGACTGCACACCGACATGGCCGTCCAGAGACGGCGGAACGGCGCATGGGCCAGCACATGTGCAGCGCGCCTAGGGGCAGTCATGATTTCAGCGTATCCAGGTGTCGGCCGGACATGGGAAGGCAGGAGACAACGCGGAATTACCCGCTTGTCCGTGGCTGAGGGTATTACGTTCGCGGGTCGGCGTGCAGGTTACCCGCATGGAATAGGCCGTCGAAAACGTCGTCATTTCATTACTCCGGCCTCTTGCCTGATCTGCTCCACCAGAGGCATCCAGGCGGCGCGGACGGCGGCCGGCAGCGCCAGCTCGCCCCAGAGCTCGACCAGCAGCGCGCCGTCGACGTGGTCGAGCAGGTCGGCGGGGCCGCCCTCGCTCAGCAGCGCCGAGTAGGCCGCCCGGCGCTGGCCGCGGTCGGCCAGGTCGTAGACCCGGCCGCCGAACCGCAGGACGCCCAGCGCCGCGGCCACCGGCAGCCGCCGCAGGCGGCTCGGGACGTGGAAGCTGCGCCCGCCCGCCGACTGCACGGCGAACTCGACCTTGGGCTCAAGGGCCAGCCGGAACCCGGCCGCGTCGAGGATGCGCCCGGCGGTCTCCAGCGTCGGCGACTTCCTGCCGTGCTCGTAGGCCGACAGCGTGGTGCGCGAGGTGCCGCTCCTGCTGGCCAGCGCCTTCTGGTTCATGCTCGCCGCGTGGCGCGCCTGCCTGAACAGCAGCCCGCCGCGCCTGGCCCAGAAGGCGACGTCGGGCGCGAGCGAAGCCGCCTGACGCAACGCCCCTTCGGCCGGGGAGGACACCATGCTCACCTCCTGCGAGTATCCGGTCGGATACTACGCCAAGATGACACCACGTGGCGACCGCGTCGCGCAAAGTCAGGAGCGCAGCTCCAGCATAGTGATCTCCGGCGGCGCGCCGACCCGTACCGGCGGCCCCCAGAACCCCGCGCCCCTGGTGACGTACACCTGCACGCCGTCGACCGTGGCCAGCCCCGACACGACGGGCTGCTGCAGGCCCACCACCAGGTTGAACGGCGCGATCTGGCCGCCGTGCGTGTGCCCCGACAGCTGCAGGTCGACGCCGAATCCGGCCGCCTGGTCCACCTGTACGGGCTGGTGGGCGAGCAGCACGGTGGAGCGCCCGGGCGTCCGTCCGCCGAGCGCCTTGGCGAAGTCGGGCCCGTCGCCGACGGCCTCGCCGTTGAGGTCGTTCACCCCGGCCAGGTCGAGTACGGCGCCCTGGTGGCTGATCTCCACGCGCTCGTTACGCAACGAGCGAACGCCGAGCTGGTCGAGCTCCTCGATCCATTCCTGGGGGCCGTTCTGGGTGTAGTACTCGTGGTTACCGGTCACGAAATATGCCCCGTAGCGGGACTCAAGGCTTTTGAGGGGCTTGGCGAGGGCGCCCAACTGAGCCACGGACCCGTCCACCAGGTCGCCGACGATGGCCACCACGTCGGGACGCAGGCCGTTGATCATCCTGACGATGCGCTCGGTGTGGCCGACGCCCGTGAGCGGGCCCAGGTGGATGTCGCTCACCACGGCGAAGCGCAGGCCGTTCAGCCTCGGGTCGAGCTTGGGCAGCCGGACCCGCACCGGCTCCAGCACCGGGTCGCCCAGAGCGCTGGTCATGCCGTAACCGACCGTGCCGAGCGCGCCGACCCCGGCCACCACCGCGGTGGTGCGCCCCAGGAAGAGCCGCCTGCTCATGGGCGGCACGGTAGGGGGAACAGGCACAGCGGGGGGCACAGTGGCAGGCTCAGTGGCGGGCCCGGACGGCGGGGCGGCGGACGCCACCGCCGCCACCGGAACCGGCTCCTTGACCGCCACCGTCCCGCGCTCGCCCCTACGGATGATCATCGACGCGACGGCCCGCGGCACTTCCAGCACGATCAGGAACACCACGAGGTAGAACATCAGCGCCACCCACAGGTAGCCCGGCCAGGCCAGCCAGTTGCCCAGCTCCATCCGCGTGCCCGCGAACGCGGCCACCACGAGCAGGACGAGCCCGACCAGGCCCCAGGTCAGCGCCTTGCGGGCGCGCCCGGGGCGGGTCGCGGAGCGCACCATCCGATGCCACAGATAAAGGTGCGCCACCACGACGAGAGCGACGAAGACCAGCACGATCACACGTCGATGCTACTTACGATTTGGCCGCCGGCTTCTTCGCGGTCGTCTTCTTCGCCGGGGCCTTCCGCGTGGTCTTCTTCGGCGCGGGCGCCCGATCGCGGCGCTCGGCCAGCAGCTCGGCGGCCCGTTCGATGGTGATGTCCTCGACCGTGTCGCCCTTGCGCAGCGACGCGTTCGTCTCGCCGTCGGTCACGTAGGGGCCGAAACGCCCCTCCTTGACCACGACCGGCTTCTTCGACGCCGGATCGTCGCCCAGCTCCCGCAGCGGCGCCGCCGCCGCGGCCCGCCGCCCGCGCTGCTTGGGCTGCGCGAACAGCTCCTTGGCCTGCTCGATCGTGACCGTCAGCAGGTCCTCTTCCGAGGTGAGCGAGCGGGAGTCGGTGCCCTTCTTGATGTACGGCCCGAACTTCCCGTTGTGCGCCACGACCTCCTCGCCGTCGAGCTCGCCCACCACCCGGGGGATGGCCAGCAGCTTGAGCGCGTCGTCGAGGGTGATCGTGTCGAGCGACATCGTCTTGAACAGGGAGCTGGTGCGCGGCTTGGGGGCGTCTGCCTTCTTCGTCCGCTTCTTCGGCGTCTCGTCCTCAGCCGGCTCGGGCAGGATCTCCGTCACGTACGGCCCGTAACGGCCGTCCTTGGCCACGATCATGTGGCCGCTCACGGGGTCGCGCCCCAGCTCGCGGTCGCCGGTCGGCCGCGAGAACAGCTCCTCGGCCTTCTCCGCCGTCAGCTCGTCGGGCGTGGTGTCCTCGGGCACGTTGACCCGCGCGCCGTCTCTGTCCAGGTACGGCCCGTAACGCCCGACTCGCAGGACGATGTCCGTCCCCTTGATCGGGAACGAGCTGATCTCCTTGGCGTCGATGTCACCGAGGTCGGTGACCATCTCCTTCAGGCCCTCGTCGCCGTCGCCCGCGCCGTAGTAGAAACGCTGCAGCTCGGGCACCCGCTCGGCGCGGTCGTTGGCGATGTCGTCGAGCACCTTCTCCATCTCGGCCGTGAAGTCGTAGTCGACCAGGTTGCCGAAATGCTGCTCAAGCAGGTTGACCACGGCGAAGGCCAGGAAGGACGGCACCAGCGCGGTGCCCTTCTTGAACACGTAGCCGCGGTCGAGGATCGTGCCGATGATCGACGCGTACGTCGAGGGCCGCCCGATCTCGCGGTCTTCCATCTCCTTGACCAGCGAGGCCTCGGTGTAGCGGGCGGGCGGCTTGGTGGAGTGGGCGGCCACGTCGAGCCGCGACACGGTCAGCGCGTCGCCCTCGGCCAGGTTGGGCAGCCGCTTCTCGGAGTCGTCGCGGTCGGTCGAGGGGTCGTCGGCCCCCTCCACGTACGCCTTGAGGAACCCGTAGAAGGTGATCGTCCGGCCCGAGGCGCTGAACTCGACGTCTTCGCCGGAAGCCGAACGGCCGCCGACCTTGACGCTGATCGACTCGCCGACCGCGTCCTTCATCTGCGAGGAGACGGTGCGCTGCCAGATCAGCTCGTACAGGCGGAACATGTCGCCGGACAGCCCGGTCTCGCCCGGCGTGCGGAACTCCTCGCCGGAGGGCCGGATCGCCTCGTGGGCCTCCTGCGCGCTCTTGACCTTGCTGGTGTAGACGCGCGGCTTGTCAGGCACGTACGCGGCGCCGTAGAGCTTGATGGCCTGCGAGCGGGCGGCGGCGATCGCGGTCTCCGACAGCGTGATGCTGTCGGTACGCATGTAGGTGATGAAACCCTGCTCGTACAGCCGCTGGGCGACCTGCATCGTGTACTTGGCGGAGAAGCCCAGCTTCCGGCTGGCCTCCTGCTGCAATGTGGTCGTCCGGAACGGCGCGTACGGCTTGCGCGTGTACGGCTTGCGCTCGACGGACTTGACCGAGAACGACGTGCCCTGGAGCCGGCCGGCCAGCTCACCGGCGGCGGCCTCGGACAGGTGCAGCACGTCGGCCGTCTTGAGCTGCCCGGTGCTGGCGAAGTCGCGCCCCTGGGCCACCCTCTTGCCGCCTACCGAGGTCAGCGTCGCGGTGAAGTCACGCGGCCGCTCCTCGGGCTTGCCCGAGTCGAACAACGCCTGCAGGTCCCAGTAGTGGGCGGAGGTGAACGCCATGCGCTCCCGCTCGCGCTCCACCACCAGCCGCGTCGCCACCGACTGCACCCGGCCGGCCGACAGCCGCGGCTTGACCTTCTTCCACAGGACCGGGCTGACCTCGTAACCGTAGAGCCGGTCGAGGATGCGGCGGGTCTCCTGGGCGTCGACCAGGCGGAGGTTGAGGTCGCGCGGGTTCGCGACGGCGTCGCGGATCGCCTGCGGCGTGATCTCGTGGAACACCATGCGGTGGACGGGCACGGTCGGCTTGAGCACCTCGCGCAGGTGCCAGGCGATCGCCTCGCCCTCCCGGTCCTCGTCAGTGGCCAGGTAGAGTTCGTCAGCACCCTTCAACAGCTGCCGCAGCTTGCTGACCTGCGCCTTTTTGTCGGGGTTGACGACGTACAGCGGCTCGAACTCGTGCTCGACGTTCACGCCAAGGCGCGCCCAGGACTCCTTCTTGAAGGCCTCGGGGATGTCGTCGGCCCGCTCCGGCAGGTCACGGATGTGGCCGATGCTGGACTCGACCGTGTAGCCGGCGCCGAGGTATTTCTCGATCGTCTTCGCCTTGGCGGGCGACTCGACGATCACCAGGCGTGTTCCGCCGGAGCTGCCGTTCTTGGCTGGCACGCTGCTTCCTACCTCACTGTTCGCTTGCAATCCCCCTGCCGGGAGTCGGCATAGATCTGAAAGGTAACCCGACTCGCGGAAATTTCCTTCCCCCGGGCTACCCACTAGCTTCCGGGTCCACCCACAAGCACGCAGAATAAGCCCCATCGAGCGGCATGGCGCCCTGACTCACCCTGGAGACTAATCGTTGTGCTCGACTACTCCTACATGGATATCTTCATTCCGCGCGACCTCACTCGCGAAGCCGCACGTCAACTGCTGACCGAACACGCAGAGTACGGCCAGTGGGAGCTCGCGCGGGTGCGGGTGCACCCCGACGGGAGCCGGCACGTACGGCTGCGACGCAAGGTCATCCGTGTCCGCAGCACGCTCTGAGCCTGGACATGGCTTTGCCCGCTCCGGGCCGCGCCCCCGGAACGGGCAAAGCATCTATCGCCTACCGCTCCCAGGCGGTGGAGCGGTAGCGGTATCTGTGGTTACCGACCTATGCCGTATATCTACTTACGGCCGAACCGGAACCGGCGGGCGGTCGCGAACAGCGTGGCCGACGCGGCGAACATCGAGCCGAGCAGCAGCGCGAGCAGCGAGCTGGAGTTCATCCCGGTGAGACCGGCGGGCTGGGCGGCGCTCATCAGGCCCAGGTTGCCGACCGGCAGGCCGCCGGTGGCCGAGGTCACGGCGCCGCCGACCGGGGTGGAGGAGAGCAGGTCGGTGGCCGGGGAGAGCGGCGAAGAGGGGCGGGCCGGCGCCCTGCGCACGTGGTCGGTCCTGTCGGCCATGTGACGCTTGCCGGGCCGGACGGGCACCCGCTTCTCCCAGGACTTGGCCGGCATGTCCACCTCGCCGGGCCTGGCCTGCGCCGGACCCTGCACCGGAGCCTGCGCCTGGCCGGGAAGGCCGGGCAGCTCGGGCAGGGCGGGCAGGCCCAGGGTCTTGGACGCGTCGTCCACGAGCGGCAGCGAGGACAGGCCGCCGCCGACCGGCAGGCCCGAGCCCTCCAGCTGCTGCGTCACGTTGCCGGGGAGCGGCAGGCCCGAGCTCTGGAGCTGCTGCGTCACGTTGCCGGGAACCGGCAGGCCGCCCGCCTTCGGCAGGCCGCCGACGTCGGGCAGACCGGGCACGGCGCCGGTGCCGTTGACACCGTTGAGCGCCGGGACGGCGGGCACCGCGGGCAGCAGCCCGCTCTTGGCCGCGGCCTGGTGGCCGGTGGACCGCAGGAACTGGTTGTAGCCGCCGCCCGGGTAGCCCGGCTTGCCGACGTGCGCGCCGCCCAGGCAGCCCGCCGCGGCGTCGCCCAGCACGGCCACGGCGTTGCCGCAGACGTTGACCGGAGCCGTGATCGGCGCGATCACCTGGTTGCCGCTCAGCACGCCCGAACGCCCGGAGGTCGAGTTGCCGCCGCCGCCCACACCGTTGTGCGGCCAGACGGCCGCGCCGCCCTTGCAGTGGGCGTTGGAGGCGCCGAGCACCGCGGCCGCGTTGCCGCAGACGTTGAGCGGAGCCGTGATGGGCGCGATCACCTGGTTGCCCGCCCCGACGCCCGACTGCCCGGAGGTGTGGTTGCCGCCGGCGCCCCGGCCGCCGTTCTTGACCGAGACGACGCCCCGGCACCCGGCGAACGCCTTGCCGAAGGCGGCCACCGCGTTGCCGCACACGTTGAGCGGAGCCGTGATCGGCGCGATCACCTGGTTGCCGCTCAGCACGCCCGAACGCCCGGACGTCGTGTTGCCGCCCGCCCCGGAACCGGCGCGGGTGTTCAGCACCGTCGCGCCGCCCCGGCAGTTGGCCACCGCGTTGCCGACGGCGTTGCCGCAGGCCGTGATGGGCAGGTTGACGGGGGCGATCACCTGGTTGCCGCTGCCGGCGCCGTAACGCCCGTCGGTGTCGTTGCCCGTGGAGCCCGGCGCGGCCATGTGGTGCAGCCAGCCGCCGCCGCCGCCCGAGTTGGTGACGCTGGCGCCGCCCTGGCAGCCCGCGAACGCCCGCCCGAACACCGCCACCGCGTTCCCGCAGATGTTGATCGGCCCGTTGACCGGCGCGATCACCTGGTTGCCGCCCAGCGCGGACGAGCGCCCGGACGTGCGGTTGCCGCCCGCGTTGCCGACGCCGCTGTTGTGCACGGAGGCGCCGCCCTTGCAGCCCGCGGTCGCGTCGCCGAAGATGGCCAGCGCGTTGCCGCAGGCGTTGATCGGAGCCGTGATCGGCGCCGTGAGCTGGTTCCCGCCGATGAGGCTGGAGTCGCCCGAGGTCTGGTTGCCCCCGGCGCCGCCCTTGCCCTTGTTGTGGACGGTCGCGCCGCCCCGGCAGCCCGCGTCCGACTTGCCGAACAGGGAGACCGCGTTGCCGCAGGCGTTCAGCGGCGCGGTGATCGGCGCGTTGACCTGGTTGCCGCCCAGCACGCTGGAGTTTCCCGAGGTGCGGCTGGGGATGTCGCTCGGGCCGGCGTTCTCGACCGAGGCGCCGCCGTGGGACCCGGCGGACGACTGGCCGGCCGCCCCGACGGCGTTGCCGCTGATGTCGATGGGCAGGTTGATCGGCAGGTTGACCTGGTTGCCGCCGCCGACGGAGGAGTTGCCCGAGGTGTCGGCGAAGGCCGCACCGCTGCCGAACGACATGACCGCGACCGCCAGAAGGGCCGCAGGAGTAGATGCTCTAGCCCACGTACGCATGGTGAATGCTCCTAGTGGTTCTTGGGGGGATACCTGAAACGGTTCGCGGGCAGCCGAGGCCGTGCGAGGTCGCACACAACGGTGACCTCGGATTCGCGAACAGGTTGACTGACGTCTCACCCGCCGGCGGAGGGGATCTGACCACGCTCCGCCGTCGCTCTCCGGACGGGACGTCCGGGGCGTGTGGAAATGGCGGGATCAGTCAGGTGAGAAGGAAGGGTCGTCCGCCGCTGTGCGGACGACGGGGGGCAGCACACGCGCCATGACGGCGGACTGGTACTGCAGCCGCGGGTCGACACCGGACCTCGCGACATCCCCCATACCGGGCCCGAACGGGCCGCTGCCACCACCGTTGGGCACCAGTCCATCGGTGTCCAAGATCTTTCCGGCGGAGGATGGTGGTGGCAGACCAGGATCCTGCTGGCTGTTGAGACCGTCCACGGTGCGGCCGGCCATCGCCTCGGCGTTGTCCGACGCCGAGAGGTAGCCGGGGACCGAAAGGGGAGCGGGGGCCGCGTCGGCGGCTCCTGCGGTGGCCGCGGTGGCATCCGCGGCCGCCGGAGCGGCGGACATGGCTCCGAACACGACGGCGAGCAGCCATCCGGCCGCCACGAGGGCGCCCATCGTGACTGCCCGCACGACAACCCTGCGGGCACCGGCCGCGAACCGCGCCATCCGGTCGGCCCGCTCGGCGGTCGTGTCCTGCTCCGGGAGCGTCGTGGGCACGCGGCGCACAGCGAGGGACGACGCCCTCGACTGCCCGACCTTCGTGCGTGCCACGTGACCTCCCAGCTTCCGGAACCGGCCTCACGTCGTGAGGCCGGTCCGTGGACTCACCCCTCAACGATCCGTAACCGTAGCAGCACCCAAAGTTGCCGCAAGGGCTTTTCAGCAGAGACCCCGAAAAAGGCCAACGACACGCTGGTCCGCTTCACGTAAGACACTCGGGAGGGTCATCAGGACAGTCCGGCGGGCCGCCCGAGAGGCGGTGCCTCTCCCCTGTGCCGATACTTGGTATGACTCACCCCCCAGAGTTTGCTAACCTTACGGAGCCGACGCGAGATGACGTCCCGCGTGCAGGCACCAAGTCCGGGTGGCGGAATAGGCAGACGCGCTAGCTTGAGGTGCTAGTGCCCAGTGATGGGCATGGGGGTTCAAGTCCCCCCTCGGACACACCGCACACATGTGGAGGCACCGGTAAACCGGGCCTCCACATTCTGCTTTCCGGGGCAGTACGTGAATCAGCCGGGGACCCCGAGCCCGCAGACTCCCCTTCTCCATGACGGTGCTGCGCTGCGCCACCGTGAGCACGTTCAACTTCTCGTGAGCCAGGTCGTGGGGCGGTGAGGGCCTGGGGAGCGGATGAGGAGGGGGCGGTTCCCGGGGGCGGCGATGAGTTTCGTCGGTGGGGGTGGTCAGTATGGGGGTGACGAGGACTGCTGACGAAACCCATGACCGCCAGGCCGGCCGTGACGAGGTCGGGCCCGAGACCGATAGAGGTACCGTGTCCAGCCCACAACTCGAATCATCCGCCAAGGGCGTGTCCGCCGGGTCGGGCCGTACGCCCGCCGTGATCCGGTTGCTGGTGCTGGCGACGTTCGTGGTCGTGCTCAACGAGACGATCATGATCAACGCGATCCCCCGGCTGATGGACGCCATGCACATCACCGAGCAGACCGCCCAGTGGCTCTCCACGGCCTTCATGCTGACCATGGCCGGGGTCATCCCGATCACCGGCTGGTTCCTGCAGCGGGTCACCACCCGCACGGCGTACACCACCGCCATGGGGCTGTTCCTGCTGGGCACGGCGCTGGCCGCGGTCGCGCCGGTGTTCGGGGTGCTGCTGGGGGCCCGGATCGTCCAGGCGTCCGGCACGGCCGTGATGATGCCGCTGCTGATGACCACGCTGATGCAGGTCGTGCCGGAGAAGGACCGGGGGCGGGTGATGGGCAACGTGACGCTGGCGATCTCCGTCGCCCCGGCCATGGGTCCGGCGATCTCCGGGGTGATCCTGCACTTCGGGTCGTGGCGGCTGCTGTTCGCGGTGGTGCTGCCGATCGCAGGGCTGATCACGTGGAGCGGCCTGCGGCAGCTCAGGAACACCGGTGAGCCCGAGGTCAGCACGATCGACTGGTTCAGCGTGGTGACGGCGGCGGCCGGGTTCGGCGGGCTGGTCTACGGGCTCAGCCGGTTCGAGGGCGGGGACGTGCGCGTCGCCGCCGCGATCACGGCGGCCGGGCTGGTCACCATCGCCGTCTTCGTGGTGCGCCAGCTCGTGCTGCAGAGGCGCGGGGCGCCGCTGATGGACCTGCGCACGTTGCGCCACCGCACGTACACGGTGGCGCTGGTGCTGATGTCGGTGGCCTTCATGGCGATGCTCGGGTCGATGATCCTGCTGCCTCTCTACCTGCAGAACGTCCGGGCGCTCAGCCCGCTGGAGACCGGGCTCCTGGTGATGCCGGGCGGGCTGGCGATGGGTCTGCTCGGCCCGGCCGTCGGCCGCGTGTTCGACAACCACGGCGGCCGGGTGCTGGTCATCCCCGGCGCGATCGGGATCATGCTCGCGCTGGCCGGGTTCACCCAGGTCACGATGACGATGCCGTACTGGCAGCTGCTGGGCCTGCACGCGCTGCTCATGGTGAGCCTGGCCGCGACCTTCACCCCGGTCTTCACGCTCGGGCTCGGAGCGGTCCCGCCGCACCTGTACCCGCACGGCAGCTCGATCCTGAGCACGCTCCAGCAGGTCGCCGCGGCGATCGGCACCGCGCTGGTGGTCACCGTGATGAGCGCGCGGGCCGACACCCTGCGGGCCGAGGGGCTCACGCAGGCGCTGGCGACCCTCGGCGGCATGCGGCTGGCGTTCGTGGTGGGCGCGGTCCTGTCGGTGGCGGTGGTGGTGACCGCGCTGCTGCTGCCGTCCCGGGCGGAGCGCGCCGTCGAGCACTAGGAGCGCGCCGTCGAGCACTAGGAGCGCGCCGTCGAGCGCTAGGGGGCGGTGGCGCCCAGGTAGGTGAGGACGGCGCGCACCCTGCGGTTGGTGTCGTCGTCGGCGGCGAGGCCGAGCTTGGCGAAGATCGTGGTCGTGTACTTGCTGATGGCGCCCTCGCTGAGGAACAGCCGGGCCGCGATCGCCGCGTTCGACAGGCCCTCGGCCATCAGTTCGAGCACCGAGCGTTCGCGTTCGGTGAGGGTGGCGAGGGGGTCGGCGTGGGCGGGGCGGCCGAGCAGCTTGGCGACCACCGTCGGGTCGAGCGCCGTGCCGCCGTCGGCGACGCGGGCGAGCGCGTCCATGAACTGGCCGGCGTCGAGTACGCGGTCCTTGAGCTGGTAGCCGACGCCGCCCTGGCCGTCGGCCAGCAGTTCGCGGGCGTAGAGCTGCTCCACGTGCTGGGAGAGGATCAGCACGGGCAGGCCCGGCACCTCGCGGCGAGCGGCGAGCGCGGCCTGGAGCCCCTCGTCGGAGAAGGTCGGCGGCAGCCGCACGTCCACGACGGCCACGTCGGGACGGTGGCCGACCAGCGCTTCGAGCGCCGCGGGCCCGGAGTCGACGGCCGCGACGACGGTGTGCCCGTACGCCTGGACGAGACGGACGAGCCCGTCGCGGAGCAGGAAGAGATCCTCGGCTATGACAATTCGCACGGCACCGCCACTGAGACGCGGGTGGGACCCCCGAGGGGGCTGTCGATGTCCAGACGGCCGCCGAAAGCGGCCATCCGGCGTCTGACGCCGTCCAGCCCGGAGCCGGCGGACGCGCTCGCCCCGCCGGCGCCGTCGTCGGTGACGGTCGCGGTGAGGGTCCGCGCCTGCGGCTGGTAGCCGAGCTCGACGGTCGCCCGGGTGGCGCGGGCGTGTTTGGCCACGTTCGCCAGCAGCTCGGCGACGGCGAAGTAGACCGCGGACTCGACCGGACGCTCGGGCCGCGCGGGCACGGAACTGCGTACGGCCACCTCGACGGGCGCGTCGAGCGCCAGGGCCCGGACGGCGTCGACCAGGCCGCGCTCGGTGAGCACCGGCGGGTTGATGCCGCGCACCAGCGAGCGCAGCTCGGCCAGCGCCGCGATCGACGAGGCGCGGGCGTCGGCCAGGATGGCGCGGGCGGCGGCGGGGTCGGTCTCCAGGAGGTGTTCCGCGGCCTGCATCGACATGCCCATGCCGACCAGCCGCGCCTGGGCCCCGTCGTGCAGGCCGCGCTCGATGCGTTCGAGCTCGTCGGCCTGGGTCTGGGTGAGATCGGCGCGGACGGCCTCCAGCTCCGCCACCCGCCGGCCGAGCCGCGAGTCCGGGATCGGGCCGAGGAAGCGGCCGGCCAGGGGGCCGAGGACGCGCCAGGCGAACGGCGCGGCGGCCAGCCCGGCGACGATCAGTGCCAGGCCGAGGCCGCGGAAGTCCGGGACGAGCGTCAGGTAGGCGCCGCCGGCCAGGCCGACCAGCGGCAGGGCCGCGACCGGCAGCACGGTCAGGCCGGCGAGCACGCACCACAGCCCGTCCCAGTGCAGCTGGGGGTCGTGGAAGCGGGCGTTCATCCGGGCGCGGCGGCGGGCCTCCCGTTCGGACTTGTGGTACTCCTCGCCGTCCCACCAGTGGCCGGTGGCCATGCGGGTGACCGGCGAGGGGGTGCGGTAGGCGACCTCGATGCGCAGGCCGAGCCAGCGCGCGGCGAGCCGGCGGGCGGCCTGGCTGAAGGTGCGGCTGGTCAGCGGGTGCACGACCCACAGGGCGACGGCGATCCACAGGATCACCACCAGCGTCTCGCCCAGCAGCGCCAGGGCCACGACGAACGGCGGCGCGGTCAGGTTCGCCGACCAGGAGTAGGCCAGCTCGGCGCCGAAGTGGCCGACGACGACGCCGACGGCCGGCATCAGGCAGGTCAGCAGGACCAGGACGGCCGAGCGGCAGAGCCCGAGCACGATCTCGGCGCCCCAGCGCAGGGGCCCGCCCCTCGCGGGCGACCTCACCTGACAGCGTCCTTCGGCACGGCGCAATTGTGCCAGCCTGCCCTTTTTGGTGATGTTCGGGCACCCCATCGGGCTGTCACGTCTGTCTTCTCCGGTTCCCGGGCGGTTCCGCCCGACCTGGGAGAACGTACGGCTGCAGGCCCCTCCCCCGGTATCCCGCTACGCCCCCGTACGAAGTGGGCCCAGACCCACCGCGACGGCGACGGCGGCGCGGACGAACGCGGCCACCGCCGGCGAGCGGGACCCCTGCGGCCACCCCACGGCCAGCTCGGACGGCGACAGGTCGGCGACCTCCCGGTAGGCGATGCCCGGCCGGGGGTGCCGCCGCGCCACCGAGACGGGGACGAACCAGACGGCGCTCCCCAGTTCCACCAGGTTGCAGACCTGGGCCAGGTCCAGGCCGGTGCGCCGCGGCGGGTGGCCGGGGAGGGGTTCGGCGCCGTCCCGCTCGGCGGGGGTGCCGTCGGGCAGCGGCCGGCCGGCCAGGTCGGCCATGGCGAGGACGGGCCGGGCGGCCAGCGGGTCGGCGGCCGGCAGCGCGACCAGCCGGGGCTCGCTCAGCAGCGGCTCGGTGTCGAGGTCGCGGTCGTCGAAGGGGGTGGTCAGCAGCGCGACGTCGGCCCGGCCGTCGCGCAGGGCGGGGGCCTGCTCGTTGCGCCCGCCCAGCAGCAGCTCGACCGGGAGCGCGCCCTCCTCGTCGCGGTAGGCCGCGAGGATCCGCGGCAGCAGCCCGGCGTCGTAGTCGGCCTTGAGCGCCACCCGGAGCCCCGGCTCGGGACGGGCCGCGTGCCGGACCCGGCGGGCCGCCGCGGCGACCGCGTCGAGGGCGGTCCGGGCGTCGCGCAGGAAGACCTCGCCCGGCGGGGTGAGCGCGACCTGCCGCGTGGTGCGCTCCAGCAGGCGCACGCCCAGCCGGCGTTCCAGCTCGCGGATCGCCCGGGACAGCGGGGGCTGCGCCATGCCCAGCCGCTCGGCGGCCCGCCCGAAGTGCAGCTCCTCGGCCACGGCCACGAAGTAGCGGAGCTCGCGGACCTCCAGGTCATTCATATCCGCAGGGTATCAATGGTGATCGGATCGGTCCTTCAGGTTCGCCGCCGCGCTCGGTTGACTGGCCGTGCCCCCCAGCACGACTGTCCCCGATTCCCCCTGGAGTTCTCCTTGATCGTCATCACCACGCCCACCGGCCGGATCGGCCGGCAGGTTCTCGACCTCGTCCTGGCCGCGGACGAGCCGGTCCGCGTCGTCGTGCGGGACCCGGCCCGGCTGCCGGCGGCCGTGCGGGAGCGGGTGGAGGTCGTGCCGGGTTCGCACGGCGACGCCCACGTCGTCGAGGAGGCGTTCGCGGGCGCCGACGCCGTGTTCTGGGTCGTCCCGCCGAATCCGCGGGCCGCCGGACTCGACGCCGCCTACCTGGACTTCAGCCGTCCGGCCTGCGAGGCGTTCGTGCGCCGCGGGGTGGGCCGGGTGGTCGGGGTCTCGGCCCTGGGCCGCGGCCTGCCGCTGAACGCCGGTCTCGTGACGGCCTCGCTGGCCATGGACGACCTGATCGCCGCCACGGGCGTGCCCTACCGGGCCCTGACAATGCCCTCGTTCATGGACAACCTGCTCGACCAGGCGGCGGTGATCAGGGACCAGGGCGTGTTCTTCTCGCCGGTCCGCGGTGACCTGAAGGCCCCCGTCTGCGCCACCCGCGACATCGCGGCGATGGCCGCCGGGCTGCTGCTCGACCGCGACTGGACCGGGCGGGCCGACGTCCCGGTGCTCGGTCCGGAGGACCTGTCGGGCGAGGACATGGCGCGGATCATGTCCGAGGTGCTGGGACGGCCGGTCGGCCTGCGGCACGTGCCGATGGCGGCGTTCACGGCCATGCTGGCCGAGCGGGGCTGGTCGGAGGCGATGGCCCAGGGGATGGCCGACATGATGGAGGCCAAGAACCAGGGGCTGGACAACGCCGAGCCGCGTACCCCGCAGGCCACCACGCCCACCGGTTTCCGCCAGTGGTGCGCGGACGAGCTGCGGCCGGCCGTCCTGGGCTGAGCGGTCCCTTGTGCGGGGCTCGGGTGCGGCGTAGCGTGACTGATGACCAGATTTCACATCCAGTCACGAGGTGTGGCGCATGGCGGACAGGGCGGACCGGATCCTCGACGCCGCGGGCGAGCTGCTCCTGCGTCACGGCTACCGCAGGGTCACCGTCGACGACATCGCGGGCCGCGCCGGGGTGGGCAAGGGCACCATCTACCTGCACTGGCGGACCAAGAACGAGCTGTTCGAGGCGCTGCTGCTGCGGGAGTCCATCGAGGTCGTGGAGGAGTTCGCGGCGCTGCTGCGGCACGACCCCGCCCAGGTGCTGCCGCATCGTTTCTCGCGGGCGGCCTTCGTCTCCATGAGCCGCAGGCCGCTGCTGCGGGCGCTGTTCACCACCGACATCGAGCTGCTGGGCAAGCTGGCCAAGCACCCGCTGCGCAGCCACGACGTCCTCGCGGCCGAGCGGTTCCAGCGGGTGGCCGACCGGTACGGCCTGCTCAGGCCCGACATGCCGCACCCCCGGTACACGCTGAGCGCCGCGTCCACGGGTTTCTACCTGCTCGGCGGCATCGACACCGTCGGGACGGAGCTGAGCGTCGAGGAGCAGGCGGACGCGCTCGCCTTCACCGTGCGCCATGCCTTCGAGCCCGCCGTGCAGCCGTCCGCCGAGGTTCTGGAGGCGGCGGCGGCGGAGTACGTCGCAATTCTTGAGGAACTGATCCCGCCCTACCGAAAGTGGATCTACGACTAAGGAGAGGCGATGTCCGACATCGTCGAACGGTACAACATCTCCAAACAGCACTTCTGGCTGCACGGGCCGCGATCGGGCCCGTCCGTCGAGTACGACGCCGCCGCCGGGATGTACAACGTCCACGGCTACCAGGAAGTGCACGACGTGCTCGCCGACCCCGTCACGTTCTCCTCCGACACCATGCGGCTGATCCCCAAGGGCCTGCTGCCGGAGGGCGAGGACTTCTCGCTGAAGGGGTTCATCACCCAGATCGACCCGCCGGAGCACGGCAAGCTGCGCAAGCTGGTCAGCAGCGCGTTCACCCGCAAGGTCGTCGCGGACCTCGAACCGCGGATCGCCCAGCTCACCCACGAGCTGCTCGACGCGGCCGACGGCCGCGACCGCCTGGAGCTGGTGGCCGACCTGGCCTACCCGCTCCCCGTCATCGTCATCGCCGAGCTGCTGGGGGTGCCGAGCAGCGACCGCGCCCTGTTCAGGCAGTGGGCCGACGGGCTGTTCCAGCGCGACGCCAAGGTCTCGCTCGCCGAGCCGGTGGAGAGCCAGAGTGCGAACGTGGCGAACACCCTCAAACCATGGCGGGAGATGACGCAGTACCTCGCCGGGCACGCCGCGGAGCGCCGCGCACGGCCCCGCGCCGACCTGCTCACCAAGCTGGTCGAGGCCGAGGTGGACGGCGAGCGCCTGCCCGACGACCAGGTCGTCAACTTCGCGATACTGCTGCTGCTCGCCGGGCACATCACCACGACGATGCTGCTCGGCAACACGGTGGTGTGCCTGGACGCCTTCCCCGACCAGCAGGACAAGGTACGGGCCGACCGCTCCACCGTGCCGGCCGTGATCGAGGAGTCGCTGCGGCTGTTCACCCCGTTCGCCGGGCTGGCCCGGTCGACCACCCGCGAGGTCGAGCTGGGCGGGGTGACGATCCCGGCCGACAAGATGGTCATGCTCTGGCTCGGCTCGGCCAACCGGGACCCCGAGCAGTTCCCCGACCCCGACGTCTTCGACGCCGGCCGCGATCCCAACCCGCATCTCGCCTTCGGCCGGGGCATCCACTTCTGCCTGGGCGCTCCGCTGGCCCGGCTGGAAGGGCGGGTGGCGCTGAACATCCTGCTCGACCGGGTCGGCGTCCTGCGCACCGATCCCGGCGACCCGGTGGTCTTCATGCCCACGCCGACCATGACGGGGGTGAACCGGCTTCCGCTCGTGCGGTGACCCGCCGCCGCGCGGGGGGCCGGTTCCCGCCCTCGTCAAGCGCGGGTCCAGGACGCGGCAAAGTGCCGCGCGTCGCCGTGGGCGTCCCGTCCTGTGGGGGCCAAGGTGGCTTGTTCACCTTCGTCGCACCACAAGAGGGGACGATCCTGGCTATGAGCGGCAAGCAGCGGAAGCTGGAGCTGAGCGTGCCGCAGATCGTGGGAAGCGCCCTGGCCGCGGTCACCGCCGCGGTCGCGGCCTCCTACCTCGGGACGGCGGGGACGGTGATCGGCGCCGCGATGATGAGCGTGGCCAGCACCGTCATCGCCGACGTCTACACGCATTACCTCAAACGCACGGGCGACAGGGTGAAGCGGCGCACGGCGGTCGCCCTGCGCCGGAAGAGGCCGCGGTGGGCCAGGGTGGGCGGCGCCGCGGCCCTGGTGTTCACCGTCAGCATGGGCAGCATCGTGATCTACGAGGTCATCGCGGACCGCACGGTGGCCGACCAGGTCGCCGGACGGACCCCGGGCCAGGTTGGCAAGGCCCCCGGCCGCAAGGACCGCCGGGACGGGCGGGCGGCCGGGGAGCCGCGGCACGAACGTCCCGCGACCCGGCCGCCGAGCCCGACGCCGTCACCCGGGCCGTCCACCGGCCCGTCCGCGACGCCCACGCCGTCCGTGCCGGTCACGGTCACGCCGACGCCCACGCCGGGCGGGACGGGCTCGGCCGGCCCGTCCCCCACGGCCACGCCGGACGCCACCCCCTCGGACCCCGCCCCTACCACCCTGCCCTCACCGACCGACAGGGACCCGGGCGAGCCGGCCGACCCGAACTTCGGCGACCTCCTCTTCCGCTGACCCGGCTGTCACGCGGTCGCCGGCGGGCGGTGCGCCGAGCAGTGGATCCCAAGTGGCTTCCAAGTAGGCGTTCCTAGGCTTGCCGGGAGTTGAGTGGAGAGGCGGGTGAGCCATGGGGGTGGCGGGTGACGGTTCCAGGCGGGGGGCGCCGGCCTTGAACGATCCGTACGGCAAGACGCGCCCCGCCCCGCGCCACGCGGCACCCCCCGCGCGGGACCCGCGGGAAGGGCAGGGCATCTACCGGGAGGAGGCGTTGCGGCACCGGGCGATGTCGCGGGTCACCCGGATGCCGCCGGTGATCAGCACCCCGTCGTTCCTCGCGCTGTGGCTGCTGGTGGCCGCGCTCCTCGCCATCGGCCTCCTGCTGACCATGGCCGCGGTGGAGGCGGTCGCCTGATGTTGCGCCGCCTGCCCGTGCTGCTCCAGAACACCGACACCGAGTGCGGCGCGGCCTGCCTGGCCATGGTGCTGTGCCACCACGGGCACCGCACCACGCTCCACCAGGTCGCCGAGCGCCTCCAGGTCGGCAGGGACGGCCTGAGCGCCAAGGCCGTCGTGGACGGCGCCCGCGACCACGGCCTCAAGGCCCGCGCCTTCTCCCTGGCCCCCGAGGACCTGGCCCGCGTGCCGCTCCCCGCCGTCGCGCACTGGGAGTTCAACCATTTCATCGTGGTCGAACGCTGGTCCCCCGACCGCGTGGACGTCGTCGACCCCGGACACGGCCGCCGCAGGCTGACGCCGGAGGAGTTCGGGGCCGGGTTCACCGGCGTGCTGCTGGTGTTCGAGCCGGGCGAGGGGTTCCGGCGCGGCACGACCTCGGCGGCGAGCGCCTGGCGCAGGGAGTTCGTCCGGACGTTGTTCCGGCGGCGCAGGGGGCTGCTCGCGCAGCTCATCGCGGCCTCGTTGCTGCTGCAGGTGCTCGGGCTGGCGCTGCCGATGTTCTCGCAGCTCCTCCTGGACTCCATCGTGCCCAGGCGGGCGGTGGACGTGCTGTCCCTGCTGGGCGTCTCCGTGCTGCTCGCGGGGGCGGCCCAGCTGGTGATCGGGTACCTGCGGGCGGCGCTGCTGGTCGCCGTACGGGCCCGTGCCGACCAGGAGCTCACCGAGAGCCTGGTCAGCCATCTGGTGACGCTGCCGTACCGGTACTTCCAGCAGCGCGGCAAGGGCGACCTGGTGACCAGGGCGGGTAGCGTCTCGACGCTCGGCGACATCCTCACCGGGCAGGTCGTGGCGGCGCTGCTGGACGGCCCGCTGGCCGTGGGCTACCTGGTGCTGGTCTACCTCTGGGACCCGGTGTTCGGGCTGGCGCTGACCGGGCTGGCCGTGCTGCAGACGGTCCTGCTGCTGGCCACGACCAGCCGGATCGCCACACTCACCCGGCAGGAGCTGACGGCGCTGTCGGCGTCCCAGACCAGCCTGATCCAGACGATCACCGGCATCGAGACGCTGAAGGCGTCGGGCGCCGAGAAGCGGGCCGTGGACCAGTGGTCGTCGCACTTCGCCAGGCAGCTCAACGCGGACGTGCGGGCCGGGCTGACCAGAGGGCTGCTGGAGTCGGCGCTGGCCGCGATCCGGGTGACGGCGCCGCTCGGGCTGCTGTGGCTGGGCGCCTGGCGGGTGCTCGACGGGCAGCTCACGGTGGGCGCGCTGGTGGCGCTGAACGCCATCGCGCTCGGCGCGCTGACCCCGCTCGGCTCGCTGATGACCGGGCTGCAGAGCCTCCAGCAGGCCGGCGCGCACTTCGACCGGCTGTCCGACATCCTGGCCTCGGAGCCGGAGCCGAGCAACGGCATCGAGGTGCTGCGGCTGCGGGGCGCGGTCGAGCTGCGCGGGGTGAGCTTCCGCCACGACCCGCGCGCCCCCTGGACCGTGCGCGACGTCTCGGTCTCCATCCGCCCTGGTCAGAAGGTCGCCCTGGTGGGCGCGTCCGGCTCGGGCAAGAGCACGCTGGCCCGGCTGCTGCTCGCGCTGCACACGCCCGTGCTCGGTGAGATCCGTTACGACGGCGTCCCGGCCGCCGAGCTGAACCTGCGCACGCTGCGCCGCCAGTTCGGCGTGGTCACCCAGGATCCGTCCCTGTTCAGCGGCTCGATCAGGGAGAACATCGCGCTGAACGAGCCGGGCGCGTCCCTGGAGCGGGTGGTCGCCGCGGCCCGCCTGGCGGCGCTGCACGACGAGATCATGGACATGCCCATGGGGTACGAGACGATGCTCACCGACGGCGGCGGCCTGTCGGGCGGGCAGCGGCAGCGGCTCGCCCTGGCCCGCGCCGTCCTGTCGCGCCCGAAGGTGCTGCTGCTCGACGAGGCCACCAGCAACCTCGACAGCGCCACGGAGGCGGCCATCGAGGCGAACCTGAGCGGGCTCGTCCAGACCAGGATCGTGATCGCCCACCGGCTCAGCACGGTCAGGGACGCCGACCTGATCCTCGTGATCGACGCGGGCCGGGTGGTGCAACGCGGCACCCACGACGAGCTGACGGCCATCGGCGGCAAGTACGCCGAGCTGGTCGCCGCCCAGGCCGTGCTCTCCTGACCCGTCACGACAGCCGGACGGTCACCGTCACAGAGGCGCCCTCCAGGTCGGCCGTCGGCCCGAGGACGAGCCTCAGCCGGTCGCCCGTCGCCGCCCCCGTGAGCAGCGGGTGGCCGCGCAGCACGCCGGCGACCGGCCGGTCCCAGGTCACGGTGAGCCCGTCCAGGTCGCGCCGGGGATCGGCCACGGTGACGGTGGCCGTGCCCGTGGCGTCCTCCCTGACCAGCACGGCGCAGGGCGCGGAGGCGGCGAGCGGGCCGGCGGCGCCCTCGTTCCAGAAGGCGGCCGCGGTGACGCCCAGCGCGTCCACCCGGACGGCCTGCCGCCGCGCGGTGTTGGCGAGCACGCGGGCCCACCCGCGATCGGCGGCCCTGGCGGCCGTGCGCGCGCGGCTCGCGCCCGGCAGCAGCAGGTAGACGTAGTCCGCCTGGTCCGGGTCGACGCCGTGGTCGAGCCAGAGCGTGACGTAGTCGCGGTCGCCGCGCCGTTCGCGCAGGGTGCGCAGGCCGTCCGGCACCACGTAGCCGCCGTGGCCGTCGAGGTGCGCCCACCCCGCCCGGAGATCGGCGGTCAGGGGGGCGGCGGTCCTGCGGTTGTCCACGATCGTCTCGACCGGCACGCCGTCCGCGGCGCTGATCCCCGCTCCGAGGCAGACCACGGCGTCGTCGAGGAAGAACCACGACTTGAACGCCTCCATCGTGCTGTCGAGGCCGTTCAGGTGCTGGCCGACGACGGCGTACGTGCCGTCCGTGGCGCCGCCGACCCAGCGGCCGGGCGGGCAGGTGTCCCCCCAGGCCGAGCCCGCGCCGTCGGGCAGCCGCCGGGTGGAGACGGTCGTGCCGGGCAGCCGGTAGGGGTCGACGGTCGTCCAGAACGAGTCGGAGTACTGGTCGGCGTGGCCGTCGGCCCACCAGTAGAGCAGGCCGGAGCCGGTGTGCCAGCCGCGCGGGTTCTCGCCGTTGCCGTGCTCGTAGTGGCCGATCGTGGCGGAGGCCATGCTGAGCGCGGCGCACCAGCCCGGCCGGCGGTGCACGGCCCGCGCGCTCATCGGGAACAGCCGGTGGCCGACGGGCTCCGGCGCGGCGGGCACGGCGTCGTCGGCCAGGACGGCGGTCAGGCGGGCGTGGAAGGCCGGGCCGGCCTCGTCCTGCATGGGACGGCACGTCTGGCGCACCGCCCAGCCCTTGACCATCGCCTGCCAGCGGGCCCGGTCGGCGGCCGGGGCCACCTCGCCGAGCAGCAGGATCGCGGCGGCCAGCGCGCGGCCCCTGTCGTGGTCGCCGAACGGCTTCCTGCCGATCCCCCTGCCGCGCACCAGGTCCATGCAGAACCCGTCGTGCACGAACGGCGCGAACGACCGCTCCACCATGGCGAACACGGTCGAATCCACGACCTCCCACGGCGTGCCGCGCAGCACCGCGAACAACGTCGCGAGCCCGGTGAGCAGCGTCACCCCGTAGCCGCCCTGGTACGGCACGGTCGAATGCTGGACGAACGACCCGTCCCGGTAGAAGCCGTCGCCCTCGGCGACCACGCGGAACACCGGGGCGAGCGCCGAGGCCGCCAGCGCCGCCTTGCCGGGGTCGGCCCTGAGCATGGCGCGCAGCACCATCACCATGCACAGGTCCACCCGGTTGGCGGCGGTGCTGGTGCCGCTGTAGTCGCCGAGGCGGCTCTCGGGCACGAAGTGGTCGACCGCGTCCCGCAGCGCGGCGCCGCGCCGCTCGCCCAGGTGCGGCCCGACCAGCACGGCCGCGTCGAGCAGCGCCCTCGGCACGCCGATCTCCCAGTGCCACCAGTTGCCCGCCGGGTCGGCGCCGGCGGCGTACACGTGGCGGCGGTAGTGGTCGATCCCGGCGGCGACGGCGGCGGCCAGGGTGGCGTCGCCGGTCAGCCCCGTCCCCGGCAGCGCGTACGCGCGGGCCATGGCCAGCAGCCGCCCCGGCGTCGCGGCGAACGACGGGAACGGCTGGTCCGCCCAGAGCGACGTGCCCGTGTACGCCATGGCCGCGCGGTACCGGGCCGCCCGCCGCCCGGTCTCGGCCAGCCGCGTCCGGTACGGCTCCGCGCCCGCGTCGAACCCCGACCCCAGCGTCACCTCGCGCCACTGGCGGCGCAGCCTGACGAAGGAGTCGTCCGGCGTGTGGGCGGGCTCGGACCGGGCGAGCGCCCCCGCCACGGCGGCCACGGCGACCGCGCCCGCCTGGAGGAGGAGTCGCCTGGACGGCCGGTGCACGCCTCGATTATGACCCCGGAGCCCTAGGCCCGCGGGCGGTCAGACCTCCAGCAGGGTCTTGCCGTTCACCGCGCGGGCCTCGATCGCCGCGTGCGCCTCGGCCGCCCGCTCCAGCGGGAACGTGCGCCCGACGACCGCCTTGAGCCGCCCGGCCGCCGCCTCGGCGAGCGCGCGCACGGCCCGCTCGTTCCCGTCCTGGCCCAGGGCGGCCAGCTGCTCCAGACCGATCACCGTGACGCCCCGGCGGTCGGCCTCCGCCGGATCGACGGTCGTGGCGCTGCCACTGGACGCGCCGTGCACGGAGAACCGCCCGCCGCGCGCGGTCACCTCGAACGCCTGGCGGCCGAGCTCGCCGCCCACGCCGTCGAAGACCACGTCGGGGCCGCGCCCGCCGGTCGCGTCGAGGACCTCCTGGGTCCAGCCGGGACGTGAGTAGTCGACGGCCGCCTCGGCGCCGAGCCCGGCGACCACCGTCAGCTTGGCCGGGCTGCCCGCCGTCCCGATGACCCGGGCACCGGCCGCGCGCGCGAGCTGCACGAGCAGGCTGCCGAGCCCGCCGGCCGCGGCCTGGACGAGCACCCGTTCGCCGGGCCGGATCGCGGCGTTCTCGAACAGGCCCACGGCCGTGTTGCCGTCGATGAGCAGCGCCGTGGCGTCGGCCAGCGCGAGCCCGTCCGGCACCTCGATCAGGTCCGCGGCCCTGGCCACGACCAGTTCGGCGTTCCCGCCGCCGAAGCCCGGCGTACGGGTCACCACCCGCCGCCCCACCAGCCCGGCATCGACGTCATCGCCCACCGACAACACGAGCCCGCCGACGCCCGCACCCGGCACGTACGGCGGCTCCGGCAGCGGCGGCCCCGGCGTGATCCCCCGCCTGAGCTGCGTCTCGATGAAATTGATCTCGGCGAAGCCGACCTTCACCACGACCTCGCCCGGTCCGGCCACCGGGTCCGGGACGGTCCGCGTCTCCAGCACCTCGGGCCCGCCGAACCGCGTCACCTGCACCACTCTCATGACCACTCCTCATCCCGGAAAACGTCCACGGCCAGCGTGCAACCTCAAGACGACTTGAGGTCAACTCGTCAGCCCGGCGCCCGCCCGCTTGATGGTCCTGATGATCGGCGCGGTCTCGATGTGCCGGATGGCGGGCAGCGCGCCCAGACTGTCGGTGAGGTAGCGGTAGAAGGCGGTGTCGTCGCGGCACACCACGCTGGCCGCGAGGTTCGTCGGGCCCGTGGTCGCCCCGGCGAAGGCGACCTCCGGGTGCTCGGCCAGCGCCCGGCCGGTGGCGTCGAGGTCGGCGGGCGGCACCGACATCCACAGCTGGGCCTCGACCCGGTAGTCCAGGAGCCGGGGCAGCACGTCCATGTCGAAGAACAGGGCGCCGGCCGCGCAGAGCTGTTCCATCCGCCGCCGGACCGTGGACTCCGACCAGCCGGTCGCCGCCGCCAGGTCGGCGTGGCCGGTGCGGCCGTCGCGGGACAGCTCGGCCAGCAGCGCGTCGTCGCCGGGGCCGAGCGTCACGTCCTCGCCGGTGTCGCGGGGGGCGTACACGCGGCCGGCCCGCAGGTGGGCGACCTGGTCGGCGGAGAGCGCGGCGAGCCCGGCCCAGCCGATGCGGCCGCCGACGAACATGTGCAGGGTCCGGTGCGCCGACACCGCGAGCACCCGGTTGGTCCTGGCCAGCTTGGTCAGCAGCAGCGGCTCGCGTTCCCGGTCGAGGCGCTGGATGGCGCCGCAGGAGATCTCGGTGCCGCCGGACAGCAGATGCACCCAGAACGTGTCGGGCCGCCGTCCGAGTGCCTCGGCGATCGAGGCGCCGGCGTCGGGCGTGCAGCGCAGCCGGATGGCCCACGACTGGTGGCCGAGCCGCTGCCGGTCCACCACGCCGACGACCCGGATCCCGCCGCCGGAGCGCAGCCGCCGGTAGCGGCGGGCCACCCGCTGGTCGGACACCCCCAGCACCTCGGCGATCCGACTGAACGAGGCCCGCCCGTCCACCTGCAACGCGTGCAGCAGCCCGCGGTCGACCTCGTCGAGCCTGACGTTTTCCACCAGAGCAGGCTACAGAGCGCGGAAAACCGGCAGAAGAGCCTCGACGGCTAGGGGCATCCCCCGTCCGGGCCGGACCCTTGCCGCCATGAACACGACACTGACCCGTACGAGCTGGTGGCCGCTGGCCGCCGCCTGCCTGGGCGCCTTCATGCTCCTGGTGGACGTGACCATCGTCATGGTGGCCCTGCCCGGCATCACCGCCGACCTGAAGATGTCCTTCACCGACGCCCAATGGCTCCTGGACGGCTACGCCCTGGCCCTGGCCGCGCTGCTGCTGGCGGCCGGCTCGGTCGCCGACCACGCGGGGCGGCGCAAGGTGTACCTGATCGCCCTCTGCGTGTTCGCGCTCGCCTCCCTGGCCTGCGGCCTCGCGCCCACCGGGGGCCTGCTGCTGGCGGCCCGCGTGCTGCAGGGGGCGGGCGGCGCCGCCATGATGGCCACGACGCTGGCCCTGATCAGCGCCACCTACCACGGCCGGGAGCGCGGCATCGCGTTCGGCGTGTGGGGCGGCGTGAACGGGGCCGCCGCGGCGCTCGCCCCCGTGCTGGGCGGGCTGCTCACCGAGCACCTGCACTGGCGGGCCGTCTTCCTGGTGAACCTGCCCATCAGCCTGGCCGCCGCCTGGATGACCTGGCGCACGGTCGGCGAGTCCCGCCTGCCGGGCGGGGGGCGGCTGGACCTGGCCGGGATGGGCACGTTCACCCTGGCGGCGGGCGCGCTCACGTACGGGCTGATCGAGGCCGGGCCGAACGGCTGGACGTCGGCGCGCGCGCTGGCGCCGCTCGCCGTGGCGGTGCTCGCGTTCGCCGCGTTCGTGCTGGTGGAGTCGCGCGGCGCGCATCCCATGGTGGATCTGCGGCTGTTCGCGAACAAGGCGTTCAGCGGGATCATGGCGGGGGCCGGGCTGCTCATGCCGGCCGCGTTCGCCTGCCTGGCCTTCACCTCGCTGTGGTTGCAGCAAGCCGGCGGGCTGGGGCTCGGGCCGGTGCAGGCGGGGCTGGCGCTGACGCCCATGGCCGGCACCTCGCTGGTCGTCTCGGTCGCCGCCGCCCGCCTGCTCCCCCGGCTGACGGCGCGCGCCGCGGTCGGCGGCGGGCTGCTGCTGATCGCCGCGGGCGCGCTGCTGCAGGGCATGCTCGACGAGCACTCCACGTGGACGGCGCTCGCGCCGGGCCTGGTGGTGACGGGGATCGGCGTCGGCCTGGCCATCCCGGCCCTCAGCTCGGCCGCCATGGCGCACGTCCCGCCGCACCGGGCCGGGATGGCGGCGGGCGCGGTCAACACCGTCAGGCAGCTCGGGTACGCCCTCGGCGTCGCCGCCTTCGGCATCCTGTTCCAGGACGGCATGACCGGGCCGGGCTCGTTCCCCTCGGCGCTGAACGCCGTCTACCTGGCCGCCGCGGTCACCGGGCTGTTCGCCGGGCTGCTGGTGCTGGCCGCCGTCCGGCCGGCGCGGTCGGCATGAGCGGGGGAGCCGGCGCGGTCAGCGTGCGCGGGGCAGCGGCTCGCGGGCCAGCCAGGTGAGGGCGGCCAGCAGGTGCACCCGCCACCAGTAGCCGTCGTGGCCGCCGATCCACGCCGCGCACCGGTGGGCCACGCCCGCCCCGGCCAGGCGCGCGGCCAGCGAGCGCGCGCAGTCGAGCGAGGCCGGTTCGAGCGTGCCCGCCGCGAGGTAGCGGGGCGCCCGTACGGAGGTGTCGAGGAGCTGCGGCAGCAGGTCGGGGCTGAGGGCGACGGCCGCGGCGATCCGGCCGGGGCACCGGTCGGCGGCGGTCAGCGCGAAGGCCGCGCCTTCGGAGAAGCCGGCGCTGATGACGTGGCTCGCCTCGGGGAAGCCGGGCAGGACCTCGCCGACGACGAACGCCAGGTGCGCCGCGAAGCGCCGCGGGTCGGCGTAGGGCAGGTACTCCCTGGCCCGCCCGTCCGGGTACGGCCCCGGCGCGCCGGCGGCGTGCGGACCGGCCAGGATCAGCGGCGGCAGCGCGCCGGCCAGGATCGCCGGCTCCAGCACCCGGGCGTGCGACTCGGCGGCCTGCCCGTCGGCCAGCAGGCACAGGGGCATCGGCCGGATCGGGCCGGGCGGCCGGTAGACGGTGATCGCGCGGCGCTCGCCCAGGTGGACGCTGCTGATCTCGCGGGTGACCAGCGTGCCGGCGAGCCGGGCGGCCGTCGCGGGGGCGGGGGCGGCGCGGGAGCCGTGCCAGATCCGCTCCACCGGACGGCCGCCGGGAGGCACCGCGGTGACGCCGATCACGGCCCGGTCCAGGTGCCGTACGCGCAGGGACAGCTCCCACAGGTCGGCCGCCCCCTTGACCGGCCACATCGGGAACCGCACGCCCGCGACGAGCTGGGCGTTCGGCCCCTGCCAGAGCACGTGCAGCACGTCGTCGTCCTCGCCCCAGACGGCCAGCGGCCCGCCGGTCAGCAGGGGCCGCAGCTCGGCCAGGGCGCGTCGCCGCCACACGCGCGCGAAGTGCACGCCGTCGGGCAGCTCGTGGGCGTAGCGGCGCCTGGCCCGGCGGCGGTTGCCCCGCAGCAGCGCCTGGTTGCGCTGGGCGAGCGTCTCACGGCCGGCGGCGGCGCGTTCCTCGTCCGTCACGCCGGCCTCGCCGAAGGCGACCTTGTCACCGTGGAACTCGATGGTCTGCACGGCGAGCCGATCACCTGGGGGCATACCTGTACCAAAGCCTGCCGGCCCGCCCGGCGCAAGAATCCCAGGTCAGTGGACGCGGCTCCGGATCAGCCGGTCGAGCAGGCCGTGCACCTGGGCGGGTGACAGGGCGGCGCCCTCGCGCAGGCACTCGGCCAGCTCGGCGGCGGGCAGCGCGCGCCGGATCAGCTCCTCCCGCTCGGCGCCGTCGGCCGGGTCCAGCTCCGGCGGCGAGAAGCCGACCCGGGCCCCGACCGCCTCGACCGCGCCGAGCAGGCGGGCGCCGTCCCGCGGCAGCCCGCCCGCGGTGAGCACCCCGGCCAGCGTGTGCGCCATGACCAGCCAGGACGTGACGTCCTTGTCCTCGTCGAGCATGCGCAGGATCGGCAGCCCGGACGCCAGCGGCCGGTCGGTACGGCCGCCCAGCAGGTCGATCTTCATCAGCAGCCAGGTCGAGGAGGCGGTGACGAAGCGGTGTCCCGTCCTGGTGGCCACCTCGATCGACCGGGTCAGCCAGCCGGCCGCCTCGCCCGTCTCCCGGGCGAACACCAGCAGCATGCCGAGCACCATCAGCGCCTCGGCGTGCAGCCACGCCATGCCGGCCACCTCGGCCAGGTCGAGCGCGGCACGGGCGTCGGCCAGGGCGTTCGGCGCCCCGCACAGGCCGCCGAACAGCGCGCGGTAGGTCAGGGCGCGCCCCTCGGCGACCAGGTCGTCGGCCAGGCGGGCCATCTCGGCCGCCTCCCTGGCCCGCCGGCTCGCGGCGGCGAAGTCGCCGGCCAGGTAGTGCAGGCCGGCCATGCCGATCAGCGCCTGGGAGCGCACGCCGGGCTCGGCGTCGGGGTAGAGCTCCATGGCCGCCGACAGGCTGGCCAGCCCCTCGGCGACGTGGCCCCTGCGGTACCAGAACCACGACAGCAGGCCGGTGAGCCGCAGCGCGTACCCGCCGTCGCCGGCCAGCATCGCCGAGGTGAACGCGGCCCGGTGCTCGGCCTGGTCGGCGAGGAGCACCTCCATCGCGGCGGTCGCCCCCTCGCCGCGGATCCTGGCGTCGGCGGCCTCGGCGCGGGTCAGCACCCAGGCGCGATGCGCGGCCTGGGCCTCGGCCAGCTCGGCCGGGTCCTGCCGGGCGCGGGCGAACTCCTTGATCGTCTCCAGCAGCCGGTAGCGGCGCGGCGAGGTGCCGGGCTCGACGGCGACCAGCGACTTGCGCACCAGCGCGCCCAGGCCGCCCAGGACCGGCCGCCCGCACACCGCGGCCGCGGCGTCCAGGTCGAAGCCGGAGGCGAACGCGCCGAGCCGGTGGAACAGCTCGCGCTCGGCGGGTTCGAGCAGGTCGTAGCTCCACTCCACGGTACGGGCCAGCGTGCGGTGCCGCTGCGGGCCGGCGCCGTCGGTGAGCACGCTGAACCTGTCGTCCATCGAGGTGAGGATCTGCTCGACCGACAACATGCGGCACTGCCCGGCGGCCAGCTCGACCGCCAGGGGCAGCCCGTCGAGCCCCAGGCAGAGGCGTTCGGCGTTGGCCAGTTCGGCGGGCGTCGGCTCCCAGCCGGGCGCGGCGGCCCTGGCCCGGCTCAGGAACAGGTCGCGGGCGTCCGCCGTGGACAGCGGCGGCACGTCGTACAGGGCCTCGCCCGGCACGCCGAGCGTCTCGCGGCTGGTGGCCAGCACGCGTACGCCGCCCGCCCCGGCCAGCAGCTCGGACACCGTGTCCCGGACGGCCGTCACGAGGTGCTCGCAGTTGTCGATCACCAGCAGCGGGCTGCGGGCGCGCAGCGCGTACGCCAGGCGTTGCCCGGTGACCGGCCCGGTGAGCCCGAGCACCTGGGCGATGGCCCCGGCCACCAGCGAGGGGTCGGCCAGCCCGGCGAGCTCCACCAGCCACGGCCCGTCGGCGTCGTCCCTGGCCCGCGCGGTCTCCAGCGCCAGCCGGGTCTTGCCGATGCCGCCCGGCCCGCTGAGCGTGACCAGCCGGTGCTCGGCGAGCAGCGCGGCCACCTGCTCGACCTCGGCCGCCCGGCCGACCAGCGCGGTGACGGGGAAGGGCAGGTTGCCGCCGCGTTCCGGCAGCGGCGCGGCGCCGCCGGGACGCAGCGCGTCGTCCTGGGCCAGCACCGCCGCCTCCAGCTCGCGCAGCCCCGGCCCCGGATCGATGCCCAGCTCCTCGGCCAGCACGCGGCGGGCGGAGCGCAGCGCGGCCAGCGCGTCGCCCTGGCGGCCCGACCGGTACAGGGCCAGCACCAGCAGCTCCCAGCCGCGCTCGCTCATGGGCTGCTCGGCGATGAGCTTCTCCAGCTCCGGCACCACGGCCGCGTGCCGTCCGAGGGCGAGCTGCGCGGCGAACAGGCTCTCCCGCGCCGACAGGAACAGCCCCTGGAGCCGCGCGATCTCCGGGACGGCGAAGGCCGCGCCCGCGAACTCCCCGTACGGCTGCCCGCCCCACAGCTCCACGGCCTCGCTCAGCACCGCCAGCGCCGAGCTGTGGTCGCCCGACTCCAGCAGGAGCTGCCCTTCCGCGACCTTGCGGGCGAACCGCTCGGCGTCCACGGCGTCGGGCTCGACGCGCAGCGTGTAGCCGTTGCCGACGCGGGCCAGCACGCTCTGCGGCGCCCGGCTGGTCCGGCCGGGTTCGAGGGCCTTGCGCAGCCTGGTGATGTAGGAGTGCAGGGTGGGCATCGAGGCGGGCTCGCCCTCGTCCCAGGCGGCGTCGAGCACGCGTTCGGCCGAGACCACCTGCCCGCGCGCGGCGACCAGCACGGCGAGCACCGCGCGCTGTCTCGGGCCGCCGAGCGCGACCTCCACCCCGTCGATCTCGGCCACGATGGGCCCCAGCACCTTGACGCGCAGCGCCACTTTCCACCTCGGTTCCGCGGCCCGGGCCGCCCCGGGTCAAGGAAGCTTAAATGAGGTTCGGCACCTTTGGCTGCTTTGTTACGACTTGACTCATTCGTCATCTCCCCAGTTCGGAGCCAGGTTCCTGGCGATCCGGATGTCGTCGTTGCTCGTGCCGGCGGGCACCATGGGCCACACCATCGCGTCCCGGTGCACGACGAAGTCCACCACCACCGGCCGGTCGTCGATCGCCATGGCCTGCTCGACGGCCGCGTCCACGTCCTCGGGGCGTTCGCAGCGCAGGCCGTGGCAGCCGTACGCCTCGGCCAGCGCGACGAAGTCGGGGATGCGGCGGGCGGCGCGCAGGTCGGTGTTGGAGTGGCGGCCGTCGTACATGAGGGTCTGCCACTGGCGGACCATGCCGAGGCTGCCGTTGTTGATGACGGCCACCTTGATCGGCACGCCCTCCAGCGCGCACACGGCCAGCTCCTGGTTGGTCATCTGGAAGCAGCCGTCGCCGTCGATCGCCCACACCGTGCGGTCCGGGCAGCCGATCTTGGCCCCCATCGCGGCGGGGATCGCGAAGCCCATCGTGCCCGCGCCGCCGGAGTTGACGAACGAGCCCGGCCGCTCGTGGGCGATGAACTGGGCGGCCCACATCTGGTGCTGGCCCACGCCGGAGGTGTAAACGGCCTCAGGACCGGCCAGGGCGCTCAGCCGCTGCATGACGTACTGCGGGGCGAGCGCGCCCTCGACCGTCTCGTAGCCCAGCGGGTACGTGCGCCGGTACCCCTCCAGCGTGCGCAACCAGTCCGCGCGGTCGCCCGGCCGGCCGTCCAGGGCGGCGGTCAGCTCGGCCAGCACCTCCTTGCAGTCGCCCACGACGGGCACGTCGGCGTGCCGGTTCTTGGAGATCTCGGCCGGGTCCACGTCGGCGTGCACGACCTTGGCGTGCGGCGCGAACGTGCCCAGGTCGCCGGTGACGCGCTCGTCGAACCGGGCGCCGAGCGCGACGATCAGGTCGGCCCGCTGGAGGGCTCCGACGGCCGCGACCGAGCCGTGCATGCCGGGCATGCCCATGTGCAGCGGGTGGCTGTCGGGGAACGTGCCGCGGGCCATGAGCGTGGTGACGACCGGGATGCCGGTCAGCTCGGCCAGGCGCAGCAGCTCGGCGGACGCGCCCGCCTTGTGCACGCCGCCGCCGACGTACAGGACCGGCCGCCGGGCCGTGGCCATGAGCTCGGCGGCGGCCCTGATCTGCCGGGCGTTCGGCCGGGTGACCGGGCGGTAGCCGGGCAGCCGCATGACCGGCGGCCAGACGAAGGCGGTCTCGGCCTGGAGCGCGTCCTTGGTGATGTCCACCAGCACCGGACCCGGACGGCCGGTGGAGGCGAGGTGGAACGCCTCCATGATCGTGCGGGGGATGTCGGCCGCGTCGGTGACCAGGAAGCTGTGCTTGGTGATCGACAGGGTGATGCCCGTGATGTCGGCCTCCTGGAAGGCGTCCGTGCCGATCTGCGAGCTGGGCACCTGGCCGGTGATCGCGACGATCGGCACCGAGTCCATGTAGGCGTCGGCGAGCGGCGTCACCAGGTTCGTGGCCCCCGGGCCGCTGGTCGCCATGCAGACCCCGACCTTGCCGGTGGCCTGCGCGTAGCCCTCGGCCGCGTGCCCGGCGCCCTGCTCGTGCCGGACCAGCACGTGCCTGATCGAGGTCGAGCGGTACAGCGGGTCGTAGGCGGGCAGGACGGCGCCGCCGGGGATGCCGAACACGGTGTCCACGCCGACCCGCTCAAGCGCCCGCACCAAAGCCTGCGCACCCGTCATCCCGCACTCCCCTCCCGGCGATCGACTCCCCTGGCGATCGTCAGGAGAGTCGATCAGGGGGCCCTTGTCATCCGCTGGTGGCCAGTTGCAGGTGCTTGCGGCCGGGCCCCCGGCGGGCCTCGGCCGCCCGGTCGCGCCACCAGGTCAGGCCGTTGCGGGCGGCCAGCCGTTCGAGCTCGGTCAGGTGCCGGACCGCGCTCTCGTGCCGGCCGGTCGCCTCGGCCAGCAGCGCGAGGTGCCAGTCCACCGGCCCCACCCAGGCGCAGGCCGACAGGACGGTGATCCGGCCGCCGAAGGGCAGCAGCGCCTCGTAGAGCAGGCGGCACTCGTGCACCCGGCCGAGCGCCGCCGCGGCGGCGGCCCGCAGGCACAGGGTGGACGGGCGCGACCGGTCGAGCAGCGGTTGGCCGTCCAGCTTGCGGGCCTCGTCCAGGCGGCCCTGGGCGTGCCGGTGGAGGGTGCGGGCGGCCTGGTCGAGGGCGTGGTTCGCGCCGCTCAGGACGTCGATGAGCGGGCCCGCGGCGGCCATCGTGCCCCGGTGGTAGTCCAGGGCCAGGCGGCCGGCGGTCACCGCGCGGGTGGCGTGCCAGATGCCGAGGCCGGACGCCTGGTCGGCGGCGTCGGCGTACAGGTCGTCCGCCTGGTCGAAGTGGCCGCCGAGCACCAGCCGGCCCGCCCGCCACAGCGTGTGCTGGAAGCGCGGCCAGGGCAGCGGGAGCCGGTCGAGCAGGTCGTCGCAGCGGGCCGCGGCCAGGTCGGCGCCGGTGACGTCGAACAGCTCCAGCCGGTTGTGGGTGTCCATCATGTTCGCCAGCAGCTGGTAGGCCGGCTCGCCGTCCGCCAGTTCGTGCAGCTCGGCGGCGAGGTCCGCCAGCTCGTGCACGTGCAGCGGACGCGGCAGCGACAGGTGCCTGGCATTGAGCGCGCGCATCAGCAGCCGCCGGTCGCCCAGCCGCCGGGCCATGGCCACGGCCTGCGCGGACAGCCCCTCGGCCCGCGGGTCGCCGGAGGCGTCGTAGAGCTCCTGGGCCAGCCCGGCCAGCAGCATCGCGCGCTCGGGGCCGTCCCGTTCCGGCAGCTCGCGCAGCGCGTCCTCGAAGCGGCGGACGAGCAGCGGGTCGGCCGCGCCGTACGGGTCCCGCAGCGTCCAGATCGTCGGCGTGTCGAACGAGGTCAGCGCCCGGACCCGGAGCGCCGTTCCCCCGTCCGTGATGCGGTCGGCCGCCCGCACGGCCCGGTCCCTGACCCGGCGGGCGGCGGCCGGCTCGCCCGCCGCGAGCAGCGCGCGCACCTGCCGCAGCAGCAGCTCCACGTGCTCGGCCGGGTCGCCGCCGCACGCGTCGTGCGCGGTCACCGCGTGCCCCAGCCAGGACGCGGACTCGGCGTAGCCCAGGCGCAGCTCGGCCTGCTCGGCCGCGGCCCGCGCCCACCGCACCGCCTCCCCGTACGCCACCGGCCCGGCCTGCACGGCGTGGTGGGCGATCACCTCGACGTCGGTCGCCGGACGGGCGGACAGCGCGGCGGCCAGGTCCCGGTGCAGCGCCGCCCTGCGCAGCGGCGGCAGGTCCCTGACGAGCGCCTCGCGCACCAGGTCGTGCACGAACGCCAGCCGCCCGCCGGCCCGCGCCGCCAGCAGGCCCCCGCGCACGGCCCGGTCGAGCGGCCCGTACGCCTCCTCCCCCGCGACCCGGGCCACCACGGCCGGGTCGAACTCCCGTCCGGCCAGCGCCGCGACCGCCAGCACGTCCGTGACCCCGGCGAGCGCGTCCAGCCGCAGGCGGACCAGCTCGGTCACCGCCTCGGGCACCTCGTCCACGTCCGGGTTGTGAGCGAGCAGCCTGATGCTCTCGCGCAGGAAGAACGGGTTGCCGCCGGTGCGGTCGGCCATCCTGGCGCACGACTCGTCGTCCAGCTCGATGCCGAGGTCGGCCGCGATGGCCCGGACCGCCTCGGGGCCGACGCCGGTCAGGCGCAGCCGCGACAGGTCGTAGCGGACCAGCCGCCCGAGCACGTCGCCGGTCCCGGTGCGGAAGGCCGCGACCAGCGTGACCGCGCCGCCGCGCAGCAGCATGACGAGGTGCCTGAGCAGGTCGAGCGAGGCCGGGTCGGCCCATTGGAGATCGTCCAGGACGATGACGAGCGGCTGGGCGCGCGAGGCCGTGACCAGCCATCGGGCGACGGCCTGGTTCCGGCGCGACAACAACGCCTCGGCCGGGCCACCGGCGTCCGGGGGCGCTTCGGGGCGGGCGTCGAGGAGACCGGACAGGGGCTCGCGGTCCGGCGGCGGGCAGTGCGGCTCCAGCGCCTGGAAGACCTGCGTCCACGGCCACAGCGCGGGCGTGCCCTCGGCGTCGTGGCAGCGTCCGCGGAGCACGAGCCGGCCGAGCCGCGCGCAGTGCTCGCCGAACGCCTCCAGCAGCCGCGTCTTCCCGATCCCCGGCTCACCGCTGACCTCGGCGACCGCGAGCCCGGCGGGCGCGGCCCGCTCGGCCACCGCCACCAGCTCGGCCAGCTCGGCCTCCCGCCCGTGCGGGACGTCCAGGGGGCGTGGCGCGGCCACCAGCGCCGGGGTGTCGTCCACCGGCGCGAGCGAGCCGGCCTGGCGCAGGATGTCCGACTCCAGCGACCGCAGCTCGGGCCCGGGATCGAGGCCGAGCTCCTCGGACAGCCGCCTGGCCGCCGTGCGCAGCACGGCCAGCGCCTCGGCCTGGCGGCCGGTGCGGTACAGGGACAGCGCGAGCAGGCACCACAGGCGCTCGCGCAGCGGATTGGCGACGGTCTCGGCCTCCAGCTCGGTGATCAGCGCCTGCGGACGGCCCAGGTCGAGCAGCGCGCGGGCCCGCCGCTCGACCGCGACCAGGCGCAGCTCGCGCAGGCGGCTCACCTCGACGATCGCCCACGGCTCGTCCTGGAACTCCTCGTACGGCGAGCCGCGCCACAGCCCGAGCGCCTCCTCCAGGCAGGCCAGCGCCTCCTCGGCCGACCGGAACTCGGCCCGGTTCACCAGCTCGGCGAAGCGGAGCGCGTCCACGTCGGCGGCGGCCAGCAGGTAGCCGGGCGGGCGGGCGATCAGCGTCCTGGGCCGGGCGCGCGGCCCCCGGTCCGGCTCGATCGCGCGGCGCAGGTTGGAGACGTAGGAGTGCAGGGTGGGCAGGGCGCTGGGCGGGGCGGCGTCGCCGTACAGGTCGTCGATCAGCGTCTCGGCGGGGACCACGGCCCCCTGCGCGACCAGCAGCCGGGCCAGCACGGCTCGCGGACGGGGGCCGCCGAGACCGACCGCGCCCCCGTCGGCGTCGCGGACCTCCAGCGGCCCCAGAACTCGGAATTCCACGTTGTCCCACTCATCGGCTTCGTCCAAATCGATCACAGTATGGTCGGGCCGACTTGCAGGAGACTGGAAACCCTCTACGTGCCCGCCCTGATCGGCACGACGTTGCCGGGCCCGCCGCGGCGTGGCAGCGCGAACCAGGTGGCCTTGCCGACCAGGTCGGGATGGGTCAGGTAACGCTGGGGATGGCAGCCGTAGAAGCCGTCGGAGAGCCGGGCGACGATGCGCAGCCCGCGTCCGTGCTCGGCGGACGGGTCGGGGACCGAGGGGGCGGGCAGGGGCGGGCCGGCGTCCACGACGACGCACATGACCTCCTTGGCGTCCACGTGCAGGAGCAGCTCGTAGGGGCCCTCGCCGTACATGAACGCGTTGGTGACCAGCTCGCTCACCATGAGGACGGCGTCGTCCACGACGTCGTCGTGCAGGTCGAGCCCGGACAGCTCCTCGCGGACGATCGACCGGGCGTGGCCGACGGTCCGGGCGTCCGGGCGCAACGGCCATACGTACTGCATCCGGCTCCGCCGGGCCGACCGCAGCCTGGACATGGCCTCTCCATCCTGGGAAGGGCGGCGACGAATGCTCGTTTCAGTCAACACGAGACCTGCCTCCGATTTGTCGGACATGCGGCTGTCCAAACCTGTACGCACGCAGGAGCCGTTCGGGTCGAACGTTTTCCGAGAAATCCTGACTTTCTTCGCGGTCCGACATGTCTTCCCAGGTCAGCGGGTACGGACAGGGCCATGAGCAGTCCTGACGAGAACACCCCCGAGACCGACACCACGCCGCTCCTCGACGCGGCCAGGCGTCCGGCCGAGCGCCCGGGTGAGCGCCCGGCCGGACATCCGGGCGTGGCGGGGAGGATCCCGGCGGAGCGCAAGACCGCCGGGCAGGCGGCGCTGGAACAGGCCCTGTCGCAGTCGGGCAAGCACCTGGAGGACCTGACCGGCGAGACGCCCGACCGGCCGCGCGGCTAGCCAGGCCCGCGCCCCAGGACCGGCCGGGCCCGCGGCTACGGGCGGCCGATGCCGGCGCCCACCTCCTCGATGAGGTCGTCGACCCGCCTGGCCAGCTGCACGTCGAGGGCCGTCACCGCGCCCACGGAGACGGTCCTGACCACGATGGCCAGGCCGTCGGCGGTGTCGTGGAGCTGGGGCTGCCGGCCGTAGGTGGCCTTGAGCCGGTCGAGCGCGCGGCGGACGGCACGCAGGTTCTCCCGCGGCAGGGAGATCTCCCGGCGCAGCGCCGAGCGGTCGCCGGTCCACAGCGGCAGGGTGGCGAGGGCCGCGGCGATCTCGTCGGCGGTGAGCGGGGCGGCGTGCCCCTTGGGGCCAGTGATGCCGCCGCCGCTGTCCGGCGGGTCGAACAGGGGGCGTACCTGCTCGGGGATGTGCAACCGGGCGATCAGCTCGGGGTCCTGCTCGGCGACGGCGGCCAGCACGGCCTGGGCCCTGATCCTGGCCTGCTCGGGCGGACGACGGCCGAGCAGCGCCGCCTGCCGGACGAAGCCCTCCTCGGTGCCGTCGTTGCGCGGATGGTCCATGGGGAAGTCGTTGGTCAGCTCGGGCGGCAGGGCGTCGATGAGCTCGCGCCGGTCGTCGTCGTCGTCGAGTGTGCGGGCGAGCGTGGTCAGCGTGGCCTCCGCCGCCGCTCTGGCCGGGCCGGCGCCCAGGCCCGTCATGCGGCCGATGGACGCCAAGAGTGCACGATATTCCATGATTCGTCCCCCGATCCGAACCTTCAGGCTCCTCGTGCCCAGGTCAGAGGTGCCGACACCTCCACACGGCCTGAGGGGTGAGGGGCACGTCGGTGAGGCGTCCGGCCAGCTCGGGCATGGCGGCGGCGACCGCGTTGCCGATGGCGGCGGGCGGGCCGATCGTGCCCGCCTCGCCCGCCCCCTTCATGCCGCCCGGGGTGAGCGGCGAGGGCGTCTCCAGCAGCACGACCTCGATGTCGGGCACCTCGCGGGTGGTCGGCAGCAGGTACTCGGCGAGCGGCTGCCCGTCCTCGGTGTGGACGATCTCCTCGGTCAGCGCCATGCCGATGCTCTGCGCGACCCCGCCGCGGATCTGGCCCTCGACCACGGACGGGTTGACCAGCGTCCCGGCGTCGTTGACCACCCAGTAGCGCTCCACCTCGACCGCGCCGGTCTCGGGGTCCACCGCGACGGCGGCGGCGTGCGCGCCGTAGGCGAAGGTGTAGGCGGCCGGGTCGTAGCTGACCCGCTCCTCCAGCCCCGGCGTGACGCCTTCCGGCAGGTCCCAGGCCCGCCAGGCGGACGTGGCCAGCTCCCGCAGCGACACCGACGCCCGCGGGTCGCCCTTGACGCGCACGCACTCCTCGGCGATCTCCAGGTCGCCGGGCGCCGCCTCCAGCCGGTGGGCGGCGATGGCCAGCAGCTTGTCCCGCAGCCGGGCGGCGGCCTGGACGAGCGCCCCGCCGCCGACCGCCAGCGACCGGCTGGCGATCGACCCGATCGACGAGTACGGCGTCGCCGCCGTGTCCCCCAGCACCACCCGCACCCGCTCGATCGGCACCCCCATCCGGTCGGCCGCGACCTGGGCCAGCGCGGTCTCGATGCCCTGCCCGATCGAGACCACCCCGGACGACACCACCACCGACGCGTCCGGCTCCATGCGCAGCACCGCCGTCTCGTAGCCGCCCGCCTGGATGCCCGACGCCTTCATCTCCATCGACGGGCCCAGGCCGGTGGTCTCGACGTGGCAGGAGTAGCCGACGCCGCGAAGGCGGCCGTCGTCCACGCCGGTGACCGGGGTGACCAGGTCGCGCAGGGTGCGCAGGGCCCGGGGATAGTCGCCGGAGTCGTACTGCTGGTAGACCCGGCTCGTGCACGGCAGCTCGTCCGGCGTCAGCATGTTGCGCAGCCGCAGCTCGACCGGGTCCAGGCCGAGCCGCCGGGCCGCCTCGTCGATCAGGCGCTCCCTGGTCCAGGTGCACTCGGGCTGCCCGAAGCCGCGGTAGGAGCCGGTCGGGGTGGTGTTGGTGACCACTCCACGCACCCGTACGCCGACCCGCTCGAACCGGTACGGCCCCGGCAGCAGGGTGGCCGAGACCGCGAAGGGTGAGATGCCCACGTTCGAGGGATGGGCGCCGAGGTCGCCGAGGATGTCGGCGTCCAGGGCGACGAACCGGCCCTGGCCGTCGAGCGCCAGCCTGGCCCGGTGGACGGCGGCCCGCGCGGGCAGGGTCGCCGCCAGCCGGTCGCCGGGCGACTCGGTCCAGCTCACCGGGCGGCCCGTCCGCATCGCGGCCAGGCAGACGAGCGCCTCGTCGGGGTAGACGTGCTCCTTGCCGCCGAACCCGCCGCCGACGTCCCGGCTGATCACGCGTACCCGGTCGTGGGTGAGCCCGAACGCGTCGGCCAGGTGCTCGCGCACGTGGTGCGGGGCCTGGGAGGAGATGTGCACGGTCAGCTCGTCGTCGGCGTAGGAGGCCACCACGCCGCGCGGCTCGACGGGATGCGGCGAGATCCGGCCCATCCTGAACGTCATCTCGACGACGTGCTCGGCGGACTCGACGAACTCCGCGCAGTCGGCGTCGCCGAGCAGGAAGTCGGTGACCAGGTTCGTGCCCCACTCGGGGTAGAGCAACGGCGCGTCCTCGTCGAGTGCGCGTTCCGCGCCGACGGTCGCGGGCGACTGGTCGAGCTCCAGGTCCAGCAGGTCCGCGGCGTCGCGGGCGGCGGCGGGGGTGCCGGCCACGACGACGGCGAGCGGCTGGCCGGCGTACCTGATCGTGTCGTCGAGCACCCGGTAGGCGGTCAGCCGCTGGCCGGGGGCGAGGGTGACGCAGGGCAGCAGCAGCTCCGCGGCGTCGGCGGGGGTGATGACGTCGAGCACCCCCTCGACCGTCCAGGCCGCCTTGGCGTCGCAGCCGAGGAGCCGTCCGTGCGCGACGGGGCTGCGCACCACCACCGCGTACGCCATGCCGGGCAGGCGTACGTTGCCGACGTATCTCCCCTTTCCGGTCAGCAGTCTGGCGTCTTCCCTGCGAGGCGTCCGCGCGCCGACATAGCCCATGGGCCGATTGTGCGCGCCGCGAGGCGTGCGGTCCATATACGATCTCGCGGGGCGGCAGGCGGGAAAGACCAGGTCAGCGGGGGCATCGAATGCAGACATTTCTTCCGTATCCGGATTTCGCGGCCAGTGCCGGAGTCCTGGACGCGCTGCGGCTGGGCAAGCAGCGGGTGGAGGCTCTGCAGGTGCTGCGCGCCCTGATCGTCCCCGGCTACGGCTGGCGCCACCACCCCGCCGTCAAGATGTGGGCCGGCTACGAGGAGGCCCTGGTCCGCTACGGGCTCGACGTGTGCGAGCGCTGGTGCTCGACCGGCCGGGCCGACACCTGCGCGGCCACGATGTCCGTCGAGCTGGGCCGCGCCTGCGGCACCCCCGTCATCCGCACCCAGCACGAGCTGGCGGCGGCCGGCGAGCTGCCGCCCTGGCTCGGCGACGACGCCTTCCACCTCAGCCACCGCTCCGCCCTCCTGCGCAAGGACCCCGATCACTACCGCCCGCTCTTCGGCGACGAGCCCGACGACCTGGAATACGTCTGGCCCGCCTCGGGCCGCCCGCCCGCCTGCCTACCGGCCTGACCTGCCGCCGGCGCCCACGCGGGTCCCGGTGAGGACGCCCTCCGCGTGCCGCGTCGCCGTGGCGGCGCCGAAGGCGACGAGCCGCACCAGGTCCTCGTCCGTCGTCGCGGCGCCGCGCCAGGCGGCGACGTCCGCGTCGGTGACCCGGTAGGGCGCGAGGGCGGCGAGCAGCGCGAGCCTGGCCCCCGGCCGTTCCTCGCCGGGCACGCCGGTCAGCGGGCCCGACAGCCAGTCGCCGCCCATCGGCGGGTGCTCGCCGTCCCAGGCCGCGACCGCCTCGGTGACGGCCGTCCGCGCCGCCTCGCCGAGCAGCTCCCCGCCCGTCACCGCGACGGCCATGAGCGTGGCGTACGCCGTGCCGGCCGGCATGCCGGCCGCCCAGGCGGGCTCGGGCGAGGAGGGCAGGCCGTCCAGCACGTCCAGGCCCGCGCCGGGCGGCAGCTCCCTGCGCACCGTCCGGGACATGGCCCGGCCGCCCACGCTGCGCACCAGGCGCGACTTCTGCAGGTTGCCCGGCAGCAGGTTCTCGGTGAGCAGGGACGAGGCGATCCGGTTGACGAAGTGGAAGGTCAGCGCGGTGCCGACGTACGCGGGCGCCTCGTCCTCGGGGAAGGGCGCGGGCACCCGCCGGTCCTTGGCCCACCGCAGCAGCGCGGCGTGCCCGGGATCCGCGGGCGCGCCCCCGGCCGCGACGGTCTCGGCCAGCCTGTGGTCGCCGGTGGCGTGCAGCAGCGTTGTGTGCGCGGCCACGCAGAACGGGCACCGGTTGGCCAGCGACACCCCCAGCGCCACCACCTCCCTGCCGGTCCTGGACCCCGGCCCGGCCAGCAGCGACTCCCGCAGCAGCGCCCAGGTCCCGGCCAGCACGGCGGGAGCGGGCGACAGGGTCAGGAAGGCCGCCATGCGGGCCATGCCGAAGTCGTCGGCGAGGCGGGCGTAGACCTGGGCCACCCGGCCCGTGGCGTCCTGCGGCCGGACGGGCGTGACGTAGCGGAACTGGCCTGCGGCCGTCTGCGTCGTGTTCATGGCCGCCATGGTGGGCCGCGGGACGGGCCGAAGTCGTCCTGCCCTGGATGACTTCCGCGGCTACGGCGCGGGGCGCAGAGGCGGACGGCGTACGACGGCGGGAGTAGTCCCCCATTCCGCCCACGTGAGGACGATTATCGACACATCAGGCTCTACTGTGCTTGGCATGAGCTTGCGATGGCACCCCGCCGTCATGGACGCGGCGCTCGCGGCTGTCGTGGCCGTGCTGCTGACGGCGACCGTGGTGGCCACGCCGGACGCGGGGCCCGCGGACTACGCCGCCGTGCTCGCCGGGTCGCTCGCGCTCGTCGCCTGGCGGCGGGCGCCCGTCCCGGCGCTGCTGGTCACCACGTTGTGCATGCTGGTCTACTCCGCGCACGCCCAGCCCGGCCCGCCGGCCGCCTTCCCGGTGATGGTGACCGTGTTCGCCACGGTCAGGGCCGGTCACCGGGCGCTCGCGGCGGCGGCCGGCGCGGTGTTCCTGGGCGGGACCCTGGCGGTCAACCTGGCCACCCCCGACGGGCAGACCGCGCAGGAGATCGTGCAGAAGACGACGCTGCTGCTCGGCTGGTTCCTGGCGGCCGGGGTGACCGCGACCGTGACCCGGCACCGGCAGGCGTACCTCGTGCAGGTCGAACAGCGGGCCGCCGAGGCCGAGCGGACCCGCGAGGAGGCGGCGCTGCGCCGGGCGGGCGAGGAGCGGCTGCGCATCGCCAGGGAGCTGCACGACTCGCTCACCCACACCATCTCCGTCATCAAGGTGCAGGCGGGCGTGGCCGTGCACCTCGCGCGCAAGCGCGGCGAGGAGGTGCCGGCGGCGCTGCTGGCCATCCAGGAGGCCAGCGGCGAGGCCATGCGCGAGCTGCGCGCCACGCTGGAGGTGCTGCGCGAGGACGACGACGCCCCCGCGGCCAGCGGCCTCGACCGGCTCACCCACCTGGTCGAACGGGCCCGCTCGACCGGCGTCCCGGCCACGGTGATGGTCACCGGCGACCGCCGCGACCTGCCGGCCGAGGTCGACCGGGCGGCCTACCGGATCGTCCAGGAGGCGCTGACCAACGTCTCCAAGCACGCCGGGCCCGCCACCGCCTCGGTACGCGTCGACTACGGCAAGGAGGAGCTGATCGTGCAGGTGGACGACGACGGCCGCGCGAACGGCGGCCCCTGCGACCCCGGCGTGGGCCTGCTGGGCATGCGCGAGCGCGTCACGGCGCTCGGCGGGCGGCTGGCGACCGGGCCGCGTCCCGAGGGCGGGTTCACCGTGCGCGCCGAGCTGCCGCTGCAGGAGGCCCGGTGATCCGCGTGCTGCTGGTGGACGACCAGGCCCTCATCCGCGGCGGCTTCCGCGCCCTGCTGGAGGCCGAGGACGACATCGAGGTCGTCGCCGAGGCCGCCAACGGGGAGCAGGCGGTCGCCCTCGCCCTGGAACACCGCCCCGACGTGGCGCTCGTGGACGTGCAGATGCCCGTCATGGACGGCATCGAGGCCACCAGGCGGATCGCCGCCGACGAACGCCTGGCCGAGGTCCACGTGGTGATCCTGACCAACTACGGCCTGGACGAGTACGTCTTCCACGCCCTGCGCGCCGGCGCGAGCGGCTTCCTGGTCAAGGACACCGAGCCCGCGGACCTGCTCCAGGGCGTCAGGGTGGCCGCCCGCGGCGACGCCCTGCTCTCCCCCGCCATCACCCGCCGCCTGATCGGCGAGTACGTCGCCCGCCGCCCCGAACCCGAACCCCAGGGCCTGGACGTGCTCACCAACCGCGAACGCGAGGTGACCGCCCTGGTCGCCCGCGGCATGTCCAACGACGAGATCGCCGCCCAGATGGTGATCAGCCCGACCACCGCCAAGACGCACGTCAGCCGGGCGATGACCAAGCTGCACGCCCGCGACCGCGCCCAGCTCGTGGTCTTCGCCTACGAGTCCGGCCTGGTGACCCCGCGCGAGCGCTGACCCGAGGCTTGACCGTCGAGGAACGCGGTCCCTCCGCATACCCGTCCCGGACTGAGTACACTCGGGCACGTTCAACGGCCGAGACTTGTACGGCGAGGCTCTTGGCCCGGGGCGGTGGCCCCTCGGCCCCCGTCCCTCTGGAGTCACGTGAGCAGCGGGCTTGTCGATGCTCCGCCCTCCAGCGACCCCGGCGCCCCCAAGAGGCGCCACGGGCGCTGGCTACGCTGGGTGATCGCGATCGCGGTCGCCGTCGTCCTCCTGGTCGCCGGCGTGGCCGTCGGCGTCACCGCGAAACTCAGCGGCAACCTCAAGCGCTCCACGGTCACCAAGGAGGACCTCGGCGAGACGCGGCCCCCCAAGGTCGCCACCTCGGCGATGAACGTCCTGATCGTGGGCTCCGACCAGCGCGACGGCAAGAACGCCAGGTACGGCCGCCGCATCGCGGGCGAGCGCACCGACACGATCATGCTGGCGCACGTGTCGTCCAAGCGGGACAACGCCATGGTGATCAGCTTCCCGCGCGACTCGCTGGTCCAGCTCCCCGCCTGCCGGGCCACGGGCGGCCTGCCCGGCCAGCAGCCGCACCTGGGCATGATCAACGAGTCGTTCAACTCCGGGGGCATCGCCTGCACCTGGAAGACGATCGAGTCGCTCACCCGCATCCACATCGACCACTTCGTGAAGGTCGACTTCACCGGCTTCAAGAGCATGGTCAACGCCGTGGGCGGCGTCGAGGTCTGCCTGCCCTCCCCGGTGAACGACAAGAAGGCCCTGCTCCACCTGCCCGCCGGGCGGCAGACGCTCAACGGCGAGCAGGCGCTCGGCTACGTCCGCGCCCGCTACAGCCTCGGCGACGGCTCCGACATCGGGCGCATCCAGCGGCAGCAGATGTTCATCGCCTCGATGCTCAAGAAGGTGATGAGCGGCGAGACGCTCACCGACCCGTCCAAGCTGTTCGGCTTCCTCGACGCCGGAACCAAGTCGGTGACCGTCGACGACGACCTGTCGGTGGGCGTCATGAAGGACCTCGCCACCAGCCTCCAGGGCCTCAACGCCGGGCAGATCCGGTTCATCACCACCCCCTGGCACTACTCGCTGACCCAGCCGGGCCGGGTCGAGTGGGTGCAGCCGCAGGCGGGCCGGCTGTTCCAGATCGTCGCCAGGGACCAGAGCGTCCAGGGCGTCAAGGGCGGCCAGGCCAAGGTGGGGCGGTCGAAGATCCAGATCGAGCTGCGCAACGGCACCTACCGCGGCGGCCTCGGCACGCAGGTGGCCGCCTTCCTGGAACAGCGCGGCTACCACATCAGCAAGATCGGCGACACGGCCAGGAAGCCCCAGGCGAAGACCACGCTGCTCTACGGCCCCAACGCCGAGACGCGGGTGCCCACGCTCACCAACGACCTGCTCGCCGCCACGCCCAAGCTGGTCGCCGGTGCCCGGACGAACCACCTGGTGCTGGTGATCGGCGACGACTGGAAGGGGCTCAAGCCGCTGCGCGCCGACGACACCGAGGCGATCAAGGGCTTCGACGCCACCCACGACACCTGCGCGGCCTAATTCCGGCCCCCTCGGCTCCCCCAGGCCCGTCCCGGCTCACGTAGGGCCGGCCGGGCCCAGCCGGCTCGGCCCGGCTCACAGGGCGTCGGCGAGCCCGCCCCCGTCGATGGCGGTGAAGCCGGCGTCCTCGATGAGCGGCACCACGGCCTTCTTGGCGGCCTCGTCGTCGCCCCAGTAGGGCATGTCGGCCCGCGGGCCGCCCCGCTGCCCGGCCGTGCCCAGGTCCAGCAGCTCGTTGGGGTACTTGGTGTTGAACGTGCGCACCAGCCGCACCTCGCGGCCGAGCACGTGCTGCTGGTACTGCGGGCTGGTGAGCCCGTCCGGCACGGCCACCACCGCCTCGGCGCCGTCGAGCCGGGTGATCGGGTTGCTGGGGTCGATGACGATCTTGCCGCCCAGCGCCGCGCCCAGCTCCTCGACCACGGTGGGGAACGCCTCCCACCACACCGCCATGACGACGACCTCGCCGAAGCGCGCCGCCTCGATCGGCGAGCCGACGCCCGACTGCCCCTCGGCGGCGGCCGCGGCCTCCTCGGCCAGGGCCGGCCGGGCGTCGCTGAAGAGCACGTCGTGACCGGCCGCCGCGAACAGCCGGCCGAGCGGCGCGCCGAGCCGGCCCGAGCCCACGATTCCTACGCGCATGTCTGGATCTCCTTGTCGGCCGATCGGCACCTGCCCATCGGCCTTCCCCGCATGCCCGGCTTTGCGCCTGCGCCGCGAGATCTTTGCCCGCCGGTGATCCCTACACTCGTCGTCCATGAACGATCCCGACGTCCATGAGCTGCGCAGGGGCAGCGCCGAGCGGGCGCACCTGCGTGCGCGGGGGCCCGAGCTGCCGCAGGTGACCGACCTGGCCGGGCCGCGCGGGCTGCCGCTGCGGCACTACCGGCCCGCGCGGGAGCGGCGGCCGCTGGTGGTGTACGTGCACGGCGGCGCGTGGGTGCTCTGCGACCTGGACACGCACGACCGGATCTGCCGCCTGCTGGCCAGCGAGTGCGAGGTGGAGGTGCTGGCCGTGGACTACCGGCTGGCGCCCGAGCACCCGTACCCGGCGGCCGTCGAGGACGTCGTGGACGTGCTGCGCGAGGCCCGTCCGGTCGCGGTGGCCGGGGACAGCGCGGGCGGCTACCTGGCCACGATGGCCTGCCTGGAGCTGCGGGACGCGGGCGACCCGTTGCCCGCCGCCCAGATCCTGGTCTGCCCCAACACCGACCTCACGCTCTCCTGCCCCAGCGTGCGGGAGAAGGGCACCGGTCACGGCCTCGACGAGAGCTTCCTCGCCTGGGCCGTGCGGCAGTGGGCGCCCGATCCGGCGCGGCGCGCCGACCCGAGGCTGAGCCCGCTGCGCGTGCCCGACCTGAGCGGGATGCCCGCCACGCTGGTGGTCACCGCCGAGCACGACGCCCTCAGGGATGAGGGCGAGGCATACGCCCGCCGGCTGGCCGAGGCGGGCGTGCCGGTCACGTGCCGCAGGGAGCCCGGCCTCACGCACGGATTGCAGCAGAACGCCGACCCGGTGTCGCGGGCCGCCACCGGCCGCCTGCTCGCCGACGCGCGCCGCCTGCTCGAAGCGGTGACGGGCTAGCCCGCCGGACCACCGCGGCCCGGCCCGCGCCCTGCGGCACGCCGCCGGGCGGGGACGGGAACACCGCCTGGAACTCGCGGCGACCGGTCAGGCGCCGGAGGCCAGGCGGCCCGAGAACGTCGCGGACGCCCCCGCGAAGCCGGCGCGCGTCATTGCGCGCGCTCGGACTCCTGCTCGGACGCCGTAGACGTGTACATCTCCTCGCGCGGCGTGTCCGCGCCCAGCTCCTCGCGCAGCCGGTCGTAGTCGATGTTGTGGTTGGCGTACTTCAGCTGGCGAGCGACCTTCGTCTGCTTCGCCTTGGCTCTTCCTCGGCCCATGGCTACTCCCTAGTCCCCGCTGTCATGCTATCCAACAACGTTACGACTTGAAGAATTATGCAACTGCGCTCGATTAGTCTTGCAATATGCACGTGGAGGTCCACCAGGCCAAGGCCGACTTCTTCAGGACGCTCGGCCACCCCGCTCGCATCAGAGTGTTGGAGCTACTCCAGGAAGGTCCACTGCCCGTCAGGGACCTGCTGGCCCAGATCGACATCGAGGCGTCGAGCCTCTCACAACAGCTGGCGGTCCTGCGCAGGGCCGGGATCGTGAGCGCAATCCGCGAAGGCAGCACGGTGGTCTACACCCTGGCCACTCCCGAGCTGGCAGACCTGCTCGGGGCCGCCCGCCGCATCCTCACCGACATGCTGGCCGACCAGGGGGAGCTCCTGGCCGAGCTGCGGGCGGAGGTCACTTAGCGGCGGCCTCGGCGCGGCGCCTGACCACCTTCGGGTAACGGGCGGTGAAGACGGCGGGGACGACGAACGAGAGCACCTTGATCGCGATGACGACCGTGGTGGCGTGGGGGGCCGCGGCCAGCACGAACGTCAGCGAGACGGCGGCGAGCGTGAACGCCGCCGCCCACACCGTCGTGATCACCACGTTGACGCGGCGGAACGCCTGGGTCTCCCAGATCTCCTTCGGCGCCATCGTGCGCGCGATGCCCAGCGTGAACGGCTTGCCGATGGCCAGCGAGCCCCAGGCGGTGCCGGCCAGCCAGACGTTGACCAGCGCGGGCCCGTACGGCGTGAGCGGCGAGTGCGGGGCCGCCAGGGAGAGCACCGTGAGCAGGGCGAAGAAGGCGGCGGCGCTCGTCTCGATCACGATCTCGTCCCAGGCCCGGCCGGACCGCCGGTCGATGGCCACGAGGGCGAGGGCGATCACGAGGCCGGTGATGGCGCCCCAGCGCCACTCGTCGCCGGTGGCGATGACCGCGTAGACGACCCAGGGGAGGAAACCGAGCAGACCGCGCATCGCGCAACTCCTTTGACATTCCTAAGTAGACATGTCGAATGTAGAACCTCCTGTGGAGATATGTCAATATAGGAATATGAGCTTGAGACACGCCGTGCTTGGTCTGCTCGCCGAGGGGCCGGCCAGCGGCTACGACCTGCTGAAGACCTTCGACGTCTCATTGTCCAACGTCTGGCCGGCCACGCAGAGCCAGCTCTACGCCGAGCTCGGCAAGCTGGCCGACGCCGGTCTCGTGAGCGTCGCGGCCGAGGGCCCCCGCGGCCGCAAGGAGTACGCGATCACCCAGGAGGGCCGGGCCGAGCTGCGCCGCTGGATCACCGAGGTCGAGCCGGTCAGGGTCGGGCGCAGCGACATGCTGCTGCGCGTGTTCTTCCTCGGCCAGGTCGATCCCGAGCAGGCCCGCGCCTACCTGCGCCGCCAGGCCGAGGTGGTGGGCAGGCACCTGGAGCACATGGAGGCCATCAAGGGCTTCGTCGAGAGCGGCCAGGACAACCTGTCGGTCTACGGCCGGCTCGCCCTGGAGTACGGCCTGCGGCTCGGCGCCGTGCAGAAGGAGTGGGCCGAGTGGGCCGAGGGGCAGATCCGTTAGGCTCGCCCCCATGGTCTCCGAGCTGTTCGATCCGAAGATGTGGCAGGTCGTCGAGGGCTTCGACTTCACCGACATCACCTACCACCGGGCCCTCGACCAGGGCACGGTGCGGGTCGCGTTCAACCGGCCCGAAGTGCGCAACGCCTTCAGGCCCCAGACGGTCGACGAGCTCTACCGGGCGCTCGACCACGCCAGGCAGGCCACCGACGTCGGCTGCGTGCTGCTCACGGGCAACGGCCCCTCGCCCAAGGACGGCGGGTGGGCCTTCTGCTCCGGCGGCGACCAGCGCATCAGGGGCAAAGACGGCTACCAGTACGCCGACGGCACCCCCGCCACCGGGCGCCTGCACATCCTGGAGGTGCAGCGCCTGATCCGCTTCATGCCCAAGATCGTGATCTGCGTGGTGCCCGGCTGGGCCGCGGGCGGCGGGCACAGCCTCCACGTCGTGGCCGACCTCACCCTGGCCAGCGCCGAGCACGCCCGCTTCAAGCAGACCGACGCCGACGTGGCCAGCTTCGACGGCGGCTTCGGCTCGGCCTACCTGGCGCGGCAGGTCGGGCAGAAGTTCGCCCGCGAGATCTTCTTCCTGGGCGACACCTACAGCGCGGCCGACGCCCACCGCATGGGCATGGTCAACGCCGTCGTCCCGCACGCGGAGCTGGAGGCCACGGCGCTGGAGTGGGCCCGCAAGGTCAACGGCAAGTCGCCCACCGCGCAGCGCATGCTGAAGTTCGCCTTCAACATGATCGACGACGGGCTCGTCGGGCAGCAGGTGTTCGCGGGCGAGGCCACGCGGCTGGCGTACATGACGGACGAGGCGGCCGAGGGGCGCGACTCCTTCCTGGAGAAGCGGGCGCCCGACTGGTCGCCCTTCCCCTGGCACTTCTAGCCGCGGGCGCCCCGGCCGGAGGCAGACTGGGGCGATGAGGATCATGGTTCCCGAGGCGTTGACCGCATCACATGTGAAGATCGACGGCGAGCGGGGGCGGGCCTGGTCGGCCGGCCTGCCCGCGCTGGCCGAGCGTTACCTGGAGGAGTGGGGGCTGCGGCTGGACGAGGGCCGCCCCATGCACGGCGTGGTCTCCCTCGTGCTGCCCGTCGTACGGGAGGACGGCACCAGGGCGGCGCTCAAGCTCCAGCCCGTCACCGACGAGAACGCCACCGAGGCGCCCGGCCTGCGCACGTGGGCCGGGAAGGGCTCGGTCCTGCTGCTCGACGACGACCCCGAGACCGGCACCCTGCTGCTGGAACGCCTCGACTCCGGCCGCCCGCTGTCGGCCCTCCCGGACGACACCGAGGCGCTGACGATCCTGACCGGGCTGCTGGGCCGGTTGACCGCCCTCCCCGCCCCGCCGGGGCTGCGCCGGTTGGGCGACATCGCCGCGCAGATGCTGGCCGACGTCGACCGCGCGACGGCCGCGCTGCCCCGCGAGCAGGACAGGTACTGGCTGCGCTGGTGCGCCGACGCGGTCGCCGAGCTCGTCGCCGAGCCGGGCGACCGGCTGCTGCACTGGGACCTGCACTACGACAACGTGCTGGCCGCCGAGCGGGAGCCGTGGCTGGCCATCGACCCCAAGCCGCTGGCCGGCGACCCCGGGTTCGACCTGTGGCCCGCCCTGGACAACCGCTGGGACGCCGTCGTCGCCACCGGCGACCCGATCAGGGGCGTGCTGCGGCGGTTCGACCTGATGGTGGACGGGCTGGGCCTCGACCCCGCCAGGACGGCCGGCTGGACCCTCGGCCGGATCCTGCAGAACGCCCTGTGGGACGTCGAGGACGGCGAGCACGAACTCAACGAGGTCGCCCTGGTGATCGCCGAGGCCGTGCGCCACCGGCAGTGACGGGTCACCGCCAGTAGGCGGGGTATCTGTGGCCCGGCAGCAGCCGTCCGAGCGCCACCCCGGCGGCGATCACCACGACGCTCGCGACCAGGACCGGGTCGAGCAGGTACACCGGGTCCGGGGCGGTGAGCCCGATCAGCGCCGCCGTGGCCCCGGCCGGCGGGTGAGGGGCCCGCAGCAGCAGCATCGGGGCCGTGGAGAGCGCCGCCGCGGCGACCGCCGTCCACACCGAGGGGCCGGTGAGGGCGGTGAGCGCCAGAGCGAGCGCGGTGGCGCTCAGGTGGCCGAGGAGGATGCTGCGTGGCTGGGCGAACGGCGCGGCGGGCGCCAGGGCCACGATCCCGGCGGTGGCGGCGAACGGCAGCGCGAACAGCTCCATGCCGGTGAGGCCGGCCAGCAGGGCCAGTGACGACAGTCCGGCCAGCGCCGCCGCGGTGGCCAGGGCCACCGCCCTGCCGGACGGCCGGGCGGGCGCCCCCGACGTCCCGGCCCGCCCCCACCTCCGGGTGGGCGGCGGCCCGGCCGTCGGGCCCGCCGCGCGCCCGTGGGGGGCGGGCGCGCGGCGGGAGTTCAGTGATCGGTGCGCGTGGACGGCCGCGGCGGACAGGCCGGGGCGGGCCGTGGTGTTCCCGCGGCGGCGGGGCTGGGCCATCGGAGGCTCCCGTCAGTCGGAGAGGCGGCGGAGGAAGTCGCGGACCAGCGCGGCGATCTGCCGGCCACGGGTCTCAAGGGCGAAGTGGCCAGCGTCGATGAGCTGGATCTCGGCGCGCTTGGTGTCCCGGTCGAAGGCGAGGGCGCCGTCGGGGCCGAAGATCTCGTCGTGCCGCCCCCACACGGCCAGCACCGGCGGCTGGTGCGTGCGCAGGTACTCCTGCCACTGCGGGTAGAGGCCAGGGTTGCGGCCGTAGTCCACGAAGAGGGCGAGCTGGACGGCGTGGTTGCCGGGCCGGTCGAGGCGAGCCTGGTCGAGGGCCGCCTTGTCGGGGTTGACCATGGCGGCGTCGGGGACGCCGTGCGTGTACTGCCAGTGGGTGGCCTCGGGGGTGAGCAGGCCGAGCAGCGCGGAGGTGTTCTCCTCGGAGGGGTCGGCCCACGCCTTGCGCAGCGGCTCCCAGAACGGCGTCAGACCCTCCTCGTACGCGTTGCCGTTCTGGGTGACGATGCCGGTGATGCGCTCCGGGTGCCGGACGGCGAGCCGGAAGCCGACGGGGGCGCCGTAGTCGTGCACGTAGAGGGCGTACTTGGCGACGCCCAGGGTGTCCAGGAGGCTGTCCACCACGTCGGCCAGGTGGTCGAAGCTGTACTCCCACTCGTCGGCCGCGGGGGCCGAGCTGTGGCCGAAGCCCGGGTAGTCCGGCGCGATCAGATGGAACTCGTCCGCCAGGTCGGCGATCAGCTCCTGGTAGGCCACCGACGAGGTCGGGAACCCGTGCAGCAGCACCAGCGTGGGCGCCGACGGGTCACCGGCCTCCCGGTAGAACACGTCGAGGCCGTCCACCACAGCGGTGCGGTACCGAACAGTCATCTCATCCTCCAGCCATAACCGGCTAAATCCGTTTTGCTGGTTAAGTGATAGCATGGCGATCAGTAACCGGTCAAATCGCTTTGGGGGGTTAGAGGCAGTGAGGATACGGCCGCTTCGCGACGAGCCCATGGCGCTCGACCTGGTCGACACCGTCTGGGTGGAGCACGGCGTCCTGCTCGACCAGTTCGACGACCTGGAAGGCGTGCGCTCCTGGCTCGGCGACCACGGCCTGCCGGGCGAGGACGATCTGGAGCGGGTGCGCGACCGGCTCGTCCGGGCGCGGGACGCGCTGCGCGGCTCGCTCGAAGGCCGGGGGCACGACGCGCTCAACGCGGTGCTCGCCGAGGGCTCGACCAGGCCGCGGGTGGACGCCGACGGGCCGCGCGAGACCGTCGTGGTGAGCGATCCGGCCTGGGAGTCGGCCTGGACGGCGGCCGCCGACTTCGTCCGGCTCCTGCGCGAACGTCCCGAACGGCTGCGCAAGTGCGCGAACCCCGCCTGTGTCCTGTGGTTCCTCGACGTGAGCAAGAACGGCAGCCGCAGGTGGTGCTCGATGGAGGTGTGCGGCAACCGCGCGAAGGCGGGCCGGTTCAACCAGCGCCACAAGAACGCCGTCTGAACCGCGAAGGCGGGCCGGCTCGGCCGGCGCCACAGGAACGCCGCCCGAACCGGCCCGCCCGGAGATTGTGGCGGACCTCTAGTCCGTCACGAGGACGACCTTCCCCCGGCCGTGGCCGGTCTCGATCTCGCGGTGGGCGTCGGCGGCCTCCTCCAGCCGGTACGTCCGCCGCACCGGGAAGGCGAAGCGGCCCTCGGCGTACAGGGCGGCGTACCGGCCGAGCCGTTCGGCCGTGCGCTCGCCCTGGACGACCTTGACGCCCAGCTCGGCCGCCCGGCCGTGCTCGACCAGCGTGACGATGCGCCCGCGGTCGGCGACCAGGTCGAGCGAGACCTCCAGGGCGTGGCCGCCGGCGCCGTCGAGGGCCGCGTGCACGCCGCCGGGGGCGAGCGCGCGCACCCGGTCGGCGAGCCCGTCACCGTAGGCGACCGGGATCGCGCCGAGGTCGCGCAGGTGGTCGTGGTTGGCCTCGCGGGCGGTGCCGATCACCGTGGCGCCGCGCATGCGGGCGATCTGCACGGCCGCCGTGCCCACCGACCCGGCCGCGCCGTGCACGAGCAGCGTCTCGCCGGCGCCGACCGCCAGGGCGTCGAGGGCCAGCTCGGCCGTCTGCACGCCGGAGGTCAGCCCGCCGGCCACCTCCCAGGGCGTCCCGGCGGGCTTGGGGGCCACGTCGGCCGCCGGGACCACGATGTACTCGGCGTAGGCGAACAGCCGCGAGAAGCCCAGCACCTCGTCCCCGGCCGACACCCCGGCGACCCCGTCGCCCACCTGGTCGACCACGCCGGCGAACTCGTTGCCCGGGATGCGCGGCCAGGGCACGTCCCCCATGTACGGCGGCAGCCACCCCGCCCGTACGGCCGCGTCGAACGGCTGCACGCCGGCCGCCCGCACGCGGACGCGCACCTGTCCCGGGCCCGCCTGCGGCGCGGGCACCTCCATCACCTTCAGCACCTCGGGGCCGCCCGGCTCGGCGAACGCCGCCGCCCTCATCACGTCAGTCATGCCGTCGAGCGTGCTACCTCAACCGCCCTTGAGGTCAAGTCGGCTAACTTTCGATATGAAGTCGGGAACTTTCCGCTTTAGTCGCGCTTTATATGTATATAGTCCGTCAGGACACACCGGGGGATGGGGCAAACCGAGGGCTGATGACCGAGTTCTTCCACGCCGCTCTGGGCTTTCCGACCGTCATTTTCACTTTTCTCCTCGCGGCGGTCCTGGCTTATTGGCTGGCCGTCATCGCGGGCCTGCTGGACCTCGACCACGACGCGCCATGGCTGGGATTCGGGGGCGTCCCCGCCGGGATCGTCATCTCCCTGCTGGTGGCGGTCGCGTGGCTGCTGAGTCTGATCGGCGGCCAGGTGCTGCCGGACGCCGCGCTGGCCGCCGTGCCCTTCGCCGCGGCGGCGGGCGGCTGGCTCGCCACGCGCGCCCTGATCGGGCCGCTGCGCAGGGCTTTCCAGGACGGCGGGCAGCACTCGCGCGGCGACCTCGTGGGCCGCCCGTGCGTCATCCGCACCGGCGCCGCCACCCCCGAATTCGGCCAGGCCGAGGTCACCGCCGAGGACGGCTCGACCGCGGTCGTCCAGGTCCGGACGACCGGACGGGACCGCCTGGGCCGCGGCGACAAAGCACTCATCTTCGAATACGACAAAGACGGCGAATTCTTCTGGGTCATGCCCTACGAAAGCGAGCTCTGATGGACGTCATCTCCACGGGCTTCGGCGTATTTCTCGCCGTCGTCCTGGTCATCGTGATTGGCCTGCTGGTCATCATCGGCCGCCTTTTCCGCAAGGTGGAACAGGGCAAGGCGCTGATCGTGTCGAAGGTCAACAAGGTGGACGTGACGTTCACCGGCGCCATCGTGCTGCCGGTCGTCCACAAGGCCGAGACCATGGACATCTCGGTGAAGACCATCGAGATCACGCGTACCGGCCGTGAGGGGCTGATCTGCCGGGACAACATCAGGGCCGACATCAAGATCACGTTCTTCGTCCGGGTGAACAAGACCGCCGAGGACGTCATCAAGGTCGCCCAGGCCATCGGCACCGCGCGGGCCAGCGACGAGAACACCCTCCAGGAGCTGTTCAGCGCCAAGTTCTCCGAGGCGCTGAAGACGGCCGGCAAGCAGCTCGACTTCGTCGACCTCTACACCAAGCGGGACGAGTTCCGCGACGAGATCATCCGGCTCATCGGCACCGACCTGAACGGCTACAGCCTCGAAGACGCCGCCATCGACTACCTGGAGCAGACCGCGCTCACCCAGCTCGACTCCAGCAACATCCTGGACGCCCAGGGCATCAGGAAGATCACCGAGCTGACCGCGCTGGAGCACGTACGGACCAACGAGTTCCAGCGGGCCGAGGAGAAGGAGATCACCCGCCAGAACGTGGACGCCCGCGAGGCCATCCTGGAGCTCCAGCGCCGCCAGGCCGACGCCGAGCTCAAGCAGCGCCGCGAGATCGAGACCGTCAAGGCCCGCGAGGAGGCGGAGATCGCCCGCGTGCAGGCCGAGGAGCGGCTGCGCGCGCAGACGGCCGGCATCAAGACCGACGAGCAGATCGGCGTGCAGCGGGAGAACCAGGCCCGCGAGGTGGCGGTCGCCGAGAAGAACCGCGAGCGGGTGATCGCGATCGAGAGCGAGCGCATCGAGAAGGACCGCCTGCTGGAGGTCATCGCCCGCGAGCGGGAGACCGAACTGTCGCGCATCGCCAAGGACAAGGAGGTCGAGACCGAGAAGCGGTCGATCGCCGAGGTCATCAGGGAGCGCATCGCGGTCGACAAGACGGTGGCCGAGCAGGAGGAGAGCATCAAGCGGCTGCGGGTGGTCGAGGAGGCCGAGCGCACCCGTCAGCAGGTGATCATCGCGGCCGAGGCCGAGGCGCAGGAGAACCTGGTCAAGGACATCAAGGCGGCCGAGGCCGCGGAGGCGGCCTCGAAGTTCAAGGCCCGCGAGGAGCTGGTGCTGGCCGAGGCCCGGCAGCAGGCCGCGGAGCTGGAGGCGCGGGCCAAGATCCGGCTCGCGGAGGGCGTGCAGGCCGAGTCCGCCGCGGCCGGGCTGGCGCAGGTGCAGGTCAAGGAGCGCGACGCGGACGCCATCGAGAAGGTCGGCCGCGCCGAGGCCCTGTCCCTGGGCGAGAGGCTGCGGGCCGAGGCCGAGGGCGCGCGGGCCATGGCGCTGATCGAGGGCGACCGGCTCAAGGCCCAGGCCGAGGGCGAGCAGGCCATGGCGCTGGCCGGCGCCACCGCGATCGGCGAGAAGCTGAAGGCCGAGGCCGAGGGCCTGACCCAGAAGGCCGCCGCGATGGCCGCCCTGGACGAGGCCAGCCGGGGCCACGAGGAGTACCGCCTGCGCCTGGAGGCCGACAAGGAGATCAGGCTCAAGCACATCGACGTCACCCGCCAGGTGGCCGAGTCGCAGGCCAGCGTGCTGGCGGCGGGCCTGGCCAAGGCCAACATCGACATCGTCGGCGGCGACACGATGTTCTTCGACAAGGTGGTCGGCTCGATCACCGCGGGCAAGGCGGTGGACGGCTTCGTCGGCCACTCGAACGTCGCGGGGGCCCTCGCGGCGCCGTACCTCAACGGGACGGCCAGCCTGGCGGCGGACATCGCGAGCGTGGTCGGCGGGGTGCGCACCGAGGACATCAAGAACCTGACCGTCTCGGCCCTGCTCATGCGGCTCATCCAGGACGGCGGCCCGCAGTCGACGGCGCTCGGCGAGCTGCTGGAGACCGCGCGCCGGCTGGGCGTGGCCGACTCCCCCGTGGCCGCGCTGGCGGCGGCGAAGGGCTGACGTGAGCACCACCGAGCTGGAAGCCGGGACCTACGAGGTTCTGCGGAACCGTCTCCAGGCGCAGGCCAAGGCCCTCGCGGTGGCGGCGGAGGAGGTCAACGTGCAGCGGCTGCGCGTCTTCGGCGGCGCGGAGCTGCGCCTGCTCGGCACCGAGCGGATCAGGACCGAGAACAACTGCGTCCCGAGGGACATCGTCTCGCTGGGCGAGGTGATGTTGTTCGGCTACAACGTCTTCATCGGGCTCAAGCCGGAGACGACCGTGGCCGACGTGTTCGCCGTGCACCGCTTCACCAGGGACGGGGACGCGTTCACGTTCGAGACGGGGAAGCTGGAGACGCTGGAGGAGCCGGCGTTCAGGAAGGACTTCGCCGAGCTGTACCGGTACTACAAGGAGACCAGGCTCCAGCAGCTGCGCCGGGTCGAGGGCAAGCTGCTGGCGGTGTTCCGGACGGGCCCGGCGGACACGCGGGTGCTCAGGTGGACGGTCAGCAACGGCGGTGTCCCGAAATATCTGGATAACAGGGGGGAGCGGGACCACGTCTTCCCGCCGTCCCACGACTTCGAGTGGACGCCGACCACCCGCGACGACCACGTCCTCGGCCGCCATCCGCACATCTCCATCGAGGGCGAGGTCTTCGTCGAGACGATCGGCGGCGACCTCACCATCAAGGTCGAGAACAACACCGAGACCGGCGCGGGCGTCTACTCCGAGCCGGTCACCGAACGCCTCCAGTCGCTGGCCGACGCCGACGTCGAGTACGCCAGGGTCGGGCCGCTCGCCCTCATGCGGATCAGGCCGTACAAGGAGCCGGACTGGCGGCATCTGGTGTTCAACACCCGTACCAAGGCGGTGACCAGGCTCGACGGCATCGGCCAGTCCTGCCAGCGGCTGCCCGAGGACCAGGGGCTGATCTTCCCGGGCGGCTACTACCTGGCCACCGGGATCAGCAAGACCTTCGACACGGACGTGGCGGACCTGGAGTTCGAGCGGGTCGTGCGCTCGCCCAACGGCGAGGACGTCCTGTACGTCTTCCACGCCCGGGGCGACGGCCGCTCGTTGCTGCTGCCGTACAACGTGATCAGGAAGGAGGTGGCCAACCCCATCGTCTGCCACGGGTACTCCCTGTTCGACGACGGCACGATGGTGGTCTTCCGCGCCCTCTCCGAGGAGCCGACCCGGGTCCACCCGATGCAGGTGTGGCAGACGCCGTACGTGTCCGACACCTACGCCGCCGCCCAGCCCGCCGGGACCGGGCCCCTGGAGCGCATCGGCAACGCCGAACTGGTGCGCGGCATCTCCGACTGCCTGTCCGTGGCCCGCATGGTCGAGGAGATGGCGGCGTCGGAGGCCACGTTCGAGGCGCTGATCGCCGCCTGCACCCGCGCCGCCGACTCCTACCACTGGCTCGGCGAGCACGGGCTCGCCGCGCCGCTCGCCGACGTGCGCGCCACCGCCGAGCAGGTGCTCGACGAGTACGAGAACGTCGAGCAGCTCACCCGCCAGGCCGCCGACGCCCTGGCCGCGGCCGCCGAGGAGACCGCCCACCTGGTACGCGCGGCCGCCGCCGACACCCCCGCGACGGCCGACGCCTGGGTCACCACGCTGGCCGGACTGCGCAGGCAGCAGGGCCGCCTGGTGACCCTGCGCGACGTCCGCTACCTGGACCTCGCCCGCCTGGACGAGCTGTCCGCCGCCGTGACCGCGGAGCTGGCCGCGACCGGCCGGCGCGCGGTGGCCTTCCTGGAGGGCGCGGAGGCGTTCACCGCCTACCATGTGGCGGTCGAACGGCTGGCCGCCGACGCCGCCGCGATCGCGACCGTGGCCGAGGCCGCGCCCGTCGCCGACCGGCTGGCCGAGCAGGCGGAGGGCCTGGAGGTGGTGACGGAGGTCGTCGGCTCGCTGGAGATCGCCGACGCCACGGTCCGCACGTCGATCCTGGGCCGGATCGCCGAGGTGCTGGCCGGGGTGAACCGGGCGCGGGCCGTGCTCGACGGGCGGCGGCGCGAGCTGCTCGGCTCGGAGGGCCGCGCGGCCTTCGCCGCCGAGTTCGCCCTGTTCGGGCAGGCCGTCTCGGGCGCGCTGGCGATGGCCGACACGCCGGACAAGTGCGACGAGCAGCTCGGCCGCCTGATGCTCCAGGTGGAGAACCTGGAGGCGCGGTTCGGCGAGTTCGACGACTTCGCCGCCCAGCTCGCGGGCAAGCGGGACGAGGTCTACGAGGCGTTCTCGGCCAGGAAGCAGACCCAGCTCGACGGCCTGGCCCGGCGGGCCGACCGGGTCTTCGCCTCGGCCGAGCGCATCCTGGGCAGCGTGACCAGGCGGCTGGCGTCCCTGGGGTCGATGGACGAGGTCAACACGTACTTCGCCACCGATCCGATGGTCGGCAGGGTCCGTACGGCGGCGGCCGAGCTGCGCTCCCTGGGCGACGCCGTCCGGGCCGAGGAGCTGGACGGCCGGGTCAAGGCGGCCCAGCAGGAGGCCGGCCGCGCCCTGCGGGACCGGCTGGACCTGTTCACCGACGGCGGCGAGACGCTGCGCCTCGGCCGTCACCTGTTCGCCGTCAACACCCAGCCGATCGACCTGACGCTGGTCCCGCACGACGGCGAGATGCACTTCGCGATCACGGGCACCGACTACCGCGCGCCCGTGCCGGCGTCGTTCGCGGACACGCGGCCGTTCTGGGAGCAGCTGCTGGTGTCGGAGACGCCGGAGATGTACCGGGCCGAGCACCTGGCCGCCTCGCTCCTGGACTCCGCGGAGCCCGGCGCTTCCCTGGCCGACCTGGTACGCCAGGCCGCCGAGCAGCGCTACGACGAGGGCTACGAGCGCGGCGTGCACGACCACGACGCGATCCTCGTCCTGGAGAGCCTGGTCCGCCTGCGCGAGGGCGCCGGCCTGCTGCGCTACCCGCCCGAGGCCCGCGCGGCGGCGCAGCTCTTCTGGGCCTTCGGCACGGACGAGGTTTCACGTAAAACATTGGCCACCAGGGCCGCCTCCCTGGTCCGCGCCCGCGCGGTCTTCGGCCGGACGCCCGCCCTGGAGGCGCTGGCCGCCGAGCTCGGCGGCCGGATCGCCGCCTTCTCCCCCGGCCAGGACACCGGCCAGGACACCGGGCGGAGCACGGCCGCGCTGGCCGGTGAGTACCTGGTCGAGGAGCTGGGCGCGACGCCGTCGGGCTTCGTGACCGGCAAGGCGGCGCGCGACCTCCTCGACGGCTTCAGGCAGGCGCTCGGCCCGGCCAGGACGCGCGAGTTCGAGGAGGAGCTGGCCGCGCTCCCCCTGCCCGAGCGGCTGCAGCTCGCCCACGCCTGGATCGGCGCCTACCGGCAGGGTCCCGAGGTGGCCGAGGCCGTCGCCGTGCTCCTGTGCGACCTGCCGCGTCACGACTCCGGCGCCGCCGTCGAGGAGACCGTCGAGGGGCTGCTCGGCGCGCATCCGCGCGTGCAGGACCGCAGGCTGCGGGTCAGGCTCGACGAGCTGCTGACCAGGGCGCGCGCCTTCAGGCAGGACCGGGTCCCGGCCTACCGGGCCTACCAGCGCCGCCGCAACGAGCTGATCGAGCAGGAACGCCGCCGGTTGCGTCTGGAGGAGTACCGGCCCAAGGTCATGAGCGCGTTCGTCCGCAACCGGCTGCTGGACGAGGTCTACCTGCCGCTGATCGGCGACAACCTGGCCAAGCAGCTCGGCGCGGCGGGCGCGGGCAAGCGCACCGACCAGATGGGCCTGCTGCTGCTCATCTCACCGCCCGGCTACGGCAAGACCACGCTGATGGAGTACGTCGCCAGCCGCCTCGGCCTGGTCTTCGTCAAGGTGAACGGCCCGGCGCTCGGCCACGGCGTCACCTCGCTCGACCCGGCCGACGCGCCCGACGCCACGGCCAGGCAGGAGGTCGAGAAGATCTCCTTCGCGCTGGAGAGCGGCAACAACACCCTGCTCTACCTGGACGACATCCAGCACACCTCGCCGGAGCTGCTGCAGAAGTTCATCTCGCTGTGCGACGCCCAGCGCCGCATCGAGGGCGTCTGGAACGGCCGGACCCGCACGTACGACCTGCGCGGGAAGCGCTTCGCGGTGTGCATGGCGGGCAACCCGTACACCGAGTCCGGGCAGCGCTTCCGCATCCCGGACATGCTGGCCAACCGGGCCGACGTGTGGAACCTGGGCGACGTGCTCTCCGGCAAGGACGAGCTGTTCGCGCTGAGCTACGTGGACAACGCGCTGACCTCCAACCCGGTGCTCGCCCCCCTCTCGGGCCGCGACCGGGCCGACGTCGAGCTCCTCGTGCGCCTGGCCAAGGGGGACCCGGCCGTCCGGCCTGACCAGCTCCGGCACCCGTACGGCAAGGCCGAGCTGGAGCAGGTGCTCGGCGTGCTGGGCAAGCTGGTGCGGGCGCAGGAGGTGGTGCTGGCCAACAACGCGGCCTACATCGCGTCGGCGTCCCAGGCGGAGGCGTCCAGGACCGAGCCGCCGTACCGGTTGCAGGGGTCGTACCGGAACATGAACAAGCTGGCCGAGCGCATCGTGCCCGCCATGAACGACGAGGAGCTGGAGGCGGTGATCGACGACCACTACCTGGGCGAGGCGCAGACCCTCACCCAGGACGCCGAGGCCAACCTGCTCAAGCTGGCCGAGCTGCGCGGCCGCCTCACCCCCGCCCAGGCGGCGCGCTGGGCGGAGATCAAGGCGGCCTTCCTCCGGGCCAGGGCGCTCGGCGGCGCCGGCGACGACCCGATGACCAGGGCCGTGGGCGCCCTCGGCCTCCTCGCCGACCGGGTGAGCGAGGTGGGCACGGCCATCAGGGAGTCGGACCGCTGACCGCAGCCGTCAGGGGCCGGCCCCTGAGCGGAGCGGAGCGGCCCGGCCCTCAGCGGGCCGGTCCCTGAGGGGAGCGGGCCCGGCTGTCAGCGGGCCCGCTCGCTGGGCCGGGCGGGTGCGAGCTCCAGGTGGGTGCCGGTGAAGGCGGCGCGCAGGCGGCGGTCGTGGGTGACGACCACCAGCGCGCCCTCGTAGTGGGCCAGCGCCTCCTCAAGCTGCTCCACCAGCATCGGCGACAGGTGGTTGGTCGGCTCGTCGAGCAGCAGCAGGTCCACCGGTTCCGTGACCAGGCGGGCCAGCTCGACCCGGCGGCGCTGTCCGTACGAGAGGTCGGCCAGCCGCCGCCGCAGGTCGTCCGGCCGGAACAGGCCCAGGCCGAGCAGCCGGTCGGCGTGCTCGTCGAGGCTGCCCGTCCGTCCCTCGGCGAAGGCCGCGAGGACGGTACGGTCCAGCCGGGCCGCCCGGTCCTCCTGACGCAGCAGACCGGCCCGTCCGGTCCGGCGTACGGTCCCCTCGTCGGGACGCAGCTCGCCGGCCAGCACCCGCATGAGCGTGGTCTTGCCCGCGCCGTTCGGCCCGGTGACGAGCAGCCGCTCCCCCCGCCGTACGGCGAGCCCGTCGATCCGCAGCCGCCCCGCCACCCGCACCCCGTCGAGCACGACCACCATGGACCGCCACCCCGCCCCGCCCGCCTCGCCCACGCCGTGGAGGCGTTCCGGCAGACGCACGTCGGCCGGGACGACCACGTCGGGACGTTCCGGGAGGAGCACGTCGGCGGGGGGCGGGGTGGTGATGGCGGCGGTGAAGCGGAGCGGCACCGGGGGCGGCGGCACCGCGTGCTCTTCGAGCCATCGCATCCGCGCCCGCGACTGCCGGACGCGCCCGGCGGCGCCGTGCGTACGCGACCGCGCCCGCCACGCGCCGGTGCCCATCCCGGCCTGGACCATCCCGCGCGGGATGGCCGCCATCCGCCCCGCGTTGGCCGCCACCAGCCCGGCGTGCCGGGCCAGCTCGGACCGCCACTCCTCGTGGGCCCGCACGTGCGCGGCCCGTTCGGCGGCCTTGGCCGCGAGGTAGCCCGAGTAGCCGTCGCCGTAGCGGCGCACCCGCCCGTCGGAGACCTCCAGGATCACCGTGGTGACCCGGTCGAGGAACGTCCGGTCGTGGCTGATCGCGACGACCGTGCCGCGGTGCTCGCGCAGGTGCTGTTCGAGCCAGGCGACGGCCTGGTCGTCCAGGTCGTTGGTCGGCTCGTCGAGCAGCAGCAGCTCAGGCGCGGCGGCCAGCGTCGCGGCCAGGGCGAGCCTGGACCGCTCGCCGCCCGACATCGTCGCGACCGGACGGTCCCGGTCCAGGCCGGGCAGGCCCAGGCCGTGCAGCGCGACGTCCACCCGGGTGTCGGCCTCGTAGCCGCCGCGCGCCTCGAACTCGGCGACGGCGGCGGCGTAGGCGTCCAGGTCGGTGCCGGCGAGCGCGCGCATGCGCGCCTCGATCTCGCGCAGCTCGGCCAGGGCCAGATCGACGACGTCGGCCACGGTGGCGTGCGGCGGCAGCTCCAGCGACTGCGGCAGGTGCCCCACGCCGCCGGGCGCGACCACGGTCAGCTCGCCGTTGTCCGGACGCTCGACGCCCGCCATGAGCCTGAGCAGCGTGGACTTGCCCGAGCCGTTGTCGCCGATCACCCCGGCCTTCTCGCCGGGCCGGACGGTGAGCGACACCCGGTCCAGGACGATTCGGGTGTCGTAACGCTTGGTGATCTCGTTCAGTGCCAATTGGGCAGCGGTACGCATAGAGGCTCCACTTCCTTGTCTCAACGCGGACATGACCGGTACGAGGCGCGGCGGAGCGGTCGGCTCAACGCGTATGCGCCTCGGGCGTGAGAATCACAGGAAGCAGTAACCCATATCGGCGGACACCGTAGCCCATAAGCGGGATTGTGTACAGCCCTTTATTCGGTGCGCAGCGACGTGGTGGCCTCCCGTTGCAGGGCCGTGGACCGCCGGAGGAAGTCGACGATCAGGGCCAGCTCCTCGTCGGTGTAGCGGTCGTACAGGCCGGACATGGCGGCCACGAACGGCTCGAACAGCTCGCCGAAGCCGGCCAGCCGCTCCCAGTTGATCTCGACGATGACCCGGCGGCGGTCTTTGGTGTCGCGCACCCTGCGGACCAGCCATTTGGCCTCCAGCCGGTCGATCAGCCCGCTGACGGAGGCCGGGGCGAGGCCCGTGTGCTGGGACAGCTCCCCGGCGGTCAGCGGCCCGAGGCGCTGGAGCAGGTCGAGCGTCTTCTCCTCGGTCATCCCCAGGCCCAGCCGCTCGCCCATGGCGCTGTGGTACATGACCGCGGCGTTGCTGCTCTCCCGGCCCGCCTCGACCAGTTCGTCCAACAATTTCTTTCGATGCTCCGAAATATCCCTGGACATCCCGCCACCCGCGCTCATATATTTCGTTCGGTCGAACGAAAGGATACCAGCATGAAGGCTCTGATCATAGGCTGCGGGATCGGCGGGCCCGTCACGGCGATGGCCCTTCAGGCGGCCGGCATCGACGCCGAGATCCACGAGGCGTACCCGCGGGGCGCCGAGAACGTCGGCTCGTTCCTCAACCTCGCCTCCAACGGCCTGGCCGCCCTGCGCGTGCTCGGCGTCCACCGCGAGGTGCTGTCGTCGGCCATCCCCACCCCGCGCATGGTCATGTGGAGCGGCACCGGCAAGCGCCTCGGCGAGGTGGCCAACGGCCTGCGCCTCGACGACGGCACGGTCAGCCACACCGTGCTCCGCTCCGACCTCTACGGCGCCCTGCGCGACGAGGCCGCCCGGCGCGGCATCCCCATCGCCTACGGCCGGCGCCTGGTCTCCTACGACGACACCGGCGACCAGGTCGTGGCGACCTTCGAGGACGGCGCCTCGGCCGCCGGCGACCTGCTGATCGCCTGCGACGGCGTGCACTCGCGCACCCGTTCGCTGCTCGACCCCGGCGCGCCCGGCCCGCGCTACAGCGGCCTGTACAGCTTCGGCGGCATCGTCAGGAACACCGCGCGCAACGAATTCGGCGGGTTCGGCGGCGAGCCCGGCGTCTACGACATGGTCTTCGGCAAGCGGGCCTTCTTCGGCTGCACGGTGACCGAGTCGGGCGACATGTGGTGGTTCGCGAACCTGCCCAGACGGCTCGGCGACGTGCCCGCCGACTGGCGGCCCGTCCTGGCGGCGGCGTTCGAGGGGGACGCGAACCCCTCGGCCGACCTCGTCCGCCGCGGCCCCGTGGGCCCGGCGCTGCCGGTGTACGACCTGCCGCCGGTGCCCGTCTGGCACCGGGGCCGCGTCCTGCTCACCGGGGACGCCGCCCACGCCACCTCGCCCAGCTCCGGCCAGGGCGCCTCGCTGGCCGTCGAGGACGCGGTCGTGCTGGCCAGGTGCCTGCGCGAGGCGAAGGACCACCGCGCGGCGTTCGAGCGGTTCGAGGCCGAGCGGCGGCCGAGGGTCGAGCGGGTGGTCGCCTACTCCAGGACGATCAGCAACAGCAAGGCCGCGGGCCCGGTCGCCCGGGTCTTCCGCGACCTGATGCTGCCGATGTTCCTGAAGCGCGGCGCGAGCCAGGAGTCACTGGCCTGGATGTACCGCCACCAGGTCGGCCTGTGACACCGCGGCGGCGGAGGCGGGCAGCAGCGGCAGCCGCACGTCCGGCGTCGGGATCAGGCCCCTGGCGTGCAGGACGCCCTTGATCACGGTCGGGTTGGGCTCGGCGAAGAGCGCGCGGGAGACCTGGGCCAGCCGGTGCCCGAGCGGACGCGCGGTGGCCACGTCACCCGCTAGCCAGGCGTCGACCAGCTCGACGAAGCTCCTGGTCAGCACGTGCGCCGAGGCCAGGATGCCGCCGGTGGCGCCGAGCGCGAGCAGCGGCGAGACGAACGCGTCGTCGCCGCCCAGCACCTCGAAGCCGTCGGGCAGGTCCGCGAGCAGGTCCACCGTGTCCTGGTCGATGCCGCCGGCGGCGTACTTGACGCCCGCGATGTTCGGGTGCTCCCCGACGGCCCGCAGCGTCGCGGCGCCCACGGCCTGCCCGGTCCGGTAGGGGATGTGGTAGATCACCAGCGGCACGGGTGACGCCTCGGCCAGCGCCTCGAAGTGCGCGATCACGCCGCGCTCGCCGGGCCGCAGGAAGTACGGCACGGTCACCAGGGCCGCGTCCACCCCGGCGGGCAGCTCGCGCAGCGCCGCGGCGGTCGTGCGGGTGTCGTTCCCGGTCACGCCGACGGTCAGCAGCGCCCGGCGCTCGGCGCACACGCGTACGCAGGTCTCGACCACCAGGGCCCGCTCGCCGGGGTCGAGGGCGGCCACCTCGGCCGTCGTCCCCAGCGCCACCAGACCGGCCGCGCCCTCGTCGAGCATCTGCCGGGCGAGCTTCTCGACCGCGTCGGCGGCCACCTCCCCCGACGACGTGAACGGCGTGACCAGCGGTACGTGGATTCCTCTCAGCATGCTTCGAGCCTGCCGCCCGCAGACCTGTTAGGTCCAGTTCGGATTTCTTCGTTCGAGCTTAAGATGGACTTATGCTCGACCCACGCAAGCTCCACCTGCTCCGCGAGCTGGCCAGGCGCGGCACGATCACCGCCGTGGCCGAGGCGGTCACCTTCACCCCCTCGGCGGTCTCGCAGCAGCTCAGCGCCCTGGAACGGGAGGCGGGCGTGCCGCTGCTGGAACGCACCGGGCGCACGGTCACGCTCACCCCGGCCGGGCTGCTGCTGGTCGAGCACGCGCAGGCCGTCCTGGAACAGCTCGAACGCGCCTCGGCCGCGCTCGCCGCGGCCCGGGGCGGGCCGTCGGGGCCCCTGCGGATCGGCGCGTTCCCGACGGCCACCCGCGTGCTGCTGCCCCCTGCGCTCGCCCGCCTGGCCGCGGACTGTCCCGGGCTGGAGCCGATGGTGGCCGAGATCGACCCCGCCGACGTCTCGGCGGCGCTGCGCGCGGGCGAGCTCGACGTCGCCCTCGTGCACGAGTACGACTTCGTGCCCCCGGTCACCGACGCCTCCATCGAGACCGAGCCGCTGTTCACCGAGCCGATGTACCTGACCGACCGGGCCCGCGTCCTCGACGCCCGCGACGACCCGTGGATCACCGGCAAGCCGGGCACGCTCTGCCACACCATGGCGATCAGGGCCTGCCAGGCGGCCGGGTTCGAGCCCAAGGTCCGGCATCACATCGACGACTTCGACACCGTGCTCGCCTTCGCCGCCGCCGGTCAGGGCGTCGCGCTCGTACCCAGGCTGGCGGCGCTCACCCCGCCGGACGGCGTCTCGCTGACCCGCCTGCCCCTGAGCCGCCGCACGCGGGCGGCCTTCCGCCGCGGCTACGGCGACCATCCGGCGGTCCGCGCGGCCGTCGCCGCCTTCCACACCGCCGCCACCACCCTCCCCCTCTGACGTCCGTACCCGCCGGTCCTCCGGGCTAAGGGGCGGGCCTGCCGAGCAGGCCCTCGGCGAGGGCGGCGAAACTGCGGGCGAGCCGCGCGCTGTCCCCCGCCCGCAACCGGCTCGCGATCGGCTCCATGTGCAGGGACCCGAGCAGCAGGTGCGCGATCTCGTCCGCGTCCACGTCGGGGCGGCCCTCCGTGATCAGGGCGGTGACGTGCCGGTGCCAGCCGGTGTAGATCGGGTTGGTCTCCCGGGGCTCGGATCTGCTGGTCGCGACCGCGTGCTCGTGCGCGGCCACCAGGTTGCCGTTGCGCGCCGCCAGCTCGGCCACCGCGCCCAGGAAGGCGACCAGCCGCTCGACGGGCGGCGCTCCGGGGCCGAGCGGCGGCGGCCCCTCGGCCACCGCCTTGTCCAGCTCGCGGGCCCGCTCGCTCATCAGCTCGCGCATCAGCCCGGTACGGCTGCCGAACCGGTGGAACACCGTCCCCTTGCCCACGCCGGCGGCCACCGCCACCCGCTCGACGGAGACCTGCTCGGGCGGGTGGCGGCGGAGCAGTTCCTCCGCCGCCCGCAGGATCGCCCGCCTGTTGCGCGCGGCGTCGGCCCGCTCTTGACGTTCCATCCGGTCATTGTTGCCCATAGACAAACTTGACCAGCGGTCCATATATTAACTGGACCAACGGTTCAGATACAGACGGGAACAACCATGCGCGCCATCCAGCTCGACGCCCTCGGCGGCCCCGAGACCCTGCGGCCGGTGGACCTGCCCCGCCCGCGCCCCGAGGCGGGCCAGGTCCTCCTCCGCGCACAGGCGATCGGCGTCAGCTACGCCGAGACGCAGATCCGCTCGGGCGCGCTGCCGTTCCCGCTGCCGCTGCCCGTCGTGCCCGGCGCGGAAGCGGTCGGCGAGGTCGTCGAGACCGGCGAGGGCGTGGACGACGGCCTGCTCGGCACCGTACGCGTGGGGGTGACCGGCGGGCTGGGCGCCTACGCCGAGTACGTGGCCATGCCCGCCGCCCTGACCTGCCCCGTCCCCGAGGACGTGCCGCCCCTGGCGGCCCTGGCCGGGGCCGCGCCCGGCGCGATCGCCCTCGCCCTGCTGCACCGGGCGCGGCTCGGCGGCGGGGAGACCGTGCTGGTCGAGGCGGGTGCCAGTACGATCGGCGGCTACCTGGTCGCGCACGCCAAGGAGTTCGGGGCGGCCCGGGTGATCGCCACCGCGGGCTCGCCGGCCAAGCGGCAGCGGGCCCTCGATCTGGGCGCCGACCAGGCCCTGGACCACGGCGACCCGAGCTGGCCGGACGCGCTGCCGGACGTCGACGTGGCCTTCGAGTCGATCGGCGGCGCGTCGGCCCGGCGGGTGCTCGACCGGCTCGTGCCCGGCACCGGGCGGATGTTGTTCTACGGCATGCTGAGCGGCGAACCCGCCGCCGTCACGGCCGCCGACCTGATGGAACGCGGCGTGACCGTCGTCGGCTGCGGCGGCCCCGGCTGGGCCGGCCAGGTGTTCGGCACTCACTATCCCGAGATGCTGGCCCGGCTCGGCTCAGGACGCAGCCGCGCCGTCGTCCACGAGACCCTGCCGCTGGCCGAGGCGGCGAAGGCCCACCGCCTCCTGGAGTCGCGCGCGGTCACGGGCCGCGTCCTGCTGGTGCCGTGAGCGGCTCAGCGGTCGAGGACGGCGTCCAGCACGGCCGTGGCGCTGACCTGCTCGGCGTTGTAGTCGCCGGCCGTCACCGCGACGACCAGCTCCTCGCCGGGCAGCACGAGCAGCCGCTGGCCGCCGTTCCCGATCGCCTCGGTCCACGGCCGGTCGCCGGTGCTCACGTACCACTGGTAGCCGTAGCGGAAGTCGCCGTCGATGACGACGCGGGGCCGCGTCATCTCGCGCACCCACTGCTCGGGGACGATGCCCAGCCCGCCGCCGAGCACCAGCCGGCCGAGCGCGGCCAGGTCGAGGGGCCGCAGCCGCAGCCCGGCCGCGGCCATCGCCACGCCGTCCGTGCCCTTGACCCACTCGGTCCTGGTGATGCCCAGCGGCTCGAACAGCGCCTTGGCGGCGTACTCCGCCAGCGGTTCGCCGGCGCCCCGCGCGATGAGCCCGCCGAGCAGGGCCGAGGCGCCGCCGCAGTACCGCCACCGCTTCCCGGCCTCCTCGACCACCGGACGTTCCAGGATGAACCGGTACCGGTCAGGAGCGAGCTCCATCGCGATCTCGCTGTTGGCCGGGCTCGTGTACGGCAGGTCCTCGTTCCAGTCGATCCCGAGCGTCATGGTGAGCGCGTGCGCGACGGTGAGATGCGCCCGGCCCGGATCAGCCACCAGGTCCGGATATTCGGGGAACTGCTCCACCAGCCTGGCGTCCGGCGGCGGCACCAGCCCGTCGCGCAGGGCCACGCCGTACAGCAGCGCGACCACGCTCTTGGTGACCGACCGCACGTCGTGCGGCGTGTCGCGGTCGAACACGACGTGCCGGGGCTCCTCGGTGATCCGCTGGTCGACGCCCGCGCCGTAGTGCTCGACGACGACCTCGCCGCCCCGCATGACCACGACCGCGTGCAGATTGGGCGCCGTGCCGGCCTTCAGGACCGCCTCGACCCGCTCCGCCATTCCCATGATGTCCTCCTAAGCCCGGGGGACATCCTGTCGTACCCGCTCGCACGATGTCAGGGTCAAGGGCTGAGAGCGTCCTCAGCGTCTCTCAGGAGGGGCACAGCGGCGCGGGAGCAGGCTTGGCCCCATGGAGCAACTCGTGAACAGCCCCGCCGTCAGCCAGGGTCTGCGCAAGGTCGAGGCCAGGATCAGGCGGCTCAGCGGCTCGTCCGCGCTGCCGGGGATCAACGCGGGCGCCGGGCGGATCGTCAGCGCCGGAGGCAAGCGGTGGCGTCCGGCGCTGACGCTGGCGACCTCGCTCGCCCTGGGCAAGGCCCCCGACCGCCGGGTGATCACGGCCGCCGCGTGCGTGGAGCTGATCCACGCCGGCTCGCTCGTGCACGACGACCTCATGGACCGGGCGACCGAGCGGCGCGGCACCCGTACGCTCAACGCCGAGCTGGGCGAGGGCAAGGCCCTGGTGATCGGCGACTTCATGCTGGCCAGGGCGGGTCTGGCGGCCATCACCGCGGTGTCCAGGCCGGTCGCCGAGGTGCTCGCGGCCACCGTGGTGGAGCTGGCCGAGGGCCAGTACCTGGAGACGAGCGACCTGTTCAACCCGGCCAGGACCAGGGAGAGCGCGCTGCGTTCGATCACCGGCAAGACCGCCGCGCTGTTCCGGGCCGGCTGCCTGGTGGCGGCCGTCTGCGCGCGGGCTTCGACCGAGGACCGGGCGCGCGTGGCGGCGTACGGCGAGAAGTTCGGGCTGATCTTCCAGGTGCTGGACGACCTGCTCGACCTGACCGCCTCCAGCGCCCAGCTCGGCAAGCCGGCCGGCAACGACCTGCGGCAGGGCGTCTACAGCCTGCCGCTGCTCCTGTCCGGCGCCGATCTCGGCGACCTGCTCGGCCGCGACATGAGCGACGAGCAGGTGGACGAGGCGCTGCGCCGGCTGCGCGCGGGCGACCTGGTGCCCAACACGCTGGAGTTCTGCCGGGGCCTGGCCTCGGACGCGCTGGCCGCCCTCCCGGTGATCCACGACAGGGAGATCGCGGCCCTGCTGTACGGCCTCCCGACGGCCTACATCGACCACGTCGCGGGGGTGTCGTCGCAGTTGACGGGCGTCAGTTGAGATTTGTTGGAACAATTGGTAGGAATCGCCTCCACAACCCGGCGAATCGCGCTAATACTGGAGTCACGCACTACAGGAGCGCACATGCGAAAGATCCCCCCTCGCATGATGATCCGGGACGACGGGCTTGAGTCCAGTCACTTCCTCCAGCTCGCCGCCGTGGACTTCACCGGCATCTACGCGGTCCACCTGGCCGCGAAGGAAGAACGGCTGAAGATGACCAGGCTCGCCATGAGCCTGTTGTCGGGGCCGTTCCTCGCGGCCATCGCCCTGACCAGCGCCAAGGTGGTGGACCCGCAGAGCCTCACGGAGTGGCAGCGCGTGCCGTGGTACCTGTTCGCCCTGGTCACGGCGTTCGGGGTGCTCAGCGTGCTGCCGTTCCTGCGGCTGATCGAGGCGGTCCGCGCGCACGCCAGGACGGCCCGCGCGATCAACAACTTCCGCCTGCTGTACGCCACCAGGCTCAAGGACCGGCTCGGCTGGAGCCCGAACCTGCCGATCGACCCCCGCTTCCCGGAGACGTACGCGCCGCTGGCCTGGCCCGGCATCAACGTGACCACGCTGGCGCTGGCGAACTCGGCCTACCTGACGGTGGGCCTCACCGGCCTGTGCGGGCAGGCGCCCAACCTGCTCCTGCTCACCTTCGGCATCCTCCTCGTCACGCTGGTCCACTACGCCGTCTACTACGTGCGCTGCAACGTGACCAGGCGGCGCCGGCTCCCGCGCGACCCCTACGAGTTCCCGGATCAGGAGACCTGAATGCCCGGCCCTGCGTCATGGGCGTCATGTGGGGAGGCGTGGATGTGGATGATGCGACATGTCTGGACGGCGGGCACACTCGCCGACGACGACCGCGGCCCCGTGATCGAGGCGCCGTCCGTGCTGTTCGAGATCGCCGAGGTGCGGGGCGACGACCCGATCATCGCGCGGTACGGCGACGCGGAGCGGCTGGCCCTGTACAGCAGGAAGTTCAGCGAGGACGTGATCGTGCCGCCGTTCAAGTACAGCTACGGCGCCCGGATCAGGGGGCAGCTCGCCTGGGCGGCCGACCTGCTGCGGGTCAAGCCGTACAGCAAGAGCGCGTGGATCTCGCTGACCATCCCCGGCGAGCCGTACGACGCGGTGCCCTGCCTGATCGGCGTGGCGTTCCGGATCCGGGACGGCGCGCTCGCCATGACCGCGACCTTCCGCTCCCAGAACGCCTTCACCAGCTACCTCAACTACCTGCCGCTCGCCGAGGTGCACGCGACCATGGCCCGCGACCTGGAACTGGACCGCGGGCCGATGCGGGTGTTCGTGGACGTGCCGCACCTGTACCTGGCCGACAGCACCCAGGTGCTGCGGGTCATGCGGCCCGCGCGGCGGTGAGCGGCGCGGCGATCTCCTCCAGCCCCTTGCGCTCGGCCTTGACCCCGAAGGCCAGCTCGACCAGCCCCGCGACGATCATCACGATCGCGCCGATCGAGAACGCCAGCGCCGTGTCGCCCGGCGCACCGCTCTCGACCAGCGAGGCGAACACGAGCGGGCCGGCGATGCCGCCGGCGGCCGTGCCGATCGCGAAGAAGAAGGCGATGGCCATCGCCCTGGTCTCCATGGGGAAGATCTCGCTCACCGTCAGGTACGCCGCGCTGGCCCCCGCCGAGGCCACGAAGAGCACCACGGACCAGCAGAGGGTCAGCGTCATCGCGGTCAGCGCGCCCTGGTTGAACAGCCAGGCGGTGCCGAGCAGCAGCACCCCGGAGCCGATGTAGGTCGCCGAGATCATGGGGACCCGGCCGACGGTGTCGAAGAGCCTGCCGAGCAGCAGCGGGCCGAGGAAGTTGCCGACCGCGATGATCGCGAAGTAGTAGCCCGTGTGCGAGTCGATCTTGAAGAACGTGGTCAGGATCTGGGCGTACCCGAAGGTGATCGCGTTGTAGAGGAACGCCTGGCCGATGAAGAGCGACAACCCGAGGACCGTGCGCTTGGGATAGAGCGCGACCATCGTGTGCGCGATCTTCAGGAAGCCGATCGACCTGCGCTGGTGGATGGTCATCGACTCCTGCGGCTCGGGCAGGTCCCGGCCGATCTGACGTTCGATGTCGTCCACGATCTGCTCGGCCTCGCGGTCGCGGCCGTGGATGAACAGCCAGCGCGGGCTCTCCGGCACGTTCCTGCGCACCAGGAGGATGGCCAGGCCGAGCACCACCCCCAGCCCGAACGCCACCCGCCAGCCGATGTTGACCGGCAGGTCGTTCAGCAGCGGCACGGTCAGCAGGGCGCCGCCCGCCGCGCCGAGCCAGTAGCTGCCGTTGATGATGATGTCGATGCGTCCCCGGTGGTGGCTCGGGATCAGCTCGTCGATGGCCGAGTTGATGGCCGCGTACTCGCCGCCGATGCCGAAACCGGTCATGAAGCGGAACAGGAAGAACCACCACGCGTCGAAGGACAGGGCGGTCATCAGCGTCGCCGCGAGGTAGACCACGAGCGTCAGCAGGAACAGCTTCTTCCTGCCGAACCTGTCGGTCAGCCAGCCGAAGAACAGCGCCCCCACGCAGGCCCCGGCCACGTAGAGGGCCGCGGCGAGGCCGGCGACCTGCGCCTGGGTGATGTCCAGGCCGCTGCCGGGCTTGGCGAGCTGCCCGGACAGGTTGCCGACGATGGTGACCTCCAGCCCGTCGAGCACCCATACCGTGCCGAGGCCGATGACGATCATCCAGTGCCAGCGGGACCACGGCAGCCGGTCCAGCCGTGCGGGCACCTTGGTAGTTACGGTGCCGGTATCCACGTCGCTCATAAGGGCACTTGGGTACCCGGTAAACGGATGGCAAACGTTCCCTACAGGGCAGGTTTTCTGGCCTCGACCAGGGTGGTGCCGAACCAGGGGCCGCCGTACCACAGACGGGCGCCCAGGTCGCGCCGGCGGATGTCGATCACGCCCAGGTCGCGCAGGGCGTCCTCGTAATCGGGCGCGTACCGGAAGTCGGCGATCAGCATGAGCCCGCCGGGCCGCAGCACCCGATGGGCCTCCGTGATCGCCCGCCGGCGGCCTTCGGCGGAGGGGATGTTGTGGATCGCCAGGCTCGACACGACGACGTCGAACGCGCCGTCCTCGAACGGCAGGTCGCGCATGTCGCCCGTGACCAGCTCGACCCGGTCGGCGACGCCTTCGGCCGCGGCGTTGGCCAGGGTGACGGCCGCGGCGTTGCCCGACTGGTCCTTCGAGCTCCACAGGTCGACGCCGGCCGCCCGTCCGGAGGTGAGCCGGGCGGCGGCGGCCAGCAGCACCGCGCCGCGTCCGCAGCCGAGGTCGAGCACCCGCTCACCGCCTTCGAGCGGCTCCAGCAGCTCGGCCCAGACGGCGAACTTGCCGCGGCGCGTGGTGTAGAGGTAGCTGGCCGCGCTGGCCAGCGTGTAGAGCCCGCCGAAGGCGAAGGCGATCCCGGCGGCGGGGATGTCCAGCACGAAGGAGAGCGCCGCGAGAGCCAGCAGGACGATCGCCCCGAAGAGCAGTCCGCCGAGGGCCCACGGTGCGTCGAATCCGTAGCTACCGTGTCGAGTGCTCACTCTCACGTTATATCTCAAGAGGGTCTTGACCGGGAATTGAGCAAACACTTCCCCTTCACCCTCAATTGGCCCGCAACGCAATAACTATGGTGACTTGGATGGGCTGGCATTGGGGGTTTGACCAGGCATGACAGGGAAACAACGCGAATTCGGCCTAGGAGCGAGCATCGCGCTGACGGTGGCGTCGGCCGCGCTGTGGGGGGTGGCGCACCTGGCCACCCACCGTCACCGGATGGGCATCGCCCTCATGGCGGCCTACGTGCTGATGCTCGCCGGCGTCCTGACGGTGTTCACCGCGTTCAGCACCCGGCTGCTGTCGCTGGCGGTCCAGCCCGGCTGGCTCACGGTGCTCACCGTGGCGCTGGTCGGGATCGCGCTGGCGTGGACCGCGGTGATCATCCGGTCGTTCCTGCTCGTCCGTCCCGACTCCTCCGACACCGCCGGACGTTTCCTGACCACCACGCTCGCGGCCGCCCTCTGCGCGCTCGTCCTGGCCCCCACCGCGTACGCCACCCGCATGGCCTACCTGTCCCGCGACGTCGTCAGCCATGTCTTCGCCACCACCACCAGCAGCGCCCCCGTCGTCGCCCAGGACCCGTGGAACGGCGCGAAGCGCGTCAACTTCCTGCTGATCGGCGCGGACGCCGCCCCCGGCCGCCCCGGCGTGCGCACCGACAGCATGACCGTGGCCAGCGTGGACACCGAGACCGGCGCCACCACCCTGTTCGGCCTGCCGCGCAACCTGCAGAAGGTCCAGCTTCCGCACGGCCCGGCCAGGAGCCGCTTCCCCTTCGGCTTCACCGGTGACGGCCCCAGCACCCCCGGCCTGCTCAACGAGATCTTCCAGTACGCCGAGGACCACCCGGAGGTGGTGCCCGGCGTGGGCAAGGGCAAGCGCGGCCCGTCGCTGCTCAAGCGCACCGTCAGCGACATCCTCGGCATCCCGGTCAGCTACTACGCCATGGTCGACATGAAGGGCTTCGCCGAGATCGTCGACGCGATGGGCGGCGTCCGGGTCACCGTCAAGGACCCCATCGTGTACGGCAAGTACCGCGAGGGCCTGCTGCCCGCCGGCACCCGCAAACTGTCCGGCGAGGAGGCCCTCTGGTACGGCCGCTCCCGCACCGACAGCGACGACTACGTCCGCATGGGCCGCCAGAAGTGCCTGCTCAACGCGGTCGCCAAGCAGGCCGATCCGATGACCGTGCTCAAGAGCTTCGAGAAGCTGGCCGCGGCCACCAAGCGGGCCATCTCCAGCGACGTACCCCAGGACCTGCTGCCCGCCCTGATCGAGCTGTCGGACAAGGTGAAGGACACCAGGATCCGGAGCCTCAGCTTCGTCCCGCCGCTGATCAGCACCGTCACGCCCGACTGGTACCTGATCAGGCGCAAGGTCTCCGAGGCCCTGGACGAGCGCCCGGCCAACCGGTCGGCGAGCGCGCACCACTCCGCCGCCCCGACCCAGGACCCGGAGAATCCGGCCAGCCTGGACGCCGCCTGCGGCTGAACCCTCACCTTTCCGACAGCCATCACCCCAGCACGGAGTGTGGCATGATGGTGCGCGGGCCAAACGGAAACGATTTTCATCGTCATTTCAGGAGCGCACGTGAGAGTGGCATTCGTCGGCAAGGGCGGCAGCGGGAAGACGACGATCTCGGCGCTGTTCGCGCGGCACGTGGCGGCCCAGGGCGACCCGGTGGTCGTCATGGACGCCGACATCAACCAGCACCTGGCCCTGGTGCTCGGCCTCGACGCCCAGCCCGAGCCGCTCGGGGCCCACCTCACCGAGATCAAAGACCTGCTGCGCGGCGACAACCCGCGCATCGCCTCGGCCGAGACCATGGTCAAGACCACCCCGCCGGGCCGCGGCTCGCGCCTGCTGGGCTTCGACGACCTGGCCGCGCTCGACTACGCCGTGACCACCCCCCATGGCCTGCGTCTGCTGGCCACGGGCCCGTTCGACGACGACGACCTCGGCGTGGCCTGCTACCACTCGAAGGTCGGCGCGGTGGAGCTGCTGCTCAACCACCTGGTCGACGGCCAGGGCGAATACGTCGTGGTCGACATGACCGCCGGCTCCGACTCCTTCGCCTCCGGGCTGTTCACCCGGTTCGACCTGACCTTCCTCGTCGCCGAGCCCACCAGGCAGGGCGTGAGCGTCTACCAGCAGTACCGCGACCACGCGGCCAAGTACGACGTCGCGCTCGCCGTGGTCGGCAACAAGGTCCACGGCCCGTCCGACGTGGAGTTCCTCCGCGCGCACGTGGGCGACGACCTGCTGACCTGGATGGAGCACTCCTCGGCGGTGCGCGCCATGGAGCAGGGCCGCCACTTCACGCTCGACGATCTGGAGCCGGCCAACACCGAGGCGCTGGCCGTCCTGCGCAAGACCCTCGACGCGCAGGAGAAGGACTGGCCGCGCTTCGGCCGCCAGACCGCGGAGTTCCACCTGCGCAACGCCCGCGCGTGGGCCAACGCCCGCACGGGAGCCGACCTGGCGGAGCAGATCGATCCTGACTTCGTCTACGGCCCCTAAAACGCACCTCCAGGCCTCTGGAGCTACCCACTTCTCCCACATAACGTCAGATTCGATCCCCTTCGAGAGGAGACAGCATGTCGCTGACCGTCCCGAACGATCTGCTGGACCAGGCCCGAGCCGGAGACGTGGACGACGCCGCGTTCGTCGCCTGCGTCCGCGACTCACTCCCCTACGCGTGGTCGCTGATCAGCGAGCTGGTCGCCGAGCGCGCGCAGAGCGGAGCCGAGTTCGCCGACAACCAGGTGCCACCGCCGTCCGAGGAGGCACGCGGCCAGCTCCTGCGGTGTCTGGCGAGCGACGCGATGCGCGGCGCGCTCGAACGCCACTTCGGCGTACGGCTGGCCTTCCAGAACTGCCACCGGGTCGCCGTCTTCGACCCGTCGGCCACCAAGGCCCTCGACGAGTTCGTCACCCCGCGGGCCCAGATCCTCAACCAGAAACCGGAGCTGGTCGACTGCTGAACCCATGGGCGAGCCGGGCCGTCCCGGCTCGCCCGTCAGTCCGCCAACAGGGGGATGACCTCGGCGCCGATGCGGCGCACGTCCTCCAGGGCCCGCCGGTGGTCGCCGATGCCCTCCACGGTCAGGATCACGTGCTCGATCCCGGTGCTCTCGGCCGTGCGGCGCAGCACCTCGGCGCAGTGGGCGGGCGTGCCGACCGGATGGATGCGCGTCAGCAGGTCGACGTAGGCGGTGACGTCCCGCGAGGGGCGTGGCCGGCCGTCCACCGGCAGGTAACCGGCCAGCCCGGGGCCCAGCCACGCGGGCATCGACTCCTTCAGCTCACGGACGGCCGCCTCGGTCGAGTCGGCCACGTGCGCCACCCCGGCCGCCAGGTGCCCCACGGGGCTCCCGCCCCGCGCGACGTGCTCGGCGACCAGCAGGGCCTTGTCGTGGTCGCCGATGTGCATGCCGAGCAGCATCGGCAGCCCGCGCTCGGCCGCCAGCGCCACCGTCGAGCCCGACGTGCACGCCACCACGGGCCGCAGCCGGGCCCGCGGCACCAGGGCGACCTGCCTGAACAGGAAGAACTCCCCCTCGGCCGCCACCGACCCCGTGGACAGGGCCTCGACCAGCAGGTCGAGCGACTCGGCGAAGCCCCGCTCGAACCGGTCGAGCCCGGTGCCGAACACCTCCAGGTCGACCCACGGGCCGCCCCTGCCGACGCCGGGCGTGAACCGCCCGCCCGACAGGTGGTGGAGCATGGCCGCCTGCTCGGCCAGCGCCACGGGATGCTGGGACGACAGCACGCTGACCGCCGTGCCGAGCCCGATCCGGCTGGTGCGCCCCGCCGCCACGGCGGCCAGCGTGACCGCCGACGGGCACACGCCGTAGGACATGAAGTGGTGCTCGGCGATCCAGGCGTCGTGGAACCCGGCCGCCTCGGCGGCCTCGATCAGCTCCACCGAGTTCCGCAGGACCTGCCCTGGATCCTGGCCGGGAAAGCAGGCCGCGATGACGAAGATCCCGATCCGCACTCCCCCGATCCTACGGCTCAGCCGAACAGCGCGGCCTGCCCTTCACCCACGAGCGGATCCCTGACCTGCTTCAGATGCCGCCACTGCGGCAGGTCGTCCAGGTAGGACCAGGAGAGCCGGTGGTGCGGTGTGGGGCCGAGCCGGGCCAGGGCGTCCTGGTGGGCGGGCGAGGGGTATCCGGCGTTCTCCGCGAAGCCGTACTCCTCATGCCCGATCGTGCCCATGTAGGCGTCCCGCCGTACCTTGGCCAGGACCGAGGCCGCCGCGACCGAGACGCTGGCCGCGTCGCCCTTGATCTCCAGGCGGACCGGCCAGGGTGCGCCGATGTAGTCGTGCTTGCCGTCGAGGATCACGGCGTCGGGGCGCACCGGCAGGGCTTCCAGCGCCCGGCGGGCGGCCCTGCGCAGCGCCTCGGTCATGCCGAGCGCGTCGATCTCGGCGTGGCTCGCCTCGCCGAACCCGATGCCGGCCGCCCATGCGGTCAGCTCGTCGGCGAGCGGGCCGCGTTTGGCGGCCGAGACCTGCTTGGAGTCGGTCAGGCCGGGCGGCGGCTCGGACAGATCGGTCACGACGGCGCAGACCGTCACCGGCCCCGCCCACGCGCCCCTGCCCACCTCGTCGACGCCCGCGACCGTGCGGGTGCTCGGCATGGACAGCAGGAGCTGCTCGATCTCGTACGTCGGCGCCATGGGCAGACGCTACCGCTCGGCCGGGGTCACCGGTTCCAGATCGCCGGCGATGTACCGGGCGGCCACGTGGATCGCCCGCAACGTCACCGACACCGACGGCCGGTGCACGCTGGACCTGCGGGCGACCGCGTGCACGTCGCGGCCGACCGGGTTGCCGGGGAACTCCCTGACCGCCAGCCCGCGCACCCCGGCGGCCAGCGCGAGCGCGGGCACCGCGGCGATGCCGATGCCCTTGGCGACGAGGGACAGGATCGTCCCGAGCCCCTCGAACTCCCAGGGCGTCGGCCGGGTGCCGCCGACGTCCACGAACAGCCGGTCCACGGCCAGGCGCGAGGGCTCGCCGTCGGGGGTGGCCATCCACGGCTCGTCGCGCAGCTCGCGCAGGTCGAGCGGCACCCCGGGGTCGGCCAGCCGGTGCCTGCGCGGCACGACGAGCACGATGGGGTCGCGCAGCAGGGGGAAGACCCGCAGGCTCTCGCTCTCGCGGACCGACCCGTACCAGTCGTCGACGAGGGCGATGTCCACCTCCCCCGCCTGGACCTCCCGCATGCCGCGCCCCGACCTGCTCTGGCCCAGGCGGAGCGTCAGCTCGGTGTGGCGGCGCAGCGAACGCGCGAGCGCCGGCGCGAATGCCACGGCCGCTGTGGGGAAGGCGGTGACGACGACGCGCCCCGAGGGGGTGCCCGCATGGGCGGAGAGGTCGGACTCGGCCTCCTCGACCATTGACAGGATGCGTTCGGCGTGCTGGACCAGCCGGCGGCCGGCGTCGGTCAGCTCCGCGCTGCGCGCGGTTCTGTCGATCAGCGCGGTGCCGGTCTCCCGTTCCAGCGCCGCGAGCTGCTGGGAGACGGCCGAGGGGCTGTAGCCCAGAGACTCGGCGGCGGCCGCGATGCTGCCCCGGCGAGCGAACTCACAGATCAGCGCCAAGCGCCGGAATTCGAGCATCAGACTTCCTTACGCCTACCCACAAAAAGCCTCGCTTGTACTGATGCCTTCATACAACCACCCTGGGAACGTGACAAACATGACCGTGACCTTGTCCGCCACCTTGGCGGCGAACGAAGACATCGAACGAAGACGGCGCGCTGGGGAACGCGTGCTGCACCTGGCCTTCGGCGAGGCCGGTCTGCCCGTCCACCCGGCGCTGCGCGACAAGCTGGCCGCCGCTTCCGAGCGCAACGGCTACGGGCCGGTCGCGGGCGCGTCCGGGCTCCGGGCCGCGGCAGCGGGCTACTGGACACGACGGGGGCTCCTGACCGACCCCGAGCTGGTCGTCTGCGGACCTGGCAGCAAGTCGCTGCTGTACGGCCTGCTCCTGGCGATCGGCGGGGACATCGTCCTGCCCATGCCCAGCTGGGTCAGCTACGCCGCGCAGGCCGATCTGGTGGGCTCCCGTCCCATCCTGGTGCCCGCACCGCCAGGAGAGGGCGGGGTGCCCGACCCCGACCTGGTCGTCGCGGCGGTCCGCAAGGCCCGGTCTACGGGCAGGACGGTCAGCTCCCTGCTGGTCACGCTGCCCGACAACCCGACCGGCCGGCTGGCCACGCCGGAGACCGTCGCCCGCCTGGCGGCCGTGGCCCGCGAGCTGGACCTGATCGTGATCTCCGACGAGATCTACCGCGACCTGGTCCACGACGAGTCGGCCGACTACACCTCGCCGGCCGACCTCGCGCCCGAGCGCACGATCATCACCACCGGGCTGAGCAAGAGCCTGGCGCTCGGCGGGTGGCGGATCGGCGTGGCCCGGCTGCCCGAGGGCGCGCACGGGCTGCGTACCCGGCTGCTGGCGGTGGCCAGCGAGATCTGGTCGGCGCCGGCCGCGCCCGTCCAGGAGGCCGCGTCCTACGCCTTCGACGAGCCGCGCGAGCTGACCGACCGGGTCGCCGGCAGCCGGAGGTTGCACGGCATCGTGGCGCGGGCCGTCCACGAGCGGTTCACGGAGATCGGCGCCTCGGTGCCGCGACCCCAGGGAGGCTTCTACCTCTATCCCGACCTGAGCCACCTCAGGCTCGGCGGCTCCGCCGAGATCACCCGGATCCTGCTGGACGAGCACGGCATCGGCGTCCTGCCCGGACACGCCTTCGGCGACGACCCGTCGGCCGCCCGGGTACGCGTGGCGGTGAGCCTGCTCTACGGCGACTCGCCCGAAGAACGACTGACCGCGCTGAACAGCACAGATCCCCTTCAACTGCCATGGATCGCAGCCAATCTGAACCATCTGTCCATGGGTCTGAAGGAGCTCGCTCTGGTCCGTCACGGCGTCGTGGGTGAACGTCACCCGGCGCTGGTGCCGGCACCATGTCACGGTTAGGCGAATCTTTCCCCAAGAGCTGGTTTACCATCCACCAAATCAGCCCTCTGACCTGCGGAAACACCGCACATCCAGAAACCCGGGAAAGATGGCTTCGAGAGCCTGGTTACGCGCGCGCCGCGCGAGCCTCATCATGTGCTCATGCCCGCTCTTGTCACCTTGTCCGGGCGCTCCGTGCGCCTGGAACCTCTCAGCCACGCGGTGATCGACGATCTCGTCGCCGCGGCGAGTGAAGACCGCTCCACTTACGCCTTCACTCGCGTCCCGGACGGCCGGGACGAGATGGTCTCCTATGTGGAGGCCGCCATGGCTGAGCAGGCGGAGGGCCGCACGCTGCCCTTCGCCATCCGGTGGCTGAACACCGACCGCGTGGTCGGTGCCACCCGTCTCATGCACCTGGAGTATTGGCAGGGCCCCATGCCCTGGCCTCCGGGTACACGGGGTGCGGTGGGCGACATCCCGTCCGTGGCGGACATCGGTTACACCTGGCTGGGCGCCTGCGCCCAGGGCACCGGCGTCAACCGGGAGAGCAAGTTCCTCATGCTCTCACTCGCCTTCGAGACCTGGAACGTCCACCGCATCACACTCAAGGCAGATGTCAGGAACGTCCGATCCCGGGCCGCCATCGAGGCCCTCGGCGCACACTTCGACGGGGTGCGGCGAGCGGATAGCCGAGGCGCCGACAACACGGTCCGAGATACGGCCTTCTACTCGATCCTGAACTCCGAATGGCCGCTCGTCCGAGAACGGCTGGCCATGCGGCTCGGACTGGTAGAGGCAGCGTAGGAACATCGGCAACGGCCCCGCCCATACTTTTCCGGGCGGGGCCTGTATTTTTCCGCGTCCCCATCGGCTCTACATGACACGCCCCCGTGTCGGTGCGCCATGTACGGCCTGCCATCAGCATGCGGAGGCATGGTCAACACCTGATCAAAGGCGGATCAACGGTGTGTTCCGGCGATCAGCCCAGTTCTAGGTGGTAAGCGGTACTGGATCTATCATTTGGACACAAATCGTTCCATTGCCCGGGAGACAGACGGCATGGCTGGTCAGAGCGTTGAGGGCGGGCTGCGGTTCGCCGTGCTCGGTCCCGTCCGCGCGTGGCGCGAGGGGCAGGAACTCGACCTGGGCACCCCGCTGCAACGTTCGATCCTCGGCATGCTGCTCCTGCGGGAGGGCCGCGCGGTCACCCCCGCCGAGATGATCGACGCCGTGTGGGGCGAGGACGCGCCGCCCCGCGCCCTGGGCGCGCTGCGCACCTACGTCTCCCGCCTGCGCACGGTGCTCGAACCCGACAGGCCCGCCCGCTCCCGTCCCGAGCTGCTGACCTCCATCGGCCGGGGCTACGCCCTCCGCCTGCCCGACGACGCGCTCGACCTGACCCGCTTCGAACGCGGCCTCGCCGAGGCCGAGACCGCCCGCAAGGCCGGCCGGCTCTCCGCCGCCGCCGAGGGCATGCGGGCCGCGCTGACCCTGTTCGAGGGCGAGCCGCTGGCCGGCGCCGTCGGCCCGTACGCCGAGCACCAGCGCGACCGCCTGGCCGAACGCCGCGTCAGCGTCATCGAGACGCTCATGGACCTCGACCTGGAGCTGGGCGGGCACGCCGCGGTCGTGTCCGAGCTGATCGCGCTCACCGCCGAGCACCCCCTGCGCGAACGGCTGCGCGCCCAGCTCATGCTGGCCTACTACCGGTGCGGACGGCAGGGCGACGCCCTCAACGTGTTCACCGAGACCCGCGAGGCGCTGATCGACGAGCTGGGCATCGAGCCCGGCAGCGAGCTGACCGCCCTCCACCAGCGCATCCTGGCCGCCGACCCGGCGCTCACCCTCGTGCCGCCGCCCGCCGCCCCGGCCGAGCAGGCCGCCGGCGAGCCCGCGGCCGAGGAGGAGCCGCCCGCGCTCGAACTGCCCCGCCCGGCGCAGCTCCCGGCCGCGGTCAGCGACTTCACCGGGCGCAGGGAGGTGGCCGTCCGCGTCCACACCCTGCTGTCCGCGCAGTCGTCGGCCGAGGGCGTGCCGGTGGTGGCGTTGTGCGGCATCGGCGGCGTCGGCAAGACCACGCTGGCCGTCCACGTGGCGCACGCGGCCGACGACCTGTTCCCCGACGGGCAGCTCTACGCCGACCTGCGCGGCCACAGCGACGAGGTGACCGCTCCGGAGTCGGCGCTCGGCGGCTTCCTGCGCGCGCTCGGCATCCCACCCGACGTCATCCCCGACGGCCTGGCCGAACGTTCGGCGCTCTACCGCTCGCTGCTGTCCGACCGGCGCATCCTCGTGCTGCTGGACAACGCCCGCGACGCCGACCAGGTCAGCCCGCTGCTGCCGGGCTCGCCGGGCTGCGCGACGATCGTCACCAGCCGGGCCAAGCTGGCCGACCTGCCCGCGGCCCGGCTGATCGACCTCGACGTCATGGAGCCGGACGAGGCGCTGTCGCTGTTCTCCTCCGTGGCCGGGCCCGAGCGGGTGGCCGCCGAGCACGGCGCCGCCATGGACGTGGTCGCCGCCTGCGGTTTCCTGCCGCTGGCCGTCCGGATCGTGGCCGCCCGGCTGGCCGCCCGCCCCTCCTGGACGGTCGCCTCCCTGGTGCCCAGGCTGGCCGACGAGCAGCGCCGCCTCGACGAGCTGCGCGTGGGCAACCTGGCCGTCGAGGCCACCTTCGCGCTCGGCTACGGCCAGCTCGAACCGGCCCAGGCCCGCGCCTTCCGCCTGCTGTCCCTGCCGAAGGGCCCCGACATCTCGATCGGGGCCGCCGCGGCCGTCCTGGCGATGAACATGTACGAGGCCGAGGAGCTGCTGGAGTCGCTGGTCGACATGAGCCTCCTGGAGGCCACCGCGCCCGGCCGCTACCGCTTCCACGACCTGCTCAGGCTGTTCGCCAGGCGCGTCCTGGACAAGACCGAGCGTCCCGAGGACAAGACGCTGGCGCTGCGCCGGCTGCTCGGCTTCTACCTGGCCTCGTCCCGGTCCGCCCACCGGCTGGCCTACGAGGGCAGCATGATCCCCGACAACCTGGCCGTGGTCGGCAGCGGGCTCACCTTCACCACCGTCGACGAGGCCGTGGCCTGGCTGATCTCCGAGGGCGACTCGCTGTTCGCGGCCATCAACCAGGCTGCGACGACGTCCACCGCCGGCGAGCAGCTCCTGCCCGCCGCCGACATGCTGGTGGCCATGGAACCGCTGCTGGAGGCGGGCACCCACACCCGAGAGTTCGACCAGGGCACCCGCGCGGTGCTCGCCGCCGCGCTGAACCTGGGCGACGAGGCCAGCGAGCTGCGCTCCCGGTACGTGCTGGGCCGGGTGCTGTTCGCCGGCAACCAGCTCTCGGAGTCCGAGACCCACTTCCGCCGCGTGTACGAGCTCTCCGACACCCGCGGCGAGAAGATCGTCACCGGCGAGGTGCTCAACGCGCTGGCCGTCGTCGTCGGCCGGCAGCGCCGCCACACCGAGGCCCTCACCCTGTTCGACGCCGCCTCCCGCTACTACCGCGAGAACGGCGTCCCCGCCGGCGAGGCCCTGGTGCTCAGCTACTCGGCCCGCGACCACCTGGGCCTCGGCCACGCCGAGGACGCCATCGCCGCGGCGGAGAAGGGCCTGGCCATCTTCACCGAGATCGGCAGCGGCGCCGGCACCGCCCGCGCCCGCTACCACCTGGGCATCGTGCTCAGCCGGGTCGGCCGGCTCACCGAGGCGGTGCACCACCACGCCGAGTGCCTGGCCTTCTTCCGCTCCAGCAAGCAGCGGGTCTGGGAGCAACGCGTGTGCTCCCGGCTGGCCGAGACGTTCATCGCCGCCGGGCGCTACCCCGACGCCGTACGCCACGCCGAGCAGGCGCTCGTGGTCTCGCGCGAGATCGGCCACCCCTACGGCGAGGCGCTCTCGCTCACCGTGCTCGGCCGGGCGCTACGCGGACTGGGCAGTGCCGCGCGGAGCCTCGACTGCCTCAGGCAGGCCTACGACGTCTTCACCAGGCTCGGCGCCCCCGAGGCCGGCGACCTGAAGCTCCTGCTGGACGGCTTCGCCGTCGAACGGTCCGTCGTCGAGTCCTGAGTACAGCTCGTCGTCCAGACGTGTCATCCACACATGGTTGATCAAGGCTGTCCTTAGTCAATGCCGATGGCAGCCCGGCCGGTCATCCTGACCGCCACGCGTCGCCAGGGGGCCCGGTCATCCGGATGCTTCGCGTGACGGCTAGCCGCCTCACACAGACGACCGGCCGGACTCGACGCGGACCTTCGAACCCCCCAGGCCCGCGTCTCGGTCAGAAGCCTCCACCGGCGCGGTCAACGTCGGATCAACGGTGAATCAAAGCAGGAAATAACCCTCGGCGATGAGCGGCCGGATCGCGTCGGCGTTGGGGATCTCGCCGTCGCCGACCAGCTCGGCGATCACGTTGAGCAGCGGCCCGAGCGCCAGCTCGCCGTCGCACACGCCGGCCAGGGCGGCCTCGACGGTGCCGACCTCCCTGCTGCGCCGCAGCCCCTGCGTCTGGCGCAGCACGATGCGGATCGGGTCCTCGGCGCCGGGCAGGCCGACGCGTTCGTCGAGCACCCCGTCGGCCGTGCGCAGCAGCGCCGCGTCGAGGTCGGCGGCGCGGTGGGCGGCGGCGATGGAGTCGAGCACGTCGTCGACGTAGTCGCCGACCGGCAGGGCCACCTGGTGGGGCAGGTGCTCCACGCGCACGACCGGGTCGAGGGTGCCCGAGTTGCGCATGGTGATCCAGCCGAAGCCGATGCCCTCGACCTTGCGCTCGTCGAACCAGGCCAGCCACCGGTCGTAGTGGTCGGTGTAGCCCTTGGTGCCCTGCTCGGCCGCGTCCTTGAGCCACAGCTCGACGTATTCGGCCGGATCCTGCACGTCACGCTGGACGACCCAGGCGTCGCAGCCGGTCTCGCGCAGCCAGCCGCCGACCCGGTCGTGCCAGTCCTCGCCCTCGACGTGCAGCCAGTTGGCCAGGAAGTGGGCCTGCCCGTCGGGCGCGAGGTGGCGCGGGGTGCGCCGGACCAGGTCGCGGCAGAAGTCGTCGGCCTCGCCGCCGGACTCGCGGTAGGTCAGCGTGCGCTCGGCCCCGGGGGCGATGACGAACGGCGGGTTGCTGACGACCAGGTCGAACAGCTCGCCCTCGACCGGCTCGAACATCGACCCCACCCGCGCGTCGACGCCCGTCACGCCGGACAGCTCCCAGCTCAGCCGGGCCAGCTCCACGGCGCGCGGGTTGAGGTCGGTGGCCACCACCTGCTCGGCCCGCCCGTCGAGGTGGAGCACCTGGACGCCGCAGCCCGTGCCGAGGTCGAGCGCGCGCGTGACGGGCCGGCGGCTGACGAGCTGGGCCAGGTTGGCCGAGGCGCCCCCGGCCCCCACGACGTGGTCGGCCCGCAGCGCCGGGTCGCCGGGCCGGACCTTGCGGTCGGAGACCACGTAGCCGCCGGTCTCCCACGGCTGGAGGTGCACGGTCGCCCTGATCAGGTCGCCGTCGGCCGACACCAGCCCCGACTCCAGGACGGCGGCCGGCACGGATTTGGCCGGCACCGGCACGCCGAGCCACCAGAGCCTGATCAGGGTGCCCAAGGGGTCGCCGTCGGCGGTCGCCCGCAGGGCCGGGACGAGCTCCTCCCGCGCCAGGGCCGAGGCCGCCATGGCGCCGAGCCGGTCGCGGACGCCGTCGATCGTGTAGCCGGTTTCGAGGAGGTGATGGCGCAGTCGTTCCACGGACACCATCCTTTCACCAGCCACCGACAGTGCTCATACTGTTACTTACGCACCCAAGCGTTCTGCAAGCCATGGACAAGTGGGTGGCGGTATCTCTAGGGGTGCAAGACGCCGTACCGAGGAGCGCGCCCCCATGCTGATCCCCTGCCTGGCCTGCGAGTCGCGATTCGGGCCCGACGAGTACTTCAACGCCTGCTCCGACTACAACCGGGGCCTGGACCTGGTCTCGTGGACCTGCCCGCGCTGCGGCAACCGCGACGACCTGCGGGTGCTGCCCGGCGAGCTGGGGTTCGGCTACCCCTCGCGCGGCAGGTTCGACGTGCACGACCGGCTGCGCGTGCCCGGCCTGCGCAGGCAGCGCGGCGACCTGCGGCTGGACATCTCCCTCGACCGCTCCCGCTGGCAGGTCAGGACGCGGATCCGGCAACCGGCCTGACCGGCGCGCACGCGTACGCGGGCGGCTCGCCGCGCAGCAGCCGCGCGATGTCCTCCACCAGCGCCTCCGCCAGCTCCTCCAGGCTCTCCCCGGTGGCCTCGCCGAGCCTGGGCGTGAGCACCACGTTCGGCAGCCTGGTCAGCGGGTGGGCCGGATCGAGCCATTCGCCCTCGAAGTGGTCGAGCCCGGCGCCGCCCACCTGCCCCTGGCGCAGCGCGTCCACCAGGGCGGTCAGGTCGTGCAGGGCGCCGCGCGAGGTGTTGAGGTAGATCGCGCCCTGGCGCATCGCGCCGAACTCGCTGTAGCCGAACAGGCCCCGCGTGTCCGCGGTCAGGGGCACGTGCAGCGACACCACGTCGGCCTCCGCCAGCAGCGCGGGCAGGGTGTGCGTGGCCTCGGGGACGTACGGGTCGCAGGTGACCACCCGCATGCCCAGCCCCTGGCAGCGCCAGCGCATGGCCCGGCCCACCCGGCCGAGGCCGACGATGCCGAACGTGCGTCCGGTGAGCCGTCTGCCGCGGTGGCGCTGGGCGGGGGGCACCCTGCCGCGATGGGCGCGGCCTCTGCGCACCTCACGGTCGGCGGTGACGATGTTCCTGCTGACCGCGAACAGCAGCGCGAGCGTCAGCTCGGCCACCGCCTCGGGGTCGCGGTCGGGGGCGTGCAGGACGGTGACCCCGCGTTCGGCGGCCAGGCGCAGGTCGACCCCCGTGGGGGCGCCGAGGCTGGCCACGATGTCGATGTGGAGTCCGAGCACCGAGGTGCGAACCTGGTCGCCGTCGGTGATGAGCACGTTCGCGCCGGTCTCGATGACCAGGTCGGCGAGCTGCTCGTCGGTGAAGCCGACGCTCGGCCGGGGAGGAGCCTCGGCCACGTCGGCGACCTCGCCCAGACGGGCGAGCGCGCTCTCCGGCAGGTCGGGCAGCACGAGCGCCCGAGGTCTTCTCACATTTGGACAATAACACCACAGACGGTACTCAGATCATTGCTCCCCGCGCTGGCGGAGACTCTGCCAGGCCGCCTCGCCCAGGCCCTTGATCTCTTCCTCGGTCGGGGTGTGCGCCCCGGCGAACCACAGGCGGCACATCTCCTGCGCCGGCCCGAGCCACAGGACGTAGCACATGGTGGCGTGGACGGGCTGGAGCTGCCCGTTCTTCATGTGCGGCTTCCACCAGTCGGAGACCTGGCGGAAGAACGCGCGCCTGGCCTCGGCCACCTCGGCGCCGCCCGGCTCGTGCTTGCGCGGCGGGCGCTCGCTGACCAGGATCCGGGCCCGCTCGGGGTGCTCGCCGGCCCAGCGCATGTGGAAGGCGACGACGGCCTCGATGCCGGCGCGGGCGTCGTCGTGCCGGACCAGCTCGGCGAGGAACTCCTGCTGGTAGGCGTCGAGGATCTCGGCGTACAGGACGCCGTAGACGTGCTCTTTGCTGGCGAAGTGGTGGTAGAAGCTGCCGACGCTTACACCGCTCTCCTCGCGCAGACTGGCCAGCGTGGTGGCCGAGACACCGTCCTGGCTGAAGCGGCGGAGGGCGCCCTCGATGATGCGGGTGCGGCCGTCGCGTCCGTTCTTGACACTCTTCACACTGTCAATGGTGTGCTACCAGAACGTTGTTCCGCAAATACTCCGGCCAGATCGATCATAGCGGTCACCTCGACCGTACCGGACGCGACCTTCATCTCGGCGTCCGGCCACAGCCTGCGGACCAGCCTGAGCACCCGCCGGTTCTCGCCCAGCACGTCCATCCCGACCGTGCGCGCCCCCCGCACGGCGGCCCTGAGCAGCAAGGTGTCGACGAGTCGCGGGCCGAGCCCGTTCCCCTGCCAGCGATCGGCCACGACGACGGCCACCTCGACGTCGGCGCAGCCGCCCCGGTAGCTCATGGCGTGCCCGACGATCTCGTCCCCGGCGGTGACGACGAGCGCGTCGCGGCGCTCGTCCAGGGTCAGCAGGGTGCGTACGAGGTGAGCGGCCGGGACGGTCACGCCGGTGAAGAAGCGCAGCGTCTGGGTGTGCAGCGACAACCCCGTCAGGAAGCGTCTGATCCGTTCCTCGTCGTCCGGGCGGACCGGGCGGATCTGGGTTCCGTGCATAGACTCAGCCTGCCCCTCGGAGCTGAGTCTGTCAATTGAACTCAGATATAATGCCGAGATGAACGTGCCGTTCCGATTGGGCTTCCGGGTGGACAACTGCTCGATCGAGCGCACCCTGGACATCGTCGGGGAGAAGTGGACCTTCCTGGTGCTGCGCGAGGCGTTCAGCGGCGTGCGCAGGTTCGCCGACATGCAGGCGGTCACCGGCGCACCCCGCCAGGTGCTCAGCGCGCGCCTGGCCCGGCTGGTCGACGAGGGCCTGCTGCGCAAGGAGCCCTACCGCGAGCCCGGCCAGCGCCAGCGCGACGAATACCGGCTGACCGACAAGGGCCGCGACCTCTATCCGCTGCTCGTCGCGCTCATGCACTGGGGCGACAAATACCTGGCCGACGAGGAGGGCCCGCCGGTGCTGCTCACCCACCGCGACTGCGGCGCCCCCGTCGAGCTGCACTTCCGCTGCGCCGAGGGCCACGAGGTGGCCGGGCCGCGCGAGGTCACGCCGGTCCCCGGGCCGGGCCCCGGGGTGCGGAGCGTCTAGCGGGCGAGCCGCGTGAGGGAGCACCCGCCCCGGTGCCTAACCTTGAAGGCGTGTACCGGTTCCTGCTGACGCCCCGGTGGCTGGCGCTCCACGTCGTGGTGCTGCTGGTCATCCCCGCCTTCGTGTTCCTGGGCAGGTGGCAGTTCGGGCGTTTCGAGGAGCGGTCCGACAACAAGGACAGAGTGACCGCCAACATCGAGGCCGCCGCCGTCCCGCTCGACCGGCTCGCGGCTCCCGGCCGGCAGGTCGGCGAGGGCGACCGATACCGCACGGTCGTCGCCTCCGGCACGTACGACACCTCCCACGGCCTGCTCGTCCGCCGCCGCCCGCAGGAGGGCCGCAACGGCTTCTACGTCCTGACCCCGCTCGTCACCGGCGACGGCAGCGCCGTCATCGTCAACCGTGGCTGGATCCCGGCCGCCGCCAGCGCCGACGCGGCTCCCGAGGTCCCCCCTCCGCCCACCGGACAGGTAACTGTCACCGGGCGGCTACGTCAGAGCGAGACCGAAGACTCCACCGGCATCCGCGAGCGGTCCGGGCTGCCGGACGGCCAGGTGCTGCTGATCGACGCGGCCAAGATCGGGCAGCGCATGCCGTACCGGCTGGTGGGCGGCTATGTCGAGCTCACCGGGCAGCAGCCGCAGGCCGCCGCCGCGCCCGCTCTGGTGCCCGCCCCCGACGTCGGCTCCGGCGGCGGCCTCAACCTGGCCTACGGGGTCCAATGGTGGCTGTTCATCGGCATCGCGATCGGCGGCTGGATCCTGCTGATCCGGCGCGAGGTGGCCGAGCGGAAGTCCGGGAAACCCGCCGGTGAGACGGCGGCGACCCAGGAAGCGGAAACCGCCGCCAACTAAGGTGTGAAGGGTGATCCGCCACATTGAGTTCACCAATCTCCGCAACTTTCGTGACGTAGGTGGATATGCCACCGAGGACGGGCGCACCGTCCGGTGGCAGCGGCTCTACCGGGCCGACTCCCTGGGCTGGCTGGCCGGCGACGACCTGCGGGCCTTCCACGCACTGCGCGTGCGCACCGTGATCGACCTGAGGCATCCCGCCGAGGTCGAGCGGGCCGGCCGGGTGCCGGAGACCGAGGGGTTGCGCTACCGCAACCTGCCGATCGAGGGCCGTCCCTGGGACATCGCCCAGTTCAGCGAGGAGATCGGCGTCGAGCGCTACCTCGCCGACCGGTACCTGGAGGTGACCGAGGACGGCGTGGAGAACCTGCGCGCCGCCGTGGAGACGGTCGCCGTCGCGGACAACGCGCCGGTCGTCATCCACTGCGCGGTGGGCAAGGACCGCACCGGCCTGCTCACCGCGCTGATCCTCTCGCTCGTCGGCGTCGCCGAGGACGACATCGTCGCCGACTACGCCCTGACCGGCCTGGCGACCGAGCGCTTCATCGCCGACCAGCGCACCAGGCACCCGGACGCCCTGCTGTGGCCGGGGTTCGGCCGGGCCCCCGCCCGGGCCATGCGCCTGTTCCTGGACGACCTGATCGACCGGCACGGCTCCGTCGAGGGCTACGTCACCGGCGTGCTCCAGGTCGACCGTGCCACCATCGCCGAACTTCGCGAAAATCTCCTGACTGATTCGATCTCCCGCGGGTAGAAGGCGCCGGGGTCCGCAAGGGGCAGCATCCTCAAGGACCCCACAAGCCCGGGATCGCCCCCATCCCCCTCCAGGCGGTCCCGGGTACGAATGCATGGATACCCAACGGATACGTCGCAGCTTGTTCGACGTTATGCCGCCGTCGTACGGTTACCTGCGTGACTACGCCGCTGCTCCCCGACCCTGACCCCCGGCGGCGCGACTATGTGATCATCTCTGCCGACGATCACCTGATCGAGCCTCCTGACCTCTTCGAGGACAGGCTCCCGGAGAAATACGCCGACGTCGCGCCCAAGGTCGTGGAGACGGACGCCGGTCACCAGGTCTGGCGCTACGGCGGGGCCACGTACCCGTGCGCGGGCATCGACGTGGGCGCCGGGCTGCCGCGCGAGCAGTGGACCCTGGATCCGGTCAGGTTCGAGCAGATGCGTCCCGGCTGCCACGACATCGAGGCCCGCGTCCAGGACATGGACGTCGCCGGCATCTGGGCCGCGCTGTGCTTCCCCGGCATGCTGGCCGGCCAGGCGGGCATGCCGTTCGCCCGCACCCGCGACCAGGAGCTCGGCCTCGCCCTGGTCAAGGCGTGGAACGACTGGCACATCGACGTCTGGGCCGGCACCTACCCCGAGCGGATCATCGGCCTGCAACTGCCCTGGCTGCCCGATCCCGACATCGCCGCCAAGGAGATCAGGGCCAACGCCGCCCGCGGTTTCAAGGCCGTGGTCTTCCCCGAGTTCCCGACCAGGCTCAGGCTGCCGTCGATCCACACCGGCCACTGGGACCCGTTCTTCGCCGCCTGCGAGGAGACCGGCACGGTCGTGGCCCTGCACACCGGCGACTCCTCCTGGTCGCCCGTGCCCTCGCCCGACACGCCCATCGAGGCCATCACCACGCTGATGCCCACCAGCGCCATGTTCGCCTGCGCCGACTGGCTCTGGTCGGGCCTGCCGCTGCGTTTCCCCGGGCTGCGCATCCTCATCGTCGAGGGCGGCGTCGGCTGGCTGCCGATGCTGGCCGAGCGCGCCGACTACGCGCTCGACCACCCGGTCGCGGGCGAGGCCGCCTGGGACGGCGGCCTCAAGCCCAGCGAGGTGCTGCGCCGCAACTTCTTCTTCGGCACGCTCGACGACCACGCGCTGTCCGGCGTGCGGCTCGCGGTCGGCCTCGACCACGTGCTCCAGGAGAGCGGTTACCCGCACTCCGACTCGACCTGGCCCGACACCCAGAAGGCCGTGGCCGCGAACCTCGGCGCGCTGCCGCCCGCCGACATCGCCAGGGTCGCCTACGGCAACGCCGCCCGCCTGTTCGGGCACCCGCTGCCCTCGCGCGCCTGGTTGCGGATGGAGGAGATCTAACCCTCGTCCTCGACCAGCCTGGCCTGGATGACCTTGCGCTCGTGCTCGACGTAGCGACCGCTCTCGCCGAGCAGCGAGGCGATCAGCCACAGGAACACGCCGAAGTCGTCGGCCACCCCGACGAGCACCAGGAAGTCGGGGATGACGTCGATCGGCGACAGGATGTAGACCACGCCGAGCGCCATCAGGGCGAGCTTGCCCTTGCCCATGCCGTCGTAGCGGCCGCGGGTGACCGCGCCGATCATGCGCGGGATCGCCCGCACCCTGGTCAACATCCCCGGCGTGCCAGGCTTGGTCACCTCGCGGTACGTCCGCCACGCCGCCGCTGCCCGTGCTGCCTTCGCCATCATGAGGATCCTCCTACCCCCGGCTTCTCACGACATAACGCGTCAGTCGGGTGAGGGGTTCCTGACGATCAGCGCATGGCGGCGTGCTCGAACGGCCTGACCTGCTCGATCTGCGCGGCCACCCGGATCAGCAGATCCTCCCGTCCGGCCGCCGCCACGAGCTGCACGCCGACCGGCATGCCCGCCGCGTCCCTGTGCAGCGGCAGCGAGACGGCGGGCTGGCCGGTCGCGTTGATCGGCGAGGTGTAGGCCACCACCTGCGCGGTCCTGCCGAAGGCGGTGCTGAGATCGGCGGGCGGGATCCAGCCGAGCCGGAACGGCGCCGCCCCCGACGACGGCATCAGCAGCAGGTCGTTGCCCCCGGCCCACCAGGAGGCCATGCGGCGGCGGAAGCCGTCCACCCACTGGGTGGCCAGGATGTGGTCGGCCGCGCTGTTGGCGCGGGCGGCGGTGACCATGGCCGCGTTGCGCGGTTCGAGCTCGTGCAGCTCCACCGGCCTGCCACGGGCCGCGCCCAGGCTCACGACGTGCGCGGCGAGGTTGTTGGCGACGATGGCGCCGAAGTGCCGGGCGAACTCCGGCTCGGCGAGCGCCGGCGGGCCGCCGGGGGTCACGTCGTGACCGAGGCTCTCCAGCAGCGCCGCCGCCCCGGTGACGGCCTCGGCCAGGTCGGGGTCGGCGGGCACGTCCGGCCTCGGGTGGGCGGTCAGGAAGCCGATGCGCAGGCGTCCCGGGTCGGCGTGCAGTTCGGCGGTCAGGGGGCCGGGCAGCGCGGGGGCGTCGTAGGGGTCGCCCGGCTCGTAGCCGGAGACCGCGTCGAGCGCGGCCGCCGTGTCGCGCACGGTCCTGCTCACGAAGCCGGGGCAGGAGAAGCCGCTCCAGCCCTCGCCCATGGACGGGCCCATGCTCAGCCGCCCGCGCGTCGGCTTGAGCCCCACCAGGCCGCACAGCGAGGCCGGGACGCGGATCGAGCCGCCGCCGTCGCTCGCCGTGGCCAGCGCGACCATGCCCGCGGCCACCGCCGCCGCCGAACCGCCGCTCGACCCGCCCGCCGAGTACGCCGGGTCGTAGGGGTTGCGCGTGGGGCCGTACGCCACCGGCTCGGTCGTGACCGTGCTGCCGAACTCGGGGGTGTTCGTCCGGCCCAGCAGCACGAAACCGGCCCGGCGCAGGCGGACCACGCCATGGCCGTCCTCGGCGGCGTCCAGGTCGTCGCGCACCCGCGAGCCCGCGGCGTACGGCTCGCCGGCCTGCCGCCAGCCCAGGTCCTTCAGCAGGATCGGCACGCCGCGGAAGGGCGCGTCCGCCGGGAGGCCGTCGATCTCGGCCAGCGCCCGCTCGAACCGCCGGTGGACGACGGCGTTGAGCTCGCCGTCGTGGGCCTCGACGGCGGCGATGGCGGCCTCGGCCAGCTCGCGGGCCGACACCTGCCCGTCCCTGACCGCCTGGGCCTGGCCGACGGCGTCGAGCCGCAGCACGTCGTCCATCAGCCCTCCCGGACCGGGGCCAGGTCGCGCACGGCCTGCTCGATCGGCACCTCGCCGCCGGGGATGGGCGCGAGCACCAGCGTGTCGAGCCCGTTGTCGACGTACTGGCGGATCCTGGCCCGGCAGGTGGCGGCGTCGCCGTGCACGACGAGGGCGTCGACCACCTCGTCGGGGATGGCCTTGAGCGCGGCCTGGCGGTCGCCCGCCGCCCACGCCTCGTGCATGGGACGCAGCACCTCGCCCCGGCCCAGCCAGTCGTGGAAGGCGGCGTAGGCGGGCACGGTCAGGTAGCTCGCCAGCATCCACCTGGCCATCTCGCGCACCTTGTCGGCGTCCTCGCTCACGCAGACGAACAGCCGGGCGATCAGCTCGGTGTCCGGGCCGATCTCGGCGCGCACCTTGGGCACGTCCTCGGGGGCGAGCCAGTTGGTGATCGCGCCGTCGGCCTCCTCGGCGGCCAGGCGCAACATCCGGGGCCGCAGGGCGGCCAGCACGATCTTGGGGGCGGTCTTCGGCGCCCGTTCCAGCTTGAAGCCCTTGATCTCGAACGTCTCGTACCGCTCGGAGACCTTCTCCCCCGCCAGCGCCCTCCGCAGGAAGCGCAGCGTGTCGCGGGTACGGGCGTACGGCTTGGCGAACTCCACGGCGTTCCACCGCTCGACGATCGCCGGCGAGGAGGAGCCGATGCCGAGCACGAACCGGCCGGGGGCCAGGTCGGCCAGGGTGGCCGCGGACATGGCCAGCAGCCCCGGCCCCCGCGTGGAGACCGGGACGATCGCGCTCCCGAGCCGCATCCCCGGCGCCCACTGCGTGGCCATCGCCAGCGGGACGAACCCGTCGTTCCCGTTGACCTCGGCCGACCAGGCGTCGGTGTAGCCGAGGCCCGGCAGCTCCGCGATCAGCTCCTGCGACCTGGCCAGGGAACGGTCGTAGAAGGGGATGGTCATGCCCCAGTTCGGCGTCATTCATGGCCTCCGGTTCGGCGACGGTGAGCCGACCCTACCAAGCGGCCATACCAAGCGGTATGTCACCGCGAGAGCCCCCTCAGGCCCGCAGTTCGTGCACCGCCGCGATGAAGTCCTTCGTGATCCCCTGCAACCCGGGCAGATGTGACAGCCCCACCAGCCGGTCCACCAGCGGCACCGTGACCTCGATCAGCCGGTACGTCCGCACGCACCCCGGCGAGGTGTCGTGCACCCAGAACAGCACCATGCCCATCGACAACAACCACAGCAGCTCGGGCAGCTCCGCCCGCAGCTCGGCGTTCATCCGGTCCTTCGACCCCTCGACCACCTCGCGGTAGATCCCGATGGACGCCTCCCGCGCCGGCGACGACTGCGCGCTGAACGGGCTCAGCGGGTTCGTCGGCTCGGCCGCGTGCTTGAAGAACTTCACCGCGAACTCGTGGTACGGCTCCGACACGCGCACCCACTCGCGCAGCACCCCGCTCAGCCGCGCGGCGAACGACCTCTCCGTGGCCAGGAACTCCCGGCAGGCCTGCTCGTGCTCGGCCTGCGCACGGTCGTAGTAGGCCTGGATCAGCGCCTCCTTGCTCTCGAAGTAGTAGTAGGCGTTGCCCACTGACACCCCTGCCTCGGCGGCGATGGCGCGCATGGTCGTCGCGTCGAAGCCACGCTCACGGAACAGTCGCAAGGCCGTCTCGACGATGACCTCTCGGGTGCTCTCCGATCCTCTGTTTCGGGCTTCGGACACGTTCGTCACTTTACGTCTTGAAAGCGCGGTGGGTCATGGAGTGGCACGGTGATCGCCGCCACAGGGCAAAGATGACTATGAGACATGAGTTATCTCCTGGGAATGGTGGGATTGTCGTTTCAGGCGGAAGGGCTCTTTTCCGCGAAAAGGCATCGACATGTGGATACGTGGAACAGCGCGCACCTTCGTGGTGGCGCTCCTCGGCATTCAGATCACCATAATCGCGCTGGCGTCGGCCGCTTCCGCCGCCTCCCACCCATCAGGTGGAGAGCGGGTTCAGGCGCCAACACCGTTCAACCGTCCTGACGAGACCGGGGGGATGCTCGACCTGTCCCTGTGGTTCCCGGAGGGGATCGACGGACCGTGGACCAACATCCGGCAGGCCGCCGTCGAGGCGGCCCTGGCGGAGACATACCAGGTCGAGCAGCACCAGGCGGACCCCGCGTCCGCCAAGTCACAGCTGTCGAAGGAGGACTCCGAGGAGACGGAGGACGCCTGGGCCGAGGCCGAGGACGCGTTCGCCGCGCAGTCGGACATGCAGGACCACGCCGAGCGCTCAGAAGCCGTCACGAGGCCCGCGAGCGTCGAGGAGGCGGTGGCGCCTCAGAGTCGGCCACAGAGGTCGCAGAAGCGATCTCAGCTTGATCTGGCGCGTGTGCTGCCCAGGCAGGCCGCCATGCACATGACCCACGCCCTGGCCGCCCGCTGGCTCAAGAGCTCGGGCCTGCGCACGAAGTCGTCGGGCCACTGTACGAGCCGCCACATGCACCACTGCACCTCGCTCGACTCCGTAAGGGCCGGCACGATCGCCCGGATCATCGACCTCAAGCATGACAGCGGCTGCCCGGTCCTGGTGACCGGCGGCACCGAGGCGGGTCACGCGCCCGGCCAGTACAGCCACGGAAACGGCTACAAGCTCGACATCACGCACAACGCGTGCATCGACCGCTACATCACCAGGCACCACCGCAAGACGGGGGTCCGCGGCGACGGCGCCGCGCTCTACCGCTCCGCCACCGGAACCGTCTTCGCCAACGAGAGCAGCCACTGGGACATCCTCTTCCGGTGACAGGCCCCGCCCGCGGGAGAACACGCACCGCCGGGAAAGCACGAGTCGTCGGGAAAGCACGAATCGTCGGGAGACGCGACCCCTCGGAGAAGGCGACAGAACCCTCCGGGAAAACGCGAAGGACGCCGCACACTGGCACGGCGTCCCCACGGAGTCGGCCGGGCTACAGCTCGGAGGCCACCAGCTCGGCGATCTCAGCCGCGTTGAGCGCGGCGCCCTTGCGCAGGTTGTCGCCGCAGACGAACAGGTCGAGCGTGTTCGGGAAGTCGATCGCCTGGCGGACGCGACCCACGTAGGTCGGGTCGTTGCCGACCACTTCGAGCGGCGTCGGGAAGACGCCGTTGGCCGGGTCGTCCATCAGCACCACCGTCGGCGCCGCCGAGAGCACGCGGTGGGCGTCCTCGACCGTGATCTCACGCTCGAAGCGGGCGTGCACGGCCAGCGAGTGGGTGGTGATCACCGGCACGCGGACGCAGGTCGCCGAGACCTTCAGGTCGGGGATGCCGAGGATCTTGCGCGACTCGTTGCGCAGCTTGAGCTCCTCGGACGCCCAGCCGCCGTCCTTGTACGAGCCCGCCCACGGCACCACGTTGAACGCGATCGGCGCCGGGAACGGCGACTCGTCGGGCAGCTTGCCGGCCAGCGCCTTGCGCACGTCGCCGGCCGTCTGGCCGAGCGAACGGTCGCCGGCCAGGGCCTCGACCTCGTCGTACAGCCGGGCCGAGCCGGCCACGCCCGCGCCCGACACCGCCTGGTAGGAGGCGACGACGAGCTCCTTGAGCACGTACTCGGCGTGCAGCGCGCCCATGGCCGCCATCATCGACAGCGTGGTGCAGTTGGGGGTCGAGATGATGTTCCTGGGCCGCTGCCGCGCGTCGAGCGGGTTGACCTCGGGCACCACCAGCGGCACGTCGGGCTCCATGCGGAACGTGCCGGACTTGTCGATCGCGATCGCGCCGCGCTCGGCCGCGATCGGCACCCACACGGCCGACACCTCGTCGGGCACGTCAAAGATGGCGATGTCGATGCCGTCGAAGACCTCGGGCGCGAGCGCCTGGACCACGACGTCCTCGCCGCGCACGCTCAGCACCTTGCCCGCCGAGCGCGGGGAGGCGACGAGACGGATCTCGCCCCAGATGTCCTGCCGGCTGGACACGATGTCCCGCATGACGGTGCCCACGGCGCCGGTGGCGCCGATCAGGGCGAGATTGGGCCTGCTCATCGTCCGCTACCTCCGTAAACCACAGCTTCGACCTGGTCGGCGTCGAGATCGAAGGCACGGTGGGCGGCCGCCACGGCCGCGTCGACACCGTCCTGCTCGACGATCACCGAGATGCGGATCTCCGAGGTGGAGATCATCTCGATGTTGACCCCCGCGTCGGCGAGGGCCGCGAAGAACGTCGCCGTGACGCCGGGGTGCGAGCGCATGCCCGCGCCGATCAGCGACACCTTCCCGATCTGGTCGTCGAAGAGCAGCGACTCGTAGCCGATGCGGCCCTGGATCTTCTTCAGCGCGGTCAGCGCCACCTGGCTGTCGGCCGTGGGCAGCGTGAAGGAGATGTCCGTGCGGCCCGTGGCCGCGGCCGAGACGTTCTGGACGATCATGTCGATGTTGATCTCGGCGTCGGCCAGCGTTTTGAAGATCGAGGCAGCCTCGCCGACCTTGTCGGGGACCCCGACAACAGTGATCTTGGCCTCGCTCCGGTCGTGCGCGACGCCGGAGATGATCGGCTGCTCCATCTCGGTTCCTTCGGTGTAAGGGTCGGAGACGACCCACGTGCCTTCCGTGGTGCTGAACGAGCTGCGTACGTGGATCGGCAGGTCGAACCGCCGAGCGTACTCGACGCAGCGCAGATGCAGGATCTTCGCGCCGCAGGCCGCCATCTCCATCATCTCGTCGTACGAGATCTTGGGGATCTTGCGGGCGACGGGCACGATGCGGGGGTCGGCCGTGAAGATGCCGTCGACGTCGGTGTAGATCTCGCAGACGTCGGCCTCCAGGGCCGCCGCGAGCGCGACCGCGGTGGTGTCGGAGCCGCCGCGGCCCAGCGTGGTGATGTCCTTGGTGTCCTGCGAGACGCCCTGGAAACCGGCCACGATCGCGATGTGACCCTGGTCGAGCGCCTCACGGATGCGGCCCGGCGTCACGTCGATGATGCGCGCCTTGCCGTGGGTGGAGTCGGTGATCACGCCGGCCTGCGAGCCGGTGAACGAGCGCGCCTCGTGACCGAGGTTGGCGATCGCCATGGCCAGCAGGGCCATCGAGATGCGCTCTCCGGAGGTCAGCAACATGTCGAGCTCGCGGCCCGGAGGCAGCGGCGACACCTGCTCGGCCAGGTCGAGCAGCTCATCCGTCGTGTCGCCCATCGCGGAGACGATCACGACCACGTCGTTGCCGGTTTTTTTCGTCGCGACGATCCGCTGCGCGACCCGCTTGATGCAGGACGCGTCGGCGACGGACGAACCACCGTACTTTTGCACAACGAGCGCCACGAGAGTCTCCCGGTCTGGACTGTGAACTGCCAGTCTACTGGGGGCCTCTTATGGGCCTGATGGTTCATACCACTATGTGGATGATCATCACACGGTGGTGGCTTCCTCCGCCACGTCGAGCCGCGAGTGCGCGGCGAGGGCCTGCAGCGCGCGCATCGCCGCGCCCGCGTGGTTGCCCCAGGTGTTGAAGTAGGAGTACTGCCACCACCACAGCGCCTCGTGCGGACGGCCCGCGTGGAAGTGACGCAGTCCGTGGATGAGGTCGGCGGCCACCGCGGTCAGGTCGTCCGACAGCCGGTACGGCGTGACCGACGTGTCCTTGTACGGGTCGAACACCTCGGCGTAGTCGTCGACCGCCTCCAGCCGCTCGGCCAGCGCCGTGCGCACGCCGTCGATGTCGGGGTCCTCGCTCATCGGCGGCTCGTAGTTGCCCGACAGGATCACGTCGCGGTTGGCGCCGAGCTTGGCGCCGGCCAGGCTCACCTGCGCGACCTCCACCAGGAGCAGCGACCAGATCGCGTCGCCGCCCTCGCCGCCGGCGACCCTGGTCAGGCCGTCGACGTAGTTCTGCGCGTGCGCGGCGATCTCTTCGGCCAGCACATCCCACATATCAGACATCCAGGAGCCTCCGTCCTTCGAAAGCACGGCCCAGGGTCACCTCGTCGGCGTACTCGAGGTCACCGCCCACCGGCAGGCCGCTGGCGAGTCGTGTCACTTTGATGCCCATCGGCTTGACCAGACGGGCGAGGTAGGTAGCGGTCGCCTCGCCTTCGAGGTTGGGGTCGGTGGCGAGGATGAGCTCGGTGACCCGCCCGTCGGCCAGGCGCGTCATGAGCTCGCGGATGCGCAGGTCGTCGGGGCCGATGCCGTCGATCGGGCTGATCGCGCCGCCGAGCACGTGGTACGTGCCGCGGTACTCGCGCGTCTTCTCGATCGCCACGACGTCCTTCGACTCCTCGACCACGCAGATGACGTGCGTGTCGCGCCGCGGGTCACGGCAGATGCGGCACTCCTCCTCGGAGGCCACGTTGCCGCACACCCGGCAGAAGCGCACCTTGTCCTTGACTTCGAGCAGCGCGTGCGCCAGCCGCTTGACGTCGGCCGGGTCGGCCGCCAGCAGGTGGAACGCGATGCGCTGCGCGCTCTTGGGACCGACCCCGGGCAGCATGCCGAGCTCGTCGATCAGGTTCTGGACGACCCCTTCGTACATGCCTAGAACCCTGGCAGCTGTCCGAGTCCGCCGCCGCCCAGACCTTGGGCGAGCGGGCCGAGCTTCTCCTGCTGCAGGTCGGCGGCGGCGCGCACCGCGTCGCGGACGGCCGCGATCACCAGGTCGGCGATCGTGTCGGCGGTGTCCTGCGGGTCGGCCGCGTCGATCACGCTCGGGTCGATCTTGAGTTCGAGCAGCTCACCTGAGCCGTTGACGACGGCAGTGACCATGCCGCCGCCCGACGAGCCCTCGATCTGCGCGTCGTTGAGCTCCTGCTGGGCGCTCACAAGCTGCTGCTGCATGAGCTGAGCCTGCTCCAGCAGCTGCTGCAGGTTGACATCCCCTGGGTTCACCGTCGTGCGCTCCTCGTGGCTCCGGTTCTTGACTGCCACGAGCCTACGGTGTTTGGGCGGCGTCATGTACTGGGAGGGCTCCCCATGTTTCCCTCCAGGCATTCGTCACGGACCTTTGTCATGGCCGGATCTCGGCCCCCCTCCAGTGTCCGAGACCCGGCCATCACGTCGGACGGAGCGGCCGCACCACGCCGACGCGTGTTTCGGAACGGTAGTGCGCCCAACGTTGCACACACGTTGCGTTCATTCAATCACCCTACGCAATCCCCCTGAACAGCTTGCGCATATCGCCGCCAGGACGGATGCTCGTTGTTGACTACTTGGAGTGACCGATGAGTTACGGCCATCTCGATGCGTACTCCCGTCTTCTACGCGGAGCACACGAAGCGGCGGCTACCGGGCAGAGCTCGCCCGATTCGCCCCGCACCCTGATCACGGCCTCATGGCGGCGATCGCTCGCGGCGGGGATCGACCCGGATGGCCGGAGCGCCCCTTTGGTCTGCGAGTCCTCCGACGTCGTCGAGATCCGCGAGGCTCATCCGCTGCGGCCGCTGCTGCCCCTGCTCGCCCAGACGCTCTCCGGCCTGGCCGACGAGGCCGAGCACGTCATGATCGTCACAGACCGTGACGGACGAGTGCTCTGGCGTAACGGCAAAGGCGGCATCCTGCGCGATGCGGACCAGGTGGGCCTGGCCGACGGCCATCACTGGGGCGAGTGCATGGCCGGCACCAACGGCATCGGCACCGCGCTGGCCACCGGCCGGCCGGTGCACGTCTACTCCGAGGAACACCTGATGCGGGTGCTGCACGTCTGGTCGTGCAGCGCGGCGCCGATCAGCGATCCGGAGTCGGGCGACGTCATCGGCTGCGTCGACGTCAGCGGCATCGCGCGGTCCCTGCATCCGGCGACGGTCGCCCTGGTCGGCGCGACGGCCAGGCTCGCCGAGTCGCAGCTCGCCGTACGGATGCACGAGCGCGACGAACGCCTGCGCCGCCGCTACGAATCGCTGCGCAACCGCGGCGGCATCCTGCTGTCGCCCACTGGCCGGGTCATCTCGGGCGATCCCATGGGCCGGCTCGGCGCCCGCCTTCCCGTGTCCGGCCAGCGCATGATCCTGCGTGACGGGAGCGTCGCCTTCCTCGAACCCTTCTGCGACGGCTACCTGCTGCGCGACACGCCGTCCGCGACGCCGCCCACCCTGCGCCTGACCTGCCTGGGCGAGGGCACCCCGACGGCCGACCTGGGCGAGCGCCCACGTCAGCTCTCACTGCGCCACGCCGAGATCCTCGCCCTGCTCGCCCTGCACCCGCAGGGCCTGTCGGCCGACCAGCTCTCGTTCCACCTCTACGGCGACGACGGCAACCCGGTGACCATCCGGGCCGAGATCCACCGGCTGCGCGGTCAGCTCGGGGAGGTGCTGGCGGCGAAGCCGTACCGGTTGGTCTGCCCGGTCGAGGCGGACTTCCTCGGCGTTCACCGGCTGCTGGCCTCGGGCGACACCGCCGCGCTGGCCCGCGCCTATCCAGGGCCGCTCCTGCCGCGCTCGGAGTCGCCGGACATCCGGCGCGAACGCGAGGAGCTCGAAGCCCAGGTACGCGCGTGCCTCCTGCGTCACGGCTCGCCCGACGACCTGTGGGCCTACGCCCAGACCCCCAACGGCCGCGACGACTACCAGATCCTGGAACGCCTGTCGGCCCTTCCGCCGACGGACCCCCGCTCGGCCGCCGCCCGCGCCCGACTCTTCCCCTGACCCTCGCTCAAGGACCCCCGCTCGGGCGGAGTGGGCCTTCGGTCAGGTGTGGTCGATCTCGCCGATGACCTGGGCGCCGAGCTCGCGTTGCAGCAGGGCCATGCCGGAGACGGCGTCGACGTCGGCGTCCGCGTCGTTCAGCGGGTCGACGTCGTCGGCGTCGGCGGCCTTGTCACGGCCCGGGATCGCGCTCGGCCACGCCGCCGTGCCACCCGCACGTGACCCCGGGGCACGCGGACCCGCCTGAGCGGCCGCCTTGGCGGCCGACCGCGCGGCGGCCAGCCCCGCTCCGACCGGCGCGGCGGCGGGCTGCCGGGCGGTCACGGTCTGGGTGGGGTCGGGGCTCGGCGGGGAACCGGGGCTGAGGTCGTCGGGCGCGTCGGGCCACGACTCGTCGGTGGTCGGGCGCGCGGACTCGGTGGTCGGGCGCGCTGACGCGGCGGCCGGAGGTTGGCCCGGGTCCTGGGAGCCCTGGTCGTCCTGGGAGCCGCCGTGCGAGCCGGACCGCCCCTGGGAGGTCGCCTGGACGCCCGTCCCGCCCTGCGGGCTGGTCGTCGCCTGGCTCGCGGCCGGGGCCGCCTGGGGAGCGGGGGCGCCGTGGCCGCCCGACGGCGGCTGCTGGCGGGCGGGGGCGCGGGTGGCCTGGGGCGCCGGAGAGCCGCCGACCACCGCCTCGACCCGCCAGGTGCCGCCGAGCACGTCGCCGAGCGCGGTCGCCACGACGGCGTCCTTGCCGCCGCCGGTGAAGTTCTTCATCGCGCCGACCTGGCTGAACCCGAGCGTGACCAGGTTGCCTTCGACGCCCACGACCTGGGCGTTCGTACTGACGTTGGCCCAGACCACGATGCTGCGCTGCTTGAGCGCGGCCAGCACGGCGGGCCACTGCTGCTGCATGCCGCCCGCCCCGCCCGCGACCGGGCCCGCCGCCGCGGGCGCCTGAGCGACAGGCGCCTGGGCGACGGGTGCGGGCGCGTCGGAGGCCGGAGCCGCCGCCGAACCGGGACGCACGGGCTCGGGCCAGTCGTCGGCCCCGCCGCCCACCGGCCCCTGACCACCGGCGGAACCGTTGCTCCCCGCGGGCGTCGCAGGCTCCGGAACCGCTACGTCGCCGCCGACCGGCGCCGCCGTGCCGACGGAGACAGCCGGGGGCGCGACGGGAACGTGCACGTCGTGGCCGCCGCCCGGGGCGGCCGGACGCGGGATCGTCACCGCGCCCGCCCTGGAGGCCATCTGGGCGACCGTGCCGCCGCGCTCCAGACGTTCGAGCCGGGCGAGCAGGGACGCCTCGCCCTGCGAGGCGCCCGGCAGCAGCACGCGCGCGCACATCAGTTCGAGCAGCAGCCGCGGCGAGGTGGCGCCGCGCATCTCGGTGAGCCCCGCGTTGAAGATCTCGGCCGCACGGGTGAGCTCCGCCGGCCCCATCGAGGACGCCTGCCCCACCAGCCGCTCCAGCTCGTCGGCGGGACGGTCGAGCAGCCCGCTGGACGCCGCCTCGGGCACGTTGGCCAGGATCACCAGGTCGCGGAAGCGCTCCAGCAGGTCGGAGGCGAAGCGGCGCGGGTCGTGGCCGCCCTCGATCACCCGGTTGACCGCCTGGAACACCTGGCCGCCGTCGCGCGCTGCGAACGCGTTGACGACCTCGTCGAGCAGGTCGCCGTCGGTGTAGCCGAGCAGGGAGACGGCCTTGGCGTAGGTGATGCCGTCGTCCTCGGCGCCGGCGAGGAGCTGGTCGAGGATGGAGAGCGAGTCACGGGCCGAACCGGCGCCCGCGCGGACGACCAGCGGCAGGGCGGGCGGCTCGAAGGGCACGCTCTCGGAGGTGAGGATCTCCTCCATCAGCGCCTTGAGCGTCGCCGGCGGCATCAGCCTGAACGGGTAGTGGTGCGTACGCGACTTGATGGTGCCGATGACCTTTTCCGGCTCGGTCGTCGCGAAGATGAACTTCAGGTGCGGCGGAGGCTCCTCGACGAGCTTGAGCAGCGCGTTGAAACCCTCGCGGGTCACCATGTGCGCCTCGTCGATGATGTAGATCTTGTAGCGCGCCGACACGGGCGCGAAGAAGGCACGTTCGCGCAGGTCACGCGCGTCGTCGACACCGCCGTGGGAGGCCGCGTCGATCTCGATGACGTCGAGGTGGCCGGGGCCGGTCGGGGCGAGCGCCACACACGACTCGCAGGTGCCGCAGGGGTCGGGCGTCGGGCCCTGCTCGCAGTTGAGAGAGCGGGCGAGAATGCGCGCGCTGGAGGTCTTGCCACATCCGCGGGGGCCGCTGAACAGGTACGCGTGGTTGATGCGGCCCGTACGCAACGCCTGTCGCAGCGGATCTGTGACGTGTTCCTGACCCTTGACCTCGGCGAAGGTCCCGGGTCGGTACTTGCGGTAAAGCGCAAGGCTCATGCGACCATCCCGCCTGCGAGGGGGCTCTCAACGAAGAGACCCCCCGCACACCCGCCAGAGCCCGCTTATCCTTGCTGCCTTCCGGCCCTGGGGAGGTTCACAGGATGACGCCGCGCGAGGGGTCCCTGGACAGTCTAACCGGCCTCAGCAGTGCTCGCTCCACGGTTCGGGTTGAGCATGTCCTGGAAAAATCGCGGTCACCGCAGTGCCGGAAGTCCGGTAAGCTCGTCGACGGAGGATTCGCCTAGTGGCCGAGGGCGCACGCTTGGAAAGCGTGTATAGGGCAACCTATCAGGGGTTCAAATCCCCTATCCTCCGCCAGCTCCGAGGGGTCATGCCATGGTCAACGGCATGACCCCTCTTGCTTTGGGTCTCATTTTGGGTCTCAGTTGGCCTCTTCGGGGCTCCTTTCCGCCTCCCAAATGAGACCCCCGACTTGCTTGGCCACGGTCTGCCGGATGCCGTCCGTCACGTGCTGGTACCGCGCCGCCATGCCCGAGCCGGACCACCCCATGATGGACATCACCGTTCGCTCGGGCACGCCCAGGATGAGCAACACCGTGGCGGCCGTGTGGCGAGCGTCGTGAAGACGACCATCCCGTAGGCCAGCGGCCTTCAGCAGAGCCTTCCACTCGTGATAGTCGGTGTACGGACTCACGAGGTGACCGGTTGCCGTGGTGAAGACCCAGTCGCCCTCTTGCCAGAGCTGGCGAGCCTTTTCACGGTCCTTGTCCTGCTCCGCCTTGTGTTTCCTGAGCAGGTTCACCAGCTCGTCCGGCAGACCGATCACGCGCCGTCCAGCCTTCGACTTGGTGTCCGAGGTGGCGTCGTTGACCTGCTTGCGCTTCGGGCAGAAGCCGGGTTTCCGGTCACAAGGTTTGTCGCCGCAGCCGTGGGCGTACTTGGGACGCTGACGGCTGCGCCGCACCCGCAGGACGCCCTTGTCGAGATCCACATGCGCCCAGCGCAGGCCAAGCGCCTCCCCTTGGCGCAGACCTAGAGCCAGCGCGATCCCCCACCGCGCGCTGTTTCGTGGTAGCTCGTCAGCAGCCTTGAGGAGGAGGCGGATCTCGTCGATGTCGTAGGGCTCGATCTCGGAGTCGGCGAGTACCGGAGCCTTCGCCAGTGTCGCCGGGTTCTTCGTGATGTGGCCACGCCGTACGGCCTCGTTGAGCGCGGCCCGGATGGTGCGGTGAACGTGGTGAGCCGTGCCAGCGGACCGGCCGGAGCGCTGGATCTTGGCGTACAGCTTTTCGAGGTGTTCGGGCTCCAGCTTGTCGAGGCGGTGAGCACCGATGCCCGGGATCAGATGGGTCACCACGTCCACCTTGTATCCGGAATGTGTGCTCTCGCGGATGGCGGGCGGGACAGCGATGTTCTCGATCCAGTGGGTCAGCCACTTCTCGACCGTCCATCGTTGGCCAGCCTTTCGGACGTTCCCGCTGTCCCGTTGACGCTCCAGTTCGCGGACGGCCTTGATGACTTCGGACTCCGTCTTGCGCTTCACATGGCGGCGGTCGGGCGTCCCGTCGTCCCTGACCCCCACGGTCACCCGGCCGTGCCACTTCCCGTCGCCGCCGAAGTAGATGCTCGATGCGCCGTTGGGCCTGCGTCCCATGTCAACGACTCCCTTCGCGGAGGCCACTCACGTAAGCGGCCAGGCATTCGATGGGCACCCGGCGAAGTCGGCCGATGCAGACGGACTCCACTTCGCCGGTCTTCACGAGCTGGTACATCTGCGTTCGCCCGATCCTGAGCCGGTGCGCGGCCTCTTCGACGGTGAGCAGCAAAGGCATGTCCTCCTGGGTGGCGATGTCGGTCGTGTCGAGCCGGACGCTGTCCGGCACGGTGATGGTCATGACGGCGCGTCCTCCTCGTGCACAGGGACGGCAGGGACAGCGGGCAGGGTTGTCTGTCCCTGCTCGTTGATGGCGTTCGTGCTGGTCAAGGCAGGTGCTGGGACACTAGGGACGCCGGGGACACCTTCTGAGGCAGGTGTCGCCGGTACCCGGTAGCGGCTGTTGGCGTCCACGCAGAGCTGTCCGTCGCTGGCCATGCGCGGGCAGGTCTTGCGGACGTTCTCGTAGGACAGGCCGGTGCCGTCGGCGATGGTCTTGGGTGTGCTGTTCGGGTTCGCGCGGAGGTAGCGGACGATGGTCGCGCGGGTCTCCCCCAGCGTGTGATCCTCTGGTGGTCCGTCCAGCAGGTGCCAAACTCCGGCGGCGGGCTGGAAGGCCATCGCGTACTCAGCCTCTTCGACGTCGCGGCCGGTGACGTGCAGTACGCCGTCGGCGGTGCCGCGCTGGCGCTTGAGCACCAACGTGGCGTCGGCCGCACCAGCCAGGCCGTTGGTGCCCGAGACCTGCTCCAGGAAGTCGTCAGAGCCCATCTTGCGGACGTGATGAACCAGGACGACAGCCACGCCGTAGGTGTCCGCCAGGTTCTTGGCCCGGCTCATGGCGGCATAGTCGGCGTCGTACGCAGACAGGCCAGGCGGCGTGGTCCCCCGGACCTTCGCGAAGACGTCGATGACGACCATGCGTGCGCCCGGGTTGCGCTCCAGCCACCGGGCGATGGACTGGTCCCCGCCTCTGGGAAGGGTTTCGCACGCCGTGGCCAGGGTCAGTCCGCGCGGGGCTGGCTTGCCTCCCAGGATCTTGCCCATGCGCGACTGGAGACGGCGCGGTGTGTCCTCCAACGCCAGGTACAGCACCGGGCCGGGCTCTACCTCGATGGCCTCCAGAGCCTTGCCTCCCCCTGCGACGGCGACGGCCGTGGCGAGTGACAGCCACGACTTGCCGACTTTGGGAGGACCGGCCAGCAGGTTGAGCCCTTCGGCGATGACGCCGGGTACAGCCCACTTGGTTGGCGGGAAGGTGACGGACATCAACTCATCGGCGGTCCAGGAGGTGCGGAACGGCCTTGGTGAAGCTCCTTGGTCGCCAGGCACGTGGACCGCATCACCCGCGACCAGACGTAGATGTGGTGGGCGTTCGTTCGTCATGCGGCCACCGTTCGCGGGCGGCGCGCACCTGCCCGTAGTCCGCTCGCGATGGTGCGCATGGCCTCGCCGAAGGGCTGACCCACCTGTTGTGCGGCGTCGACGAGCCAGCTCGTGACGTCTCCCTCCGCGAGCTCCCCGCCGGCCACGAGTTGCCCGAGAGCGACCGACGCACGGTAGAGCGCGATGTTGTGGCCGTGAGGCGGTGAGCTGGTCACCCGCTCCAGCTCGCCGGTGATCGCGGCGCGCAGGTACGCGCCATGCCGGTCGGCGGCGAGAGCGATGGAGACGGGTTTCTGTCTGGGCAGCGGCTTGGGTCGCAGCAGCTCTGTCAGCCAGGACGGCAACGGAGCCACGGGCGCGGGGTGAAGCACGTTGTACCGGCCATGACCGTCGCTGGCAGCGACTCGGCTGCCGGGGCCGACGACGTAGCCGCCCGTTGCTCGCGTGTCGATCAGCCAGCCCAACGCGTCTTGGGTGTTGGTCAGGGTCACCCCGTCAGGGGCGCTGTAGTAGAGATGCAGGCCGCCGCGCCGCGTACGGACCTGGAACGTCTCCAGAGGCAGTTCCTGCCCCTGCTCGGCGCACAGGGCCGCGAAGACATCAGCGCCGTGCCGGATGCCGGAGCGGTCCCACGCGGGCGGTGGCGTCTGGCCGGGCTTCGGCATGTCGAGGTCGATGACCACGAGTCCCGACGGGCCGCAGGCAACGCCGACGTTGTACGGCCTGCACCAAGTGGCGCGGATGACGTCGGGCTCTACGGCGGCGCGCTCCTCCCAGCGGGTGAATCCGCGGGGCGGCTCCTTGCCGCCCGGAGCAAGCGGGAAGACGTGCCAGCCACGAGCGGCGGCGGCCAGGGCGTAGCGGATCGGGTCAACGGTCATGGCGCTCTCCTGTTCGTGGTTGGTCATCGGGTCCCGTCGTTGTGAAGGCGGCGGGCGAAGTTGTAGGCGTGGCGTCCCCAGCGGAGCCGCAGGCCGGTGCCGTTGCAGCGGCGGCAGTCGTGGGTGCCTCGGCCGATGCGGTTGGGCAGGTAGCGCTTGCCGTGGCACTTCTGGCAGGTGGCGAACGGCCGGATCCAGCACGCCATGACGTAACGGAAAGTGACTATCGCGACGATCGTCACGGCGGCGATAGCGAGGAAGGTGACGGGGTCCAAGACAGCCTCCAGCGGCCTGTTTTTGGGTGTCGTCAGCCAGGGCGCTAGCGCGCTAACGCCCTGATCAGGGAAGGTTTTGGAGTGCTAGCGGAGGTGCTAGCGCTAGCAGGGTCAGCCGCTAGCGCTAGCAGCCTCCGAGCGGTCAGCCGGAACCGTTCCGACGGTTATGTTCGGCGATGGCGTCGGCCAGATCGTCGAAACGGATGCCACGCCGGGTGACGGGCTTTCCGTCGATCCGGCGGCCGATGGAGGCGACCGTCACTCCGTGCGGCTTGAGCGCGGTGGTGAGCTGTTCGGAGGCCCAGCCGTTGTAGACGTCCGGTCGCAGCTCGCTCAGGTAGCCGCACAGGGTTTCGTTCCAGGCGCCGTTCTCCCCTGCGGGCCAGACCTTCGACAGGTCGGCCAGCAGGTCGAAGGTGGGCGCGTCGTCACGGGTCTGGGTGTCGGGTTCGGGCAGCGTTCCTGCGGCGGTGCGGAGGGCGATGGCCCGGGTGACGACCTTCTGAGCGTCGTCGGAGTTCACCTCGTACGAGCGGCGGGCGGCCGGAGTGCCCAGACCAGCCAGGATGCCCCATCCGGCCTCCACGACCGGCTGGAAGACGGTGGCGCGGTAGCCGTTCTTGTACATCGAGGTGCCGAGGATCATGTCGTTGGCGACCTGGTCGGCGACGCTCATGCAGTAGCGGGTGTTGACGTTGCGGGTGATGCCGGTCGGCAGGCTGTCCTTGTCGGGGATTTGGGTGCCGATTAGCAGGATCACGCCAAGGGCGCGGCCGAGCTTGATGACCTTCTCGCAGATCTCCCCGGCTTCCTTGCCGTGCTTGGGGTCGAGAAACAGTTCCTGGATCTCGTCAATCCCCACGATCAGCGGGTGCAGATCAGAGCCCTTGAGGCTGGCCAGCTCGGGAGTGACCTTGTTCTCCGGGGCCTTCCCGAGAGCGGCGTAGTGGGCGATGCGCTTGGAACGACGCTCGCACTCCTTGTACAGCCAGCGGATCATGCCAGCGCAGCGCGCCTTGGTCTCGTCGTCGAAGCCGTTGCCGTACTCGGTGCAGACCGGCTCCAGGACCTTGAAGTCCCCGACGCCCTTGAGTTCGTAGATGCGCAGCTCGGCGCGCGGGTCCAGCGAAGCGGCGAGGACGGCCAGGCGCAGGGCGAAGGTCTTGCCGGAGCCGGGCTGTCCGCCCACGAGCCAGTTGCGGAACATCAGCGAGGCGTTGACGGTCTCCATGCGGGGCGTGGTGGCGAACGGGAAGGGTTTGAAGACGTCCACCTTGCCGTCTCGCAGAAGTGGCCAGGCGGGCTGCTTCATCTCGGACGCGGGCTGGTAGCCGACCCAGAGCGCGAGGCGGCCGGGGTGGCCGGCACCAGGCTCGGGCCAGACCTGGTCCATCGGCAGGCGCATGGCGGACGCCAGGCGACCGCGCCGCGCCACCACATCAGCGGCCTCGACGCCGTAGGGCAGGTCGATGATGGCCAGGTGGCCGGGACCGTCGCGGTGGATCTCCTGCGGGAAGCTGATCGCGTTCGGATCCTTGCTCACGGCCTGGTTGATGCCAGCGATGCCGCAGTGCATCAAGGCCCGACGGACCAGCTCGGCGGTGAGCTTGCGGTAGCGCGGTCCCTCCGAGACGCGATCCGTGATGGGTGCGTCCGCCGGGCGTCCGGCCCGTGCGAGCACCGGCAGCGCGGCAGCCTGAGTCGCCCACCGAACCCACGTCGGCAGGTCGGCCAGGGCGAACACGAGCAGCCCGACAGCGGCCAGGACGCTGCCTCCGGCCAGCACGAACCAGCGCCACCGGGACTGACGCTGGCGCTGCTTGTCGAGCTTCAGCCAGGTCTCGGGATCGTTCCGGTCGGCGGCGTACTGGCGCAGCGCCCAGTTGCCCTCTTCGGCCGTGGCCCAGTGGAGCAGGCGGCCAAGGGTGCCGAACAGTCCGGGCACGGCGTACCAGAGCGTCTTGGCGGCGTACTTCGGGGCGCGTACGGCGTGGTAGCCGACGACGTATCCTGCATCCCTGGCCTGCCAGGAGAGCATCGCCCGGATGCCCTGCCAGGTGCGGAACCTGGCGGGGATGATGGGTGCCCGACGCTGAGCCTTCTGCGCGGGGTACGGCACGGCGTCTTCGTCGGGCGGATCCACGGGACTGCCAAGGGCCTGGTCCTCGATGGCGATCGTCTCGCGGTCGAAGAACTCGTCGGACTCGGCGTCCTCTTCGGTGGAGGTCGCCCGACGACGGCTGTTCAGTGGCACGACCTGGCCGCCGCGCTCGTCGGCCTTGGGCGGGTCGGCGAACTGGAAGCCGTTCAGGTCGGCCGAGGATCCCTCGGCGAGTGGGTTTTCCGGTTCGTGCGGGTTCTGCGTCATGATGAGGTCACCTCGTTGCCGTAGCTAGGGGCGGGGTTGCGGGGCGCGACCGGAGTCTTGGCGGATGAGGTCGCGCCCTGTGCGTTGGTCTGGAAGGCCATGTGGATCTCAGCCCGGGTACGCGGGCCGGTGACCAACATGCGGATGAAGATGGCCACCGGCACGGCCAGACAGGCGGCCGTGGCGATCATGGCGATGTGGAGCATTGGGAGTCCTCCTCTCAGGTGAAGTTGGGATTGCTGCGTAGGGCGTCGCGAACGGCTCGGGCCGTGTCCATCCCGCAGCCCAGGGCGCGGCGGAACTTGTCCGCCCCGGCATCGACCGAGAGCTGACCGGTGCCGACCAGGCGGCGAGCTCGGGCGGTCAGCTTGTCCACCGTCGCGGCATTCACCCTGTACGAAGGGGTGGTAGGGGTACCGGAAGAGCTGTGATCGAGACCGGAGAACGCGGCCAGGATGATGGGCAGCGCGGTCACGACCGCCACCGCGACGATCGGCCCCAGGACGTGCAGGACCAGCCGGGACAGTGAGAAGTCGTCGGCCACGAACGGCAGGTACGGCCAGGCGTTCATGGAGAGCGTGAGCCCCAGGAACAGCCACTCGATCCGTACGAGCTTGGGGTCGTCGAGCGGTTGGCCTCGCGTGCCGAGATAGGCGCGTGCGCCGACCACGACCAGCAGGGCCAGGGACAGGAACGGTTCGACCAGCCAGGCGAAGACCCAGGCCGGAGACCAGGGCGCGGCACCGTCGGCGGCGAAGTGCTGCACACCGGCCGTTGACCAGGCCAACGCCAGTGTGAGCGAGATGAGCGCGGCCGTAACGAGCAGACGCCGCATCCGTGCGGCCTGCCAGGCGCGCATCTCGGGGTCTTGGGCCAGCGTGTGAAGTCGCGCCGCCTGCTGTGCGGACTTGCGGCGCTTGCGCACCTTGGGCGTGTCCAGCAGCAGCGGGGCGTCGTCCTCCTGGAGGTCGGCCAGCAGGTGCGCTTCGGCGACTTCGGCGCGTAGCTTCCGCACCCTCCGGGTCTCACCGGTTGCTTGCGGTCGGGGCGACGGAGTGGAGGCTGAGCCCTGATTGGCGAGCTCTTCCAGGTGGGCCAGCGCACTGGCCATTTCCTCTGGAGTCGGCTCGTTGGACGGGTCGGGATTACCGATGATGCTCATGACGGGTTGGTCCTTTCAACGACCGGACTGAGAGCGGGCGAGAGTGCGGCAGACCAGGCAGCCGCCGTGCGAGCGCGGGCCGTGGGTGCGGCAGAGCTGCACCTGAACGGCTGCGGTAGGGCCGCAGTGGCGGCAGCTGTACGGACTCTGAGAACGGCGAGTGCATTCAGAGCACTGGAAGCGGCCGGCCATCACGCCACCACCTGTGCCGCGATGGTGTTTCGGTCGTCGGGGCTGAGCCCTGCCCAGATGCCCTCACCGGGGTCGAGCTCCAGCGAGTAGGTCAGGCACTCGACCAGGGCCGGGCAGCGGCGGCAGATGGCCTTGGCGCGCTGTTCGCGCTCCTGGCGCTCGTCGCGCCGCTCTCCGTCGATGCCGGTGAACAGGTCGGCCGTGTCGGGGCCGCACGCAGGATCCGCGTCCAGGACAGCGGTCAGCAGGTCGGCCAGGGTGACGGAGCGGTTCATGCCGACACCCCCGTACCGATCAGGAGATCGGCGAGGATCAGCTGGGCGCAGGTGGGACAGACGGCAGGGATGGGAGGCTCGGTGCCGGGCGGGCACTCCTCCACTCCCTCGCAGACGATGCAGACGAACTGCATGTCCTCAGTCATGATGAGAACACCTCTCTTGAGGAGGCATCGGGGCGGCTCGTGTCTTGGCGGATGAGGGCCGCTCCGATGCCGAATGTGATCGACAGCGAACGATGGGACTTGCTCAGGCCCCATGACGGGAAGACCTGAGAGCCGTTCGATCAGGAGCCGATTCCCCCTGATCAGGCCGCCTTTTCAGTGGGAGGCGGTCACCCGGATTCAGTTCTCAACTGCGGCGGTTGCTCCAGCCCGTCGGCGTGCGCCGATGTCGGCGCCTTCCCAGGTCTTCCGGCTGTGCAATTCGGGCTGCTTGGCCAGCTAGGCCGCCAAGCAGTCCGGCATACTTCCCGCCTGACCAGGTTGGCTAGGCAGGTTGTACAAGCATCATGTTGATTGGCCTGGCTAGTCATGTCAAGAGGCATGACCAACTTGGCTAGTAATGTTGTTCAGGTGGGGCTACGATCGGGGCATGAGACTCGATCCGGACGACCCTCGTCCGCCCTTTCAGCAGGTCGCTACGCAGCTCAGAGCGGCCATCCTCACCAGGAAGTTCGCGCCCGGGGAGAAGCTCCCCTCAGGGCCGGAGCTCGCCAAGACCTTCGGCGTGGCGCGCCAGACGATCCAGCAAGCCATCCGCCTACTCAGGGAAGAGGGGCTGATCGTTTCCCGACAGGGAAGCGGCGTGTTCGTCCGGGAGAAGACCGCGCGCCCCGTTGGCCTGCGTCCTCACATCGAGGAAGCGTTCAAGCGGCCCGAGGTGTCCATAGACTTCGCCGGGTTCTCCGGCGAGACGTTGCACGGCGCGGTTCAGGAAGCGCTCGACAACATCCGGGCGGGTCGCCTGACTCCCGAGCGCATCTCCATCCGGCTCCTGCTGCCTGACACCAGCCGCCCTTGGTCCCTCCCCTGCCGGGTGGACAACGGGCAGGACGAGCCCCTGTTCAGGCAGCGGGCAGAGAAGATCATCTCCCGGCACGCCCAGGCCATCGTGGACTCGGTCCATGAGCTGAGAGATCTCGGCCTGGTGGCGCATGCGTCTGCCCAGGTGCGGATCAGCGGAGAGCCGCCCCGGTCCAAGATGTACGTGATCAACGGGGAAGAGGCGTTCTTCGGCTACTACGCCGTGGCAGAGCACACTGTGGCCTTGGGCGGTGGGCCTGTCGAGATGTTCGACCTGATGGGGAAGGACACCGAGCTCTTTCACTTCGCGCTGAGCGATGGTCCCGATTCGACGTCGGCTCAGTTCGTCGAGCAGTCGTCCGCGTGGTTCGACGCGGTGTGGAACAGCGTCGCCCACGAGGCGGCGTAATGGCGCTCTCGGGATCGGCGGCCGTCCGGGCGGTCATGGGCGAGACTCGATGCCTCCTGCTCGACTTCGACGGGCCGGTCTGCGACATCTTCGCCGGACTGCCGGCGCCTACGGTGGCGGATGCTCTCCGCGCCACGCTGGAAGCAGCTGGCGCACGGCTTCCACCGACAGTGCGCGCCACCAATGACCCGCTGGAGGTGTTCCGGCACAGCGCATCCCTTGGCGACGAACTCAACGAGCTCGCCATGAGGAGACTCACCGAGTTGGAGGTGAAGGCGGCCGGAGTGGCACGGCCGACACCGGGAGCGTCGGAACTCATGGAACGGGCACGCGACAAGGCCCTGCCCGTGGCCATCGTCAGCAACAACTCCGTGGCCGCAGTGACGACCTTCTTGGATCGGGAAGGACTCGCCGACCTCGTTGAGTACGTCTCCGCGCGAGCCACTGCGGACCCATCCCTCATGAAGCCGAACCCGCACTTGCTCAATCAGGCGCTGGTCCATCTCGGCGCGGAGCCGTCGTCTGCTCTGCTGGTCGGCGACTCCACAACTGATGTCGAGGCATCCAAGCACGCCGGGGTGATTGCGGTCGGCTACGCCAATCGGCCGGGGAAGGTCGAGCGGCTCAGTGACGCAGGAGCGGATCTCATCGTCACAGGTATGCAGGAACTGGCAACAGCGCTCAGATGAGCCACCGCCCCCCGAACCCCCTTCTCGCAAGCTATCCCTGGTAACCCAGCCGTGCTCATCTATGTCTTCAACGAGCTCCGCTGACCACGCTCTGTCATCGTCGATTCACTGCTATCAGCGGGTGTTCTTCGACGAGAAGGAGCGGCTTCCGTGACGTACAGCCAGGTGGTGCGACCGGCGTGAACTCGCCCGCCGCGGTGGCAGCTGCTATTAGGGTGCTGCTTGTGCTCTATGCCCTCTACGCCCGTCACCTGCGCTCCCGGCTGCTGAAGGGCCCACTCCCCGCCCACGTCGCCCTGGTGATGGACGGCAACAGGCGATGGGCCAAGGAGATGGGGCTGGACAACCCGAGCCAAGGACACCGCCACGGCGTCGAGCACATCGAGACCGTCATCGGCTGGTGCGCCGACCTCGACATCAGACACGTCACCATCTACGTCGCGTCCGTCGACAACGTTCGCAAGCGCGAGTCGGCGCAGGTCGCCTTCTACATGGGACTGATCGAGGAGATCATCGCGGGACGGCTGGTCGACTCGGCCCCCCGCTGGCGGCTCCACGTGGCGGGACGGCTCGACGAACTGCCCGACCCCACGGCCCACGCGCTCAAGCTCGCCATCGACCGTACCCGCGACAGGGAAGGCTTTCACCTGACGCTCGCTATCGGATACGACGGCCGGCAGGAGGTGGTCGACGCGCTCAGATCCGTGCTGACCGACAGGGCGGACGCGGGCGTGCCAATCGACGAGCTCGCCCGAACGATCACCGCGGACGACATCGCCGCCCGCCTCTACACGGCCGGGCGGCCCGACCCGGACCTCATCATCAGGACAAGCGGGGAGCAGCGGCTATCGGGGTTCCTGATCTGGCAGTCGGCCAACGCCCGGCTCCACTTCTGCGAGGTGTACTGGCCCGGGTTCCGCCACATCGACTTCCTGCGCGCCCTCCGCTCCTACGCCGCCCGCCGCCCCTCATCCCACGAGACCTCGAACCCCCACCCCGTAACCACAGCCCCGTGACCTCGTGACCCGCGTGACGCCCACCGTCCCATGACCCATGACCGTCGTGACTCTCGTGACCCCCGATCCCATGACCCCGCCACCTCCCGGCGGTCACCCGCCTTTCGTCGCGACCAGAACGTGGCCGTGCAGGGGCGCGTGTAGGGCGCCGTCGGGCGCGGCGGGTTCCCGCAGGACCAGTAGGTGACGACTAGGCGCACGCCGTCCTCACCGGCGTGAGCCCTGACCGTTTCGCCTGCACAAACGCCCTTCACTCGTGATCGTCCTGCGGATAATCCGCGGACTGGCATCTCTGGGCACCCGACTTCAGAGCAACGCTCTTCCCGCTTCTCAGGGGCCCTTCAGGGGCTCCCTACGCCTCCTGATCCCCCGATGCAGGACCAGCGTCGATCGCTGATCGCGCCAGGACCTCAGCCCGACCATCCGAATAGGTGACGACCAACACGGGTTCGCCCTCCGGCAGGTTCAAGGTCATGCGCTCCTTGGCCGTCGGCATCCGGGCAGTGATCCTCGCGGGCTTCTCCAGGCTCACCACGGTCAACTCCGGTGGCTGCCGGACGGTGCTCCCCCGCCGGTTCTCCGTGTCGATGAGCCCTTCGGTACGCAGGAGCCGGAGCGCTTGGCGAACGGTCGCCTTGCCCGTGCCGAACTCCTCCGCCAGGGCGTCTTCGTTCTTGAGCTTGTCTCCTGGCCGCAGTGTGCCCTCTTCGATCTGGGCGCGCAGCAGGTCAGCCACCTGCCGGTAGAGCGGCGTGAACGAGTTCGGATCAACCTGCACCGTCCCATGATTCTGGTGCAATAGCGCTTCTGCACCTTTACGCTATTGCGCTATAGAGCAATCTTAAGCGCCTGGTGACCGACTCCACACAGGGAAGTGCAACCATGACCGGGTACACGACCGTCCCGTACACGATCGCGTTCGCCAACGAGCTGGTGGCAGACCCGATCGCCTTCGAGCCCTTCGCGGGAAGGCTGCGCCTGGCCTACCAGCCATCGCAGCCCGGCGACTGGATCAGGCCACCCGCTGCGGAACCATGGCGGCCGGACATCCTCCGAGCAAGGACCCGCGACTTGCGAGACAAGCCTGATCAGCGCGGCCCCGAGCGCATGAGGAAGCTCAACACGCGACGGCAGTGGCGCTGCATGAACAAGCTTCTCTGCCAGGTATGCGGTGGGCCGGCAGCCGACCTGGAGTCGGGTCTGATCCCCTGGCCGCTGACCAAGACCGTGTTCGAGAGGACCGGCTTGGACAGCGGCCGTACCAACGCTCCGCCGACATGCTGGAGCTGCGTCCCCAAGGCGCTGGAACAATGCCCGACGCTCCGGACTGAATTCACCTTGTACACAGTGAGGGCCGTCGAGAGCGTCGGTGTACTGGCTGATCTATACCGGCCAGGAATCTTCCATGAACCGATTCCGACCGCGCACAACGTCTTCGTTCCATGGGATGCGCCCCGATACCACCCTCGTACGCTGGCCGTCGCCCAGGTACTGGAACTCCGTGGCATGAAACTCATAGGGCCTTAGAAGGATCATCATGCGATTTCGAGTATCAGCGTCCCTGCTGTCCCTGCTGTCTCCGAGCCTGCCCCGACCAGCACAAACGCAGAGATCGTCCAGGGACTCTCGCAGAGAGTGCTGTCCCAGCTGTCCCGAAGAGCAAGAAAAGCCGTTCTATACGATCCGGGCTTCTGAGTCCGTCTATGGTCCCCTTCATGGAGGACCTGTTCGGCGGCGCTGCGCCGTACTACGCCAGATACCGTCCGGGCTACAGCGAAGCGGCGATCGAGCACCTGGCGGAAACGCTCGGCTCGCACAGCCGAGTGCTGGATCTCGGCTGCGGCCCTGGGACGATCGCGATCCCGCTGGCCCGGCGGGTGAGGGCGGTACTCGCTGTGGACCCGGCGCAGGAGATGCTCGCCGAGGGCAGGCGCCTGGCTGGGGGCGTCACCAACATCACCTGGTTGCACGGCGACTCGACCGTTCTGCGGGCATTGCCGCCGTTCGAGCACGTGGTGATGGGTCGCTCGTTCCACTGGATGGACCGTAGGTCCGTGTTGATGGAGCTGGACGAACTGCTGCCGCCTGGCGGCGCAGTGGCTCTGATCAGCCCAACAAGGCAGCAGGGAGAGCCGTGGCAGCCGGACGCGCAACCGTGGCAACGAGTCGAAAGGCGGGTATGTGAGGAATTCGGGCTCGACATCCACACCGCCGCCAACTCCTTCCACGCCACCGGCGAGCACCACCACGAGATGCTGGCCGCCTCACCCTTCAGCAGCATGGAATCTCGTGAATTCAGCCGCCTTCTCACCTGGAATGTTGACGGGCTGATCGGGCTCCAGCTCTCCTACTCCTACAGCTCCCCCGCCCGGCTCGGCGACAACCTGTCCGCCTTCGTCAAGACCTTGCGACAAGCGTTGCTCGCCGACAACCCAGCAGGCCAGTGGGAACAGACACTTGCCATCGAGGTACTGGTCGCCAGGCGGCCTGGGCGCTGATCTTGCCCGGCACCCATGAAGCGCCCATAAATTGCGCTTCGCCCGCCTTCCTCGGCCGCGCTACGCGCGGAAGACCGCTGTAACACCCTGGGGGGCGACCCCAGTGTTACAGCCGATTCCCCTCTGCATGGGTCTCATTCGGGGTCTCAGTTCATCCCTGTACAGGGGTGTTCATCAAGGTCTTCACAGGGTCTTTCGGCCCAGCTAGAGGCCACCATGACCGGTGGCGAACGAAGGTCCACAGACTTGGAAAGCGTGTAAAGGGCAACCTTTCAGGGGTTCAAATCCCCTATCCTCCGCCAGCTCAGAAGGGGTGCGCCGAGATCACGGCACACCCCTTCTGGCTTTCCAGTCTCAGTTGGCCTCTTGAGAGGGCTCTTCCCCTCCTCGCTCGACTCCCCGAGCAGGCCATCGCCCTGCTTGGCCACCGTGTTCCGGATGCCGTCGGTGACGTGCTGGTACCGGCGCGCCATGCCGCCGCCGGACCACCCCATGACGCCCATGACCGTTCGCTCGGGAACTCCCAGGATCAGTAGGACAGTCGCGGCGGTGTGCCGGGCGTCGTGGAGCCGACTGTCCCTGAGTCCGGCGGAAGCGAGCAGGTCTTTCCACTCGTGGTAGTCGCTGTAAGGGCTGACGGGACGACCGGTAGCAGTGGCGAAGACCCAGTCCTCCTCTTCCCAGAGCTGGCGCGCCTTGGCGCGCTCCGCTTGCTGTTCGCCTTGGTGCTTGCGCAGTAGAGCGATGAGCTGAGCCGGAAGTCCGATGGTGCGGCGGCCCACGCGAGACTTGGTATCAGCGGTCTCGGCTCTCACCTGCTTTCGGTCGGGACAGTAGCCAGGCTTCCAGACTCATATCGCCTTGTCCCGGCCACCGGTGGCCAGGACAGGGCCCCGTCGCTGCGCTTGCCCATCGTCACAGTGACGATCGTGCTGGAATGAGTGGTGAAGGACTCTCCTACCGCCCTTCCAGTGTCCAGATCCCAGACCGACACGTTGCCGGAGTCATCGCCGTAGCCGATGACGGTGGAGCCGTCACGGCGCTGCCCTGCTGCCATGCCGGCGAACGTGGTGGCGGGGACCCGGATGGACTTTCCGGCAGGCTGTCCCGTGTTCCGGTGAGGGATGGCCGGTGTTCGCGGAGACGGCGGCGGGCGTGTGATCCCGGCGCTTCCCAACCGCCAAGGCTCGGACCTGGCACTCATGACAGCTGAAGAGGTACTTGCTGAGCGGCGCTCCCGGATCAAGGCTTCGGAAGCCGGTTCACAGAAAGTCGTTTCCCCCGGGCAGGGCGGCGATCAGTTCTGTCCCCATGGGCCGATCATGCCTGGCCGTACTGGCTGGACATCTCCCTCACTCCGGGCGCGGCCGGCACCCGGCGGGCCGGCCACTCGGCCGCGCCGCGCACGACAACGTTGATCATCTATGTCCACCCCTACCATCGAACGGTCGCGATTCGGGCCATCATCGGGTCCGCCCAGGTGCGTAGATGTCCGGCGAGCCGCAGCAGCGGCCCCGCCAGCAGATAAGCGCCCACAGCGAGGCCGTAGGCAAGGTATATCCACTGACCCGCACTCAGGGGCTTGCCTCCCACCACGAACGGATACCACAGCGCGCTGAACTCCGGCGTGTAGAAGCAGATCGGCGCCTCGTACTGGCCGCCACCGTCGGGCCAGCACACCTTGGGAACGTCGACGTCCCCGAACACCGCACCGTTGAGCCCAGCCCAAACCGACAGGCCGAGTGCCAAGACTGTGATGAAGTCGGCCACAGCCGAGTCACCCGGCCGATGGCACCTTACGGCCAGCGCGAATGCGGCGGGCACTGCCGCGAACAGCAAATACCGCGGCCCCCAGAACGACGAGCCGCTCCATGACCAATACATCGCGTACAGCAACAGCAGCCCGATCACGAATGCCAACCACAGATCGTAAAGCTGCCGTCCGGCGGCTAGGTCACGCAGCCGCTCTCGTACGGGCAGGAACAACCCGGGGGCGAAGAACAGCAGGCCTTTGCCGAAGGAGAAGACCAGCGACAGAATCCCGAAGAAGATCGGATAGCTGAAACCCGGCAGGCCGGAGTAGGGCATGATCGTGCGATTCCCACGGTTATCCGCCTCGTAGCCAGTCGCGAATGGACTGCCACGCCGGAGCCACGCCTCCACCATCACCAGCGCAACCGCTGAGCAAACCGCCAGTACCCAGCGCAGTCTCCGGACGTCCCAGATCCACTTGGTGGTCATCAGCGCCATGGCGGGCAGGGCAGCGGGCGTGCTGGCGACCCCAACGGCTATCGCCAGCCATCCTGGCCGGACCTTGCCTGCGACCAGCCCGACAGTCCCTGTGAGAACGAGGATGGCGGTGAAGGTCTCGCCGTTGTATCCCAGCTGATGGTGGGCGAACATCGACGCAAAGATCAGCAGCAGGATGAACCGCCGTAGGAGCCGCCGGGGCAGCCGGTCCCGCAGGGTGAACCAGACAAATGCCAGTCCGCCCATGAGCAGAAGGGTGTTGTAGCGCAGTGTCCACCACTCCGGCGATCCTACGAGCTTCCCGATCAGCCAGAGCGGGGCCGAGAGCAGCGGCCCGACCATCGAGTATTTCCCGTCCGAGACCGTGCCTTGCGTGAGCAGGGCCGTCAACTGGAAATAGCGGACCGAGCCGTCGCCCCAATCCAGGCGGGGCAGGAGAAAAAGCATGCCGGCGAACCCTGCGACGATCAAGAACGTCTCGACCCTGGCGGCCACGCGATTGTCGTCCTCGGGAGGCACATGGACCGTGGGTCGCTCAACGACTCTGATGCTCACCCTTCAAGACCATGACGAGTTGCCATCCAAGAGAGAGCCAAAAACACGGCCCGTCATCATCACGAGCATGTCCTTTGAAATCGGCATGCCATGAGGCGGCCGACCACTGGATCCCTGGGATCCAGTGGTCGGCCGCCTCATGATTCGCAAGCCGGACCGGCGGGATGGACCGTCAGCCGGTCACTCGGAGGTTCTTCCTGACCACCGTAGGAGCAGGTGCCAGAGCAAGCCTTAGAGCGCCGGAGGCCATGCGGTATCGGGCCTCCCCGAAGCAGGGCTTCTCGTAGCAGGGCTCATGGGCGCCGTCCCTGTCACAGGATTCTGGGTGGCAGGGCGCCTTGAAGCAGGTCTCGTGGTGCCCATGGTCGTACGAGAACTCCGAGTGGCACTGGCCCTTGGAGCAGACCTCGCGGTGCCTGTCGTCGTACGAGAACTTCGAGTGGCACGGCGCCTCGTAGCAGGGCTCATGGTGGCCATGGTCGTAAGAGAACTCCGAGTGACACGGCGCCTTGAAGCAGGGCTCATGCTGCCCATGATCGTACGAGAACTCCGAGTGACACGGCGCCTCGTAGCAGGGCTCATGCTGCCCATGGTCGTACGAGAACTCCGAGTGGCACGGCGCCTCGTAGCAGAACTCATGGTGCCCATGGTCGTAAGAACATGGCGCGGGCTTGTGGGGCTTCTTAGTCGGCTTCGGCTTCTTAGTGTGGGTCGGGGTGACCGTCGGCGTGACCGTCGGGGTCACCGTCGGAGTGACCGTCGGAGTGACCGTCGGAGTGACCGTCGGAGTGACCGTCGGAGTGACCGTCGGAGTGACCGTCGGAGTGACCGTCGGAGTGACCGTCGGCGTGACCGTCGGCGTCACCGTCGGCGTCACCGTCGGCGTCACCGTCGGCGTCACCGTCGGAGTGACCGTCGGCGTCACCGTCGGGGTCACCGTCGGCGTCACCGTCGGGGTCACCGTCGGGGTCACCGTCGGCGTCACCGTCGGCGTCACCGTCGGCGTCACCGTCGGCGTCACCGTCGGCGTCACCGTCGGCGTCACCGTCGGCGTCACCGTCGGCGTGGGAGTCGTTGTTACGCATTCGTCGATGTCGACGGTGTTGGTGTCAAGGCTGACCTGACCGTTGCGGGCCAGCAGCCGGCCGTTGACGGTGGCGCCTGTGTTCGCCGAAATCGAGGTCAGGGCGAGAATGTTGCCGACGAACGTGGAGTTCGTTCCGAGTGTCGCCGAGCTGCCCACTTGCCAGAAGACATTGCACGCTTGCGCGCCGTTGATCAGGTTGATGTTGCTACCCGACCCGGTGATGAGCGAGGAGCCGACCTGGAAGATGAAGACGGCATTGGGATCATTCTCACCGTCGAGGGTGAGCGTGCCAGTCAGGCCGAGTGTGGAATCGGCAGCGTAAATACCGTGCGGGAGTGTCAGGCCGGTGAGGTCGTCCGGAACACTAGTGGCCGGGGTTCGGCCGGCAGCATCGTCGTATGCGATGGTCAAGTCGGCTTGCGCCTGAAGGGCTACGGCATCAGCACTGTGCTGAGTTCCCAACACTGTTCCAGGCGGGAAACCGGTGATCGCGGTACCCGGGCTCACCCCCAAGTCGTCGCTAATGATGCTGGGGCCGGTGTTGGTGACCGCGCTCCCAGCCAGAACCGAGAAACTTTCGGCCGTTCCCAGGTCTACGGTGGCTACCTGAGCTATGCTCTCGCGAGACTGCACGAGAAAGAATGCACCGACGACGGGGACGAGTATCAGAATCGCCGCCATTCGGGAAAGCCCGGGCAGCCTGAGCAAGGCCTGTGTAAAGGTTCCGTTCATTAGCGCGTCATTCTCCCGGCAGAAGGGCATCGGATACGCCCGGTTCTTCTCGTCCACATAAGGCGAGACGTTCAACCTGCGCGAGATATCAATCCGCCGGACCTACCGCCATGGAGCCGTTGGCGCCCCGCGAAGCCCCGAGAGTGCTATCCCCCGCGACTTGGCACGCTACTTGCAGGCATCAGCCATAGTGAGCGCCAACACTTAAATGGCACATAAAACTCGATCAACTTTGAGTGCAAGCCTACGCTTCGACACAAACGAGAGTTTTAGGCAGTTAGTCCACTTTGCCCCTTGTGCTGCGCAAGCGCTGGTTGACTGCCGAGCAGGAGCAGCAGGAGGCTCGGGCGCGCACCACATCAGAGACCTCCAAGTAGTTACGCCAATCTCTGAAAATCCGACATCTGCTGACACCACGTTCACAAAGTACTGTGCCATCGGGCCATATAAGGTGCCCAGCCGCACACTGGACGCGAGGAGCCCCTCTACTTGAGCAGGGGGCACAGAAGATCATCAGCCGCAAAATGCGTCATAGAGTTGCAAAGCAAGAACTTCGCCAACCGACGCCCCAGCAAATCTTTGCATTGATCGGACCAGGGACAAGATGAGTGGCAGCTTTCAGCAGTGCTATATCTGGAACGCTCTCGCAGGTCCGGAGCCATGGCGTCCGACATTGCATCGACAGCGCGTTCCGAAGTGACGTCACCTCTCCTCTCAGGATCGTTCACCGGATTATTGGAGTTTCTTCTTGCGTGATTGCTTTCACCTCAACAGGCCCTGCCGTGGGGCGGGCTGGTCGACGAAGATGATCGTGTACAGCGCGCTAACGATCACGCCCCTGGCCGCCGCCTGCGGCACAGCCCCAGACAGGCCGCCCCATGTTGCAGCACCGGCTGCGGCCACGCCGCCGATCAAGCCGGTACCCGTATCAGCGGCACAAATAGCGCGATTGCCGCGTGCAACAACTTTCACCAGACTCCGTGGAGCACCGAAGGACTCCGGCTCACTCGATCCGGGAGATGGGAGGGTGACACATCCCACGAAACCACAGATAGTCTATGGCCATCCAGGAGGGCCCCCTCTGGCGATATTGCCTACCACTGAGATGGGGAGCGCAACATGGGTTCCGGTAGTGCAGACACAGCCAGGATGGGTTCGCGTCTTGCTGCCGAGCCGGCCGAACAAGTCAACAGGATGGATCTACAGTGACGGCGGAGGGCTGCAGAATGCATATAGCCCTTACCGCGTAGAAATCGAGCTGTCCGCTCGAAGACTTACCCTGTTCGAGGCCGGACATCGGCTGCATTCATGGAAAGTGGCCGTGGGCGCTGCGGCCACCCCCACACCGACAGGGCGGACATTCCTGCTGGCCGTCCTGTCGCCTCCCAAGCTGACCTACACCCCACTGATTCTGCCGTTGGGCATGCATTCGACTTCGCTTGACAGCTTCGATGGCGGGCCCAGCACAATCGCTTTGCACGGTTGGCCAGACAGAAGTGTGTTCGGCCGGGACATCAGTCACGGTTGCGTAAGGGTTCCCGCCACTGCCCTGCGCGTACTGTCTCGCATCCCATTGGGTAGTTCGGTCCTGATCACCGCTTGACCTCGACACAGTGGGCGATGAGCGAACGCCATCATTTCAACCAGAAACTCCGGCGTTCTGAGCAACCTAGGTCAATGGCGGTCGCGTCAAGGGCTTGAGCCGATTGCGATCTCGGGCTTTCTAGCTCCGGACGAGGCCGCCAACCGACGAGATATCCACTCGGGAGAACGCCAACCGGCCCTGCCGGCCCTTGTCTCGCTGGTGCGACGAGATGGGCCGGCAGGGCCGGTTGCCGTTGAGGTCGGCTATCAAAGATCTAGCATTGGTTCTGAACACCTCCAGGGGCAACAGATCCCATGTTCTCGGGCGCAAGCAATGGCACGTTGATCGTTAGAAGCTGGTAAGCGAGAGCGTTTGCGGGCGGATCACAGGGGGCGAGGGCAATGGCGCGACTCGCGGAGGCGGGGCCTGCGGTCAGCAGAGGCAGGGCCAGAGCGGCAGTGGCAGCAGCCAGTGCGAACATGCGGGAGGTGAAACGCATGAGCGGTGATTCCTTCCTTTGACGGGGTCACAGGAACACTACCCTCCGTAATCAAGCAGTGCAGTGCTCGACATGCCAAGCCGAGCTAGATATCGTTCAATTACTTAGTGTGGAGATGCTTGTCGAGGTCCCATGATGCACATCTCTGCGATGCACAAAAATGCACATGCGGCGAGACCTGGAGTTCTTCGACCAGCCAGAGAACGCTATTTGAGCAAATGCTCGATCGCCCTGAGTGATTTGCTCACCGTCACCTGGCGGACAAAACCACCAGGCGCGCCCCGACCGCTCCGAGGCCACGATTCACATCGCAATGATCGACATCATGAGCCGCCTCCTCACCGGCGAAAACACCCCGACATCGCGCGGCACCTGCACCCGGGACCAGGCAGGGGTGAACGCCCACTGAGCGAGCTTGGACGGAGAAGATGTCGAACACATCCGTGAGCTGCGATCCAACAAGAGTCGTAGTCTCAGTTCACCGTCGTTCGCAGGTGTTCATCGGGGCCCGCTCCATGGACTACAGGCCAGCTAGAGACCCCCATGACCAGCGATGAACGAAGGTCCACAGACTTGGAAAGCGTGTCTAGCGCAACCCATCAGGGGTCCAATCCCCTATCCTCCGCCAGTCCAGAAGGGTCATGCCAGGTCAACGGCATGACCCTTCTGGCGTTGTGTCGCCCTTCGGACGCCTCGACCGGCCGGTCTTCTATGGTCCGGTTCATGGAGGATGTGTTCGGCAGTGCCGCGCCGTACTACGCCAAGTACCGTCCAGGCCACGGGCAGGCGACGACTGAGCACCTGGCGAAGACGTTCGGCGCGGGCAGCCGGGTGCTGGATCTCGGCTGTGGCCCCGGGACGATCGCGATCCCCCTGGCGCGGCGGGTCGGGGCCGTGCTCGCCGTGGATCCGGCGCGGGAGATGCTGGCGGAGGGCAGGCGGCTGGCCGGGGGCGTCGCGAACATCGTCTGGCTGCGTGGTGACTCGACCGGTCTGGGGGCGTTGCCGCCGTTCGATCACGTGGTGATGGGACGGTCGTTCCACTGGATGGACCGCCGGTCCGTGCTGGTGGAGCTGGACGGGCTGCTGCCGCCCGGCGGCGTGGTGGCACTGGTCGGCCCCGCGAGGCAGCAGGGTGAGCCGTGGCAGCCGGACGCGCAACCGTGGCAGCCGATCGAGAGACGAGTGTGCGAGGAGTTCGGCCTCGACATCCACACCGCCGCCAGTTCGTTCCACGCCACCGGCGAGCACCACAGCGACGTGCTCGCCGCCTCGCCCTTCAGCAGCCTGGAGTCCCGGGTGTTCAGCCGACGGCTGACGTGGGACGTGGACGGACTGATCGGGCTCCAGCTCTCCTACTCCTACAGCTCGCCCGCCAGGCTCGGCGACCGGCTGCCCGCCTTCGTCGAAGCACTGCGACGGGCGCTGCTCGCCGGCAATCCCGCGGGCCGGTGGGAGCAGCGGCTGACCGCCGAGGTGCTGGTCGCCAGGCGCCCGGGGCGCTGAGCCGGTCGGGTCAGGCGGTCAGGGAAGCGTGCAGGGCGTCGAGGCCGTCACGGAAGATGGTGGTGAACAGGGCGACCGCCTCGCTCTCGCTCACCCCGACCGGGGTGAAGCAGCCGGACCATTGCACCTCGGCGGCGTCCTCGCGGCCGGGGATCGAGTGCACGCGCAGGGTGGAGAGGTAGCCGGTGACCGGGAAGGGCGCTTCGATGATGGAGCAGGTGTAGTGGCGCTCGGTCTCGCTGAAATGCATGAGGCGTTCGACGATCACCTCGCCGTCCGGGTTCGCCAGCCGGCGGACGCGGCCGCCTTCGAGCATGGTGCTCTCGGGAATGTAGGGAAGCCAGTCGGGCAGGGAGTGGAACCCGCCGATGAGGTCCCAGACCCATTGCGGGGATGCGGGCAGCACGCGGCTGACCGAGGTCGATGCCATGGTCGTTCCCTGGCGGTCGGGGCCGCGCTGGCGATCGGCCGCACCACCGGGCCGGGCAGCGTCCAGCTGAGCCTGCTGCTGTTCGGCGGCCCGATCCTGTACCTGGTCGCGCAGGCGTGGTGGTACTACGTCACCACGGGCCGCGCGTGGGCGGCCCGGCTGCTCGCGTGCGGCGCCTGCGCCGCCGCCGGGCTCGCGGCGCGCCGGCTGCCGCCGCTGGTGTCCGTGCTGATCCTGGACGTCATCCTCGTGGTGCTGGTCCTCGCCCTCACCCGGGTGCACCGCCAGGTGGCCGAGACGCTGAACCCCGATGACGGTGCCTGACGGCCGTCACGGGTGGCGAGAACTGGAATCGTCAGGATATCTTGACGATTATGACTCTGAGCACTGCCGAGCTTCCCGGGCACGAGGGTTTCGTCGCGCCCGTCCTGCCCGACGGGGAGCCGGCCTCGTCGTCCAGCGCCTTCACCAGGACGTTCGTCGGGTATCAGGCCGCCTGTTCGTGCGGGTGGACCGATCGGCGGCGGTATCCGGCGACGCCGGAGGGGGCCAAGGAGGCGGAGTACCGGTGGTGGAGCAGGCACACGCCGCCGCTGCTCGCCGCCGCTCCGCCCGGCTGGCTGGTGACCAGGTCGAACCTGCTGTGCGAGCAGGTCGTCAAGCTCGCGGCCGATCGGCCGCTGGCCGCGCTCACCCTGCTGTCCCAGGTGGAGAGCTGGCAGCGGACGCTGCTCGACCAGGCCGTCGCCGGGGCGCGGGACAACGGCGCCTCCTGGGCGGAGATCGGGGAGGCCATGGGGATCTCCAAGCAGGCGGCCCACGAGCGCTTCAGGGCCCAGGTGAGCCAGTAGAGCCCGTTCAGGCCGGTACGAGCGCCTTGGAGCGGTCGGCGACCATCCGTACGGCGAAGATGCCGAGCACGGTGCCCATCGCGTACCGCTGCACCCGCAGCCACACCGGACGCCGGACGAGGAAGGCGGCGAGAGCGCCGGCCGAGATCGCGATCAGCGCGTTGACCAGCGTGCCGATCGCGATCTGCACCGAGCCCAGCGCGAGGCTCTGCAGCAGCACGTGCCCCATGGCGGGGTCGATGAACTGCGGCAGCAGCGACAGGTACAGGATCGCGATCTTGGGGTTCAGCAGGCAGGTGAACAGCCCCATGGCGAACAGTTTCCGCGGCCTCTCGACCGCCAGCTCGCGAGGCTGGAAGAGCGAGGCGCCGCCCGGCCTGACCGCGTTCCAGGCCATCCAGAGCAGGTACGCGGCCCCGGCCAGCTTGAGCGCCGTGTAGGCCACCGGCACGTACGCGAACACGGCCGTCAGCCCGAGGCACGTCGCCGTCAGGTACGCCATGAACCCCAGCGCGACGCCGACGAGCGAGATCAGCCCGGCACGACGCCCTTGGCTGATCGAGCGGGAGACCAGATAGATCATGTTCGGTCCGGGCGTCAGAACCATGCCCAGGGACACCAGTGCAATCCCGATCAATCCACCCGTCATAGCGGCAGATTAGCTGACAAATCACGGAAAATCCCAGCCCCCTACGTTGCCTTGCGTAATCACCCGACTACGGGGGATGACACACGGTATGCAGTTCGACGATGACGCGCCACTCGACCCCTCACAGGTCGAGGACGTCCGGGCCTCCGGCTCCCAGCCCGGCCGTGGCGGCGGCGGCTGGGGCGGGATGCCGGGCGGCGGCTGCATGTTGCCCATCGGCGGCCGTGGCGGCGGCTGCCTGCTGCTGGTCCTGGCGGTGGCCGGGCTGTTCCTGTTCAAGCTCGCCCCCACGCCGTTCAGCGGCGACGAGGGCGGCGAGCAGGGCGCCGGACGCTACCCGAGCGCCCCCGGCCAGCTCTCCCCCAGCGGCAACCTGGCCGAACGCTGCCGTACGGGCGCCGACGCCGACCAGGCGGAGGACTGCCGGATCGTCGGCACGGTGAACAGCATCCAGTCCTACTGGCGGCAGGAGTTCAAGGAACGCGACCAGCAGTACACGCCGGCCAAGACCGTGCTGTTCTCGCGGGCGGTGAACACGGGCTGCGGCCCCGCCGACTCGGCCGTGGGTCCGTTCTACTGCCCGCGCGACCGCAAGGTCTACCTGGACCTGGCCTTCTTCGACACGCTCCAGCGCGACTTCGGCGCCGAGGGCGGCCCGTTCGCCCAGGCGTACGTGGTCGCCCACGAGTACGGCCACCACGTCCAGAACCTGCTCGGCACCATGGACAAGGTCGGCAACAACAGCAGGCCGGGCGCCGGCAGCGCGTCTGTGCGTCTGGAGCTGCAGGCCGACTGCTACGCCGGCGTCTGGGCGCACAACGCGGTCAAGACGGGCTTCTACCGCGAGCCGTTCTCGCAAGCCGACATCAACCAGGCCCTCGACGCCGCCGCGGCGGTCGGCGACGACAGCATCCAGCGCCGCTCGCAGGGCCGCGTCACGCCCGACGCGTTCACCCACGGCACCTCGCAACAACGCGAGAAGTGGTTCAGCGTCGGGTACGACAGCGGCCTCCCCGACAGATGTGACACCTTCTCGGATGGCATCTAGGCGCCTTCCTGGGGAAGCTCTCTACCGGGCAGCACCCAGAAGGGACGTCAGATATGGATTTCAAGGACGACGTCAACCTCGACTCGTCGCAGGTCGAGGACGTCGGCGGTCGCGGTGGCGGCGGGTTCTCGGGCGGCGGCTTCCCCGGCGGCATGGTCCTCGGGGGCGGCGGCATCGTCGGCCTGATCGCCTTAGTGCTGGTGTTCGTGTTCAACAACCTGGGCGGCGGTGACGGCGGCGGCGAGCCGGCGCAGTCGCAACCCCCGGCCAAGCTCGCCGAGGAGTGCAAGACGGGCAAGGACGCCGACCAGTCGGAGAAGTGCCGCGTCGTGGGCGTGGTCAACAGCATCCAGGACTACTGGAAGGAAGAGATCTCCGGCTACCGGACGTCGAAGACGGTCCTGTACTCCGGCAGCCTCCGTACCGGCTGCGGCGCGGCCAGCTCCGCCGTCGGGCCGTTCTACTGCCCGAGCGACCAGCGCGTCTACCTCGACCTGAGCTTCTTCGACCAGCTCCACAGCCAGTTCGGCGCCAAGGGCGGCCCCTTCGCCCAGGCGTACGTGATCGCTCACGAATACGGCCATCACGTCCAGGACCTGCGCGGCGCCCTCCAGTCGGACACCGGCAGCTCGGTCCCCGTCGAGCTCCAGGCCGACTGTTACGCGGGCGTCTGGGCGCACAACGCCGTCCGCACCGGCTTCTACGAAAAGCCCTTCACCCAGCCGGAAATCGCCGAGGCCCTGGACGCCGCGGCCGCCGTGGGCGACGACAGAATCCAGCAACGCACGAGCGGCAGAATCGATCCCGAATCGTTTACGCACGGCTCGTCCGAGCAACGTGTCAACGCCTTCCAGCGCGGCTACCAAAACGGCCGGCCGGGCGACTGTGAACAGTCTGAGCTGGGCCGATAGCCCCGGACAACCCAGCAGGTCGAATTCTCTCCTAAAATGAGGTGGGTGATCTTCAAGCTCGTCGGCGACGGACGCCCTTATCCCGAACACGGTCTGACGAACCGAGAGTGGGCGCAGATCCCTCCCAGGCAGGTCCGGCTCGACTCGTTGATCACCACGAAGGCCATGCTGGACCTGCACTCACTGCTCGCCGCCGACTCCACCTTCTACGGCGACCTGTTCCCGCACGTGGTGCAGTGGCAGGGCGAGCTCTACCTGGAGGACGGCCTCCACCGGGCCCTGCGCGCGGCCCTGCACCAACGGTCGATCCTGCACGCCCGGGTCCTGGATCTGCCCAACTGAAACGCGCCGGAAAAGGGAGCCGCCATTCGCGGCTCCCTTTTTCATGTGTCAACCTGATCGACGTGCCGTGTGTCACGTCCGCGTCTTTCAACATCATTCGGAGAATGCCGTGTCGTATCCACCGCCACACGGGTCGTGGCCGCCACCCGGATACGGCCCGCCGCCCTACTACTCGCAGCCGCCGGCGTACGAGTACGTCGAGGAGCCCGAGCCGCTCGACAATCGCAACCTGATCGTGCTGCTGGCCATCGGGCTGCCGCTGCTGCTCCTGAGCGCCTGCGGCGCGCTGTTCTTCGTCCTGACCGACGACGGCCGTCCGGAAACCCGCGGCGGCGGGACGGTCCAGACGCAGGTCGTCGAGGACAGCCCGCCGGACATCCAGCTCAACCTGAATCCGCCGGCCGACGGACCCACCCAGCAGCCCTGAGGGCAAAAGAAACGGGCCTCCGAGGTCGTCGGAGGCCCGATGGCGGTGGTGGTGGGATTTGAACCCACGGATGAGTTGCCCCATCACACGCTTTCGAGGCGTGCGCCCTCGGCCACTAGGCGACACCACCGCGGACGAGCTTACCGGATTCTCCGAGTAGCGAAGAACGTCTTGAGGACAGCGGAGCATTCTTCGGCCAGGACGCCCATGACGACCTCGGGCCGATGGTTGAGCCTGCGGTCGCGTACGACGTCCCAGAGCGAGCCCACGGCGCCGGCCTTGGCGTCGACGGCGCCGTACACGATCCGGTCGACCCGGGCGAGCACGGACGCGCCCGCGCACATCGTGCACGGCTCCAGTGTGACCACCAGCGTGCAGCCGCTCAGCCGCCACTCGCCGCGCAGCGCGGCGGCCCGCCTGAGCGCCAGCACCTCGGCGTGCGCGGTGGGATCCGCGGCGGACTCGCGGTCGTTGCCGGCCGCGGCCAGCACCTCGCCCAGCGGGCCGAGCACGACGGCGCCGACGGGGATCTCGCCCCTGCCGCCGGCCGCGACGGCCTCGGCCAGGGCCAGGCGCATCGCTTCCTCGTGGGTCAACGCAACCGGTCGAGCTCGTCGGCGAACGACAGCCGTTCGGCGATCACCGAGAGGACGTCGGCGGGCAGCAGGCCCTCCTCCATGCTCAGCTCCAGCAGTTCCTCCGAGCTCACGCCGAGGTCGCTGAGCAGCTCGAAGTCACCGGCGGGACGCACGCCGAGCCCGTTGCCCTCCTTGTCGGGGGCCACGCCGGCGAACTCGGCGAACAGCTCGCCCATGCTGTTGGAGGAGATCGCGTGCACGTCCGACAGGAACACCCGGGGCTCGTCCTCGCCGCGGTAGCGGGCGATGGCGAACCATTCGTCCTCGACCTCGACGCAGAGCAGGGCCAGCTCGTCGCCCGTCAGGCCCAGGGTCTCGATGACGGCGTCACCGAAGTCGTCGACGATCTCCGCGTGGCGCAGATCGACCTCTGCGCCGGTCCAGCCGTCGGAAGTCCTGACAAAAGCCGCAGAGAAGGTGTTGGACGCCATGCCCGCACTCCAGGGGGGGTTCAGCCGAAGACCGATTCGATGGCACGCTCGAACGGCTCGGAGAAGCCGAGTCGCGCGGCGATGCTGGACAGCACATCTTCGGGGAGGAGATCGATGTCGCCGGAGAGGATGCCCAGCTCCATCTCGTCCAATCCGAGATCGGCGAAGATCGACAGATCTCCCGCCGGCAGCACGGTCTCCTCGTCCTGGAGGATCTCGTCGAGCTCCTCCTCGTCGGGGACCGGCACGTCGAGGTAGTGCAGCACCTGACGGGCGAGCGGGAAGTCCCAGGAGGCGGCGATGTCGGACAGGAAGACGTCGACCCGCTCGCCGAGCACGCGCAGCGCCACGAAGAACTCGTCGCCGACGGCGATCAGGCCGATGGTGCCGCTCTCGCTCGGCTGCTGCCTGAGGGCCTGGATCAGGCCCTGGAGGTCGGACGTGAGCGTGACGGGCAGCAGCTCAGCGTGCCACCGCTCGTCCTCGCGGTAAATCACTATGGCGAAGTCGAGCGCATCTTCGTCTGTCATCGCCATCCCCACCCGAGCCTCTGACACGACAGGTTCGCACCAGACCCCAATCGTTCCAGAACAGGCCACGCGGCGTGTGCTTCTCCGACCAAATTGTGATCAAAACCAAAGGCCCGGGATGCCACCGCTCCGTCCACCGGATACCGTTGGGCGCTATGGAAACCCTCGTCGTCGACCATCCGCTCGTGGCCCACAAGCTCACCACGCTGCGCGATGTCCGCACCGACTCCCCGACCTTCCGCAGGCTCGCGGACGAGTTGGTGACGCTGCTGGCGTACGAGGCGACGCGCGACGTCCGGGTCACCGACGTCACCGTCCAGACCCCGGTCTCCCCCGCCCACGGCGTGCGCCTGGCCAAGCCCCAGCCGCTCGTCGTGCCCATCCTGCGCGCCGGGCTCGGCATGCTCGACGGCATGACCCGGCTGCTGCCCACCGCCGAGGTCGGCTTCCTCGGCATGATCCGCAACGAGTCCACCCTCCAGGCCGAGACGTACGCCACCCGCCTGCCCGACGACCTGTCCGGGCGCCAGTGCTTCGTCGTCGACCCGATGCTCGCCACCGGCGGCACGCTCGCCGCGGCCGTGCAGTTCCTGTTCGACCGCGGCGCGGTCGACGTCACGGCCATCTGCCTGCTGGCCGCCCCCGAGGGCCTGGCGTACATGGACAAGGTGTTCGCCGGCTCCGGCAAGCCCATCCGCGTGGTCACCGCCGCCCTCGACGAGCGCCTCAACGAGAACGGCTACATCGTCCCCGGCCTCGGCGACGCCGGCGACCGCCTCTACGGCGTGGTCTGACCCTTCCATCGGCTCCCCTTCTCCTTACGCTGGGTCGTCACTTCGTTACATACTGTGGTTGGGTGGGTACGAAGAGACAGGAAGGGAACTTCCGCATGCGCGTGGGGGAAGCACGATGAGCGACATGCCCGGTGCCGAGGAGTCCTCGTGAACGAGCGACCGACCGGCAACAGCAGCGCCCCGTCTCATGCGACCAGCACAGGAGGGCGCATGAGCGAGCACACCGAGGCCGACCCGACCCCGTACGCGGAGGTCGAGGCCGCGCTGCGCGACGAGTTCGCCGGCGTGCATTCCTCCACCACCGTAACCCGCTGTGTGGAAGCAGCGCACTACGGCGCGCTGGAGGTCACCGGCTATGCGCATCCGAGCCTTGTGGAGCGCATCGCCCGGAAGCACCTTCACGTCCTGGCGCTGGTCGCCAGCGAACGTGGCTAAGCAAGATCAAAACTAACCCGCCAAGTTACCTTTACCCCGGCTACCGGGTGGGTAATGTATACGGCGGGTGGAGTGGGTTAGTGGCACGGAGGCGACAGTGCAGGTCAAAAAAGTCCTCACATACAGTGGGATCGCATTTGTGGCGTACTACCTGTTCGCACGACCAGCTGATGCCGCAGACGCGGTGAAGGGGGCGTTCGACACGGTGTTCAACGCGGCCGACTCTCTGGCCCAATTTGTGAACAACCTCGCATGAGACTGGTGACCCACGGGGACTCTGCTCCGTCGTCGGTCAACCGCTACCTCCTCCCCAACGAACAACAGGTCATCATGGTGCGGCGTCATCCCGCCGTGCTGCTGCGCCCGGTCGCCGAGGTCTTCGGCGGCCTGGTCATCGCCGGGCTCCTCAGCAAGTTCTTCGGTGGAGGGGAGTCCGGCGGCACGGCGCTCGTCGTGGTGTGGTGGCTGTGGCTGCTGCTGCTCGTGCGTTTCGTGTGGAAAGTCGCGGAGTGGTCGGTCGATTACTTTGTGGTGACGTCCAAGCGGATGTTGCTCACCACCGGGTTGATCACGCGCAAGGTCGCGATGATGCCGCTCGGCAAGGTCACCGACATGAGCTTCCAGCGATCTCTCCTGGGCCGCATGCTCGGTTACGGCGAGTTCATCCTCGAGTCCGCTGGTCAGGACCAGGCTCTGTCAACGGTCGAGTACATTCCGTATCCGGAGACCCTCTACCTGGAGGTCTGCCAGATGCTTTTCCCCAGCAAGGACGACAGCGACGATTAATCTCCGCGCGGCAAATTCTTCACGCGGGGATACCAGATTCGGCTACTTCATGCAATCATTGCGTGTTGTTGACCCTTCCCCGCCTTGAGAGATGAGATGCCGAGTCAGGGAACCATCGGTGACCGCGTCCGTGGACTGCGGCTGAACAGGCGGATGTCTCAGGCCCAGCTGGCCGGACCCGACCTGTCTGACAGTTATGTCTCGCTCATCGAGTCGGGCAAGCGTACGCCGACTCCTGTCGTGGCCCGCCTCCTCGCCGAGCGGCTGGGATGCACCACCGAGTTCCTCCTGCACGGCATCGAGCCGCGGCAGCGCATCGACACCGAGCTGGGTCTTCGCCATGCCGAGCTGGAGCTTCAGCACGGCGACCCCGCGGTGGCGGCCGACCGCTTCACGGAGATCGTGAAGGCGGCCGACGAGGAGAACGCCATGCTCACCGCGCACGCCCGCTTCGGCCGGGCCCGTGCGCTGGAGGTCCAGGGACGTCTCGGCCAGGCCGTCGAGGCGTTCGAACGGCTGCGCAGGGAGGCCGCCGCGCATCCCGAGCGGCTGGCCGACCTGCCGCTCACGATCGCGCTGAGCCGCTGCTACCAGCGGGCCGGCGACCGGCTGAGGGCTCGCGACCTGGCCGCGGCCGCGCTGGAGCAGGCCGAGCGGCTGTCCATCTCGCAGGGCGAGATCGCGGTCGACCTGGCCACCGCTCTGGTCGAGGCGCGCAGCGAGCGTCAGGGCGACTCCCCCGAGCTCGAGTACGTCAAGCGGGTGCTGGACAACAGCGGCGTTCCTGAAGTTATGGACCGTTCCGAGGAGATCCACGCCCTGTGGCAGGCGAGCTCCGCCGCCGCCGCCGGTGAGGACTCCGCGCTGGCCGTGCGCCTGGCCGACGACGCCATCATGGCCGGTCGTCAGTCCCGGCTCGCGCTGCAGCTCGCGCGGGCGGCCATGCACTGGTCCAGGCTGGTCACCGCGCCGCTCGACGAGGCCGAGCGGCTGGCCGCCGCCGCGTCGCGGGCGTTCGCGTCCTCCCCCGGCAGCGTCCGCGAGCACGGCGAGAGCCTGGTCGCGCACGCTCGGGTGCGGCTGCGGGCGGGCGACCAGGCGGGTGCCGCCGAGCTGGCCACCACGGCGCTGGGGCTGGCCCACGACGGTTCGGGCACCACGCCGGCCGAGGCGAACCTGGTGCTCGCCACCGTCGCGCTCGACCTCGACGGCAGTGCCACGACGCAGCTCCGTACCGCGCACGAACTGCTCGACTCGCTCGACCGTCCGGTGTTCGGGTCCGACAGGCAGGCCGCCCGCTGCTGGCGCGAGCTGGGTGACCTTTACGGGAGGGTCGGGGCAAGAGCACAGCAGACCGCCGCATATCGTAAAGCCCTTGAAGCTGCCGGAGTTCGCTCCGCGTTGGCAGGGGTGACGGTCGAGGCCACGGTCGCGCACTGAACCTCCGGGAGCTCCAGATTTGGACTTTTGAGTCTGGAATAATTAGGGTCGACCAGTCATTGACTCATAGGATGATTGGTTTCCCCGGAGGAGGCGGACTGTGAGTCTGCGTACGGCGCAGCGGGCTTCGCTCGTCGACCAGGTGATCGATCAGCTCAAGGAGCAGATCACCTCAGGGTCGTGGCAGATGAACGGCAAGATCCCCACCGAGACCGTGCTCGCCGAGCAGCTCGGAGTGGGACGCAACACCGTTCGCGAGGCCGTGCGCGCGTTGACGCACGCTGGGCTGCTCGAGTGCCGTCAGGGGGACGGCACTTACGTCCGGGCGACCAGTGAGCTGTCGGGGGCGATGCTGCGCCGGCTGCGCCAGGCCGAGCAGTTGGAGATCCTTGAGGTGCGGCGCGCGCTGGAGGTCGAGTCCGCCCGGCTGGCCGCGACCCGCCGCACCGACGAGGACATCCGCCGCATCGAGGCCGCGCTGGCCGAACGCGACCGCGCTTGGGAGCTGGACGACCCCGACTTCTTCGTCGAGGCCGACCTCGCCTTCCACATGGCGGTCGCGCACGCCACCCACAATCTCGTGCTCATCGACCTCTACGAGGACTTCTCGGCGGCTCTGCGGGCCAGCATCACGGCCGCGGGCACGTCGTTCAACAAGAGCTACATCCCGCACGACGCCATCGCCCGCGCCATCGCCGCCGGCGACGCCACCGCGGCCGAGCGGGCCGGGCACGCGTGCATGGAGCACATCCTCATCGCCCTCACCGACTCCTGACCGGCCCTCAGGCGGCGGGGCGCAGCTCGGCCGCATGGTCCTTGGCGAACTCGGTGAAGCTGCGGCCCGGGCGGCCGGTCACGTCGGTGAAGGCCGTCGTCGTCAGGTCGCCCCAGTTCGCGGCGTAGGCCGTGAGGTATTCCCTGGTGACGGCCGCGTCCCACTCGCGCAGGCCGGCGTCGAGCATCGAGCGGTAGGCGTCGTCGGGGGCGACGGGTTGGTGGGCGATCGGCGTGCCGTAGACCTCGGTCAGGGCGGTGGCCGCCTCCCCCATCGAGATGCTGGCCGGGCCCGTGAGGGTGTAGGTGCGGCCCTTGTGCGGCGCCGGGTCGCGCAGCACCGCGGCGGCGAAGTCGCCGATGTCGCGGACGTCGATCAGCCCGATCCGGCCCTCGCCCGTGCCGCCGTAGAGGGTGTCGCCGGCCACCGAGCCGAGCAGGTTCTGCATGAAGAAGGCCGGGCGGATGACGGTCCAGTCGAGGCCCGAGGCGGCCAGCTCGACGTCGGAGAGCGCGTGCAGGCGGCCGTTGCGCGTGGGGGCGTCGTGCGCGGCTCCGATGGCCGACAGGCGCACGACGTGCCGCACCCCCGCCTTCCGGGCCGCCCAGAGGGCGTTCATGCTCGCATGGGGCGCCTGGGGGCCCATGGCGGTCAGCAGCCACAGGGTGTCGACCCCCTCGAATGCGGCGTCGAGCGTGGCAGGCTGGTCGAGGTCGCCGACGGCCACTTCGACGCCCTCGGGGGCCTTGGCCGCGTCACGCACCAGGACGCGCACGTCGCTCAGGTCGCCCAGCGACTTCAGCACGGCCCCGGAGACGGTGCCGGTGGCACCGGTGATCAGGATGGTCATCGCAATGTCCCCTCTTCTGCAGAGATCAACTCGTCGATCAGGTCGAAGAACTTCTGGATGCCGGGCAGGTTCGCGCCCTTGGCACGGGAGGCGGCGAAGTCGTCGCCCGAGCGCCAGTCGACGATGTCCAGCCACTCGTCGTCGGACAGGCGGACCAGCCGGGCGCCGAGGAATCCGGCGCGGTCGGCCGCGAAGTCGGCGAGCATGCCCGGACGAGCCGCCAGCAACTGGCCGGCGCGTTCCGGGGACACTCTGAATCTGGTGAGTTCCACCGTCGTGGTCATGGCATGACGATATAGTAAGAATCAGTGACAGTCAAAATCAGTGACTAATTGGAGGGCCGCCCGTGCGCAGGAGTCATCGCAAGCAGGACGAACCAGATCTGGGGGTCCTGGCGGGGCGCACACTCTTCGCCCTGCAGCGCGACCTGTTCGCCAAGCTGGCCGAGCAGGGCCATCCGGGGCTGCGGCCGCGGCACGGCGCCGTGCTGGCCTACCTGGACGAGGAGGGCAGCAGGGCGACCGACCTGGCCGCGCAGTCGGGGCAGCACAAGCAGGTGATCGGCACGCTGGTGGACGAGCTGGTCGCGCTCGGCTACGTGGAGCGGCAGCCCGACCCGGCCGACCGGCGGGCCAAGCTGATCGTGCCGACGGACAAGGCGCTGGACCACATGGTGAAGTCGGACGCGATCATCGCCGAGATGGAGGCCGCGCACGCACGGGCCGTGGGCAAGCAGGCGTACGCGGAGTTCAAGAGGGTCTTCAAGCTGGTCGCCGAGCGGCAGACGCGCGCGGCGGAGTGACGGCCGCTCAGGTCAGGCGCAACGACATGACGAGGTAGCGGAAGGCGGGCTGGGCGTCGCCCGGCACGTCCTGGATGAGGGCGGGCCTGGTGGGCGACTCCATGTTGATCCTGGCCAGCTCGCCTTCGATGCCGGTCAGGCCGTCGAGCAGGAACTGCGACTGGAAGGCGATCTGGATGTCGTCGCCGCGCAGCTCGCAGGGGACCACCTCGGTGCCGCGCCCGATGTCGCCGCCGCCCGCCTGGATCAGCACCTGGCCCTGCGTGAACGACAGCCGGATCGCGGTGTTGCGCTCGGCGACCAGGGCCACCCGCTTGATCGCGTTGACGAACGGAGTCACCGCGACGTCGGCCCTGATCGACCAGTCGGAGGTCAGCCTGGCCCGGTAGTCGATGAACTGCTCGTCCAGCAGGCGCACGGTGGTGCTGCGGCCGACGCTCTCGAACCCGGCCACGCCGTCGCCCATCGCGACCGACACCTCGCCGCCGCGCAGCGACTTGGCCACCTCGACCAGCACCTTCGCCGGCACCATGGCCGAGACGGCGACGTCGGGCGCGGCCGGACGCCAGGTGAAGTCGCGGGCGGCGATGCGGTAGCGGTCGGTGGAGGCCATCGCCACGGACTCGCCCTCGATGTCGACCCGGATGCCGGTGAGCATCGGCAGCGTGTCGTCGCGGCTGGCGGCGGGCGCGACCTGGCTCACCGCGGAGGCGAACACGCCGCCGCCGATCGCGCCGATGCTCGGGGGCATCGTCGGCAGGGCCGGGAAGTCCTCGACCGGCATCGTGATCAGCCCGAACTCGGCGCTTCCGCAGGTCAGCACGGCCTCGGCGCCTTCGGTGACGATCTCGACGTCTTCGGCCGGCAGGCTGCGGCTGATCTCGGCGAGCAGCCGGCCGGGGATGAGCACGCTCCCGGACTCGACGATGTCGGCGTCGACCAGGGCGCGCGCGGAGACGTCGTAGTCGAAGGCGGACAGGCTCAGCTCGTCGCCCGCCTCCAGCAGCAACCCGGAGAGTACGGGCACCACCGGGCGGCTGGGCAGGACTCTGGCGGCCCATGCCACCGCATCTGCCAGTACATCGCGGTTAACCCGGATCTTCACGAGGATCCACCCTTTCGTCGCGCCGTGCCTCTATGAAAATAGCCGCTCCCACCGACAACTCCGGCTGTGTCCGGGCACGGTTGGGCGTCCTGTGCACGATGGGCCTGGTGGGACCGGAAGGGCGTCAGGCGCGGCTGTTCAGGTAGGCGAGCACGGCGAGGACGCGGCGGTTGTCGTCGTCGGAGGGGGCCAGGCCGAGCTTGGCGAAGATGCCGGCCGTGTGCTTGGCGACGGCGCTCTCGCTGAGGAAGAGCCGCTGGGAGATCGCGGCGTTGGAGCGGCCCTCCGCCATGGCCTCCAGCACCTCGCGCTCGCGGGGCGTGAGCGCGGCCAGCGGCTCGTTCCTGGCGTTGCTGGCCAGCAGCTTGGCGATCACCTCGGGGTCCATCGCGGTGCCGCCTTCGGCCACCCTGCGCACGGCGTCGACGAACTGCTCCGCGTTGAACACCCGGTCCTTCAGCAGGTAGCCGATGCCGCCCGAGCCGTCGGCCAGCAGCTCGCGGGCGTAGAGCTGCTCGACGTGCTGCGACAGCACCAGAACGGGCAGCCCTGGAATCTGCGCGCGGGCGGCCAGCGCGGCCTGCAGGCCCTCGTCGGTGAACGTGGGCGGCAGCCGTACGTCGACGACCGAGACGTCGGGACGCAGCTCCAGCAGGCCCTTCAGCAGCTCCGGCCCGCTCTCGACGGCGGCGACGACCGTGAAGCCGTGCGCCTGCAGCAGGTGGACCAGGCCGTCTCTGAGCAGGTAGAGGTCTTCGGCGACGAGCACCCGCTTCATCAGCAGGGCCCCAGGCCGCCGACGCGGCCGAGTACGAGGCTTCTGTTGTGGACGAGCCGGATGCGCATGGCCGCAATGTACATGAGCGTGCCGAGGGCGATGTTGGCCACGATCACCGGCCACTGCAGGGGCTCGGGCAGGTAGAGGGCCAGGAACCAGCTCCGCTCGTCGATGTGGAACGCCTTGAAGACGGCCGTGACGAGGCCCTGGGGGAAGAGCGGGCACCAGGCCGTGCCGTACAGGACGGCGATCGTGGCGGCCTTCTTGGGAGGCAGCTTCGCCTGGTCGGCCTGCTCGGGCAGGACGTGCGGGATGTCCAGGGTGACGGTGGTCGGGCCGCCCGGCGGGCTGTGCAGGGCCAGCACGCCGTCGAAGGCGGCCAGGCGGCGTTCGATGCCGGTCAGGCCGCTGCCCTTGGCCGGGTCGGCGCCGCCCATGCCGTCGTCGCTGACGGTGACGCGCAGGGCCGCGCCGTTGACGCTGATGTCGATGGCCACCGACTCGGCGCCGCTGTGCCGGGCCGCGTTGGCGAGCAGTTCGCTGATCGCGAAGTAGGCCGCCGCCTCCACCGGGGGTTCCAGGCGGTGGGGCAGCTCGACGTCCACCTTGACGCGCAGCGGGCTGTCCATGGCCAGGGCGCGTACGGCGTCGGCGAGGCCGCGTTCGGCCAGCACCGGCGGGTGGATGCCGCGGATGACGGTGCGCAGCTCGGTCAGGGTCTCGGCGGAGGCGTCCCTGGTCTTGGCCAGCAGGGCCTTGGCGGCGGCCGGGTTGTCGTCGATGAGCTGTTCCACCGCGCCCAGCGTCATGCCGATGGCCACCAGGCGGGCCTGGGTGCCGTCGTGCAGGTCGCGTTCGATCCTGCGCATCTCGGCGGCCTGGGAGTCGGCGGCGAGGTTGCGCACCTGCCGCAGATGGGTGATCTGGACGGCCAGGCGGCTGGCGGAGGTGGCGCCGAGCAGCAGGCGGACGGTGAGGGCGTACAGACGCAGGCCGCGCGCCGGGAGCAGGACGAACAGCGGCAGCAGGACGATCTTGACGATCGGGTCGAGCGTCAGCCAGAGCGTGTCGCGCCAGGTCGCCGGGTCGGTGAGCAGCCACTTGAACCGGTCGTTCCAGGCCGGCATGCGCGGCGACTTGTACAGCGTGCGGTCGACGCGGTAGAGGCCGTCGGCCATGGGGACCGGCGGCGGCGGCTCGGGCAGGTAGGGCGCCTCGATCTCGACGCCGGTCCAGGCGCGCAGCAGGCGCCGGTGCCGCTCGGCCGCCCGCCTCACCAGCCTGGCCTGCCACGGGAAGAAGAAGACCATCCCCAGCGCGAACGACAGCATGATCATGGCGCCGGCCAAGGGGATCAGCGCCACCTCGACCAGCAGCAGCGCGAACAAGACCGCGACCTGCCCGAACCGTTGAAGCATGCCCCCAGTCTGCGCCACCATCGCCGCCGGGGACATTGCACCTAGATACACCCTTGCTCGGCATCTACCGAGATTCCCCGGAAAACCCGCAGCTCCTAGCGTCGATGCCATGAAGGTGATCGAAGTGCGGAACCTGCGCAAGCAGTATCCGAACCACCTCGCGGTGGACGACGTGTCTTTCGAGGTCGCCGAGGGCGAGATCTTCGGCATCCTCGGCCCCAACGGCGCCGGCAAGACCACGACCGTGGAGTGCGTGGCGGGCATGCGCCCGGCGGACGGCGGCACCGTACGCGTGGCGGGCCTGGACCCGCGGCGCGACCGGGGCGAGCTGCGCCAGGTGCTCGGCATGCAGCTGCAGAGCGCCGCGCTGCCGGAGAAGATCAAGGTGTGGGAGGCCCTGGACCTGTACGCCTCCTTCTACCCCGACCCGGCCGACTGGCGGGAACTGCTCGAACACGTCGGTCTGGCGCACAAGCGGGACGCCGCCTTCAAGAGCCTCTCCGGCGGCCAGCGGCAGCGGCTGTCGGTCGCGCTGGCGCTGGTGGGCCGGCCGCGGGTGGCGGTCCTCGACGAGCTGACCACCGGCCTCGACCCGCAGGCCCGCAGGGACACCTGGGAGCTGATCGAGCAGGTGCGCGACTCGGGCGTGACGATCGTGCTGGTCACCCACTTCATGGAGGAGGCCGAGCGGCTCTGCGACCGGCTCGCGCTCATCGACGCGGGCAAGGTGGTGGCCACCGACACGCCCGCGGGGCTGATCGCCCAGGTGGGGGCCGAGCAGCACGTACGGTTCCGCCCCTCCGGCCCGCTGGACGACGCCGTGCTGCTGGCGCTGCCCGAGGTGCGCGAGGTCGTCCGGCACGGCGGGCAGGTCTCGGTGTCCGGCACCGGCAACCTCGCCCACGTGGTCACGCTGGCCCTGGCGCAGCACCAGATCATCCCGGCCGACCTGCGCATCGAGCAGGCGACCCTGGACGACGCGTTCCTCGCGCTCACCGGAAGGAAGTTGTCATGAGGAAGATCCTGCTCGTGGAGGCCAAGCTGCACCTGCGCGACTGGCCGTTCATGATCTTCACCATCGGGTTGCCGGTCGGCCTGCTGCTGGTGCTGGGGCTCAGCGTGCCGGACATGACCAAGCCCGACGCCTCCGGTCTGCGGTCGGTGGACGCGCAGATGCCGGCCCTGATGACCCTGCTCGCGCTGCTGACGCTGGCCCTCAGCGTGCTGCCCACCGTGCTGGCCGGCTACCGGGAGCAGGGCGTGCTCAGGCGCATGTCCACCACGCCGGTGCATCCAGGACGGCTGCTGACCGTCCAGCTCCTGGTCAACCTGACCGTCGGGGCCGTGTCCACGGTCGTCCTGATCGTGGCCGGGATGGCGGCGTTCGGCACGTCGGCGCCCAGGCAGTGGCTCGGGTTCGTGCTGGTCTTCCTGCTCGGCACCGCCGCGCTGATGGCCATCGGCCTGGTGATCGCGGCGCTGGCGCCCAACGGGAAGGCGGCCTCGGGGATCGGGTCGGCGGTGATGTTCCCGCTCATGTTCGTCGGCGGCATGTGGCTGCCGCGCGAGATGATGCCGGACGCCCTGCGCAAGGTCAGCGACTTCTCCGTGGCCGGGCCGTTCGCCCAGGCGCTCAAGGACACCTGGGCGGGACAGAGCCCCCAGCTCCTGCACCTGGTGGTGATGGCCGCGGGGCTGGCGGTGTTCGGGGGCCTGGCCGTGCGGCTGTTCCGGTGGGAGTAGGGACGTCAGCGGCGGGCCCAGACCGGGCGGGCGCCGGTGACGTTGGTCATCAGGGAGTAGAGCGAAGAGGAGGAGGCGATGAACAGCCGATTCCTCTTCAGCCCGCCGAACACCAGGTTCGCCGTGAACTCCGGCAGCCTGAGCCGGCCGATCAGGATGCCGTCGGGGTCGAAGCAGAGCAGCGCCTTGCCCGCCGCGGCCCAGACCCGGCCGGTGTCGTCGAGGCGCATGCCGTCGAAGTTGTCGGCCTGGGTGCCCTCCGCGAAGACCCGGCCGCCCGACAGCGTGCCGTCCTCGCGCACCTCGAAGACGCGCAGGTGCCTGGCCCTGGTGTCGGCGACGTACAGGAGCTTCTCGTCGAGGGAGAAGGCCAGGCCGTTGGGGCGGACGAAGTCGTCGGCCACCACGCGCACCTCGCCGGTCACCGGGTCGGCGCGGTAGACGTGGCAGCCGTCGATCTCCTGCTCGGCCACGACGCCCTCGTAGTTGCTGGTGATGCCGTACGGGGGGTCGGTGAACCAGACCGAGCCGTCGGAGCGCACGACCGCGTCGTTGGGGCTGTTGAGGCGCTTGCCCTGCCAGCGGTCGGCGATGACGGTGATCGAGCCGTCGGGCTCGGTGCGGGTGACGCGGCGGTTGCCCTGCTCGCACGAGATCAACCGGCCCTCGCGGTCGAGGGTGTTGCCGTTGGTGTAGCCGGACGGCTGCCGGAACGGACCGACGGCGCCGGTCATCTCGTCCCAGCGCAGCATGCGCTCGTTGGGGATGTCACTCCAGACCAGGAAGCGGCCGGCCGGGAAGTAGACGGGGCCCTCGGCCCAGCGGGTGCCGGTGTAAAGGCGTTCGATCCGGTCGTCGCCGCCGATCGTGGCGAAACGCTCGTCCAGAACCTCGAACTCGGTGGGGATCGTGTCCATGGCGGCCACCATACGGCATTCGACCATCAGCACATTTCACCAGATACCATTCGGTCATGGATGAGATTGACAGGACGCTGATCGGCCTTCTGCTGGAGGACGCCACGCAGTCGTACGCCGCGCTCGGCAAGGCGGTGGGGCTGTCCAGCGGGGCCGCGCACGAACGCGTACGCAAGCTGCGCGAGCGCGGCGTGATCAGGCGCACCACGATCGAGGTGGACCAGGACGCCCTCGGCCGCACGGTCACCGCCTACGTGCTGGTGGACGGCGCGAGCTGGATGGGCGACAGCGCCGGCCTGCTGGCGCGGATCCCCGCCGTCGAGGAGGCCCACGTCATCGCCGGGCCCGCGTCGCTGCTGCTCAAGGTGCGCACGTCCAGCACCAAGGAGCTCCAGGACGTCCTGCGCCAGATCTTCGAGGTGGACGGCGTGACCGGCACCCAGACCGTCGTCGTGCTGGAGACGTTCTTCGAACGAACCCTCAAGTAAGCTTCAGGAATGGTCGCCTGGAACAGCAGAGAACTGACGGTCGGACAACTCGCCGAGCGCAGCGGCGTGGCCGTCTCCGCGCTGCACTTCTACGAGACCAAGGGGCTCATCGCCAGCCGCCGCACGGCCGGCAACCAGCGCCGCTACCACCGCGACACGCTGCGCAGAGTCGCCTTCATCCGGCTCTCCCAACGCCTCGGCATCCCCCTCGCCACCATCAAGGACGCGCTCTCCGAGCTGCCCGACGGGCGCACCCCCAACCGGGAGGACTGGGCCAGGCTGTCGGCCGCCTGGCGCGGCGAGCTCGACGACCGCATCGAACAGCTTCAGCGGCTGCGCGACGACCTGACCGACTGCATCGGCTGCGGCTGCCTGTCGCTCGACCGGTGCCCGGTGGCCAACCCCCGCGACCGGCTCGGCGAGGAGGGACCGGGCGCCCGTCGCATGGACACCCGGCTGTCCCCGCCCAAGGTCTGCTGCGTCACGCCTTCGGCTGCGCAACCGGCGGAACGATGAGCGTCGGCCGGTGGGCGTGGTGCAGCACATGGTTGGACACGCTGCCGAGCAGCACCGACCTGACCCCCGCCAGGCCACGCGAACCGGTCACGATGAGCGAGGCGTCCAGCTCGTCGGCCACGTCGACGATCGTCTTCCAGATCGACTCGTTGTCGGCGACCGCGCGGTAGCTCACCTCGGGCAGCCCGGCGGCGGTGGCCAGCTCGGCGCCTTCCTTGGCGTAGTACTCGGCCTGGGCCTGCCCCTCGGTCTCGGTCTCGGGGGAGATCGCCCCCGCCGCCAGCGGGTGCTTCCTGAGCTGCACGAGCAGCGGCTCCCACACGGTGACGACGACGGTCGGCTGGGCGGCCAGGTGCTTGGCGGCGAACTCGATGGCGCTGCGCGAGTCGGCCGAGCCGTCGTAGGCGATCAGGATGGTCATGGCGTTCTCCCCTTTGCTTCAGTCATCGGGTAAAGCGCCCCGATGATCGATCGCCATCCCTTCCGCGCTGTCTGGTTTGTCACACCTTGACCGGGCTTTCACGTCTTAGTGCTGGGCCATGTCCACGAAACGGCTGTAGTGACCCTGGAAGGCCACGGTCACCGTGGCGGTGGGGCCGTTACGGTGCTTGGCCACGATCAGGTCGGCCTCACCGGCCCGGGGGGACTCCCGCTCATAGGCGTCCTCGCGGTGCAACAGGATGACCATGTCGGCGTCCTGTTCGATGCTGTTGTGCACCGCGATGCCGTTGGCGACGAAGTTGTGGGTGCCGAGGACCGTGGCGTCGAACACCGGCTGATCGCCCAGGCTCTCGATCGATGCGACCTCGTCCCAGAACACGTCGTTCGTCGCCAGCATCTCCATGTCGGCGTCGTCGAGGATCGAAGCCACCTTGCCCAGACGTTCCCGGCTCGGCGCGTGCTTCCACAACGTGCTGCCGCAGAACTGGGTGCCGAGCCGGGCGGAGAACTCCCGGTGAGTCATGCCGCGCTCCGACAGCACGCCGCGCACGCGGTCCCAGATCTCGCGGGGAACCGTGTCCAGATTGGTGTTGCCCTTGATCTCCCGCAGCCGGCCCGCGGACGCATCCGCCTGCGCCGACCGCTCGCCGTGCACGCCCACCTCGTCCAGGAACCGCAGCTGGTTCTCGGCACCGTAGACGACCAACTGGTATCCGGGCCTGTGGCCGTCCTTTGGCACCTCCTTCACGCGGGTCATCACGTTGAACCGGAGGAGCAGCCGAGCCACGTCGTCGACCAGCCTGCGGCTCGTCGAGGCGTAGTAGATCCTCGACTGACCGCTCTTCGCGTCCCACCACACACAGCCATCGGTGGCCCACAGGTGCCGCAGGAACAGCGCGATCTGCTTCTTGGACAGGGAGAAGACTCCATCAGGGACGAACTTCTCATGGCTCCGCAACCCGAAGAGCCCCAAGCCGTCCAGCCAGGCGGCGACGGGGTTGCGCCTGCCGTGAGTCAGCCGGTGGGGAGCCGGCAACCTCAAGGTGGTGACCCGTGCGGCAACGTACTCATCGCGGACGGCACTGATCCCGAAGTGCTCGGCCGCCCGCGTCACCGCTGTCAGGCAGGCCTCGTCCGTGCTCGCGTAGCGGATCGGCTGACGCTTGACGAAGGAGCCGTCGCCGATCATGTGCGCGAGCAGCACGATCTCCGCCTCCGGCCACTCCTGGAGGCCCTGCGGGGCCGGAACGTGGCGTGGGACCGCCAGCCGGGACCCGGTGGTCAGCTCACCCAGCGGCCGCCAGCCGTCGTAGGTCAGGAAGGGGTGGTTCGCGGTGGCCTCGATCTCACGTCCGGAGCGCAGACGCAGGCGGAAGACCTCCTTGACCCCGCTCGGGAAGGCGTGTGTCATCGTGCGCGGCACGAGCCGCAGCCGTTCGTCGAGCGACCACACCGGGATGTCGCGCGCGCCGCTCTCCAGCAGTTCGCCGATCGACACCTCGGCGCCGGTGTCGGCGCGCATGACGCGGGTGGCGGCGGTCAGGCAGCCCGACTCGCGAAGGTCGCTGACCGCCGGGCGCTTGTCCGTGCGCTGCTCAGGGCCTCGGTTGAGCTGGGAGATCGCGATGACCGGCACCTCCAGCTCCTTGGCCAGCAGCTTGATCGCACGGGAGATCTCCGAGACCTCGTTCTGGCGGCTCTCGGTCTTCTTCGGCGAGCTCATGAGCTGGAGGTAGTCGATGACCACGAACCGCAGGTCGTTGCGCTGTTTGAGGCGCCGGCACTTGGCCCGGATCTCCATCATCGACATGTTGGGCGAGTCGTCGATGAACAGCGGCGCCTCGGCCACCTCGCTCATCCTGCGCGCGAGGCGGGTCCAGTCGTCGTCGCCCATCATGCCCGAGCGCATCGCGTGCAGGGCGACCCTGGCCTCGGCGGACAGCAGACGCATGGTGATCTCGTTACGGGACATCTCCAGCGAGAAGATGACGGTGGTCATCCCATGCTTGATCGCCGCAGAACGTGCGAAGTCGAGGCCCAACGTGCTGTTGTGGGTGGGAATGCAGGCCCGGCCGGCCAGGTACATGTGATCCGCGTTGTCGACCTCGACGCAGCGCACCGGACGGCTCTCGATCTTCCGCACATCGACGATGTAGCGGACCAGAGTCTTGGGATGGGTGGCGTCGACCTGCCTGGCCGCCTTCCTCGGCAGCCGGAAGAGCTTGTCGGAGGTCGTGAAATTGATCATGTAGCAGGTCGAGCTCTCCTCGGACCTGCCTCTGACCGGCTTGGTACGCATGGTCGCCTTGTAGCCGAGGCTCAGCACCAGCTCGTGCACGTCGGCGGCGAGACTCTTGCTGGTGACGGCGAACTGGATCTGCCCCGCGGCGCTGACGTAACCGTCGGAGTCGAGCAGTCCGGCCAGCAGGGCTCGTCGCTGCCCCTCGGAGGCCCGCAGGTAGCTCGCGGGGATGCGCTTGTCGCCGAGAACGCCCAGAGTACGAAGGATGCCCTGGACGGTGCCGTGTTCGAGATGGCAGGCCTGACACCGCCGCAGCCCGCTTGAGCGGCCGCCGCAGTCGGGACACGTGGGCGCGGCAACCGGCTCGGAGAGCGAACGGGCCCTCGCTCCGCAGTTCCTTCCACAAGTGCGGACCTGCGAGGTCTTGGGCACGAACCCGGCGCCGCACACCACGCATGTCCGCCGGGACGGCGGCGGCTCCGGAAGGGTCAGCTGGTAGGAGATCGAGGAGCCCACGCGGGTGACCCGGACGCCCTCGGCTTCGATGTTCTCGATGATCTCCGGGTCGATGGTCGAGAACCGCGCGGCCGCGCTGTGGCCGTCGCCCAGCCACACGCCGAGCACGTACGGGGACAGCGGAAGCTCGCGCTCCTCCAGCGCGAACGGCGCGGCCACCGCCACCGCGTGGTTGGGCCGCCGGTCGGCGGTCGCGCAGCGGAGGGTGGCGGCGATCTCCTCCGTCGTCACGACGTGCTGGTGCTCCGCGGTGGTGGCGGCGTTCTTCGGCGTGGTGATCCGCGTGTGCAGAGCGCTGTGGAGCTCGCCCGCCCGGTAGGCGGGGGCATGCCAGGAGTAGCTCCTGATCGGGCCGCCCACGGCGGTGAGAACCTTCTCCATGGGGCCCACCTGACGCTGGACGGTGTGGAGGACGTTGCGGAACTCCTCCCCCACGGTCTCAAGGGCCTCGCGATGCGTCACCAGCCTGTCCGGATGTGCGGACGCCGCGTCGCGGGCCTCTTCGACCCGCCGGACCGCCTCCGCCGTCCAGTGGAAGGACGGCAGCGTGCCGGCCGCCTTCCTGGCCGCGCGCGTGGACGTACGCCACTGGTGCTGGGCGTCCGCGACGATCACCGTGCCGTCGCTGAACTCCACCTCGTAACACGGCCTGTCGTGCATCACGTCGGTCGCCGCGACCACCCTGGTCGGCCTGCCGTCGGCTCCGATCAGCTCATCGCCGACCTCGACCTCGCCCATCGTCGTCCAGCCGGTCGGCGTGGGCAGCGGGGTGTCCAGGGCCAGCGCCTTGCCGATGGCCGGGCGGGCGGCCACGACGATCATCTGGCCTGGGTGGAGGCCGTTGGTGAGCTGGTCGAGGTCCTGGAAGCCGGTCGGGACGCCGACCATCTGGCCGCCGCGGCTGCCGATGGCCTCCAGCTCGTCGAGGGCGCCCGGCATGATGTCGGCCAGCGGCGCGTAGTCCTCCGACGTGCGGCGCTCGGTGACCTTGTAGATCTCCGCCTGGGCGCGGTCGACGAGGTCGTCGACCTCCTCGTTCTGGCCGCCGTAGCCGAAGGAGACGATGCGGGTGCCGGCCTCGATGAGGCGGCGCAGGATCGCCTGCTCGCGCACGATCTTGGCGTAGTAGCCGGCGTTGGCGGCCGTGGGGACGACCGCCGTGAGCGTGTGCAGGTAGGCGGCGCCGCCCACCCGGGCCATCTCGCCGCGTTTCTGCAGCTCGTCGAAGACGGTGACGGCGTCGGCGGGCTCGCCGCGGCCGTAGAGGTCGGTGATGACGTCGTAGACCATCTGGTGGGCGGGCCGGTAGAAGTCGTCGGACCGCAGGATCTCGACGACGTCGGCGATGGCGTCCTTCGACAGCAGCATGCCGCCGAGCACCGACTGCTCGGCCTCGATGTTGTGCGGCGGGGTGCGCTCGAAACCGGGGCCTCCGCCGCCCTCTTCGTCAATGCTCACCGCGCCCCCTCGAACAACCTCGCAGGCGGTCGCACCACCCCCACTTGTAGCCGACCGGTGTGACAGTTTCGCTCGTTCGGCGCGTGAGGGCAACGCGGCCTGTGGACAACCCTGTGGGTGAGCTGTGCACTATCGCGCCCAGGGTGTGAAAGCTCTGTGGACGAGCCTGGGGATAACTCTTTCGGATATGCACCGATCATCGTCTGACCTGGGCAAACAGTGTCCACCGACTGTGGAGGAAAGAAAGTTGGCCCGACACGCCGTGTAATGGCCATAATAGACAAATGCCCATTACACCCCGAGACCGGGAGATTCTGCGGCTCGCGCTGCCCGCGTTCGGCGCGCTGGTCGCCGAGCCGCTCTTCCTGCTCGCCGACTACGCCATCGTCGGCCACGGCCTCGGCACCACGGCGGTGGGCGCGCTGGGCGTGGCGGGGGCCGTCCTGGCGACGCTGGTGAACCTCTGCGTCTTCCTGGCGTACGGCACGACGGCGTCCGTGGCGCGGCAGAGCGGCGCCGGCAACCACGGGCGGGCCATGCGCAACGGCGTGGACGGCATCTGGCTCGCCCTGGCCATCGGCGTCGCGCTCATCGCCCTGGGCTGGCCGCTCGCGCCGGCCATGGTGGACCTGTTCGGCGCCGGTCCCGACCAGGCCGCGCTGGCCGTGACGTACCTGCGGATCAGCCTGCTCGGCGCGCCCGGCATGCTGGTCGTGCTGGCCGGCACCGGGGTGCTGCGCGGCCTTCAGGACACCGTCACGCCGCTGGTGGTGGCCGTGGGCTCGTTCGCGCTGAACGCGGCGCTGAACGCCTGGTTCGTGCTCGGGCTGGATTGGGGCATCGCCGGGTCCGCCTGGGGCACCACGCTGGCCCAGACGCTGGGCGCGGCCGTCTACCTGGTCGTGGTGGTCCGGGGCGCGCGACGGCTCGGCACGCCGCTCATGCCCGACCTGGCGGGCGTCCGGCAGGCCGGTACGGCCGGTTTCGCCCTGCTCATCCGTACGGTGTGCCTGCGGATCGTGCTCATCGTGGGCACGGTGGTCGCCACCAGGATGGGCCAGGCCGAACTGGCCGCGTACGCCATCGCCGGCCAGGTGTGGAACCTGATGGCCTTCGCCCTGGACGCGATCGCGATCGCCGGCCAGGCCATCACCGGACGCTCGCTGGGCGCCGGTGACACGGTCGCCACCAGGGCCGCGACCAGGCGGATGATGCAGTGGGGCCTGTGGTCGGGCCTGGCGCTCGGCGTGGTGGTCGTGGCGGCCAGGCCGCTGCTGCCCGGCCTGTTCGGCGCCGACCCGGCCGTGACCGGCGAGCTGCTGGCCGTGTTGTGGCCGGTCGCGCTGTTCCAGCCGATCTGCGGGGTGGTGTTCGTGCTCGACGGCGTGCTCATCGGCGCGGGCGACCAGCGCTACCTGGCCTGGGCCGGGGTGTGGACGACGCTGGCGTACCTGCCGGCGGCGTTCCTGGCCGCCAGGTTCGGCGTGGTCGCGCTCTGGTGCGCGCTCGGGGTGTGGATGATCGCCCGGTTGATCACCCTCGGGCGGCGCGCGGCCGGCACGGCCTGGCTGGTGACCGGCGCGTAGCCGATCCGACCAGCCGCATTACCGCTTCGGACGTTTGGACGCCGGGTCACCGTAATCGTCCTGTGCTTGCCGTTGTCCAAGTGGTGAGACAGAGTGGGCGAGTTCCCTGAGCGGGGTGTTCCGTGTCCACGATTCTTCGACGACTGCCACCGTCAGAGGCGACCGGGTTACGCACCGGCGCCCGGCACAGCCTGTCCGAGGTCTACCGCCCGGCCGACCTCGTCGTTCTCGGTCTCGGTGTGATCATCGGCGCCGGCATCTTCAGCATCGCCGGCGAGCAGGCCCACACCATGGCCGGTCCCGGCGTGATCCTCTCGTTCATGATCGCCGGTATCGCGTGCCTGCTCGCCTGCCTGTGCTACGCCGAGCTGTCGTCCACGATGCCGACGTCGGGCAGCGCCTACACCTTCACGTACGTCATCTTCGGCGAGGTCTGGGCCTGGATCATCGGCTGGGCGCTGATCCTGGAGCTGCAGTTCGCCGCCGCGGTGGTGGCCAGGGCGTGGGCGTCCATCGCGGTCAAGGCGGTCGCCGACTTCGGCGTACGAGTGCCGCAAGGCGTGGACGACGTGCTCGTCCTGGTCATCCTGGTGCTGCTGACGGGCATCGTGGCCCTCGGCGCGCGGGTGGGGCTCCGGGCGCTGTGGATCATGGTGTCGGCCAAGCTGCTGGCCATCGGCGCGGTCATCGTCGTGGGCCTGACCCACATCGACGTGGCCAACTACGGCGACTTCTACGTCGAGCCCAGGGCCCTGCCCGTCCGCCCGCAGACCGTGATCGAGCTCTTCGCCGGGCACGGCATGGCCTTCGGCTGGTTCGGGGTCTTCGCCGCGGCCTCGGCGATCGCGTTCGCCTACATCGGCTTCGACATCGTCGCGACCTCGGCCGAGGAGAGCGTCAACGCGCCGAAGTCCGTGCCCAAGGGCATGATCCGCAGCCTGGTGATCGCCACGGTCATCTATCTGGCGGTCGCGCTGGTCATGGTGGGCATGGTGTCGTACACGAAGATCAGCGGGGACGCGCCGCTGTCCAGCGCGTTCCGGGCCGTGGGCGTGGACTGGATGGTGCACGTCATCGACGCGGGGGCGGTGCTCGGGCTGACCACCGTGATCCTGGTGCTGATCGTGGGTCAGACCCGGGTGCTGTTCTCGATGGCCCGCGACGGGCTGATCCCGCGCGGCCTGGCCACGGTCAGCCGCAGGTACCACACGCCGTCGCGGGTGACGCTGGTGATCGGGTTCATCGCGATCGTGCTGGCCGAGTTCGTCCCGGTGCTCACCATGCAGGAACTGGTCGTCATCGGGACGTTGTTCGCGTTCCTGTTCGTGGCGGCGGGCGTGATCGTGATGCGGCGGCGCATGCCGCACCTGGAACGCGGCTTCCGCGTGCCGCTCTCGCCGCTGCTGCCCGCGCTCTCGCTGGTCGCCACGCTGTGGCTGATGCTCAACCTGCGCCTGCTCACCTGGGCGTGGTTCGTCCTGTGGATGGCCTTCGGCCTGCTGGTCTACCTGCTGTACGGCCGCCGCAACAGCCTGCTGGCCGCCCCGCGGGAGGCCCCGGCCGAACCCGGCCGGGGCCGCCACCGCCGCTAGAGGCGTCCGGATTCGAGCACGCTGCGCAGGAACTCCCTGGTCCGCGGCTGCTCCGGCGCGGCGAAGATCTTCTCCGGCGGACCCTTCTCCACCAGCACCCCGCCGTCGAGGAAGCACACGGTGTCGGAGATGTCGCGGCAGAAGCTCATCTCGTGGGTCGTGAGGATCATCGTCATCCCCGCCTCCTTGAGCTCCCTGACGATCCCCAGCACCTCCACCACCAGCTGGGGGTCGAGCGCCGAGGTGACCTCGTCGAGCAGCATCAGCCTGGGCTGCATGGCCAGCGCCCGGATGACCGCCACCCGCTGCTGCTGCCCGCCCGACAGCTGGTCGGGGTACGCGCCGGCCTTGGCCGCCAGCCCGAACCTGGCCAGCAGCTCGTGCGCCTGCTCCTCGGCCTGTTCCTTGGACGTCCTGAGCACCCGCCGGGGCGCGAGCGTGATGTTGTCGAGCACGCTCATGTGCGGGAACAGGTTGAACGCCTGGAAGACGATGCCGAGCCGCTTGCGCACGTCGTCGACGTCCACGCGGGGGTCGGTGATCTCCTGGCCGTCGAGGTGGATGGCGCCGTCGTCCACGGTCTCCAGCAGGTTCACGCAGCGCAGGAGGGTGGACTTGCCCGACCCGGACGCGCCGATCAGGCTGACGACCTCGTGCGGCTGCACCTCCAGGTCGATCCCGCGCAGCACGCTGTGGCCGTGGAAGTTCTTCCACACCCCTTCGATGGTCAGCAGGCTCATGCGCCCCGCCTCCTGCGCGTACGGGCGGCCAGATGGTCGGTGAACCTGGCCATCGGGATCGTGAGCAGGATGAACACCAGCGAGGCGACCAGGTAGGGGGTGTAGTTGAACTTGCTGGTGGCGATGATCTGGGCCTGCCTGAGCGCCTCCAGCGGCCCGATGGTGGCCACCAGCGCGGTGTCCTTCTGCAGCGAGACGAAGTCGTTGAGCAGCGGCGGCACTACCCGGCGGGTGGCCTGCGGAAGCACCACGAAGCGCATGGCCTTGAAGTGGCTCAGGCCCAGCGAGCGGGCGGCGGCGATCTGGCTCGGATGCACCGACTCGATGCCGGAGCGGAACACCTCGGCCACGTACGCGCCGTACGACAGCGTCAGCGCGATCACGCCCAGCGTCGCCAGATCGGTCGGGATGCCCTGCAACCGCAGCGCGGGCAGCCCGAACCCGACGAGGTAGATGACCAGGATCGTCGGCACGCCGCGGAAGACGTCGGTGTAGAGCGTGGCCAGGGCCCTGATCGGGAAGAACGCGGGCGCGGTGATGCCCCTGGCCAGCGCCACCAGCAGCCCGATGATCAGGATCAGCGGCTCGGCGATCAGGAACATCTTGACGTTGAGCAGGAACCCTTCCAGCACCTTGGGCAGCGCGGCGACGAACCACTCGGGAGAGAAGAACGCCTCCTGGACCCGGGGCCAGCCGGGCGAGTTCGTGACCAGGACGACGACCAGGACGATGAACACGATCGTCGAGGCCGTCGCGATCGAGGCCGAGCGGCGCGCCCGCGACCTGCGGACGCGCTCGCGCTCAAGCTGACGTTGCGAGGGGACGTGCTCGCTCACGGGCTTACTGGTCGGGCTCACGACAGTTCGGGCGCGCCCGCCGCCGAGCCCAGCCACTCCTGCTCGATCTTCGCCAGCTCACCCTTCGACTTCAACGAGTCGACGGCCTTGTCGACGCAGGGCTTGAGCGCGCTGCCCTTCTCCATGACCAGCCCGAACTCCTCCGGCGTGCCGCCGGTCGAGCTGAACTGGCCGACGATCTTGGAGTTCTCCACCTGGGCGGCCGTCACGTAGAACGCGGTGGGCACGTCGACGACGATCGCGTCCACCTGCTTGTTCTTCAGCGCGTTCACGGCGTCGACCTGGTCGTTGTAGACGTTGGGCTCGGCGGACGGCTTGATCACGTCCTTGACGCCGGCCAGCGACGTGGTGCCCACCTGGACGCCGAACTTGGCGTCCTTGAGCTCGGCCACGCTCTTGGCCTCGGCGAACTTGCTGCCCTTGATCGCCACGACGGCCTGCTTGACCGTGTAGTAGCCCTTGCTGAAGTCGACCGCCTTGGCACGGTCGGGGTTGATCGAGACCTGGTTGACGTCGAAGTCGAACTGCTTGGCGCCGGGCGCGAACGCGGAGTCGAACTTGACCGTGCTCCACTCCACCTCGGTCCGGTCGAAGCCGAGCTCACCGGCCACCGCGAACGCCACCGCGCTCTCGAACCCCTGGCCGTTGCTGGGGTCGTCGTCCTTGAACCACGGCTCGTAGGCCGGCTTGTCGGTGCCGACGGTCAGCTTGCCGCCGTTGACGAGCTTGAGCTGGTCCTTGGCGCAGGCGTCGGCCGCCGCGGAGCCGGTCGGGGCGGAACCGGTCGCCGTGGCGGCCGGTTGGTCGGCAGGGGCACATGCGACGGCCCCTACCGCGAGCACACCGATCGCAAGCAGCATCGTGGAACGGGCCATGGCAGAGCCTCCAGGGGGAAACACACACAAAGAACGCAGGCATTCTACGCGGCCCCGATAGGAATTAAGTGCGCAGGTCACCAGGGCAGCCGGTCCCGCAGGGGAACGCGCCACCGTGGCAGCCGGCCCCCGGAACGCGAAAAAGCCCCCCTCCTGACGGAGAGGGGCTTGATCAGCAGTCGTCAGCCGGCCACGACGTCGACGTCGACGGACGCCGACACCTCGGGGTGGAGCTTGACGGTGATCTTGTGCGACCCGACGCTCTTGATCGGGTTGCGGATCTCGATGCGACGGCGGTCGAGGATCGGGCCACCGGCCGCCTTGACGGCGTCGGCGATGTCGCCCGTGGTGATCGAGCCGAACAGCCGGCCCGACTCGCCCGCGCGAGTGGACAGCCGCACGCGCAGGGCGCCGAGCTGGCCAGCGACCTCCTTGGCGGTGCCGAGGTCGCGGATCTCGCGAGCGTCGCGAGCCTTCTTGATGGTCTCGATCTGGCGCTCGGCGCCACGCGTCCAGCGCATGGCGTAGCCGCGCGGGATGAGGTAGTTACGGCCGTAGCCGTCCTTGACCTCGACGACGTCGCCAGGGGCGCCGAGGCCGGAGACCTCGTTGGTGAGGATGAGCTTCATGTCGACAGACCTCCTTAGCGCGCGGTGCTCGTGTAAGGCAGCAGAGCCACCTCACGGGCGTTCTTGATCGCGGTCGCCACGTCGCGCTGGTGCTGGGTGCAGTTGCCCGTCACCCGGCGCGCACGGATCTTGCCGCGGTCGGAGATGAACTTCCGCAGCAGCGCCGTGTCCTTGTAGTCGACGTATGAGATCTTGTCGTGGCAGAACAGGCAAACCTTCTTCTTGGGCTTGCGCAGTGCCGGCTTAGCCATCGTGGTGCTCCTCTCAGAGCCCCGCCTTTCGGGCGGGAATGGACTCGGGCTTATGGACAGGTGTTAGAAAGGCGGTTCGTCGCTGAAGTCGTTGCCGCCGCCGAAGCCGCCGCCCTGGTTGCCGCCACCGCCGCCGCCGAAGCCGCCGCCACCGCCCTGGTAGCCGCCGCCCTGGGGCGGGGCGGGCGAGGCAGAGGCCCACGGGTCGTCGGCGGGACCGCCGCCGAAGCCGCCGCCACCGCCGCCACCCTGGCGGGTGGTGCGGTTGACCTTGGCCGTGGCGTTGCGCAGGGACGGGCCGACCTCGTCGACCTCGACCTCATAGACCGTGCGCTTCTCGCCTTCCTTGGTCTCGTAAGACCGTTGCTTGAGCCGCCCCTGCACGATGACCCGCATGCCGCGCTGGAGGCTCTCGGCGGCGTTCTCCGCCGCCTGCCGCCACACGTTGCAGGTCAGGAAGAGGCTTTCGCCATCCTTCCACTCGTTGGTCTGGCGATCCATGAACCGCGGAGTGGACGCGATGCGGAATCGAGCCACCGCTTGACCCGTCGGGGTGAAGCGCAGCTCCGGGTCGTCGACAAGATTGCCGACGATGGTGATTACGGTGTCGCCTGCTGCCATGGCTAGCGCTCGCCTTCCTGCACGCCTTCGCTTGGGTTACGGCTCAGAGTACGGGTGCTCTCCGACAAAAAGCCGGTGGTCGTCAACAAGAAACCCGCTCGTTGAGCCGCCTCCCGGAGGGACGGCCCGCTTCGCGGCTTTCCTGTGGCTAGTGCACGTCCGGGCGCAGGACCTTGGTGCGCAGAATGCCCTCGTTGAGGTTCATCTGGCGGTCGAGCTCCTTGACCGTCGCGGGCTCCGCGGACAGGTCGATGACGGCGTAGATGCCTTCCGACTTCTTGTCGATGTCGTAGGCGAGACGGCGACGGCCCCAGACGTCGACCTTCTCCACGGTGCCGCCGTCGTTGCGGACCACGGTGAGGAACTGGTCGAGGGACGGCGCGACAGTGCGCTCATCGAGCGAAGGGTCCAGAATGACCATTACTTCGTAACGACGCATGCGGGACTCCAACCTCCTCTGGACTTTTGCGGTCACGACACTCTGCCGTGACAGGAGGACGCTGACGTCAGGCCGCGGCGCCCCATTTCGGCGCCCCGGGGCGATGGGTCACCCATCACAACGCAGCGCTGCCCAGGTTACCAGCCACGAGTAGGTGGGAAGGCCTCTAGGAAACCAAGGGGGTGGCGGCTGTGCCACATGTGCTTCATCCCTCAGAGAGGGAGCGGTTCAGGCTCACGCTCAACACCGACGGACGCTCTCACCCGGTGGAGAACGGCCTGGCGATCGCGACACTGGTGTGCGGGCTCGTGGCGTTCGTCGCCGCGTTCTTCCCCGCCGCCCACGTGATCTCGTCCTGGATCGGCACGCTCGGTTTCGGGACCGGGCTCTACTCGCAGTACATCTCGGTGACCACGCCGCAGCGCTCGGTCAACATCGTCGGCCTGGTGGCCTCGTTCGTGGGGGCCGTGCTCGGCATCGCCCACGGCGGCTTCCTGCCGCATCCTTGACGGGCCTCGTGCCCGGCGAACGGCCCCGGTGACGCCGGGGCCGTCGGGCATATGCGACTCACCTGCCGATGTGCAGGTCGATGCCGAGCAGCACCAGGAACCAGAGGAACACCGCGAGCAGAGCCTCGGCGACGTCCCGGAGGAGACCCGGGGTGATGTAGTCGTAGATCCAGGCGACGTAGATTCCGACGATCACGTAGACCAATAAGATCAGCGCCCGCAGCCGCCAGCGTGTCATGTGCGCTCTCCTCGGGGGTAGGGGGTGCCGGGCGTCTTCCCGGAGGCGGTTCCGCCAAACGGATAAGCTCCTTGACATGGTGCGTATCGGAGCTCACGTCGACCAGGACGATCCCGCCGCTCACGCCGAACGGGTCGGGGCGGAGGTCGTGCAGTTCTTCCTCGGCGACCCGCAGGGCTACGCCAAGCCGGTGCTGCCGGACAAGCCGGTCGAGGGCGTCGACGTCTACATCCACGCCCCCTACCTGATCAACGTCGCCACGACGAACAACCGCATCAGGATCCCCAGCCGCAAGCTGCTCGAACAGCACCTCAAGGCGGCCGCGGGGCTCGGCGCCAAGGGCCTGGTCGTGCACGGCGGCCACGTCAACAAGAGCGACGACCCGCAGGTGGGCTTCGACAACTGGCGCAAGGTGTTCGAGCGCATGGAGTGCCCGATCCCCGTGCTCATCGAGAACACCGCGGGCGGCGGCAATGCCATGGCCCGCAAGCTGGAGCGCATCGCCCGTCTGTGGGACGCGCTCGACGGCTTCGACGTGGGCTTCTGCCTCGACACCTGTCACGCGCACGCAGGCGGCGAGGAGCTGGTCGACCTGGTCGAGCGGGTCAAGGCGATCACCGGCCGGATCGACCTCGTCCACTGCAACGACTCGCGCGACGACTTCGACTCCGGCGCCGACCGGCACGCGAACCTGGGTCAGGGGAAGATCGACCCGGAGCTGATCCTGGCGGTCTGCCGCGCGGCGGGCGCCCCGGTCGTGGTGGAGACGCCGGGCGAGGGCCAGGCCGACGACATCGCGTTCCTGCGCAAGAACCTCTGAACGTCTCCCGGCCGAAAACACACAGCCTGTGGATAACTTCCCTGGATTACCGAGGCGAAGAAACGGGTAGAGATTTCAGCCCGCCCAGGCGCCCGTGAGGAAGCGGGCCGCGTTCAGGTACATGAGCGGCCCGCAGATCACCGCGTACAGCACGATCACCCACGGCTTCCTGGTCGCGACCTTGGCGACCAGGACCCACAGCGGGAACCACAGCAGCAGCGAGCGCGGGATCGACAGGTAGTACGCCGAGGTCATCAGCGCCGCCGCCTGCAACCCGCAGTAGACGGCCTCGCTCCACCTGCGCAGCGCCAGCAGCCACACCAGCACGCCCACCGCCAGCACGGCCCCGGCGATCTCCATGCGGAAGGCCACCGCGAAGTCGTCGGCGCCCATGGCCGAGTTCCACGTCGTGCGCCACGCCTCCCAGGGCCAGACGAAGTCGCGTCCCCAGCCGGCCTCCTGCGCGTGCTTCCACGCCAGCCAGTCGCCCGACCGCCGGTAGTGGTAGAAGGAGTACGCCGCCAGCGGAAGGAACGGCACCGCCAGCCAGCCGGCCCGCCGCCACGACTCCCTGCTCCTGACGAACTCCGCCGCCAGCGCGACCGCCAGGAACAGGCCGGTGATCCGCACGCACGACGCCCCCGCCGCCAGCAGGACGGCCTGCGGCCAGCGTCCGAGCCGGGCGGCCAGCCAGGCGGGGATCGCGAAGGCCAGGAACAGCGACTCGCTGTAGCCCGCCGCCAGGAACACGGCCATCGGGAACAGCAGCAGCGCCAGCACCGCCATCCAGCCGGTCGCGCCCTCGAACTCGGCCAGCCGGGCCAGCGCGACCATGGCCACCGCCCCGGCGACCAGCGAGATCAGCAGCCCGCAGATCGCCCAGTCGGGCACCACGAGATGCACCGCCCGCAGCACGACCGGCAGGCCGGGAAAGAACGCGGGCAGGCCGTCGTCGGGTGGTTTGCCCGGTTCGCCGTCGTAGCCGTACTGGGCGATGGTGACGAACAGGCCGGCGTCCCATTGGCGCCACTTGCCGGCGTACTCGGCCAGGGTCAGGCCGAGCAGCGTCGACACCAGGAGCCCGGCCCGCGATCCGAGCCACAGCAGCAGCGCGTCCCGAGCGGTCGAGCGGGTGATCATCTTGTCTTCAGCACGAACCGGTCGGGGGCGTGGTCGAACACCCCGCCCGCCTGGTCGTCGACGCCGTCCTGGCGCACCACGTCCCGGTCCGGACGCAGGATGTCACGGACGACGAACGCCATCATGATCCCGATGGTGATGACCCGTCCCCAGACGGCGGTGAAGTACGTGTCGTCCCCGATGCCCAGGTCGTCCCTGCTGAGCGGGGGCTGGGCGAGCAGGTAGAGCCAGATCGCCGCGAAGTACCAGACCTCGGCGAACTGCCACAACGCCAGCGGCTTCCACCTGGGCCTGGCCAGCACCGCGAACGGCACCAGCCACAACACGAACTGCGGCGACCACACCTTGTTCGTCATCATGAAAGCGGCCAGGGCGAGGAAGCAGAGCTGCGCCAGCCGGGGCCGGCGCGGCGCGGTGAGCGCGAGCACGGCGATGCCCAGGCAGAGCGCGGCCAGCGTCACCATGCCGAGCGTGCTGACGTCGGCCTCGCCCAGGACCCCCCAGCCCTTGCGCTGGAAGAACAGCCACGGCGAGCCCCAGTCGATCCCGCGTTCCTGGGAGAAGACGTAGAACCGGCGCCAGCCGTCCCAGGCGAAGACCATGAAGGGCACGTTCACAACGAGCCAGGCCCCCGCGGCCGCCCCCGCTGTCACCAGGAACGGCCGCCAGCGCGCGGTCCGCAACGTCAGCAGGAACAGCGCGCCGAGGAACATCAGCGGGTAGAACTTGGTCGCGATCGCCAGCCCGAGCAGCACGCCCGCGAGCACCTGCCGCCTGCGCGCCCAGGCCAGCAGCATGCCCATCGACAGCGCGCCGGCGACCAGGTCCCAGTTGATGTACGCGGCCAGGATCACGGCGGGCGAGATCGCGTACCACAACGCGTCCCACCGGCGGGTGGGCCCGGCCACCGCCGCCATCAGCAGGACGCCGGCCACCAGGCAGACGCCGAGCAGCAGGACCGTGAGGTCGTAGAACCGGACCGCCTGCGCGACCTGGTCGAGCTCCAGCTTCCGCGAGATCCAGGCGATGACCTGCATCACCTCACCGAGCACCACGGGGTACTCGACCTGCTTGTCGAACGGCACGTCGGCGAAGTACGGGTTCTGGGTCGCGAGCTGCCGGTCGAAGTACAGCGGGTAGATGTCGGTGTAACAGAAGTTCGTGTACGTCTGGACCTGGTCGTTCCATCCGCCGGTCCGGCACGGCAGCCGCACGACGTAGCCGAGGACGGCCCCCAGGGCGGCGATCAGCCCCAGGGGCAGGTACGGCACGGCACGCGCCGCCAGCGGGACGCGTGCCTCGGTCGTGGTCACCACTCCTCGTGTCGGGCGTTCATCTGAGATGTGCCGAACGGGCGGGAGTCGGGCGCCTTGCCGCCTCCGCCGCCGCTCAGGATGCCGTGGTCATCGGCCTCGGGGATGCCGGTGTCCTGCTGGGAGTCGTCGGTGACGTCACCGCTGTCGTCGTTGCAGGGCGCGACCTGGCAGTTCTGGTTGCCGTCGTCGAAGGGGTTGCCCGAGCCGTCGTCGAACGGGTTCGTGGCGGTCGGCGTCGGCGTCGGCACCGGGCGCTCCACGATGTTCTCCGGCAGGCCGATGTCGGCCTTCTGCGGGAACTGCTCGATCGGCTTGCCCTCGTGGGCGGCGAGCATGAACCGCCGCCAGGTCGCGGTGGGCGGGCCGGCGCCCTCGAAGCCGAGCGGGGCCTCCGCGGCCGTGGTGTACGGGTGTTCCCGGTTGTACTTCTTGTGCGGCTTGCCGCCGGGAGTCTCCGGGCAGTTGGAGTGCAGAGGCTGGACGGTCTTGCCCGTCTTGGTCACGCACCGCTCGCGGTAGAACCCCACAGCAGCGGAGATCTGCGGCGTGTAACCGACGAACCAGGCTTCCTTCTCGTTGTTGTTGGTGCCGGTCTTGCCGGCCGCGGGCCGGTTGCCGAGCCCCTGGCCGGCGGCAGTGCCGCTCCTCAGCACCTCCTGCATGGCGGTCGTCGCGTCGGCGGCCACCTCCGCGTCGATGACCCTGGTCGAGGTCCGCTGCTCGGGGTAGACGACCTGGCCGTTGAGCTTGACGTCCTGCACCACGTGGTACTTGGTGTACTTGCCGCCGTTGGCGAAGATCGAGTAACCGGCGGCCTGCTCGATCGGCGTCACCAGGGCGCTGCCGATGGCGAACTGGAACTGGTGGTCCTTGACGTCCGCTTCCATGCGCCCCTTGTCGAACCCGGCGCTCTCCACGAGCTCCTTCACATCGTCGAGCTTCCCGGGCAGCTTGTACGCCATCGACACGTACGCGGTGTTGACGGACTGCGCCGTGGCCTTGATCACGTCGACGGCCTGGCCGACGTTGTGGCTGTTGCGGAAACCGCCCTTCTGCTCGCCCGGGATGACCTTCGGCACGGTCTGGTTGCCCGGCACGTAGCTCTTGAGCGAGTAACCGGCCTGCAGCCAGGCCGCCAGCACGTACGGCTTGAACGCCGACGCGGCCTGCTTCGGGGCGTCGAAGGGCTCGTTGAACGGGTCGGTGAGGAAGTTCGAGCCGCCGTAGAAGGCCAGGACGCGGCCGTTCCTCGGGTCGACGGCGGCCAGACCGGCGTGGAACTCCTTCGACATGTTCGCCGTCGTGGCCTCGACGGCCGTCTTGGCGGCCTTCATGAGGTTCTCGTCGAAGGTGGAGGTGATCTGGTAGCCGCCGCTCCTGACCATGTCGGGGGTGAGCTTGCGCTGCTTCAGCTCCTCCAGCACCTGCGTGATCATGTAGCCGCGCAGGCCCGCGTACACTTCCTTGACCTCGCCCTTGTAGACCTTGGGGAACTTCGCCTTCGCCGGCAGGTCGCCGTACTTCTGCGGCCACTGCTCGGCCATGTACTTGATGGTCGTGCTCCACCGATCGCGCAGGCCGGGGTCGTCGGGGCCCCAGCTCGGGCGCTGGATGCGGGCGGCCAGGTAGGCGCCCTGCTCGGGGGTCAGGTCCTTGGCGTGCACGTTCTTGCCGAAGTACGCCTGCGAGGCGGCCTCGACGCCGTAGGCGAGGCCGAAGTTCACGGTGTTGAGGTAGCGGGCGAGGATCTCTTCCTTGGACAGCGACTGGTTGAGCTTGACCGCGACGAAGATCTCCTTGAGCTTGCGCTTGACGGAGACCTCCTGGCTGAGGCCGTCGTAGTAGCCGCGGGCCATCTGCTGGGTGATGGTCGAGGCGCCCTGGAGCTGCTGGCCGGTCGCGGTCATCCACACCGAACGGGCCATGCCCGAGAGGGAGACGCCGGAGTCCTCGTAGAACGTCTTGTTCTCGATGGCGACCGTGGCGTCCTTGACGGTTTGGGCCATCTTGTCGATGGTGACGGTCTGCCGGGGCACGCCGAGCTTGGCGAGGACCTTGCCGTTGCGGTAGTAGAGCGTGCTCTGCTGCGCCACCGCCGACGCCTGCGTGCCCTCGGGCACCGGCGTGAGGTTGTACGCGACCATGATCATGCCGAAGATGCCGGCCGCCAGCACGACCACGCTGGCCACGACGATCTTCCAGCTCGGCACGAACCGGCGCCAGCCGCCGCGCTTCCTGTCCGGCGGGCCGGGCGGCTCGGGCGGCTCGCCCTGCCCGCTCGCCCGGCGCGAGCGCCTGGGCGGCGCGTCGCTGACCATGGTCTCCTGGTTGCTCAGCGAACGCGTGTCCTGCCGGGCCCGGGAGCGGCCGCGCGGCGTCGGCTCCTCGCGCCCCTGGGGTGCCCCGCGCTGGGGCTGCGGCCCGGAGGCGGGGTCGCCGTACGGCTGCGCGGACATCGCGCCCGTCTGCTCGTACGCGGCTTCAGGACGACGCTGCTGCGAGGCACCCCAATCGGAATCGCCGGTTTGGGGAGGAGAACCTGGGGGCACAGAACGGGATGAGTTGGAGCGACGGCGCCTTCCCGGGCGGGCCGTCCCCTCATTCATGCTGTTACTCACACGTCCTCGCATCGTCGTCGGATAAAAACGGCGTATGGGCGTGAGGTGACTCGCCGCCCTCGGTGTTCACGGTTGGCCGACGAGGTCTGGCGGTCCGTTGCCGAGGACGAACGAGACCGTCAGGTGGTTCCAGGAACAACCTTGGCAGACCTCGACGACGTACACCCGGAACTCATCGTAATCATGGGCCATTTCGACAAGCTCTGACGTGGCCTTTGCCTGACCGGCATGCCGTCCCAGCGAATCGCCGAAGACATAGGTCACGTTGGTGACGTTCTCCCTCTCGCACACCGGGCAGAGACGTTCGGTCGGCTCGCCGAACACGCGGGCCGCGCGAAGGAGGTACGGCTGTGCGTCACAGAGGTCCCCGCGCGAGGCACGGCCCACCTCCAGGGAACGGACCGCTGCCCGCTTGGCGAGGCCGTAGTCCACCACCCTCCGCTGTGACCACATGAGCGCCAGACTACGGCGTTTTACCGAATCATCCCAACGGCTTGGCAAATCCTTTGATTGCGGCCTTATAGCGAATCGACGTATCCTCTGGATGTATCGACTCGATACATCGACGCGAGAGGGGGCGGTTCCAGTGGCCAGCGGACAAGGCAGAGTTCTGGAGCTAGCCGTGCTCGGGTCGCTGCACGAACAGCCGCTACACGGCTATGAGCTGCGCAAACGGCTCAACGCCCTGTTGGGCATGTTCCGTGCGTTCTCCTATGGATCGCTGTACCCCTGTCTGCGATCACTACTGGCCCAGGGCCTCATCGTGGAGGAGCAGCCCGCTCCCGCCACGATCGTCGGCGGCCGGTCGAAAATCGTCTACAAGCTCACCGCGGAGGGCAAGGAACGCCTCCAGGAGCTGCTGACCCAGGCCGGCCCGTCAGCCTGGGAGGACGAGAGCTTCGGTGTGCACTTCGCCTTCTTCAGGCACACGGAGGCCGAGGTGCGCCTGCGCATCCTCGAAGGCCGCCGCAGCCGCCTGGAGGAGCGCCTCGACAGCGTGCGCACGGCGCTGGCCCGTACCAGGGAGCGGCTCGACAGCTACACGCTGGAGCTGCAGCGCCATGGGCTCGAGTCGGTCGAACGCGAGGTGCGTTGGCTGAACGAGCTGATCGCCACGGAGCGGCGGGCCTCGGAAGGGCCCGAGAGAGATACCACGTCAACTGATGAGTAAGGGAGCGAGTGCGATGGGTTCGGTTCGCGTGGCCATTGTCGGCGTCGGCAACTGCGCGTCTTCGCTGGTCCAGGGCGTCCACTACTACAAGGATGCGGACCCGGCCGCACGAGTGCCGGGCCTGATGCACGTGAAGTTCGGTGAGTACCACGTAGGTGACGTCGAGTTCGTCGCCGCCTTCGACGTGGACGCCAAGAAGGTCGGCCGCGACCTGTCCGAGGCGATCGTCGCCAGCGAGAACAACACCGTGAAGATCACCGATGTGCCGCCCACGGGGGTGACCGTGCTGCGCGGCCACACCTTCGACGGTCTGGGCGAGTTCTACCGCGAGATCATCGAGGAGTCCGACGAGGAACCCGTCGACGTGGTCAAGGTGCTCCGCGACAACCAGGTCGACGTGCTGGTGTCGTACCTGCCGGTGGGCTCGGAGGAGGCCGACCGTTTCTACGCGCAGTGCGCCATCGACGCCAAGGTGGCGTTCGTCAACGCGCTGCCGGTCTTCATCGCCTCCGACCCCGAGTGGGCCGAGAAGTTCACCGAGGCCGGGGTGCCGATCGTCGGCGACGACATCAAGTCGCAGGTCGGCGCCACCATCACGCACCGCGTGCTGGCCAAGCTGTTCGAGGACCGCGGTGTCGAGCTGCTGCGCACGTACCAGCTCAACTTCGGCGGCAACATGGACTTCATGAACATGCTGGAGCGCAGCCGGCTCCAGTCGAAGAAGATCTCCAAGACGCAGTCGGTCACCTCGCAGATCCCGCACGAGATGGGCAAGGCCGACGTGCACATCGGCCCGTCGGACCACGTGCCGTGGCTCGACGACCGCAAGTGGGCGTACGTGCGCCTGGAGGGCCGCTCGTTCGGCGACACCCCGCTGAACCTGGAGTACAAGCTGGAGGTCTGGGACTCCCCCAACTCGGCCGGCATCATCATCGACGCCGTGCGCGCGGCCAAGATCGCTCTTGACCGGGGCATCGGCGGCCCGATCCTGTCGGCGTCGTCGTACTTCATGAAGTCGCCGCCGGAGCAGTACTCCGACGACGAGGCCCGCGAGTACGTCGAGAAGTTCATCAGGGGCGAGGTCGAGCGCTGACCTGTGGGCCCCTCGCGGCCGCGGCTTCAGCCGCGCGCGGCGGGGGGCAGTTCGTCGTCGGAGGCGGGAGACCAGGTCATCGGGTCGGCGCCCAGCTCGCTGAGCAGCGGCACCTGTTCCCTGCACCACGGTGAGATCGCCAGCAGGCCGCTGCGCACGCCCTCGGCGAACTCCTTCCACGGCATCCAGCGCACCTCGCCCACCTCGTCGGGGTTGGGCGCCACCGGGGTGTCGACCGTGACGCGGTAGACCGGGCACAGCTCGTGCTCGACGATGCCGTTGCCCATGACGGCGCGGTAGGAGAAGCCGGGCAGCATGAGATCGGCGCCGCCGGCGTGCAGGCCCAGCTCGTAGGAGAGCCTGCGGATGACCGCCCGGCCGAGCGGCTCGCCCGGCAGCGGGTGGCCGCAGCAGCTGTTGGTCCAGACGCCGGGCCAGGTGATCTTGTGGCTGGCCCGCCTGGTGAGCAGCACGCGGCCCTCGGGGTCGAAGACGTAGCTGGAGAAGGCTAGATGGAGCGGGGTCTCCCGGCCGTGCACCGACGTCTTGGGCGCGGTGCCGAGCGCGTGCCCCTCGCGGTCGACCAGCACAACGTGTTCCTCAGTGGTCACGCTTTGAAGCGTACGAGATCGCCATGCACGTTCGGAACCCGCCCGGCCACCTCCGGCGCATCCTATGCCGCGGTGCGCCCGGCTAGGCTGACGGGGTGTCATTCGTCGCCGATCTCCGCGTCGTCCTCCAAGGCCGTGACTTCCGACGGCTGTTCGGCACGCGGCTGGTCTCCCAGTTCTCCGACGGGATCTTCCAGTTCGGCGTCACGAACTTCGCCTTCTTCAGCCCCGAGAAGCAGACGACGGCCCTGGCGGTGGCCGCCGGTCTGGCCGTGCTGTTCCTGCCGTACAGCGTGCTCGGGCCGTTCGTCGGGGTGTTCATCGACCGGTGGTCGCGGCGGCAGATCCTGGTCATAGCGCCGTTCGTGCGCGGTGGGCTGCTGCTGGTCGCGGCGGCGCTGGTCGCCTCCGACGCGCCCGATCCCGTCTTCTACGCGGCCGCGCTCGGCGTGCTCGGGGTCAACCGGTTCTTCCTGGCCGCGCTCGGCGCCTCGCTGCCGCACGTGGTGCCGTCCGACCGGCTGATGGCGGCCAACGCGGTGACGCCGACCTGCGGCACCGTGGTCACGTTCGTCGGCGCGGGCGTCGGGTTCCTGCTGCGCGAGGTGCTCGGCGACGGCGACCGGGGCATCGGGCTGCTGCTGGCCGCGTCCGGCGTGATGTTCGGGCTGAGCGCGCTGGTCGCCCGCACGATGGACCGCGCGCTGCTCGGCCCCTCCTACGACCCCGACCAGCCCCAGGCCCGCGAGGCCCTGCGCAACGTGGTCGTGGGCCTGGTCGACGGCGCCCGGCACCTGGCGCGCCACCGCGAGGCGGCCGCGACCATGGGCGCGATGGCCGCCCACCGCTTCCTGTACGGCATGGCCACCGCCCTCGGCATCATCCTCTACCGCTACTACTTCACCGACGGCGACCCCGACGCCGCCCTGCGCGGGATCGGCCTGGTGGTGGCCGCCTCCGGCTTCGGCTACTTCCTCGCGGTGATCATCACCCCGTACGCGACCGAGCGGTTCGGCATCGGCCCCTGGGTGGTCATCGCGTTGTCCTCGGCCGGCGTGCTGGCGGGCGCGCTGGTCCTGCCGTTCCAGACGTGGGGGCTGCCGGTGGCCGGCTTCGTGCTGGGCGTGGCCGGTCAGAGCGTCAAGATCTGCGCCGACACGACCGTCCAGCGCGACGTCGAGGACGCCTATCTCGGCCGTGCCTTCTCGCTCTACGACATGCTCTTCAACGGCATGTACGTGCTGGCCGCCGCGCTCTCGGCGGCGATCCTGCCGCCCAACGGCAAGTCGTACCTGGCCGTCGTGATCATCACGGTGGGCTACCCCCTTGCGGCGCTGGCCTACCGGATGGTCACGACGTCGTCGTCACGCTCCCAGGCCGTTTGACCGCGCCCAGTCGAGCAGCGCCTCGGTGGCCGCCTCCTTGCCGAGCACGCCCTTGTCCAGCCTGAGGTCGAGCAGGAACTTGTACGCCCGGCCCACCACGGGCCCGGGGCCCACGCCGAGCACGGCCTGGATCTCGTTGCCGTCGAGCTCGGGCCGGATCTTGGCCAGCTCCTCCTCCTCGGCGAGCCGGGCGATGCGCTCTTCGAGCTGGTCGTAGGTGCGCGACAGCGCCGCCGCCTTGCGCTTGTTGCGGGTGGTGCAGTCGGCCCTGGTCAGCTTGTGCAGGCGGCCGAGCAGGTGGCCGGCGTCGCGCACGTAGCGGCGCACGGCGCTGTCGGTCCACTCCCCCGTGCCGTAGCCGTGGAAGCGCAGGTGGAGCTCGACCAGCTGGGAGACGTCGGCCACGACGTCCTTGGGGAACCTCAGCTCGGTCATGCGCTTCTTGGTCATCTGCGCGCCGACGACCTCGTGGTGGTGGAACGACACCCGCCCGCCGGCCTCGTGGCGCCGGGTCTTGGGCTTGCCGATGTCGTGCATGATCGCGGCCCAGCGCAGGATCCGGTCGGGCTTGCCGTCCTCCTCCTGGGCGATGGCCTGGTCGAGGACGGTCAGGCTGTGCTCGTAGACGTCCTTGTGCCGGTGGTGCTCGTCGATCTCCAGGCGCAGCTTGGGCAGCTCGGGCAGCACGTGCGCGGCCAGGCCCGTCTCCACCAGCAGGCGCAGGCCCTCGCGCGGGTTGGCGCCGCAGAGCAGCTTGTCGAGCTCGTCGCGGATGCGCTCGGCCGAGACGATCTCGATGCGCTCGGCCATCGCGGTCATCGCCGCCAGGGCGGCCCGGTCGACGCCGAAGCCGAGCTGGGAGGCGAACCGGGCGGCCCTGAGCATGCGCAGCGGGTCGTCGGCGAACGAGCGCTCGGGGGTGCCGGGCGTGCGCAGCCGCTTGGCGCGCAGGTCGTCGAGGCCGCCGTAGGGGTCGACGAACTCGTGGCCGGGCAGGCGCACCGCCATCGCGTTGACCGCGAAGTCGCGCCGCTCCAGGTCGGCCTCCAGCGTCTCGCCGTAGGCGACCTCGGGCTTGCGCGACTTGGGGTCGTAGGACTCGCTCCGGTACGTGGTGATCTCGATCAGCCAGTTGCCCTTGCGCAGGCCGACGGTGCCGAAGTCGATGCCGATCGTCCACACGGAGTCGGCCCAGTCCCTGACGACGTCGAGCACCCTGTGGGGGTTGGCGTCGGTGGTCAGGTCGAGGTCGTTGCCGACGCGGCCCAGCAGGATGTCGCGCACGGGGCCGCCGACGAGGGCCAGCTCGTGGCCGTGGTCGGCGAACAGGCGGCCGAGCTCGTCGGCCACCGGTGCGATCTTGCGGAACAGGTCGTGCATCGCCCGCTGCTGGCTGTCGGTCATTGTTGAGTCGGACAAACCCTGTCGGTCCTTCGATTCCGGAACATATCCCCCGAGCCACATCAGGTCCGGGTTACCTTCGGTCTGGGGACCGTCGGGGGCCATGGAACAGGGCGAGACGGAGGAGGACTTCATGAAGGACGCCCTCGCGATCCACCGCTGGCTCCTCGCACACCAGGTCCATCATGAGATCGTACGCCTTCCGCGCCCCATGACTTGCGCGGAGGAACTGCCGGAGACGGTCCGCGCGGAGCCCGGGCGGTGCGTCGTGGTCACCGTGTTCGACGTCGCCACCAGGATCGGCAGCGAGGTCGTCGTCGCCGTCGTCGCCACCGCGGCGAACCCGCCCCAGCCCGGCGTCGTCGGGGGCCTGCTGGGCGCCCGCCAGGTGCGGCCGGCGCCGGCCTTCCTGGTCAACTCGGCCACCGACTACACCGACGGGCTCGTCTGCCCGCTGCTGCTGCCGGAGTCGCTTCCGGTGCTCATCGACGACCGGCTCGTCGCCGACGACATGGCGGTCTTCACCGCCACCGGCGAACGGCACACCGCGCTCTGTCTTCGTGCGCTCGACCTGCTGAATCTCCTGACCGGCAAGACCGTCGACCTGCGTACGCCCCGACCACGGGGAACACGCGAGGCGGTCGCGCCGCGGCACTGAACCCGTACCATTGCGGGCGTGCGCCGTCGTACCCCAGCTCTGGCATGCGTGTGATCCGTAAGATCGCGCTGCTCGCCGTGATGTCCGTCGCGTCGCTCGCCCCCATGGTGGCGGCGGCGCCGAACTCTGCTGCCACGGTGGAGGCGGCGCGGGAGACGCTCTCGGTCTCCATCACGTCGATCACGCCACAGTTCACCACCAGCCCGACCGACGAGATCAAGTTCACCGGCACGGTCCGCAACGACACCGGAACCGCGCTCGGCCCCCTCCGCGTACGCCTGCGCTACACGAGCGAGCGTTTCTACGACCGCGCCTCCATGGCGGCGTACCAGATCGACCAGAACAACGCCACGCTGCCCGGAAACGTCTCCCGCACCTCGGCCATGGACATCCCGGCCCTGGCCGTCGGCGGGCAGGCCACCTGGACGTTCACGGCGACCCCGATCCAGCTCGGCTACCGCGCCTTCGGCGTCTACCGGATCGCCGTCGACGTCTCCCAGAACGAAGTGCCGATCTCGGCGCAGCGCACGTTCCTCACCTATGCCCCGCCCACCACGCCGAAGCTGCCGCGCAACAAGCTGGCCGTCGCCCTGCCCGTCATCGACCAGCCCCACCGCGGCTCCGACGAGACGCTGTTCGTCGACGACAAGCTGAGCCAGTCGCTCAGCGGCAAGGGCCGCCTGGCCGACCTGGCCCGCATCGCGCAGGCGGCGCCGAAGAGCGTCACCTGGTTCGTCGAGCCGTCGCTGCTCGACGACCTGAAGGCGATGACCAAGGGCTACCACGTCAGGACCAAGAACGGCACAGAAGGCAAACCGGCCAACGACACCGCCGGCACCTGGCTGTCCACCATGAGCACGGCGCTGGCCTCCTCCCCCGTCATCGCCACCCCCTACGGCGATCCCGACGTGGCGGCCCTGGCCCATCAGGGGCTCGACGCGCAGCCCGGCCGGGCGATCGAGCTCGGCGGCCAGACCGCACGGGCGCTGCTCAACCGCAACGCCCAGACCTCGATCAACTGGCCGCCCGCGGGCGTGCTCGACGCCGACGCGCTCGACCTGCTCTCGGTCAGCCCCGGCAAGGTCACCACCGTCCTGCTCAACTCCACCAACCTGCCGCCGCAGCCGCCCGTCACCCACACGCCCGACGCCGCCGCCACGCTCGACAGCGTCGCCGGCCCGATCAAGGCGCTGGTCGCCGACGCCGAGCTGAGCCGGCTGTTCGAGCCGACCGCGCCCACGACGGTCCTGCTCAGCTCGCAGCGCTTCATCGCCGAGACCGCGATGATCGCCGCCGAGACCGGGCAGGTCGAGCCGCGGTCGCTGGTGGTCGCGCCGTCGCGCCGCTGGGACCCCAACCCGACGCTGGTCACCAGCCTGCTGAAGACCGCCGGCAAGCTGCCGTGGCTCTCACTGACCAAGCTCGACTCGATCAAGCCGAGCAAGACGGCCACGCCGCGGGCCGGGCTCACCTACACCGAGCAGGACCGCAAGGAGGAGCTGAGCGCCAAGTACCTGGCCCCCGTCAAGGAGGTCGCCACGCAGGCGCAGCTCACCGCCTCCGTCACCGCCTCGGTCGCCGGCACCAGGACGCCCTCGGCCTTCGACGCCGCGGTGCTCAGGCTCACCTCCTCGGCCTGGCGCAACAACACCCGCGCCGGCCGCGCGGTGACCAAGCTCGTCGGCACGGCCGTGGACGAGCGCATCGACAAGATCCAGGTGACCGACGCACCGCGCACGCTCGCCGGCAGCAACGGCGTGGTGCCCATCAGCGTGAAGAACTCGCTGGACAAGCCGATCACCCTCTACATCGACGTCAAGTCCAACAACCCCGGGCGGCTGCAGATCAAGCCGCTCCCGCCGGAGCCGCTGGTCATCGACGGCAACCTGAGCGGCACGCGCCAAGTGACGATGACCGCCACCACCAGCGGCGACGCCACCGTCACCGTGCAGCTGCGCACGATCGACGGCCTGCCCTACGGCAAGCCGGAACGACTGACCATCCGCACCACCGGCTACACCGGCATCGCCCTGGTCATCGTGGGCGCCGCGCTGACGGTGATGCTCGCCGCCGTCGTGACGCGGATCCTGCGCCGCCGGTCCGAGCGACGGCTCGCGCGAGCGGGCAAATCCCGGGAGAGTGAGACCGTATGAGCCGCATGCTGCGGGCCAGCGCCATCATGGCGGCGGGCACGATGGTGTCCAGGGTCACCGGGTTCGCCCGCACGATGGTGCTGGCCTACGCCATCGGCACCGCGGCGCTGGGCGACTCCTACAACGCGGCCTACGCGATCCCGTACAGCATCCTCGACCTGCTGCTGCTCGGCGTGCTGAGCAGCGTCGTGGTGCCGATGATCGTCCGGGCGCAGCAGCACGACGCCGACGGCGGCCGGGCCTACGAGCAGCGCCTGCTGACGCTGGCCACCGCCGTGCTGGTCGTGGTGGCCGTGGTGGCCGTGCTCGGCGCGCCGCTGCTCATCGACCTGTACACCGACTGGGACCGCGGCAGCATCAAGTTCGAGACCGGGGTCATGCTGGCCCGGTTCATCCTGCCGCAGCTCGCCTTCTTCGGCATCGGCGCGGTCGCCGGCGCCATCCTGAACACCCGCGACCGCTACGGCGCCCCCATGTGGGCGCCGGTGCTCAACAACCTGGTCGTCATCTGCGTGTTCGTGGCCTACGCCGTGGTCGGCAGCGGGTCCGACATCGAGGCGGTCACCACCGGCGACCTCGCGCTGCTCGGTCTCGGCACCACGGCGGGCATCGTCGCCCAGGCGGTGGTGCTGATCGTCGCGCTCAAGCGGGTGGGGTTCTCGTTCGTGCCGCGCTTCGACGTGCGCAACGCCCGGCTGGGCGAGATGGGCCGGGCCGGGGTCTGGACCATCGGCTACGTGGTGGTCACCCAGCTCGGGTTCATGCTGACGACCAACCTGGCCAGCTCGGCGGGCAACGAGGTGGCCGGCCACGGCATCAGCCCGTACACGCTGGCGTTCCAGCTCTTCCAGCTTCCGTACGGGATCATCGGCGTGTCGGTGATCACGGCGATGCTGCCCCGGATGAGCCGGGCGGTGGGCGAGGGCCGGCTCGACGACGTGCGCAGCGAGTTCGGGTCGAGCGTGCGGCTCATCTGCTCGCTCATGGTGCCGGTCTCGCTGCTGCTGATGGTGCTCGGCCCGGCGATCACCGTGCCGATCTACGGCCACGGCGCCAACAGCGTCGCCGACGCCGTCTACATCGGGAACGTGTTGCAGGTCTACGGCCTGGCGCTGGTGCCGTTCGCGGTGTTCCAGCTCCTGCTGCGGGTGTTCTACAGCTTCGGCGACACCCGTACTCCGGTGTTCGTGGGGGCCGGCACGACCGCGGTCAACGCGCTGCTCATGGTGATCTTCTTCGTGCTGCTGCCCGCCCGCTACGCGGTGATGGGCCTGGCGCTGGCGTACGCCGTCGCGTACGGGCTGGGCGCGGTCCTGGCCTGGACGCTGGCCAGCCGCCGCGTCCAGGGCCTGGGCGGCTGGACCATCGGCACGGCGCTGACCAGGATGTACCTGGCCTCGCTGCCCACGGCCGTGCTGGGGCTGCTCACGGTCTGGGTGGTCACTCAGCTGTTCGGTGGTCTCGGTTTCGTCAACTCGCTGATTGTCCTGGCCGTGGGTGGTGGGCTGGGACTGTTGCTCTATCTCGCCGTCGCCCACAGGATGCGCATAGCGGAGGTCAACTCACTCGTTGGTATGGTCGCCAGACGCGTAGGTCGGTAGTAATTGGGAAATCCGGCATATGGACGGACTTGACCACGACGGCTGACGAGTTTCCCGTTGGCAAAGAACGCGGGCGGAATCGACTCGGCACTACCATGGTGCCCGACACGCGCGAATGGAAGCAGGAGGGGCGTGGGCGGATCCACCCGGCATAGCGTGCCTACGTGGGACACCACCACGCAGGTGAGTCGAGTCATGAGCACGCCCGATCGGCCTAGCGGAGAGAGCCTGTGAGCACGTCGGCCGTGGAACCCGGCACCCGACTGGCCGAGCGCTTCCGGCTGGAGGACCGCGTCAGCGAGTCCGACGGCGCGACCCTGTGGAAGGCGATCGACGAGATCCTCGCGCGCCCGGTGGCGGTGCACACGTTCGATCCGGACTTCCCGCGCGTGCACGAGGTCGTCACCGCCGCCCGTGCCGCGAGCCGGCTCACCGACCCGCGTCTGACGCAGGTGTTCGACGCCGGCGAGGACGACAAGCACTCCTACGTGGTCAGCGAGTGGGTCACCGGCGAGACGCTGACCGACCTGCTCGCCGCCGGCCCGCTGGAGCCCGAGCGCGCGGCCGGTCTGGTGGCCGAGGCCGCCGAGGCGCTGGCGCACGCCCACGAGGCCAAGCTCTACCACCTGTGCCTGCGCCCGTCCCACCTGGTCTGGACGACGGGCAACACGGTCAAGGTGCTCGGCGTGGCCGTCGACGCCGCGCTGTCCGGGCTCACCACCGACCAGCCCGCCCTCGACGACGCCGAAGGGCTGGGCAGGCTGCTGTACGCCGGCCTGACCGGCCACTGGCCCGGCGACGAGGAGGAGGGCGGCCTGCCCGCCGCTCCCATGATCGACGGGCACTTCTGCTCGCCGCGGCAGGTCACCGCCGGCGTCCCCAACTACCTGGACACCGTCACGGTCCGCGCCTGCCTTCCCGAGTCGCGCAAGGGCCAGGGTGCGCTGTCGAGCCCGTCCGAGGTCGCCGAGGCGCTGGCCGACGTGGCCCGGCCCATGCCGATCGCCATCTCCTACCCCTCGACGCCGGCGGTCGCCTCCGCCTCGCACACCGAGGGCCTCGACGTCGCCCACCGGCAGCAGCGCACCATGCCGCCACCGCCGCCCGTGCCGCGCCGGCCGCCCAGCCAGGGCGGCGGCAGCGTGCTCAACCGGGTGCTGATGACGCTGGTGGTGCTGCTGGTCATCGCCGCCGTGGGCGTCGGCGCCTGGACGATCGGCCGCAGCCTCGGCAGCCCCGCCACCCCCGAGGCGTCGGTCAGCCCGACCACCGGCAAGTCCTCCGCCTCGGCCTCGGCCCAGGCCGTCAAGGCCGACAAGGCCAAGGGCTTCGACCCGCTCGGCGACGACGGCGACGAGAAGTCCGACATCGCCGAGCTGGCCATCGACGGCAAGCCCAGCACGGCCTGGACGACCCAGAGCTACGGCAACGCCGAGCTGGGAAACCTCAAGAAGGGCGTCGGCCTGCTGCTCGACATGGGCAAGTCCATGCAGATCAGCGACGTGGTGGCTACGCTGGGCAAGGCCGGCGGCGCGAGCGTCGAGCTGAAGGTCGGCGACTCCCCCGAGCTCGGCTCGCTCAAGACCGTGGCGACCGAGAAGAGCGCCTCGGGCAAGACCACCCTGACCCCCGACGACCCGGCAAGCGGTCGGTACGTTTTGATCTGGTTTACGCGCGTTCCGGCAGATGCGGGCCAGTTTCGTGGCACCATCTATGAAGTAGTGGTGCATTCTCCCGGATCGGCATAAATCAGGAATCTCTCTTGTGAACTCCCCACCCGAGACACCCTCACCAGCGGAGCGGCCGGCGATCACAGACGCCGAGCTGCTCACCGCGCACATCAACGGGGATCCACACGCGTTCAGCGAGATCGTCAAAAGGCACCGTGACCGCATGTGGGCGGTGGCGCTGCGTACTCTCGGTGACCCTGACGAGGCGGCGGACGCCGTTCAGGACGCGTTCGTCTCCGCATATCGCAAGGCCGCCTCGTTCCGAGGTGAGGCGGCCGTCACCACCTGGCTCCACCGCATCGTCGTCAACGCCTGCCTCGACCGGATGCGGCGCAAGTCCGTCCGTCCGGTGGCCGACGACGAACTGATCGAGGCCGCCGAGCGGGACAGCCCGCTCCCCGACCAGACCGTCGAGCGCGAGGTCTCGATGGAGGTTTCGGCCGCTCTGAAACTGCTGCCCGCCGACCAGCGGGCGGCTCTCGTGCTCGTGGACATGATGGGGTATTCCGTCGAAGACGCAGCTCAGGTGCTTCAGGTGCCCAGCGGCACCGTGAAGAGCAGATGCGCGCGGGGTCGCGCGAAACTTGCCCCAATTCTTTCGCATCTGCGGAACCGTTCGGACCTCAATCGCGTCTCATCCGCGAAGGGAGCAGAACTTCGTGACGGGTGATACGCACTACGATCTTGAGGTCCTGGCCGAGCTGGCAGAGGATCTCTTGGACGCCGCGACGGCACGCCGGGTCCGCGAGCATCTCGCGGTCTGCGACCCCTGTGGGGAGCTGCTGGCAGACCTGGCGGCGGTTCGCGAGGTGCTCGCGGCGACCCCAACACCGGCCATGCCGATGGGCGTCGCACTGCGCATCGACAAGGCGCTGGCCGCCGAGGCGGAGTCCCGCCGCGGGGGCGTCGACCTCGTGGAGGCACCGGACTGGGACAGGCTCATGCGGGACTCCCCGTGGGAGCAGCCGGCGGCGGAGACGCCCGAGCCGGTACGTCTCGGGGTGGTCTCCGACGACGGCACGATCGTCCCGGCCCGGACCAGGTCGGTACGGCGGCGCAGGTGGGCCATGCCCGCCGTGGCGGCGTCGGCGGCGGCCGCGGTGGTGGTCGGCACGCTGGCGGTCTCGGGCGGGTTGCTGGCCGGCGGGGACGGACCGGGCGGTTCGTCCGGGCCCACGGTGGCGCAGCCCGCGACGCCGTCGAAGCCCCACCAGCGGGCGAGGGCCTACGCGCTGACCGACAGCAACTACAACTACAGCGACCGGGAGCTGCGCCAGCCGCTGCTCGGGTACTTCGGCGCCGCTCCGGCCCTCGAAGGCCCCACGGACACCGCCAGGGTCGACCGATGCGTCGGCAAGGTGGCCGCCCGTTCGAAGCTGAAGACGTTCGCGGTCGACCAGGGCCAGTACAACGGCCAGGAGGCGCTGATCGTGGCCTCCTGGAAGGACCAGGCCGCCAAGAAGCTGCGCATCGACATCGTCGACCCGTTCAACTGCAAGAACCTGCGCAAGCCCACATTGGGCCGCTGGTAATCGAAAGCCCACGTCAGAGCCCGCTTCGGCGGGCTCTTTCGTTTCGCGGGCAGGGCCGGGAATCAGCGCGGCCTAGGATCTGTTGAGCCCGAAGCAAACAGCAGACGAGGAAGGCGTGGGAGCGTTGAGCGACGTTCGTAACGTGATCATCATTGGGTCGGGCCCTGCGGGCTACACCGCGGCCGTCTACTCCGCGCGCGCCGAACTCAAGCCGCTGGTCTTCGAGGGCTCCGTGACGGCGGGCGGTGCGCTCATGAACACCACCGACGTGGAGAACTTCCCCGGTTTCCCCGACGGCATCATGGGCCCCGACCTGATGGACAACCTGCGCAAGCAGGCCGAGCGCTTCGGCGCCGAGCTGGTGGCCGACGACGTGGTCGAGGTCGACCTGGAGGCCAACCCCAAGGTCGTCAAGACCCACACCGACACCTACTACGCCAAGTCGGTGATCCTGGCCATGGGCTCGGGCTACCGCGAGCTCGGCCTGGAGAACGAGAAGCGCCTGTCCGGCCACGGCGTGTCCTGGTGCGCCACCTGCGACGGCTTCTTCTTCCGCAACAAGGACATCGTGGTCGTGGGCGGCGGCGACACCGCCATGGAGGAGGCGACGTTCCTGACCCGGTTCGGGCGCATGGTGACGGTCGTCCACCGCCGTGACGAGCTGCGCGCCAGCAAGATCATGCAGGAGCGCGCGTTCGCCAACGAGAAGATCCGGTTCGTCTGGGACTCCGAGGTCGTCGACGTGCTCGGCGACACCAAGGTCGAGGCGGTCAAGCTGCGCAACGTCAAGACCGGCGAGGAGTGCGAGCTGGCGACCGACGCGCTTTTCCTGGCCATCGGTCACGACCCGCGCACCGACCTGGTCAAGGGCCAGGTCGAGCTCGACGACGACGGGTACATCAAGGTCGCCTCGCCGTCGACCGCCACCAACATCGACGGCGTGTTCGCGGCCGGCGACGTCGTCGACCACACCTACCGCCAGGCCATCACCGCGGCCGGCACCGGCTGTGCCGCCTCGCTCGACTCCGAGCGCTGGCTGGCCAACAACGAGAAGTAAGGAGCGCCCCGTGAAGGCAGTTACCGACGCCACGTTCGAGACCGAGGTCCTCAAGAGCGACAAGCCCGTGCTTGTCGACTTCTGGGCCGAGTGGTGCGGCCCGTGCCGTCAGGTCGCGCCCATCCTGCAGGAGATCGCGAACGAGCACGGCGACAAGCTTGAGATCGTCAAGCTGAACATCGACGAGAACCCCGAGGTTCCCCGCCAGTACGGCGTGCTCCAGATCCCCACGATGAACGTCTACAAGGGGGGCGAGGTCGTGAAGCAGATCATCGGCGCCAAGCCGAAGGCCATGCTGCTCCGCGAGCTCGACGGCATCATCTAGTCGCCCTCATGTGAGAGCCCCCTGCGGCGGTGCCCGCGGGGGGCTTTCGTTTGCCCTTCTTCGGCCCCCAAGAGCCGTCAGACGGGACGAAGGGCGCGCTCCGGGCTCATGGACCCCAGAAGGCGTTCGAGGGCCACCTCGACGTCCTCACGCCACGAGATGGCGCTCTTCAACTCCAAACGCAGGCGCGGAAACCGCAAATGCGGTCGAACCGTCTTAAAACCCACAGAAAGCAAGTATTCAGCAGGAACTACACAACTAGGCTCTTCCCACTTCAAGTCGCCGAACGCCTCGATGGCTTTCACCCCGCGCCGGGTCAGATCCTTCGCCACGCCCTGGATCAGCATCCGGCCCAGCCCGCCGCCCGAGAACTCGGGGATGATGTGGGCCGTCATCAGCAGCACCGCGTCGGCGCTCACCGGCGAGGTGGGGAAGGCCAGCGACCGCGGGCTGTAGAGCGGCGGGCTGTAGAGGACGAACCCGGCCGGAACCCCGTCGACGTAGGCGATTTTCCCGCAGCTCCCCCATTCCAGCAGCGTGCCGGAGATCCAGGCCTCCTTCTCCAGCCCGGAGTCGCCGGAATGGATGGCACGCTCGCCGCTGACGGGATCGAGCTCCCAGAACACGCAACGCCGGCAGCGGCGTGGCAGATCTTCGAGATTGTCCAGGGTTATGTTGACCAGCCGGCGCGACAACTACGGCCCCTATCGTCGACCCAGAAAAGCGCGCGAAAACCGCGTCCGTTGGTGGCATGGTAGCTCAGTGAAGATGCAGCCAGCGGATACCACGACGGTCGAGCCCGGTCACGAAGGACATGTCCGACTGGCGTAATCTGGTATTTCGGTCCGATATGACACCTAGGAGGTGGGCCGTGACGGAAGAGCTGGATCACGGTCAGACACCCGCGACCCAAGGGTCGCGCATCGACGCCTACGTCGACCGGTATGCCGCGCGAGCTACCGGGATGGTCGCCTCCGAGATCCGAGCTCTCTTCGCCGTCGCGTCGAGACCCGAGGTGGTCTCGCTCGCCGGCGGCATGCCGTACGTCACGGCGCTCCCCCTCGACATGGTCGGCGAGCTGGTCTCCGACCTGGTCACCACGCGCGGCACGGTCGCGCTGCAGTACGGTTCCGGCCAGGGTGACCCGCACCTGCGCGAGCAGATCTGCGAGGTCATGCGGCTGGAGGGGATCGAGGCCGGGGCGAACGACGTCGTCGTCACCGTCGGTTCACAGCAGGCGCTCGATCTGATCACCCGGATCTTCATCGACCCGGGCGACGTCGTGCTCGCCGAAGGCCCCTCGTACGTCGGGGCCCTGGGGACGTTCTCCGCCTACCAGGCCAAAGTGGTCCACATCGCCATGGACGATCAGGGCATCGTGCCCGAATCGCTGGCGCAGACCATCTACGCGCTGGAGACCGCCGGAGCTCCCGTCAAGTTCCTCTACACGATCCCGACCTTCCAGAACCCGGCCGGCGTCACGCTCAACCTGGCCAGGCGGCAGCAGGTGCTCGACATCTGCCAGCGTGCCGGCATCCTCATCATCGAGGACAACCCGTACGGGCTGCTCGGCTTCGACGGCGAGCCCATGCGCGCCCTGCGCGCCGACAACCCCGACGGCGTGGTCTACCTGGGGTCGTTCTCCAAGACGCTCGCCCCCGGCTTCCGCGTCGGCTGGGCGCTCGCGCCGCACGCCATCCGCGACAAGCTGATCCTGGCCATGGAGTCGGCCGTGCTGTCGCACTCGGTGTTCACGCAGCTCGCCGTGGGCCAATTCCTGGCCACCCAGCCGTGGCGGGAGCAGATCAAGTCCTTCAAGGAGCTCTACCGCGAGCGGCGCGACTCCATGCTGGACTCCCTGGAGGCCCTGATGCCGCCCGAGGTCACCTGGACCCGGCCGGCCGGCGGCTTCTTCGTCTGGGCGACCCTGCCAGAAGGGCTCGACTCCAAGGCGATCCTGCCGCGGGCCGTGGCCGAGCGGGTGGCGTTCGTGCCCGGCACCGGGTTCTTCTCCGACGGCAGCGGCGCCCGGCACATGCGACTGTCCTACTGCTTCCCCGAGCCCGACCGCATCCGCGAAGGCGTCCGGCGCCTGTCCGGGGTGATCGAGCAGGAGATGCAGCTCCGGGACATGTTCGGCACCGGCTCCGGTCCCGAGCGGGCCGGCGTTGACACGCCGGGGCCCGAACTGGCCTAGCTTTCCCCGGTACGGCCGGCGCTCCCCGGGGACGGGGACGCCGGCCGTACTCGTGTGCGGGCCGCACCTACACCATTCGCCGCCAGCCGCCGGTACGGTTGGACGCGTACGATCAGCGGAGGAGATGTGATGAGCGATCTGGGCCACGTGCTCGTGCTGGCCGGGGGCCTCTCCTATGAGCGGGAGGTGTCCCTGCGCTCCGGCCGCCGGGTGAGCGAGGTGCTGCGCGCCACGGGCATCGACGTGGAGGCCCGCGACACCGACGCCTCCCTCGTGCCCGCCATCCTCGCCGACCCGCCCGAGGCTGTGTTCGTCACCCTCCACGGCGGCGCGGGCGAGGACGGCGCGATCCGTTCCGTGCTCGAACTGCTCGACGTGCCCTACGTCGGCGCCGGCCCCGACGCCTGCCGCGTGGCCTTCGACAAGCCCACCGCCAAGGCCGTCGTACGCTCGGTCGGCCTGCGCACCCCCGAGTCCGTCACCCTCCCCAGGGAGACCTTCCACGACCTCGGCGCCACCGTCGTGCTCGGCCGCATCATCGACCGGCTCGGCCTTCCCCTGTTCGTCAAGCCCGCCCGCGGCGGCTCGGCGCTCGGCGCGTCCATCGTCCGCACGGCCGAAGAGCTGCCCGCCGCCATGGTCGGCTGCTTCGCCTACGGCGACACCGCCCTCATCGAGCGGTACGTCGAGGGCGTCGAGGTGTCGGTCTCGGTCGTCGACCTCGGCGAGGGGCCGGTGGCGCTGCCCGCCGTGGAGATCGTCCCCGACGCCGGCGTCTACGACTACGCCGCCCGTTACACCGCCGGGCACACCGAGTTCTTCGCCCCCGCCCGCCTCTCCGCGGCCGCCGCCGAAGCCTGCGCCCGGATGGCCGTGACGGCGCACACGGCGTTGGGGCTGCGGGACATCTCCCGCACCGACCTGATCGTGGACGCGTCCGACGACCCGCACTTCCTTGAGGTGAACGTGGCGCCGGGGATGACGGAGACGTCGCTGCTGCCGATGGCGGCGGAGGCAGCGGGGCGCGATCTCGGCGACCTCTGCCGCACCCTCCTCCAAAACGCCGCCCACCGCCCTCGCCCCTAACCCCTCTCCTGGCCCACTCCTCCCAGGGCAGCTGTTCTCCTCGGCCGCGCGGCAACGGTTCTCCTTCACCGCCGCAGCAACTGTTTGTCTCCACCGCGCAGCAACTGTTCGTCTCCGCCGCGCGGCTGCTGCCTTCTTGTCGTGGCGCGGGGCCACCCGTTGCCCGCGGCCCGACAGCCCCCTTGGTCCGTCAGGCGATGACCGCTCCCGTCTTCGCGTGGCGGCTGCTCCCTCACCCCTCGTGCTGCGCCGCCCGTTGTCCGCCGCACAACAGCCCCATATCCGTCAGGCACCTACCGCTCCCGTCCCGCCGCGCGCCTGCCGCTCCCTCGCCCCTTGCACGACGGCCTCCCCTCGTCCACCAGGCGACCACCGCTCACTTCTCCACACGGCTCCCGCTCTCCCGGTCCCCCGCGCCATGCCTCCCGTAATCCGCCACACAACAGCTCTCTTCGTCCGCCAGGCGACCACTGCCCTCGTCTCCTGAACAGCTGTCCCCTCATCCCCGCGCGGCTGCTGCCCTCTTGTCGCGCCGCTAGCGCCGCCCGTTACCCGCCGCACGACAGCCCCTCCCTTCCGCCAGGCGACTACCGCTCGCGTCTCCCACACGGCTGCCGCTCTCTTGTCCCCCACGCGGCGCCTCCCGCAATTCGCCGCACGACAACTCTCTTCGTCCGCCAGGCGACCACCGCTCGCGTGCTCCGCATGATGCTGCTCCTGCCATCTCGCGCGCCGAACTGACGGCGCCTTCTTGAAGGCCTGCTTCCCTTGTGCTCTACTGCGCCGGAGCCGCATGCCTCGGCCTCACCGCTCTTTCCTCCCCTCCCCACAGGCCGCCCCACTCCCCGACGGGACGGCCCCGCCTTCCTTTCGATGCCTCGACAGGTTGCGGCCGCTAACTCATGGACAGCAGCCGTGGATCCTTTGGCGGACACCGTCGACCTCCCAGCCGTGCCAACCGCCGCCATGCCGCACAGACGACTGGTCGCACCCGCACTGCTCCAGATCCCCCGACAACGGCCACCGGATGAACATCAGCGCGACGCCGACGGGAGACATCACCGCCAACGACTCACGAGGCATCCGCGAGAACCACCCCGGCGGCCCCGCCCCTCACAGCCTCCGCCCAAGCGCCTTGCATAGCCTTACGGTGTGCCGATCAATCCCGCCCACCCGAAGAGCTTCGCCAGCGACAACCACGCCGGCGTGCACCCAGACATCCTCAACGCCATGACCGCCGCCAACCAGGGAGACGCCCCCGCCTACGGCGACGACACCTGGACCTCGACCTTCGAGCACAGAATCAAGGAAACGTTCGGCCCCACAGCGGAAGGCTTCGCCGTACTCAACGGAGCCGGCGCCAACATGGTCGGCCTGGCTCTCATGCTCGGCCGCTACGACGCCGTCCTCTGCGCCGACACCGCCCACATCGCCACCCACGAAACGGGCGCCACGGAACGCCTCCTGGGCGTGAAGCTCCGAACCATCCCCACCCCTCAGGGCAAGCTCCACCCGGACGACATCAAGGCCCACCTCCACCTCATCGGCCAGCACCACGAACCCCAACCGGCGGTCGTCTCCATCTCCCAGGTGACCGAGCTGGGCACCTGCTACTCCCCCGCCGAGATCGCCGCCCTGGCCGAAACGGCCCACGCCTCCGGCCTACGCCTCCACGTGGACGGCGCCCGCCTCGCCAACGCCGCCGCCCACCTGGACTGCTCCCTGAAAGCCATCACCACGGACGTAGGCGTGGACGTCTTCAGCTTCGGCGGCACCAAGAACGGCGCCATGGCCGCCGAAGCGGTGGTCGTCCTGGACCCGTCCCTGACAGACGCGGTCCCCTACCTTCGCCGCCAGTCGCTGCAGCTGGCCTCCAAGATGCGCTTCGTCTCAGCCCAGCTTTCCGCTCTCCTGGCCGACGACCTCTGGCACCGCAACGCGTCCCACGCCAACCAGATGGCACTCCGTCTGGCGGACGGCCTCGCGGACGTCCCCGGCGTCGCCCTCGCCTACCCCGTGGAGTCCAACGCCGTCTTCGCCACCCTCCCCCACGCGATCTCTGAATCCCTCCTGCAGAACTACCTCTTCCACTACTGGGACGAGATCGCCGGCACGGTCCGCTGGATGACCGCCTTCGACACCACCGAAGAACATGTGGACGATTTCCTGGCCGCCCTCCACAAGGCAGCCACCCCGTAGCCCTTCTCTGGCACCGTTTCACGTGAAACACCGCCACCCGCCACGCTCCCCCGGCCGGAGTCCCGCAGACGTTTCACGTGAAACACGTCCACTCACCCATCCAGGAACGGATGCCTAGGACGTGGGACGTGAAGGGCCGCCCCCCGAGGCCCGACCCGATAAGAGGTCGAGGCTGAACAAAACCCGCCAGGCGCGACCCCAGCCACGGGACTCCGACGCGAATGGGGCTGCCGAGCAATCACCACACGGCACTAAGCGAGCTACGCAAGAGCCGGGCAAACCAAGGAGCCGAAGAACCAACCCGGCGGGGCGAACCGAGAAGCCGAGGCACTACGTGAGTCGGAGAGCCGCGCAAGCCAGAGAGCCGCGCAAGCCGGAGCGAGCTGGAGAGACCCCAAGGCCGCAGCCCGGCCAGCCATCGTGCTCGCCCCGCATGCCGCACCCACGACGCAGCCCTGCGGACACACCCACAACACGAAGAAGGACCGACACAGGCGAACAGGTGCGAGAAGAGAGGAGAGAGGAGAACTGAAGAGAAGAGAAAGCGAAGAACGAAGGAAGGGGTTTCACGTGAAAGAGCGAGTGGTTTCACGTGAAACAGGCAAGGTCAGTCCTCGCGCTCCCGCATCGCCCGTGCCGCCTCAGGCGCCATCGTCCCGATGATGCGCTCAAGGTCGTCGATCGTCGCGAACTCCACCACGATCCGCCCCTTACGCCGCCCCAAGTCGACCTTGACCTTCGTCTCGAAGTGGTCGGAGAGCCGGTCCGCCAGATGGGTCAGCCCAGGAGCCGTAGGCTTGGGCGCCTGCCGCTCACGCGGCGCCTTCTGAGCGGCCTTCGCGCTGCCCATGGCGACGATCTCCTCCACCGCCCTCACGGACAGCAGCTCCGCCACGATGCGCTTGGCCAACTCAACCTGCTCCTCCGAACTGCTCAGGCCGAGCAGTGCGCGAGCGTGCCCGGCGCTGATGGTGCCGGCGGCCACGCGGAGCTGAACCTCCGGCGGGAGGTTGAGCAGCCGGAGCGTGTTGGTGATGTGGGATCGAGAGCGCCCCACCTTGCTGGCCAGCTGCTCATGGGTCGCTTGGAAGTCGTCCAGCAACTGCTGGTAGGCCGCCGCCTCTTCCAGAGCGTTCAGCTGCTCGCGCTGGAGGTTCTCGATGAGCGCGTCCCGGAGGAGATCGGTGTCCTGGGTGTTCCGGACGATCGCCGGGACCGGGTCAAGACCGACCTGCTGGCACGCCCGCCAGCGCCGCTCCCCCATGATCAGCTCGTACTGGCCGCCACCCACGGAGCGCACCACGATCGGCTGCAGAAGGCCGACCTCGCGGATGGAGTCGGCGAGCTCCTGGAGGCGCTCGTCGTCGAACACCTCACGCGGCTGACGAGGGTTGGGCACGATCGCGGTCAGCGCGACCTCTTTGAAGTACGCTCCAGCGATCGGCTTCGGGCCTGCCTCGACCGTGGAGCCGTTCGAGGGAGCGGGCGCCGTACCCGGGCCGTCAACGATGGGTCCGGTCGGGATGAGCGCCCCGAGTCCCTTGCCCAATCCCCGCCGCTGCTGACTCACTGCGTCTCCTCATCCAGCCGGTCGATTCCGGTCACTCCAGGAGAGGTTACCGTTGCGGGCCCAGCGGGGTGCCCCCACGCCACACACAGTCCCGTGGGATTTACGCCGACACGGTTACAAATCTGCCCAACTCACGACTCGCGCCGAACGAGACCGCTCACCGCCGGCGTCGAGCGCCGACGTCCACCCCGCCGACCCCGCGCAGGCACACCGGAGCACGGGCATGACAACCCACCCCCTCAGGCCGTGCCTGAGAGACCCGCGAGAGACCAGCCGTCAGGCCACGGTGGCGCGGTGGGCGATCTCCCGGGCCGCGTCCATGTAGGCCATCGCGCCGCTCGACCCCGGATCGTACGTCATGACCGACTGCCCATAGCTGGGCGCCTCCGACAGGCGGACGCTGCGCGGAATGACTGTCTTCAGCACCGTCTCCCCGAAGTGCGACCGCACCTCGTCGGCGACCTGCGAAGCCAGCCGGGTACGCCCGTCGTACATCGTCAGGACGATCGTGGAGAGCCGCAGAGCCGGGTTGAGGTGCGCCTTGATGAGGTCGACGTTTCTGAGGAGCTGACCCAGCCCCTCCAGCGCGTAGTACTCGCACTGGATCGGGATCATGACCTCCTCCGCCGCGACCAAGGCGTTGACCGTCAGCAGGCCGAGGGACGGCGGACAGTCGATGACGATGTAGTCGAACTCCGCCTCGTACGCCGCCAGTGCCCGCCGAAGCCGGGCCTCCCGCGCCACCAGCGAGACGAGCTCGATCTCCGCGCCGGCCAGGTCGATCGTGGCGGGCGCGCAGTAGAGGTTCGGCATCTCGGGGACCTGCTTGACGATCTCCACCATGGGCAGATCGTCGACGAGCACCTGGTACACATCCGGTACGTCACCACGATGCTCGGTGGCCAGCGCCGTCGAGGCGTTGCCCTGCGGGTCGAGGTCCACCACGAGGACGCGCTGGCCGTGCATCGACAGGGCCGCGGCAATGTTCACCGAGGTGGTGGTCTTGCCGACGCCGCCCTTCTGATTGGCCACCGCGATCACTCTGCACTTCGCCGGCCGAGGCCAGGAGTTGTCGCCGTCGCCGCTGGTGCCACCCCTCTGGGCGGCGGCGGGCTGCTCGGTGGCTGGCTGAGGGGCGGCCGGTTGGGTGGTGGCAGGTGTTTCACGTGAAACCACTGAACTGAGCGCCTCTCGTACCAACGGCGAATCACCGGGGTTCAGGGGGGTCTGGGTCACGTTGGCCATCCTTTCAACCAGTGGTGTGCCGGTGCCGGGAATTTGCTGTTGCGACACGCCCATTTCGGGCCATCCAACCCCGGTTGGGCTCTCGGACAGACGGCTGTCCGGCCAGCCAAGACCGCAAGACGCGACTGGCACAACCGTCACCTCCTTCGTCGCCGCCTGGCTCGCTCCGGCGCGCGACCCGCTACCACCCGAACCAATGTTGCAGGCGGCTCGACCTTACCGTGCCCGACGGTCACAAGCTCGGCCGTTCGGGCCCCGCAGGCCCGCAATTGGGACTCCGCCTCGGCGAGCTCGCCGGCGGCTCGCTCCCCCTTCATGGCTATCAGCTCGCCGCCCTCACGCAGAAGAGGCATGGCCCATTTCAGCAGCCGGTCGAGTGGCGCGACCGCCCGAGCACTGGCGACGTCGAACTCCCGCTCCCCCGCCAGATCCTCGGCCCGCCCACGCAGCACCTCGACGTTGTCCAGCTTGAGCGCCTCGACGCACTCCTCCAGGAACACCGTACGGCGAAGCAACGGCTCCAGCAGCGTGACCTCGATGTCCTGGCGGACGATGGCCAGCACCAGCCCCGGCAGCCCCGCCCCCGAGCCGATGTCCACCAGCCGCACCTCCGGCGGCACGGCCTCGGCGACCACGGCGCAGTTGAGCAGGTGGCGATCCCAGATACGCGGCACCTCACGCGGCCCCAGCAAGCCCCGGACGACGCCCGGGCCCGCCAGCAGCGCGGCGAACGCGTTCGCACGGTCCCATGCCTCCCCGGCGAAGACGTCCCGCGCTATGTCCGGCGGCGCCGGAAGCTCTTCGCTCACTGGATGCTGGCCCTTTCTCAGTCTCAGGTGGTGTTCGTACTCAGGTTGCCTGCTCGGCGGTGATGCCGGTGGGCGTTCGACGGTGGGTGTCTCGACGTTCTAGGGGCGGTGTCCACCCAAGGCTAGATGTGAGATCACACTGGAAGACTAGCGGGCTGGCATGTGGGTGACGGTCGAGCACGCCGCCGCGCGCCCCTCCCGATCCACCCTCGACACCAAATCCCCTACAGACGACATAGAGCGCATATCACCCGAAATAAACACTCAAAGGCACTTTTCGGGACGAACAACAAGGCCAGCGCACAAAACCGCGCGCTCCCCCGCTAACAGCGCCGAACTCCAACGCCAGCGCACAAAGACGCTGGACAACTCCCCAACAACAAGAAACAGGGATCGATCCGCACAAGCACGGAGGCCAGCCCGTAAACCTGCCAGCGGCCCACATAGGCCCCGCACCCCGTACGTACAGCTATAGATACGGAAACGGCCGCCCATCAGCGCACCCAAGCGCCGACAGACGGCCGAACCGACTCACCATGCACGTTTCAGGCGGGAAGGACCACCACGTACCGCTGCGGCTCCTCACCCTCGGACTCGCTGCGCAGCCCGGCGGCCGCCACCGCGTCGTGGACGATCTTCCGCTCGAACGGCGTCATCGGGTGCAGCGCCTTCGGCTCACCCTTGTCCTTGACCTGGTTGGCGACCTCGGTGCCGAGCTTGCTCAGCTCGGCCCGGCGCCGCTCGCGGTAGCCGGCGACGTCGAGCATGAGCCGCGACCGCTCCCCGGTCTGCCGGTGGACGGCCAGCCGGGTCAGCTCCTGCAGCGCCTCCAGGACCTCGCCGGCGGGCCCGACCAGCTCGTTGCCCTTGAGCCCCACGACGGAGACCATGGCGCGGTCGCCCTCGACGTCCATGTCGATGTCGCCGTCGATGTCGGCGATGTCGAGAAGGCCCTCGACGTAGTCGGCAGCGATCTCGCCTTCCTGCTCAAGCGCGTTGAGATCAGGAGCCTTCTCCTGCTCGGCCTCGGTCATGGCCGGCCTCTCCTTCGTGTTCAAGACTTCTTGCTGCCGGTGCGCTTGCTGCGGGACTGGCGGCTGGGCTGCTGCCTAATGATCTTAGGCTCCGGCGGGGCGGGAGGGGCCTCCTCTTCCGGAGTGGTCTTGCGCATCTTTGCCACCAGGCCGGGCTTGGGCGTCACGGGGATGGCGTTGCCCTTGGCGTCGAACTGCGGCATCGGGTGCCGGCTGTAGAACCAGTGCTGCTGGCCCAGCGTCCACAGGTTGGTGGTGACCCAGTAGAGGATCAGGCCCAGCGGGAAGTTGAGGCTGAAGAAGGCGAACAGCGGCGAGATGTACATCAGGATCTTCTGCTGCTGCGCCATGGGGTTGTCCGGCATCTGCGCCATCGAGCGGGTCACGCTCTGCCGGACGGTGAGGAACGTGGTGAGCGAGCTGATCGCCACGAAGAAGCCGATGACGACCTTCTGGGCGATGTCAGGGGCCTCGAAGAACGTGGCGGGCAGGGGAGCGTTGATGATCAGCGCGTGCTTGGCGCTGTCGACCAGCTCCTGCGACATGCCGAACTTGGCCTGGTCGGCGGCGATGGCCCGCAGCACGGTGAACATCGAGATGAAGATCGGGAACTGCGCCACGACGGGGAGGCAGCCACCGAGGGGGTTGGCGCCCGCGCCCTGGTACAGCGCCATGACCTCCTGGTTCATGCGCTGCTTGTCGTTCTTGTAGCGCTTGCGGAGCTCCTGGACCTTCGGTGCCAGCTCCTGCATCTTCCGCGACGACCGCATCTGCTTGAGGAACAGCGGGAAGATGAGGATCCGCATGCAGACGGTCAGCGTGACGATGGTCAGCGCCCAGGTCAACCCGCTGTTGGGGTCGAGGAAAGTGCTGTAGACCTGGTGGATCCAGGTGATGACTTGGGCGACGGCCGTGTACAGCCAATTGAGCCAGGACAGCTCCACCGAGCTAGCTCCCTTGCGTTTCGTGGGACCGGACCGGGCGTGGGGGCACCGGGTCTATACCTCCGGGATGGAATGGGTGGCACCGCCCGATGCGCCGGACAGTCAGCCATGTGCCGCGCAATGCCCCATGTACGGCAATCGCCTCGAGCCCATACGCGCTGCACGACGGGTAGAACCGGCAGCGTGGACCGAGCATCGGGCTGATGAACGCCCGGTAGAACCGAATGGGGATGATCAGCGCCCGGGCGGCGAGGCCCGGCATCCCTTGCGGCTGCTCCGTCATCTGTGTCCACCCGTCGAGGACTCGCGCCGCCTGAGCAAACGATCCAGCGCGGCGTCGAGATCGGCGGCCAGTTGCTCGACGCACGCGGACGCGGCCGGTGGATTGGCGCGTACCACCAGCAGGCTACCTCGCGGCAGCCGGTCGAGACGGTCGCGCATCAGGTGTCGGAGCCGTCGTTTGACCTTGTTCCGGGTCACCGCGCCACCAACGGCCTTGCTCACCACGAAACCAACCAGAGGTGTCTCTTCCCCAGAAAGGTTGAGATGCACCACCAAAGTGGGGCGTCCGGCGCGTTTGCCGCGTCGGACCGCCGCTTCGAACTCGTCCCCGCGTCGCATGCGGGATTGACGGGACAGCACCGTATACGCCTAACGCCCGTCGGCGAGGTACACCGACGGGCCGGACTTCGGGCGCGGGTCGATCAGGCCGACAGCTTCTCGCGGCCCTTACGGCGACGGGCGGCGAGGATGGCGCGACCGGCCCGGGTGCGCATCCGCAGCCGGAAGCCGTGGGTCTTCGCGCGACGACGGTTGTTCGGCTGGAAAGTACGCTTGCTCACGGGTGGGCTCCAGGCTTGAAGGTGCGCCCAGGGGCGCTTATACACACATGACTGGCCTGCCGTGGGAGCGAGGGCACGCGAAATAGCCGTCGCGTGGCAAGCCGACCGTCGTACGTTACGGGCCAACGGCGTCCCAGGTCAAACTGAACGGGTTATCCACTGATCCACAGGCGACTTTTCCACCGCCGGGCCCACGTCCACAGTTTGTGCATCCAGGTGCCACTACGCTGTGGACAACGTCTTGAACACAGCTGTGCACATGGATACTGTCGGCCCTTCTGGACCACCGGAAACACCGTGCACAGCCTGTGGATCTCCTGTGGAGGACCTGGGTACGAAGCCCTGCCGCCACGCTGTGGACGAAGGGGTCGCCGACCGCTCGGGGCGACCACGGTCATGTGGATAAACGATCGCGGGGGGCCGCGAGAGGAAGGAGGGGAGCCGCACCATGAGTGGTGTCGACCTCGGCACGGTATGGGCGAGGGCCCTGGGCAACTTCCTCAACGAGAACGTGCCCATCCAGCAGCGCACCTGGCTGTCGATGGTCCGTCCGATCGCTCTCGCGGACGACACGATCGTGCTCGGCGTCCCCAACGACTTCCTCAAGGACCTCATCGAGGGCAAGTTGCGCCCGCTGGTGGCCCACGCGCTGTCCCAGGAACTGGGGATGACGATGCGGCTGGCCGTGATGATCGACACCACGGCTCCGGAACAGCCTTTGCCGGACGCCCATCAACAGCCTGTGAATGTGCCTTATCCCCAGAGTGTGGATAGCCAGCCGCGTTACACACAGCCGGTGCAACCCCAGCACTACCAGGCATCCGAGCCCCCGCAGTTCTATTCTCCACAGCCCGAGCAGCCTCCGGCGTCCACCGAATATCCACAGCCTTCGTTCTCTTTTGAACAGGTGCAGCCGTACACACCGCCTGTGGAGAAAGCGCCGGAGCCGGCGCCGAATCGCTGGGAAGCGAAGAGCAACAAGCCCAGCGAGCCGGCCAGACTCAACCAGAAGTACACATTTGAGACATTCGTCATCGGCGCCAGCAACCGGTTCGCGCACGCCGCGGCCGTGGCGGTGGCCGAATCCCCCGCGAAGGCGTACAACCCGCTCTTCATTTACGGCGACTCCGGCCTGGGGAAGACCCACCTGCTGCACGCGATCGGGCATTACGCGCAGAGCCTGTACGACGGCGCCCGGGTGAGATACGTGAGCTCGGAGGAGTTCACCAACGACTTCATCAACAGCATCCGCGACCACAAGGCCGACGGCTTCCGCGGCCGCTACCGCGCGATCGACATCCTGCTTGTGGACGACATCCAGTTCCTGGAGGGCAAGGAGCAGACGCAGGAGGAGTTCTTCCACACCTTCAACACCCTGCACAACGCCAACAAGCAGATCGTCATCTCCAGCGACCGCGCGCCCAAGCAGCTCATCACGCTGGAGGACCGGCTGCGCAACCGGTTCGAGTGGGGCCTGATCACCGACGTCCAGCCGCCCGAGCTGGAGACCCGCATCGCGATCCTGCGGAAGAAGGCCATCCAGGAGGGCCTGGCCGCGCCGCCCGAGGTGCTGGAGTACATCGCGAGCCGGATCTCCACCAACATCCGCGAGCTGGAGGGCGCCCTGATCAGGGTGACCGCGTTCGCCAGCCTCAACAGGCAGGGTGTGGACCTGCAGCTCGCCGAGGTCGTGCTGAAGGACCTGATCACCTCGGAGTCCGACACCGAGATCACGATCGCGGCCATCATGACCGAGACCGCCAACTACTTCGGTATCAGCATCGAAGACCTGTGCGGCACCTCGCGCAGCCGCGCGCTCGTCAACGCCCGGCAGATCGCCATGTACCTGGCGCGCGAGCTGACCGAGCTGTCGCTGCCGAAGATCGGCCAGCAGTTCGGCGGTCGCGACCACACCACCGTGATGCACGCCGAGCGCAAGATCCGGTCGCTCATCGCCGAGCGCAGGTCGATGTACAACCAGGTCAACGAGCTGACAATGCGTATCAAACAGAGCAAGCGTGGATCTTGATGCTCGTGCACAGCCTGTGGAAAACACTGTGGACCAGCGGAAACGCAAAATCGGCGCGTCGGTACGACCGCCAATGCCGGGAAAAATCCACCCACAAGGGCTGGGGACGAATCTGGGGACATCCTGAGGAGAACCTGGGGATGACTCGTGGATAACGTGTGGACGGCCTGTGAACAGTCGATCTGGGACTCCAGAAGGCCCCCTCTTACCCCGTGGACAACCTGTGGAAACCTCGTGGATAACCGGTGGATGAACACCCCATGATCTGGGGACGGCCTGTGGGCGACGAATCTCCATCCCCAGGCGGCGAAGTTTCCCCCAGGCGTCACCCACACCCTCGGTGGATGAAAACAGGGGCACTGAGCTGCGAGGACATCAGTTGTCCACAGTTCCCACAGCCCCTAGTGTGATGACCTCTTATCTCTCTTACTAAGAAAATCAAAGACCCATAGAGGGGTTCTCCCCGAACCGCGGTGCGGGAGAGTGAACACTTGAATCAACGACGAACCCAGGAGGCTGATCACCGTGATGTTCCGAATCGAGCGAGACGTCCTCGCTGAGGCGGTGGCATGGACGGCACGCAGTCTCCCGGCGCGCCCGTCGGTGCCCGTGCTCGCCGGCATGCGCCTGGAGGTGACGGAGGGCCAGCAGCTCAAGCTGTCGGGGTTCGACTACGAGGTCTCCGCCGAGGTCACGCTCGAACTCCACACCGGTGAGGCGGGCGTCGTCCTGGTCTCGGGCAAGCTGCTCGCCGAGATCACGCGCGCGCTTCCCGCACAGCCTGTGGACTTCGTGGTGGAAGGCGCCAAGGCCGTCGTCACGTGCGGCAGCGCCCGGTTCACCCTGCTGACCATGCCTGTGGAGGACTACCCGTCGCTCCCGGCCATGCCGCCGGCCGCCGGGCGGGTGGGCAGCGACGTGTTCGCCTCCGCCGTCAGCCAGGTCGCCGTCGCGGCGGGCCGGGACGACACGCTGCCGATGCTCACGGGCGTGCGCATGGAGATCGAGGGCGACACCGTCACCCTCGCCGCCACCGACCGCTACCGGCTCGCCGTGCGCGAGCTCAAGTGGCAGCCGGGCCAGCCCGACTTCGCCGCGATCGCGATGATCCCCGGCAAGACGCTCGCCGACACCGCCAAGGCCCTCGGCACCACCGGCGCCGAGGTGGAGATCGCGCTCAGCTCGGCCGGCGGCACCGGCGAGGGCATGATCGGCTTCTCCAGCGCGGGCCGGCGCACCACGACGCGGCTGCTCGACCCCGAGTTCCCCAAGTACCGCTCGCTGCTGCCCACGGAGTTCTCCGCGCGCGCCGACCTGTCCACAGGCCCGTTCGTCGAGGCGGTCAAGCGCGTGGCCCTGGTCGCCGAGCGCAACACCCCCGTACGCCTGGCGTTCAAGAGCGGCGAGGTCGTGCTGGAGGCCGGCAGCGGCGACGAGGCGCAGGCCGTCGAGGCACTGCCTGTGGATTACGAGGGCGAGGAGATGAACATCGCCTTCAACCACCAGTTCCTGCTGGAGGGGCTCGGCGCGATCGACTCCGACGTGGCGCGCCTGCAGATGACGACCTCGACCAAACCGGCCATCCTCACAGGGGGCAAGCCTGTGGACGAAGGCGCAGGTACGGACTACCGTTACCTGATCATGCCCATCCGCCTGTCGGGCTGATCCCGTCATCGGGGATGATGGAAGCCTGACAAGGGGGTAGAGGAGCGTCATGCAGATCGGCATGGTGGGACTGGGCAAGATGGGCGGCAACATGGCCGAGCGGCTGCGCCGCGGCGGCCAGGAGGTGGTCGGTTACGACCGCGACCCCGGCATCAGCGACGTGGGCAGCCTGAAGGAGCTGGTCGAACGGCTGTCCGCGCCGCGCGCGGTCTGGGTCATGGTTCCCGCGGGCAAGCCCACCCAGCAGACGATCGACGAGCTCGGCGAGCTGCTCGACGAGGGCGACATCGTCGTCGACGGCGGCAATTCACACTATGTGGACGACCAGAAGCACGCCGCCGAGCTGCGCGAGAAGGGCATCGGCTTCGTCGACTGCGGCGTGAGCGGCGGCGTGTGGGGGCTCCAGAACGGCTACGCCCTCATGTGCGGCGGCGAGCAGGCCGACGTCGACCGGCTCATGCCGATCTTCGAGACGCTCAAGCCCGAGGGCGAGGACGGCTTCGTCCACGCCGGTGACGTCGGCGCCGGCCACTTCGCGAAGATGGTCCACAACGGCATCGAGTACGGCATGATGCAGGCGTTCGCGGAGGGCTGGGAGCTTCTGGAGGCGTCCGACGTCGTCAAGGACGTCAGGGGCTCCTTCAGCAGCTGGCGCACCGGCACCGTCATCCGCTCCTGGCTGCTCGACCTGATGGTGCGGGCGCTCGACGACGACGAGCACCTCGACCAGCTCCGCGGTTACGCCCAGGACTCCGGCGAGGGCCGCTGGACGGTCCAGGCGGCCGTCGACCACGCCGTGCCGCTGCCGGTGATCACCGCCGCCCTGTACGCGCGGTTCGCCTCGCGCCAGGACGACTCCCCCGCGATGAAGGTCGTCGCCGCGCTGCGCAACCAGTTCGGCGGCCACGCGATCACCTCGACCGAGGGCAGCACCGGCAAGGGCGCCGACTCGCCCGGCGCCGACGTGGCCCCGCCGCGCGAAGCCGAGTAACCCGGCTGAGCAGCCCAGCCGGGGTCCGGCCGGTCGGGCCGGCCGGTGGTCCACAGGCCGGCCGTGGAAGCCCGAGGTTTTCCACAGGACGGCAAGCCGGTGACACGGGCGGCCCCCGCGGCGGACTAACCTTCGTGGGGTGCATGTCGCCCACCTCTCGCTGACCGACTTCAGGTCCTACGCGTCCGTGGAGCTCGGTCTGGAACCGGGCGTCACGGCTCTCGTCGGGCCCAACGGCCAGGGCAAGACCAACCTGGTCGAGGCCCTCGGCTATGTCGCGACGCACTCCAGCCACCGCGTGGCCAACGACGCGCCGCTGGTGCGGCAGGGGGCCGCGCGGGCCATCGTGCGCTGCGCCGTCCACAGGGACGACCGGCGGGCGCTGGTGGAGCTGGAGATCAACCCGGGCAAGGCCAATCGGGCGCGGCTCAACCGCTCCCCCGTGTCCAGGCCGCGCGACGTCATCGGGCTGCTGCGCACGGTGCTGTTCGCGCCGGAGGACCTGGCGCTGTCCAAGGGCGACCCGTCGGAGCGCCGCCGTTTCCTCGACGACCTGCTCGTGGCCAGGGCCCCGAGGTTCGCCGGGGTCCGGGCCGACTACGACCGGGTGCTGAAGCAGCGCGGCGCCCTGCTGCGCACGGCCGCGCAGGCCCGCAGAGGCAGCAGGAGCGGCCGGCGGGCCGAGAGTGACACCGCGTTCGCCGCCGCGGGCGCCGGCGACGTCCTGAGCACGCTGGAGGTGTGGGACGCCCACCTCGCCAGGCACGGCGCGGAGCTGTTGCGGGCGCGGCTGGAGCTCATCGAGGCGCTGCGCCCGCTGGTGGCCGGGGCCTACGCCGCGCTGGCCCCCACGAGCGCCCCCGCGACGCTGGCCTACCGCAGCACGTTGTCCACAGGTGGGGACGGCGCGGAGGACGAAGTCGCCGGTGAGCGGGGATCTCCCGATGCGCAGACGTTATCCACAGACTTGGGGAAAACCCTTGAACAGCAGCTCCGCGACCGGCTCACGGAGGTCCGCCAGGCTGAGCTGGAACGGGGCGTCACCCTGGTCGGCCCACACCGCGACGACCTGATCCTGGGCCTCGGCGACCTGCCCGCCCGCGGCTACGCCAGCCACGGCGAGTCGTGGTCGTTCGCGCTGGCGCTGCGGCTGGCCGCCTACGACCTGCTGCGGGCCGACGGCGGCGACCCGGTGCTGATCCTCGACGACGTGTTCGCCGAGCTCGACAGCCAGCGCCGGCGCAGGCTGGCCGAGATCGTCGCGCCGGCCGAACAGGTGCTGATCACCGCCGCCGTGCCCGACGACGTGCCGAAGGAGCTGGCGGGGGCCCGTTTCGACGTCGCTGAGGGGAGCGTGACCCGTGTCCGATGAGCAGCACAACGCGGCGGCCAGGGGGGCCGCCATGGCGAGGGAGAAGCTCGCGCAGGCGAAGGCCGACGCGGCCAAGCGCGGCCAGCTCCCGCGCCGCGAGCCCAGGCGCAAGGCCGGCCCGCGCAGGGAGGCCGGCGATCCCCAGCTCTTCGGCCGGGCCATCGCCGACCTGCTGGCCGACCGCGGCTGGGAGCGCTCGGCGGCCGTCGGCGCGGTGTTCGGCCGGTGGAAGGAGATCGTCGGCCCCGACCTGGCCGCCCACACCCGGCCGGAGTCCTTCGACGAGGGCGAGGTGCTCATCGCGGCCGATTCCACGGCCTGGGCGACGCAGGTCAGGCTGCTCGCGCGCACCCTCATCCGCAGGCTCAACGAGGAGCTGGGTGACGGTTCCGTGACAAAGGTCAAGGTCAGGGGGCCGCAGAACGCGCCCCGGCCCACAGGGGGTTTGCGGGTGACCGGAAGTAGAGGGCCCGGCGACACCTATGGTTAGGCGCCGGGGGCGATCAGACAGCCGCAGACGCGATAAGCCCCCTTTCCGAAGGGGGGATGCTTGAGTGGGGGGCAAATCGAGCTAGGGCGCATCACAGGCGCGTGTATTGCCACCACGGGCTCCGGGAAGCGGTAGAATGAAAAAGGATTCCGGACACGTCCGCTTGCGTGTCACCCCGGCAGTAAGCCGACTCCCCCGGGTGACCGCGCATCGGGGCACTCACGACGGTGACGGGCACGGTAGGGGCAGCATGAAGTTGACGGCCTCCCCCGCCGCGTGTCCGCGGCAGGAGGATTTCGCAGTTGTCCTACGACGCTAGCTCAATCACCGTACTCGAAGGACTTGAGGCGGTTCGCAAACGCCCGGGTATGTATATCGGCTCCACCGGTGAGCGCGGCCTGCACCACCTCGTCTACGAGATCGTGGACAACGCGGTGGACGAGGCGCTGGCCGGTTTCGCCACCAGGATCGACATCTCGCTGCTGGCCGACGGCGGCGTGCGCGTCGTCGACAACGGCCGCGGCATCCCCACGGGCATCCACCCTGTGGAGAAGCGCTCGGCCGTCGAGGTCGTGCTGACCACGCTCCACGCGGGCGGCAAGTTCGACAGCCAGTCCTACGCGGTCTCCGGCGGCCTGCACGGCGTCGGCTCGGCCGTCGTCAACGCGCTGTCCACCGCCATGGACGTCGAGGTCAAGCAGAACGGCCACTACTGGCGGCAGCGCTACGAGCACTCCAAGCCCACCGCGCCGCTGGCCCAGGGCGAGGAGACCGACGAGACCGGCACGACGATCACGTTCTGGCCCGATCCCGACGTCTTCGAGACCACCACCTGGAACTACGAGACGCTCTCGCGCCGGTTCCAGGAGACGGCCTTCCTCAACAAGGGCCTGACGATCACGTTCACCGACGAGCGGCCCGACCACGTCAACGGCGAGCCCCACACGGTCGAATACCACTACGAGGGCGGCCTGGCCGACTTCGTCAAGCACCTCAACGCCAAGAAGGAGGCGGCGCACGCGTCGATCGTCTCCTTCGAGGAGGAGGGCGACGGCATCGCGGTCGACATCGCCATGCAGTGGAACAACTCCTACTCGGAGTCGGTCTACACGTTCGCCAACATGATCAACACGGCTGAGGGCGGCACCCACGAGGAGGGCTTCCGCGCGGCGCTGACGACCATCGTCAACCGCTACGCGCGCGAGCAGAAGTTCCTCAAGGAGGGCAAGGACGACAACCTCTCCGGCGAGGACGTCCGCGAGGGCCTGACCGCGATCATCTCGGTCAAGCTGTCCGACCCGCAGTTCGAGGGCCAGACCAAGACCAAGCTGGGCAACACCGAGGCCAAGTCGTTCGTGCAGAAGGCCTGCAACGACCACCTGCGCGACTGGTTCGAGCGCAACCCCGGCGAGGCCAAGGACATCATCAACAAGTCGCTGCAGGCCAGCCGCGCCCGCCTGGCGGCCCGCCAGGCCCGCGACCTGACCCGGCGCAAGTCGCTCCTGGAGTCCGGCAGCGGCCTTCCCGGCAAGCTGGCCGACTGCCAGTGGAACGACCCGGAGAAGTGCGAGCTGTTCATCGTCGAGGGCGACTCGGCCGGCGGCTCGGCCAAGGGCGGCCGCGACTCGCGCTTCCAGGCGATCCTGCCCATCCGCGGCAAGATCCTCAACGTCGAGAAGGCGCGGATCGACAAGGTCCTGAAGAACAACGAGGTCCAGGCGCTCATCACCGCCCTGGGCACCGGCGTGCACGACGAGTTCGACATCGCCAAGCTGCGTTACCACAAGGTGATCCTGATGGCCGACGCCGACGTCGACGGCCAGCACATCAACACCCTGCTGCTGACGCTGCTGTTCAGGTTCATGCGGCCGCTGATCGAGGCCGGGCACGTCTACCTGTCGTGCCCGCCGCTCTACAAGATCAAGTGGGACCGGAAGGGCGAGGACGCCTCCTACGCCTACTCCGACGCCGAGCGCGACGCGGTCATCAACGACGGCATCGCGCAGGGCAAGGCAGACCCGCGCCCGCGGGACAACGTCCAGCGGTTCAAGGGCCTCGGCGAGATGAACGCCGGCCAGCTCTGGGAGACCACCATGAACCCGGCGACGCGACTGCTGCGCCTGGTCACGCTCGACGACGCGGCCCAGGCCGACGACCTGTTCAGCGTGCTCATGGGCGAGGACGTCGAGGCGCGGCGCGACTTCATCATCCGCAACGCGCGCGACGTTCGCTTCCTCGACGTTTAAGAAGGACCTAAACCTGTGACGGACGTGAACACCACTCCCCCGGCTGACCGCATCGAACCGGTGGACATCCAGTCCGAGATGCAGCGCAGTTACATGGACTACGCGATGTCCGTCATCGTGTCCAGGGCGCTGCCTGACGTGCGCGACGGTCTCAAGCCGGTGCACCGGCGGGTGCTCTACGCGATGTACGACGGTGGCTACCGTCCCGACCGCGGCTACTTCAAGTGCGCCCGCGTCGTCGGCGACGTGATGGGCACCTACCATCCCCACGGCGACACCTCGATCTACGACGCGCTGGTCCGCCTGGCCCAGCCGTGGTCGTTGCGCTATCCCCTGGTCGACGGGCAGGGCAACTTCGGCTCGCCGGGCAACGACCCGGCGGCCGCGATGCGGTACACCGAGTGCAAGCTCGCGCCCATCGCCATGGAGATGCTGCGCGACATCGACAAGGACACCGTCGACTTCCGCCCGAACTACGACGGCAAGTCGCAGGAGCCCGACGTCCTGCCGGCGCGGTTCCCGCAGCTGCTGGTCAACGGCTCGGGCGGCATCGCGGTCGGCATGGCCACCAACATCCCGCCGCACAACCTGCGCGAGGTCTCGGCCGCCGTCCGGTGGTACCTGGAGAACCCCGAGGCCGACGACGAGGAGCTGCTGGAAGCCTCGATCAGGCTGGTCAAGGGGCCCGACTTCCCGACCAAGGCGCTGATCGTCGGACGCCGGGGCATCGAGGACGCGTACCGCACCGGGCGCGGCTCGATCACCATGCGCGCGGTCGTCGAGGTCGAGGAGGACAAGGGCCGGCAGGCGCTCGTCGTCACCGAGCTGCCGTACCAGGTCAACCCGGACAACCTGGCGTTGAAGATCGCCGAGCTGGTGCGCGAGGGCAAGCTCTCGGGCATCGCCGACGTACGCGACGAGAGCTCCTCGCGGGTCGGGCAGCGCCTGGTGATCGTGCTCAAGCGCGACGCGGTCGCCAAGGTCGTGCTCAACAACCTGTACAAGCACACCCAGCTCCAGGACACCTTCGGCGCCAACATGCTGGCGCTGGTCGACGGCGTGCCGCGCACGCTGCGGCTCGACCAGTTCATCCGCCACTACGTGGCCCACCAGGTCGAGGTCATCGTCCGCCGGACGCGTTACCTGCTGCGCAAGGCCGAGGAGCGCGCGCACATCCTGCGCGGGCTGCTGAGGGCCCTTGAGCGGCTCGACGACGTCATCGCCCTCATCCGGGCCTCGGAGTCGGCCTCGCACGCCCAGCAGGGCCTCATGGGGCTCCTGGAGATCGACGAGATCCAGGCGCAGGCCATCCTGGACATGCAGCTGCGCAAGCTGGCCGCCCTGGAGCGGCAGGCCATCCAGGACGAGTACGACGGCCTGATGGCCCAGATCGCCGAGTACAACTCGATCCTGGCCAGCGAGGCCCGCCAGCGCGAGATCATCGGCGACGAGCTGACCGAGGTCGTCAACCGTTACGGCGACGAGCGCAAGACCGAGATCATCGCCTACGACGGCGACATGTCGATCGAGGACCTCATCGCCGAGGAGGAGATCGTCGTCACGATCACCCGCGGCGGTTATGCCAAGCGCACCCGTACCGACCTCTACCGGGCGCAGAAGCGGGGCGGCAAGGGCGTGCGCGGCGCCCAGCTGCGCCAGGACGACATCGTCGACCACTTCTTCGTCACCACGACGCACCACTGGCTGCTGTTCTTCACGAACAAGGGCCGGGTGTACCGGGTCAAGGCGTACGAGCTGCCTGATGCCGGGCGTGACGCCCGTGGCATGCATCTCGCGAACCTTTTGGCCATGCAGCCCGACGAAACAGTCATGGAAGTTCTCGACCTCCGCGACTACGACGTCGCCCCCTACCTGGTGCTCGCCACGCGCAGCGGCCTGGTCAAGAAGACGCGCCTGTCCGAGTACGACTCCCCCAGGTCGGGCGGTCTGATCGCGATCAACCTGCGCGAGGACGACGAGGTCATCGGCGCCCGCCTGGTCTCCGAGACCGACGATCTGCTGCTCGTCTCCAAGGGCGCGCAGTCGATCAGGTTCACCGCCTCCGACGAGGCGCTGCGGCCCATGGGCCGCGCGACCAGCGGTGTCATCGGCATGAGGTTCCTCGAAGGAGACGAACTTCTCGCCATGAATCGGATCGCCGACGGTCAAGATGTGCTTATCGCCACGAAGGCTGGGTACGCAAAACGGACGCCAGTGGAGCAGTATCCAGTTCAAGGACGTGGCGGTAGGGGCGTGCTGACTGCGAAAATCGTGAGTTCCCGTGGCAAGCTGGTCGGAGCCGTCATGGTCAACCCAGAGGACGAGGTCTTCGCGATCACGTCCGCCGGCGGGGTGATCCGGACGAGTGCCGGCGAGATCAAGCAGTCCGGCCGCCAGACCATGGGAGTGCGATTGATGAACCTCGCCGAAGGCGACAGCGTGGTTGCCCTCGCCCGGAACGCGGAGTCGATGGAGACTCCGGTGGAGAATGAGGAAGACGGGGGAGGAGAGTAAATCATGAGCGCCCAGGGTGGCACCGCCAGAGCCCAGGCGGCGTCGGGTAACGGACAGCAGCCGAAGAAGTCCACTGAGCCGGAAATCTTCAATTCGGTCGACGGCGAGCAGGACAGGACGCCCGCGAAGGGCGCCGCCGCTCAGCCCCGCTCCAAGGACGAGCCGCAGGCGGAGGGCAACGAGACGGTGCGCCTCCGTCCGTCGCTCACCAGTGAGGCACCTCCGCCCGTCGAGATGCCCAAGAAGAAGTCGTCGAACAACGCGGGGTCCAGGCTGCCCCGCAAGGCACACCTGGTGTTGCGCCGCATCGAGCCGTGGTCGGCCATGAAGTTCAGCTTCGTGGTGTCCCTGGTCTGCTTCGTGGTGCTCTTCGTGGCAGTGGCCGTCCTGTACGGCGTGCTGTCGGCCCTGGGGGTGTTCGACTCACTCGTCGACCTGGTCAACCAGCTCGGCAAGGGTGAGCAGGGACAGAGCTCGATCCCGATCAACATCGCCTCGTGGTTCGAGCCGGTGCGCATCCTCGGGTACACCGCGCTGATCGGCGCCGTGAACGTGGTGCTGATCACCGCTCTGTCCACGCTGGGCGCGGTCATCTACAACATCGCCTCCGACCTGGTCGGGGGCGTTGAGGTGACGTTCAGCGAGGCCGAATAACAGGTTCGGGCGGGGGCTCGTGCCGTACCGGGGTGGCTGGTACGGCACGAGCAGCCCGTCGGACACGGTAAGCTTTTCTCGTCCGAACAACTGGTTCGCCTCCAAGAGGCGAATGCGATACCGTTCGGTGTGCGGGGCTATAGCTCAGACGGTTAGAGCGCTTCCCTGATAAGGAAGAGGTCCCAGGTTCAAGTCCTGGTAGCCCCACAGTTTCTCAATGCAGAGGCCGTTTCCCGGAGATCGGGGGACGGCCTTTTGAGTGTTTGCCATCAATGTGCCGCCACGAGTGTCAGTCTCCAGGTGCCAGTGATCGATTCGCATTGACATCGGCTGGGGGCGCGGCGGCGCTGGGCGAGGTCGAATGATGGGCGGGTCGAACGATCCGCCGGCGGGCCCATCACTCGATCCCCTACGACCACTGACCCGGCTGAGGGCCTGCTCGTCTCGGGCGGAACGGCGGGAGCGCGCGGGCTCGCCTCCTACTTGCGGTACTTCGTGAGCGTCACGTCCAGGCGTGCGGCGTTCCTGTACATGCCGGCGTCGATCGGGATGGCCTCGTCGACGACGTCTGTGTAGGCGCCGGAAGGCACGCCGTCGGGATGAGCCGCCACAATGGTCCTGCCCGGCGCGTAGTACCTGGCCTCACCGATCGCCGCGGCCAGGTCGGAGTCCGAGCTCACCACCAGCGCCGCCTCGCACGCTTTGGTGCACAGGTCACCGACCAAGTGCGCCGCCAGCCGCACGTCGACCTGCTTCTCCTTGAAGCTGCCGGTCTTGTCGTCGTACTTGGTCTTCCCCATGAACGGCTGGAACTGCTTGCCGTAGACGCGGATGCTGTCCTGTTCGAACTGCTTCTGATCCACTCCGGCCTGGCCGCTCAGCGCGGTGGTGAAGTACTTCACCCTGATCAGCTTGCCGTTGTACGCCTTCAGTACCTGGTTGCACATTCTGACGACGTCCACACGCCAGTAGTCGGGGCCCGCACTCTCGCAGATCCCGTAGTAGAGGTTGGCCGCGTCGATGTAGGCGATCCATCTGCTGTCGCTGTTCAGGATGGCCGCGGCCGCTCCATATGAGGTGGCCATGATCGCTTCCCCTCGTTCCGTCGATTGAGGTGTACGGCACCCCGTCCGCGTACGCATTGCAACCGTCGGCGATAGCAATACGTTGGATTCCTGATTACCGCCCAGCAGGCTACGGAGCGGACCTGCCGTAGCATTGGCGCGGCTTGATCAACTGAGGGTGATATGCGCAGATACGTTGCGGCCATTGCCGTCGTCTCGTCGCTCCTGGCCGGTTGTGCAATTTCGTTTTCAGGACAGGAAGGGGAGTCGCCGCCTCGCTTCTCGATCGATCCGCCCCCTGTCAATCGCGCGCTCGCGGATCTTACGAAAAGCGCCAAAGGCAAGGTGTTGCTTCATCATGTCGATGAGCAGGGGCGGACTGACCGCTGGACCACGAAGCTCAAGATGAGAGCATCGTTTCGCCTTGAGGTGGACTGCGTTGGAGCGAGCGGGACGATAATCGTCCGCGTAGGCAGAACTCAGCTCCCTCATCAGTGCTCCATCGAGCCTGGCGGTGTGCGCGTCAGCATGATCCCCGACGACGCGGCTGTCCGGAGCGTCAAGGTCGAGGCGCCCGAGGGTGCCCAATGGGCGATTCTCATTTGGCAGCTGCCGCCAGAGTTGGCAAGCCGCGCTGGTGATCAGTGATCGCGCTGATGAGGAAAGGCCCCAGATTCGGGTCGATGAGGCTGGGGCGGTCCGCAGGGCGTTCGTAGGATCGGGTGCATGGGGATGTTCGTCTCGGTCAGAGGGTGGCTTGAGCTGGGATTCGCCCAGAAGCCGGACGCCGAGCGTGTCATCGCGGACGACGACCCCTACTCCGGCGGCTGGGCGTGGCCGACGAAGTCCTTCAACTGGACGCTCTACCTGTTCTACGGGGGCGACGTCAGAGAGGGCGCGCTGCACGAGATCCGGGCCAAGGTCGAGCGACTGGCCGCCCTGCCGCCGGTGGACGAGGACGGAGACCGTCCGCGGGGGATCTTCGTGGTCACCGACGAGCGCGGCCGGGCGCGATGCTGGCACGTCCGTGAAGGGGTGGTTCTCGACGTCCCGGCGCCGGACTTCGGGTGGTTGGCGAGCTAGTACCGGAACCGGCCTTCACCACCGGCACGCGGTGGCAGAATGTCGCGGATGTCGAGGGCGGGGTCGTTGTGGCGGCAGCGGGATTTCGTGCTCCTGTGGGGCAGCCAGACCACCAGTTCGCTCGGGAACGAGATCTCCTATCTGGCATTACCCCTGGTCGCGGGGCTCGTCTTGGACGCCTCGCCGGTGGAGCTCGGGCTGCTGACGGCGGCGCGGCGGTTGCCGGTGCTGTTCGCGTCGTTGCCGGCGGGGGCCCTGAGCGATCGGTGGCGCAAGCGGCCGGTGATGATCGTCGCGTTCCTGGTGTCCGGGTGCGCGATGGGGACGGTGCCCCTGGCGGCCGCGGCCGGAGGGCTCACGCTCGGGCAGCTCTACGCCGTGGCGCTGGTGGTCGCGACGTGTGAGGTGTTCTTCACGCCCGCCTACCAGACGTACCCGCTGACGTTGCTCGGGCCTGAGCGGTTGATGGAAGGGAATGCCAAGCTCACCAGCACGGTCACGGTGGCGGGGATGGCGGGGCAGCCGATCGGCGGGGTGTTGATCTCGCTGTTCGGGCCGGCCAAGGCGGTGCTCGCCGACGCGCTGTCCTATCTGGTGGGCGCGCTCGCGCTGGCGTTGATCCGGTCGCCGGAGGCCAGGCCGGAGCGGAAGGAGCGGGCCCCTCGGCTGCGCGAGCAGATCGCGGAGGGGCTGCGGTACGTCGTCCGCCATCGTGTGATCGGGCCGCTGGTGCTCTACATGGCCACGGTCAGCTTCTGCATCGCCGGGCTGAGCGCGCTGGAGGTCAACTACGTCGTACGGGAGCTCGGCTGGTCGGGCCTGGCGACCGGCCTGGTGTTCGGGGTGAGCATGGCCGGCGGGCTGGCGGCCGGGGCGATCGGGGGGCCGCTCACCGAGCGGTACGGCATGCCGCGCGTGCTGCTCGGGGCCGCCTTCGCGTACCCGTTGTGCAGCGGGTCGATCGGGCTGGTGGGGCCGGGACTGGCCGGGCAGCTGGTGGTGGGCGTCTCGTGGACGTTGATGATCATCGTCACGCTAGTCTTCCAGAGCACCCAGCGCAGTCTGCGGCAGCTTCTGACGCCCAAGGAGATGCAGGGGCGGCTGGCGGCCACGTCCCGCTGGCTAACCTGGGCCGCCACGCCGGTCGGCGCGGTCCTCGCCGGGGCGCTGGCCGCCGGGATCGGCATGCGCGGCACGCTTGTCGTGTTCTCGGCCGGGATGCTGGCCGGTCCGGTGGTCATGTGGTGCTCGCCGCTGCGCACGTCCCGGCGGGAGATCGAGCGGGACGTACGGACGGCGACGGCGGGGTAGCTCCGGGTTCGCCGGGTCACACGGCGAAGAGCAGGGCGGCGTTGACGAGGAGGGCGACGGCGGTCGCGAAGTGCACGCCGAAGGCGACCGCCTTGGTGCCGCCGTTGCGGAGCACGATCAGGGTGTCGCCGAGAGGCAGCAACGCGACGATCAGCATGAACCAGGCTTCGGCCTGGGCGCCGACGAAGGCCAGCAGGGCCAGGCCGAGCAGCCCGTACGTGCCGTCGCGCAGCCCCTTGATGGTCAGGTAGGCGCGGTCGCCGTCCTGCTTGGCGGGGACGCCGTAACCGGCGGCCGCGGCGACCGGGACGAACAGGAAGCGCGCGCCGATGAACACGACCAGCAGGTTGAGGGCGATGGCGAGGCCGTAGGCAAGGGTGGTGAGCATGTCCGTCTCCAATAGCTAGCGTTGCTAGGAACGAGGACGACGCTAGCAGAACGATGACAGAAGCGCTAGCGATGCTAGGATCGCAAGCATGTCGATACAGGCGCGCCGGGAGCGCGAACGTGCGGAACGCGAGAAGCTGATCATCACGGCCGCCTGCGAGCTGGCCGAGGCCGAGGGCTGGGAGGCGGTGACGACGCGGCGGCTGGCCGAGCGCATCGAGTACAGCCAGCCGGTGCTCTACAGCCACTTCAAGGGCAAGGGCGCGATCATGGCGGCCGTGGCCGTGGAGGGGTGCGTGATCCTCGCGGACGAGCTGCGCGCGGCCCGTACCGCGGCTCCGGACGCCGGCAGCGCCCTCGCGGCCGTCGGCGCGGCCTACACGGCGTTCGCCGAGCGGCGTCCGGCGCTCTACGACGTCATCTTCAGCCAGAACGTCGACCTGCCGTTCGCCACGCCGGAGGCTCCGGCGGCCCTGCATGCGGCCTTCGGCGAGCTGGTCGAGGGGCTGCGTCCGCACGCCGGCGAGGGGGAGGATCTGGGCCTGCTCACCGAGACCTACTGGGCCGCCCTGCACGGGCTGGTCACGCTCATGCGCGGCAAGCGACTGCCGGCCGAGCAGCACGAACGCAGGCTGGAGCTGCTGCTGAAGCGGTTCGCGGCCTGACGGTTTGACCTTGTCACCGGCGTCAACGTCTACCCTCGTTGCCCGCACCTCGACGAGAACGGACGACCCCGTGAGCACCCACCGCACCACCCTGGTCGAGCTGGACCAGAGCTTCTTCGACGCCCTGGTGGCCAACGACCACGACCGCCTGAAGGACCTGCTGGCGGACGACTTCGTCCTGGTGGGGGTCGAGGACGGCGCGGTCGCCGGCAAGGACGTCCTGCTCGACCTCGTGACGTCGGGCAGCCTGCGGTTCCCGAAGATCGACTCGTTCCCCGACGAGGCCATCGTGCGGGTGATCGGGGACGTCGGGATCGTCGTGGGGCGTACGGGGATGAACTTCACGAACCCCGATGGCAGCACGTTCAGCGCCGGCAGCCGGTACACGCACGTGTACGCCGTCGGCCCCGACGCAGGCTGGCGGCTGGTCTCGGCGCAGGGCACGGCCATCAAGGCGTGACCTGGTCACGCCTTGGCGGAAAGCCGGGTCAGCCGCCTTCCGGTTTCCGCCATTCCACGGTGACCTTGAGGTGGGCCTCCCCCGTCGATTCGGCGACGACCACGCCGGCCTTGGCGGTCAGCTTCATCCCGAACTCGACCGCGACCACATCCGGCGGCTCGGGGCATGACCGCATGCGGCGCAGGACGTCGATGGCGAAGGTCTGGACGCGCTGGAGGCCCGCGCCCAGCGCCTCCGGCATGCGTTCGACGGCCGCGCGGGTCCGTCCGGCGGGAAGCGGCTCGTCGCCGGGCCGCTCGTTGACCTCCACGAGCACGGTGCCGCCGTCGTCGAGGGGCACCTCAAGGAAGTAGCGCACGGTTGCCTCCTGTCCTGGGACAGGTGCAAGCATGGTGGACGGGCCCGCCCGGTGCAGGCTGTTTCCCCGCGCAGAGGGCGCGAAGTTATCCACAGGTTGGGGACGGTTGTCCACAGTGGTGGACAAGTCGGAAATCATTGACATGATGTCTGGATTATTTTACCTTCCGTGCTTGTGATGTCGTACGAGGAAAAGGGCGCCTGGGTCTATCTCGTGGCGACGGCCGGCGCCTACGTGGCCTACGTCATCGTCATCCTGAGCCGGGCCGGCGACGGCCCGGTCAGCGCCGTCCCCTATGTCGCGCCGATGGTGTGGGCGATCGGGATCAGCATCGTCCTGTCGATCGTGGGCCGTATCGTGGTCGAGATCGTGAAGCCCAGCGAGAGTCACAAGAGCGACGTGCGAGACAGGGAAATCAACCGTTCCGGCCAACATGTCGGAGGCGTCGTGCTCGCCGCCTCCATGGTGGTCCCCCTTGGCCTGACCATGGCGGAAGCCGACCATTTCTGGATCGCCAACGCCATTTACGCCGCGCTCGTCCTGTCCACTCTGGTGGCCACCCCGCTGCGGCTGCTCGCCTACCGGAGGGGCCTGTAGGCATGGGCAAACCGACCAAGGTGACCAACTCCATCAGGGCCCTGCGGTTCGCGCACGGGGAGATGACGCAGGCCGAGCTGGCCCAGCGGGTCGGCGTCACGCGGCAGACCGTCATCGCCATCGAGCAGGGCCGCTATTCACCCTCTCTTGAGGTGGCCTTTCAGATCGCCCGGGTGTTCCGGGTGCCCCTGGACGACGTCTTCCAGTATCCGGACGCCGACGGCTAGTTATCCACAGGCGCGTCGGTTTTCCACAGGCTGTCGAGAGCGGTGGCGACGGCCGCGATGGAGTCGTGCGCGGAGCGGATGCGGGCGGTCTGGGTCTCGTCCGTCCAGCCGAGCCGCAGGCCCTCCTCGGCCAGCGCGTCGAAGGCCGTGAACGCGGCCAGTTTCTGGCGCAGGACCTTCGACCAGGCGTCGTCCTCGATGCGGTAGTAGACGTTGCGTTCCCCCGGCCTGCGCAGCTTGTGGACGAGCCGGATCGACGTCAGCAGCTGCATGGTCGTCGTCAGGGACGCGCGGCTCGCGCCGATGGCGTCGGCGATGTCGGAGGCCGTCTGCGCGGGCGGGTCGCAGACCATCAGCCAGCCCAGGACGCGGCCGGTGATCGGGGCCAGCCCCCACTCCTCGGAGACGAAGTCCGCCACCCGCTCGACCCAGTCGAGCACCTGCTCCCGGCCCGGACCGTCCGGCGACTGCATGTGGGACCCTCTCCATCGACATCGCTCTGTGTGAGTTGTCAAATACTAGGAGTAACGAGGGGTGGGCTGCTAATGCTGGATCCATGATCGTCGTCATGTGGCCGCTGCTGCTGCTCCCCCTGGTCCTGCCCGAGCCGACCTCGGTCGTCCGGGCCCGGAGCGAGTTGCGGGAGCTGGTCGTCGCCGAGGCGCGTTCGCTGAGGGGGTACTCGCACGAGCGGTTCATGCCGTCCTGGACCGAGGCGGAGGGCGCGTGCGACACGCGGGAGGTCGTCCTGCGGCGTGACGCCGTGTCCGTGACGACCGACCTCGACTGCGAGGCCGTCCACGGCACCTGGTTCAGCGAGTACGACGGCCTGACCCTGCACAGCGAGGAGCAGATCGACGTCGACCACCTCGTGCCGCTGGCCAACGCCTGGGTCTCCGGCGCGAACGCCTGGACCGACGAGCAGCGGCAGGCGTTCGCCAACGATCTCACCAGGCCCGAGCTCATCGCCGTCAGCGAGTCGGTCAACCTGGACAAGGCCGGCGGCAGCCCGGCGACGTGGCGGCCACCGCGCAGGTCGTACTGGTGCACGTACGCGCGGGCCTGGATCACGGTGAAACACCACTACGGGCTGACCGTCACCCACCGGGAGAAACGGGCCCTCATCCGCATGTTGCGCACCTGCCTCAGCGGTCGGCCATCCGCCTGAGCTGCTGCTCCCTGGCCCCGGCGTCGCCCGGCCGGCCGCGCTCGGCCAGCAGCCCGGCGACGCGCTCGCGGACCTCGACGGGATGGCGGCCGTCGTACTTGAACTTGGCGCGCGCCTCCACCACCGCCAGCCGCAGCCCGCGCAGGCCGGGCAGCTGCCGGTGGTAGGGCCCCTCGCCGGCCGCCACGACGCCGTGCGCGCCGTCGGGCTGGAAGTGGGCGAGCTGGCGGCGCAGGATCTCGGCCTTGCCCTCGGGGTCGTCCACCACCTCGGCCCGGCAGGTGAGCTGGACGGAGGCGTAATAGCTGGTGGGCACGCCGGTCTCGGGGGCGCCCGTCCGCCATCCGCCGGGGATGTAGGCGTAGTCGTCGTGCACGCTCAGCAGGACCGCCGGATCGCGTTCGATCGCCGCCCACACCGGGTTGGGCCTGGCCAGGTGGAGCAGCACCTCCCCGGCGGCGGCGTCGAAGAGGAAGTGGGTGGGGACGACGACGGGCGGGCCGCCGTCGGGGGCGTTCGCGGCCAGCTGGCCGAAGTCGCGGGTGGCCAGCCAGGTGTGCCACTCGTCGTCGTCCCGTGCCGCGTCCCAGGGATGAATGAGCACGTGAAACCCTCCCGCCCAGCTTTGTATTAGTACATAATGTACTTTGTGTCAGAAACATACAGGATCGTCGGTGGGACGGCCAGCGAGATCGCGGCGGGCGTCGAGGCTGCCGTGTCCGCGGGCCTGCTGCCTCCCGGGACGCACCTGCCGCCCGTGCGCGAGGTGGCCGCCACGGCCGAGGTCAGCCCGAACACCGCCGCGGCCGCGTACCGGCTGCTGCGGGAGCGCGGGATCGTCGAGACGGCGGGCCGGCGCGGCACGCGGGTCCGGCCGCGCCCGGCCACCACGACCCGCGAGGAGATCCGCATCGAGGTGCCGCCGGGCGTGCGCGACCTGTCGCACGGCAACCCCGATCCGGCCCTGCTGCCGCCGCTGCACGAGGCGCTCGCCGCCGCCGCCAGGGCGCACGAGCAGCGTCCGGCCATGTACGGCACGGGCGACGACGAGGAGCTGCTCTCGCTGGCCGCCGCCCGTCTGCGCGCGGACGGCGTGCCCGCCGCGCCGCTGGCGATCACCTCCGGCACCCTCGACGCGGTGGAACGCGTCCTGAACGCCCACCTTCGTCCCGGCGACGCGATCGGCGTCGAGGACCCCGGCTGGACGGCCCTGCTCGACCTGGTCGCCGCCCTGGGCCTGCGGCCGGTCCCGATGCGGCTGGACGACGAGGGCCCGCTGCCGGACGAGCTCGACCGGGCGTTGCGGGCGGGCGTACGAGCGGTGGTGATCACCGCCCGCGCCCAGAACCCCACCGGCGCGGCCGTCACCGCCCGGCGGGCCGCGGACCTGCGTGCCCTGCTCGCCACCCGTCCCGACGTGGTGCTGATCGAGGACGACCACGGCGCGAGCCTGGTGGACCTCCCCCTCCATCCCCTGGCCGGCGTGACCACCCGCTGGCTGCTCACCCGCTCGACGGCCAAGGCGTTCGGCCCCGACCTGCGGCTGGCGCTGGTCACCGGCGATCCCGTCACGCTCGACCGGCTGCGCGGGCGGCAGCGGCTGGCCGCCGGCTGGGTCAGCCATCTGCTGCAGCGCGCGGTCGCCCACCTGTGGCGTGCACAGGCTGTGGACACCGCGGCCGTGGCCGCCGCGTACGCCGGGCGGCGGGACGGCCTGATCGACGCGCTGGCCGCGCGCGGCCTGCGGGCGCACGGCCGCAGCGGGCTCAACGTCTGGGTCCCGGTCGCCGACGAGACCACCGCCGTCACCCGGCTGCTGGCCCTCGGCTGGGCGGCCGCGCCCGGCGCCCGCAACCGCGTCCGCACGCCGCCCGCGCTGCGGCTGACGGTCTCCACGCTGCGGCCCGACGAGCTGCCGCGCCTGGCCGGCGACCTGGCCGCCGCCCTGCGCCCGCCCACGGCCGGCCGGTACGGCTGACGGCCTGGACGGGCCCCGCGATCAGCGGTTCGGCTCCAGGGACATCGCCGGGCACGGCTCGGGGCGGCGGGGGCGGCGCGGGCGGCGTACCGAGTGGGCCAGCACGCCCAGCGCGCCCACGATGAGCACGAGCAGGGCCGCCCTGGTGGCCGCGGGCCAGCCGGCGTCCAGGGAGCCGAAGAAGACCGCGCCGGTGATCGTGCCGCCGAGCACGCCGCCGGTCTCCTGGACGGTCCCCAGCACCCCGGCCGCCGCGCCCGCCCGCTCCTGGCGTACGGACGCGAGGACCGACGACAGCAGCGGCGACATGATCAGCCCCATCCCCGCGCCCACCACCAGCAGCGCGCCCGCCACCAGGTACGGCGACTCCCCCGCCTGGAGGAGCAGCCCGAGCCCGAGCAGCAGCGCCAGCGGGCCGGCCGGGCGCGGCACCCGGGCCGCGCGCGGCGAGGCCAGGAAGAAGCCCGCGTTCAGCGCCGTGCACACCGCCCCGGCGGCCAGGGGACCGAGGCCGAGGCCGTCCTGGAGGTGGAGGGCGAGCACGAACGACAGGCCCGCGGACGTGCCGAACAGCAGCGCGACCGCCGCCAGCCCGGACGTGAACCCCTTCTCGCCGAACACCGCCAGGTCCAGCAGCGGTTCCCGGCCGGTCGCCGCCAGCCGCCGCTGCCGCCGGACGAACGCCGCCAGCATGAGCGCCGCGCCGCCCAGGCACGGCCACGTCCACTGCGGCCAGCCCTCCTCGCGGCCCTGGACCAGCGGCAGCACGACGCCTGCCAGCCCCGCCGCGACCAGCGCCGCCCCCGGCAGGTCCAGCCCCGCACGCGTCCCGGCCCCGGTGACGCGGGGGACCAGCCGCCCGGTCAGCGCCAGCGCGGCCAGGCCGATCGGCACGTTGACCAGGAAGCACGCCCGCCAGCCGAGCCCGAGGGGATCGGCCGCCACCACCAGCCCGCCCACGACCTGGCCGCTCATCCCGGCCAGGCCCACCACCGTGCCGTACCAGCCGAACGCCCTGGCCCGGCCCGCGCCCGGGAACAGCGTCCCGATCAGCGTCAGGACCTGCGGCGCGAGCAGCGCCGCCGCGACGCCCTGCGCCACCCGGGCGAGCACGAGCGCGGCGGCGTCCGGCGCGCCGCCGCAGGCCGCCGAGGCGAGCGTGAACAGGGCCAGCCCGGCGGCGAAGAGGCGGCGCGGCCCGTACAGGTCGCCGAGCCGCCCCGAGACGATCAGGCCCGCCGCGTACGCCAGCCCGTACCCGGCGACCACGAACTGGCTCGCCGCGTCGCCCGCTCCCAGGTCGGCGCGGATCGAGGGCACGGCCACGTTCGCGACGAAGAAGTCGAGCGTGGTCATGAACACCGCGACCAGCACCACGGGCAGGGCCGCCCAGCGAGGACGGAGGGACATCAGGGACTCCAGGGGAGGGAGGAACCGGGCGGTGGAAGAACACCGGCGGACGCCGGACGGTTGACCTCACCCTGGAGCCAGGCGATTACGGTTTCCTGCTGATGGGCTACGGATTGAGCGCCATAATGACGCTCAATGCCGAAATTTCAGGGGTTGGGGGAGTTTGCCGCGGCGATCGCCCCCGTCATCGACGCGGCCCACGTCGACGTGCACGCCGCCGCCCGCAGAGCCGTCCTGGACCTGACCGAGCGCTCCGGCCTGACCAGCGGCCTCCTCAACGACCTGCGCTTCGTGCTCCCCCTGCGCCCGGTGACCACGGCCGCGCTCGCCGCCGTCTACCGGTACGGCGACGTCACCGAAGGCGTCGGCGTCCACCTGCGCGAGGGCGCGCTCGAACGGGACGACGGCCGGGCGTTGCGGCTCACCCCCGAGGGGCGGGCGTTCGTGGACGGCCTGTACGCCGCGCACGCCGAGGCGGCCGGCCGCGTCTGGGCGGGCCGCGACGTGGCCGGTCTCGCCGTGGCGGTGGGCGGGGTGCTCGACCGGGCCGTACGCGTGCCGGGCGGCGCCCTGGAGGTGATGGCGCCGCCGTACGAGCCGGACGCCGCCCCCGACGGCCTGCTGCTGTTCAACCGGCTCGCCGCGCTGCGCTACCACCGGGCCGACGCGCACGCCGAGTCCTGGCGGGCAGCCGGGCTGACCGCGGACGGGATCGTCGCGCTGAAGGACGGTCCCGTCCGGGCCGCGATCGAGGCCGAGACGAACCGGCGGGCCGCCGACCCGTACCGGGCCATGACGGACGACGACCGCCAGACCTTGTACGCCGGCCTCCTGAGCCTTGTTTAAAGCGCCGCCAGCAGGCGGCCCACCTGCGTGCGGTCGTTGACCCCCAGCTTCTCGTAGGCCGCCTGGAGATGGTTGGCCGCCGTACGGGTGGACAGCGTCAGCCGGTCGGCGATCTGCCGGTTCGTCAGCCCGGCCGCCGCCAGCTTGACGATCTCCCGCTGGCGCGGCGTGAGCTCCGGCGTGGCCAGCTCGACCAGCGCCGGCGTCGAGACCCCCGGGCACCGCCTGGCCAGCGCCCACGCCCTGGTCTGCGCCCCTCTGGCCAGCGTGCCGCGGCCGTCCCGGCGGTGGGCCGCCGACTCCTGGGCGAGGGCCTCGGCGGCGTACAGGATCAGGCCGAGCCGTTCGAACTCGGCGGCGACGTCCCGCAGCTCGGCCGGGTCGCCCGCGGCCCGCGCGTGCCGGGCGAACAGCCCGGCCAGCGGCCCGTCCACTCGTTCGGCGAGCGCGGCCAGCCGCCGGGCCGCCAGGGCGGGCGCGCCCAGCCGCACCAGGTCGTGCAGCGCGAACATCAGGTACCCGGACTGCTCGTGCCGCTCGGCCAGCCCGGCGGCCGTCAGGCACAGGCTCACCGCCTGGTCCAGGTCGCCCGCCGAGGCCGTCACCCAGACCGCGGCCTGCAACACCGGCTGCCGGGTGAACGCCCACCGCGAGGCCGGCCCCTCGGCCTCGGCCAGCGCGGCCCGCGCCGCCGCCGTCTCCCCCAGCAGCGCCCGCGCGTGGGCCAGCTCGGCCAGGCAGCGCCCCCGGTACGGCGTCCCGGGCGGCAGCCGGGCCGCGTCCTGCCTGGCCCAGCGGGCCGCGCCGGCCGCGTCGCCGCGCAGCCTGCCGACCATCGCCCGGTACGCCCCGAACCCCGACACCGACAGCTCGGCCGCCGCCGGTTCCATGGCCTCCGCGGCCGTCCGCGCCGCCGCGTCCAGGCGGCCGGAGAACACCTGGGCGGCGCAGCGCGCGTCCAGCAGCGTCGGCAGCGCGTGCGGGGCGTCGTCGTCCCAGTCGTCCCGGCCCGCGAGGGCCCGTCCGGCCACGGCGAGCGCGCTCTCCGTACGCCCGGAGTAGGCGTCGGTCCAGGACTCCAGCGCGGCCGCGTGCGCCGCGCCGCGCACGGTCGCCGGCCCGCACGCGCGCGCCCGCGCCAGGGCGTCCGCGGCCCCGGTCAGCCGGCCGGCGAAGAAGTGGGCGACGCCCCGGTAGACGTGCGCCTCCTGCCGCCAGGCCGGATCGGTCAGGGATCCGGCGGCCAGGTCGAGCACCCGGCACGCCTCGGCGTCCGCGCCCGCCCAGGCGAGGTTCATGCCCAGGCTGAAGGCGTGCTGGGCGCGCTCGCCCTCGGTGACGGCGTTCCTGGCCGCCTGCCGCAGCGCCGCCAGCGCCGCGTCCTGGTCGCCCAGCACCATCAGCACCTGGCCGAGCAGCGCGACCGCCGCCACGCCCGCGCCCGCCTCGATCGCGGCCCTGGCCAGCCGGGCGGCCAGCCTGGGGTCACGCCTGGCCCAGGCCAGGCCCGCGGCCGACAACAACAGCTCCGGCGCGGCGGCCGACCCGCTGTCCAGCCGCCAGACGGCCGCGCGCAGCTCGTCCTCGCGCCGTCGCAGGCCGCCGGCCTCCAGGGCCTCGGCCAGCGTCCGCAGCCGCCGCCTGGCCCGCAGGGTGCCGCAGTCGCCGCGGACCACCTCGCCGTACAGGGGGTGGCCGAGGCGTACCTGCTCGCGCCTGCCGTCGCCGGCGACCGTGACCAGGCCGCGGGCCTCGACCCGCTCCACCGCGCGCGGCGAGGTCAGCGCGACCAGCAGCTCCGCGCCCACCGGCTCGCCGTACGCCACCAGCTCCAGCACCTCCCGCTCGTCCTGGTCCAGGTGGCCGATCCGGGCGCCGACCAGCTCGCGCAGCCGGGTGGTCATCGACAGCTCGCCCCGCCAGCGCCACTCGCCGCCGCTCTCGGCCAGGCAGCCGGACGTGCGCCCGGCATGGACGACCTCGCGCAGGTAGAGCACGTTCCCGCCGGTGACGGCCGCCAGATGCCGGACGGTCCCCTCCGCCACCTCGCCGCCGAGCGCGCCCGCCAGCACCTGGCCGACCTCGTCGCGGCCGAGCGGCGGCAGCTCGACCCTGGTCAGCAGCTCGTCCTTCCACAGCGCGGCCACCGGCGCGGGCAGCGGACCGCCCGTACGCACCGTGACCAGCACCCTGGCCTCCCCACCCGCGGCCAGGTAGTGCACCAGCGCCGCCGACGCCGCGTCCAGCCGGTGGGCGTCGTCCACGCTCACCAGCAGTTCTCCCTCTCCCCTGCGCAGGTGACGCGCGGCCCAGCGCAGCAGGTTCTCGCCGCCCCGCGGCGGCCCCGTCAACACATGGGCGAACGCCCCGAACGGGATCATCGACGCGGTCTCCGTGCCCAGCACGCGCACGATCTCGTACCCGTCGAGACCGGCCAGCGCCTGCGCGGCCAGCCTGCTCTTGCCGACGCCCGCCTCACCGGCGATCATCGCGCCCGCTCCCGACCGCAGCGCCGCGCGCACGGTCGCGATCGATCCCCCTCGCCCGACGAACGGCCATCCACTCCCCAGTTGCTCGCTCATCGTGCCTCCTCTCACCACAGATGGTGGCGAGCCGAGGTTCGCGCGAGGTTCAGGCGGGATCGCGGTTCAGGCCGGCCGCGTTCAGCAACAGGGTGATCACGGCGTCGGCGCCGCTGAACGGCACCGGCTCGCCCCCCACCTCTTCGAGCAGCCCGCGGAGCTGGCCGCCGGATTGCTCGGGCTCGACCAGCCGTACGATGACCGTCCTCATCTGATCACCATCGCCCCGGACGGTTCAGGTCTGGTTCAGGTGGGGTAGGGCGCGGGCTCGACCTCCAGCTCCCGCATGCGCTCGGCGTAGAGGTGGTAGCGCCTGCGGGCGTCGCCGCGCCGGCCCGCCAGGTCGAGCACGCGCACCAGGCCCAGGTGGGCGCGTTCGTCGTAGCCGTCGCGCTCCAGCAGGCGCAGCCAGTAGCGGGCGGCCTCGTCGTAGCGCCGCTCGCGGGTGCGCGCCGCGGCCAGCCGGGCGGCCGCCTGCACGTAGGCCAGCCGTGCCTGTTCGCGCAGGCCCACCGCCCAGTCGGCGTAGGGGTCCTCCTCGCAGAACTCGCCGCCGTACGCGCTCTCGGCCGCCGTCCACCGCTCCAGCGCCTCGGCGGCGCGGCCGGCCTGCTCCAGCCGTACGGCTCCGGCGGTCAGGTCGAGGAAGCGCTCGACGTCGACGTCGGCGTGCGCCAGGTCCAGGCGCAGCGCGCCCTCCTCGGAGACCACGACGTCGTCGGCGGGCCGTTCGTGGGCCGGGTCGAGCACCGCGCGCAGCGTGGAGACCATGACGTTGAGCCGCCGCAGCCCGACCGCGTCGTCGCGCTGCTCGGGCCACAGGATCTCCACCAGCCGTTCCCTGCTGATCGCGCCGCCCCGGCGGCTGACCAGGATCTTCAGCAGGTCGCGGGCCTTGCGCGACTGCCAGGCCGTACGCGGGACCGGCACCGCGCCGCGCAGCACCCGGAACGTTCCCATGGTCTCGATCACCACCGCCGCCCCCGGCGCGGGCGCCGCGCGGGCGATCAGCTCGTCGATCCGGTCGTCGAGCGCCCGGCAGCCGATCGCGTGCATCCGCTCGCGCACCCGTACGGCCACCTCGCCCCCGCTCACCGGGTCGGACAGGGCCGCCCGCACCAGCTCGGCCCTGGCCCGTCCGATCGGGTCGCCGAGCGCCGCCCACCCGCGCACCGCCTCGTCGGCCTGCGCGGGATCGCCGTCGAGCCGGGCGCGCAGCTCGTGCAGCACGGCCTGGGCCGCGTGGTCCCTGCGTTCCACGGCGATCGGCTCGGTCTCGCCGACCAGCCGGGCTGCCTCGTCACGACGGCCGGCGGCCAGGGCCACGTGCGCCGCGGCCACCCGCGCGGAGACCCCGGCGATGCCGCCGGCGTACGCCAGCGCCTGCTGGGCCACCTGGGCCGCCTCCTCGGGATCGTCCTCGGCCAGCAGCTCGGCCAGCGCGTTGAGCGCGTTGGAGCGGGTCTGCACCTCGCCCAGCGGCTCGGTCTCGGCGATCACCCGGCGGTAGACGGCGGCCGCCTGCCCGCGGTCGCCGCGCAGCGCGTGGATCTCGCCCAGCCGGACCAGCCCGACGCTGACCAGCCGCGACCCCATCGCCTCCCACCTGGCCACCGCGTCGGCGGCGTCGATCGCCGACTCCTCCAGCCGGCCGAGCCCGACCAGCGCCTTGGCCCGGTTGGCCACGTTGAGCGCGGCGTACGGCGCGAACGACACCAGGTCGCACAGCCTGCTCGCGGCCTCCGTCTCGGCCAGCGCCTCGGCGTAGGCGCCCTCGTCCAGATGACGGGAGGCCCGGTTGGCCCGGATCCTGATGAGCTGGACGACGTCGCCGGCGCGTTCGGCGTACTCCAGGGCGCGCAGGTAGTAGGCGTCGTTGGCGCGGCGGTCGCCGTCGAGGGCGGCGAGCATGGCCAGCACTGTGTTGGCCATCGCCAGCGCGCCGGGGTCGCCGAGACCGCCGGCCTGCTCCAGCGCCCGGTCGGCCAGCTCGGCGCAGCCCGCCCGGTCGCCCTTCAGCCACAGCACCGAGGCCATGGAGGCGGCGCACATGGCGGCGTCGGCGGGCGGCGAGCCGTAGGCGTGGCCCTTGGCGTACATGGTCATGGCGGCGTCGAGGTCGCCGCGCAGGTGGTCGATGAAGCCGAGGCGCCTGGCCACGAACGCGTCGAAGGCGGGGCCGTCGGCGACGCGGGCCAGCAGGTCGCGGGCGCGGGTCCAGTGGCCGCGGTTCTGCTCGGCGATGCCGGCCAGCCTGAGCATCGGCGGCGACCCTCTGGCCTGCTCGGGCAGCAGGTCGAGGGCCGCGATCACGTCGCCGCGCTCGGCCAGGCGGGGGCCGTGGGAGTTGAGCAGCGACGCGGCGAGGTCGGGGTGGGCGGTCGCGACGGCGGCGCGCAGGGCCAGCTCGGGCTGGTCGTGCTCGACGTACCAGCGGGCGGCGACGGCGGCCACGTCGTGGGCCTCGTGCCGGTCGAGCGGGGCGTGCCTGGCCAGGACGTGCCTGCTGGTCGAGGTCAGCCGGTGGCCGTCCTGGTCGGCCTCGATGAACAGGCCGCGGCTGGTCAGCGCCGCGAGCGTGTCGGGCGGCGCGCCGAGCGTGGCGGCCAGGCCGGACGTCAGCACCGGCAGGACGGTCGCCGCGCGCAGCAGCTCCCGCATGCCCGCCGGCAGGTCCTTGAACGCGGCGAGCGTCAGGTGTTCGAGCGTGGCCGAGTTGGCGGCCAGGCTCGCCGCGGTGCGCGGCCAGCTCGCCGGCTCCTCGCGGGCCAGCGCGTCGAGGGCGGCCTGGACGGCGGCCGGCCAGCCCGCGCACGCCTCGTGCAGCCTGGCGGCGATGTCCGCTCCCTGCTCGCCCAGCCGCTCCCTGGCCCAGGCGCCGGTCTCGGACGCGGTGAGCGCGAGGTCGGTGGCGTCGAGGTCGAGCACCTCGTGGTCCTGGCGCAGCCGGGCCGTCGGGAACGGCAGCGGCGCCCGCGAGGCGGTGACCAGGTGCAGGTGCCGGGGCGCGGCGCGGACCAGCGTCTCGACGTAACGCACCGAGCCGGGCGCGCCGATGATCGCGTCGACGCCGTCGAAGACCAGCGCCAGCCCCCTCGTCAGCCGCCGGGCCAGCGCCTCGGCCAGCGCGCCCGCCAGCGCGGCGGCCCTGGACAGCTCGTCGGCGTCGGGCCCGAGCGGCGCCCCGGCCGCGGCCAGCAGGTCGGCGGGCAACCCCGGGACGGCCTGGGCCAGCGCCGACGCCACCGAGCCCGCCAGCGTCGGCAGGTCGCGGTCGGCGGGCCCGAGCAGGTGCAGGACGCCGCCCACGGCGTGGCTCCAACCGGCGAGCGCGATCGACTTCCCGTAGCCTGTAGAGGCCACGAGCGTGGTGAGCCTGTGCGTAAGCGCCCCGTCGAGCCGCCGGTCGAGGGCGGGACGGGGTTGCACCCACCCTCGTTCCACCCCCGCATGCTACGCCCGGGCTCGCGGGGGACTCCAGAGTTCGCAAAGTGCCACCTCCCGGTAACTGGCCGGTTGGCGCACTATGGTCGTACTTCATTTCCAGGAGGCACCGTGGAACAGGATCTGCCTGGCGGTGTGAGGCTGATCGTGGGGGTGGACGAGTCCCCGGCCTCGCGTTGGGCACTCGCCTGGGCCATCGGCGCGGCCAGGCTGCACCGGATGGCTCTGGTGGCCGTTCACGTCAGTCGTGCGCCCGTCCATCCCTTTCCCGAGGCGCTGCCCGTGCAGCACGCGATCCGGCAGGGCGAGGAGTCCCGCTGCGCGGAGGTGATCGCGGGCGTGTTCGAGGACGTCGCCGGGGGCGTGCCCGACGACCTGCGCGTGGCGACGCTCAGCAAGGTCGGCGACCCCGGCTACCACCTCGTCGATCTGGCCCGCGAGGGCGACCTGCTGGTGCTCGGCCGGGGGCGGCGGCGGTTGCTGAGCCGGATCCTGCTGCCCTCCACCAGCATGTACTGCGCCCGCCACGCCAAGACGACCGTCGTCATCGTGCAGCAGCCCTCGCCGCCGGACGATCCGGAGCTGACGGGGGACCGGGCGCGGCGGTTCTGGAGCCGGCGCAACTACTGACCGAGCGCGGCGGTTCTGGAGCCGGCACAACTACTGACCCGGCGTGGTCGTCCTGAGGTTGTCGGTGAGCAGGCGCAGGCCGGGGCCGATGTCGCGCGGCCCGATCGCGCCGTAACCGAGCACCAGGCCCGGCTGTGCCGGGGTCTCGCCGCAGTAGGCGTCGAGCTGCTCGACGGCCAGGTCCGGCACAGGGCCCAGGGACACGCCGGGGGCCAGGCGGGCGCACACGTGCAGGCCCGCGGCGGACGGGATCAGGCGCAGCCGCTCGTCCCCGGCCAGCGCCGCGGTGACCAGCTCGTGCCGGGCGGCGTACTCGCGGGTCGCCTTCCTGATGTGCCTGGCCAGCAGGCCCTCGTCGATGAAACGGGCCAGGGCGGCCTGCGTGGGCATGTCGCCGTGCCAGTCGGACAGCTGCCGCGCGGCGCACAGGGCCGGGCCGAGCGAGGCGGGGGCGACGAGGAAGCCGAGCCTGAGCATGGGCAGCAGGGTCTTCGAGAACGAGCCCACGTAGATCACCCGGCCCGACCGGTCGAGGCTCTGCAGGGGTTCGAGCGGGCGTTCGCCGAAGCGGAACTCGCTGTCGTAGTCGTCCTCGATCACCACGGCGGCGCGGCGTTCGGCCCACGCGAGCAGGGCGGCGCGGCGGGCCAGCGACATGGGCGTGCCCAGCGGGAACTGGTGTGAGGGCGTGACATAGACCAGGCTCGCCGAGCGGGGGATGGCCGCCACGTCCAGGCCCTCGGCGTCCACGGGCACGCCGATCACGCGGGCGCCGAGCGAGCTGAACAGACGGCGGGCGGGCGGGTAGCCGGGCTCCTCGACGGCGACGGTCGTGCCGGGCTCGATGAGGACGCGGCCGATGAGGTCGAGGGCCTGCTGAGCGCCGTTGGTGATCAGGACGTCGTCGGGCCCCGCGTGCACCGACCGACTGATCCCGATATGACGCGAAATAGCCTCACGTAGAGGCTTATAGCCGGACGAAGGCTCGTACGTCGCCAGCCCTACCCGCAGTTCCCTGGCCACCAGCCTGCGCCAGGTCTCCATCGGGAACAGCCGCGCGTCCGGCACGCCGACGCGGAAGTCGTACCGGGCGGGCGGCACCTCGACGGTCTCCCCGAGCTCCCGCCAGAACGCCCGCGGCCTGACCACCCCCTTGGGCGCGGCCCGGCCGCGCACCGGCTCGGCCGACACGAACGTGCCCGCCCCCGCCCTGCCGACCAGGAAGCCGTCGGCCACCAGCCGGTCGTAGGCCACCGCCACCGTGTTCCTGGAGATCTCCAGCCGGCCGGCCAGCTCCCTGGTCGGCGGCAGCCGCTCGCCCGAGCGCAGGCGGCCGTCGAGTATGGCGTCGAGCAGCTGCCGGTAGACCTGTGCGGCCAGGTCACCGCGCCCTTGGAGGCTGATGTGAACGTCCAACTTGGCCCAATCAACTTGGCGGAAATTGGAGCTTATATCGGGACAAGAGTACGGCCAAGATGGGCCTATGACCGAACGCATGGAACTCGGGAAGTTCGCCGGCGAAGCGTACAAGGCGATGGCCGGCCTGGACCGGTTCGTGGCCCAGAGCACCCTCCCCAAGCCCCTCCTCGAACTCGTACGGCTGCGCGCCAGCCAGATCAACGGCTGCGTCTACTGCGTGGACATGCACAGCTCCGACGCCAAGCAGGCGGGGGAGAGCGACGCCAGGCTGCACGCCGTGGCCGTCTGGCGCGAGGCCCCCTTCTTCACCCCGCAGGAACGCGCCGCCCTGGCCTTCACCGAGGCCGCCACCCGCCTGTCCACCGACGACGTCACCGACGAGGTCTGGGCGCAGGCCGCCGCGCACTTCGACGAGCAGCAGATGGCCGCGCTGACCGTGGCCGTGGCCACCATCAACGCCTGGAACAGGATGGGCGTCGCCACCCGGATGACCCCGGAGTCATACAAGTCATGAGAACCCAGCGCGTGCTCGCCGCCGCGCAGCTCGCCAACTCCATCGGCGACGGCGCGTACCTGGTCACCTCGGCGCTCTACTTCGCCGACGTCGTGGGGCTGTCGGCCACCGAGATCGGCCTCGGCCTCACGCTGGGCTGGGCGGTCGGCTCGGTGGCGGGGGTGCCGCTCGGGCACCTGGCCGACCGGCGGGGGCCGCGCGGCGTGGCGGTGCTGCTCGCGCTCACGACCGCGGTGGCGGCCGGCTCGTTCGTGTTCGTCCACTCGTTCGCGCTTTTCCTGCTGGTCGCCTGCCTCTACGGGACCGCGCAGACCGGCCTGTCGGCGGCCCGGCAGGCGCTGCTGGCCGGGCTGGTCGAGCCGGCCCGGCGCACGGTCGTGCGGGCGGTGCTGCAGTCCACGCTCAACGGCGGCATGGCCGTGGGGGCCGCGCTGGGCGGCGTCGCGCTGGCCGTCGGCACCCGGGCCGGATACGTCGCGGTGTTCACGCTCGACGCCCTGAGCTTCCTGGTGGCCGCGCTGGTCCTGCTCAGGCTGCCCGCCGTGCGGCCCGCGCCGGCCGCGCCGGGGCCGCGGCTGGCCGTGCTCAGGGACCGGCCGTACGCGCTGGTCACGATGATCAACGCGGTGATGCTGTTCTACATGCCGCTGCTCAGTCTCGTGGTGCCGCTGTGGATCGCGCAGCGCACGTCCGGGCCCGCCTGGATGGTCTCGGTGCTGCTCGTGCTCAACACCGGCAGCGTGCTGCTCTTCCAGGTACGCGTGGCCCGCCGGGTGCGCGACCTGCGGGACGCGTCCACGGCCGTCCGCCGGGCGGGCGTCGTGCTGTTCGCCGCGTGCGCGGTGTTCGCCCTCAGCCCGCACGGCTGGATCTTCCTGATCGCGGCGGGCTGTCTGCAGGTCGCGGGGGAGATGCTGCTGGCCGCGGGGGCCTGGGAGATCGGCTTCGGCCTGGCCCCCGACGACAGGCAGGGCCAGTACCAGGGCTTCTTCGGCACCGGCACGGCGGTGGCGAGGATGCTCGGCCCGGCCGTGCTCACCACGCTCGTGCTCGACGGCGGGACCGTGGGCTGGTTGCTGCTGGGGCTGGCGTTCATGACGGCCGGCGCCGCGATGGCACCGGCCGTCAGATGGGCTCAGCGATCACTCGACCCAGCGGTCACGTGAACCGGCGTAGGGCCTCGACGGTCACCTGAACCGGCGCAGCCGGAGGCTGTTGCTGACCACGAACACGCTGGAGAAGGCCATCGCGGCCCCCGCGATCATCGGGTTGAGCAGGCCGAGCGCGGCCAGCGGCAGGGCGGCCACGTTGTAGGCGAAGGCCCAGAACAGGTTGCCCTTGATGGTGCCGAGCGTCCGGCGGGAAAGCCTGATCGCGTCGGCGGCCACCAGCAGGTCGCCTCTGACCAGGGTGAGGTCCGACGCCTCGATGGCGGCGTCCGTGCCGGTGCCCATGGCCAGGCCCAGGTCGGCCTGGGCGAGCGCGGCCGCGTCGTTGACGCCGTCGCCGGCCATCGCCACGACCTTGCCCTCCGACTGCAGCCGCTTGACCACGTCCACCTTGTCGGCGGGCAGCACCTCGGCGATCACCTCGTCGATGCCGACCTCGTCCGCGACCTGCCGGGCGACGGCCTCGTTGTCGCCGGTCAGCAGCACCGGGGTGAGGCCCAGCGCGCGCAGCCTGGCGATGGCCTCCGCACTGGTCTCCTTGACCACGTCCGACACCACCAGCAGCGCCCTGGCCTTGCCGTCCCAGCCGGCCGCGACCACCGTGCGGCCCTTGGCCTGCTCCTCCTCAAGAGTGGCCGCCAGGTCGGCGGGCAGGTGCTGCGACCACTCGGCCAGCAGCCTCGGTCGGCCGACCAGGACCGCGTGCCCGTCCACGATGCCCTGCACGCCGAGCCCCTCGACGTTGGCGAAGTCCTCCACGGTCGCGTCGGACTTCGCCTCCCTGGCGATGGCCTGGGCGATCGGGTGCTCGGAGGCGTGCTCGATGGCGCCGGCCAGCCGCAGCACCTCCTCGCGGCTCTCGCCCTCGGCCAGGTGCACGTCGACCAGCGTCATCCTGCCCTCGGTGACCGTGCCGGTCTTGTCCAGGACGATGGTGTCGATGCGGCGGGTGGACTCCAGCACCTCCGGCCCCTTGATCAGGATGCCGAGCTGTGCGCCCCGGCCGGTGCCGACCAGCAACGCCGTGGGCGTGGCCAGGCCGAGCGCGCACGGGCAGGCGATGATCAGCACGGCCACCGCCGCGGTGAACGCGGCCCCCGCGCCGTTGCCGGTGCCGAGCCAGAAGCCCAGCGTGCCCACCGCCAGCGCGATCACGATCGGCACGAAGATGCCCGACACGCGGTCGGCCAGCCGCTGCACCTCGGCCTTGCCCGTCTGGGCCTCCTCCACCAGCTTGGCCATCTGGGCGAGCTGCGTGTCCGCGCCGACCCGGGTGGCCCGCACCACCAGCCGGCCGCCCGCGTTCACCGTCGCGCCGGTGACGGCGTCGCCGGGACGCACCTCGACGGGCACGGACTCACCGGTCAGCATCGAGGCGTCGACCGCGGAGGTGCCCTCCTCGATCACGCCGTCGGTCGCGATCTTCTCGCCCGGCCGCACGACGAACGTGTCGCCCGCCTTGAGCTGCTCGACCGGCACCCGCCGTCCGTCGGCCAGCTCGACGTCCTTGGCGCCCAGCTCCATCAGGGCCCGCAGCGCGGCCCCCGCCCGCCGCTTGGAACGCGACTCGAAGTAGCGTCCGGCCAGGATGAACGCGGTCACCCCGGCCGCGGCCTCCAGGTAGATGTTGCCCGAGCCGTCGGTGCGCTCGATGGTCAGCTCGAACGGGTGCGTCATGCCCGGCGTGCCGGCCGTGCCGAAGAACAGCGCCCACAGCGACCAGCCGAGGGCGGCCAGCGTGCCGATGGAGATCAGCGTGTCCATGGTGGCGGCGCCGTGGCGCAGGTTCGTCCAGGCGGCCTTGTGGAAGGGCCAGCCGGCGTAGACCACGACCGGCGCGGCCAGCACCAGCGACAACCACTGCCAGTTCGTGAACTGCAGCGCCGGGACCATCGCCATCGCGATCACCGGCACGCTCAGCGTGACGGCGGCGATCAGCCGGTCGCGCAGCGGACGCAGCTCGTCGGCGGGCTCGGCCTGCCCGGCCTGCTCTTCCCGCTCCTTGGCGACCGGGAGCGCGGCGGTGTACCCGGCCTTCTCCACCTCGCTGATCAGCGTCTGGGGGTCGAGCCCGTCGGGAAAGGTGACCTTCGCCTTCTCCGTCGCGTAGTTGACCGTCGCGGTCACGCCCTCAAGCTTGTTCAGCTTGCGCTCGATGCGGTTGGCGCAGGACGCGCACGTCATTCCGCCGATCGCGAGCTCGACGGCCTTTTCCTCGGTGAGGGAAGACATCACCTCTCCTTTCTCGATGTCTCGGTGTTCAGTGGCCGTGGGGGGCCGACGGTTCCGCGGTCGCGTCGCCCTGCGTGGCGCGCACGGTGAAGTCCGCGGTGCGGACCTCGTCCCCGTGCTTGAAGTCGAGGAACAGCCGGTAGTCGCCGATGCTCGGCACCTCGGCGTAGAAGGTGATCTGCGGACCGGCCTTCTCGCCCTGCTCGGGGTGCACGTGCAGGTAGGCCAGGTCACCGGCGCGGAGGGCGACCAGGTGGCCGTACGCGCCCAGGTAGGGCTGCAGGTCGGTGACCGGTTCGCCGTCTTTGCTCACCGAGAGGGTGAGCTTGCTCGCCCGCCCGGGGACCAGGTCTCCGTCGAGGCTCACAGTGTAGTCGCCGACCTTCGAGGAGCGGCTCGCCTCGGGCAGCGGCTTCGGCCGGTAGTCGCCGGCGGCCTGCAGGTCCGTGCCGAGCGTCAGCTTCTCACCGCCGGTCGGGTTCCCACCGCCGGTCGGGGCGAAGTCGGCGAAGGCCCGGTACGGCCCCGCCGCCGGCAGCGTCAGCCCGACCGACCAGATGCCGTCGGGGGTCATCTCCGGATGCAGGTGGAGGAAGGTCGTCAGGTCGCGGGAGACCACGATGAAGTGCAGCTTCTTGTCGTGCTCCACCTGGTAGTCGGTCACCGGGCGGCCGTCCGGGCCGGTGACCGCGAAGCGGAAGTCGGTGGCCTTGCCGGTCTCGATCGGGGTCAGCGGGTTGAGGGTGTATCCGTTCTGCGACACTTGCAGCCCCCCGGGGGTGTCACTGGACGCCTGCTCCGGCGTCCCGCGCTCCTGGCTCTTCTCGCTCTTCTGCCCTTCGCGGCCCTCTTGCCCTTCGCCGGCCTCCTGGCTTTCGCCGGCCTCCTGGCCCTTCAGGGCGTCTTGGCCCTCGTGGGCCTGCTGGCTCTTCGCCATGGCGGTGTGGCTCTGTGTCGGCGGGTCCTGGGCCACCGGGCCGACCGCCCGGCCCACGCCCAGGGCCCCGCCGAAGACGACGGCGAGCCCCAGGGCGTAGGAGCCGAGCTTGGCGGCGGTGTTCATGACTGCCCGACCAGCTCGTATCCGGCTTCCTCGACCGCGGAGGCGATCTGGGACTCCTCGACCTGGCTCTCGCTGGTCACGGTGAGCCGCCCGCTGGCCAGGTCGACCTCGACGCCGGTGACGCCGGCCACGCCGCCGACCTCCTCCTTCACCGAGCTCACGCAGTGGCCGCAGGTCATGCCCTTGACGGTGTAGGTGGCGGTGCTCATTACGGTCTCCTTCAACGCGGTTCCGGTTCCTGCCGAATACTCTAACACGGTACCCCCCTAGGGTATTCCGGAGGACATGAGATTCAGCTCACGGTTTCGCGTACGGACCGCTGGCGCCTCAACGGGGCGGCGAGCGTCGCGCGGCGACCGGCCACCACCGCGGTGCCCGGACAGGCGGCCCGGAAACCGCGGTGGTCGTTTCCGAAGAGCACCCCGAGCAGAGGAATCGCGGCGGAGGCGATGAGCGCGCCGCCGACACCCTGCACCGTGCGCCCGGCGATCCCGCCCAGGCCGTCCCCGCAGCGGTGGCGATCACTGGCCCGCCGATCGGCGCCACCCATCCGGGGACGAACGCCCGAAACGCCCCGAACAGCTCGGACGACCTCGTGCAGCGGGCCCCCGCCGCCGGCCGAGAAGCCGAGATCGCGCTGCGTCTCCGGCATCGCGACGGACGCTTTCGCGATCACCATGAACTGGGCGGCGGCGGGAACGTAAGATACGGGCAGGGGTATGCCGCGCGCGCGGGACGTCCGGATATTTGGCATGATCGGGATGTTGTCCGAAGTGATTGGCAGATTGCCCAGGACGGGATGGAGACAGGCCGGGGTCGAAGGGGTGATCCAGGCCGAGCTGAAGGCTCGTTCTACGCACAAGCCGCACATCAGGTTCGTGCGCAACACAAGGAGCGCAGCCATCCCTTGCTAGGCTGCATGTCAACCGTTGGGTCTCACCCCGGCAGGTGAGACCGTCGAAGAAGTGGGGTCACACCGTGAAGAAGCTGCTCGTTCTGGCGCTGGTCGCCCTTGGGGGATTGCTGATCTGGCGTAAGGTGCAGGCTGACCGCGCCGAGCTCGATCTCTGGACCGAGGCGACCGGCAGCGAGAACTAACCGACCGGCGAGGCGATGAGTGACGTCGTCCCCATCGAGCTGGCGTGCCTGGACCTGGCAGGCACCACAGTCGGTGACATCGCCATGGTCGAGCGCGCCTTCGCCGAGGCGATCGCCACCCAGGGCATAGTGCCCGGGACCGGAGCGTACGCGCGTGCCATGGTTCACGTGCACCGGTCCCGGGGCTGTCCCAAGATCGATGTCTTCCGGGGCATCTTCCCCGGCAACGAGGCCCAGGCCCAGGCGGCGAACCTGACGTTCGAGCGCTCCTACGAGGGTGCGCTGGAACGTGCCGGACTGGAGCCCGTGCCCGGGGTCCTGGAGGCGCTGGACAAACTCCGCGGCACCGGGGTCAAGCTCGCCCTGATCACCGGGTTCAGCCGTACGACGCTCAGCCGCGTGCTCGGCGTCCTCGGCTGGCACGACAAGGTCGACCTCGCCATCTCCCCGGAGGACGCGGGCGGCCGCGGCCGTCCCTGGCCGGACATGGTCCTGCACGCCGTGCTGCGACTCGGCGTGGCGGACGTACGGCACGTGGCGGTCGTCGGCGACTCGGAGAGCGACATGCTCTGCGGGCGCCGGGCCGGAGCCTCCGTGGTGGCGGGGGTGATGACCGGCGTGCACAGCAGGGAACGGTTGCTCAAGGGCGGCGCCACGCACATCCTGGACTCCATCGCGGACTTCCCAGGCCTGGTACTGAGCGACGACCTCGGGACGACGCGGGTGGCTTCCCCGGCCCGGTAAGCTATCTTCGTCGAAGGGGCCTTAGCTCAGTTGGCAGAGCGCCTGCTTTGCAAGCAGGATGTCAGGAGTTCGAATCTCCTAGGCTCCACTCATACAAAAGCCCAGGTCCGTGACCTGGGCTTTTGATCGTTAGTGGGCCTTGTTCTGGGGCCGTGCCCGTTGCGTGCCCGATGTGTCGAGGGCGCCCCTTGCCAGTTCGTCGGGCTTGCGTGCCACTTCGCGTTGGCGTTCGTCGGTGGAGTGCTGGTAGATGAGGGCGGCGCGGGTGCTGGAGTGGCCATGCGTGCCATCAGCTCTCGCATCGAGGCGCCGGCGCTGGTGGCGAGGGTGTTGCCGGTGTGCCTCAGGTCGTGGAAGTGGATCTTTGATAGGTCGGCGTGCTGGAGGGCCTTGGTCCAGACGCGGCGGTTGACGTTGGTGTTGCGGAGTGGGCGGTTGTCGGAGCCTGAGGTCCGGTCATGCAGGGGGCAGAGGACGATACGACACCAGGGGCGTTCCGAAAACGTTGCAAGCGGAGATGGTGGCGCTTCCCTCTCTACGATCATCATCCGGGTGGGCAAGCACAACAAGACTGTTTCTTGGCCTGTGCCTTCGCCAAGCTGTTTCCGTGAACGCCACAAGTAGCGAGGTCTGGGATCCGTTCGGCACCCTCCACAACGCCCTCTGGATCGGAGGTGGGCAATGGGCCGGGAAATCCACCGTTGCCAGGGTGCTGGCCATCCGGTACGAGCTGACCGCCTATCACTACGACTACCACGACGCGCGCGCACACAATGACCGCCGGATCGCCCGTCGAGTGCGACTTGGCGAGCCCACCGCGGATCCTGACCCGGAGACCGTCTGGGTGAACACCACCCCTCAAGAGATGGCCGACGAGACCCTGGCCGGCTTTCCCGCGCGGTTCGAGTGGGCGTTGGACGACCTGCGCGGCCTGGTGTCGGGGCGACCTGTCGTTGCCGAAGGCTGGGGATTGCGTCCCGAACTGGTCGCTCCCATCATCGACTCGCCCTGTCGGATGATCGTCATGGTGCCGAGCGAAGCATTCCGTCAGCGCCAGCTCCGCGAACTGCCCCGTGCCGGCAGCCTCCGCCTCCAGGTGAGTGACCCTGAGCGAGCACAGGAGAACCGGCTTGCCCGAGACCGCCTCGTCGCCGATGAGGCGGTCCGCTCCGCTTGCCGCTTGGGCATCCGAGTCCTGGAGGTCGATGGCTCCGACGATGCGGAAGTCGTGGCAGACACCGTGGCCGACCACTTCAGCTCCTATCTGTAGCTCACGTAGATCGACGGGTCTTACAACGCAGGTACGTGTCGCCCCTCGTTTGGGACCGGCGATGCCACGAGGGCCTGTCTCGGAGTTACGGCGCTGACCCGCAGGTTCTGCGTTCGCGTCCGGAGATCTCCTTAGCGTTGGGGCTTTAGTCCTGTTGCAGATGGAAGGCCAAGTCGGGACCGGAGCAGTCACCAGATGTAAAACCGTCGGCTCTGCCTAGAGGAGCTCAAGCCATCATTCGCCCTGCTTAACGAGGTAGGCGAACGGTTCAACACGCTCCTACGACACAATGATCTTGTGCAGCGATTCGATGCCGCAGGAGCAGACCTGGTCCCTGGTCAACGGGTCCGGGTCCGAGTGACCCAGCAGTACCCATGGGGCGTCATGGTGGAGATCGTGGGTCACGAGGGCATCGGTGCATCGATCGATGGCGCGGCGATCGACAGTCCCTCCGGTGCTGGACGGGCGTGGCTTGGCGAGTATCCGGCTGTTGGGACGGAGGTGGACGCCGTGGTGCAAGAGATCCGTCGATGGAGTCCGCCGGCGTGGGCGCGTCTGACGATTCGATCTCAGGACCTTCACAGCTTTCAGTGGCTGTGTGATTTCTGCGGTACGCCCACTGTCCTCAGCCCGGCAGGGGACGGCGTGGTCATGGATGTCAGGAGCGCAGACGGCCCTGGCAGCCATACCGTCGTCACGCACCGAGAATGTCTGAGAAGTCGTCTGCATGAGTCGAGCAGCGAGCACCCGCGTGTCGACTCGGTGGGGCGGGGATGATCGATGGCTGCATTCCGGATGAATCGTCCCTACGTGGGTCGCCGACCTGGCGCAATGAGCATGCGCCATAGGTGACGAGCTCTATGATCAGGTTCGTCCTGATCGTTGAGATTCGGAGAAGATGTAATCTCATGCGCCGCGCCATGGTCCTTCTGGGTGGCGTCGCCCTCGCCATCGGCGCGTTCGTCCTCTTCTACCGGGGCCCGGGACAACCGTTCATCCGCGGCTACGTGAGCGACGTCGGCGCCACCATGCTGGTCTACGCGTTCTTGGGGCTGCTGTGGCGCACCACCGCCGCACGCCGCGCCCTGGCCACGGCCGTGATCGCCGTCGCCGTCGAGTTCTACCAAATAGTCGGCATGACCCCGCCGGGGATCGGCGGTGTCCTGGTCGGTGCGTTCCCCGACCCATGGGACCTGGTCGCCTATGCCATCGGTATCGTCGCGGCCCTGGTCTGGGAACACCGATTGGTCCGATCCGGTGATCAGGCCGGCTGACTCTCGGACACCACCTCACCGGCACGCTGACGGTACGGACGCCCCACCGCGGCGAGGTCATCGGGTTCGTCCTGCGCGGTGGCCAGCCGTCGCAAAGCAGGACCGCCGCATCTCGGGATAAGCCGACGCATTGCGTTTCTCTTGATCGCGGTCAGTCATTGTCGTGCTTCCAGGAGCTCCGGTAGTAACGGCAAGATCAAGGCATTACGTGACCATCGACCAGGATTTCCGATGTCCGCCTATCGGGACCCTTCTGGCTATCCGCCTGGATGCACCTGTCCGTCGGCCTGGAGTGTTGTATGGCCGCTTACACGTTCCTCAGCTCCGGCCTGCCGGATCTTCTCGGATCCACCAGCCAAAACGCCGCTTCTCTGATCACGGGAAGCGGCGTTCGTGCCATTAACGTGCTATTAGCCTTTGGCGATCTTCTTCTGTTCGGCTTCTACGCGAGCGCTCAGCGCGTCGGCGATTCTCTGGTCCGCGTCGCGGGTGGCGAGCGCTTCCGCCCAGTTGGCCTGGCGTCTGATGTTGCCGCCCCTCAGGAAGCCCTGCGCTTGCCTAGGAAGACGAAGGCGTCGCCCGGTGGGGCGACGTAGGTGGCCAGGTGTTCGGTCAGCACGGGGATGATGACTGCCGGGATGCTCACCGTCCGGCGTCCTACTCGTGACTTGAGCGGGCCCAGGCGCATCTCGCCGCCGTCAAGTGGCCGCCCGAGCGTGGCCACACGCTGCGCGTGCGGCCTGGGGGGCCGTTCTCGCGCGCCCGCGCTCGGATCACGCCTACTTACACCTTCCGCACCATGACGCCGGCCGCACGGACGAAGTCCTCCACCGCCACGCGGACTTCCGGAGTCAAAGCCTTCACCTCATCCGAGGTCTCGGCCTTGTTCATGCTCTTGACCAACTCCATGGCGTGGTTCGCGAGTCGTCTGATCTCGACATCCTCTGTGATCAGTTCTACCTGATACAGAGCCGTCCACCCCGCTGCACGTGCGCGCAAGACCTCATCCACCGCCGTGCGGTAGGCCTCGCTGTTCCTGGCGTTCTTGGCCCGCTCGCTCCAGGCCCGTCGTTGGGCACTGCGGAAGTCCAGGATTGTACGCGCAAAGTCGCTGTAGATCTTGATCTGCTCGCCTCGAAGCCTCTCCGCTCGAGCGAACCTTTCCGATCTATCGATGGAACGACGCTGGAGTAGAAATGTCATCAGAGAACCTAAGAGGGTCCCTGTGACCGCAATGATGGATGTGACGATCGCCGACATTCCCTGAGTTGACCACGAGGTGCTTTCGCGTGTGAAGCGCAGCCAGGTGCTCTTGCCTCCGGCGAGGGCGCTCCGGCTCCGGGATGGTCGTCATGCCGGGCATCAACACGGTACGGCTGCGAGGCACAGCTACGGCGTCAATCGTCTGCGCGCACGCCCTGCTTTTGCGGGATGGGGAAGCCGTAGCGCTGTGAGATCTCCTTGAGGGCTTGGACGCAGACCGACTGAACTGGCTGGTAGTTCGCGTAGTTCAGTTTCACGCTCGCGTATGGCTCGTTGCGACATGGTCCTCGACCGGAGGTCGTTCCGTGCCAGCCGCACAGGCCTTTGTATCCCTCTGTGCCTGGGTTGTGATTCTTGCGTTCGTAGGGCTTCACCCAAATCACGACGTCTGCCATGACTGCTGACGTTACGAGCCTTGTCGATGGCAGGGTAGAGAGCGGTTGCTGTACGAAGCCGTGAATTGCGAAAGCCGCCCCGGTCAGAGGTGGCCTACTGTGATAGATCCTTCTGTCTCCAGCGTTCTAAATGATCTTCGCGGCACTTGAGCGCCTTGCGCGTGTCTTCTCGTCGATCGTGTCTTCACTCGTAATGAAGGGGACTGGGGGTCGAATCCCCAAGGCGACTTCCAGCTCAAAGGCCCTCCCGGATGATCCGGGAGGGCCTTTTTGACCTCCGTACAGCAGCGCCATACAGCAACCCCTGCAGCCGATGCCCATCGATGGGCTACGGATTAGGCTGATCCGGTGGATGTGACTGCCCTGGAGAATCTGCGCTTGGCGAGCGTGCTAGCAAGTCAGTTCACACATCGGTCTGAAGCCCCGGTCATAGGCGAGGTCTGGCTCAGATTCGAGACGTTGACTGTCAACCTAGGTGTGGCCGCTGATTGGGAACTCAGGATCGACCACGAGGGGCCGGGGGAGGGCTACGTGATGGAGGAGCTGGGCAGTCGCGTGGATGTGATCATCGCTCCCGATGAAGTTCCCTTCGTGAGGTACATCGGTCAGCGGTTGCGGCGCTTGGTCGAGGAGTTCGATGACTTGTCCGGCCAACGCATGCGCACGGCCTTCGAGTTCGAGGATGGAGCTGTCATCGCCCGAAGTTGGGGAGGCGACTTGCAGATAGCCCACGCCTAGAACCGCAATGGCCACGGAGATCTGCGAGTGACGCAGGATGCGCATTGCCACCCGAGGGTGAACGCCCAGAGCGGCGAGCATCGAGGCGCAGGTGTGGCGGGTGTCGTGAACGCGGATGCGTGGGACACCGGCGGCCTTGCCGCGTAGCTCGAATGAGCGGTTGAAGTTCCGCGGTTCGACGGGTGTGTCGTACCGGGTGGTGAAGACGAGCTCTGAGTCCTTCCACTTGTCGCCGGCCTCCTTGCGAGCTCCCTCCTGGACCCGGCGTCGGTGCTTGAGCGCGGTGACGCACAAGGCCGGGAGTGGCAGCGAGGCGTCTGAGTCGGTGGTCTTGGTGGTGTTCCGGTGGAGCAGTTTTCCGTGGACGCGGTTGCGCTGCTGAGAGACCCACAGCTCTTGGCCGTCGAGGTTGATGCTGTCCCAGGTGAGGCCGAGGACTTCACCACGGCGGAGGCCGAGGACCAGCATGAGCACGAAGGCGGCGTAGAGCGGTTCGTCTATGGTCCGAAGGTGTTCAAGGAACGTCCGGGCATGCTGATCGCCGCGACCCCGAAGAGCGTGGTTCGTGGCGAGGCGCGCAGCAGGAGACCTGCCAGGACCACAGGGGGAACGACGAAGTCGGCTCCCCGGCAGATCCCGATGTTCAGCTCTGCCGCGCTGATCCGGGAGGTCTTCAGGATGACCGGCCCGGAGACGGCCAGGACCGCCCCGGCGCGGAGTGCCTCTGCAAGGAGGTTCGTCTCTGCATGGGGTGTCTGCCCCACGACAGCCTCTCCGTTCTCCTGCTTGCCGGCAGATCGACTCGGGCGACAGTAGCGGACGAAGGTCGTGATCCCGCAAACGCGATGACAGCAGCCCTGGCAGCAACGTCCCCGTACACGGGCTCACTGCGACGACCGTCCACCACCCTCTGAACACGGCGTCCGCATCGGCCTGGGCTTCTGATCTGGCGTTTGTCTGTGGGGTGCTGGGAGGGCAGCGCGGCTCGGGTGCGATCGGTTCGCTCCGAGGAATTGTCCAGGTGGCTACGTGGAGGACGAAAGCCAGAGTCCCCAACTGTCCAGGGTGTCGCTACTGGTGGTCGACTTCTCGGAGTGGCGAATAGGGGGCCGCGGCTAAGGGAGCGGAATTTTGCTGTGCTCAGTCGCCTTGGGCTGGGATTATGCCCTTTGCATGTCATATCGAGGCAACCCTCGATGAATGGCAGAAAGGTGCGTCATTAATGGTGCTTCGTGGGGCTAGCCCTAGTCAGCAGCAGGTCGTCGCGGCTGCCGAACATGCCTATGCGGCGGGGCGGCGGGTCTTCGTCGCCCGGTTCACTGCCCCTCTGGACAAGGCGCCCGAAGGAAGAACTCTCCCCGAGATCGGTGAGCTCATCGAGGAGATCGAGGGGCAGGGGTGGTACTTGGAGCACATGGCCACCAGTGTCCTGGTGGCCGCCTTCGGCCGCCGCCACGACAACATCACGTGCCTATTCCGTCGTGGTGAATGAGATGTGAGCGGCGGTGGCGTCGTCGTAGGTCTTGCCGCAGGGCCAGCGTTCGCCGTGCGGGTCTGAGTGTTCGGCGGTCCGGACTGTGGAGATGAGGTTGGCCGGCCCGTGCTGGTCGAGTGTGTTCAGGGCTTCGCGCCAGGTGGCCAGGTGGAAGCGGTCGACGAGGCGGGAGGCGCCGTCGCTGAGCAGGGCGGCTGCGCGTACTCGGTCGGCGGGCATGTTGCCGGTGAGGGCCTGGTCGGCGGCGAGGGGATCGGTGGCGGCGACCCAGAAGCCGCCGTCGCGGTTGCGGTGGGAGCGCAGGGTTTCGACGTAGCGTCGGTGGGCCGAGACGTGTGCGTCGCTGCCGGAGTCGAGGGCGTCCATCTCGGCTCTGTAGTGGGCGCCTATCTGGGCTTCCCGGTCGTCGCAGATGACCGTCGGGTCTGGGGTGCCGGTGATGTCCAGGACGAGGACGGAGTTTGACAGGACGAGTTCAGGCAGAGGATTCGGACCGCGGCTGGTCGAGGCGATGAGGGTGGAGCCGAGGGTGTGGGAGTACCAGGCCACGCCGTGCGAGCAGCCTGAGTCGAATCCGGGCGGGGTGCCTGCGCCGTCGAGGAGTACGGCGGTGTCCGGCGTGGCGGCGACGAAGTCCTCGTTCGGCCGGCCTGGGGCTGCTTGGGTGGCGAAGGTGACCCGCACGGCTTAGAGCTCCTAACAGAATGATCTACGTTGTGCTTTGATCTCTCGCTGTAGCCGAGCGAGAGGGGCGCAGGTGGCCAAGCTGAAGCCGTGGGAGGTCAGCGACGAGCTTTGGGCGGTGATTCAGCCCTTGCTGCCGCAGCGTCAGCGGCGGTTCCGGCATCCGGGACGTAAGCGGCTGGATGACCGGCTGGCGTTGCAGGGCATCTTGTTCGTACTGCACACCGGGATCGCTTGGGAGCACCTGCCGCAGGAACTGGGCTACGGCTCGGGCATGACCTGCTGGCGGCGGCTGGCCGAGTGGAACAAGGCCGGCGTCTGGCAGCGGCTGCACGAAAGTCTGCTCGATCAGTTGCGGGCCGCTGACGCGCTCGACTTCTCCCGGGCCGCGGTGGACTCCTCGCAGATCAGAGCGTTAAAAGGGGGGCACAGACTGGCCCGTCTCCGGTCGACCGAGGACGGGCAGGCAGCAAGCACCACCTGATCACCGAGGCCACCGGCATTCCGCTGGCCGTGATCTTGACCGGCGCCAACCGCAACGATGTCACCCAGCTTCGCCCGCTGCTGGACGCCATCCCGAAGGTCCGCGGCAAGCGCGGCCGACCCCGCCAGCGTCCCGACGTCGTGCTCGCCGACCGCGGCTACGACCACGACAAGTACCGCCGCCTGGTGCGCGAGTTGCAGATCCGTCCGCTGATCGCCCGCCGCGGCACCGATCACGGCTCCGGCCTCGGCAAACAACGTTGGGTGGTCGAGCAGACCTTCGCCCTGCTCCATGCGTTCCGTCGTCTGCGGATCCGCTGGGAGATCCGCGCCGACGTCCATGAGGCCTTCCTAAAGCTGGCCTGCGCACTTATCTGCTGGCGACGCCTGACCTCATTGCGTTAGGAGCTCTTACTCCTCTTCGTGCCGGTAGAGCGGGCTCGCCAGTTCAGCTTTGATGGGCTCGCCGGTTGACGGGTCGTACTCAACGCTGACCACTGTGGAGAAGCGCTTGTCGCTGACCTGTCCCCACAGGGTCGCGTTCTCCGTCTGGAGGAGGTGCACCATCTGACCCTTCGTCGTTTCAGCTCAGGATGATGGGGTTGGTGAGCGCCGCCATGTGTTCGTTGGGATGACGCACCTCAACGCGGACGAAGGACGATTCCTCCGCATTGGTATGCCACTCCAAGACGCCTGATCCATCGCCTGGCAATGCTGCGCGGTGCACCGTCCCTCGATCGGTGTGAAAGCTGACAGTGCCGGACGGCACACCACGGACGTCCACCCGGACCACAGCCGGTTCGCCGTAGGTATCCAGCCGCCCCCCGATATCGGCGCTGCCATCACCAGCAGAGACCTGGAGCGACAGCTCAACGGTGGCCGATTCGGCGATCCAGCTCCGGCCGGCACGGATGCCGGCGAGGACTGCGTCGGCACTCAGTTCCTCAGCCAGCACGACGGTGTGCGGTCTGCCGATCTGGCCCTCCAGATGGGTGTCGCTGTTGCCCATCGCAGGTCGCCACCGTCCACGGCGGATGTCGACGGCCAGGCCCCGGCCCCATTCGGCCAGTGCTGCCGCATTGTCCGCCTGCCAAGGCTCATCGGAGATCCATAGCCCGTTCCACACCTCCACCACATCAAATCCCTCGAACGGGTACATGAAGCCGCCAGAGGGGTACGGCGCGTACGGGTGGGCCGCCACGCATAGGCCACCAGCCTCATGTACCTGATCCAGATGCTTGCCGATCACGTCGTCGCGGACGCCGTACCGCCAGTCGACCAGCTGCCCGGGATTGATGCCGAGCGCCAGCCAGTGCCCGGTCTGGCTGGTGGCCTCCTGGCCAATGATCACCAGCAGGTCGTCGCCGACGAGCGAACCCCACGCACCATGCGCATCTGCGGTGTTGTGCTCAGTGGTCGCGATGAAGTCCAGCCCCGCCGCACGAGCGCCGGCCGCGAGCTGCTCCGGCGTCAGCTCTCCACCGTTCGAGAGAACCGAATGCACATGGCAGTCACCTCGATACCAGCCACGCTCCTGACCAACCACCCGCTTCGGCGGGAACTGCGATTCCGACGTCCCATAGTTCGTGACCATCCCGGCAGCGTATTCACTTCGCAGGAGAAATCCACAAGTGAGTTCGTCGAAATTTCGTGCTGCTTCGCGTTGACGTTCGTCCGTGGAGCACTGGCAGTTGAGGGCGGCGCGGGTGCTGTGTGGCCCATGCGGGCCATCGGCTCCCGATCGAACGGCGGGACATCGGGCCGCCCCGCACGTATGAACCGAACGCTCCAACCTGGCCCAATGCCGTCGTACAGATGCAGTCTTGACGATCGCCACGCGTAGTTGGCCGTCGCACATTGCTGGGGCGGTGTGATTGCGGTCTGCTCCCAAGCTGAGGCGTGGACCAGTCGGGGCGTAGAGACGGCAAACTACGCACTTTCGGATTGTGGATCAACGTGGGATGCTCTCGACACGACCGCGGTAGGGACGAGGTGAACGATGCTCCATTTAACCCCACCCACCGAGTCGGACAAGATCGATACCCTCCGCGTGTGTGGCACCGTTGTCCTGGTGCTGGGCCTGGCTCTTTGCGTAGGAGCCCTGTTCTTCGCAGATGGTGAGCCCCCCTGGCAGGTCCTTGGAGTCTTCACGCTCGTGGTCCTGGTTGGGTTGACTCTGCGCATTGAAGCGGCTGTCCGTCACCGTTAACCGCTCCAGGCTCCTAAGTACGTTCGATGGTCTTGGGCTCAGGTATGCGCGGTTCGAGTTTCCACCGCAGGTCGACGCTCAGATTTGGGGGCCTTGACGACTGACTCCCTGTAAGTCGTCGGCGGTTCGACATGGGGGCGAATCAGGGGGCTGGTGGGGGAGTCGCGGGGAACGCGGTTGAGCTACAGCGCGCCTAGCACTTCGCCCAATAGATCATCCGACCGTACGAACGCAGCATCGTCGAATCGGGTGGCCCGTCATGGATTCGTGACTCGATGAGGGGGCCCTCTCCAGAGAGAAGAGCGTCGAGCTCGAAAATCGCGTCCTCGATGTCCTCGTCGAGTTCACTGGTACGGCGTCGAACCCAGAAGTGCAATCCGACGCGATCCGTCTCCACGCAGACTGCGACGGCAATGACGTCAGCAGAAACAAGGCCCAATAATGCTTGGACCGCATCCAGAACTATCGCGTTCTCTCGCTCAAGTTCCTCTGAACTGGTCATGGGCGCACTCCAGTCAGGGCTGACCGACATGATCACAGCGTATGAGGTGCTGCTTGAGCAGCCACGATCCGTCGGAGGAGCCTTCGCCAGGGGCAGTCCCCGCATCCTGGGGAGTACGACCACGATCCTCCCAGAGAGGTCAGGCCAGTATTCTTCCGGTCTGATCCACAGGGTCCAGTCGCCTGGCTGCCCTGAGAGTGGTGACGGTCTCCGGTGCATTCAGCGCGTCCTCGGCGCCGCGCCCGAACGCCTACGGCGGGCCGTACCCATGCGAGGAGACGTGAGCGGATACGCGATAAGCGCCTTGGGCGTCGATGCCACCGGCAGTTGATGATCTACGCCTGCCCGGCCTCGACGTGAGCGCTCACCGCGGCGCCTGTCATCCGTACGTGCCACCCACGTTGTAGTCATCGCCGGAGACGACGAGACGGAGATGACTGATGGACGACGGGTTCGCCAAGTACGTGGCGCATCGCCATCTACGGCTGTGCCGGATGGCGTACCTCCTCACCAGGGACTGGGGCACCGCCGAGGACCTGGTGCAGACGGCGTTGGCCAAGGCCTGGGTGGCCTGGCGGCGGATCGAGGGCAACCCCGATCCGTACGTCTATCGCATCATCGTCAACACCCACGCCACCTGGTGGCGTCGGTTGTGGCGTGGCGAGGTGCCGGTGGAAACCCTGCCCGAGACGGCCGACCCGCAGGACCACGCGGCCGCCGTGGGGGACCAGGCGGCGCTGTGGAAGGCCATCGCCACGCTGTCGCCCCGTCAGCGGGCGGTGATCGTCCTGCACTATTTCGAGGGACGGACGCTCACCCAGATCGCCGACATCATCGGCTGCTCGCTGGGCGCGGTCAAGAGCCAGCTCGGCAGGGCGCTGACCCGTCTGCGCGTCGATCCGGACATCCGCACCATGAATCTGAAGGAGCTCCAGCGATGAGGCACACGGAGAGCAACCTGCGCACGCTCCTGGACACGTACGCCCATGACGCGACCAATAGGGAACCGGTCCCCCACCTCGACGCGATCGTCCGCCGAGGCCGCCGGATGCGGCGGGTCCGGCGTTCGCTGAACGTCGGGGTGCTGGCCGTCGCCACCGTCGCTGCCGTCATGCTGACCGGCCCCGACCGGACCGACCAGGCCGCGGTGGCCGCGCCGCCCAGCTCGGCGCGGATCCAGACGCCCCCGGAGCTGCCCAAGACGTTCCCCGTGGTGCTGGGAGCCGAGAAGTTCACCCTTCCCCTCATCCACACCCAGCGCTTCGGTACGACAGGCGTCCGCAAGAGCGTGACCTTCACGCCGACGAGCTTCTCCACCGGTTACAAGGTGGTTTGTGCTGATCCCCGAGCATGGGTCGTCGTTTCGGCCCCGCTCAGGAGCGGTGAAGCGGGCGGCACGGCCGGGCGGTGCGGAGCCGGGGTGGGCGGCCATCACGACCGGCTGTCGGCACCGACCAAATGGCTCAAGGGCCGGCAGACGATCCAGGTATGGGTTTTCCCCGCGGACGCCCCCGTCGTCAGGGTCGCCGAAGAACTCGGCCGCTGCCTGCCGTCCCGGAAGGGGGCGACATGCGACGAGCCGGCGGCCGGCGCCTCGCTTTTCCGCCCTGACGTGCTCGAACGCCTCTCGGCGGAGGTCGGCGAACAGCCCGGCGAGTGGGCGGTCGGCGTCTATGACCGCCCAACCACCGTTGATCGCGGCCACCAACCCTCCTGACCACGGGGGCACGAGGTCGGACGGCGTCCCGCCCGACAGGGGGCACCGGAAGAACGGCACCGCGGCCCTCACCCCGCCCGCCGTCCGGGCGCGCGGCGGGGGCCGGTCCCGGACGGTGGCTCGCCGGCGTCTGTGCCGGGTCGATCGGGTGTAGTGGATCACCGCGTGTTCGGCCCGAACGGAACGTGGCCGGCAGTCGGACTTTCCTGCGCACCGCTCACGCATGCCTGTCCGCCCACTAGGCTCCAGCCGTGATCGCGATAGTCGACTATGACCCCACATGGCCGGATCGGTTCGAGGCGCTGCGCAGGGAGTACGCCGAGGCATTGGCAGCCGCCGAAGTCGCCGTGATCTCCATCGAACATGTCGGCAGCACGTCAGTCCCCGGGCTGGCCGCCAAGCCGATCATCGACTGCGACATCGTGGTGGCGGAGCAGGATGTCGCCGCCGCCACGGACGTCCTGATCGGCCTGGGGTTCTCGCCGTTGGGCGAGCGGGGGATCCCCCAGAGATGGGCCTTCAAGGCACCCGCACGACTCGCCGGGACCCACACCTACGTCATCGTCGACGGTTCGCTGTCCCTCCGCAATCACCTCGCGGTCAGAGACATCCTGCGGACCAACGCGAGACTTCGCGACCAGTACGCCATGGTGAAGAAGCACGTTGCCGGGAACGCCGCCGACATCGACGACTACGTCCGAGGAAAGAACGCGACGGTCCAGGCCATCCTCGCGGAAGCCGGCCTGACCGACGCTGAACGAGCCTCGATAAATGCCAACCAGATGCCGTCCCAATAGGGGCTCGACGTGCACGACCGAGGTCAGGTGTGGTCCGCGTACGCCATGTGGATCCCACAGTCGCGACACCTGAACAGGCAGCTGCTCGGGTGGGAATTCCTTGCCGACGCCGCCACCCCGAAAAATGCAGCTGATGCCCTTACCGTGAGAGCCCTGGGGAACGCCGCTTTCATACTTGCAGCGGTGGTGACCGCTTTCGATCTCATTTTCCAGCAAGAGCTCTCCACCCATGCTCTCCTCGGGACGCTCATTTTCGCTGGGATCGGTGTCGGGCTTCGCATCGAAGCCGCGATTCGCCTGCGTGATTGACGGCCTGTCCCGCTGCCGAGCTGCCTGTAGGCGTCGCATGGGAACAGGCCAGCCGATGACGGTCGGCCGGGCGTGGTAGGTCATGATGCCCCTGGCGGGTTACCGAAGAGCAGAGGGCGTTTCGATGGCTGTGCGCAGGACGGACCCGCCTTCTCGGCGTGAGGGAGGAGCAAGGAGCGGGCTCTTGGGCCCCGCCCTGGTCAATCTCGCGCTCGGCGTGCCCGCGACCCTGCCGCTCGCCCTGGCGTGGTGGCTGCTGACCGAGTACCTGCCGATGGACTGCCGGAGCACGGAAGACCTCGCCAAGCCGGGTCTCGTCAACTGCAACTACACGACGCTCGATCACGCGGGCGTCGTCATGTTCCTCCTGGTGGTTACCGGCGCCGTCATCCTGGCGCTGCTCTGACGCCGGGGCCCGGGGTGTCCGTCGGCAGAGGGGAAGGTGCTCAGCTGAGGTCGGCGGTGACCGCGGCGAGTTCGCCGCGGGAGGCGACGCAGCGCCGCGCTGCCCGCCGTACGGCGCTCGTGAACAGAATGGCCCGGGATGACGTCTGGGGCCCGCCTGTACGACGGCGAGCCGCGGGCTGGAGTCGGCAGCCTGCTTTCCCGCCTTGACCGCTGCCCTGCTTCGCGCGAGTTGTGAATGCCCACAAGCTCGGGCAATGTGGCCGTGATCATGCTGCTCAGCCGTGAGAGGCCGCCCGTGTACGTGGTCTATCGATCCTGGGACCAAGGGATGTTGGGAAAGTCGGTCCGGCGCCTGGCCGAGCCGACGGTCCTGGAGTGGGTCCGGAACGTTTGGAGTGATACCGCGGCTCAGGACACCCATGACCGGCTCATGCGGGAGCTGGGGGCGAATGTCCATGGGCTGGACTGTCTCTTCTCGGAGGGTGGTCCGGTCCCCGCGACCATGCAGGAGCTCCGCACTCTTGCCAGAACGCGGATCCCGGACGTCTATCAGTGCAACGTCGACGAGCACAGCGTTCGCGTGCTCGCCAACGGGCTGGACTATGACGTGGCCTACTATCTCGTCGATGACGCCGCGGTCGCGGCGGATCCGGGGCGGTGGGCCTTCGCCGTGCACGACGGGCCGCTGCCCGAGGTGGCTGATGCCGTTGCGGGCGCCACGACGTTCACGCCGCCGCTGCGGGTCACCGAGCTGACCGAACGATCGCCTGCGGAGGCAGGGTGCGTCTTCGCGGTACTGCTCACCTGCAAGGCGAGGCACGACAGCATCGGCTGGAATCCCACTCACGTGTTGCCCGGTGTACGACTGTCGCGATTCGGCGCGGCGCTACGGGACCTGGACGCCTCCACCGAGGAGTGGCCCGAAGAGCTGCGTGTTCTGCGTGTGCTGGTCGCGCCCGGCGAGGACGGCGTAGTGGCCGCGCTGGAGCGTTGCAGCCGATGGCCCGAGCATCCGCGGGGGTCGGGCGAGGAGCATGCCCTGCCTCACTCGCATGCCGAAGCGCTGCGGCTCCTTGAGACTGATCGCGACGGGACCGTTGTCCGGACGGGTGAGCACGTGGCCCAGATGTTCGTCCACGGCGGCCACGGGACGTACGAACAGTGGTTCTTCTTCGACGACCGATGGGCCGGCGCCTACCCTGAGCTCGCCTCGTCGCTGATCTGGTTCGCCTACCACTGGGATCCGCTCTGCTCAGGTGATCACCTGCACCTCACCCCCTGCTCCGACAACCGGGTCCGGTACGTCGCCGTAGTGGGGGACGACGGCCAGACACACGTACGACAGGCGCTACCCCTCGACGAGGCACGCGTGGGGGACCTGCGCCGCTGGTCCTACGAGAAGCGGCTGCCAGGCCATCCGATGGCCGGAGAAGTGCTCGGCACAGTGGAGATCCAGTTGCAACAGCCGTCACCGGACACGTGCAGGCTCACTGAGTTCAAAATCACGCGCAGCCGTCATGGGCAGGCGGTCGCCGGTCTGCTCGGCCGACGCGTCCGTCAGGATCTGCAAGAGGCCGGCATCAGCCGCACCACCGGTTGGCTGCCCCAGAACAACCTGTATTCGCACGGTCGTCGTTTTCTGCGGGTGCTCGGGCGGATTTGCGAGGGCTCTGACGGGGTCCATGTCCTGATCGGCGGGGGGCGCGTGCCCGCCTCCGGTGCGGGGTCGGAGGCGGGCGTGGTGCGGGGTTGAGTCGCAGTCAGGCGGGGAGCAGGCCGATGGCTGCCTTGGCCTGACGGACCTTGGCGCCGGCCAGGTCGCGGGCTTGCTCGGCGCCGGCCCGCAGGGCCTTCTGGACGTGGCCGGGGTCTTCCGACAGGTGCAGGTAGCGGTCGCGGATGGGGGTGAGGGTGGCCACCACCGCGTCGGCCACCGCCTCCTTGAGCTCGCCGTAGCGGTCGAACCGGGACGCCAGGTCCTCGGGCGCGTGGCCGGTGCAGGCGGCCAGGATGGCCAGGAGGTTCGAGACGCCGGGTTTGCGGTCGGGGTCGTACGCGACCGTGTTGTCCGCGTCGGTGACCGCGCGCATCACCTTGCGCCGCAGCACGTCGGGCTCGTCGAGCAGGCGCAGGGCGCCGCCCGGCGTGGCGGCCGACTTGCTCATCTTGTCGGCCGGGGACGTCAGGTCCATGAGACGGGCGGCCACCGGCGGGTTGACCGCCGTGGGCACGGTGAAGACGGGGGCGTACCGGGTGTTGAACCGCTGGGCGACGGTTCTGGCCAGCTCGACGTGCTGGCGTTGGTCCTCGCCGACGGGGACCTCGTCGGTGTCGTACAGCAGGATGTCGGCGGCCATGAGGATCGGGTACGTCAGCAGCGACATGCGGACCTGCTGCTGACGGCCGGACTTCTCCTTGAACTGGATCATCCGCTGGGCCTCGCCGTAGCCCGTGGTGCATTCGAGCAGGTAGTGCAGTTCGGTGTGTTCCGGCACGTGCGACTGGACGAGGAACAGGCAGGACTCGGGGTCGGTGCCGGCGGCGAGCAGCAGGGTGGCGAATTCCAGGGTTCGCCGGTGCACCTGGGTGGGGTCGTGGTCCAGGGTGAGCGCGTGCAGGTCGGAGATGAAGACGACGGTGTCCGTGGTGGTCTGACCGGCGATGATCGGCGCGATGGCGCCGAAGTAGTTGCCGAGGTGCAGGTCGCCGGACGGCGTGAAACCCGTGAGACGTCGTGGCATCGGTGGAGCTCCCTCAGGTCGGGAGCCGCCTGTCGTCCTGGATCGGCCGAGGAATGAGGACACCGACGGGCCGCCCGGGACGGGGCGGCCGCTTTGTCAGGTCTGCGCGGATGAGCAGTGCCGCCCGGTTAGGGGCGCCACCAGCCGAGAAATGAGTGGATCATCCGCATGACGCATACCGTACCACCCGGTTTGGAGCGGGCGGTCCGCCGGTCGATGAGTATGGTCAAACGTCTGGTGGTTCGGTGGGTTGGTCCGGGATCATGCTGCCCGTGGCGATGCTCCGGTTGTTCGCGATAGGCCTTCTTGCCGGTGCCGCGCTGTGCCTGGTCCTGTGGTCGCCGCTACGTGCGGACGATTTTGAGCATGCGCGGCTCTCGACGCTGATGGCCCTGGAGATGGGGCAGTTCGTCACCGTGCCGATCGCGCTGGTCGGGGGGTTCGTGCTCGCCGTGAAAGGGGCATGGGCGCGGACTCCTGGCTATCTGCTGGGGACGGTCACGACCCTTTTCGGGGTGCTGGTCGCCACTCAGGCATGGGCCATGGGCGAATGGGTCGAGACCGGCCCGTCCGGGATAGGCGATCCGGAAGGCGAAAGCGTCCTGGCGTTTCTGGGCCTGTTCTCCGGTGCGGTGACTACGGTCGTCGGCCTGTCCATCCTGATGTTGCGATGGTCCGGCTACGATTCCTCGACCGCGCCGGTACGTCAGCGACGCCCGCGCAGGCGCAGGTGAATATTTTCGTGGTGCGAGGAGTCCGGTGAGACGTTGGTTCTGGCGGGTGCTGGTTGCGAGTGTCGTGGCGTTGTCGGGAATGGCAGGGCCGGCCGCGTCGGCCGAGGTGGAGCCCGGTCCCGCGGGCGTCGCCGCTGACAACGGTGAAATCGCGGTGTTCCTCTGTACGCCCTCCGCGCGCGGGTGTGACAAACGGCATGCGACGGCGAGACAGCGGCGCGACATGGAGGCTTTCCTGAACTCCACGCCCGGCGTGACCGAGGTCCGGTTCGTGAGCCGGGCGGCGTCCTACGCGGGGTTCCGGCGGGAGTTCGCCGGTCAGCGGAAGATGCTGGCCGAGGTGCGGGCCAAGGACATGCCGGAGTCGTTCTGGATCCGGGTCTCCGAGGTGGCTGATCGGACTCGCGTCGTGAATGCGGCGGATCGGCGGCCCGGGGTCGCACTGGTGGTCGATCAGCTGGAGACCCGTCGCGTGACCCGGCCGTACTGGAGTGTGGAAGTCTCCGTGTTCCTCTGCACGGGCGATACCTCCTTGCCCGAGTGCCGGCACGGGCGGGGAGGGGCGAACAAGAAAGCCGCCACCGCCAAGGAGAAGAAGGCGATCGTCGCCGTCATCGAGCGAATTCCCGGCCTCGAATCGTATGAATACGAGGACCAGCAGACGGCCTATCGCCACTTCGCCGAGACGTACGCGGACAATGAGACGTTGGTCGCGGCTACCAGGGTGTCGGACATGCCCGAGTCGTATCGGCTGTCGATACAGCCGGAGGTGAACCGAGGCCCCTGGCGTCACCGGCTCGCGAAGATGCCGGGAGTCAGCCAGGTGTGGGACCACGAGTGCGTGTCGCAAGGGGCGCGGCTCTGGTCCGAATACGGGCTGCAGGACGTCGAAGCCCTAACCCGGGAATGCGAGTAGCGGCGTCGACGCGCGAGCGTTCTGTTCAAGACCGGGGGGCGGCGTACGGCTGAGACTGCGCTCATGTCGCAACAGACCTTCACCCCCGCCCTCGGACGCCTGAAGTTCACCCGCCTGTACGACCCGGTGGTCGCCCTGACGCGGGAACGGCTGTGGCGCAGCCTGGTGGCCATGCACGTCGCCCCCAGGCCCGACGACACGATCGTGGACGTCGGCTGCGGCACCGGTTCGCAGGCCATGCTGCTGCACCGCCTCGAACCGCGGGCCCGGATCATCGGCGTCGACCCCGATCCGGAGACGCTGGCCCAGGCGCGACGCAAGAGCAGGGCGAGCGGTACGGCCCCGGAATGGCGGCTCGGCATGGGGGACGCGCTGACCGGCCTGCTGGGGCCGGGTTCGGCCGACACGGCGGTGTCGAGCCTGGTCCTCCACCAATGTCCGCTTCCGATGAAACGCGCGATCCTCGCCTCGATGCACGCCGTGCTGCGGCCGGGCGGCAAGCTGGTGATCGCCGACTACGGGTGGCAGCGGACGGCATCGATGCGGCTGGCGTTCCGTGTCGTGCAACTGGCCGACGGGGTGCGGGACACGCAGCCCAACGCGGACGGCGTGCTGCCGGAGCTGATGACCGGCGCGGGGTTCGCGGACGTCCGGGAGGCGGAGGTCGTGCGGACGGTGACCGGCTCGATCTCCGTCTACGTGGCCGCCCGCGGCTGACCGGCTCGATCTCCGTCTACGTGGCCGCCCGCGGCTGACCGGCGCAGCAGCGGCAGCACGGTCGCCGGCGTGAGCCCCAGCATGTCGCGCAGCTGCCGGTGGAAGTGGGCCTGGTCGGCGAAGCCGCCGTCGAGCGCGGCCTCGGCGATCGAGCGGCCGTCGGCCAGGGCGCGGGCCGCTCGGGTGAGCCGCCGCCAGATGCGCCACCGGGCGAGCGGCATGCCGAGTTGCAGCCGGGCCAGGGCGCGCAGGCGTTGGGGGGACAGCCCGGCCTGCGCGGCCGCGTCGGCGACCAGGAGGTTCCGCGACGTCAACGCCTCCATCGCGATCATCAGGCGCGGATCGAGCGCCCGGGACGGCCGAGGTTCCGCCACCAGACGGAAGTCCTCCTCACGGAGGGCATGCAGGTCGGCGGCCGCGGTGATCACCCCGCCGACGGACGGGGAGCCGGGGCCGACGGTGGGCGGAAGGCCCGAGCCGGTGGGGGAGCTGCCTCCCGCGGCTGAAAGGCCGGAGCCGGTGGATAACCGGTCGGAGGCCGAGGTGCAGCGGTCGCGCAGGGCGGACGCGTACGAGCACTGCGGCTCGACGAACCAGATGCGGACGTCCGGCGCCCCCGGCATGCGGTGCCGGACCATGGGCGGGATGATCAGGGCAGGCCCGCGATGACACGCCCCCCGCTCGTCGATGACGGTCACCTCGCCCTCCACGGCGGCCGTCACCTGGTAGGCGGCGTGACGATGGAGCGAGTTGTCCGCCGACGGCCCCTGGTACGACGCGTACCCCTCACCGATGAAGAACCGGCTCGTCATCCCTCACCCCGCATCACCGAACCACCGCCCATGGTGCCGGAAATCGGGACGTGCGGGATCAGCTCCAGGTGGCGCGCTTGAGCACGCCGGCCAGCCCGTAGGTGTTCCAGGCGTCCACCACCAGGATCCCGGACCGCGGCAGGAACCACTCCTTCTCGTTCCACCTGGCGGTGGTGCGGCCGGTGTCGTTCGTCACGCAGCGGTTCGGCCAGGTGGTGTACGTCGCCTTGTGCCCGGAGCCCACCGGCCGCAGCCCGCGGTAGGACGCCTTCTCGCCGGGATACCAGCTCAGGTTGGAGTTGAACGGGCACGGGATCACCCCGCTGAACGGATGGAACTGCTGCTTGCCCGTGTACGTGACGGACCCGCCGCCGACCGGCACGTTCGTGTAGTCCTTCGGGCCGAAGATCCAGAAGCTCTCGCAGTCGGGCGCGAACGGCTCCGGCTTCTTGCACAACAACCCGGTCACCACCACGACGTGGTCGCCGGACCGGTGCACCTTCCAGTCGGCGGGGATCCGCAGCGTCATGCCGCGGAAGGAGAGCGTCTTCCCGGCGGTGGAGGCCGACGCGAGGGACGCGGTCGCGGGCAGCACGGGCAGCGTGGTGGCGGAGGCGGCGGTCAGGGCGGCGAGGAGGAGAGGGAGCTTTCTCATGGTTCGGGAAGGTACGCACCCCCACTTGCGGAGGGCTGGCCATCCACTTGGAGGAGGTCCGTCGTGGGTGGGTATGGGGTAAAGCATGATCTTCCTGAGACGGGCCGTCCTGATGGCCGTCCTCGCCTTTCTGGTCATCCCGATCACCGAGGTCGTCGCCGCGCCGCAGCCGGCCGCGGCGCAGTCCGGCGCGCGCGCCCAGGCAGGCGCGCAGGCCGGTGCGGCGCGGGCCCGCCGCATGCTGGCCCAGCTACGGGTCGCCAGGCCCTTATCGCTGCGCGGCTACACCCATCGCCGGTTCCAGCCCAGGTGGGGACGTCACAAGGGAAGGTGTGACGTACGCGAGACCGTCCTGGCCCGGGACGGGCGGCGGGTGCGCAGGAACGCGGCCTGCCATCCGGTGAAGGGCGTCTGGTACAGCCCGTACGACGGCAGGCGGTTGAAGAGCGAGCGCATGGTGGACGTCGACCACGTCGTCCCGCTGGCCTACGCCTGGCGCTCGGGCGCCAAGAGGTGGAGCCAGGCGCGGCGGCGGGCCTTCGCCAACGATCTCACCCGTCCTGAGCTGGTCACCGTCAGCCATTCCGCCAACATCGCCAAGGGCGGGCAGGGGCCGCAGAGCTGGCGGCCGCGCCGCCGCGCCTACTGGTGCCGCTACGCGACCTCGTGGATCACCGTGAAACACCACTACCGCCTGTTCGTGACGCGCAGCGAGCGCGTGGCGCTGTCCAACATGCTCCGCACCTGCGGCCGCTGACCACGTGTCCAGCCGGCCGTATGTTCACTGGCCGGGAGCGAGCAGTTCCTTGAGCGCCCGAGCCGTCGCGCGCGGGAAGGCCGTGTTGCCGTTGTGGCCGCCCGGCAGCGTGACCGGCTCGACGCCGAGCAGCTCGGCCAGCGCGAGCGCGCAGCGGTAGGTGTGCACCGACGGCCGGGTGGCGAGGCCGATCGCCGGGATCACCCGGGTCCCGGTGCCCACCGTCTCCGCCGGGGCGAGGTCGTCCTCCATGACGGCCGTGAACTCCGTCCCGATGAAGAACCCGAAGTTGGCCTGCCGCCGGGCCGTGAGCGGCTGCGGGGTGAGGCCGTCCTCGGTCTCGTCGTGGGCCGGGTCGATGCCGAGGTGCCGGGTGATCGCGGGGAAGGCCGCGGCCAGCCCCCCGTCCGCGTACGCCCGCTGGATGGCCGCCAGCTCGGCCACGTGCTCGGCGCGGCCGGCGGCGGGCAGCAGGTTCGGCAGCACGGGCTCGTGCGCGACCAGCGTGCCGAGCACGCCGGGGTGGCGGGCCGCGACCCGCAGGCCGATCGCGCCTCCCATGCTGAACCCGGCCATCAGGGCGGGCCCGTCGGCGACCTCGGCGAGCAGCCGCGCGACGTCGTCGGCGTGGTCGGCCATGGTGACGGGCGGCGCGGCGGGGTCGAGGGTGCTGCGCGACAGGCCGCGCCGGTCGTAGGTGACGACGGTGAAGGCGTCGGCCAGGAGCGGCACGAGGTCGGCGGTGCGATCGGCGTCGCCCTCGCCGCTCTGCGACAACAACAGGACCGGGCCGCTGCCCTCGACCTGGAAGTGGAGGGTGGCGCCTGGGACGGGAAGGGCGTTCATGGGGGTCTCCTCCGCTAGGGAAAAAAGCATCTAAATCGATGCATCGATATAGATGTATCATGACTTCATGAACGGAGTCGAACTGTTCCTGCTCGGCCGCACCCTCATGAAGATCGGCGAGCAGGCGATGCCCCAGCCGAAGGGCGACGGCCCCCGGGGCTCGGTCCGTACGGTGCTCGTCGTCCTCGGCGACGTGGTCGCCCACCCCGGCACGACGGTCAGCGAGATCGCGGCGCGGACCGGCCTGCCGCAGAGCCAGGTGTCCACGGCCGTCGCCCGGCTGGAGTCCACGGGGTCGATCGAGGGCGTGCCTGATCCGGCCGACCGGCGGCGGCGGCTCATCCGTCCCGCTGCGACGCCCTCCGCCCGGGTCGCCGAGGTCAGGGCCGCCACGATCGACGACGCCCTCGCCGCAGCCCTGCCCGATCCGGCCCCCGAGGCGGTCCGCGAGGTCACCGCCGCCCTGGAGGTGCTGGCCCGCCACCTCACGCCGGAGGTCGCCGTCCGCGTACGCGAGGTCGAGGGGGCGGCGGGCGTCCTACGATCTCAATCGTGAAGACACCGGCACGCAGTCTCTATGTCATCGTGTGCGCGGCCGGCCCGGCCGGCGACGTGGCCAGGCTGGTCGTCCCGGCCCAGGAGGAGGGCTGGGACGTCCAGGTCGTCGCCACGCCGTCGGCGCTCGGCTTCGTCGACGTGCCGGAGCTGGAGCGCCTGACCGGGCGCCCGGTCCGCAGCCGTTACCGCAAGCCGCACGAGCCCAGGCCGCCGAGGGCCGACGCGATCATCGTCGCCCCGGCCACGTACAACACGATCAACAAGTTCGCCATGGGCGTCGCCGACACCTACGCGCTCGGGCTGCTGGCCGAGGCTCCGGGGCTCGGCATCCCCGTGGTCGTGCTGCCGTTCGTCAACAGCGCGCTCGCCGCCCGCGCGCCCTTCCGGCGCAGCGTCGAGGAGCTGCGGTCGGAGGGGGTGCGCGTCCTGATCGGACCGGGGCAGTTCGAGCCGCACACGCCGAGCGCGGGCGACGGCAACGACACCTACGTCTGGGAGAGCGCGCTCACGGCGCTGCGTCCGTGACGAGAGGCTCGTCCGTGACGAGAGGCCGGAAAGAGGCGCGGTAGGACTGCGGCGGCACGCCGACCACCCGCTTGAACCGCTCGCGGAGGGCGACTGCCGAGCCGAACCCGGACTGCGAGGCGATCCGCTCCACGCCGTGGTCGGTCGTCTCCAGGAGGAACTGCGCCCGCCGCACCCGGGCGCGCAGCAGCCACTGCAGCGGCGTGGTGCCGGTCTGCTCGCGGAACCGGCGGCCGAACGTGCGCTCGCTCATCCCGCAGTGCGCGGCCATCGCGGCCAGGGTCACCCTGCCGTCGAGGTTGTCCTCGATCCACGCCAGCACCGGCTCCAGCAGCGAGCCCTGGGGCACGGGCGGCCGGGTGTGCGCCATGAACTGGGCCTGGCCGCCCTCCCGCTCCAGGGGCGTCACCGACAGGCGGGCCGAGTCCGCGGCGACCGCCGAGCCGAAGTCGCGCCGGACGAGGTGCAGGCACAGGTCGAGCCCGGCGGCGGCGCCGGCCGAGGTCAGGATCTGGCCGTTGTCGACGTAGAGCACGTCGGGCCGCACGTCGACGTCGGGGAACAGCTCGGCCAGCCGGTCGGCGGCCATCCAGTGGGTGGTCGCGCCCAGCCCGTCGAGCAGCCCGGCGGCGGCCAGGGTGAAGGCCCCCACGCAGATGGAGGCGACGCGGGTGCCGGCGGCGGCCGCCTCGCGCAGCGCCGCGAGCACCTCGGGCCCCGGCGGGACGGCCTGTTCCGAGCAGCCGGGCACGATGATCGTGTCGGCGGTGCGCAGCGCCTCCAGGCCGTGGGGCGCGACGATCGTGAAGGCGTCGGCGGGCACCTGCGGCGTCGCCGCGCACACCTGGACCCGGTACGGGCGGCTCCCGTCGGCCAGCCGGGCACGGCCGAACACCTCGACCGGGATCGCCAGGTCGGCCGCCACCACGTGATCGAGGGCCAGGACCGCCACAGTGTGCATGCGGCCACGCTAGGCCAGGCGGCGGGCGGTTGGCGGGAACTCGTCGGTGTTTGTCGAACCAGCCACTGTGACGGTCCGGACGGCCCGCCTAGCCTGGCTGCGTTCCCCTCGAAACCGGCAGGAAGTGCCCCATGTCCATCCTCATGCCGATCCTGATCGGCCTGGTCGCCGTCTCCCTCGTCTCCCTGATCCCCGAGCCGCACGGCCGCCGCGCCAACGCCGTGCTGGTGGCCGGCGCGGGCGCCGCCTACCTCAGCGGCGGCGGGCTCGGCTACTGGGAGTTCCTGCTGCCGGTCGTGATGACCTACGTCGCCTACCGCGGGCTGGAGAGCTGGACGTTCATCGGCATCGGCTGGCTGCTGCACACCGCCTGGGACGTGCTGCACCACCTCCAGGGCAGCCCGCTGCTGCCCTTCGCCGCGGACTCCTCCTTCGGCTGCGCCATCTGCGATCCGGTGATCGCGTTGTGGTGCTTCGCGGGCGGTCCGCCGGTCCTCGGCCGGCTGCGGGCCCGCTTCGCCCGTCCGCGGGCCTTGTCGAACGAGATTCGCGAATGACATTCTGGAATTCGGAACCTCGTCCCCGGAGGACGTATGGACAAAGAAGCCCTCCGCCGCAAATACCTCGAAGAGCGCGACAAGCGGCTCCGCCCGGACGGCGACGACCAGTACGTCCGCCTCACCGGCCGCTTCGCCCACTACCTCGACGACCCGTACACGCCGAGGACCGAGCGCGAACCGAAGACCGACCACGTGACGGTGGCCGTCGTCGGCGGCGGGTTCGCCGGGCTCGTCACCGGCGCCCGGCTCAGGGAGGCGGGGGTCGGCGACGTGCGGATCGTCGAGAAGGGCGGCGACTTCGGCGGCACCTGGTACTGGAACCGCTACCCGGGAGCCCAGTGCGACACCGCGTCGTTCGTGTACATGCCGCTCCTGGAGGAGACCGGCCACATGCCGACGGAGAAGTACGCGCACGCGCCCGAGATCCTGGAACACTGCCGCCGCATCGGCAAGCACTACGGCCTGTACGACGACGCGCTCTTCCACACCGAGGTCCAGGACCTGGAGTGGGACGCGTCCCGGTCGCGCTGGACCGTGCGGACGAACCGCGGCGACGCCTTCACCGCCCGGTTCGTGGTCATGGGCATCGGCCCGCTGCACGTGCCCAAACTCCCTGGCATCCCGGGCATCGACGAGTTCCGCGGGCATTCGTTCCACACCAGCCGCTGGGACTACGACTACACCGGCGGCGACCCCACCGGCGCGCCCATGGACCGGCTGGCGGACAAGCGCGTCGCCGTCATCGGCACGGGCGCGACGGCCGTCCAGTGCGTGCCGCACCTGGCCCGCGCCTGCGCCGAGCTGTACGTGTTCCAGCGCACCCCCTCCTCGGTGGACGTACGCGACAACCGGCCCACCGACCCCGCCTGGTTCGCCGGGATCGCCACCCCCGGCTGGCAGCAGCGCTGGCTGGAGAACTTCACCGGCAACCAGACCGGCGGCCTGGTCGACGAGGACCTGGTGATGGACGGCTGGACCGACATCGCCCGCCGCGTCCGCGCCCGCATCGCGGCCCTGCCGCCCGAGGACCTGACCCCGGAGAAGATGGCGCAGGCGTACGAGGACTCCGACTTCGAGAAGATGGAGGAGATCCGGGCCCGCGTCGACGCGATCGTCGCCGACCCGCAGACCGCGGCGAAGCTCAAGGCCTGGTACCGTCAGCTCTGCAAGCGTCCCTGCTTCCACGACGAGTACCTGCAGGCCTTCAACGTGCCGGGCACCCGCCTGGTGGACACCGACGGCAAGGGCGTCGAGCGCGTCACCGGGCGCGGGGTGGTGGCCGCGGGCGTCGAGTACGAGGTCGACTGCGTCATCTACGCCTCGGGCTTCGAGGTGACCACCGACTACACCCGGCGCGCCGGCTACGAGCTGACCGGCCGCGACGGCCTCCGGCTCACCGACCGCTGGGCGGACGGCATGCGCACTTTGCACGGCATCCACGTGCACGGCTTCCCGAACGTCTTCGTCGTCCAGCCCACGCAGGGCGCGAACCTCATCTCCAACATCCCGCACAACCTCACCGAGGCCGGCCGGACCATCGCCACGATCGTCAGCCACGCGCTCGACCAGGGCTTCGACGAGGTCGAGGCGACCCGGGAGGCCGAGGACGCCTGGATCGAGCTGCTGCTGTCGGGCCCCGGAAGCATCCTGGGCGCCTCCGCCGACTGCACCCCCGGTTACTACAACAACGAGGGCCGCGACGCCGGCATGAAAGGCCGGCTGAACATCGGCCATCCACAGGGGGCGACGGCGTACTTCGCCTACATCGACGGCTGGCGCACGTCGGGGGCGTTCGAGGGGCTGGAGTTCCGCAAGCGCGCAGAGGGAGAATGATCCGGCGCGCACCGCGAAAACATTACTGCCGCCGCAGTGAATTCACTCTTCCGTGACAGGGACATTGTCCGTCATGGCATTCGATGTCACACTCATGCGTAACGCCACCAGGGAAAAGAGGTTTTGCCGTGGCGCGTCCATGGGAAGCTGACGCATCGGCCGAACTGCGACGACGCCTGGGGAGGTCGGCCCTTGAGCTCGGCGATACCACGGCAAGTCCCTCATGTCCTGACATCTGGGAGCTTTCCAATGGCGATATCGCGGTGATCGGACGCGACCTCACGGAGAGTTATCGTGGCCGCCTGCCCGCGGGGGTTAGTATTGCCCGAGACGAACGCCTGGTCGTCATTCCTCGCAAGATGCTCGTAGCCGCCAAGCCGGATATCCCTGATGCTTAGAAACGTCGCTGCGGCGCAGTCCCAGCTGCTCACTCCAGATGAGTATTTCTCCGATTTCTGGCCGTACTTCCAAGGGCTCGAACGGGTCTTCTGGAAACTGGAGACCCGCCAGAGCTACCGCGAGCCGGACGAGCCGAGCTGGCTGGCCCTCGACGCCGGCGACTGGGGCGAGGCGATCCGGCTCATCGACGAGCGCCGCCACGAGATCCAGCGGCCGCTGCGCGAGGCGGGGGAGTTCGCGATGCGGCGCGTCCGGCTCGTCGAGCGGCCCTTCAGCCGCTACCTGCAGTGGGAGCTCTACTACATCCGCCTGCGGGCGCTGGCGGGTGAGCACATCCGCGTGCTCGAAGCCGACCGCCTGCCCGCGCTCGGTTTCCCCGGGCCGCTGCCCGAGCTGGTCGTCCTCGACTCGACGGTCATGTACGAGGTGCTCTACAGCGAGGACGGCACACTGACCGGAGCGCGCAAGATCCTCGACCGGTCGTTGATCGAGAGCTGCGGAGACGACATGGACAAGCTCTTCGGCCAGGGGGTGGAGCTCATTCCGTACATGGCCGCCGAACGCGACGTCCTCCCCCCGCCCCTGCGCCACTCCGCCACGTTGTAGCCCGGTGAACAGGCGGTCGTTCGGACGCTACTGGGTGACCATCCTGCTCCTGCTGTCGGTGGTCGCCGCCGCCGGGCTGGTCGTCGCCTCGCCGTTCTTCCTGGCCGCCCTGGGGCGCAGCCGCGGCGACTGGTCGGTGCTCGGCGACATCGGCCAGACGTACGGCGCGGCCTCGGCCATCCTGGCCGTCCTCGCGCTCATCGGCGTGGCGTTCTCGCTCGTGCTCCAGGCCAGGGAGGCCAAGTCCGCCAGGGAGCAGGCGCTGCGCACGCTGCACGGCGACCTGATGAAGATGGCGATGGACGACCCGCTCTACCGGGCCTGCTGGGGAGCGTTCTTCGCCTCCGGCGACGAGGAGGGCCAGCGGGCCCACCTGTACGTGAACATGATCCTCAACCACTGGCTGCTGATGTGGGAGCTGCGCTCGATCACCGAGGCGCACCTGCGGGAGATCGCCGCCACCGTGCTCGCCGGGCCGATCGGGCGCGACTTCTGGCGGCAGGCCCGGACGCTGCGGACGACGAGCGCCGGGTCGCGCAGGGAACGCCGGTTCAACCTGATCATCGACGACGTCTACTCGGAGGTCACCGCCGGCGGGGCGGCGCCCGTGGCCGCGCGGGCGGCCCGCGGGGGGAGTTCTGTGGTGATGGGGGTCGGGGTGGCGCTCGCGCTGGTTGTTGTCGTTCAGCGTATTTTGCGGGGATTCGTCAGGGGTGGGCGCTAGTTTCGTCCACCATGAGCTACGACCTGTACTTCGGCTCGGAGGACGACGAGCCGCGCCCGCCGGACCTGGTGGCCTGGAACAACGTCGTCACCCAGGCCCGCGCGCTGCTCGGCGACGTGACGGTCTTCGAGGACCCGCCCAACTGGGAGCTCGAACACGAGGGCACCGGCATCTCCGTGGACCACTGGGCGGGCGGCTGGGGGATCAGCGTGCCCTACTGGTGGCACGGTGAGGCCGCGGGCAGGGTCGTGGACCTGATGTACCAGGTGGCGCGGATCGTCGAGCGCGAGTCGGGGCTCGACGGCAACGATCCCCAGCTCGACTGCCCGCTCGCGGACGCGGACGCGGCGGCGGCGGTCCGGATCTTCGACGCGGTCGCGGTGCGCTCCGGAAGGATCTGACGGGGTGCGCTCCGGAAGGATCTGACCCAGCAATCTGAACGATCGGTCGTTAATGTATGCTGGCGGCATGGCCGACGTGAAGGAAGACGGTCGCCGGGCGCGCGGGCAGCGCAGCCGTGAGGCGATCCTCGGGCAGGCCGTGTCACTGGCCTCGGTGCACGGTCTGGACGGGCTGACCCTGGGCCGGCTGGCCGAAGCCGCCGGAGTCAGCAAATCCGGATTTTTCGCCCACTGGAGGGATAAAGAGCAACTTCAGCTCGACACCATCGAGTGGGCCGTCCGCCAATGGACCGACGAGATCGTCAAGCCCGCGCTCAAGGCCCCTCCCGGCGTGGCCCGCGTCCTGGCCCTGCACGAGGCCCGCCTGCGGTTCTACGAGAGAGGCGTCCTGCCCGGCGGGTGCTTCTTCTACACGGCGCGGGTGGAGTTCGACGACCGTCCCGGCCCGGTCAGGGACCGGGTGGCCGAGTCGATGGCCGACTGGCTGAGGTTCATCGAGCGGCTGGTCCGGGAGGCGGTCGAGCTGGGGGAGCTGCCCCCGGAGACCGACCCGGCGCAGCTCGCGTACGAGATCGACGCCCTCGGCGAGGCCGCGGTCACCCACACCCGCCTGCTCGGCAGGGGCGAGGCCGCCTACGAGCGGGCCCGCCGAGCCGTCCACGACCGACTGAAGGAGTTCGCGTGACCCAGACCCGCCCCGCCCAGGTGCACTTCGACGACCTCGACGCGATGGGCCTGCTGCACAACTCGCGTTACGCCCTGCTGGTCGAGCGCGCGATCTCCGCCTACTGGGCCGAGCAGGGCTGGAGCTTCGACCCGGCGATCTCCAAGTTCAAGGACCTCTACCTGGCCGTACGCGAGTTCAAGATCACCTACAACGCGCCGGTCATGGGCGCGGGCGAGGTGCAGGTCGACTTCTGGATCGACCGCATGGGCCGCACCAGCGGCGTGTACGGCTTCCGCGTCCTGTCGCAGGACCGCTCGGTCGTGCACGCCGAGGGCTACCGTGTCAACGTCAACCTCGATCCGCAGACCTTCCGGCCCACGCCGTTCAGCGCCGAGCTGCGTACCGCCGCCGAGCCGCTGATGGCGGGCTGAGCCGCCGACGGTAGACCCTGCACTACTGCGGGCCGTTCCCCGCCCCGGATACGGTCACCGGGTGGGAGACAGGACCGCGCTCGAAGCGCTCACGCAGCGGCCGCCCGGCTTCCTCCGGTCGGCGTGGCCGTGGCGGTGCGTGGCGTACCTGGTGGGCAGCGTGGTCCCGGGGGCGGCCGTCGTCCTCGGGGTCATCGCGGTCGGGCTCGCCGGGCCGCCGGCCGGCCTGCTGCTCGTGCCGGTGCTCTTGGCGCTGGTCGTGCCGCTGGTCGCCCGGTTCGAACGGGTGCGGCTGCGCCTGGTGGACACCGTGCCGCTGCCGCCGGTGCCCGACCGGCGCCGGCGGGAGATCGGGGTCGCGGTCATGACGGTGTTCGCGATGTGGTGGATCGACCTGGTCATGCTGGGGTTCACCGTCGGGGGGCCGGTGCTGCTGATCCTGTCGCCCGCGGTCCAGCCGGAGGCCGGGCCGGCCCTGGGCGCCGTGGCGAGCGTGGCGGGGGTGCTGCTGCTGCCGGTGGCGGCGTACACGATCACGGCCTGGGGCGGGGCGCGCGGCGCGATGGTCAGGGCGGTGCTCGCGCCGGCCGCGTCGGAGCTGGGCGAGGTCGTGCGGTCGCGGGCACGCCTGGTGGACGCGTTCGAGACCGAACGCCGCAGGATCGAGCGCGACCTGCACGACGGCGCGCAGCAGCGGCTGGTCGCGCTGTCGATGACGCTCGGCCTCGCCCGGCTGGACGTGCCCGACGACTCGCCGACGGCCCGGCTGCTCGACGTGGCGCACGACGAGGCCAGGCAGGCGCTGGCCGAGCTGCGCGAGCTGATCCGGGGCGTGCACTCGCAGGTGCTCACCGACCGCGGGCTGGGCGCGGCGATCCGCGACGTGGCCGGACGCTCGCCCGTCCCCGTGGACGTGGACGCCGACGAGCTGGGACGGCTGCCCGCGCCCGTCGAGGTCACCGCGTACTACGTGGTCAGCGAGGCCCTGGCGAACGTGGCCAGGCACAGCGGAGCCGCCAGGGCCACGGTCACCGCCCGGACGGCGGCCGGCACGCTGGCCGTCGAGGTGCGCGACGACGGCGTCGGCGGCGCGGACCCGGCCAGGGGCACCGGGCTGACCGGCCTGGCCGACAGGCTGGCCGTGGTGGCGGGAAGATTGTCGGTGTCCAGCCCGCCGGGCGGCCCGACCCTGGTACGAGTGGAGATTCCGTGCGCGTCGTGATCGCCGAGGACGCCGTGCTGCTCCGCGAGGGGCTGGTGGGGCTGCTCGAACGGTTCGGCCACACCGTGGCGGCCTCGGTCGGCGACGCCGAAGCCCTGGTCGCGGCGGTCGCCGAGCACCGCCCCGACGCCGTGGTGACCGACGTGCGCATGCCCCCGGACTTCACCGACGAGGGCCTGCGCGCCGCGCTCGGCCTGCGCCGCCGTCATCCCGAGCTGGCCGTCCTCGTGCTCAGCCAGTACGTCGAGCAGACGTACGCGGCCGAGCTGCTGGAGTCCGGCGCCGGCGCGGGCGTCGGCTACCTGCTGAAGGACAGGATCGGCGACGTGCGCGAGTTCGTCGACGCGCTCGACCGGGTGGCCGCGGGCGGCACGGTCGTGGACCCGGAGGTGGTGCGCCAGCTCCTGCGCCGACGACGCGACCCGCTGGCCCGGCTCACCCCGCGCGAGCAGCAGGTGCTCGCCCTGATCGCCGAGGGCCGCGCGAACGCCTCGATCGCCAGGGAGCTGGTCGTCACCGACGCCGCGGTGGCCAAGCACATCGCCGGCATCTTCACCAAGCTGGACCTGCCGCCCGAGTCCGACGGCCACCGCCGGGTCCTGGCCGTGCTGGCCTACCTTCAGGGGTGACCGGCGGGAAGTCCGAAAAGTAAGGTTCGTTGCCATGAACGAGCAGTGGCAGGAGGTCGGCGATCGGGTCTACGTGCGCCGCCATCGGTCCTTCGACCTGAACACGGGCCTGATCGTGGGCGACGGGCACTGCCTGGTGCTCGACACCCGCAGCTCCCACCGGGAGGCGGCCGACCTGATCGACGCGATCAGGACGATCACCGGCCACCCGTGGACGGTCGTGAACAGCCATTCGCATTTCGACCACTACTTCGGCAACGCGCTCTTCCGTCCCGCCGAGATCTGGAGCCACGTCCGGTGCGCCGAGGAGATCGACGTCTACGGCGAGCGGCACCGCGCGGACGTCATCGAACGGCTGCCGGACCGCCGAGCGGAGATGGAGGAGATCGCCATCGTGCCGCCCGACCACACCTTCACCACCTCGGCCAGCCTCGACATCGGCGGACGCATGGTGCACCTGCGGCACTTCGGGCTCGGCCACAGCAGCAACGACATCGTCGTGCACGTGCCGGACGCCGGCGTGGTGTTCGCCGGTGACCTGGTCGAGGAGGGCGCGCCGCCGGCGTTCGGCGACTCCTACCCGCTCGACTGGCCCGACACGACGGCCGCGATGCTCGACGCGCTGCCCGAGCCGGTGTTCGTGCCGGGGCACGGCGCGGTGGTCGGCCGGGCCTTCGTCCAGGAGCAGCAGGCCGAGCTGGCGCTGGTGGCGGAGCTGGCCGCGAAGGCCCACGTGGAGGGACTGCGCGACTCGATCACGCGGTTCCCGTACCCCGAGGAGGTGTCGCGGCAGGCGATCGAGCGGGCCTTCCTCCAGCTCGACAGGTGAGCTATATTGCAAACTGCAATATAGGGGGAGGCAACATGGCACAACGCAAGGGCCTGGTCGACCTGACCGTGCTCGCCCTGCTCACGATGCAGCCGAGCCACCCCTACGAGCTCCACCGCTTCATCATCGACACGCACAAGGACTACATCACCGGCCTGCCGCGCAGCCTCTACCACGCGGTCGAGCGGCTGGCCGGGGACGAGCTGATCGTCCCCGCCGCGACCGGGCGCGAGGGCCGCCGGCCCGAGCGCACGGTCTACGAGATCACCGACGAGGGCCGCGAGGAGCTGATCACCCGGCTCCGGCGGCTGCTGGAGCAGCCCGACCCCGACCGGCGCGCCTTCGTGGCGGCCATCTCGCTGATCGGCTGCCTGCCGCTGCCCGAGGCGCAACGGGCGCTGCGCACCCGCGCCGCCACCCTCGAAGGCACGCTCGCCGGGATGGAAGGACACATCAAGGCCATGCGCGACAGTGGCCTGCCCGAGATCCTCATGCTGGAGGTCGAGTGCGAGCAGGCGCTGCACGCCGCCGAGCTCGCCTGGATCAGAAACCTTCTCGACCGGCTCGACCAGGGCGAGCTCGCCTGGACGAGCACGACCGAGAGGTGAGAGGAGGGCCGCCGGGGTGCGCCAACACCCCGGCGGCCGGACATCCGAACACGGCGCCTGCCCTGCCCGGACGCGCAACTCCCAGGATAGGCGCCGCGACGAAAGGAGCTGTGCCATGTCCGAAGAGATCACCCGCCTGGTGGAGCGGATGACCGAGACCTGGAACGCCGGCGACTCCGCCGCCTACGCCGGCCTGTTCACCGAGGACGCCGACTACATCACCTTCTTCGGCCTGCACCTGCAGGGCAGGAAGGCGATCGAGGAGACCCACCGCGCGCTGTTCGAGACCTCCGTCAAGCTCGCCGAGGGCGGCCCCGCGCCGCTCGTCAGGCCGCTGACCGACGACGTCGCGCTGGTGATCGCCGGCGGCAATTCGTCGGTGGCCGGCGTGCCCGACCCGAGCAGGGAGTCCGTCGTCACGCTGACCGCGCTGCGCACGCCGGAAGGCTGGCGGTTCGCCTCCTTCCAGAACAGCCGGGTGCGCAAGCCATGAGGAAACGGCTGATCACCGAGGTGGCCGGGGTGGTCGGCGCCCCGGTCGAGCGGGTGTGGCAGGCCCTGACGCGTTCCCTGCCCGAACACCCGATGACCGTCGAGCAGAACGGGTACACCGTCGCCTACCAGGGCGGCTGGTGGTACCGGGGCGAGTGGACCGTGCTCCCGCACCCCGAGGGCGCCCGCGTGGAGCACCGCGTCTACGACGTGGCCGAGCGGGGACGCTGGGCCGTGCCCCTGGCCAACCGGTTCTTCATCGGGTTCGCACAGCGGACGAGGAAGGGCTTCGCCGAAGGCATCGCCCGCATCGGGAAAGAATTGGGGTGCTCCGCCAGGCTGTCCTAGGCTGCTGGCCATGAGCCTGGTGTGGGAACCGCTGACCCCTGACGACGCCGAGGCGCTCGCCGCACTCCTGGCCGCGATCGAGGCCGAGGATCGCACGGGCGAGGTCCACGACCTCGACGACGTCAGGGAGCAGCTCGGCCACCGCCTGATCGACCTGGCCGCGGGGACGCTCGCGGCCAGGCAGGGCGGCGAGATCGTCGCCTACGGCTACCTGCCGACCCGGCAGTCCGTCACCGACACCCACGTCATGCGGCTGTCGGGCGGCGTGCACCCCGCCCACCGCAGGCGCGGGCTCGGCCGGCGGATCGTCGACTGGAGCCTGGCCGCGGCGCCGGGGCTGAGCGAGCGGGCCTTCCCCGGCGTGCAGCCGGAGATCCACCTCTACGCGCCCGACACCAACCTCGGGCTGAAGGCGCTGGCCGAGGGCGCCGGTTTCGTCGCCAACCGCTGGTTCGCCCACATGGGACGCTCGCTGTCGGGCGACCTGCCGGCCGTCACGCCGCCCGCCGGGGTGACCGTCGCCCCCTGGTCGCCCGAGCTGGACGAGGGCGCCCGCCGCGTACGCAACGAGGCGTTCCTCGACCACTGGGGCAGCGTGCCGCACACCCCGGAGAGCTGGCGCGACTACATCGTCGGCTCCCAGAACTTCCTGCCCGAATCGTCGTTCCTGGCCCTGCACGAGGGGCGGCCGGTGGGCACGCTCATCACCCACACCTTCGAGGGCTACAACGCGCTGGCCGGCGAGCGCCGGGCCTGGATCCAGATCATCGGCACGCTCCGGGAGTGGCGCGGCAAGGGCGTGGCCGGCGCGCTGATCGCGCACGCCCTGGCCGCCTTCCGCGCGCAGGGGTTCGACACGACCGGGCTGGGCGTCGACGCCGACAACCCCACGGGAGCCGTCAGCGTCTACTCCCGCGCCGGTTTCGAGATCTTCCAGCGCAGCACGAACTACGCCCTGGCCGTCAAACGGGGCTGAGCGCCCCCTCCGCGAGGGGGAACCGGGCCACGAAACCGGCGTCCGTGTACGTGAGCGTGCCGCCGTGCAGGTGGGCGATGTCCCTGGCGATGGGCAGGCCGAGCCCGGCGCCGCCGGCGTCCCTCGCCCGCGCCTCGTCCAGGCGGGTGAAGCGGCCGAAGACGGCCTCGCGGTGCTCCGGCGGGATCCCCGGGCCGTCGTCGCGCACCTCCAGCACGGCCCGGCCCTCCTCGGCGCGCACCCGTACGCGTACGGCCGAGGCGGCGTGCCGTACGGCGTTGTCGGCCAGGTTGGTGACCAGCCGGTCGAGGTGGGCGCGGGAGCCGTGCAGCACCACGTCCGGCTCGATGTCCAGCTCGACCCTGATCTCCGGCCGCCGCCTGGCGCGCAGCGACTCCTCGGCCGCCACCTGACCCAGGTCCAGCTCGTCGGTGCGCAGCGGCTCGCCGGCGTCCAGCTTGGCCAGCATGAGCAGGTCGGCGGCCAGCGACTGGAGGCGTTCGACGTCGGCCAGCGCCTCGCGGGTGAGCTCGCTCTGCTCGGCCAGTTCGAGCCGGGCCCGCAGGGTCGCGATGGGGCTGCGCAGCTCGTGCGCGGCGTCGGCGACGAACCGCTTGTGCCGGCCCACGGCCGTCTCCAGGCGGTCGAGGGTGCCGTTCACGGTGGTGGCCAGGGCCGCGATCTCGTCCTTGGAGCCCGGCACCGGCACGCGCTGGTGCAGGTCGCGGGCCGTGATGTCGGCCACCTTGGCCCTGATCGCGGCCACGGGGGTCAGCGCGCGGCCCACGGAGAACCAGGTCATCCCGGCCACCACGAGCAGCAGGGCGGGCACGCCGGGCAGCAACGCGCCGTACAGGGCCTGGACGGCCTTCTGCACGCCGTCCAGGGAGACCCGCGACCAGAGCGTGGCCGGGCCGGTCGGCGTGCTCACCTGCAGGCCCGCGACGGCGTAGTCGGCCGGCTGCGCCCACAGGGCGGGCGAGCCGGTGGCGCGGCCGGCCAGGACGAGGTCCGGATCGGCGAGCCGCACCACGGACAGGTCGTCCACCATGATCGTGCTCATCTGGGCGGCGGTCGTCGTGGCCGCCGGCGTCGCACCCTCCGGCATGATCGGCACCGTCTCCGCGTACGGCATCGCCGCCGCGGCGCGCCTGACCGCCTCCTCGCCCGCGTTGCCCTCCAGCGTGCCGCGCAACGCCATGACCAGCACCAGGGCGGCCACGCCGAGCGCCAGGGCCACCACCAGCGTCGCCGCGACGGTGGCCCGCACCCGCACCGACGACAGGCCGCCCGACACCCGGGCCCACGTCGGCCGTCCGAGCAGCGCCTTCATGCCGCCTCCAACCGGTAACCCGCTCCCCGGACGGTCACCAGCGTCGTCCGGCCGAACGGCAGGTCGATCTTCCTGCGCAGGGCGCTGATGTAGACCTCGACGATGTTCGGGTCGCCGTCGTAGGAGAAGTCCCACGCCTGGGCCAGCAGCTCGCTCTTGGAGACCACCTCGCCGGGACGGCGGGCCAGCGCGTGCAGCACCGCGAACTCCTTCGGCGTCAGCCCGACCTCCACCCCGCCCCTGCGGCAGCGCAGGCCGGCCGGGTCCACCACCAGGTCGCCGACCGTGATCGTGACCGGCCGCTCGGTCCCGCCGCGCCGCACCAGGGCGCGCAGCCGGGCCAGCAGCACCACGTACGAGAACGGCTTGGCCAGGTAGTCGTCGGCGCCGTTGTCGAGCGACTCGGCCTCGTCGTAGACGCCGTCCTTGGCGGTGAGCATCATGATCGGGGTCCAGTCGCCCGCCTCGCGCAGCCGGGAGCAGACCGTGTAGCCGTTCATCCTGGGCAGCATCACGTCCAGGACGATCACGTCGTAGGCGTTCTCGGTCGCCATCCACAGGCCGTCGCGCCCGTCGTGGGCCACGTCCACGGCGAAGCCCTCGCCCGCCAGCCCGCCCTTGATCAGGCCGGCCAGCCGTTCCTCGTCCTCCACCAGCAGCACTCGCACGACGTCCAGAGTGCCTGAGCGAACCTAAAGCCAACCTGAAGATCATTTCGGGCGCGTTCAGGGTCGCTTCAGGTGCGGGCGAGCACGCTCGGGGCGTTCGGATGGATTCCACTGAGGAGAATGCATGTTCAAGCGACGTCTCGCGGTCCTCGGCACGGTGGGGGTGCTCGCGCTCGCGGGCCTGGGCGGCTCCGCCCTGGCCGACGGAACCCCCGCACCCGACGACGCCACCGCCACGACCACGGCTGTGTCCTGCCGGACGCCGGACGGCAAGGAGGTCAAGCTCGCCGACGGCCCGGCGGCCCGCGTGTTCGTCATGCGCGAGGAGAAGGGGGAACGGGCGGACGGCGCGCCGGAGCTCAAGGCCGAGCGCGGCCGCGTGATCGAACTCGCCCGCCGGACGATCAGCGAGGCCGCCCCGACCACGCCTTCCGCCCCGGCTGCCCCTCAGTCCGGCACCGAGGCCGCGCCCACCACGCCGAGCGCCACCGTTCCCGAGGGCGAGGCCGTGCCGGCCGTCCCGGCGACCCCCCTGACCGATGCCGAGGCCGGGCCCACCGCCCTTCCTGAAGGCGAGGCGGCGCGGATGCTTCCGGCGCTGCCCGCGACCGAGCTTCCCCCGGGCGCCGTGCAGCTGGACGACCCCAGCAAGGTCGTCCACATCGTGTGCGCCCCCGCCGAGCCCGCCAAGTAGGTTCACCCGGGGAACGACGGGTGCGGGCCGAGCGCCCAGTACTCGTACAGGCCGTGGCCCACGAGCCCGTCGTACTCGAAGCGGCCGACGGCGTCGACCAGGCCCCACATCCTGGCGGCGTCGTCGGGCAGCCGGTACGTCACCCCCTGCACGACCGGCCCCGGCCCCTGGTACATGCCGTGCCGCCACTCCGGCTCCAGCCCGTATCCGGTGCCGGCCATGAGGTGCACCGGCAGCACCGGCGTGCAGCGCACCTCGAACGGCCTGCCGCCCGGCGGCGAGAAGGCGATCACGGCGTCCACGACGTCCCGGGTGCCCGGGGCGTAGACCGGGCGGTAGTCCGGCCGGCCGAGGTACTCCTCCTCCCGCCCGTCCGTCCAGACGCGTACGGCCTCCTCCAGCAGCCGCCGGCCACGGTGGTCCTCCTGGATGATGCACAGGATGGCGTGGTCGTCGAACTTCATCGGCGTGTACAGCCAGTAGAACGTGCCGGGGTTGTTCGCCTGGATGCCGGGCGGCTCGGGCTCGCCCACCGGCCGCACGCCCCATGACCGGTCCCTGGTGCCGAGCCAGCGGTCGGGGGTGACCGGGATCACCTGGTCGCCGACGGTGATGCTGCCGGACCAGCGGCCGGTCTGGGCGAGCCGCACCGAGTCGAACATCACCCGTTCCTGCCATCGCAGGAAGTGGCGGGGTTCGAGGGTCGCCGGGATCGTCCCCTCCCAGTCGAGCTCGAAGGACAGGCCATGCTCGGTCGGCTCCAGGATCACGCGGAGCCGCTTGAGCCCTTCGATCACCTCGACCCGGAAGGGGCCGATCCTGGTGTCCATCCGGTCGGGGCCCAGCTCGCGCGAGGCCCGCACGACCCGGTGCAGGTCGCCGTGCCTTACGAGGGCGAAGGCGTCGGTGACGCCGAGGTTGGGGTACTGGCCGAGGCCGACGATCAGCATGAGCTCGTCGGTGCCGGCGTGGCAGTTGAAGTAGTAGCGGTCGTAGAAGTTCCGGTCGGAGGTGGCGACGTGCCGCATGACCTGGGCGGTCTGGTGCACGGGGTGATCGTCGAGCGGTGACAGCGCCATGCTCGGCTTTGTAGCAAGCGCTTGGTGAACCGTCAACGGGCCGGAACGCGAAAGCGCGCCTCCGCTCTCGTGAGAGCGGAGGCGCGCTTTCGGTCCGGATCAGGGCATGTTGTGCGATGCCTGGTCCGTCTTGTTCTGCACGTTGGACGCCATCCGGTCCGCGGAATGCGCGGTCCTGTCCGCCTTCTCGCCGACCCAGCGTGATGCATCGGAGGCAGAGTCCTTCATGTGCTCGGTCCACTGCTGGGCGTTGCGACGGTAGGCCATGTAGCCGATCGCGCCGACCGCAAGACCGGTCAGCAGCACCATCGTCGGCCACCGCCGTGACCGGGACGGTTTCGGGTCGATTCGCTTGGCCGCCGCCGACAGCATCCTGCTGACCTTGGGGGCGACCTGATCCTCGAACCCGTGCGCCGCGGCGTCGAGCCTTGGCGCCGCCCAGTAACGGGCGTCTTCGATGCGCTGTGCGGTGGCCACCTTGGCCTGGTCCGCCATTGGCGCCATGCGATGGCCGGTCTTGACGGCCTGGGCCTTCATGCGGCCCATCCACGTGGCGGGTACCTCTATTACCACGCGGCGTCTCTTCAGTGTCAGGGACACGACAACCTCCCCTGTCGTTGGGGCCCCGCGCTTGACCTTCCCTGGACAAGGCGGCTCAATCATGGCGGTCCATGGGAGGATGGCTCAGGAGGCCGAACGGCCATATTCCTCAGAACATCACAAACAACCCTGTACATAGAGGGGGGCAGCTGTCTCGTGGCTGAGAAGCTGATCGCAAATCTGAAGACCAATCGCGGCGATATCAAGGTCGAGCTTTTCCCGAACCAGGCGCCGAAGACCGTCCGCAACTTCGTGGAGCTCGCCGAGGGCACCCGCGAGTGGACGCATCCGGAGTCGGGCGAGAAGAGCACGGCCCGTCTGTACGACGGGACCGTCTTCCACCGGGTCATCTCCGGTTTCATGATCCAGGGCGGCGACCCGCTCGGCCAGGGCATCGGCGGCCCCGGCTACGAGTTCGACGACGAGATCCACCCGGACCTCTACTTCAACCGGCCCTACCTGCTGGCCATGGCCAACGCGGGCGTGCGGTTCGGCAAGGGCACCAACGGCTCGCAGTTCTTCATCACGGTCGTGCCCACGCCGCACCTCAACGGCAAGCACACGATCTTCGGTGAGGTCGTCGAGGGCCAGGACGTCGTCGACGCCATCGCCAAGACCGACACCGACCGGCGCGACCGTCCCGTCCAGGACGTCGTCCTGGAGTCGGTCACCATCGAGCGCGTACAGGGCTGAGCCGATCCCTGACGGGGGCGGGCCGTCCACGGGTCCCCGCCCCCTTCGGGCAGGCATGTCACAGCCCTGATCGACGGCACACAGCTACGTCCGGTACGTCATAGGCTCTGGACATGACCAGCCAGCCGCCCAGCCCGCCCTCGCAGCCCGAGCAGCCTGCCGAGGCGGTCCCCACGTGCTACCGGCATCCCGGCAGGGAGACCTGGGTCCGCTGCCAGCGCTGCGACCGGCCCATCTGCCCCGACTGCATGCGCGACGCCGCCGTGGGCTTCCAGTGCCCCGAATGCGTCGCCCAGGGCAACCAGGGCTTCCGCCAGGCCCGCTCCACCTTCGGCGGCCAGGTCGTCGGCACACCGTACGTCACCTGGGCCATCCTGGCTGTCAACATCCTCGTCTTCGGCGCCCAATACCTCGTGCCCGCCGTCACCGGCGCGCTGCAGATGTGGCCGGCCGGAGTGGCGGTCTTCGGCGACTACTACCGGCTGGTCAGCGCCGCGTTCGTGCACGCCGGCGTCTTCCACATCCTGTTCAACTGCTGGGCGCTCTACGTCGTCGGGCCCTACCTGGAGCGCGCATTCGGGCACGTGCGTTACACGGCCCTCTACCTCGTCAGCGCCGTCGGCGGCAGCGTGCTCAGCCTCTGGCTCGACCCGCTCGGCCAGCCGACCGTGGGCGCGTCCGGAGCCATCTTCGGCCTCTTCGGCGCCGTCTTCGTGGTGGGCCGCAAGCTCAACATGGACGTACGCGGCATCGCCATGCTCATCGTGATCAACCTGGTGATCACCTTCGTGTTCCCCGGCATCAGCTGGACCGGGCACGTCGGCGGCCTGATCACCGGCTCGGTGCTGGCGGGAGCGATGGCCTACGCCCCCAAGAACAACCGGACCCTGTGGCAGGTGCTGGCGATCGCGGGAGCGCTGGCCGTGCTAGCCGTGCTCGTGATGGCCCGGACCTCGGCGATCCTGAGCTCGATCTGACTTCCCCAGGCTGTGGAAAAGACTGTGGAAAGAACTAACGCCAGCGGGTGGAAAGAACCACACCGAAGATGATGAAGACAAACCCGATCAGCAGGTTCCAGTTCTGGAGGTCGCTGAAGAAGGGCGCCTGCGGGGCGATGTAGTAGATCGCGATCCACAGGATGCCGATGATCCAGGACACCACCATGGTGGGCGCCAGCCAGCGCGGGCTGACCCTGACCTGCTGGGACTTCTGCGGCGGGGTGTAAACCGCCTTCTTGCGAGCCTTGGACTTGGGCACTGGGTAACTCCTGCTGAGGGCCTGGGCTTCCGGATCGTCCACAGGCTCTTCGTTAAGCGTAGTTGAAGCGTGCCCCAGGATAGTCGCCACGCGCACGACATGGCGATCCCCCACGTCGGGAGATGTCATGAATACGCTGACGACATGCGGTCCATCTTCCGGGCCGTGGGGGAGCTGAGCATCACCGCCGGCCTGGTCCTCATGTTGTTCTGCGCCTACCTGCTCTGGGGCACCGGCGCCTACACCAAGAGCCAGCAGTTGCTGCTCCAGCGCGAGCTGGCCGCCGAGAAGGCGGAGCGCGACCGCGGCCGCATCGACAAGATCCAGCTCGGCAGGGCCGTCGCCATGCTGAGCATCCCGCGGCTCGGCCGCGACTACCGGTACGCCATCGTCGAGGGCGTGGACGCCGAGCACCTGAAGAAGGGCCCGGGACACTACCCCGACAGCGCCATGCCCGGCCAGATCGGCAACTTCGTGGTCTCGGGCCACCGCACCACGTACGCGGCCCCGTTCAAGGAGCTCGACGAGCTCGAACGCGGCGACGAGATCGTCGTGGACGCCCGCGAGGCCCGCTACACCTACCGCGTCACGTCCCAGGACGTCGTGGAGCCCACGGAGGTGGAGGTGCTCGCCCCCGTCCCCGGCAAGCCCGACATCCGTCCCATCCGCGCCTACATCACCCTCTCCACCTGCCACCCCGAGTACTCCGCCGCCCAGCGCCTCATCGTGTACGGCGTGCTCAAGAAGACCGAGCTCAGAAAGGAATGACATGTACGGCTGGATCTGGCGCAAACTGCCCGGCGACCCCCGTCGCAAGGTGCTGGCGGCCGCCTTGCTGGTCGTGGTCGTGGGGGTCGTACTCTGGTATGCCGTGTTCCCGCTCCTGGAGCCGGCGGTGACGCTCGACGAGGTGACCGTAAGAAGATGACCCGCGTGCTGGTCGTGGACAACCACGACAGCTTCGTCCACACGATCGTCCAGTACCTGCGCGTGCTGGGCGCCGACTGCGACGTGCGCCCCCGTGACGTCGTGGGCGTGCGCGACGGCGACGCCTTCGACGGCGTGCTCGTCAGCCCAGGGCCGGGCACCCCGGAGGCGGCCGGCGTGAGCGTGCCCCTGGTGCTGCGCGCGGCCGAGCGCGGCACGCCCCTGCTCGGCGTCTGCCTCGGCCACCAGGCCATCGCGGTCGCCTTCGGGGCCACCGTGGCCCGCGCGCCCGAGCTGGTCCACGGGCGTACCAGCGCCGTGCACCACGACGGCAAGGGGGTCTTCGAGGGCCTGCCGTCGCCGGTGCCGATGACCCGCTACCACTCGCTCGCCGTGCTGCCGGAGACCGTCCCCGAGGTCCTCGACGTGACCGCCCGCACCGACGACGGGGTGATCATGGGCCTGCGCCACCGCCGGGCGCCCATCGAGGGCATCCAGTTCCACCCGGAGTCGGTGCTGTCCGAGCACGGCCACCGGCTGCTCGGGAACTGGCTGCACGGGATCGTGTAACGCCCGGCTCGCACAGAGCGACTACCAAATGAACGCCCCCGCCGTTGCCCCCGAGCGGCGGGGGCGTTCTCCACGCTCCCCGGTAAACCCCGGCTCCCGGCGCGCCGGAACACCCGCCACCCCGTCCCTTCCGGCAGGGCTCGCCACTCGCCCCCCGGCGCTTTCCGCGAGGCGGAGTGGTCGGCGGGCCGGAAGTTCTGCGGGGGAACGCGAGGGCCGCCCTTCCCGTGTGGGGAGGGCGGCCCTGGGTGGTCGGGTCAGCCGTTGAGGCCGTCGTCGCCGATCGGGTTGTCCTCGGTCGGCTCGTCGGACGGGAAGTCGTCCGTCTGGTCGTCGGTCGGTTGCTCGGTCGGCTGCTCGTTGGTGGGCGGCGGAGCCGTCTCGGGGCCGGTGGACACCACGATCGTGATCGTCGTGTTCGGCGGCAGCTTCTGGCCCGCGCCCGGGTTCTGCTGGATGACCGTGCCCTCGGCCTGGTTGTCGGCCTGCGGCGACACCTTCACCTTGAAACCGGCGCCCTTGAGCGCGGCGATGGCGTCCTGCTGGGTGTAGCCGGTCACGTCGGGCAGTTCGGTCAGCTCGAACGGCACGTAGAGGGTGACGCTGGCGTCCTTCTCGATCTCGGTGCCGGCCGCCGGCTTGGTCTCGAACACCTTGCCCTGGGGCTTGGCGGACTGCTTGGTCTTGACCACGCCCTTCAGGCCGACGTCGGCGAGGGCCTTCATCGCTTCCTGGGTGTCCATGCCGATGAGCCCGTCGGGTACGGCGACCTTCTCCTTGCCCTTGGACACGACCAGCTTGACCGTGGCGCCCTTCTCGACCTTCTCGCCCTCCGCCGGCTCGGTCCGGATCACCGTGCCCTTGCCGAACTCGTCGCTGGCCTCCTGCACCACCTCGGGCTTCAGGCCCAGGGCGATGAGCGCCTTCTGCGCGGGATCCAGCTTCTGCGTGGCCAGGGCCGGGATGGTGATCGAGGCGTCGGTGGGCGCGGCCTTGGTGCCGAACACCAGGTAGCCGACCGTGACGAAGGCGCCGATGATCAGCAGCGGGATGATGATCCACAACGCTGTCTTGACCGCGTTGCCGCCACCGCCGCCGGAGGCTCTGCGCCGCCCCACGCGGGTGCCGTCGCCGTCGCCGTACTCGTACGGCGGGACCGCGCCGGTGCGCTGCGTGGCCGGGCCCTGGGCCGCCTGGGTGGCGGTCATCATGCGGGTGCCCTGGTTGAAGTTCCCGGTCATCGCCATCGTCTGGGCGTCGACCGGCATGCCGGACATGGCCCGCTGGATGTCGGCCCGCATCTCGCCGGCGTTCTGGTAGCGGTGCGCCGGGTCCTTGGCCATGGCCTTGAGCACGATCGCGTCGGCCCACGCCGGGATCTCGCGGTCGATCTGCGAGGGCGGGATCGGCTCTTCGCGGACGTGCTGGTAGGCGATCGCCACGGGGGAGTCGCCGGTGAACGGCGGCTGGCCGGTGAGCAGCTCGTACAGCACGCAGCCGGTGGAGTAGATGTCGCTGCGGGCGTCGACGCGCTCGCCGCGGGCCTGCTCGGGCGACAGGTACTGGGCGGTCCCTATCACCTGCGCCGTCTGGGTCATGGTGGCGGCCGAGTCGGCCATCGCGCGCGCGATGCCGAAGTCCATCACCTTGACGTCGCCCGCGCGCGTGATCATCACGTTGGCCGGCTTGATGTCACGGTGGACGATGCCGCCGCGGTGGCTGTAGTCGAGCGCGCGCAGGATGCCGTCGACCAGCTCGGCCGCCCGCTCGGGCAGCAGCCGGCGGTCCTGGCGCAGCAGGTCGCGCAGCGTCCGGCCGTCGACGTACTCCATCACGATGTAGGGCACCGGGGTGCCGTCGGTGACGTCTTCGCCGGTGTCGTAGACAGCGACGACGGCGGGGTGGTTCAGTGAGGCCGCCGACTGCGCCTCGCGGCGGAAGCGGGCCTGGAAGGTGTGATCGCGCGCCAGGTCGGAGCGGAGGGTCTTGATCGCGACTATGCGGTCCAGCCGGATGTCTCGGGCGCGATACACCTCGGCCATGCCGCCGCGCCCGACGACACCGTCGAGCTCGTAACGACCTCCGAGTAGCCGAGGCTGAGTCATTTCCTGCACTGTCCCTTACCGTTCATCTTGGGTACCGGCCTGCTCGGGGGGCCGCCGGTGTCCATCATCGACCCCGTAGCGCATCACGTCTCCTCCTTCGGCGGGTTTGTGCCACCCGGGTCCGGCGAAGCGGTTGGTGTCGGAGTTGTCGGTGTCCTGCTGGGCGTTGGGGTGGTGGGGGTGGGAGTCGGGGTACGGGTGGTCGGGGTTGGCTTCGGTGTCGGCTTCTTCGTAGGAGTAGCCGACTTGCTTACCGTAGCCGACCGCGAGGGTACCGGCCGCGTCGACTTCACCGGAACCGCCGGGGGTCGGCGCGTGTGCTTCTTCGTCCGCGTGGGCCTGAGCAGCTCAGGCGACTGCATCGGGGAGTGGCTGGGCTCGGCGATCTCCGGCAGGGGAGGCGGCGTCGTATCGCGGTTGGCGAACGTGATCGCGCTCAGCCCCACCGCGGCCACGCAGCCGGCCGTCGCGACCAGCGCCAGCGTCCGCGCGCCGCGGCGGCTGCGGGGCGGCGGGTCGGGCGGGCTCTGGACGGTCGTCGCCGGGGCGAGGCTCTCGGTCGCCCGCTGGTCCTCCGTGGCCGGCTCGCGCACCCGGAAACCCGCCGGATCGGTATACATGCTCAGGTCGGCGCCCTGCTCGACGCCCTCGACCAGCGACTGGCGCAGCACGTACGCCCGGTCGGCCGCCTCCAGCGCCGAGGCCGGACGCATCCCCGGCTCCTTGGACAGCAGCGTCATGACCAGGTCGCGCACCGGGACGGGCACGTCCGCGCCGAGCGGCGGCGGCTGCTCGTTGAGATGCAGCAGCGCGATCGCCACCTGGCTGTCGGCCCGGAACGGCGTGTGGCCCGCCAGGCACTCGTAGGCCACCACGCCCAGCGAGTACAGGTCGGTCGCGGGTGTGAGCGGGAAACCCTGGGCCTGCTCGGGGCTGACGTACTGGGCAGTGCCGAGGACGGTGCCGGTCTGCGTGACGGGCGCGGCCTCCAGGGCACGGGCGATGCCGAAGTCGGTCACCTTGATCGTGCCCTCGCGGGTGACCAGCAGGTTGCCGGGCTTGACGTCCCTGTGGATGATCCCGGAGGAGTGGGCCGCGTGCAGCGCCTTGGCGGTCTGGTGCACCACGTCGAGGGCCACCTCGGGCCCGAGCGCGCCGTTGCGCCCCAGGATGGCCGACAGCGGCTCGCCGTGCACCAGCTCCATCACGAGATAGGCCAGATCGCTCTGCTCGCCGTAGTCGAAGATCTGGGCCACCCCTGGATCGGCCAGGGCGGCCGTGAGCCGCGCCTCGTTGCGGAAGCGCTCGCGGAACGTGGGGTCGGCGTGCATGTGACTGCGCAGGATCTTGACCGCGACCTCGCGGCCCAGAAGCTCGTCACGGGCGCGCCACACCTCTCCCATACCGCCCGTGGCGATGCGGGAGAGCAGGAGATAGCGGTTACGGAGCCGCATGACTCAGCACGTTACCGTCACTCACTTGTTCAGCACCGCCTCCAGCACAGCCTTTGCGATCGGGGCGGCGGTGTGGCCGCCCGTGGCCTCCGCGCCGACGTTGGCCGCGCCCGACTCGACGATGACCGCCAGCGCCACCTTCGGGTCCTCGGCGGGCGCGAAGGAGATGAACCAGGCGTGCGGCGGCGCGCCGGTGCTGGTCTCCGCGGTGCCGGTCTTGCCGCCCACCTGGACGCCCGGCACCTGCGCGAGGTTGGCCGTGCCGTTGTTGACCACGCTGACCATCATGTCGCGCAGCTTGCTCGCCGTCTCGGAGCTGACCGCCTCGGTCAGCTCCTCGGGCTTGGCCTCCTCCATGACGTCGTTCTTGGAGTCGGTGATCTTGTTCACCAGGTACGGCTTCATCACCTTGCCGTCGTTGGCGATGCCGGCCGCGATCATGGCCATCTGCAGGGGCGTCATCCGGTTGTCGCGCTGACCGATCGAGGCCATCGCGAGCGCGGCGTCGTCGTACTTGCTGCCGAAGTCGCTCTGGGCCACCGACATCGGCACGCCGATCTGCTTGCCCATGCCGAACTTCTCGGTCTGCTCGTTGAGCTTGTCGAAGCCCAGCTGCATGCCGATCTTGGCGAACGGCGTGTTGCAGGACTTCTCCAGCGCGTACACGAGCGGCACCTGGCCGGCGCCGCAGGCCGCGCCGCCGTAGTTGGGCAGGCTGATGTTGGTGTTGGGCAGCGGCAGCCGCTGCGGCGCGTCGACCGTGGTGTCGCCGCCGCGCGAGGAGTCGTCCTCCAGGTACGCCGCCGCCGTCACCACCTTGAACGTCGACCCCGGCGGGTACGTCTGGGCGATGGCCCGGTTGAGCAGCGGCTGGCTCTTGTCCTTGTCCAGCTCGTTGTAGCGGGTGAACACCGTGCCCTTGTCGGTGCCCGACAGCTCGGCCGGGTCGAAGGTGGGCAGCGACACCATCGCCAGGATCCCGCCGGTCCGCGGGTCGAGCGCCACCAGCGCGCCGCGCTTGCCGCTGGCGCGCAGGGCGTCGTAGGCCGCCTTCTGCGCCTTGGGGTTGATCGTGAGGTCGACGTTCGCGCCCCTGGTCGGCTCGCCCGTGAACAGGTCGATGCTCCGCCGCAGCAGCAGGTCGGCGCTGGAGCCGTCGAGCAGCTTGTTCTCGGCCCCCTCGATCGCGCTCGCGCTCTCGGGCGAGAAGTAGCCCGTGACGTGCGCGTAGAGCTTCCCGTCGGTGTACTTCCTGACGAACCTGAAGTTCTTGCTGTCGGTCTCCACCGACTGGGCGATCACCTTGCCGCCGGCGGTGATGCGGCCGCGTTCGACGGCGTAGCGCTCGTAGTAGTTGCGGCGGTTGCTCGGGTTGGAGCGGTAGTCGTCGGCCCGGACCGCCTGGAGGATGTTCACGTTGATCATCAGGAGCGCGAACATGACCAGGCAGGCCACGGCCGCGCGCTTCAGAGTGCTGTTCATCGCTGGAACACCTGCGTGAGTCCTTCGTTCTGGATCGCCTGGGGCGGGGGCCGCCGCGCCGCGTCTGACATGCGTACCAGCAGCGCGATAAGGATCCAGTTAGCCAGCAGCGCCGAGCCGCCCTGCGACATGAACGGGGTGACCAGGCCGGTCAGCGGGATGAGGTTCGTCACGCCGCCGACGATGATGAACACCTGCCAGGCCAGGATGAACGACAGGCCGCCCGCCAGCAGCTTCGAGAAGGGGTCGCGGGCCACGAGCGAGGTGCGCAGGCCGCGCTCGACCAGCAGCGCGTAGAGCATGAGCAGCGCCATCAGGCCGGTCAGCCCGAGCTCCTCGCCGGTCGCGGCGAAGATGAAGTCGGAGAAGCTCAGCGGGATCAGGTCGGGGTGGCCCTGGCCGAGCCCGGTGCCGAGGATGCCGCCCGCGCCGAACCCGAACAGCCCCTGCATGATCTGGTAGCTCTTGCTGCACATCGGGTCGCCCGGCGGGTCCTCCAGGCAGACGGGAGCCGTGCCGTAGTAGACCGGGTTGCTCGGGTCGAGCCAGGCGTCGAAACGCGCGCCCACGTGGTCGAAGACCTGCCCGGCGAGGAAGGCGCCGCCGACGAACAGCAGGATGCCGATGAGCACCCACGAGGTGCGCTGGGTGGCGATGTAGAGCATCGCGATGAACGTCCCGAACAGCAGCAGCGAGGTGCCCAGGTCCTTCTCGAAGACCAGCACCAGCAGGCTGAGGCCCCAGGTGACCAGGACCGGGCCGAGGTCCCGGGCACGCGGCAGGTCGATGAAGAGCAGCCGCCGCCCGGCCAGCGCCAGCACGTCGCGCTTGGCCACCAGGTAGCCGGCGAAGAAGACCACCAGCGCCAGCTTGGCGAACTCGCCCGGCTGGATGGAGAAGCCGCCGATGCGGATCCAGATCTTGGCGCCCTGGACCTCGCTGAGCGAGCCGGGTAGCAGTGCCGGGATCGCCAGCAGCACCAGGCCCACCGCGCCCGCCGTGTACGTCAGGCGTTGCAGCATGCGGTGGTCGCGCAGCACGATCAACGTGATCGAGAACATCACGACGCCGACGCCGGTCCACATGATCTGGTTGGCCGCTGAGGCGCCGCCCATGTCGGCCGACTCAAGCCGGTAGATCATCACCAGCCCGAGGCCGTTGATCAGGGTCACCAGCGGCAGGATCAGCGGGTCGGCCCATGGCGCGAACTTGGCCAGCACCAGGTAGGCCGCCAGCATCAGGCCGCCCAGGCCCAGCCCGTAGGCCAGCATGCCGGCCGGCACCTTGCCGTCGACGGCCAGGCCGACGTTGGCGTAGGCGCCCATGATGATCAGCACCGCCAGGGCGAGCAGGACCAGCTGGGCCACCCGCCGTTTGGCCGGCATCGGGACGGGGGTCGCGAGCATTTCTGCCATTTATTGCGATTTCGTCTTGGTGGCGGAGGGAGTCGGGGACGTGGCCGTGGTGGAGCTCGTGTCGCCCGTGTCGCCCTTGTCGTCCTGGGAGAACTTCAATCCGTTTATCTTCGTCACGCCTTCGTTGACGTCGGTGACGGGGATGCCGCTCTTGATCAGGGCCTGGTCCGCCGGGGACAGCTTGGAGACCGGACGGCCGGTGCGCTTCTCCACGTGGAAGAACTCGATCGGCCCCACCTCCTGCTTGATCCCCTGGAAGATGACCACTTCGTCGCCCCTGGCACCGACGAAGAACTGGTCCTGGGTCCACTGCCATCCGAGGTAACCGCCGGCGCCCAAGGCGACGGCGCCCACCCCGAGCACGGTGACCAGCACGGGCCACACACGACGGCGCCGCCCCGACCGCCGGGTCGCCTGCGCGACCGGCTCGTCGAAGTCGTCACCGTCGGCGATCGCCGGCTGGGGTGCGGTCACCGCGCTCACTCGCCCCGGCTGGGTCTCCGGGGCGCCTCCTCGCAGCCTGGTCATCCCCGCGGCGCCGACGACCGCCGCCTCCACGGGAACTTCCTGGCCGTCGCTGATCTCCAGCACGTCGGCGAGCACGCACGTGATGTTGTCGGGCCCGCCGCCCCGGTTCGCCAGATCGATGAGCTGGCGGACCACCTCTTCGGGGTCGTCGATGTTGGTCAGCGTGGCGTGCAGCGTCTCGGCGCTCACCACGCCCGACAGGCCGTCGGAACAGAGCAGGTAGCGGTCGCCCACCTGCGCCTCGCGCAGAGTGAGGTCGGGATCGACCTCGCCGCTGCCGTCGAGCGCGCGCAGCAGGATCGATCGTTGGGGGTGCGTGGCCGCCTCTTCGGGCGTGATGCGCCCGTCGTCGACGAGCTGCTGCACCAGGGTGTGGTCATGGGTGATCTGGTAGAGCTCGCCGCGTCTCAGGAGGTAGGCGCGCGAGTCGCCCACGTGCACCAGGGCGACCTGGGTGCCGTTCCAGAGCATGGCGGTGAGCGTCGTGCCCATGCCTTTGAGGCTGGGATCCCGCCCGACCATCTCGTGCAGCCGGCGATTGGCGTCGCGCACCGCTGCCTCGATGGCGTTGAGCAGGTCACCCCCCTGTTGGGCCTCTTCCAGAGAGGCCATGGCGGCGATGGCGACAGAGCTCGCCACCTCGCCGTGTGCGTGCCCGCCCATGCCGTCGGCGACGGCCAGCAGGCGGCCGCTAGCGTACGCCGAGTCCTCGTTCCCTTCGCGGAGGAGGCCGACGTCCGAGCGGGCGGCGTAGCGGAGTGCGATGGTCATTTGCGCAATTCAATGACTGTCTTGCCGACGCGGATCGGAACACCGAGCGGCACCGGGGTCGGACGGGTGACTTTCGAGCGGTCGAGATACGTGCCGTTGGTCGAACCGAGATCTTCCACGATCCACTGACCGTCCTGAGGGAAGAGCCGGGCATGCCGGCTGGATGCGTAGTCGTCGCTGACTACCAGCGTGGCGTCGTTCGCCCGGCCAATGGTGATGGGCGTCTCCGTGAGGTTAATGGTGGTGCCCTGCAATGGGCCACCGGTAACGATGAGCTGGCGTGGCTCGCCCTTTTTGCTCTTGGGCTTGGCCACCGGTTTGGCGGGCTTCACGGCTTTGCGCGGGCCCGCGGGAGCCGTGCGTGAACCGAACAAGTCAGTCCGGATCACGCCGACTGCGGCAATGACGAAAAACCACAGCACCGCCAGGAAGGCGAGCCGGATCAGCAGCAGCGTGAGCTCGGACATGGACCGTCTGTCTACCCCTAATCGCGCCGGAACACCAGAGTCGTGCGTCCCAGCGTCACTCGCGTGCCGTTCTGGAGCTCGATTCTGCGTACCGGCTGGCCGTTGACGAAGGTGCCGTTCGTCGAACCGAGATCGACGAGGGCCACGAGCTGCCCCTCGACGCGCAGCTCCGCATGGTGCCGCGAGACTCCCGGATCGACAAGACGAAGATCGCAGTCGGTGCCCCTGCCTAGCAAGGTCACCGGCGTGGTGAGCTCGTAGGAGCGGTCGCCCTGCGGGTCGTCCTGGGTGGAGACGAGCAGCCTGGGCCGCCCGTTGAAGGCCCCGGGCCTGGACGGGGGCAGGTCGCTCGCCGGCTGGCGGATCTCGTCCTGCTCGACCGTCGCGCCGCGGATGACGCCGGACCGGATGCGGAACAGGCCCACAGCCAGGTCTCCGGCGGTCTCGAAGCGCACCCGGACCGGTCCCACGAAGGAGTAGCCCTGTTCCTTGGCGTACTCCCTGGCGAGGTTGGCCAGCTCGTGGCTGATGCTGTCGGCGTAGACCTCAAGCCGTTCGCTGTCGGTCGTGGACAGCTCCACCACGAAGTCGTTGGGCACGAGCGTCCGGCCCTGTGCGACGATCGCCGCCCGCTCGTCCATCTCCCGTTGAACCGCGCTGGCGACCTCGACCGGCTGAAGGTCAGATTTGAACGCCCGCGCAAAGGCCCCCTCAACCAAGCCTTCGAGCCTTCGCTCGAAGCGCTGAAGGACTCCCACCGGGTACCTCCCTTCTTCCCTGCATATGATCGCGGCCCCAGACGCTTCCGGCGCCCGGTTTCCGCTCGTCCCACGAGGCGGCGTCGTGACGCTCGTTGCCAGTCGCGCCCAGCTCCTCCGCTTCCGTGTCTTCTGCGATCGTATCCGGGTTCAGTACCAGTGGCTGTTCCGTGCTACTGTTTCTCCGCACCCACAAACGGGCGGGTGGCGGAACGGCAGACGCGCACGGTTCAGGTCCGTGTGTCCGAAAGGACGTGAGGGTTCAAATCCCTCCTCGCCCACTCGGTGACTAGGGGATCCTTGGTCGCCGGCCTTACAGGTCGGCTTCCTCGGGTCCCCTCGTCATATCTGCCCGGGGGATAACCCCCGGACCCCCAGGGGGACAAGCGTTCGGGGGATTCTCCCCCGGACCCCCGTCCATGAGGGTTGCTGTTCGTGGGTCTGGCCCACCGTTTCGTACTGGGTCTTGCTGCGCAAGGGTCCTGGGATTTCTTTCTTGTGACGTGGTTCTTGGACCTTAGGTCAGCCGGCTTGCAGCGAACTTTCTGGTGGCTTGCGTGATTTAGGTCACATTGGTTTGGTGGGCGGGTTCGGGTGATCCTGAGGGCTACGGCAAACTGTGGCCGCTGGGTTTCTGTTCAGGGGGTTGCCGCACATGGATGACTCGATGGTTCAGCTGCTCACGCCCTCCGGTGAGCGCGTGGAGCATCCGGAATATCCGCTGGTCGTCTCGGATGATGAGATCCGGGATCTTTATCGGGATCTCGTGACCGTCCGGCGGATCGACTCCGAGGCCGTCGCGCTCGCCCGTCAGGGGGAGCTGGGGCTGTGGACGTCCCTGCTCGGGCAGGAGGCCGCCCAGGTCGGCTCCGGGCGCGCCGTCGGGGATCTGGACGCCGTCTTCCCCTCCTACCGGGAGCACGGGGTCGCCTACTGCCGGGGGATGGACCCCCTCGACGTGGTCGCCATGTGGCGCGGCGTCAACCACGGCGGCTGGGACCCGTCCCGGCACAACTTCTTCCTGTACACGATCGTCATCGGGACGCAGGCGCTGCACGCCACCGGTTACGCGATGGGCATGCAGCGCGACGGCGTCATCGGCACCGACAAGGCCGGGGCGACCATCGTCTACTTCGGCGACGGCGCCACCTCACAGGGCGACGTGAACGAGGCGTTCGTCTTCGCGGGCGCCTGCCACGCGCCGATCGTGTTCTTCTGCCAGAACAACCAGTGGGCCATCTCCGAGCCCCAGGAACGCCAGTCGCGGATCCCGCTGTACCGCCGGGCCGAGGGCTTCGGGTTCCCCGGCGTCCGGGTCGACGGGAACGACGTGCTGGCCTGCCTCGCGGTCACGCGCAAGGCGCTGGCCGACGCCCGGTCGGGGCAGGGGCCCACGCTCATCGAGGCGTTCACGTACCGGATGGGGGCGCACACCACCTCCGACGACCCCACCCGCTACCGGGCCAAGGACGACGTCGAGGCGTGGCGGCGGCGCGACCCCATCGAGCGGGTCAGGGCGTACCTGACCGCGGCCGGCACCGGCGACGACTTCTTCCGCGAGGTCGAGGCCGACGCCGCCAAGATCGGGGCCGAGCTGCGCAGGCGGCTGCTCGAACTGCCCGACCCGGCCCCTTCGGCGATCTTCGAACACGTCTACGCCGAGCCGCACCCGCTCATCGAGGCCGAGCGGGCGCAGCACGCCGCCTACCTCGACGGGTTCGCCGCCGGGGAGTAGGCGCGCGAGGCGGCCTTGGTGTCCAGGAGCTCGCCCAGCAGGTCCGTGAGGCTCACCATGCCGATGACCGCGCCGCCCTGGCCGGTGACCAGCGCCAGGTGCGCGCGGGCCTCCTGAAGGGCCGTCACGGCCTCGGGGACCTGCGTGACGCACGCGAGCCTCGGCAGCGGCCTGGCGAGCTCACCGGCCGTACGCGTGGGCTGCAGGAGGGCGTCACGGGCGTGCAGGACGCCCTCGATTCCGGCCGGACCGCCCACGAGCAGCCGCAGGTGGCCGCTGCCCGCCGCCCTGGCCCTGATCTGGGCCGACCCGGCGGCCGGCGGCACCTTCACGGCCCGGTCGATCGGCACCATCAGACGCTCGATGCCCTCGGCCTGCAGCCGCAGCGCGCGGGTGAGCAGGTCGTGCTCCTCACGGTCGAGCAGGCCCATCCGGCCCGACTCGCCCACCAGCATGGCGAGCTGCCGGGGCGTCCTGGTGGTGGCCAGCTCGTCGCGCGGCTGCACGCCGAACAGGCGCAGGATCAGGTTGGTCAGCCCGTTGAGCGACGACAGCAGCGGGCGCATGAGCTGCGTGAACCCGCGGAACGGCAGCGTCAGCACCAGCGCCGCCCGCTCGGGGTGCGTCAGCGCCCACGACTTGGGGGCCATCTCGCCCACCACCATGTGCAGGAACGTCACCAGCGCCAGCGCGATCGTGAGCGCGATCGGCATGCGCAGCGACTCCGGCACGCCGACGGCGGCGAAGACCGGCTCCAGGAAGTGCTCGATGGCCGGCTCGGTGACCTGGCCGAGGCCCAGCGTGCACAGCGTGATGCCGAGCTGCGCGCCGGCCAGCATGAGCGAGAGCTGACGCCCGCCGCCCACGGCCGACTTGGCCGCGACCCGGACCAGGCGGTTGCCGCCCGAGGCCATCTCCTCCAGGCGGTGCCGCCTGGCGGAGACGAACGCGAACTCGGCGGCCACGAACAGCGCGTTGAAGAACAGCAGCGCGAGGCTGACCAGGATCATCGTCATCGGGACGCCTCCGCGTGCTGCACGGGCGCGAGCCGCACCCATTCGGGCACCCGGCGGTTGAGCGACATGACGGTCAGCTCGGCCAGGTGCTCGGCCGCGTCGTCGGCGAACGGGTCGGCGACCCCCTCGATGGGGACGATCACCATGTCGCCGGGGTCGGGCATCCGGCCCAGCCGGGCCAGCACCAGACCGGCGAGGGTGTCGTAGTCGTCGCTCTCCGGCAGCGCGACGCCGGTCGCGCGCTCGACCTCGTCCAGCCTGAGCCAGCCGGGCACCTCCCAGACGCCGCCGGACCGCTCGACGGCGCCCGCCGGCTCGGGGTCGTTCTCGTCGACGAGCTCGCCGACCAGCTCCTCGGCCAGGTCCTCGACGGTGAGCACGCCGGCCAGGCCGCCGTACTCGTCGATGACGCAGACGATGTCGTCGTTGGCCGCCCGCATCCGGTCGAGGACGGCCGGCAGCGGCAGCGAGTCGGGCACCAGCAGCGCGGGGCGGGTGATGCTGCCGACCAGGCCCTCGTCCAGGCCGGACTCCAGCAGCTCGCGCACGCCCGTCACGCCCACCACGTCGCCGTCGTCACCGACGACGGGGTAGCGGGAGTGGCCGCGTTCGCGCATGACCTCCACCAGGTCGGAGATGGGCTGGGAGTCGCGCAGCGCCACCACGCGGGGGCGCGGCACCATGATCTCCTCGGCGCTGTGGTCGCCGAACTCCAGGGCGCGCTCCAGCAGCTCCGACAACCTCGGGGGCAGCTCGCCCGCCTGGGTCGACTCCTCGATGATCCGGGAGAGCTCCTCGGGGGTGGCCCCGTGCTCGACCTCCTCGACCGGCTCGATGCCGACGCGGCGGAGCAGCCCGGTGGCGGCCGAGTCGAACAGCTTGACCACCGGCCCGACGACCGCCAGGTAGACCAGCGTGGACCCGGCCAGGAACTTGGCCACCGGCTCGGGCCTGGCGATGCCGAGGTTCTTCGGCGCCAGCTCGCCGAGCACCATCTGCACCACGGTCGCCACGAACACGCCGGCGGCCACGGACAGCCCCGTGATCGCCGCGTCGGGCAGGCCCGTGCCGTCGAGCCAGGGCCGTACCAGGACGGAGATGGCCGGCTCGGCCAGGAAGCCGACGAGCAGGGCCGTGACGGTGATGCCGAGCTGGGCGCCCGAGAGCATGAACGAGAGCCGGGAGGTCACCTGGAGCGCCTTTTCGGCCTGGGTGTCACCGGCGGCGGCCTGCTCGCGCAGGAGGCCCCGGTCGGCGGCGACGAAGGCGAACTCCTGGGCGACGAAGTACCCGGTGGCGGCGGTGAGGAGGAAAAGGGCCAGTAGGCCGAGATAGGCGCTCACCGGGGTGAGCCCTCAGAGGAACCCGTGCCGAGGCACGGGCCAAGACTCCACGAGTCCGGAGCGGACACGATCATCCCTTCGATAGAGGTCGTCCATAACGCTAACGACGCAGTCCGCGTCTATGTTTCCGCAGTGACTCTCCGCTAGTTGTGTGTACTTGTCCGTGGGAGAAACTTGGTGAGATGTCTTCACTGCCAGGGGGTTGGACGTAGCGTCTATGGCATACCGAAGGGAAGAAGGCGAAGTGTCTGAGGACGACCGTACGCGGGCCATGCGCTCGCCGGGCGACGGCCGCCCGCTGCCACCGAGGCCCGGCGACGGGCAGCGTTCCGGTGGCGCACCCGCCCACCGGGTCCCGCCGGGCGTGCCGAACGCGGCCACGTCCAAGCTGCCCGCCTACTCCGACGAGCAGCCGCCTCCGCCGCCTCCGCCGCCTCCCCGATCGGGCAAGGTCTACGGACGCGAGCGTGCCGGGAACAGCCCGGTCAAACCGCTCAGGGCGGCGGGCGAGACCGCGCCGAAGGAGCCGCGCGGGCCCAGGGGGCCGCGGGTGCGCGGCCGGACCGTCCTGAAGATCGTCGCGGGCCTGGTCGCGCTGCTCCTGGTGGCGTCCGTCGGCCTGTTCTTCTGGATCAACTCCCGGTTGGCGGGCATCGACGGGGTGCTCGACGAGTACCCGGGCCGGCCCGCCGACACGCCTGGCACCAACTGGCTGCTGGTGGGCTCCGACAGCCGCAAGGGCCTGACCGCGGCCGAGCGCAAGAAGCTGGCCACCGGGCGCGCGGTCGGGCAGCGCACCGACTCGATGATGCTGCTGCACATCTCCGACAACGGCGACAAGCCCACCCTGGTCAGCCTGCCGCGCGACTCGGCGGTGACCATTCCGGGGCGCGGGCGCGACAAGCTCAACGCGGCGTACGCGTCCGGCGGGCCGAAGCTGCTGGTCCGCACGATCGAGACGGTCACCGGCGTGCACGTCGACAACTACATGGAGATCGGCTTCGCCGGCTTCGTGGACATCGTGGACGCGATCGGCGGCGTCGAGATCAACGTCCGGGCCGACGTCGACGACCCCAAGGCCGGGCTCAAGCTCAAGAAGGGCAAGCAGGTGCTCAACGGCGCCCAGGCCCTCGGCTACGTGCGCACCCGCAAGGGCGGCGCGCTGCCGGACTTCGAGCGCACCAAGCGGCAGCGGCAGTTCCTCGGCGCGGTGGTGAAGAAGGCCGCCAGTCCGGGCGTGCTGATCAACCCGTTCACCTCGATCCCGCTGGCCATGAGCGCCACGGACGCGGTCGAGGTCGACTCCGGCACCGGCGCGTTCGACATGCTCTCGCTGGGGCTGGCGATGGGCGACAGCCCGGTCACGACGGTGGTGCCGTTCGGCGGGAACGAGATCGTCGCCGGCGGCGGCGCGGCGGTCAAGTGGGACCGGCTCAAGGCGCTGGCCCTCTTCGACGCGCTGAAGGCCGACAAGCCGGTGCCGAAGGAGATCGTGGACGCCGGTTGACCCGTTCCCGCATAGGCGCGAGCCTCGCGGGAACGGCCGGGCCCGGTCAGGGCCGGCTCAGGTCGTGGTGGCGGCGACGACCGCGGCGGTGGAGGCGGTGGCGGCGATGGCCGCGGTGATGGCGGTGATCGTCTTGGCGACCGCCTGGCCGGCCCACTCGCCCTCGGCGATCTCCTTGACGCGCTCGCGGTCGGCGCCCGGGAAGGCTTTGCGGTCGAGCTTCGCCGCGTGCATGATCGCGATCAGCGTGGCGGTGCGCTCGTCGGGGTCGGCGCCCGCGAGGACGGCCGTGACGCGTTCGCGCACGTCGGCCTCCACCTGGGGGTCCGCCTCCGGCCAGCGCGTGGTCGGGAAGATGCCCAGGACCCGGCCGCGCTCCTCGGCCAGCACGCCCGCCTCGGCGAGCCTGGCGAGCAGGCGCCTGCGCAGCTTGTCCGACTGCAGCCGCTGCACCCACCACGCGGGCTTCCTGGCCTTGCCGTCCTCGGCCATGCGGGCGAGGGCGGCGTCGAGCTCGGCGTCGCCCAGCGGGGTGGGGTCCGTCACCGTCACCTTGTCGTCGGCCAGCTCGACGCGGCCCGCGGCGGCCAGCTCGGCGAGGATCGCGCCGCCGAGCGCGGGGTCGAGCTGGACGCCTCCGATGAGCTGCTTGCCGGTTTCCTCGTCGTGGGCGAGGAGGAGGAGTTCTTCGGCGATCGTCACGGTCATGTCCCGACACTAACCTCCCAGGCATGAGCATTTCGGAAAGACTTCACGCGATCGGCCGGCCCTTGCTCCAGGCGCAGCTGGACCATCCCACGGTGGCCGGCATCGGGCGCGGCGACCTGCCGGAGCCGGTCTTCCGGTCCTGGCTGGAGCAGGACTACCTGTACCTGCTCGACTATGTGCGGGTGTTCTCCAGGCTGGCCTGGCAGGCGCCGGACGGGCATCTGGGAGACCTGGTGGATCTGGCGTACGCGACGTACCACGACGAGCTGCGGCTGCATCGGTCGTTGTCGGCGGAGTTCGGGGCCGATCTGGACAACGCGGTGAAGGGGCCGGCGTGTGTGGCGTACACGGCGTTCCTGCTGGAGGCGGCGGGGTCGTACGGGGAGGGGTTGGCCGCGCTTTATCCGTGTATGTGGGGATATTCGAGTCTTGGGAAGATTCTCGCCGAGAACCCGCCCGCCGAGCCGCGGTACCGGGCCTGGGTGGACACCTACGCCGACCCCGCGTTCGCGGCGCTGACCGTACGGATCGGGCAGATGATCGACGAGGCCGACCCCGACCCCGTGCGGGCGGAGGCGCTGTTCGCCGAGGGCATGGCACACGAGCTCGCCTTCTGGGACGTGCCGTAGTCGCGTGCCGGTCCGGTGCGCGCCATACCCTGGGGGCATGCCGGAACTTCCCGAGGTGGAGTCGCTCACCAACTTCCTGCGCGAGCGGGCGGTCGGCCGTTCGATCGCCGGCGTCGACGTCGTCGGCTTCCAGGCGCTCAAGACGTTCGACCCGCCGGTCACCGCGCTCGGCGGGCTCACCGTCACGAACGTGTCGAGGCACGGCAAGTTCCTCGACCTCGACTGCGACGGCCTGCACCTGATCATCCATCTGGCCCGCGCCGGCTGGCTGCGCTGGCGCGACGACCTGACCGGCGCGCGGCCGGTGCGGCCGGGCAAGGGGCCGCTGGCCGTACGCGTACGGCTGGCGCCGGACGACGACGGCCTGGCCCCCGGCTTCGAGCTGACCGAGGCCGGCACGCAGAAACGGCTGGCCGTCTACGTCACCGACAAGCCGGAGGACGTGCCCGGCGTCGCCGCGCTGGGCCCCGACCCGCTCGACGACGCCTTCACCGTCGAGGCGCTCAAGCGCATCGTGGGCGGCAACCGCACCCAGATCAAGGGGCTGCTGCGCGACCAGAAGGTGATCGCGGGCATCGGCAACGCCTACTCCGACGAGGTGCTGCACGCGGCGAGGATGTCGCCGTTCAAGATCGCCGCGACGCTGACCGACGCCCAGATCGCCGACCTGCACGAGGCCATCGTGACGACGTTGCGCGACGCCGTCGAACGGGCGCACGGGCTGGCCGCCAAAGACCTCAAGGCGGAGAAGAAGTCCGGGCTGCGCGTGCACAACCGGGCCGGCCAGCCGTGCGACGTGTGCGGCGACACGATCCGCGAGGTGTCCTTCGCCGACTCCGCGCTCCAGTACTGCCCGACCTGCCAGACGGGCGGGAAGCCGCTGGCCGACCGGCGGATGTCGCGCCTGCTCAAGTAGGGTCCCGGGCGCGGGATGATGGAGGCATGACCGTTCCAGAGATCGACGTCACCGCCGTTCCCGACGACGCCTACCTGCTCGACGTCCGCGAGCAGGACGAGTGGCTGGCCGGCCACGCCCCCGAGGCCGTGCACATCCCCATGTCGCAGATCCAGGGCCGGGTCGAGGAGGTGCCCGCCGACCGCACCGTCTACGTGGTGTGCCGGGTCGGCGGCCGGTCGATGCAGGTCACGGCGTGGCTCAACCAGCTCGGGCGCGACGCCGTCAACGTGGGCGGCGGCATGCAGTCGTGGGAGTTCGCGCGCCGTCCGATGGTCAGCGAGACCGGGCAGGATCCTTTCGTGGCCTGAATGCCCCACTGTGGCGGTTCCGCCGCCATTGAGGCATGATGAGGGCGCCAACTGCATAGTCGCGGGAGCTCGGGGTGCCGGGCTGAGAGGGCAGCAACACAGCCGCTGCCGACCGCCTGAACCTGTCCGGGTAATGCCGGCGTAGGGAGTGTGCGATGACGCATGTCGTCGACGAAGTTCCGCTGACCCTTGACGGCGCGCCCCCCAAGACCCTCGGCGTCCTCGACCAGGGCGCGCTCTGGGCCAACCTCGGTGTCAGCCTCCTCGGCTTCTCCGGCGCGCTCGTCCTGATCGATCCTCTGGGCAACGCGCCGCTCAGCCTCGTGGCCGCGCTCACGGCCGCCGTGGTCGGCAGCCTCATCGGCACGGCCATGGTCGGCCTGTCGGCCATTCCCGGCACGCAGACCGGGCGGCCGGCGATGGTGCTGCTGCGCGGGCTGTTCGGGGCGAAGATGTCGTACGTCCCGTCCGTGCTGAACATCGTGCAGATGCTCGGCTGGGGGGCCTTCGAGCTCTGGGTGATCGCCAAGGCCGCGAACGCGATCTTCGGAAGCGTCCCGTACCAGGTGTGGGTGGTGGTGGCGGGGGTGCTGACCACCGCGCTCGCCGTCTGGCCGCTCGGGTCGATCCGGCTGCTGCGCCGGTACGTGACCGCCGGCGTGATCGTGTCGCTGATCTGGTTCACCGTGTCGTTCCTGGGCGAGGCGCCGACGTACACGGGCGGGTCCTGGACGGCCTTCGCCCCGGCCGTCGACTACGTCATCGCCCTGTCGGTGTCGTGGGTGCCGATGGCCGCCGACTTCGCCAGGCACTCGCGTTCCAGCCGGGCCGCCTTCACCGGCGTCGTCGGCGGCTACACCGTCGCCCAGGTGGCCTGCCTGGCCCTCGGCGTGTACGCGGTGGCCATCGCGGGCGCCCAGGCGGTCCAGGCCGACGGCATGGTCGTGTTCCAGCCGTTCGTCGCGGCGCCGCTGGGCGCGCTGTTCTTCGGCATCCTGGTGCTGCGCGAGACCGACCAGTCCTTCGCCAACGTCTACTCCACCACCGTCTCGCTGCAGAACCTGATGCCGAAGGTGGACCGGCGGATCGTCTCGACCGCGATCGGCGTGCTCACCACCGCGATCGCCCTGGTCGTGGACGTCACCTCCTACGGCGCGTTCCTCGGGGTGATCGGCGCGGTGTTCGTGCCGATGTTCGCGGTGCTGGCCGTCGACTACTTCGTGCTCGGCGGCGCGGCCCGCTGGAACACCGCCGAGGACGCGCCCTCGCGCTGGCTGATGCTGCTGCCGTGGGCGCTGGGCTTCGCCGCCTACTGGTTCACCACCTCGACGCCCACGGTCGCCGGCTGGGACGACTTCTGGGCGTCCGCCCGCGAGGCCGTCGGCTTCACGCGGGAGCCGTGGATGAACGGCGCGCTCGGCGGCGCGCTGGTCGCGGCCCTGGTGACGCTGATCATCGGCGTGCTCGGCCGGCGTCGCTCAGCGGCCCGCTGAGACCCGGCGTTCGACGTTGAGCAGGTGCTGCTTGGCGGCCACGCCTCCGGCGTAGTCGCCGAGCTCGCCGTCCTCACGGACCACCCGATGACAGGGCACGATCACGCACACCGGGTTGGCGCCGATCGCGTTGCCGACCGCGCGAAGGGCGCGCGGCCGTCCGATGCTCGCGCCGATCTCCTCGTACGTCGTGGTCGTGCCGTAGGGCACCGCCATGGTCTTCTGCAGCACGGTACGGGCGAACGGTGTGGCCAGCGCGAGGTCCACCGGCGTGGCGAAGGTGCGCAGCCGGCCGGAGAAGTACGCGTCGAGCTCCCGGCGCACCGGGTCGAGGCGGCGGGCGTCGGGCCCGATGAACGTGCCGACCTCCTTGGCCACCCGCTCGAACACGGTGTTCTCGGCCTCGAAACTGCAGGCCGCGATGCCCTTGCCGGTCACCGCGAGCACCAGCCTGCCCACGGCGCCGTCGTAGGTGCCGAACGCGATGTGTGGCGGCCCCTCGCCCTTGTAGGTGCTGGAGGTCACTCTCAGCAGGGCATCGAGGTCGCTGCTCGACATGCCGCTCACCCGTTTCAGCCACCGGAATCTTCGTGAGCGCAGCGTATCGGACGGATCGCCCGTCAGACCCACCACGCCACGTGCACTATGGAGGTGTGGGATACGCATGGGTCGGGAGTGACGAGGAGATCGCTCGCGCCGTGCTCGCCGGGTCCCCCAACGCCGTGGTGGCGCTCGACCGCGACCAGAGCGTGCTGGTCTGGAACGCGGCGGCCGAGCACCTGTTCGGCTGGACGGCGGCCGAGATGCTGGGTCGCCGGGCGCCGATCGTCCCCGACGAGCTGGCCGCCGAGCACAACGCGGTGCTGGAGCGCGTCCGCACCGGGGGCCAGGTGTCGCTGCGCACCAAGCGCGTCCACAAGGACGGCAGGCCGCTCGACCTGCGGGTGGACATCAACGCCCTGCGCATGGGCAACTCCGTGGTCGGCTACGTCCTGGCCCACCATCCCGCGCGGGCCGACGAGGTCGCCGGGCTGCGCATGGAACGCCGGGCCAGGCTGGTGCGCCGGCTCACCGACGTGGTCGGCGACATCAACTCCGAGCTGGAGCTGCCGGCCGTGCTCGACCGCATCTCGGCCAGCCTCACCGAGCTGACGGGCGCGGACGCGGGCGGGTTCGTGCTGATCGAGGGCGAGCGGCTGCGGCTGGTCAGCACGTACCGGCTGCCGGAGACGCTCAGGGGCACCACCACCGGCCTGCGGACGAGCCTGGTGGACAAGCTCTTACGGACGGGCAAGACCGTCATGCTGGAGTCCCAGGGGCTCGGCGACCTGGTGTGGGCCAGGCTCAACGGGCTGCACACGATCGCGCTCGGCCTGGCCGCGGTCGGCGGCCGCCCCTACGGGGCCCTTTACGCGTTGTTCGCCGGGCCCGCCCCCGGCCACCTGGAGCTGGAGCTGCTCGAACTGCTGGCCGGGCACGCCGGCATCGCGGTCGGCAACGCGGTGGCCTACCAGGAGGCGGTGCGGCAGCGGGCGCACGAGCGGGCCGTGTTCGACGCCAGCGCCGACGGCATCGCCGTGCTGGACGACGCCGGCCGGGTCGTGCGCTGGAACCCCGCCGCGGCCGAGCTGACCGCCTTCCCCGCCGACGCGGTGCTCGGCGGCCCGCCGCCGTTCCCGCTGCCCAGCCCCGGCGAGAAGCTCACCTTCCAGCTGGAGAACGGGCGCTGGCTGGACGTGGTGAGCGCGCGCATCGAGGAGACCGGCGAGATCGTCATCGACTTCCGCGACGTCACCCAGGCCAAGGAGCTGGAGGAGGCCAAGGACCTCTTCCTGGCCACCACCAGCCACGAGCTGCGCACGCCGATCACGATCGTGCGCGGGTTCGCCGGCACGCTCGACGCGCGCTGGGACAAGATGAGCGACGCGGAACGCCGCTCGGCCGTGCACACGATCGCCGAGCGGGCCGGATCGCTGGGCCAGCTCATGGACCACCTGCTGCTGGGAGCCAGGGCGGGCGCGGACGAGCTGGCCGTGCGGATCGAGGCGTTCGACCTAGCGGCCCGGATCCACGCGGCCACGCTCGGCCTCCCCGCGTTGTCCGACCGCCACCGCGTCGAAGTACGCATCCCGGACGAATTGCCGCCGGTGCTGGGTGACGCCCTGGCAACCGACATCGTTTTGGGGCAATTGCTGGAGAACGCGTTTAAATATTCCCCAATGGGTGGATTGATCTGTGTTGAAGCTTGGCCCGAAGACGACGGCGTGGTCGTAGTGGTGGATGACGAGGGGGTCGGAATCCCACCGCCTGACCGCGAACGGATCTTTGAGCGCTTCGTCCAGGTGGACAGCGGGGACCGGAGACGCTTTGGTGGAGTGGGGCTCGGGCTCTACATCGTGCGCAGTCTGGCCAGGGCACAGGGGGGAGAAGTGAGTGCTCAACCGAGGCCCGGAGGGGGTACGAGGATGCGGTTGATCCTGAGGCGCGCTTCCCCTATCCGATCCGACACACCGATGCGGTAACGAGGTGGTCACAGTTGAGCTGATCTATCGTCCAATGTGTACAAGCTGTGATCGAGATGCGGTTTCTGCGATTGGCTAACGGGGCATTTCGGTCGTACCGGGGAGTGTTCCCGCGGGGGGCACAGGGAACGGGGAGGTGGGTGTGTCAAGCGTGGTGCTGCTGCCGTACGCGCCGTCCAGCGTCGCCGTCGCCCGCCAGCGTCTGAGCACTGACCTGCAGGATTGTGGGGTCTACACCGCCGCGATCGACGATGCGGTGCTGGTGGTGAGCGAGTTGCTGAGCAACGCGCTGCGGCACGCGCATCCGCTGCCTTCAGGCATGGTGAGGGTCGCCTGGATGCGTAGCGACGATCACATAGAGGTGGCGGTCAGCGACGGGGGTGCGGCGACGGAGCCGCGGGCGGGCCGCCCGACCCTGTCTTCGCTCGGGGGCCGGGGGCTGGGGATCGTCGAATACGTGGCTGAGAGCTGGGGGGTTCGTCACGACGGTGACACGACGACGGTGTGGGCCATCCTGCCCGCACCCAACGGGGCGGCGGTGAACGGGCAGGTCGCGGCCCTGAAGGAGGCCGGTTAGGCGGTCCTGGCCGCCAGTACGGCCCGTTCGGTGACGGCCCACGCCGTGGAGACCAGGAGGTACAGGCCGGCCGCAAGGGGGAGCACGAGCACGGCCAGCGCGGAGCCGTACGGCAACAGCGGCATGACCTTGCGCAGCAACTCCGGCTGCTCCTCCGACACCTTGATCGAGCGTGCCGACAGCCATGCCAGCAGCACGAGCCCCGCGATCACGATGACAAAGACCGAAACCGGCCAACTGATCAGTCCGAAATTGGCCACCACGCCCGCGAGCTGCTGGCCCAGCGGCGCCCCGAACAGAGTGTGACCGGCCAGTGCCGTCGGGTGCGTGGCCACCCTGAACATCAGCCACAGGAACGGCAATTGCGCCAGCATCGGCAAGATCCCCGCGAACGGCGACGTGCCCTCCCGGGCGTACAGAGCGGTCAGCTCCTGGGACAGCCGCTCGGGATCGCGCCCATGGCGCTTGCGCAGCTCCTGCAACTTGGGCGCGAGCCGCTGCCGGACCTGGCCGGCCCGCGCCTGCCGGACGTTGAGCGGCAGCAGGACCAGGCGTACGGCGAGGGTGAACAGCACGATGGCGAGCGCGGCATGGCCGCCGGACACGCCGATGACGAACGTGACAAGTGAATCGATCATGAGCCCTTCAGACATGACGACGGATCAGGGCTCACCCATGACGATGAGCCCCGCTTTGACGGAAGCGGGGCTCGCCTAAGGCGCTCGTGGACGCGGGCGTCCGGCCGCGTCGGGATCGCGCAGCCGCTGGAAGGCCGTGCGGCGCGCGTAGGTCAGCGGGAAGCCGGGAGACTCACCGCCGAGGACGGGCGGCAACGTGGCCGCCCACGTGGCCAGCAGGAGGATCGCCATCATGGTGATCCCCACCAGCCACGGATCGAACAGAAGCGACGTCACTGCGACGAACGGGACTTACCGACGACGGTGACGGTGATGAAGACGATCAGGCCGACGACCCCGACGATCAGGGCGAACTTGAACAGACCTGCCAGCAGGGGCAGGAGGAAGTTGAACAGCACGAAGAGACCGAGAAGGGTCCCTAAAACGAGCATCACGACTCTACTCATGAGGCCACCGTACGTCCTGCGAGCATGATCCGCGAGGCTTACGAACCTGTGACGTCCATGTCCGCCACCATGTCCGCCACGTGGGGCTCAGCCGTACGGTGAGACGGTGAACACCCGCATCCTGGTGGTCGACGACGATCCGACCGTGTCCGAGGTCGTGGCGCGCTATCTGGAGCGCGACGGGCACGAGGTGGAGTGCGTGGGCGACGGCGCCGAGGCGCTGCGCAGGGCCCTGGCCGACCCGCCCGACCTCATGGTGCTCGACCTGATGCTGCCCAGGATCGACGGGCTCCAGGTGTGCAGGAAGCTCAGGGAGCGGTGGCCGGTCCCGGTGATCATGCTGACCGCGCTCGGCGAGGAGATCGACCGGGTGGTGGGCCTGGAGACCGGGGCCGACGACTACGTGACGAAGCCGTTCAGCCCCCGGGAGCTGGCCTTGCGCGTGCAGTCGGTGCTGCGCCGGGCGCGGGGGGCGTCGGTCACGGCCGGCACCGGCGTGCTGCGCGACGGCGACCTCGTCGTGGACGTCGGCGCCCACGAGGTGCGGCTCGGCGGCGCGCAGGTGATGCTGACGGCCAGGGAGTTCGACCTGCTGGCCTACCTCATGCGCAACCCGCGGCAGGCGTTCAGCAGGTCGGCGCTGCTCGACCAGGTGTGGGGATGGTCGTTCGGCGACTCCTCGACCGTGACCGTGCACGTGCGGCGGCTGCGGGAGAAGGTCGAGGCGGACCCGACCGAGCCGCGGCGGATCGTCACGGTCTGGGGTGTCGGCTACCGGTACGAGCCGCAGGAGAGCGCGGGGTGACGCCTCCCGATCCCATGGTGTCGGTGAGCGAGCTGCCCATGGTCGTGGCCGTCTCGGCGGGGCTGGGGCTGCTGGTCGCCGCCGCCGGCGTATGGGCCATGGGACGGCTGCGGACCAGGTCGATCGGGGTGATGCTGGCCGTCGTGGTGGTGGTCGCCGTGGCGGCGACGCTGGCGGGCGTGGTCGCCATCACCATGAAGATGATCATCGAGGGGGCGGTCAAGGACTTCGTGCTCAGCGTGGTCGCGGTGGGCGGCCTGGTGGGGCTCGGGGTCGCGTTCGTGCTGGCCAGGCGGGTGGTGGGGGAGAGCAGGCGGCTGGTGGCGGCCGTGCGCGACGTGCCGTTCAGGGCGCCGCTGGGGTTGCCGGCCGAGCTCCAGGAGATCGCGAGCACCCTTGAGGAGGCGTACGCGCGGGAACGCGCGCTCGAAGGCGCGCGCCGGGAACTGGTCGCCTGGGTGAGCCACGACCTGCGCACGCCGCTCGCCGGCCTGCGGGCCATGGCCGAGGCCCTGGAGGACGGGGTGGTGGCCGACCACGAGACGGTCGCGCGCTACCACGGCCAGATCAAGCTGGAGGTCGAACGGCTCTCGGCCATGGTGGACGACCTGTTCGAGCTGTCGCGCATCCACGCGGGCGCGTTGCGGCTCTCGCGGGCCAGGATCGGGCTCGCCGACCTCGTCGCGGACACGCTGGCCGGGGTCGAGCCGCTGGCCAGGGCCAAGGGGGTGGTGCTCACGGCGGAGGCGGCGGGGGCCGTGCCCGTGGAGGCCGACGCGGCGGCGCTGGGCCGGGCCCTGCGGAACCTGGTCGTCAACGCCATCCGGCACACGCCGTCGGAACGGGCCGTGGTGCTGCGGGCGGGGGTGGACGAGCAGGGGATGGCCTGCCTCTCGGTGGCCGACGGTTGCGGGGGGATTCCCGAGGAGGATCTGCCTCGGGTGTTCGAGGTGGCGTTCCGGGGGGAGGCCGCGCGTACGCCCACCGCCGACGGCGGCGCCGGGCTCGGGCTGGCGATCGCCCAGGGGATCGTCGAGGCGCATGATGGGATGATCGGGGTGGTCAACGAAGGACCGGGGTGCCGGTTCGAGATCCGGTTGCCCCTGGTGTCTGGAAGTTGACGTTCCCGCACGGTGTCCTGCCTCGATCTTCCGCTGTGGTCTCGCTTCCTCGATCGTGGGTCGCCCGGGTCTGGGCGCCCGGGTCAGGCGGGTTCGGGGAGCGCGGTGTCGCGTTGCCCGAACGACTCCGACATCGCCCGGAATGTCGGGCAGGGCCAGCGCCACATGCAGCTCCGGCACCGCAGGATCGGGTTGGCGGTGTCGCTCGTGATGCCACCCGCGTCGCGCGGCTGGTGCAGGTCGAGCAGCCGCAGCCCGAGCTCGGCGAACCTGAGCAGGTCGGCGCGGGAGCCGGCCAGGAAGTCGAGGTCTTCGCTCGCCAGCCTGGTGCGGATCGGGACGTAGCCCTCGTGGTTCAGCAGACTGCGCAGGCGCGCTGCTTCGTCATGCCATGACGTGGCCTTTTCTGTGCGGATGAGGATGGTCTCCAGACGTTCCCGGAGCCCCTGACGCTGTGGATCTTCAGGTTTCTCTGCATTCATCGATACGAGGCCCATGGGGCGGGCCACAGCCCCTCCTTCTCCATGAAGCGTTGCCGGTTCCGGTGTCACGCTGTCAAGCTTCGCGTACTCTCCGTTTTGATGGAGCCCAAACGGAGGACAAAAACCTGTCGTTCCCCTCTCGGCGTGACAACGTGACCGGAAGCCTCCGCGCCGCTAGCCTGCCCATGTGGAGCTCAAGGTCTCGACTCGATCACATGCCGGGTGCGCACTCGTTGCCATCACCGGAGAAATCGACCTCTATACGGCGCCTCACCTGCAGGCCGAGTTCACTCGGCTGCTGCAGGACGAGCCCAGCCGAGTGGTCATCGACATGTCCGCCGTGGATTTCTGCGACTCCACGGGGATGAACGTGCTGCTCTCGGCGCTCAAGCGCATGAAAGAGCGGGGAGGTGTGCTGGAGGTGGCCGCGCCGCGTCCGGCCGTCCGCAAGATCCTGCAGGTGACGGGGCTCGTCTCGGTGTTCACCGTGCATGACGAGCTGCCGCAGGAGTTCCTCATCACCGAGGGATCATGACGCAGGCTGACACGGCCGTCGTCATTCCCGCGGTGAACGAGGGCGACCGCATCGCCGCCACCGTCGCCGCGGCGGCCGGCCTGCCGGGCGTCGATCTCGTCGTGGTCGTCGACGACGGCTCGCACGACCGCACCGGCAAGGTGGCGCGGGCGGCGGGCGCGCGGGTGGTCCGCCACAGCCGCAACCGCGGCAAGGCCGCGGCCATGGAGACGGGCGCTGAGGCCGTACGCCTCCTCGACGAGGACCGTACCCCTCGCCACCTGCTCTTCCTCGACGCCGACCTGGGTGACACGGCGAGCGCCGCGGCGCCGCTGGTGGAGCCCGTGCGCGAGGGCAAGGCCGACATGACGATCGCGCTGTTCGGCACGCGGGTGAAGCTCGGCGGCCATGGGTTAGTCGTGCGCGTGTCCAAAGACGGCATCCGCCGCGCCACCGGCTTCGAGGCCGCCCAGCCGCTCAACGGCCAGCGTTGCCTGACCCGAGCCGCCTTCGAGGCCGCCCGGCCGCTGGCGCACGGGTTCGGCGTGGAGACGGCGCTCACCATCGACCTGCTGCGCAAGGGGTTCAGGGTCGTCGAGGTCGAGGTGGAGATGTCCCACCGGGCCACCGGCAACGACTGGCGGGCCCAGCTGCACCGCGCCCGGCAGTTGCGGGACGTCGCTCTGGCTCTGGCGAGCCGGGAGCCGGTGGTCGTCGAAAATCTCGGCAAACTCCTTCCTAAGCGGTGATTTCGTGCTCCGGGTTATCCACAGGCGTGGATGATCTGGGGCTGGGGCCGTGACGAGTGTGCTGGAATTTGCGGGTGACTTCGGAGAGACGCCGCAAACAGCCACAAGCCCCACCCTTCCGGGTGGCATCGCTGCGGCTTCCGTGGTCTGCCGCCGACCGGCGCCGGTTCCCGGCGGGCGGAGGCGGGGTCGTCGCGTGGGGTGGGCGGCCGGTGTTCGCCCGGGCCTCCGCGGCCGGTGGGCGGGCGGCGGCGCCTCGGCCGGGGCGGCTCGTCGACGCCGTTCGAGCGCGGCTCGCGGTTCCCGGGCTGGTGATGATCGCGGTCTCGGTGCTCCTGACGATCACGATCGGGTTGCTCGGGCCCTCTCCCATGGTTCCCGCGCTGGGCGGGCCGGGGTGGCAGCCGCCGTACTGGCTGGATGCCCGTCCTGATCCTTATGCGGTGCTCGTCCTGGGCGCGGCGGCATTGCTCATCGGCGGGGCCGGGCTGCTGGCGGCGCTGGCCGCCGGGCCGCGTCCCGGGCTGCGGGTCCGGCCGCTGGTGCTGCTCGGTTGTCTCGCCGCGGGGGTGCTCGCGTTCCTGCCTCCCTCGGGCTCCGGCGACCACCTCAACTACGCCGTGTACGGCCGGATGGTCACGCTGGGGCTCAACCCCTACACGCACGGCGCCGTCGACCTGCCGGGCGATCCCATCGCCGACGCGGTCGAGCGGCCGTGGCGCGAGGAACCCAGCGTCTACGGGCCCGTCGCCACCGCTCTGCAGGCGCTGGCGAGCTGGATCGGCGGCGACTCGCTCCGGTTGACCGTCTTCGTGCTGGCGGTGTTCAACGCCGCCGCCTTCGTCGTCACGGCCCTGCTGATCGACCGCTTCACCAGGGATGACCCCGCCCGGCGGCTGCGGGCCGCCCTGTTGTGGGCGGTCAATCCGCTCCTGCTCTACCACCTGGTCGCGGGCATGCACGCCGACACCCTGGCCATCGCCTGCATGGTGGCCGCGCTGCTGGCCAGGGCACGTCCGGTCGCGTCGGGGGTGCTGCTCGGGCTCGGGGTGGCGACGAAGCTCAACGCGGGGCTGGTGGCGCTGGGGCCCGCGTGGGAGCTGCGCCGCCGTCCTGGGCGGCTCGCCGTCATGGCGGCCGGCGCGCTGGCCGTGGTGGTCGTCGGCTACGCGGTCGTCGGGCCCGAGGCGATCACGCCGGTGACGACCACCAGCAAGGCGATCTCGCACGCCTCGTTCTGGAAGCTGGTGCAGGGGTGGCTCTGGGCCCTGGTGGGCACCGGGCGCGCGTACCGGGGCGAGATCCAGGTGGGCGCGCTGGTGGTGCTCGCGCTCGTCGCCTGGTCGTTGCTCCGGCTGGCGTCCCGGCGGTCCGCCTTCCGCGAGGGGGCCTCAGGAGGGCTGGAGGCGCCGGTCGTGGCGGCGGCGCTCGTCGTGGCCTACCTGTTCGCCACGCCGTACATCCTGCCCTGGTACGACGGGCTGGCGTTCGGCATGCTCGCCCTGGTGGGCGCCTCGGCCGTCGACGGGTTCATGGTCGCCCACCTGCTGGTCCTGTCCCTGGCCTACCTGCCCGCCCGGGTCGACGGGCAGCCGCGGGGCGTCGAATGGCTCAGTGGCGTCCTCAGGCCTCAGATCGCGTGGGCGCTGCTGGCGTTGACCGTTCTGCTGGTGGTGTGGGCGTGGCGAGCTGGAGGGCCCGTACGCAGGCCGCGAGCGTCAGCGGCACCGCCACCGTGAGCGCCATGGCCGGGATGGCGATGCCCGAGTCGTTCATCAGGAAGCCGATGAAGGCGCAGGTGAGCGTCCCGAACAGGCCGGCCCTGAGCGGCGGGGCCAGCGTGTACGCCTGCCCCAGCGCCGAGATCCCCCATCGCGACGGGCGGGCCAGCACCAGGAACAGGAACGCCAGCGCGACCAGCGAGAGCAGGGTCAGCGGCCAGTTGCCCACGGTCACGCCGATCATGGCCCCGAACTTGCGTCCGACCACGGTCCACGCCTGGCCGTCGATGATCTGCTGCACGAACGCGCCGAGGTGGGTGCGCCTGTCGGCCGGGCGCATCCAGTCGAAGATCGAGATGGCGGCGATCAGCGCGACCGCGCCCACCCCCACGAGCAGGAGTTTCACCACCGACACCCGCCTGCCGGACAGCAGGATGAGGAAGACCGCCACCCCGATCACGAACGCCGGGACACCGCCGAAGTCGGCGCCCCACGAGGGCGAACCGTCCGCGAAGACGGCGAAGGCGCCGTACAGGCCGCACAGCGCCACGACCACCGTCCTGGAGACGCCCCTGCCGAGCAGCCAATGCGCCACCCCGGCCAGGCCGAGAACCGTGCCGGTGGCGTAGACGGCGAAGGCGATGTTGCTGAAGCCGTAGAACCGTCCTCCGGTGACGGGTTCGTAGCCGGTCACGGCGTTGACCTGGAGGGCCGAGCCGGTCATCACGTCGATCAGAAGGGCGAGCGAGGTGACGGCCGCGACCACGGTGAGCGGGCCGAGCACGTGCGCACGCCAGGGGCCGGCGAACGCGAGGCCGGTGATCAGGGCGGCGATGGCCAGGATCGTCACGATCACCGAGACCATCGGCATCGGCAGGCTCCACCACGGCACGAGCTGGGCCAGGAACGTGGAGACGGCGATGGCGCCGCTGACCGTCGCCACCACCTGGATGGCGGCCAGCAGCTTCGAGGCGTCGGCCGGGTCGCCGCCCGCAGCCGGGGCAGGGTGGTCGTTCGCCTGGGGAGCGCCCGGCACGGCGGCGGTCGCCGTGGGCGTGCGGTCGGCCGACGAGCCGGCGGCGTCGGAGGCGGGCAGGGCCTGCCGGGCACGGGAGGAGCGGCGGCGGCGCAGCGCCAGGGCGGCCAGCGCGTAGAAGAGCAGCTGGACGCTCACCAGGACGGTGAAGAAGGGCCCGCGTACGTCCCGGAGCACCTGGCTGGCCAGGTCGCCGTCGGCCAGTCGGGTCACCGTGGCGGCGGCCGGCGCGGAGGCGTCGCCGTCGGGCTGCCAGGCGCGGCCGACCACGTCGCGGGGGGCGGTCAGGCCCAGGAGCTGGATGGCGGTGGCGGTGAGGTCGGTGATGGTGACCAGGCCGTCCTGGCGGGTGGAGGAGGCGGTGAGAGAGCCACCCCGCGGGTACGGCTGCCCGCTCGGGGACGGTCCCGTGGCGAGGGCCGCGTGCAGGTGGGCGTTCGGGCTGAGGTCGGAGATGCCGGCGAGCAGGACGGTGGTGTTCTGGGGCACTTTGCCGATCAGGGCGGCGATCTGCTGGTCTGCCCTGGTTACGGCGGCTTGGCGTTCGGCGGCCGGGAGCGAGACCGGGATGCCGTGATCGTCGAGGGGGCCGCGGGCCCAGGCGGTGGTGAGGTCGGCGGCTTCGAAGACGATCAGGTTGTAGGGGGTCAGGTCGTTCAGGGCGTCGAGGGTGGGGGCGTATTTGGTGATTTTTCCGGTCTTGTCGGCGGCGGCGAGGGCGGCGCCGGGGCCGATCGCCGCCACCTTGCCTCCGCCGTCCGCCACCAACTGGCCGAGCGTGCCGATCTGGGCCGCGTAGCCGGTGTCGGCCTGGAAGGCCACCAGCTCCCGCCACCCGGGGACGGTGGCGCCCTCCCCAGCGGGCTGAGGAGGCGTCGCGGCGGGGCAGCCCTGTCCGGGGGTGCCGGCGCGCTGACCGGCGGAGACGGTCAGCCAGCCGGCCATGGGGCAGGTGAGGCCACGGTCCTTGGGCGGGACGGCGCGGGTGGACAGTGACGCCGAGCTGCCCTGGGCGACGAGCTTCCACAGGGTCGGCGTGCCCGACTCGCTGAAGTCACTCCACTGGAGGCCGGGGACGCCGACCACGACGACCCGCCGCCCTGCCGGCCCGCCTTGCCCCGGGACGCCGTTGCCCGAGGCCGCCGCGGCGCTCCCCTGGGCGGCGGCGGCCGTGCCGGGGAGGAGGAGGGCGGCGATCAGGAGGCCGAGGAGCACCGTGATGAGATGGCGGCGCGCCCGAGGCGCCGCTGCACCGAGATCGTGCAGGGGCTTGGGGTGGGCGCTCGGGGTCGCGGGGCGTACGCGACGCGCTTGGTGCTCGCCCCCGAGCGTGGCGTAAGGCATGTACGGAACCCCCAGTGTCTGCGCCCTCGATCAACAGCCACGGTAACGTGCCACATCGTGACAAGAGGCGAGGTGCGAGTGATCCGGCGGCAGTGGTGGGCGTGGGTGGTGGTGGCGCTCGTCGTCGCGGCGGCGGCCGCGCCTCTCGTGCACACGTGGCTGACCAACCCGGACGACCAGCGGCTCGTCGACCTCGACGTCTACCGTACCGGCGGCCAGATGCTGCTCGACGGCCGTCCGGTGTACGACTTCTTCACCCCGGCGCCCCAGCTGCTGCCGTTCACCTATCCGCCCGTCGCGGCGATGCTGGCCGTGGCGCTGGCCGAGATGTCCTGGGGCACCGCCCAATGGGTGTGGACGGCCGGCATCTTCGCGGCGCTGGCCGTCACCGTCTGGTTCGCCTTCCGTCAGGCGCTGCGGGCCTACGTGCCGTGGGTGTTCGGGTTGCTCATGGTGGCCTGCACGTACCTGATGCCGATCCGGGACCAGGTGCGGTTCGGGCAGGTGGACATCCTGCTGGTCGCCCTGTGCCTGGTGGACTGCCTGGCACGGCGGCCCTGGCTGCCCCGGGGCTTCCTGGTCGGGCTCGCCACGGCCGTCAAGCTGACTCCCGGCGTCTTCCTGATCTACTTCCTGGTCACCAGGCAGTGGCGGACGTTCTTCATGGCGGCGTTCGTGGCGGCCGTGCTGACGGTGCTGCCGTTCGTGGTGATCCCGCAGGACGCGTCCGCCTTCTGGTTCTCGGCGCTGCTCGATCCGGAGCGGCTGGGGGCGAACACCGCCACGACGAACCAGTCGATCCGCGGCATGTTGCTGCGGCTGTACATGCCGGAGTCGCTGACGTTCGTGATCTGGGCCGTGATCGTGGCGGCCGTGGCCTGGTACGGGTTCCGGGCGGCGCGGGCGGCGTACCAGGCGAAGGACGAGCTGACGGCGGTGGCGCTGACGTCGCTGATGGCGGTGCTGCTCTCGCCGGTCGCCTGGATCCACCATCTGGCCTGGGTGGTCGTGGTGCTCGGGGCGATCGTCGGCGACGGGCGCGATCCGGTGAGGCTGCGGGTGGCGGCGGGGGTCTGGCTGTTCTACGTGGTGCCCGTGCCCTGGTGGGGGGTCTCGCTGATCGCCGCCGGGATCCCGGGGGTGAGCCTGGTGCTCGGGAAGATCGTGCAGGACGGGTTCGGGCTCGGGGCGCTGGTTCTGGTCTGGCTGCTGGCGTCCTGGTTGCCCAAACGGCGGCAGCCGGCTTGACCGAAGTATTACCCTCTGTGTCGTGCTCGTTACCGCTTGGGTAGTCGTGGGCCTCGTGGCCGGGGTGAGTGGCGTGTTCATCGGCTACATGGGCCTCAGGCAGGCCAGGGCCGCCGTCGACGACTGTCTGCGCAGGGTGGCCAGGCAGGCCGGCGAGGGCGCCGGCGATCTCAAGGCGATCAGGGACGTGGCCGTGTGCCGCTACGACGCGCTCGCCGAGATGAGCGGCAGGCTCTCGTTCTCGGTGGCCATGATCAACGGGCTGGGCGACGGCATCGTGCTGACCTCGATCAACGGCACCAGCGAGACGCGCACGTACGTGCGTCCGGTGGTGGGCGGGAAGGGGCAGCAGCCGCTGTCGCCGGAGGAGGAGCAGGCGGTGCGGGCGGCCCGGCTCGGACTGGGGCCGCTGGTCCCGCCGCGGGTCCTCAAGGGTTCACGCTGAGTGTCCACACGGGTGCCGTACGCGGTCGGCGAAAGGGCGGCGTGCTGCGACCACCTGCGGATACTCTGGATGCATGCCCAGACTCGCCTATCTCGGACCGGAAGGGACCTTCACCGAAGAGGCCCTGAGGCTCCTTGACCCCGCCGCCGAGCGCCTGCCCTGCGCCACGGTGAGCGCGGCGCTCAACGCCGCCCGTTCCGGTGACGCCGACGGCGCCGTCGTGCCGCTGGAGAACTCCATCGAGGGCGCGATCACCACGACGCTCGACGAGTTCGCCTGGGGTGAGCCGTTGACGATCACGGCCGAGCTGCTGCTGCCGGTCCAGTTCTCGCTGCTGGCCAGGCCCGACACCGAGATCGCGCACATCAAGCGGGTCTACACCCATCCCGCGGCCATCACGCAGTGCCGCGCCTTCATCGCCCGCGAGCTGCCCGACGCCGTGGTGGTCGCCGCGCCTTCCACTGCGGCCGCGGCCCAGGAGGTCTCGCTGCCCGGCTCGCCGTACGACGCGGCCATCGCCGCGCGCATCGCCGGCGAGCACTACGGGCTGGTCGCGCTGGCCGGCGACATCGGCGACCGGTCCGACACGGTGACCAGGTTCGTCAAGGTGAGCCGTCCGGGGCCGCTGCCGGAGGCGACCGGCTCCGACCGCACCACGCTGGTCGTCTTCCTGGCCGACGACCACCCGGGCGCGCTGCTGGAGATGCTGACCGAGTTCTCCGTGCGCGGGGTCAACCTGACCCGCATCGAGTCCCGGCCGACGGGCGACGGCATCGGGCGCTATTTCTTCCACTTCGACTTCGAGGGGCACATCGCCGACGCGCGGGTGGGCGAGGCCGTCGCCGGGCTCCACCGCATCTGCGGCGAGGTGCGCTTCCTCGGCAGCTACCCCCGCGCCGACGGGGTCACGCCGCAGATCAAGAGGGGCACGGCCGACACCCAGTTCGCCGAGGCCGCCGACTGGCTGGCCCGCATCAGATCCGGCCGGCTCTGACCCCCGGGGCGTGCACGCGGGCCTGACCGCTCTGAGGCGTTGACGCGGGTCCGACCGTTCCCGATGGTTCGCAGGGTCCGACCGTTCCCGATGGTTCACACAGGTCGCGGTGCCTTCGGGGGGTCCGCGGGTGCGCCCCGAGTGGTGCGCCGGGGAATCCGGGGGCGGGGCGGGGGTGGGCGCCGGTAGCCTTTCCTTGTGATTGACCTGCGTACCCTTCGTGAGGATCCCGACCGGCTACGGGCGTCGCAGCGTGCCCGCGGTGAGGACGACTCCGTCGTCGCAACGCTGCTCGACCTCGACGAGCGTCACCGATCCGCGCTGACCTCGTTCGAGTCGATGCGCGCTGAGCAAAAGAGCATGGGCAAGTCGGTCTCCAAGGCGCAGGGCGAGGAGAAGGCCGCGCTGCTCCAGCGGGCCAAAGACCTCGCGAGCCAGGTCAAGGCCGCCGAGGCCGAGGCGGAGAAGCTGGCCGCCGAGCTCGACCAGCTCATGCAGACGGTGCCGAACATCGTCGAGGAAGGCGCCCCTCCGGGCGGCGAGGACGACTATGTCGTCCTGGAGACGTGCGGGGAGCCGCGCCAGTTCGACTTCGAGCCGAAGGACCACCTGGAGCTCGGCGAGGCGCTCGGCGCGATCGACATGGAGCGCGGCGCCAAGGTGTCCGGCTCGCGGTTCTTCTTCCTCAAGGGCGTCGGCGCGCGCCTGCAGCTGGGCCTGCTCAACATGGCGATGCAGCAGGCGATCGAGGCCGGTTTCACCCCGATGATCACTCCGGTGCTGGTCAAGCCGGAGACCATGCAGGGCACCGGCTTCCACGTGGCCCACGACAAGGAGATCTACCGCCTGCCGGAGGACGACCTCTACCTCGTCGGCACCTCCGAGGTGGCGCTGGCCGGCTACCACGCCAACGAGATCGTGAGCGGCGACGAGCTGCCGCTGCGCTACGCGGGCTGGTCGTCGTGCTTCCGCCGCGAGGCCGGCTCGTACGGCAAGGACACCCGGGGCATCATCAGGGTCCACCAGTTCGACAAGGTGGAGATGTTCTCCTACGTCCGTCCCGAGGAGGCGCACGAGGAGCACCAGCGGCTGCTGGCCTGGGAGAAGGACATGCTGGCCAAGATCGAGGTCCCCTACCGGATCATCGACACGGCGGCGGGCGATCTCGGCATGTCGGCGGCGCGCAAGTTCGACTGCGAGGCGTGGATCCCGACCCAGGGCCGTTACCGCGAGCTGACCTCGACCTCCAACTGCACCGAGTTCCAGTCGCGCAGGCTCGCCGTCCGCTATCGGGACAAAGACGGCAAGCCACAGCATTTGGCCACGCTCAACGGCACGCTGGCCACCACCCGGTGGATCGTGGCGATCCTGGAGAACCACCAGCAGGCCGACGGCTCGGTGGTGGTTCCCAAGGCGCTGCGTCCCTACGTGGGGCTCGACGTGCTGGAGCCGTCCAAGTAGGAGTGGCGGCGGGCGTCGATCGCGATGACGGCGACGCCCGCGACCACGATCAGGCCGGTCAGCAGGGCCGCGAGCGTGACGGCGGTCCCGTGGGTCTCGGGCGTGCCGCGTGCCCAGCCGTGGAAGGGCAGGTAGACGGCCGCGTAGACCAGCGGCGCGGCCACCACGCCGGTCAGCGCGCTCACCGGCTGCGGCTTGCCGTCCCAGGCCAGCACGAGGCACGCCAGCCCGGTCGCCAGCGCGACCGCCCAGCTGAACACGGCGGTGAGGTTGACGAACACCGTCTCGCCGATCCCGCTGTCCAGCGCGACGTACATGGCCAGCGCCCCGATCGCCCCTGATGTCGCGAACGCGCCCTGATACCTGCGCATCCTGGCGCCGACGCCGCCCAGCAGCATGCACACCGCCAGGAAGAGCGCGACGTTCCGCTCGGGGCTGAGGTCCACCTCGTCGGCCCGCACGTCGTCGAGCGCGTAGGACCAGCCGAGACGACGCCAGGCGCCTGAGACGTCCCTGACCAGGATGCCGTCCACGCCGTTGGCGGCGACCACGACGTGCCCTCCGGGCCTGGCCTGGACCGCCAGGTCGTAGGACATGAGCATGCTCTCGTCCGCGCCGTACTTCCTGGTCAGCCGGAGGCGGGCGTCGGGGGACGGTTCCCAGGAGGGCCGCCAGGTCCGGCCGCCGTCGTCCGACTGGTCCACGCCGAGGTGGTTCTGGCGGACGCGGTAGCAGCGGGTCGCCTGGCCGGGCACGCACTGGGCGCTGATCGACGTCCGGGTCGCGGCGGGGGCGGTTCCGTCGGTCCAGGTCGTGCCGCCGTCGTCGGAGAGGCGGGAGCTGTGTTCCGTGCCGGTCGTCCCAACGACGATCTTGCCCGACTCGGTCACGTCCACGGACAGGGCCGCCGATGCCGGGACGGGCCCGGCCGTGGCGGTCACGGCCAGGACGGCCAGCGGCACGGTGACCATGATCCGCCGGCGTGGGGAGTCGGTGCCGGCGCTGCGCTGCCGTACCCACCAGGCCAGGGCGAGGGCGGGCAGGGCGATCAGGTCCGTGGGGTCGGCCAGGACGCGCGAGGGCCCGGCCACGAGGCTCCAGGCATGGGAGGCGAGATCGGCGCCCGTCTCCGTGGTCTTCATCAACGTGAACAGCAGGCCGGTCAGGACGGTGGCCGCCAGGTCGGCGCGGCGTCCGAGGAGCAGTGCCAGCACGGCGGGGGCGACCACGAGTCCGGCCAGGTCACTGAGCTTGCCGGTGAGGAGGCCTGGCCAGAGCGGCTTGAAGAGGTGGTCGTTGAGCAGGAGCAGGATGACCCCGGTGATGGTCACGGGGTGACATAACCACGCGTACCTCATATACGGGTGGATGGCCGGAGACGGAGGGAAGTTGGGCCGTGCCCGAGGCCGTGATTGATTTGTGAAGCTCCCCTTTGTCCACAGGGCGAGATGCGCCTGTGGACAGAAGTTCGGCAGGCGCTTCAGGCGGCCGCTGAGGCGCGAGTACATGTCCGGACGCGGGGAGGGGCCGCCCGACGCCTCTCGGGGCCGCCACGGCGTCCTCAGGCTTTGGCGAGAGGCGATGGCGGTCTACGGGGCGAGAAGCAAAAAGACCGGAGTCCGCTGGAATGCGGACCCCGGCCTTACTTGCGAACTACGAACTACAGGTCAGATAGCACGGACCTGGGAGGCCTGCGGCCCCTTCTGTCCCTGCGTGATCTCGAACTCGACCCGCTGGCCGTCTTCAAGGCTGCGGTAGCCGTTGCCGACGATCTCGGAGAAGTGCACGAACACGTCCGGCGCACCGCCGTCCGGGGCGATGAAGCCGAAGCCCTTCTCAGCGTTGAACCACTTGACGGTTCCCTGAGCCATAAAAGCTCTCCCTCAGGATGTGAATCTATGGGACCCACACCTCGTGGATCCCGGTGTGTCGTACAGCAGGCACCCGGGGTGGCTCAGACAAAGTCATGCTGGTTTTCACTACGGGATCAGCTAATACAACGCCATCACATCTAACACCATTCTGGCGCGTTGGTGTTCCCGTCCCTACGAAGATTTCTGTCAGGCGGCATCACCGGGCAAACTGGAACCTGTTATGCAGAGCCTTGCACCGCCGCGCCTAGTGGCCACCGACCTCGACGGCACCGCCCTGCGCGCCGACGGAACCGTGTCTCCCCGGACGGCTGCGGCCTTCGCGAAAGTCGAGGAATCCGGGGCCGCGCTCGTCTTCGTGACCGGACGGCCGCCCAGGTGGATGAGGGAGGTCGCGGGCGCCGTACGGCACCGTGGCCTGGCCGTATGCGCCAACGGCGCACTGATCTACGACCTCCATACCGAACGGATAGTGGAATCTCACCTCATCGACGCACACGTACTCGGGGAAGTCGTCGCTCAGCTACGAGCGAACGTGTCCGGTCTCGCATTTTCGGTCGAGTATGAAGGTGGTTTTGCGCATGAGTCCGATTTCCGGCTCGGTGGCCTGGATCGCAAGGGTGTCGGAGTTGTCCGGATTGACCGTGACGCGTTGACCGCCCGGCCCTGCGCCAAGTTGCTCGCCCTCCATCCCGAGATGGGCGCCGACGAGCTGCACGCGACCGTGCATGACCTGGTGGGCCACCTGGTGACCGCGACCCACTCCAGCCACGGCGGCCTGGTCGAGATGAGCGCCCAGGGCGTGACGAAGGCCACGGCGCTGGCCACGCTCGCCGGGCGGCACGAGATCAAGCCTGCCCACGTGGTCGCCTTCGGCGACATGCCGAACGACCTGCCCATGCTGAGCTGGGCAGGTACGTCGTACGCCGTCGCGAACGCCCACCCCGACGTGCTGGCGGCGGTCGATCACGTGACCGCGTCCAACGACGAGGACGGCGTCGCTCAGGTGCTGGAACGGCTCTACAGGTAGGGGCCCGACCCGCTCGGCGGCCGGTGGCCCTCGTCACCCGGCACGCCGGGCAGCGCCCTGCGCATCTGCTCCAACTGGGCCCTGGCCGCCATCTGCTGGGCGAACAGGGTGGTCTGGATACCGTGGAACAAACCCTCCAACCAGCCCACGAGCTGGGCGTGCGCGATGCGCAGCTCGGCCTCGCTGGGGGGCGTGCCGTTGTCGTCGGTGAACGGGAGCGACAGCCGTTCCAGCTCGTCGACCAGCTCCGGCGCCAAACCGTCCTCAAGCTCCTTGATGGAGGACTCGTGGATCTCCTTCAACCGCTTGCGGCTGGCCTCGTCGAGGGGGGCGGCGCGCACCTCCTCCAGGAGCTGCCTGATCATGCTGCCGATGCGCATCACCTTGGCGGGCTGCTCGACCAGGTTGGTGACCGAGCGCTCTTCATCACCGCTATCGCCCTGACCTTGGAAGTCGGGGCCCACCACCACGATGTGAGGGGTGTTGTTGTCCTCAGCATTCATAACACTCACCGTACTAGCAGGATCTTGCCGACGTGCTCTCCCGAATCCAACATTCGGTGTGCATCGGCTGCCTCTGCCATGGGCACGCTCGCGTAGACCACGGGACGTACGGCACCCGCCTCGACCAGCGGCCAGACGTTGTCCACGACGCTCCGGACGATGACGCCCTTCTCGTCGACCGGACGGGCGCGCAACGTGGTGCCGTGGACGGAGGCCCGCTTGGTCAGCAGCGCGCCGAGATCGAGCTCGGCCCTTCCGCCGCCCTGGAGGCCGATGATCACCAGCCGGCCGCCGGTGCGCAGCGCACGTACGTTGGCCGCCAGGTACTTGGCGCCCATGATGTCGAGGATGACGTCGGCCTCCACCCGGTCGGCGAAGTCCTCCTCGCGGTAGTTGACGACCTCGTCCGCGCCCAGCTTCCTGACCTGCTCGGCCTTCGCCTCGGACCCGACCGTGGCCGCCACCCGCGAGCCGAGCGCCTTGGCGAGCTGCACCGCGAACGTGCCGATGCCGCTGGCCCCGCCGTGCACCAGCAGGGTCTCGCCGCGCCGCAGCCGGCCGACCATGAACACGTTCGACCACACCGTGCACGCCACCTCGGGCAGCCCCGCCGCCTCCGCCAGCGGCACGCCCCGCGGCGCCGGCATGACCTGCTGCCAGGGCACCGCCACGCGCTCGGCGTAACCGCCGCCGGCCAGCAGCGCGCACACCTCGTCGCCGGCCTTGAACTGCTCGACGTCCGCCCCCACCGCGGCCACCACGCCCGACACCTCCAGCCCCGGGTACAGGGGCGCGCCGGGCGGCGGGTCGTAGAAGCCCATCCGCTGGTGGACGTCGGCGCGGTTCACCGCCGAGGCCACCACGTCGATGAGCACGTCGCCGCGTCCGACGGCCGGATCGGGCACCTCACGCCATTCCAGGACCTCTGGTCCGCCCGGCTCGGTGATCTCAATGGCTCGCATGCGATCCACGGTAGCCGGGCAAAGAAGTTGTGGGTTGCCGGGCTGCGCGGGAACGCGTGGCGTTAACCTGCAAAGTATTTGCTGCCCCTTTAGACCCACCCGAGGGGGAACACGGTGGCAAGACACGATCGAGAAGAATCTCTCGAGGAACAGCTGGCCTGGCTGGACGCGATCAAGGAGACGGAGGAGACGCCCGTCTCCGTCGGAGCCTCGTCCGCGTCGGCGGACGAGCCGGTCGCTTCGCCGTACCCCAAGGACCCGTGGCTGCTCGTGCCCACGCCGCACGACACGCCGACGCCGCCGCTGTTCCGCGCTGCCGTCGACTCCGTTTACGGCCACGCGGCGGCCGAGGATCTGCCCGAGGCCGAGAGCGAGGCCGGGGAGTGGCTGGACAGGGCCGCCACGCAGGAGAGCGGCAGGGGCCGGGAAGGCGGCAGGGGGCAGGAGAGCGCGGCGGATGAGCCGGCCGTGCCGCCGGTGAGCCTCGGCCGGTCGGAGGACCCTTTCCTGGCGCCGCTCAAGCCGCTGCCGCGTCCTGACGACACCGACAGCTACTCCTTGACGTTCACGCCGCCCGAGCGGGCGGGGAGCGGGGAGAAGGACACCGAGCAGGGCCGGGAGCAGGGCGAGAGGCCGAGCCAGGAGCAGGGCGAGGAGCCGGTCCGGGAGCAGGGCCGGCAGCACGGCCCGCAGCAGGGCGAGGAGCAGGCGCGCGAGAGCGAGGAGCCGGGCTGGCCGTCGCTCGGCGACTGGTCGCGGCCCGCCGAACAGTCGAACGAGACGCAGCCGATGATCACCGAGCTGCCCGAGGCGTTCGACCTGCCGTCCCGCACCGAGTCATCCAGGACGTTCGATGTGCCGTCGCGCACCGAGTCGCCCGGGGCGTTCGACGAGCCCGCCCGTACCGACGCGGCCAGGGTGTTCGACGAGCCCGCCCGGATCGAAGCCGCCGAGTCCGCCCCCGTCGAGCCGCCGCGGGGGTTCGAGGAGCCCGTCCGCGGAGAGGAGCCGGTCCGCGCGGAGGAGCCCGTACGCAGGGAGGCGGTTGAGGACGCGCCGGCCGAGGAGCGGCCCCGCTGGGACGAGCGGCCGCAGTGGTCCGACACCTCCTTCCGCGAGGGCCGCCCGCAGCGGCCCGACCTCGCGCACGCCGAGGCGCCCGCCCCCCAGGACGCCGCGCGGGACGAGCGCCCGCAGTGGAGCGACCGCCAGGAGTGGCGGCCGGCCGAGCGGGAGATCCCGCCGCCGCACGAGCGCCGGCGGCGTCCGGCGCCCATCCCCGTGTTCACCGCGCCGCAGCGCCCGCCGCTCACCGGCAGGCCGACCGCCGACAGCCTCGACCCGGAGTCGTTGCTGCGCGGCAGGCGCAACGCGCCCTCGAAGGGCTGGCGGCGTCTGGTCTACAAGGCGTCCGGCGGCTGGATCAAGCCGGGCGAGGCGCCGGAGGTGCGCCGCCGCCGCGAGCTGGTGACCAGGGCGCGCACCCCCGTGACCACCGGCCACCACCGGGTGGCGGTGCTGAGCCTGAAGGGCGGCGTGGGCAAGACCACGACGACGGTCGGGCTCGGCGCGACGCTCGCGCAGATGCGCGGCGACCGCGTCATCGCCGTGGACGCCAACCCCGACCGGGGCACGCTGTCCGACAAGCTGGTGCTGGAGACCTCCGCCACCGTGCGCGACCTGCTCAACGAGCGTGACCAGGTCAAGCGGTACGTCGACATCAGGGCGTTCACCTCGCAGGCGCCGTCGCGGCTGGAGGTGCTGGCCTCCGACCGCGACCCGTCGGTGTCGGAGGCGTTCAGCGGCGCCGACTACCAGGCCGTCTCCCAGGTGCTGGAGAACTTCTACTCCATCTGCATCACCGACTGCGGCACCGGCCTGCTCCACTCCGCCATGGGCGGCGTGCTCGGGCTCGCCGACCAGATCGTGCTGGTCAGCAGCCCTTCCGTGGACGGCGCCAGGGCCGCCTCGGCCACTCTCGACTGGCTGGAGGCCCACCACTACGCCGACCTGGTGAAGAACGCGACCGTGGTGCTGTGCAGCGTCCGGCCGCGGTCGAAGTCGGCGGTGGACATCAGAAAGCTGGAGGCCCATTTCGCGGCCAGGTGCCGCGCGGTGATCAGGGTGCCGTACGACCCGCACCTGGAGGAGGGCGCGGAGATCGACCTCGACCGGCTCCAGGAGGCGACCAGGGAGGCCTACCTGCAGCTCGCCGCCAGTGTGGGCGACGGGTTCGCGGGTGTGCGCGAGTGAGCGGAGGGTGTGGGATTCGAACCCACGAGGCCATCGCTGACCTGGCCGCTTTCAAGGCGGCTGCACTCGTCCACTATGCGAACCCTCCTGTGCGGACACCACGATAGCGGCTGTGGTGGCAGGGGTGTACGTTCAGGAGGTGGCGGATCTCGGCGTCGAGGTGGAGCGTGGTCCTGGCGACACGACGGTGCGCCTGGCCGGAGACCTCGACAAGGTCACGGCACCCCTGCTGAGGCAGCGGCTGGCCGAGCTGACCGCCGAGGGGCTCGTGCACCTCGCGATCGACGCCCACCACCTCGACTTCTGCGACTCCAGCGGCCTGTGGACGCTGGTGGAGCACCAGCGCGCGGTCGCCGGGCACGGCGGCTCGTTACGCCTGTTCGGCGTGCACGGCGTGCTGCGGCGGGTGCTCGACGTGACCGGGCTGACGGCCGCCTTCGATGAGGTGCTTCCTGTTTAGACGTGCCGCCCGTGAGGTGCTTCCTGTTTGGCAGTGCCGCCCGTTCAGCGGCCCAGTTGTGACAGGAGCCAGCGGGGGCCCTCGGTCTCGGCGCCCAGTTCGGCGACCCGTTCCCGGAGCCCGCGGTCGGCCGTGACGACGAGCACCCGCTCCCACGGCTTGGCCCGGGCCACGACGTCGACGATCGCGTCGTCGCCGCTGCCCGTCGCGGCGACGACCTGCAGCCCGGGGATCTCGGGGGTGCTCCTGGCCGCGCCCTCCACCACCGCGACCACCCGCGGGAACCACTGCGACAACACCGGGTGGAACAGCCTGAGCTCCGCCACGTCGGTGAGCAGGCGGGTGGCCGCGCCCAGCCGGTCGTTCCACCAGCCGTGCTCGGCCCGCGCGCCGATGATGTTGGCGACGTCGAGCACGATCGTCTCGGGATGGATGGCGGCCTGGACGCGGTCCCAGGTCGCGGCGAAGCCGGGATGCAGCTTGCGGCCGGCCACCTCGGGCAGCGGCAGCCATCGCAGGTCGGTGCTCTCGCTGTTGGCCGGCTTGGCCGGCACCAGCTCGGCGGACTCGGCGATCACCGTCTCGAAGCTCCAGCCGCCGTGGTCGTCGAGGTAGACGCCCTGGACGCGGAACCCGTCGCCGCCGAGGGCGGCCTCCTCGTGGGCCTCGCGCAGCGCGCTGGTGACGGCGTCCTCGTGGCTGTCGCGGGCGCCGCCGAGCAGCCCCCAGGTGCCGCCGTGGTGGCTCCACAAGGAGCGTTCCTGCATGAGCACGTGGGGCACGCCGAGCGGGTCATGGTGGACGAGCAGCAGGCCCGACGCTCCGTGGATGCCCCAATGTCTGTGTCCGAGCCCGCATTCGGCCCAGCCGTCGCCGTCCTTAGCCGCCATGAGGGATTGTCTCAGCCTCCGCCCTTGCTGAAATGCTGCAGGTCCTTGGCACCCGTCCAGTAGCCGCCCCACTCCCATCCGACGTCGGCGAAGGCCCTTACGACCTTGTCTCCAGGGTTTACCACACCTTTACCCTTCATTGGGCGCTGGGTGTACCTCTTGGCATTTTGGTGCGCTGTGCCACCGCTTGCAGTGACATATGGGTTCTCGCGTGGATTGATGTCAATCGCTTGGCCGTACGCGTGGTTCGACCAATTGCTGGAGCCGGTCGCGCGACGGCAGTTGAATGCCGAGGTGTTGTCGGCCTCGATGGAGGCGAAGTCGTCGCCTTTGTAGACGTCGACGAGCTTCATCTGCCGGATGGGCCAGCGCCAGTCGTACAGCTTGCGGAAGACGGTCTCGATGTCGTCGGTGACCGTCTTGCGGACGACCAGCTCGCCGGTGTGCGGCTTGTCGTCGAAGCCCCAGAACGACATGGTGACCAGCCGCAGGTCCTGGTAGGACACCGGGCAACCGGGCCGCCACGAGTACGGCAGCCGCTCGCGCGACACCTTCGTGACCTTCGAGGTGAACGGCGGCGGAGCCGTCGGGCTCGGCTCGCTGGTGGGCGAGGTCGTGGGCGACGTCGTCCCGGACGCGGGCGCGGAGGGCGTGGGCGTGGCGCCGGACGAGGCGACGGGCTCCTGCCCTGCGCACGAAACGGACGTGAGCACCACGAACGCGATGGCGGCGGTACGTTTCATCTGGCCACCATATGCGACGTCATGCCAGGTCAGGGGACTATCAGCACGGTACGGCGAGCCCGTTTCGCCAGGCCGACGGCCACCGAGCCGCCCAGGGCGTGCCAGGAGGAACGCGACCTGCCGACCACGATGGCGTCGGCCCGGTAGGAGCCGGCGAGCGCCTCCAGTTCGCGGGCGGTGTCCCCGCGGACGCTGACGAACTGCCAGGGCACGCCGGCGCCCTTCAGCTCGTCCCGGAGGTCGTCGGTGAGGTCGGCCGCGCTGTCCGGGATGACCGGGGAGCCGGCGAAGAACCACAACGTGGCGCTGTTGATCGGCTCCACGAAGGCGACGAGCAGCGCGGCGGCGTCCCGCCGGGCCAGGCCGGCCGCGTACGCGAGCGCGTTGCGGCTGGGGTCCGACCCGTCGAAGCCGACGACCAGCAGCCCGGCGCCGTCCTTGCCGATCTCGAACTGCCCCGCCGGGAGCCGGCCTTCCAGTGGCTCCCAGCCGGGGTCTGTGCTACCGCCGAACACGGCAGGACTCGCGTCAGGCGTCCGCGTGCTTGCCGCGGCGGGCCAGCTCGCGCAGTGAGTCGGCGGCGTAGATCACCAGGGCGACGAACGAGACCGCGGCGAGCCCGCCGCCGACCCACAGGTCATTGACGGTCGCGTCCGCGTACACGGCGCCCCGGGGCTGGTAGCCGACCGCGAACGGCGCGGCGACCAGCCACAGCCCGGTCAGGAACAGCAGGACGAGGGCGGCAATGCCCAGCTTGGCCTTCATCGGGACTCCTCCAGACCCACCAGGGTGGTCCTGCCGTTCTGACGGTGCTCACCGCCGCGGCTCGGGTTGTGCATGTCCTCGCGCAGCGCCTCCACGAGCGGGGCGAGCAGGCTCGCCAGCTCGGCCGAGGACGCCTGCGGCGCGGCGGGCACGGGCTCGGGCTCCGGCTCCGGCTGCACGCGCTGCCTGACGGTCACCAGCCCGCGGACCACGAGCTCTTCGTAGATGGCCAGGACGAAGCCGACGACGCCCACGAGACCGAAGACGGTCACGCCCAGGCCCGAGAAGAACTCGGTCGTGGTGGGGTCGGTCCAGTCGGCGTTCTCGGGCTGCGTGCCGAGGGCGAAGGGGGCGATCATCAGCCACAGGCCGGCCATGACCGCCAGGGCGGCCGCTACGGCGCCCACGAACTTGCGAATCATTGTGAGACTCCTCCGGATACGAGGTCTTGCTGCGCCGGCGTGGCCTGCGCGATGAGGGCGCGCGAGGTGGGCCGGAGCACGTTCTGTGCGACTGCCCAGGCGCGTTCGCGCTCGGGGCGGCCGTCGGGCGGCGCCATCCTGGCGACCGCGGAGAGCAGCGCGGACGGCTGGCCGTTCGAGCGCTCGACGCGCTGGGCGATGAGCTCCAGGAGCAGCCCGGCCAGGACGAGGTCGTCCTTGCCGAGGGGCTTGGGGCCGGCCGGCATCGTGGTGCCGCGCAGTGGCAGCTCCTTCAGGAACAGCGCCGCGACGAACCCGAGCAGGGCGATCGGCACGCCGACCATGAACACCGTCTCCAGGGCCCGGGTGAAGGACTCCAGGATGATGCCCTTGATCGGCTCGGGCAGGTGCTGGATGGCGGCGGGGCTGCCCAGCTTCTGCCCGGTGCTGGGCAGGTGGAGGCGGGCCTGGGCCACCAGGTCGGCGAACTCGCTGGCCTGCCGGTTGGTCAGGATCGCGCCGAAGCCCGCGACGCCCATCGCGCCGCCGAGCGAGCGGAAGAACGAGACGCCGGCCGTGGTCGAGGCCATGTCACGCAGCTCGGAGCCGTTCTGGGCGGCCAGGATGAGCATCTGCATGGACAGGCCGAGGCCGATGCCCAGGACGCCCACGTCGAAGCCGATGAGCCATTCGCTGGAGTCGACGTGCAGCCGGGAGAGCAGGAACAGGCCGACGGCCACGATCACCAGACCGGCGACCGGGAAGATCTTCCACTTGCCGGTGTTCGTGACGATCTTGCCGGAGATCACGCCCGCCAGGAACAGCGCCACCACCATGGGCAGCGTCATCAGACCCGACTTCGTCGGGCTCAGGCCCTTGACGATCTGCAGGTACTGCGGCAGGTAGATCATCGCGCCGAACATGGCCATGCCGACGAACAGCGAGGCCGCGCTGGTGAGCACGAACGTGCGGTTCCTGAACAGCCGCGGGGGCAGAATCGGGTTGCGGGCCGTACGCTCGGCCAGCACCGCCAGGGCCAGCATAAGCAGAGCGAACGCGGCCAGGAAGTAGGTCCAGAACGAGTTCCACTCGAACTCGTTGCCGCCCAGCGTCAGCAGCAGCATCAGCGAGGCCGCGCTGGCCGTGATGGTGGTCGCGCCCCAGATGTCGATCGAGGTGTTCCGCTTGACCTTGGGCAGCCGCAGCACCTTCTGCACCACCGCGAACGCGACGATGGCGAACGGCACCACGACGTAGAAGCACCAGCGCCAGCCGAGCCAGTCGGTGTCCACGATGAACCCGCCGAGCAGCGGTCCAGCGACGGTGGAGATCCCGAAGACGGCCCCCATGTAACCGGAGTACCGGCCGCGCTCGCGCGGCGAGACGATGTCTCCCAGGATCACCTGCGCAAGTGCCGACAAACCACCCACGCCCAGGCCCTGCACGGCACGTGCCGCGATGAGCTGTCCCATGTTCTGCGACAGACCGGCCACCAGTGAAGCCGCCACGAACAGACCGAGAGCGGTCTGGAAGAGCAGTTTCCGTCCGAACAGGTCGGACAGCTTGCCCCACAACGGCGTCGAGACCGTCATCGTCAGCATGGTGGCGCTGGCCACCCATGAGTACTGGTCCTGACCGCCGAGTTCCCCCACGATCGTCGGCAACGCGGTGCCCACCACGGAAGTGGAGATCATCGACGTCAGCATGGCGAGCATGAGCCCGGACATGACTTCGAGGATCTCGCGGTGGGTGTACTGCCTTCGGGCGGGGGGCGCGGCCTGTGCCTGGGCTACCAAGACACCACATCCCCTTCGTACGCACTTATCCAAATTGAGTATACGCATGTTTACTAGCCGCGCGGCAAGTGACTTTATTCCTGAGTAGAGTTCGGAACATGGACGCCCCGACGACGGACGCCCGGCCCCGCGGACGCGAGGCCACCCGGCAGCGCATCCTTGACGCGGCCCGCGTGCTGTTCGGCGAGCACGGATACGAGCAGGTCACCGTCCGCATGATCGCCGCGGCCGCGGAGGCCAACATCGCCCTGGTCGGCCGCTATTTCGGCTCCAAGGCCGGGCTCTTCGGCGCGGTGCTCGAAGGCGAGCCCACGTTCGTCGCCCTGCTGGCCGGCGATCACGGGAGCCTGCCGCGACGCCTGGCCGAATACGCCGCCGAGCGCATGCACCACGACCCCGAGAGCCCGGTGCTGCGCACCCTCGAACGTTCGGCCGCCCATCCGGAGATCCAGGACGTCGTGCGCGAGCGCCTGCGCACGTCCATCCTCGATCCGCTGGCCGCGCAGCTCGACGGGCCCGACGTCCAGGCGCGGGCCAGGATGGCGACGGCGGTCTTCCTGGGCATCGGCGCGATGCGCCGCCGGCTGGGCCCGGAGCAGCCCACGGCGGCCGACGTCGACCGGTTGACCGCGGTGTTCGAGGCGTGCCTGGCGGAGTGAAACTTTCATCGCCCTGACCGGCCGTGGCCTGGGGAAAACCGGTCGGCAGCGGTCGGATGTCTTTCTGTGGCCGGGCGGGCTCCCTACGATCCGGAGAGAGCCGTGGGAGCGCTCCCACTCCCACTCTACGGACGGAGTAACCTCATGTCTCGCAGAAGGCCCGTGCTCGCGGCGCTCGTCGCCGCCACCGCCGTGGCCGCGGCGGGGGCGGTCGTCCTCGCCTCGTCCACCGCCCAGGCCGCCGACTCCGCTTTCTACCTCGATCCCCAGACGAACGCCGCCAAATGGGTCGCCGCCAACCCGGGCGACAGCCGTACGCCGGTGATCAGGGACCGGATCGCCGCCGTGCCGCAGGGCCGGTGGTTCGCCAGCTACAACCCCGCGACCGTGCGCGGCCAGGTGGACTCCTACGTGGGGGCCGCCGCCGCGGCGGGCAAGATCCCGATCGTCGTCGTGTACGACATGCCCAACCGCGACTGCGGCGGCGCGAGCGCGGGCGGGGCGCCCGACCACGCGTCCTACCGGGCGTGGATCGACCAGATCGCGGCCGGTCTGGGCGGGCGGGCGGCGACCGTCGTCCTCGAACCGGACGCGCTGGCCATCATGACGAACTGCATGAACGCCGCGCAGCAGGCCGAGGTGAAGGCGTCCATGGCGTACGCGGGCAAGAAGTTCAAGGCGACGTCGTCGCAGGTCAAGGTGTACTTCGACATCGGTCACGACGCCTGGCTGTCGCCGTCGGAGGCCGCGTCCAGGCTCAACGGCGCCGACGTCGGGGGCAGCGCCGACGGCATCGCGCTCAACACCTCCAACTACCGCGCGACGCCGGGACTGGTGTCGTACGCCAAGAGCGTCATCGCGGCGACCGGCGTGTCCAGGCTGAAGGCGGTCATCGACACCAGCCGCAACGGCAACGGCCCGGCGGGCAGCGAGTGGTGCGACCCCGCCGGCCGGGCCACGGGCATCTGGAGCACCACGAACACGGGTGACGCGGCGATCGACGCCTACCTGTGGGTCAAGCCGCCGGGCGAGGCCGACGGCTGCATCGCGGGGGCCGGGCAGTTCGTGCCGCAGCGGGCGTACGACCTGGCCATGGCCGCGCCCTCGCCCACCGCGAGCCCGACCGTGACCCCCACGGTGACCCCGACGGTCACGCCCACCGTCACCCCCACCACCGGCCCGGCCGGCTGCTCGGCCGCCTACAAGGTGACCAGCCAGTGGCAGGGCGGCTTCCAGGGCGAGGTCACCGTGAAGAACACCGGCTCGGCGCCGACCGCCGGCTGGAAGGTCCAGTGGACGTTCCCCGGCGGCCAGACGATCAGCCAGCTCTGGAACGGCACCCTGTCCGGCAACGCCACCGTGACGAACCTGAGCTGGAACGGCGCCCTGGCCGGCGGCGCGACGACCACGTTCGGCTTCCTCGCCAACGGCGACGCCGCGACCAGCACCCCGCCCGCCCTCACCTGCACCGCGTCCTGACGCCTCCCGGGCGCCCCCGCGCGGGGGCGCCCGGGGAACAAGCCCGGGAACCAGCTCGGGAAATAAGCGGAGAGCCATTACGGTTGCACTGCCCGATGGCCACCGTCCAGGCGAAAGGGCTCGTTCCCCATGACTGTTCCACTCTCCATCCTTGATCTGGCGCACATCGGCGACGGAGAGACGGCGAGCGAGAGTCTGGCCGCGAGCGTGGGTCTGGCCCAGCGGGCCGAAGAACTGGGATACCACCGCATCTGGTACGCCGAGCACCACAACATGCCTAGCATCGCCTCCTCGGCCACCAGCGTGCTCATCGCCCACGTAGCCGCTCACACCAGGACGATCCGCCTCGGAGCGGGCGGCATCATGCTGCCCAACCACTCCCCGCTGACCATCGCCGAGCAGTTCGGCACCCTGGAGACCCTCCACCCCGGACGCATCGACCTCGGCCTCGGCCGCGCCCCCGGCAGCGACCAGCCCACCATGCGCGCCCTGAGGCGCACCCCCGGCGCCGCCGACACCTTCCCCCAGGACGTCCTCGAACTGCAGGGATTCCTGACCGGCGAGTCACGCATCCCCGGTGTGGACGCCACGCCCGGCAAGGGCACGAACGTGCCGCTGTACATCCTCGGCTCGTCGTTGTTCGGCGCCCAGCTCGCCGCCGCGCTCGGGCTGCCGTACGCGTTCGCCTCGCACTTCGCGCCCGACGCGCTGGAGGAGGCCGTGGCGCTCTACCGGCGCGAGTTCAAGCCGTCCGAGCAGCTCGCCGAGCCGTACGTGATCGCCGGGGTGAACGTGATCGCCGCCGACACCCGCGAGGAGGCGCAGGAGCAGCTGCTGACGGCCAAGCGGTACCGGGTGAGCCGGTTCCTCGGGCGCGGGCGCACGTTCACGCCGGAGGAGGCCGACATGGTGCTCGAATCGCCGGGCGGGCAGCAGATCCTGCGGATGATGCAGTACTCGGCCGTCGGCACGCCCGCCGAGGTCGAGGACTATCTCACCCGCTTCGCCGCGCACGCGCAGGCCGACGAGCTGATCGTTGTCTCCTCGGCGCCCGACAGGAAGGCGTGGCTGCGCTCCGTCGAGCTGCTGGCCGCCGCCCACGGCCTGGCCCGCGCCGCCTCCTAGTCGGCCGAGTGCTGCGGTCGCAGCAGATGCGGCCCGGTCAGGTCGGACGGCGGCGCCGGCGACAACCCCGCGTCCACGAGCTGGGAGCGCAACGCGAGAACCGTGCGTTCCAGGGCCCGGATCTGGGCCTGCAACCGGCGGATCTGGTCGCGCATCGCCACCGAGCTGCTCTGCTCGTTGACCAGCTCCGCGCCGAGCTGGCTGGCCTGGCCCTGCATCCGGGTCATCTGCTTCTCCATCTGCGCCAGGGCGTCCTCGTAGATCGTCTTGGCGCGGATGAAGGCCTCGGCGTCGACCTTCGAGCGTTCGACCTCGGCCTGGTGCTCGACCTGGAGCAACGCGCTCTGCTGGGACTTCTTGCTGGCGTCCGTCGCCGAGCGGAAGGCGAGGTAGGCCACGCCGAGCGGCACGATGCCGACGCCGAGCTGGACCAGGATGTCACTCAGAGCGGACATGGCGGCCCCCCAATGGACGGATCACCCCTGTGTAGGTGACGCCGTCGTCGCTGTGCCAGGCGTTGACCGTCAGCGCGATCGGGAACTCGCTGCCGTCGCGGTGGAGGCCGACCAGCGGGATGATCCGGCCGGCCAGGTCGGAGTGGCCGTCGGAGAGCACCCGGGCGAGCCCGTCGGTGTGCGGGTCGCGGAAGCGCGGCGGCATCAGGATCGTCAGCGACCTGCCGACCGCCTCGTCGGTGTCCCAGCCGAACAGGGCCTCGGCCTGCGGGTTCCACGACTGGATCGTGCCCGAGGCGTCGGCCACGATGACGGCCGTCGAGGACGCCGCGCGGCCGCCCGGCAGGCGGCCCAGCACGACCGCCTCGGGCCAGGTGGCGATCAGCGCGATCCAGCCGCCGAAGGCCAGCCAGACCGCCCCGCCGACCCAGCCGCGCGGGTTGTCGCCGGTGAAGGTCGAGATCAGATAGATCAGCCCGTACGTGAGGAGCAGCGCGGTCGCGGCGGCGAAGGCCACCCGGTCGGACCGCATGAACGCCTGCGCCAGGCAGAGCATGCCGAGCGCGCACCAGACCGCCGCCCAGGCGGGCAACGGCGCGACGACGGCCAGCGACGCGTAGCCGGGAGTGCCGCGCTGGTTGCCCGGCACGAACGCCAGCGAGGCCGCGATGGCCAGGCTCAGCAGGCCCACGAACGTCAAGGAGGCGCCCCGCCTCCCGACGCGGCGGAGGACGCGGGTGAGGGTACGGCGAAGCGGCGGCGTACCGACAACGTGTCCATTACTCACAGTCGTCAGATTAATGCATTTAGTTATCGTCCGATGAGATTACCGTGCTGGTCCGCCCGGCGTGGCGGCCGTACGGGAAACACCGGGGAAACGCCGTGACCGGTTGCATGCCTTTCCTGGACCTGTCCGAGAAGAGGTGCGCATGAGTGGAGCCGGATCCGCGAGGCCGTCGCGGCGGACGACGTTGGGCCTGCTCGGGGCGGTGCCCCTGGCGGCCGGTGGCGGGCTGACGCCTGCCGAGGGCGGGGTGGCCGCCTATGACCGTCATCTCCGTTCGCTGGCCGAGCAGGACAAGTTCTCCGGGACGGCGCTGCTGGCCCGTCGCGGGCGTCCGGTGCTGGCCCGTTCGTACGGGATGGCGGACAAGGAACGGTCGATCCGCAATCGGACCGACACCGTGTACTGCCTGGCCTCGGCGTCCAAGCCGTTCACCGGGCTGGCGGTCGTGCAGCTCGCCCAGCAGGGCAGGCTCAGGTTCTACGAGAAGCTGGGCACGTACCTGGACGGCTTCCCCGACGAGGTCGCCAGGCACGTCACCGTGCACCAACTGCTCACCCACAGCTCCGGGCTGCCGGACTTCACCGTCCAGGACCCGGACGACGTCAAGCTGGTCACCCACAGCGTCGAGGAGCAGACCCGGTTCGTCAGGACGCGGACCCACCTGCTCAAGCCCGTCTACACCCCCGGCACCGACAAGACCTACAGCAGCTCCGGCTACGAGATCCTCGGCGAGCTCGTCGCCACGCTCTCCGGGCTGCCCTTCCACGAGTACGTCCGCCGCAACATCTTCGTCCCCGCGGGGATGACCCGCTCCGCCTACTACACCCGGACGGGCTGGCTCAACGACGCACGCATCGCCCATCCGTACATCTACCAGTCGGACGGCTCGCGGGTGGACGGCGTCCGCCACCTGGAGGCGGGGGCCGTGCTGAACGGCGGGCCGGGCACCAACGCCGCCCGCGCCCCAAGGTCTCCGGCCCGCCCCTCGCCGGCCCCGGCCCCGCGCCCGCGGCGGAGGCGTTCCAGGCGTACGGGCCGGTCGCCGGGATCACGGGCGACCAGCGGCACGTCAGCCACGGGGGTGGCATCGCGGGCGGCAACACCAACTGGTCGATCTACCTCGACAGTGACTGGGTCGGCGTCATCCTGTGCAACTACGACCTCGACATCCAGGCCGTCATCCGCCAGGAGAGAAAGGCCGTCCTGGGCGCCTGACCGCCGTCGGCTCCGAGCGCTAGCCGGTTCCGCATGCGGTCAGGAGGCGGGCGAGGGTCTGGTCGGGGGTGTCCGCGTCGGTGTGCAGGACGGTCGTGGCCAGGGTGCGGTTGCCCGGGTCGCGCACCCACTCCGCGAGGAAGTCGTGGCCGTCGGCGCTGATCCAGTCGGTCTGCTTCGTGGCCAGGCTGCGCCGCCGCAGGACCTGGACGGATCGTTCCTCGTCCGGACAGGGCAGCACCAGCACCACGTGCTCGACGGCGGCGAGGGCGGCCCGGACGCGCCGGAACAGCTCCGGCCGCGTGTAGTGGCTGTGGCCGGCCCCGAGGGCGACGATCGCGTCCGGGTGGTCGGCCACCGCGCGTTCCACGGCATGGGCGCGGGCCGGCTCCCACTCCCGTTCGGCCGCGACCCGGCCGACGGCCCGGATCCGGGAGCGCAGCCGGTCCATGTCCCAGCCTGCCTCGGCGTAGTAGTCGGCGCCGATCGCGTCGATGTCGACGAAGCGCCGGCCCGTCGCCGCGGCCATGCCCTCGCCCAGGGTGCTCTTGCCCGCCGCGGCGGGACCGATGAGGATCATCCACGGCGATTCACGCATCCGTACATTCTCCTCGGCAACCGGTGAAACCTTGTCGAGGGCGCCATGAAACCGGCGTCCCCGACACTGGAGCCATGAGCATCACAGAACTCGGGCACACCGGGGTCGGCCCGCCCCCCAGAGCGGCCACCGAGGCGGCCGTACACGCCGAAGGGCTGGTGAAGACGTTCGGCGCACACCGGGCCGTGGACGGGATCGACCTGGACGTACGCACCGGCGAGATCTTCGGCGTCCTCGGCCCCAATGGCGCGGGCAAGACCACCACCCTCCGCATGCTGGCCACCCTCCTGAAGATCGACGCCGGCCGCGCCGAGATCTTCGGGGTGGACGTGGCCGCCAACCCGCACGTGATCCGCCAGCTCGTCGGCGTCACGGGCCAGTACGCCTCGGTCGACGAGAACCTGACCGCCCGCGAGAACCTCTGGCTGTTCAGCCGCCTCCAGGGCATCGCCAAGCCGCGCGCCCGGCGCATCGCCACCGAGCTGCTGGGCCAGTTCGGCCTGGAGGACGCGGCCGACAAGCCGATCTCGCAGTTCTCCGGCGGCATGCGCAGGCGCCTGGACCTGGCGGTCAGCCTGATCACCAGACCGCCGCTGATCTTCCTGGACGAGCCCACCACCGGCCTCGACCCCCGCACCCGCGGCCAGATGTGGGACGCCATCCGCGACCTGGTCTCCGACGGCTGCACCGTGCTGCTGACCACCCAGTACCTGGACGAGGCCGACCAGCTCGCCGACCGCATCGCCGTCATCGACCACGGCCGCAAGGTCGCCGAGGGCACGCCCGACCAGCTGAAGAGCGCGGTCGGCAACTCGACCCTGCAGTTGCTGCTCGCCGAGCCGGACGAGGTGCCCGCCGCCGTGGAGGTCGTGCGGCGCGTGCTCGGCTCCGACCCGGTGCTCAGCCCGGAGCAGGGCCGCCTCAACGTCGCGCTCGACCAGGCCGACCTGGCCGCCGAGGTGCTGATCGCCCTGCGCACCGCCGGGGTGTCGATCTCGTCGGTGAGCGTGGCCAAGCCCAGCCTGGACGAGGTGTTCCTCGTCCTGACCGGCCACGGGACGGACGACGACGCCGCGACCGGCACGGAGGAGAACCGATGAGCACCATGATCGCCCCCACCCGCGAGACGGTAAGGGCCGCCGACCGCGTGGAGGCCGCGCGGCGGCGCGTGACCCTGGCGGAGACCGTCAGCCAGACCCTGTCGATGGCCTGGCGGGCGCTGAAGAAGATGCGCCGCAACCCGGAGCAGTTCTTCGACGTGGCGCTGCAACCTCTGCTGTTCACCGCGATGTTCGCCTACATCTTCGGCGGCGCCATCGCCGGCGACGTGCAGAACTACCTCCCGCTGATGATCCCCGGCATCCTCGCCCAGACCGTGCTGACGACGTGCATGGCGACGGGCACGCAACTGCGCGAGGACATGGAGAAGGGCGTCTTCGACCGGTTCAAGTCGTTGCCGATCGCCCGGATCGCGCCGCTCGCCGGCCCGATGGTGGCCGACCTGCTGCGTTACACGATCGCGGCCACGCTGACCTTCGGCATGGGCGTGCTGATGGGCTACCGGCCGGGCGGCGGGGTGGGCGGCGTGCTGGCCGCGATCCTGCTGGCGATCTTCACGGGCTGGTCGCTGGCGTGGATCTTCACCTGGGTCGGCACGATCGCCCGCAGCGCCCAGGCCGTGCAGGGCATCTCGATGATGATCCTGTTCCCGCTGACGTTCCTGTCCAACGCGTTCGTCCCCGTGGAGACCCTGCCGGGGTGGCTGGCCGCGTTCGTCCGGGTCAATCCGGTCTCACACCTGGTCACGGCCACCCGGGACCTCGCCAACAACGCCCTCGTCAGCGGCGAGGTGGCCTGGACCCTGCTGGCGTGCGCGGTCGTCATGGCGATCTTCGCGCCCCTGTCGGTGCGCAGCTACAAGCGGCACATGTGAGCGCCGCCGGTCATGGCCGAAGACCTGATCGACGTGCCGCCGGGCCTCGTCGAGCAGGTCAGGGCCGCGCCGGTGGCCGTACTCGGCCCGGACGGCCGCGAGCGTGCCCGGCGCGGCCCGTTCCGCGTGCGGCTCGATCAGCGCGAAGTGCATGCTCGGCATCGTGCTGTTGTACGAGAACCGTTCGGCCAGCACCAGCAGCCTGATCGCGTCGCGCGCCGCCACGGCCTGCCGCAGCAGCCCCCATGTCCCGAGCGCGAACAACATCGAGCCGCACACCGGGAAGTCGAGGACCGGGTTCGTCACGATCAGCAGGTCGTAGCCCCGCGCGGCGGCGAACAGCTCCGCGCCGTACCGGACCTCCCGCGGCCCGGCGTGGTGGGCGTACGCCGTCAGCGCGATCGACTCCGCGACGACCGACCACGACGTGGCCCCCTCGTACGGCACCCCCGGCGGACGCAGGTCGCGCGCCCGCTCGACCGCCCTGCGGTAGTGCACCAGCGCCGCGGACGTCTCCCCGCGGGCGAGGGCGATCTCGGCCGCGCAGAGCGAGTCGATCGCCGCGCCGCCGAGCACGGTGTCGCCCTCGCTGATCCCGTTGATGCCGGCCAGTTCGGCCTCGGCGGCGTCGAGATCGCCGTCGGCCAGCGCCGAGATCAGCAGGACCGAGCGGAGCTGGGCCTCGTCGTCGACGGCGCCGAGCCGGCGCAGCACCGGCAGCGCGGTCCGGGCGTGACCGACCGCCCGCCCGCGGTCGCCGAGCTGCATGAACAGCTGGGCCAGCACGGCGTGCGCGACCGCGCCGATCCACGGGCCCTCACTGTCGCGGAGCAGCGACAGGGCCTGCTCGGCGGCCCCGATCGCCTGGTGCACCTCCCCGACGTTCTCCAGGACGTGGATGCTCGCCTGCGCCGCGGCCAGCGCCACGTCGCGGTCGGGGCTGCGGCGCAGCTCCAGGAGCTTGCGGTGGGCGTCGTCCCGGTCCCACGCGAGCGCCACCGTGGTCATGGCCCCCAGGCGGGGATCGGTCTCGCCGGTTCCCGGCAGCTCCTCAAGGAGCAGGCGCAGGGGATCGTGGGCGCGGTCGGTCACGGCGATGGTGTTCATCAGCGTGATCAGCAGGGCGGCCCTGGTCACCTCGACGAGCGGCGGTGGCGGCGTCCAGCCCTTGAGCGCCTGGCCGATCGCCTCCCGGTGGACGAAGATCCGGGTGTGGTCGCCGCGGATCGACCACAGCGAGCCCACACCGGCCAGCAACTGGACCGTCGCGGCCGGGTCGGGCTCGCCGAGTGCCTGCCGGAGCAGGTCGGCGAGGTTGCCCTCCTCCGCGCGCAGCGCGTCGACCGACTCGTACTGCCCCGGGCCGAACAGCGTGTAGGCGTGTGCGAGGGCGTACGCCGTGGCCCACTTCCGCTGCGCCGCGCGTGCCGCCGCCTCCTCGCCGGCCTCCTTCAGCCGCAGCCGCCCGAACTCCCTGACGGTCTCCAGCATCCGGTAGCGCAGGCCGTACGCCGTCTCGCGGACGCCGAGGATGGACTGCTCGGTGAGCGCGTCCACGACGGCCAGGGCGTCCGGGCCGAGTACGTGCTCGGCGGCGGTCAGCGTGAACCCGTCGCCGAACAGCGACAACCAGCGCCAGGCCCGCCGTTCGGGCTCATCCAGCAGGTTCCACGACCAGTCGATCACCGCGAGCAGCGTCTGGTGGCGGTCGGGGGCCGTCCGGTTGCCGCCGCGCAGCAGGGCGAACCGGTCCGCCAGCCGCCGCGCGATCTCCTCGACCGACATCACCCGTACCTTGACCGCGGCCAGCTCGATCGCGAGCGGCAGCCCGTCGAGGCGGGCGACGACCTCGGCGACCGCGTCCTCGCCGATCCGCACCCCGGGGCGGGCGGCCGTGGCGCGCTGCCGGAACAGTTCCGCCGCGTCCTCGGCGAGCAGCTCGCCGAGCAGGTAGACGCGTTCGGCCGGGATCGACAGCGGGGCGCGCGAGGTGGTCAGCACCCGCAGGTCGCGGGTCGTCACGGTCAGGAACGCCACCAGGTCGGCGACGGCCTCGATCACGTGCTCGCAGTTGTCCAGGACGAGCAGCGCCGGAGCCTGGTCGAGATGCTGGGCGATGCGGGCGCGCACGTCGGCGCGCTGCCCGGCGGTCAGGATCCGGCGCCCGCTGACCGAGTCGCGGACCCCGAGCGCCGACCCCACCTCGCCCACCACGCCCTCCGGCGAGGAGACGCCGACCAGCTCGATGAAGTGCACGACGGGCTGCGCGGCGTTCCGGCCCGCCACATGGGCCAGCCGCGTCTTGCCCAGGCCGCCGGGGCCGACGACGGAGACCACCCGGTTGGTCTGCAACAGGGCGTGGACGGCGCGGATGTCGTCCTCGCGGCCGAGCAGCGAGGAGCCGTCGAACTGGAGGCCGACGCGCACCGGCCGGTCCGCGGCGAGGAGTTCGGCGTACACGCGGGCCAGCTCGGGGCCGGGTTCGGTGCCGAGCCGGGCGATCAGGCCCGAGCGGTGGCGTTCGTAGCGCTCCAGCGCGGCGGCGGCGCCGCGGACGGCGGCCTCGCTGCGCAGCAGGCAGGTCAGCAGCTCCTCGTCCTGCGGCCGGTCGGCCGCGGCCTCCTCCAGCAGCGGCAGCGCGGCCCCGTGCGCGCCGCCGCGGGCGGCCGCGATCGCCGCCACCCGCCGGGCCTCGGCCGCCTGCCGCGCCGCGACGGCGCGCAGGTCGGCCAGCGCGCCCGTGGCGCCGTCGGGGCCGCCGGCCGCGACCAGGTCCAGGGCCTCCTCGGCACGGCGGCGCGCGAGCGCCGCGTCGTCCTGGCCCAGCGCGGCCCGCGCCTGCTCCACCAGCGTCCCCAGCAGCAGGACGTCGACCTGGCCAGCGGACAGCCCGAGCCGGTAACCGCGCTCAACGCGCACGACGACGTCGGGGCCGGTCGCGGCCCTGGTCCGGGAGACGACCACCTGCAGCGCCTTGGTCGGGTTGGCCGGCGCGCCGTCGGGCCACAGCTCCTCGACCAGCCGCTCGTCGCCGACGCCCGCGCGCCCGTGCAGGGCGAGCACGGCCAGCAGGGTGTGCGCGCGGTCGCCCACGACGCGCGCGCCGTGCCAGCGGACGCCGTCGAGGAGGACCAGTGCGGGAGACACATCCTCAGCTTACGGACGATTCACCGGCCCGCGCCGCCTCCCGCGCCCGCCCCGCCGCGACGACTCGGCCGGGCAAGCCCTGCTTACGATGAGGCGTGGATCGGCTGCGGAGCGTCCCCAGGGCGGACGGCGAGGTGGAGGTGCTGATCGTCGGCGGCGGGCCGGTCGGGCTCACCGCACGGGCGCTGCTGGACCGCTGGGGCGTGCGAACCCTGCTGGTCGAACGGCACCGAGAGCCGTCGCCCTTCCCGCGGGCCCGGCTGGTCAACGTGCGGTCGATGGAGATCTACCGCGGGCTCGGGCTCGCCGCCGGGATCACCGCCCACGCGTTCGCCCCCGAGTACGGCCGCATCCGCTTCCGCGACACGCTGTGCGGCCGCGACTTCGCCACGGCGGCGATGACCGGCATCGACGCGCCGGTGCCCGAGAGCCCCGTGACCGGCGTGGTCACCTCGCAGGACCGCCTGGAACCCGTCCTGCTCGCCGGGGCGGAGTCGCCGGCCTGCTTCGGCGTCGAGCTCGCCGGCCTGACCGAGGAGGCGGACGGCGTCGTGGCCGTCCTGCTCGGCGGACCCCGGCGCGGCGAGCGCACCCGGCTCCGCGTCCGTCACGTCCTCGCCGCCGACGGCGCGAACTCCACCGTCCGGCGCCTGCTGGGCATCGGCGTCACCGGGCCCGGGAGCATGGGCGGCTTCACCACCGTCGTGTTCGACGCCGACCTGCGCCGCTGGTGCGCCGACCGGCCCGCCGGGGTCTACTTCACCGCGCACGGGCTGTTCGCGCCGCTGTATCCGGAAGGAGGCTGGGCCTGGTTCGTCCCCACCCCGGACGACGGCCCGCACGCCGACTGGCCCGCCCTCCTCGCGCGTGCCCTCGGCGGCGTGCCGGCCGACGTCGTACGGATCCAGCACTGGGAGACCGACGCGTTCGTCGCCGAGCGTTTCCGCCACGGCCGGATCCTGCTGGCCGGGGACGCCGCGCACGCGATGCCCATCGTCGGCGGGCTGGGCATGAACACCGGCATCGCCGACGTGCACAACCTGTGCTGGAAACTGGCGGGCGTCCTGCGCGGGTGGGCCGCTCCCGGCCTGCTGGAGACGTACGAGGAGGAGCGGCGGCCGGTCGCCTGCCGGACACTGCGCCAGGCGGTGGCCAACACCGAGCTCATGCTCGACGTGCAGAACCGGCGCCGCGCCCAGCTCCGGCCCGGCCGGGCAGCGCCGGACCACGTCGAGCTGCCCTGGTCGGAGCGGTACTTCGCGCAGCTCGGCCTGGTGCTGGGCGGCACGTACCGCTCCGGCGCCGTCCTCGCGGGCGAGGGGCCCGAGCCGGAGCCGCCGGGCGCGGACTACGTGCCCAGCGCGGAACCAGGTCGCCGGATGCCGCACCTCTGGCTCACCCGCGACCGCTCGACCCTGGACACGTTCGGCGAATGGTTCACCGTGCTCACCCCGGACCCCGTCGCCTGGGCCGGGCCGGCGACGCCATGGCCGGTGCGCGTCGAGTCCCTGCCCGTGGAACATGCGGCGTTCTGCGGGATCACCGGGCAGGGAGCGCTGCTCGTCCGTCCCGACGGGCACGTCGCCGCCCGCTGGTCCGGCCCTCCGGCCGCCTCCACCCTCCTCGACGCCCTCGCCGCGTTGACCGGGCAGGACGCCCGAGCCGTCCGTCGCGCAACGCCTCCGTGACGACCGGCCCGCGCCGTCATCCGGCCTGTGCCGCATGCCGTCCCTTGCGCCGCTCGCCCAGCCGGACGCCCACGAAGACCAGCACGGCCAGCAGCACCACGGCGATGACCGCGTTGGTGCCCATGCCGACATAGGACTCCACCAGCGACCAGTTCTCGCCGAGCGCCCAGCCGGCCAGCACGAACACGGTGTTCCAGAGCAGGCTCCCGGCCGTGGTCAGGAGCGTGAAGACGCCCAGCGGCATACGTTCCACCCCGGCGGGAACGGAGATCAGGCTGCGGAAGATCGGGATCATCCGGCCGAAGAACACCGTCTTGCGCCCGTGCTTGTGGAACCACGCCTCGGTCCGCGCGATGTCGGAGACCTTCAGCAGCGGGAGCCGGGCGGCCAGCGCCAGTGTGCGCTCGCGGCCGAGCACCGCGCCCACCCAGTACAGCGCCAGCGCCCCGATCACCGAGCCGGCCGTGGTCCACAGCAGCACGGCGGCAAGGTTCATCGCCCCCTGGGAGGCGGTGAAGCCGGCCAGCGGCAGGATCACCTCGCTGGGCAGGGGCGGGAACAGGTTCTCCAGCGCGATCGCGATCCCCGCTCCCGGCGCGCCCAGCAGCTCCATCAGGTCGATCAGCCATTCCGTCATGCGTCAGAGACTAGGAACGATCAAGGGGGGGCCACCATGAGGCAGGTGGCCGTTCGGGGGTGCGGGAAACCACACCCCCCGCTGCCCTCGTCGGGACTAGCTGCCGGTGCACCACTGCCCGCTCTTGAACTTCTCCTCGATCTCGACGTCGGGCGCCGAGTCGGCCACCGAGATGTCGAGTTGCGCCGTGGCGGCCACCAGGGTGCCGGCCGGCGGCTTGGCCACCTTGGCCGCCTTGGCGTCGACCACCACCTGACGGTCGCCGAGCAGCGCGTAGGTGTCCCTGTCGAAGATCAGCTCCCAGCGCAGCCCGTCCGGGCTCGTGAAGCCCACGCCGACGCCCTCGCGGCCCGCCGCGTCCTGCACCTCCTCGTCGATGGTGATGCCGGGGAACGTGCTCAGGGCCTGGTACAACGCGCTGCGCTGCGCGGCCGGCAGGTACGTCTGCCACAGCAGCTCACGTGCGGCGAGGAAGGCGAGGAACGGCGTCAGCTTCTCCGCCTTGGGCTTCCACATGGCGTCGAGGTGGGCGCGCATGCCGGCCGGGTCGGTCGGCAGGTTCTTGATCGTCGGGTAGTCGCTCTTGAAGTCCTTGCAGTAGACGATGGGCTGGATCTTGGTTCCCATGTCCTTGTAGGCGGACTTCGGGATCGGTTCGCCGGCATAGGCCAAGGGCTCGATGGGTGTCTGCTTGCGCACGCCGTCGGCGTACTGCCCTGGCCGCCGCTCGCCCGCTCGCAGCCAGATGGTGTTCTTGTAGCGCCGGTAGTAGTGCTCCTTGGACTTCTCGTAGGGCATCAGGGAGTAGTCCATCGTCTGCAGGGTCTTCACCACGATGTACTGGTCGTCGCGCGGCTCGATCTCGTCGGCCGCGGCCTTCGCCGCGCGGTTGAGCACTTCGGCGGCCGACAGCAGCTTCATCTCGTGAGGTGGGTTCGAGGGGGACGGGGCCTGCACCGCGACCACGCCGACGGCCACCGCCAGCCCTCCGGCGAGGGCGAAGGCGTACGGCCTGCGCCAGGCCCACCGGGACCGTCCCGCTCTGAGCAGCCGATCCCTGGCCATGGCCTTGGTGCCGGGGTCGTAGGGCGCCACTCCCGGCCGGACCTCGTTGATCAGGTCGAACTCGTTCATCGGGGGTCCTCCAGGACGTTGCGAATCTTGGCCCGGATCCGGGACAGACGGGAACGGACGGTGCCCACCGGGATGTCGAACGCCTGAGCCGCCTGCTCGTAGGACAGTTCGGCCCAGGTGACCAGGAAGAGCAGCTCGCGTTCCGCCGAAGAGAGCCTGGCCAGCGCGTCGGCCAGGCGGGGACCGAGCCGCTGGGCGTCGATCCGGTCGATGCTGCGCTGCTCGAAGGGGTTGTCGTCGTGACCCGGCATCCTGGCCAGGGCCCGCAGCCTGCGCACCTCGGTACGGCGGTGTTTGGCGATCAGGTTGGCGGCGATGCCGTACAGCCAGGGGGCGGCGTCCGGTCTGGACAGGTCGTAGCGGGACCGTTTTCGGAACGCCGCGAGGAACGTCTCGGCCGTCACGTCGTCGGCCGCGGCGGAGTTCTCCTGGCCGAGCCGTCTGGTGGCATATCGGTGGATCTCATCCGCGTACCTGTCGAAGAGGCCCGCGAACCGATCGGGGTCGGCCAGCGACTCCTCGATGAGGGCGGCGTCCGTGATGGCCGCCACCGGGGTGAGTCCTCTCATGGGGGGAAGTCCTTCCACAGGGCGCATTCGCACCCTTCACCACAGACTCACCCGCACCGGGCTTTCGGTTCCATCGCTACTCGGGGGAGTTCGGCGCGTGGGAGTTCAACGGATTCCGACCCGCTTCAGCCTGCTTGAGCAGAATCCAACCTGCTTCAGCTTGCTTGAGCGGAATTCGACCTGCTTGAGCGGGATCTGATTCGCTTCAGCGGGATCCGGCCTGCTTGAGCGGGATCCGGCCCGCCGAACTCGCCACGCGTACGTGCCTGTGCGTCGCCGCCGTCAGGCGAACCGCGGCGCCGGGACGACCCTCTTCCTCAGCGCCGCGACGCCGACGGCCGCCACCCAGATGGCGGCGATGCCGTTGAACATCGCGACCGCGCCCCAGCCGTTCGAGGCGTAGAACTCCGACGAGTTGAAGCCGAAGAACATCGACGGCACCCCGACCAGGTGCAGTGCGGCGATGCCGAACGACGACCAGCCGACCCACCGGGAAAGGGCGCCGGTGCGCAGCACCGCGTACCCGAAGGCGACACCGAAGACGACCAGCATCAGGTGGCTCATCGAGCCGTAGAGCAGGTAGGTGGGCACGGTGCGGGTCGGGTCGATCTCCTCGACGGCCTTGATGGCGCTGCTGCCCTCGATCCCCTTGGCGACCATGTCGATGATCGTCCACGCCACGCCGGCGGTGCCGGCGACCGCCCCGAACCATTCGTAGCGGGCGTCGGCCCGCGTGATGAGGGACCGGACGCCGCTCATGAACACCAGGAACAGCGTCAGCGCGCAGAAGTTGAAGAGCGTACGGGTGAGGATCAGCCAGTCCGGCATGAGGGCGCCGGTCTCGACACCGCAGGCCGGAGGGTCACACGCGGGCACGACGAAGTAGAGGGGGAGCTCGGCCATCGCGAAGACGGCGCCGAGGATCGCGGCCACGCCGATCCAGCGGCGAGCCGTGGGCGGGAGCTGAATCTGTGTAAGTAATGAAGTGTTCATGGCATGCACAGTAGCAACAACTGTGTAAGCCGTCTACTATTTCCTTCAGATCTTCGAGAGGATGCCGGCCATGACCCCACGCAAGAGCTCCGGACGCGACCTCACGCGAGACCGCGAGCCCGTGCCGGATCCCGGGCCCGCCGACGACGCAGACCTCGATGCGCTGCCGCCTGGCTTGGCCGCGGCCTGGGGCGTCGTCGACACAGGCGGGCGGCGCGGCCCCAAGCCGGCGCACAGCGTCGAGAAGATCATCGCGGTCGCGACCGAACTGGCCGACGAGGAGGGCATCGCCGCCGCCTCCCTGCCCAAGGTGGCCGCCCGGATCGGCGTGACCGCCAACGCGCTGTATCGCTACGTCAGCTCCAAGGAAGAGCTCATCGTGCTCCTGGCCGATCGCGCCTGGGGCGACCCGCCCGAGTTGCCCGACGGCGACTGGCGAGAGGCGGCCGCGCTGTGGTCACGCCGGCTGTTCGAGCGTTTCCTCTCCCGTCCGTGGCTGCTGGACGTGCCGACCACCGTCTCCCTGACCCCGCACAACGCGGCCTGGCTGGACGCCCTGATCACCGCGCTCGGATCGACCGGCATGGAGGCGCAGCTGATGCTGAACTGCGCGTACCTCCTCGACAGCCACGCCCGGTACGGCGCCAACCTGCGCCGCAACACTCCGACACCGGCCGCGTTGCGCCGCGCGAACCCCGACCAGCAGCGGGCGGTACGCGCGGTCCGCGTGTTCCTCGACGGCCAGCTCCGCTCCCGCAATCTGAACGCCGTCGCGGACGCGATCCAGGACCCGATGTTCCTCGCCGACGAACCTCCGCTCGACGGCTTCGAATTCGGCCTCGCCAGAATCCTCGACGGCATCGAGGCGTACGTCGCCGCAGCAGCAGGAACGCCGCAAGAGTAGGAACGCCGCAAGAGTAGGAACGCCGCAACACCCGGCCCGCCGGACATTCCGGTCGGCGATTGCGCCTTTGTTGTCGGCAGGGTCTCGGGCGGGCTGCACGCAGCCCGGCTCGAACTCGCCACGGAACGCTGACACATTCTGCGCGGCGAGGCCGACCCGCTCGCGCTCGCGCCGGACGAGGCGTCGTCGCGGGTCCGCGTCCAGGTGATCAAGGACGCTCCTGCCGGAAACAGCACATGACGCCGGGCCGGTTCTGCTCTCTTCACCACCGTCACGCCCTGAAGGGCGCGCCCCCGCGGCGGCCGACTGCGGCACCATCACGTACGAACAGCGTCAGGACCTCGGTCGGCTCAATCCAGCGAACGAGTGGATCGCAGGGCGCTGCGACCAGCCGTCCCCGCCGTCGCCGCCGCCGTTGTGCCGTTCGATCACTCAGGCTGACGCCAGGTCCTCGAACCCCGCCTTCAGCCAAGTAGTGCCCACGACGACGTGCAGCTCGCTGCCTCGCCCCAGCACGGCCGCCATCCTGGGAACCGGCCGTCCGTCGGGCATCACCAGCCGGGTGGGACGATCCACCGACAAGCCTTCTCCCTTGATGCTCCCGGTGACCACCCGGTGCCGATGTTCCGCATATCCGCCGACAAGCGCCACCCGGTCGCCGGCGACAACGAGCGCATGGGCGCCCCTCACCTGTGTGGACCAGCCGGCAACCGCGCCGGCTCGAACCCGCACAAGCGGAAAGTCGGTGTAGTAGTAGGCCCACGCTTCATTTCCCGACACGTTCAGCGCGTAGCAGTCGGAGATCGCGCCGAACTCACCGTCGTACGGATATCGCCACGCGGGAGCCAGGTCAGCCCCGAAGCGGATCAGCCCAGAGGATCCGATGGGGGCAGGACTGCCTTTCTCTCCCCACCCCAAGCTGCCGAACACGCCTTCGTCGTAATAGCTCACCCATATGTCGCCGGAAAGCGTCGTCTGCACGTCCGCGATTCCGTCTCCCAGTACGCCCTTTCGCAGGAGCTTTCCATCGGCATCGTAGACGGCGGCGTTGGACTCGGCCGCTCCGTCCCGCCAACGGCACCGCGCCCCCACCAAGAGCACGGCCCCGTCCGGCAGCGGCTGGACGTGGTTGTGCGCCTGTGAGTGCCGGGCGATGGAAACCGCCCTCGTCAGATGGGGGCGGTACGTGGCGACCTGTAATGCGGCGGGCGCAGCCGTACGAGATGCCCCATCGAGGGCGACAGTCTGTGCGGTGAGCGCATCGGAATTCTCCTGCGAGGCCCACACAACGACGAGTTCTCCCTTGGGGCCTGCCGCCGTACTCACCATCTCCGCGCCCCCGGATGGCGGAGCCAAGTCCGCGTGACGGCGCAGCCTCACAACATCTGTCTGTCGATTTCTCCCGCCGCGGCCTCGCATGGGAGACACCTTATTGATCGCACGGCGGAATCGCGCCCGAAATAAATCCCAGCCAGCGGGCCTCGCTCCTGAGACACCACTTCGGGACCGATCTCCATATCGCAAACGATCGACCCGACCATGTGGCATGGAACGACAGCGGGATCAGTAGCCGTCCCCGCATTCCGGCGAGCGCGGCCCGGCCGCGTGCCGCACCCAAGGCGCGGCGGCGATGCCTTCGAACAGGCTTCAGCGACGGGCTTTGCGCAACCCGGTGATCTGCAGCTCGGCGAACAGCCCCACGGCGAGGGCCTGCGCGATGGCCCAGGCGGCCCCCAGCGTGCTGAACCCGACGGCGCCGGTCACGACGGCCGCCACGCTGCCCAGGGTCCAGACGATGTTCAACGCGATGACGGCCCTGACGGCGTTCTGGCTGATCGCGGGACGCGCGGCCACCAGGCCGACGGCGGCGCCGTACACGAGCAGGAAGACCCCGATCTCGCGCAACAGCCCCGCACCCGGCCCGAGCAGGTCGCTCACGGGGCCGGCCAGGGTCAGGTACACCAGCCCGTTGAGGCCGGTGACGACGGCGTCCGCGACAAGAGCGAGACGCAGGAACTTGGTCCGGTCGGCGGTGATGGTGAGGGCGGTCATCTCGGCTCCTTCAAGTGCTCGTTTCGACACCTGAACAATGGCAGCACGCGCGTAAGGACCGCGATTACGCGTGAGGTAATGAGAACGGCGATCAGCTCGCCCACCTGAGCCAGGTCGCGGGCCTTTTGCGTGCGGTACTCGAACCCGAAACTTCTGATCCGTACCAAGAACGACGACGTCCACCACCATCCAGCGCCGACCATCAGGGCCCCAAGCCGCAGAGACGTGTTGTCAGTCCCCACGTCTACTGTCCAGCGCATGGCAGTCCCCGCGTTGGTACGCCGTTCTGCACACCTTCGACGCCGCCGGCCACCACCTCGGCTCCCGCATCGAGCCCACCGGCGCCGACGACCACGGCTCGGCCGTCGACCTCGCCGAGCAGCGACTGAAACACTGGCTCGACACGCTCACGGGCCTCCGCTTCGACGACATCGCCATCCGGCCCTTCCAGCAGACGTTCGACGGAGTGCTGTTCGGCCTCGTCATCGAGACCTTCGAAGGCGAAGAACACGCCGAGTTCTACCCGACCAACCTCGGCTTCTACGATCCATGGGACGGCCTGTACGACACCTGACCGCCTGAGCCGTGGACGCCCCGTCAGCGGCCTCTCGCCCTGCTCAGAGGGCAGATGCGAGTAGGTGGAGAGCCCCCCTGCAAGGCGCGGTGTTGCTGTACAGCACTTCCTCCGCATGGATCAGGACCCCATCAAATGTGGGCCTTCATCGAGGTGGCCGCGATCTCGACTGACTGTCGGTACGGCCTGCCACCATGACCCGCATGACGACAACCGACCCCTTGGCCCCGTTCCAGTGGCTCAACGTGCCCGAGGGCTTGGGCGGCGAGCTGGGTGTGATCTTCAGCGTGGCCTTCTTCCGCGGGCTCGACCCGGCGGAGGTGGTGCGTCGCTTCAGCCGCGGTGACAGCTTCGGCCAGGAGCCGGACTTCCGCGGGCTCGAGGGCAAGGCCGACGAGTTCGTCCTCGAGACGGACGGCGGGCTTGGCGGCGGCTACGTGGGCGTCTTCAAGGCCGGCGAGTGGTGCGTGGCCATCGAGCCCCACGGTTGGATGGTTACGTGCCACGCGGTGGTGACCGAGCTGTCGCAGGGTTGTGAGGTTGTGGCGGTCACCCGGCACGACTACGCCGACCACAGCTTCGCGTACGCGATCGACGGCATGTTCGTCACCGGTTACCAGCTGCGACACCCGTACGAGCGTTACGGCTCCGACCCTGACCGGCTCAACGGCTTCATGCGGGAGCTGGGCATGCGGCTCGACATGCCGGAGGACGAGGCTGCCTGGGACGCCGCTTGGGAGGACAACTACGGCACCGCCGTGCCAAGGGGCTTCGCCCTGGCGGCGAAGGTCACCGGGGTGCCGTTCAGGCCGGACATGCTCGACCGCCCCATGCTTGTGGGGCCCCTCGTGGGAGCATGATCGTTTCTGCGCCGCCCAGCAGTACCCGCTGCTCGGCGTACCACCTGACCGTCCCGGCGGTGCCACGGGGTTGCATCCGCGAAGGTCTGGGTCATGGGCGGGGTCCAACCGACCTTCCGCTGCTCAGACAGAGCAACCACCATGCTCGATCGATGAAGGCCGCGGTCAGAAGTGTGTGGGTGGTGCCGCAGCTGTGTCGCCGATGCAGACGTTGCTGCCCCGGCCGCGCGTCATCCGGCCGGCAGGCCCCACGAAGAAGGCCGCCGACAGCCGATCGCCCCAGCCTCGTATGGTGGTGCGATGTCCTGCCCACGTGGCAGACACTGTCCGGTGGCGGGTGATGGTGTTGCTGTACGAGGCTGATGTACACCACGTCAATGGACGCGACCAACGGGGCCCAGTCACCTCGTAGAGACCTGGCAACTCTAGCCAAGCAGTAGCTGCGGGCCGACAACGTGTGACCGGGTAAGGCGGCGTTGCTGTATCCCGCTGCTGTACTCAGCGCTCTTTCGGCGGCCTGGCCGTCATGATCTCAACGTCCGCCGTTTCCTTCGATCAGCTCGGTCACCCCGCCGAGAAAGCACCAGAGGGTCGGCGCTGCAAGGGCTAAGTAGCCTGTTGGCGTGGATCTTGTGCAGCGTGCCGTTGGTGCGGTCGTCGGCTCGGCTGTGGGCGACGCGCTGGGTGCTCCCTTCGAGTTCGGGCCGGCGGGCGCGTTCTCCTCCCGCTTTCCGGTACGAGGTGCCGGCGGCGAGATGAGTGGAGGTGGCGGCTGGGATGCTGGCGAGGCCACCGACGATACGCAGATGGCCGTTCATGTAGCCGAGTCGCTGCTGGAACGCGACGGTTTGGATCTGCCGGATATCTTCGCCCGCTTCCAGCGGTGGGCAGCCGATGAGCCCAAAGACATCGGGCTGCAGACGGAAGACGTACTGACCCGCGGCCTGCCCTGGGATCGGGCCGCGGCCGCCCACTACCGGAGCAGCCACCGAGCCGCAGGTAACGGCGCCCTGATGCGCGCCACCCCATCGGCGGTGTACTTCGCCCGCGACGGACAGCAGGCCACCATGGACGCCGCTCGGCACATCGCCGCCCTCACCCACGGTGACCCGGCGGCATGGGAAGGCACCGCGATCTTCCACGACCTGATACGCGTCACTCTGGACGGTGCGAACCCCCTGGACCAGCTCTCCCACACCCTGACCGCTGTCCACCCCGACCATCGTCAACGCTACGCCGCCATCCTCGCCCCCAGCTGGCATCCCGGCCAGGCCACCGAGTTCAACGGTGCCGTCTGGCCCTGCCTTGGCTCAGCCGTATGGGCACTGCGCACCACCTGCAGCTATGTGGATGCCATCCGCGCCGCGATCGACCTGGGCGGCGACACCGACACCGTCGCCGCGATCACCGGCGGACTGGCCGGGGCCGTGTACGGACCGGCAGCGATTCCAACCAGTTGGACCGGCCCCTTACACGTTCCGCTACCCGGAAGTGGCGGCCGAACCCTGCATCTGACCCACCTGATCGACCTCGCTTGTGACCTCGTAGAGCGTCCGAATTCAGACTGACAACGAAGCCCTGACTGCCAGGGCCGCAACGACCTTCCGCTTCTCGGCCGGAGCAACCACCTTGCTCCGGCAATGGAGACCGAGCTCGGAGCGTCGTGTACGGCTGTCGTCAGATGCCTCTGGTGGTTGCTGTCAGCGCTACTGTCATCTCCCGCCTCGACTTTCCTCCGGCAGATTACAGATGTCGATTGAGGCAACCGCTGTCCAGCGGACATGGCACAGGCTTGAAAGATGGATCACGCCGCCTGACCGAGGAGGTTCTAACCCGTCCATCGTCATGGCGGCCCTGATTGACGATGCCGGTAACCGGAGGAGTGCCGCGCCGTTCCCCGACGTCCGAACCTGGATGCAGGTTGGCCACGACCGTGTAGACGATTTCGGGCCCGGCCCTAATCTCAAGAGACCCCTGAGCCTTCCGCGCAACGTGCTGACTACTGATTGTCGTCACGTCGCGCGAGTGTGTCGATATCGAGAGAACCACCAGTGCCGGAGCGACGATCTTCCGCATCCGGGCGACATACCCCATTGCCGATGCGCGGGTGACCAAAGGGTGGCTGGGGCGGCGGGACGGTCGTGAGGGGAGGACGATGTCAGGGAGTGGCGGCCCTGGTGAAGTCCTCACTCGTTGGTGCCGCAACGGGTAGCTCGTGCGCGGCTTCCGGTCGTAGCCCGTCGAAGATCAGGCGCAGGTAGCGCTGCCACAGGTCGGATCGTGTGGTGGCGAGCGGTGCTGCGATCCGGGCAGGGGCATTGAGCAGCAGCACGATGTCGTGGCCGGTGACGTCCGCCCGGACGACTCCGGCCTGCCGGGCGCGTGCGGTCAGCGCCTCGGCCACCTGTGCCAGCCGGTCGCTGGCGGCCCTGATCGCGGGATGGGCGCGCGAGACCGCAGTGGCCGCCTCGCAGAATGCACGATCGTTGGCCTGGAGTTCGGCGCCTGCGGTCATGAACTGCAGCAGGGCGGAGCCCGGATCGGTTTGCTCCAGCAGGATCTCGCCGGTCGTGGCGAGGGTGTCGAGTTGGTCGCAGAAGATCGCGGAGACCAGCTCCTCCTTGCTGGAGAAGTGGTTGAAGACCGTCCCCTTGGCGACGCCGGCGCGCGCGGCGATCCGCGCGATGGAGGCATCGAGCCCATGCTCGGACAGTTCCGCGCAGGCCGCGTCGATGAGCAGTCTTCGATTTCGGGCGGCGTCGGCTCTGGGCATGTACGCCAGCCTAACGCAACTTGACCACCCGGTCATGCTGTGTGCTAAGGTCACCAACATGACCAGTCGGTCAACTTATCTTGGCGACTGTAAGGGGTCGATGATGAGAGCAGTTGTCGCGAAGCAGTACGGCCCGCCCGAGGTCCTGACCGTCGAGGACGTTCCGGTTCCACGACCCGGCCCGGGCCAGATCCAGGTCCGCATCCGCGCCGCAGCCATCAACCCCGCCGACCTGCGAGCCCTCAGCGGGGTGCTAGGCGAGCTGACCCCCTTGACCTTCCCCCATGTGCCAGGCAGCGACTTCGCCGGCACGGTGACCGAAGTCGGCCCGGACGTGATCCGGTTCACCCGGGGTGAGGAGGTGTTCGGAGTCGGGCTGCCGCGCGCGACACCGAAGATCGCCGCGATGCTGTCCACTCCACCATCCCTCACCACCGGCGCCATGGCCGACTTTGCGGTCTTCGAAGCCGACACCCCCGCCATCGCCCGACGCCCGGACGGTTTGACCGCCGACCACGCGGCCAGCCTGCCGATACCCGGGCTGACCGCGCTGGCCGTGGTGCGCGCGGGCCGGTTCGAGGCAGGTGAACGGGTTCTGGTGACCGGCGCCGCGGGCGGGGTCGGCGGCGCCGTGGTCCCCTTACTGGCCGCCGCCAAGGTACATGTGATCGCCACCGCGATCCCCGAGGACGACGACTACGTCCGCGACCTGGGCGCCACCGAGGTGATCGACTACCGGACAGTCGACACCATCACCGAGACACTGCGGCGCCACCCCGGCGGCGTCGATGCCATGGTCAACCTCGCCCTGCCCGGCCCCGCCCTGGTCAGAGCAAGCGACGCCATCAGGCCAGGAGGCCACCTGCTCAACGTCGCCTTTCCCAGCCCCGAGCCTTCCGCATTCGACCGCCCCGACCTGACGGTGCGCACCGTCTTCAGCACCGCGCGCCCTGGAGATCTGGAGGAGCTGGCAACACAGGCCATGGCCGGCTCCCTGCCTGCCACCGTCAGTCGGCGGTACCCGCTGGAAGAGGCTGCGCGAGCGTATGCCGATCTCGTGCACACCCATGTGCGCGGAAAGCTCCTCGTCATCGCCAACGCCACGGACTGAATCATTGCTCGCAGCCAATTCAGGACGCGATACAGCAGACCGCGGCGTGACACACCCGGCGGATCGTCGCCCACCATGGAGGCGCAGAACCCCGGTATGAAGGTGGTCCTCTCACGGATCAACTTCACAAGGGTCTGCGTCGACGAGGAGCGTCACATACGCCTCGGTCCTCACCCCGATCACGCTCAGCTCGCTCTTCCCGGCCCTGATCAAGCGAACCCCGGCACGCCGTTGCCACACGCACGGCTTCACGACCTGCGCCACATCCATGCCACGCCCTGCTCATGGCCGGCGTCCCCGTCCATGTCGTCGCGGCCCGCCTCGGCCACGCTGACCCATCGATCACCCTCCGGGTCTACGCCCACGTGATCCGTGCGGCGGAGGCCTCGGCCGCCGAAGCCTTCACCAAAGCAATGGATGAATGGTAGACGCACCCGTCCGTTGTCAGCATCGATAGCCGATGTGCGAGACCGAAGAGCCCCTGAGACGGCATGTCTGTCCAGGGGGCCTTCTGCTGAGCTGGGTTACCGCCCCTCAGCCATTGTGCTTGTCGCGGATCACATAGCGGGTGTGAGTCCCGTTCATCCACTCCCTGTCAATCTCCTTGCCCGTCACTCTGCCGACAAGCGTCAGGGCCGACGTGAGGCAGGTCGCGCCCGTCACCTGCTGGCGGCGGAGATCCTGGGCGGGCGCCGGGTCACCATCCGGATCGAGGAGAACACGCTGATGTTCCTCGACGCTGAGTCCCGGCAGCTGCTGCGGGTCCGGCCGAACCCGCTAATCTGGGCCAAGTGCCTGCAGTTGCGCGGTGCTCGCCCGGCAGGGCCGCCGCCGCTGCCGGAGCGGTCACGGGTCACGGTGCAGCGCCGCACGAACGCCTTCGGTGTGATCATGGTGACCCGGCAGAGGGTCTCCCTCGGCCGGTTGTATGTCGGCCGAGTCGTCACCGTGCATGTCAGCGACACCACGTTGACCATCGATCTGGACGAGGGACCGCGCACGGTGCACCGCATCACCGATCTTCCGGTCCGCAACGTCAAAGCGCATCGGCCGTACAAGGTCGACCATGCTTCCTAGGTCACCTGTCGCTCATGTCGTGGGACAGAAACGTCGCGCATCTCATGGGACTAGACACGTGAAGCACTCCGTCCGACTTGCTGTTTCGTCAACTTTTCCGGCGGTCGGCGATGCTGTTCAGGCTGGGGTAGCGCCTTCGATTGCAGGCCGGAGTGAGTCAGCCGGCCCCTTCGACGTAGGACGCCAGGTTGGCCAGCGAGGAGGCGATCCCAGCTTCGTGCACGGCCTGGTCGATGCCGGGTGGTACGCCCGTGGCGGTAACGGCTATTTCGGTCCCTTCATCGGCGGCGGTCAGGTGCCAGGTCATCGTCATGGTGCCCGCGTACGACGGGTCATCGGCCTCGAACACCGCCCGCTGCACCATGCGCTCCGGTGGAACCAGTTCGGCGAACTCGACGTCGACGACGTCCGTCGCGTCTGACGTCTTGCCAGGGCTGTCGGTGGGGTCGAGGTACGTAAGGATCATCCGGAACCCGCCACCAGGCCGGGGATCCCACCGCTCGATTCGCCCGCGCATGCCGTCCGGCGGCAACCATGCCTCAAGGGACTCTCGGTCGAGGAGGGCGCCGTAGACAGTCGCCGGTGGTGCCGCGATCAATCGACTGGCGCGGTCAGTCCTGGCCATGGCCCGAGTCTAGGACCGAAGCTCTCCAGGCCCATCCTCGTCGAACGACAGAGAGACCAGCGCCTTTGAAGGTGTCCGACGTCGACCTTGAGGACAGGCAGATCACCCTCCGCGGCTCGGCCTCGTTCATCGACGGGAAGCGCGCCGAGGGCACCACCAAGAGCGGCCGTAAGCGCGTCGTCAGCCTCGACGCGCGGACGGTCCAGGTCTTCCGTGCACAACGCTCCCAGCAAGCCGCGGACAAGCTCCAACTCGGCCCGGAGTGGCGGGGCGGCGGCGACTACGTGTTCACCACGGGATGGGGCGAGCCCGTCCACCCCGACACGCTCAGCTCGCTCTTCCCAATCCTGATCAAGCGGTACAACCAAGCGAACACCGGCACGCCGTTGCCCCATGCACGGCTTCATGACCTACGCCATATCCATGCGACGATCCTGCTCCTGGCCGGCGTCCCCGTCCATGTGGTCGCGGCCCGCCTCGGCCACGCCGACCCGTCGATCACGCTCAGGGTCTACGCCCATGTGATCCGCGCCGCCGAGGCGTCAGCCGCGATGTCTTCGCTGAGGCGATCGGTGAGGGATGAGAGGCCGTGTTAGCAGAGGTGTCAGCAAGATCCGGAGATTGTCCTGACAAATAGAAAGGCCCGCTCCCAGGAACCCCTGGTTGCGGGCCTTTCGCATGTGTGCGGCCGGAGGTACTCGAAACCCCAACCTTCTGATCCGTAGTCAGATGCTCTATCCATTGAGCTACGGCCGCTCGCTGCGTAAGCAAGCATAGCGGGTTCTGTGCAGTGCATCGAACCGAATACCGCGATCACTGGCGAGCCGGCTCCTCCTTCTTGGGCCAGAGGGTGTGGCTCACCGGCCAGATCAGGGCGATCAGGGGGACCTTGAGGAGGTTGAGCATGAAGTCCACCAGGGCTTTTGTGCGGGAGGGGTCGTTCACGAGCCAGATGAGGCCGAAGAGGATGAGGCACGAGATTCCGTACGCCAGGAGCAGTTTCAGCCAGAACGCCCACTCGTAGCGTGTCCGGGCGGGTCCGCCTGCGGGAGGCTTCCAGGGCGGGGGGCCGCCGGCGAAGCGGTGGTGGAAGCGGGCGTCGGCCCAGCGCATCGTCCGGTGGCCGAAGACGATCGAGTAGGCCAGGTAGGCCGCGGCCAAGCCGTGGCGCAGGTCCGCCGTGGCGCCGCCGCGCATGTCGATGACCGCCGCGGCCAGGAGGACCACGTCGAGGAGCGGGACGCAGAGCAGGAGGGCCGTGCTCAGCCGTCGGCGCTTCCAGAGGTAGCGGCAGGACAGGCCGAGGCCCAGGAGGAGCCAGAAGCCGATTTCGCAGCCGATGAGGATGGCGACAATCACGTGTACCAGCTTGCTGTGATTCGCGGCCCGGCACATCGTCGGCGAAAACGAGCCTGTGGATACATCGAAGGGTGTATCCACAGGCTGACCCTCGGAGGACGGCGGCGGCGTCCGGGAGTGGTGAGATGAGGACATGACACGAGCGGCGGTGAGGGGCTGTGGCGCCGGGGCGCGGGCGGTGGCGGGTCGGGCGACACTGTCCGAGGCGCCGCTGGGGGCCGCCTTCGGTTGTTCAGGGTGTGGGCGGGGCCGGAGTAGGCCGGGTGGTCCGGGTGCGTAGGGTCGCTGACCGGCCGCCGGCCTCGACACGGTCGGTTTCACAGTGGTGGCGGTCGGTGCCGCTGCCGTGGGGGGCCGGGGTGCGGACGGGTTCACGGTGGTTGAGGCGGTTCGAGGCGCGAGGGGCGTCCGGGGGCGGCGGTCAGGAGAAGGGCAGGGTGCCGCCTGGGGTGGCGGCCGGGGTGGCCTTCGTTCTGGGGGCGTTGCTGATTCTGGCTGGTGGATACCTGCGCCGTGGCGTGCCGGTGTGGGTGTTGCTGGTGCCGTTGGCGATCACCTGTTCGGCCGTGTTGCTGCGGCAGCGGGCCCCGTTGTGGTCACTGGCTCTGGGAGTGGTGGCCGTCACGATCGACGGGCTGGTGGGGCCGTCGCTGGCGACCGTGCTGGTGTTCACCGACAATCTTTACGCCGCGGCGCTCTATGGGCCGGCGCGGCTTGCTCGGTGGTTGCTCGGGATCACGACGGTGCTGGCCGTGGTGGCCGGGGCCGTGGCGGCGTTCATCGCGGCTGACTGGCGGTTGCTGGCCGTCATGGGGATCCAGGCGGGGCTGGTGCTGGTCACGCCGGTCACCACGGCCTGGGTGCTGCGGGAGCAGCGCGACCGGGCGGCCGCGGAACGCGCGCGGGCCGAGCAGGTCGCGCATCTCGCCGAGCTCGACCGGCAGGCCGCGATCGCGGCCGAGCGTACGCGGATGGCTCGTGAGTTGCATGACATGATCGCGAACCATTTCAGCGCCATCGCCATCCAGTCGACGGCTGCGCTGTCCCGCAAGGACCTGGATCGGGAGACGGTCCGGAAGGTCATGGAGTCCGTACGGGAGAACAGTGTCAAGGGCATGGCCGAGATGCGGGACATGATCGGGCTGCTGCGGGAGGCCAACGGCGGGCGTGAGGGGGACGGGCCGGAGCTTGAGGCCACCCGGCCGCGGCTGGCCGACGCGGAGAGCCTGGTCGAGCGTACGCGGCGGGCTGGGATGGACGTCGAGCTGCGGGTGGACGGGGAAGTGCGTGAGGTGCCGGCTTCGGTGGATCTGGCCGGTTATCGCATTCTTCAGGAAGGGCTGACGAATGCGCTCAAGCATGGTGAGGCGCCGGTTGTCGTCTCGCTGACCTACGAACCTCGGGAGGTTCTCCTGACGGTCGAGAACCGAGTCGGGCGGCGGGGGGCTCGGCTGCCGGGTTCGGGGGCGGGGCTGATCGGCATGCGCGAACGGGCTTCGCTGGTCGGAGGGTTCTTCGAGGCGGGGCGGTCGGGGGATGGGTGGCGTATCGCGGCGGCCTTTCCGACGTCGCTCACCCCGGACACACAGCGGCTCGACGCCCGCCCGCCGGACGGTAGCGCGTCAGGTGGCCGTCCTGTGGGTGAGCGTGCCGCGGGTGATGGTGCGTTGGGGGGCCGTCCTGCAGAGGTGCGTGCTTCTGGGGAGCGCGCTTCGAGGGGGCGGGGTGCGGGTGTGCCGGTGCCGGAGGCTGGGGCTGTGGATGGGCGGGTGGTGCGGTGGCGGGCGGTCGGAGGAGCAGCGTTGGCGCCGGACGACAGCACTGGCGACGACGGTGAACACCTCAGGGATGGTGAACGTCCCAGGGGCGGCGAGTGTCCCAGGAATGGTGATGGCGGAACGGACGTGGCATGAGCATCAGGGTGTTGGTGGCCGACGATCATGCGGCCGTACGGGCCGGGATTGTGATGATTCTGGACGGCGCGGACGACGTCGAGGTCGTGGGTGAGGCGGCCGATGGTGAGCAGGCGGTTCGGTTGGCTCATGATCTGCGCCCTGACGTCGTCCTCATGGACATCCGCATGCCTCGTCTCGACGGCATCTCCGCCACCAGGGAGCTGGCGGGGGTGAGTGACGTCCTGATCCTCACGACGTTCGACGTCGACGAGTACGTCTTCGGCGCTCTCCGGGCGGGGGCGGCCGGTTTCCTGCTCAAGAACACCGAGGCCGATGCCCTGGTGGAAGCGGTGAGACTGGTGGCGGGCGGCGAGGGGATGATCGCGCCGGGCGTCACCAGGCGGTTGATCGCCGCCTTCGCGGACCAGCCGCCCCGCCGTGAGCCTCCCGAGCCGGAGGCCCTGACCCCGCGCGAGCGTGAGGTGCTGGCCTGCATCGGGCGCGGCCTGTCCAACGCCGAGATCGCCAAGGAACTCGACATGGCCGAGGCCACCACGAAGACGCATGTCAGCCGGCTGCTGAACAAACTGGGCCTGAAGAGCCGCGTGCAGGCGGCGATTTACTACTCAGAGTCGCTTTAGCCCCGTAGGGTGAACGCCGTGACCACGCCGCCGCCCCCTCCAGCCGGGGAGCCGCCCCCCGAGGGGCCTCCGTCCGGGCAGCGTCCGCCCGGGCCGCCCGGCAGCCAGCCTCCACCTGGGGAGCCATCCCCCGAGGGGCCTCCGCTCGGGCAGCGTCCGCCGGGCCCGCCGGGTGGTCAGCCTCCACCTGGGCAGCCGCCCTCCGGGCTGCGTCCGTCTGGGCAGCGTTCACCCGGCGCGCCTGGGCAGCCGCCCTCTGGGCAGCGTCCGTTCGAGGCGTCTGGGCAGCCGCCGTTCGGGCAGCCCCCGTTCGAGCAGTCTCCGTCCAGGGCTTCTGGGCAGCCTTCGTCCGGGCAGCGTCCACCTGGGCCTCCTCCTCCCGGGCAGCCTCCGTTCGGGCCGCCACCTGGGCCGCCGGGCAGGCCGCCGGGCGGGCCGTCGCAGCCGCGGCGGCAGCCTGGGCTGACCGTTGCGTTGGCGCTGGCCGGCAGTTTCGCCTACCTGGTGATCAACCTGGTGGTCGGGCTGCTCGCGTTGAGCACGCAGTCCTCGGCGGGGATCGGCGTCGCGGCGGGGTTCCTCTTGCTTCTGGGGCTCGGCTTGGGCATCGTGCTGGTCGTCCTGCGCAAGCCGTGGTCGTTCGGCCTGGGGCTCGGGTTGATGATCGGATGGTCGTTGGCGTCGATCGTCTCGGCCGGATATTGCACGGGGCTGAACCCCGGCCTGTACGCATAGGTGAAGGCATTGATCCTTCGGCACGTAGCGTCCCCTGCCGGCCAGAGGTAGCGGGATGACGACACCACCGCCACAGGGCCCGCCGGGGCCGCACCAGAACTGGCCACCACCATCGTCGCCCCCGCCGTCGTCACAGCCACCGTCAGAGGCGGGGCCGATGCCCCCGCCGCCATCCCAGGCGGGGCCGATGCCCCCGCCGTCGTCACAGCCGGGACCGCTGCCGCCGCCACCGCCACAGGCGAGGCCGACGGCCCCGCCACCATCTCAGGCGGGGCCGTTGCCACCGCCGTCGTCACAGGGGGGATCGATGCCCCCGCCGTCGTCACGGCCAGCACCGTTGTCACCGTCACCGTCACAGTCACAATCCTGGGCAGGGAACTTCCCAGCGCCCCCGCCGTCACCACCGCGACCGTCGCGGTCGACGCCTCTACCGCCACCACCACCCAGCAGTCGCAACTCCGCGATGCTTCTCGGCGCGATGCTGGTCGTCGGCGTGTTCACCTACACCGTCGTCAACGGCATCGTGGGTTTCTTCGCCTTCTTCTCCGCCATCAACGGCACGAACAAGGGGGTCGTGATCGCCGCCGCGGTGCTGCTGGCCCTCGTCGGTCTCGGCGGCGGTCTGGGGTTCGGCCTGGTCCGCAAGTCGTGGTCCCGAGGGCTGGGGCTGGGGCTCGCGATCGGCTGGGCACTGTGGTCGATGCTGACGGCCGGAGTCTGCACCGGCCTCAACCCCAGCCTGTACGGCTGAACCATGCCTTACCACGAGATATTCGTCGGCCTGGGCGTCCTGGTGGCATCGGTGGTCTTCGTCCGCGAGGCCAGGGCCAGGGGCGCGCTCAACGAGCAGTCACTGGTCGCCGTCACCGGAGCCCTGGTCGGGGGCGCGATCGGCATGCGTCTGGCGGGCTGGCTGGAGACGCTCGACCTCGCCGACCTGTGGCTGTACGGCTCCCGCAGCATCCTCGGCGGCCTGACCGGCGCGTACGTCGGCGTGCTGGTCGCCAAGAAGGTCATCGGCTACAAGGAGCGCACCGGTGACCTGTTCGCCCCGGCGGTGGCGCTCGGCATGGCGATCGGCCGCATCGGCTGTCACCTGACCGAGGCGCCCGGCAGACCCACGGACCTGCCCTGGGGGGTGCACGCGCCGCCGTCCACCCCGGAATGCCCGGGATGTCTGACGGGCCAGGCCATGCACCCGTCGTTCGTGTACGAGATCGTCTTCCAGCTGGCCGCGTTCGTCGCGCTGCGGTGGGCGCGCAAGCGGCTGACCGAGCCCGGGGAGCTGTTCACGCTCTATCTCGCCGGATACGCGGCCTTCCGGTTCCTGGTCGAGTTCACCAGGGCGAACGAGACGTTGTGGCTAGACCTGACCGGGCCGCAATGGTTCCTGGTCCCCGGTCTGACGCTGCTCGCGCTCAGGCTCGCGTACGGGTGGCGTCGAGGCCACTACGATGCCCTTTTCAAACGGAAGGTCACGACATGAGCGCAGGGATGGGGCTACGGGGAGACCGCATCCTCCGGTACGTCAACGCGTTCTGCCCGAAATGCCACGGCCGGGACCTCGACCAGGTCGAACGGCTGAGCGGCTGGCTGGCCGAACGCGACGGCAAGGTGTGGCTGGAACGCGGCTGCCGCGAACACGGTCTGATCCGCACGCTGTACGACGAGGACCCGGAGATCCTCTCCTACCTGGAGGAGTGGACCGCTCCCACCAAGCAGCACATCCCCGACGTGTCCGGAAACTTCGCCCCGATCCCCGGCGCGTACCTCGACGGCCTGCCCGAGATGCAGACCCAGCACACCTGCATCCTCCTGGAGGACATCGCCGAGGCGTGCAACCTGCGCTGCCCCACCTGCTTCGCCGACAGCTCGCCCGACCTGACCGGCGTCGTCCCGGTGGCCGACGTGCTGGCCAACGTGGACCAGCGTCTGGCCAGGGAGAACGGCAAGCTCGACGTCCTGATGCTGAGCGGCGGCGAGCCCACGCTCCACCCCGAGCTGAAGACCCTCCTCGCCGAGCTGGTGAGCCGGCCGGTCACCCGCATCCTGATCAACACCAACGGCGTGCTCATCGCCAGGGACGACGCCCTGCTCGACCTGCTCACCGAGCACCGCGACCGGGTGGAGGTCTACCTCCAGTACGACGGCTCGTCGGCCGAGGCTTCCAAGCACCACCGCGGCGGCGACCTGCGCCGGATCAAGGCGGAGGCCGTACGGCGGCTGTCGGAGCGGGAGATCTTCACGACCCTGGTCATGACCGCGGCCCTGGGCGTCAACGACGGCGAGATCGGCGACGTCGTGCGCCTCGCGCTCGACACGCCGTTCGTCGGCGGCGTGTCGCTGCAACCCCAGTTCGGCTCGGGAAGGTCGGGCGTCATCGACCCGTCCGACCGGCTCACCCACACCGGCGTGCTCAAGCGGCTCGGCCCGCAGACCGGCGGCCTGGTGACCTGGCGCGACCTGACCGCGCTGCCCTGCTCGCACCCCCACTGCTGCTCGGTCGGCTACCTGATCCGCGACGACGCCCAGCAGTGGCGCTCGCTGGTCGCCCTGATCGGCCACGACCGCCTCAAGGAGAACCTGGGCCTGGTCTCCAACCGCATCGCCGACTCCGAGCTGCCGCGCGAGCTGCGGATGGCGGTCCAGGAATCGCTGCTCGGGCTGCTGTCGGAGCAGTCGTCGCTGTCCCACCCGCAGATCGGCGACCTGTGGCGGGACATCTGCGAGAACTGCGACCTCGGCGTCGCCACGCTGCTCACCCTCGCCTCCTCGGCGCTGCCCGGCCGGCGGAAGAAGCTGCGCCGGATGCTGGGGGAGCGGGTGGTGCGCATCACGATCAAGCCGTTCATGGACATCTCGACCATGATCGAGGAGCGGCTCACGCAGTGCTGCGTGCACGTCGGCACGCGTGCCGAGCAGGACCAGTGCGCGCCGTTCTGCGCCGTGCAGGCCTGGCCGCAGTTGTCGCGGCAGCGGCTGTCCGCGGTGGCCGCCAAGCCGGGGCTGGTGATCCTCTGAAGAGCCAGCCGTACGATCCGCTCCGGTTGTGTGTGTACGCCACCGTGGCGCTGCTGGCCTGGCTGCTCGGGCCGTGGGCGGTGCTCGGCTTCGCGGCGCTGGGGTTCGCCGGGTACTGGAAGGCGCGGCGGGCCGGGCTGACCCGGAGCAAATGCCTGCTCAGGGACACCCGGCTCGTGCTGGCCTATCTCGGGCTGATCGGGCTCGCCGCGGTGGTGGGAATCGTCCTGTCGCTGCGGTGATCAGGTCGCGGGAACGTACAGGATGAGCGACTCGGCGATGCAGGCCGGCCGGCGCTCGCCCTCGATCTCGATCGTCATCTTCAGGTTGGCCAGATAGCCGGCCGGGGTGCCCTTGACGTCGGTGAGCTCGCCCACGGCCCTGACCCGCGCGCCCACGGGCACCGGCCGGGGGAAACGGACCTTGTTCAGCCCGTAGTTGACGCCCATCGCGATGCCCTCGACGCGCACCATCTCGAACATGAACGTCGGCAGCAGCGACAGGGTCAGGAAGCCGTGGGCGATCGTGCCGCCGAAGGGCCCCTCCTTGGCGCGCTCCACGTCCACGTGGATCCACTGGTGGTCGTCGGTGGCGTCGGCGAAGAGGCCGACCTGCTCCTGGGTGACGGTGCGCCACTCGGTCGGGCTGAACGTCTCGCCCACGGCCGCCTTGAGTTCCTGTACGTTCGCGAAGGTCCGCATGGCCACGAACGCTATTGCGCGGGCGGGACGGCTGCCAAGTTGAGCAACCGGTACTCCTTCCCCGAGACCACCCAGTAGACGATCGTGCTGGGCTCGGCGGACCGATCGTCGCCCCACCAGATCCCCACCCGCTCGAACGTCACCAGCGCGCCGGTCGCGAGGTCGTACACCTCGCCGTCGGACACCGCGAAGCGGTCGAGAGCCGGGTAGTCGGCGAGCCGGGGGGCGAGGCCGAGCCCCCGGGGCTCGATCGCGCCGGTCCCGTCGGCCCGCTGCAGGTACGAGCGCCCGCCCTGGGCTCCCCAGCACCAGAACGGCCCGCACCGCAGCGTCACGACGTCCCGGGGGGCGACGACGCGCACGGTGTAGGGGGCGCCGGACAGGTCCACGACCTTGGTCTGGACCTTCTGCGAGTCGTCCGCGTCCGTGGCCCACGGCCACCTGATGAGGTGCAGGCCCTCGCTGCCGGGGATCAGCCGCGGCGCTTCGCCGCCTGCGAGCGGCATCCACCACACGCCTCCGCCGCCCTCCGACCAGATGATCCGGTCACCGTTGACGGCGATGCGCTCGATCCGGAGGTGCTCGCCCGTCATCGCGGCGACCCGCCGGGGCGCGCCGCCCGCGAGCGGGGCCGTCCAGATCTCGCGTACGGGGGTGCCGTCGTCGCGGAGGGCTTTCACGTACCAGGCGAGGTTCGTCCCGTCGAACGCCGGCGGCTGTGGCAGGTACGTCCTCATGCCGGGAGGGACCGTCAGGCCGGCGAGCTCGCGGAACGTCCGGGTGACTGTGTCGTACACCTCGAACAGGCGGAACGTGTCCTCCCTGGGGCCGGCGGCGACCAGGACCCGCGTGGCGTCGAACGCGGTGAGCGGGAAGCGCCGCCATCCGTCCGGCCCTTGCGCGGGCATCGTGGTGACCGCCTGCGGCCACGCCCGTTCCAGGGGCACGACCTGCGGGGCGGCGGCGGGCCGCGTCGCCTCCTCCCGTCCGTTCCCGGTGGTGAGCGTGACGGCCGCGATCACCGCCGCCACCGCCGTCGCGGCGGCCAGCCCCTGTGTACGCCGCCTGCGCCGTCGCCGTCTGCGCGCCGCCACCCCGCCGAGCAGCCTGGACGGTTCCGGCGCACGGTCCGCCGCCGCCCGCAGGGCCTCCGCCAGGTCGTCCTCGCTCCTCATGTTCGTCCCTTCTCGAACAGCCCTGGCCTGATGCGCAACGTCTGGAGCGCCCGGAACGCCTGGCTGCGGACGGTTCCGCGGGAGATGCCGAGGATGTCGGCGATCTCCTGGTCCGACAGGTCCTCGTAGTACCGCAGCACCAGGACGACCCGCTGCCTGCGCGGCAGCGTCGCCAGCTCCCGCCACAGCTCGCCGGAGGAGTGGCTGTCGGTGTACGCCCCCTCGGGCACCTCGCCCGTGAGCTGCTCCCTGCGCCGCCGGCGCCACCAGCTCACGTGCTGACGGGCCATGATCGTGCGTACGTAGGACTCCGGGTTGTCCTTGTTGCGCACCTTGCGCCAGGTGTCGCCGAGCTTGAGCAGCGCCTCCTGGACGAGGTCGGCGGCGTCGTCCGGGTTTCCGGTGAGCACGTATCCGTACCGGAGCAGGGCGGCGCCACGCGCTTGCACGAACTCCTCGAACTCCACAACACCCAGACGCACGGGCGTCCCGGACTGTTGCAAAGATCTTTTACTCGAAACCATCGCATGCATGTTCGAGTCCGCGCTACAGTTCTGGGTATCGAAATCGAACAAGGGTTCGGCCTGGTGAGAGGGGGTGTGTCCGATGACGATGCTCGCCACAGCTCCCGCTCGGACACGCCGTAGCACTTTCTTCCCAAATCTAAGACGGCCGCTATATCCGGCAATAAAGTCCGAGAGCGTGGACCCTGTGCGCAATCCCTACGCCCCCGGCGCCGGGCAGCGTCCGCCGGAGCTGGCCGGGCGCGACCGTGAGCTGCAGCAGTTCGAAGTGGTGCTGGAGCGGGTCGCCCGAGGCCGCCCCGAGCGCAGCATGGTCGTCACCGGCCTGCGCGGCGTCGGCAAGACCGTCCTGCTCAACACGTTCAAGTCCATGGCCATGCAGCGGCTGTGGGGCACGGGCAAGATCGAGGCCCGGCCCGACCAGTCGATCCGGCGTCCTGTGGCGGCCGCCCTGCACATGGCCATCCGCGAGCTGGCGCCGCGCCACCGCGCGCCCGAGCGCATCGAGGAGTTCCTCGGCGTGCTGAAGGCGTTCGCGATGCGCGACCCGTCCGCGGCCAAGGGCACCTCCCACTGGTCGCCCGGCATCGAGGTGCCCGCCAGCCGCGGGCGCGCCGACTCGGGCGACCTGGAGATCGACCTCACCGAGCTGTTCGTCGACGCCGCCGGCGTGGCGACCGACCTCGGCGTGGGCATCGCGCTGTTCATCGACGAGATGCAGGACGTGCAGTCCGCCGACGTCTCCGCGCTCTGCGCCGCCTGCCACGAGCTGTCCCAGTCGGGCGGGCCGCTGATCGTGGTGGGCGCCGGGCTGCCGCACCTGCCGAGCGTGCTGTCGGCCAGCAAGAGCTATTCCGAACGGCTCTTCCGCTACGCGCGCATCGACAAGCTCGACCGTGAGGCCGCCGACCTGGCGCTGATCCTGCCCGCGCGGGAGGAGAAGGTCGAGTTCACCCAAGAGGCCCTCGACGCGCTCTACGAGGCCGCCGACGGCTATCCCTACTTCGTCCAGGCGTACGGCAAGGTCGCCTGGGACCTCGCGCTGCGCAGCCCGATCACCCTCGACGACGTCAAGGTGTCCGCGCCCGAGGCCGAGGAGGAGCTCGCCGTGGGCTTCTTCGGCAGCCGCTACGAGCGGGCCACCCCCGCCGAGCGCGACTACATGCACGCCATGGCCCAGATCGGCGACGAGCCGGTCGCCACCGCCGACGTGGCCGACGCCCTTGGGCGGAAGCCGTCCAGCCTCTCGCCCGCCCGCGACAGTCTGATCAAGAAAGGGCTCATCTACAGCGCCGAACGCGGTCTGATCGCGTTCACGGTGCCGCACTTCGGAAGGTTCCTGCGGGCTCAACCCATTTGAGCGCCGCCCCTAGACCTCTATTGGGCTGTCTAGTGGGGAAGCTAGACAGCCCAATAGAGCTGTATCGCCATGCCCGGATAGAGAAATCTAGGGCTCTCTAGCGTCATGCCGATACTGACGTATATTCCGGCAGAGAGTCGCTGTCGTCGCTGCTCACGACCGCCACGCGCACCGCCGGACGCCGTCCGCTCAGGTAGACCGCGAAGACCACGTCGTCGTGGTCGTGGCCGGTGAAGACGAAGAAGCGCCAGCACAGCTCGCGCCAGCTGTCGTACGGCTCGGGCGAGGTCAGCGCCTCCCGGTACGCCCGCCACGGGCCGCTGGACCTGAGCCTGGAGAGCATCACCTGCTCGGCGGGGCCGGGGCGCTGCTCGCAGGGGGCGCGGTACCGTACCCGATCGATCAGCTCCTCGATCTCGGGGGAGAGCAGCGCGATCACCGCCACCCCCGCGGCCGTGAACCAGGTCGGATGGGTCATCGCCGCCCAGCCCGACGCCGGCGCGGCCACCGACAACGCCGACATCCCGGTCAGCACGACCGTCCGGCCGATCGAGCGCATGCCGACCGGCGCCGAGCTGACCTCGCCGAAGCAGCCGCAGCCCGCGTCCGGACGTCGCCTGCGCAGCTCGATCAGCACGTACGTGGACAGAGCGAAGAAGCAGACCGTCCCCCACCTGAAGATCGGCGCGGTGGTGGCCAGCAGCCCGACGGCGAGCACCAGCTCGCCCGCCGCGCAGACCAGCAGCGAGGGCGCCTGCATCCGGCCGGGCATGAGCACGGCCGGGCCCAGCCTGGACAGGGCGCCCGGCTCCCCGCCCCCGCGGACCGTGACCACCTTCGCGCCGGTGCCCATGACCAGCAGCACGATCAGGATCGGCAGCTGCGATTCCAGCACGCCCGTCTCCAGCACGTCCGTCACCCCAATCCGATCTGAGCGTTGAAGCAGCCTTTGATCAACTCGCCGCCCAGCTCGACGAACGAGGCCGGCGACAGCTCGGCGACCCGGCCGCGCGGCGAGGTCTCGCACTCGACGCAGCGGTCGCAGAACCGCCCGGCCAGGCATCCGCAGGCGACCACCGGCAGGTTGGCCGTGCGGCCGGCGCAGGTGTTGCTGATCTGCAGCAGCGAGCCGATGGCGAGGTAGGGCAGGCCGGCGCAGGAGAGCCCGGCGTCGGGGCAGCCGGTGTCCACGCGTTCCAGCATCGGGTACGCCGCGCCGCGCTCCTCCTCGTCGAACGTGTCGGACCAGGTGGCGGTGCCGGAGATGCGCGCCTGCGCCCCGGCGTAGGCCGGCGGCGGAGCCGGGACGCTGCCCGACCGGTGGGCGGGCTGCGAGGTCGCCGGCAACAGCGCCAGGGCGGAGCCGTCGCGCCTGATCCCGATCGCGTCGAACAGGTAACCCGGCTCGAACTTCGGATGCCGCACCTGCAGCCGTCCGGTGGCCGGGTAGGGGATGACGATCGTGCGGGGGCCGCGGTGGGGGCCGCAGTCGAGCTCGACCGTCAGCTCCCCGCGCCCCTCGATCGAGACGATCGTGCCGGTGAGGCGGGTGATGTCGGCCCAGATCCGCTCGACCACGCGGCCTTCGCGCAACGTGCGCATGAGCACCATGGAGCCCACCGGGAGGTCCGCGGGCGCGATCTCCGCGCCGTGCCAGGCCGTGGCCCAGGGGGCGATCACCAGCCGCTCCTCGGTGCCTTCTGGGGTCTCGATGGCGATGAGATGCGGGCTCACGTCAAGGATCTCGCCGGTGACGGCGCATAAAGGCGCGCCGTCGGCCGGGTCGGGGCCGGCGATGCCCGGGGCGCGGCCCAGCGCGGCGGCCGCGAGCAGTCTGCGGCGCTCGACGTTCGGATAGCCCATCCGCCCTCCCTCGTCAGGTACTAGGTTCACATGACTCCGGAGCGGCTCGTGCCGCGGCGAACAGATGGGAGCAAAATACGCATCCCCGGGGAAGGTAGCTGACACCCGCCTTCGAACAATCTGCCACCGACCTTGACTGACCTTTGTCTTCGTCGGGCCGAAACCTGAATTGTGGCTCAGTCGCAAAAGGGCATCAGGCTGCGATTCTGGCCACGATGCAGACCACCGGATGGGAAGAGGAGTTCCGCGAGTACGTCATGGCCCGCGGTCCCGCGCTGCTGCGCGCCGCCCGTCAGCTCACCGGGCATCCGCTGGACGCGGAGGACCTGTTGCAGAGCGCCCTGGCCAAGACGTACCTGGCGTGGGGCAAGATCGAGGACCGGGGGGCGCTGGACGGGTACGTCCGCCGGGCGATGGTCAACATCAACATCTCGCAGTGGCGGCGGCGCAAGCTGGAGGAGTACCCCTCGGACGATCTGCCCGAGGTGGCCACGGCGGACCCGCCGGCCTGCGGGGAGGTGCACGAGCTGCTGGAACAGGCGCTGGAGGGGCTGCCCGAACGGATGCGGGCCGCGATCGTGCTGCGGTACTACGAGGACATGACCGAGCCGGAGATCGCCAGGACGCTCGGGATCAGCGTCGGCACGGTCAAGAGCACGGTGTCACGGGCGATGGGCAAGCTCAGGAGCGCCTTGGGGATCCCCTCGGACGCGGGAGGGCCGGGGGTTCCGGAGACGTCCTCGTAGGAGCGCTCCAAGGATCAGTTGAGCGAGGGGGTGGTCTCCTCGGCGCCGGCGGTCGCGCAGGGGCGTACGACGTCTCTGATCTTGCGGAGCGTCTGCAGGAACGCGGCGAGCTCGTCCTGGCTCAGGAGGCCGGTGAAGGTGTCCTCGATGTCCTGAAGGTGCTGGGGGAGGACGCTCGCCAGCCGGTCGCGCCCCTCGTCCGTGAGCGCGGCGTAGGAGGCCCTGCGGTCGGTGGCGCACGCCTGCCTGGTCACCAGGCCCTCGCGTTCGAGCCGGTCGACGACCCTGGTCACGCCGCTGGTGGACAGGCCCGTCTGGGCGGCCAGGTCGGTCATCCGCAGCGCCTGCCGCGGTGATCGGGCCAGGCGGATGACGGTCTCGAAGTCGATGCCCGACAGCCCGGCCGCGCTGAAGACGGGCTGCATCCGGGCCGTCAGACCTGCGTGAACCTCGGCGAGCAGGCCCATCGCCGTCAGCCTGGGGTCATCGATGTGCTTCACGTCCATACCTTAACCGACGTTAGTTGACTTGCGGAATATTCCTCGTGTAGACATTTGTTGCCGCAGACATCCGCACAGCAACGTTCCCAAGGAGAACCCGATGAGCACCCGCACCTGGGAGTCCCTGACCATCCCCGCCGCCGGCACGTACAACCTCGACGTGGCCCACACCCGCATCGGGTTCGTGGTCAAGCACATGATGGTGAGCAAGGTCCGCGGCCGCTTCGGCGACTTCAGCGGCACCGTGACGATCGCGGAGAACCCGCTGGAGTCCACGGCCGAGCTGACGATCAAGACCGCCAGCATCGACACCGGCGTCGGCGACCGCGACGGCCACCTGCGCAGCGACGACTTCCTCGCCGTGGACAAGTTCCCCGAGATCACCTTCCGCAGCACCCGCGTGGTCGGCCACTCCGGCGACGAGTTCACCGTCGTCGGCGACCTGACCATCCGCGACGTCACCAAGGAGGTCGAGCTCACGGTCGAGTACGGCGGCGCCGGCACCAACCCCTGGGGCAACTCGGTCTGGGGCTTCTCCATCAACACCGAGTTCGACCGCGAGGAGTTCGGCCTGACCTGGAACCAGACCCTGGAGGCCGGCGGTGTGCTCGTGGGCAAGAAGGTCAAGATCGAGATCGAGGGCGAGGCGAACCCCGCCTGAGCTGGGTTGTCCACACCCCGGAAGCCCGCCCTGACATGGGGCGGGCTTCATCCACAGGTGGTTACCCACAGGCTGTTGATAACTCTTGGTGAAGGCACGACGCGCAACCGCTTTGCCGCCTCGGCAGAAGGCCGGTACGCTGTGCTGAGCCGCGATGGCTTCCAGGAGGATTCGCCTAGTCAGGTCTATGGCGCCGCACTGCTAATGCGGTTTGGTGGCAACACCATCCGGGGTTCAAATCCCCGATCCTCCGCAGGTGAAAGGCCCTCTCCCCGAATCCGGGGGGAGGGCCTTTCGATCTTCCTGGGCCTCATAGTTGCAGTCCTAGTTGCAACGGCTATCCCCAGAGAGCCGAGGCGAGCCGTTCCCCGGCATCGCGCATCAGCGGTGTGGATACGTGCGTGTAGCGCTCGGTCGTCGTCACGCGGGTGTGGCCGAGGACCTGTTGAACGACGCGGATGTTCACACCGTGCTCGATGAGGAGCGTCGCGGCGGTGTGGCGAGCGTCGTGAATCCGGACTTCTCGGACGCCAGCCTGCTGAAGGATGGGCTTCCAGATCTTCCAGTCCTCGGTGCGCTCGATGGGAGAGCCGTGCTTGGTCGCGAACACCAGGCCGCCGACGGTGCGCTTGGGGCACTTGTCCGCATGGCCGGCGCAGTCAATGAGGCGGGGCCCGCTTGTAGCGGGCATGGCCTGATTCGGTGCAGCCCGGCTTGCAGGTCGGCTGATGTCTGTGGATCGTGCATCTCTTGTGGCGGGAGCGTCGACCTGACTCAGCAGGAGGTGGTCGTCTCAGCTACGCAGGAATCGGTGCCCGGCCCGCCGTTGGCGGTGTCGATGCCCGGCCCACCCAGGATCCGGTCGTTGCCGGCTTCGCCGTCGAGGGTGTCGTTGCCGTCGTCGCCACTGATCTCGTCGTCGCCGTTGCCGCCGAAGACGGTGTCGTTGCCGGAACCGGCGGAGATCCGGTCGTTGCCCGCGAAGGAGAGGATGACGTCGTCGCCGCCCAACGCGGCGATGCGGTCGGCGAACGGTGACCCGCAGATGACATCGGCGCCCGCGGTGCCGACGATGGTCTGCCCCGAGGTGGCGGTGCGCCGGTCGATGGTGCAGCTCGGTCCGTTTTGGAGCGTCCCGTCGACACTGCTGGTGTTGAAGTAGCCGCTGCCGGTCCCTGCGGGGTTGTTGGTGAGGACCAGGCCCGTTGCCACGTTCAGCGCGCGGGTTGCGCCCTGCGCCGCCGCCACGTCGTCGTGAAGCAAGATCCGGTCGGAGAAGAGGTACGAGTCGTCGTGCGGCCCCGAGATCTGCGAGCGAACCGACTGAGCCGGGACGGGAGCACCGCTGAAGTTGTAGCTTGCGCTCTGCGTCGCGCTCATCCCCGCTTGGTCCATGAGCGCGTAGCCCTGGTAGGAGAACTTGGCGGTGGAAAGCGAGGACCCCGACGGCGTATGCACGTTCAGCGAGAGCGTGCATTCCTTGTCCGAAGCATCACTACCAGGTTCGATGAGCGTCTCGTATGAGCTGAATGTAACCGTGAACGCCTTCCCGTCGGGGCTGATCGCCGCCTCCCATGTCCCAGGCGGGCACCCGTTTCCGTTCGCACTGACGCTTGAGATGTACGCCTCGGCCGGGTTGGGGGCAGAGGATGCCGCGACCGCGGGCGTCATGACCGCTGCGGTGAGGACGGTGGCGGCGAGTGTATGTGCGGCCAGCCTGGGGAGGGTGTTGCGCATGATGAATGGCATGGGTCATTCCTTTCCGTGGTGAGCATTCCTGGCGAGAACGTTGGATAATTTCCTGAGGCTCGTTGACCTGCGTCGGATCGAGCTCGTGAATGGCGCCGCGGTGGCGCGGATGCCGGAGCTGTTTTTTGTGTATCCGCTCACACCGCTGCGATAGCGCGACAAGGGAGATACCCCAGCGTCAAGCATGAAAGACGTACGCAGCTTTTATGGGCGGGCAAACAATCAGCAATGAGCGAAAGAGGGTGCGTCCTTGATGTCCGAATATCGCCATTAAAATGGATATTATTCTGACGTGTAGCTCCCGAAAATTCCGATTCGCGCAGATATGCCATGATTTAGAGAATCCGGCCCATCGTGCGACGGCGGGCCGGGGGCAACAAGCACAGCAGCAACCGCGCCATATTCGGGCGACCCCGAGCGGTCGTCAATGACCCCCTGCGAGCAGTGCGAACAACCTGTAGCGATCTCGCTGCCGAGATTTCATGGCTCGGAGGGGAGACGGTATCCCACTGCTCGGCTTCGTCTCCCGTCGACGCACAAGTTCGTGCTCGTTGGGAGCCGCTTTGGCTTGCCGAGAGTCGTCGTCGCACCCGGAGAATGTTTGAGAAGCCGTCTCCTTGAGTCGAGCAGCGAGCACGCGTGTCGACTCGGTAGGTCGGCGATGAGCGATGGCTACATTGATGTCCGCCACTCCACGCTTGGTGATCAGGTGGCGGTGGGGCTGGTCCAGTTGCAGTTCTAGTTGTAATCCCGTCTCGTATATAGCCCGTCCAGGAAGACCGACGCGGCCAGGTGGTCCAGGTGGAACCAATAGGGATACGCAAGACTCGATCTGCTGATGCGGTTTGGTGGCAACACCGTCCGGGGTTCAAATCCCCGATCCTCCGCAGCTGAAAGGCCCTTCTCCGATCTTCGGGGAGGGCCTTTGTCGGTCTCTGCGGGCTTGTGGGTTGCACTTGGCCTGTCAGCCCCGGAGGGGCGAGCCCGTGCGGTCGCCGGCGTCCTTCCACAACCTCCGGTTCCAGGACCGCCGACTCGGCAGCGCCGCCATTGCCGACAAGATGCACGCCCACAGCTTGCCTGCCTGCTTGCCGGAACAGCGTCGTTGGCCTGGCAGGTCTGGCTGGCCGTGACGATGTTGTGCCACTTCTTGCACGCCCTCAGGCGGTTGGGCGCCGCCGCTGCTGCCACCATGGCCGATCGGGCGATGCGAGCGGATCCGGCGACGTTCGGGCGAGAAAGCTTCTGTCGATGGGGAGTACGAGGCTGTAGAGATGTGGTCGCGTCCAACGGGGCAGCGCCATGAGCACCTGTTCCAGTTCCTCGCGCGGATCGTCCTCGCGACAGCCCAGGCATGGGCAGGTAGGTAGGAGCCGGATGGAGGTGCCGGGGATCACTTGCCGTGTCCAGGCCAGCAGCGCCGCGGCCACATGACCTGGGCTCAGCCGGGTGTGCTCCAGTGCGATCACCGCAGCCATGGGGCGCGGTCCGAGGCCGGGAACCTGATGAATCGAAGGTCTGTGGGTTACGCACATGAATCCTCGGGTGCGAACCGCTGACGGGCGCCTACGGGGCATGGCCCTTTCTGCGCGAAGTCATGAGCGTGATGATCGCATGCCTTCGGCGTTACCTCCAGGTCGCGATTGCCCGAGCGAACCACGTCTCCGGCGGTGGCACGTCAGCGCCGGGACTGCTGCTGGCGGTTCGGGCGTCTTTCGTACATACGTACGATCCCCTAATCTGTCGCGAGCATGGAAGCCGGGCGATCGAACGAGAGGGACGCATGGGGGTCTTCTACGACTATTACCGGGCGGCGAACAGGCAGGTCGCTGCGGAGAAGCCTGATGACCCACGTGCAGTTGGGAAGCCCATCCAGGGTGGGGGCACGTTCGACGCCGTGGAAGCCAAGTGGATCGACCCCTGCGTGATTCTTGGCCGGCTCATAGCCCTTGCCAGAGACGTTCCGTACAGCTTGGACCTGGTGCGGACGGTCACCGTCTATCCGCCGCCCGAGGGCGCTCCGGCGACGATGGAGGAGTGGGAGGCCCTGCCCGACGACTCGCCTTACAAGGACGGACCGGGAATCGAAGAGCTCCCTGCGGACGTCCGCGACACGTTGGCCGGCGTCCCGGACGGCAGGTTGGACGAACTCGTCGAGCAATGGGAGCAGATCGAGGAGTTCGCCTTCGTCCCACCGGGCGATGGATACCTGCTGGAGATCCTTACCGGGCTGCGAGGCCTTGCTCAACGGGCGCAGGAGGAAGAGCAGATGATCTATTGCTGGATCGGCATCTAGTCTCCGCCGGCGCCGGGGTTCGAGCCCATGGCATCGTGTTCTCAGCGGCTGCCGTGCGGGCACGGCCCGGGCGTGCCGGGGCGGTGTTCAGAACTGGACGTTGGTCATCGTGTACCAGGTCGGGGCGAACGTCAGCAGGACCAGGGCGACCAGGACGGCGAGCGCGCCGAGTGCGCGCGGGGTGGTGAGGGGCGCGGGGGAGATGGGGCGCTGCTTCCATCGTCCGGCCGTGAGGAAGGCCGCGACGCCGCCCAGGAGGAGGTTGGCGGGAACCAGTTCGTACTCGCCGCGCAGGATGTGGAAACCGGCCGCGAGGATCATCGTCAGCGTCAGGCCGGCGGCGGCGAGCGGCGTCAGCATCGGCTTGACCTTCGTCATCGCCGGCAGGATCAGGCCGATGCCGCCGAGCACCTCGACGATCCCGATGAAGACGATCAGGGACTGCGGCACCGCCGCGTACCAGGCCACCGCCCGGGGTGCTGTCGCGAAGAGGGCGTCGTCGTACAGCAGCACCTTGCCGAAGCCGCTGCCGGCGAAGAAGAAGCCCCAGAGCGCTTGGAGCGACCAGAGTGCGCCGTTGAGGGTGAACCTCATTCTGCGCGTCCTGGGCTGCTGCTCGATGTCCGTGATGCTGACGTGGTGGCTCATGTCCTGTCACTGCCTTTTCTCATCGGATTCGCGGGGAACTCGCCGGCGCTTCGTGCCTTCGTCAGTACGTGGTGAGCGGTGCGTGCTGACGGGGCTTATCCGAGCACGGAAGCGAGGTCGTGCGCATCGTCCGTGGGACAGGGTGGGACATGGGGGAGGCGGTTTACCTGTGGAAACGTGACTCATGCCGTGACCGCGGGATGGGACGGTCCCAGGTGGGGCGGGCGCCGCAGGGTGGGGAAGGTGTTCCTGCGGCGCCGAACCGCGGCCCGGCTTCTGGGCGTCAGTCCTGGAGGACCGAGAGGACGTTTCCCGCCGGGTCGGTGAACCAGGCGATCAGGGGGCCGCCGCCGCGGAAGATGCCCTTCTCGTCGGTCTTCAGCTGGTCGTAGCGCTGGAAGTGCACGCCGCGGGCCGCCAGGGCGTCGACGGCCTGCTCGATGTCCTCGACCGGGAAGTTGAGGATGGTGAAGGTCGCGGGGACGTGGTCGGGTTTGGGGTAGACCAGAATGTCGGTGCCGCCGGCGATGTGCAGGGTGAGCAGGCCGTTCGACTCCGACACCGCCAGCCCCAGGGTGTCGCCGTAGAACGCCTTCGCGGCGGCCAGATCGTTGACGGAGAATCCGCTGAACGCCTTCGTCTTGCCGAACATCGTCACATCGCCTTCCGGTGGTCCTCGCTGAGCTGGATGATCTGGACGTAGTTGCCGTCGGGGTCGATCGCCGTGGCGAACAGGCTGCCCTCGCGGTCTTCCAGCTCGGCCAGCCAGGACACGCCCGCCTCCTCCATCCGGGCGACGATCGCGCGCGCGTCGGGGACGTCGAAGTTGAGTATCACCCGTCCGGGCTCGGGATTCTTGTCCGCCACGTCGGCCCTGGTGTCGATGATCAGGTGAAAGTCGCCGAACGTGAGCACGCCGTAATGGGTGACGTCGGTGTCGGACTCGGGGTCGAGCACGGTGGCGTACCAGGCGCGTAGTCGGGCCGGGTCGGTGCTGGCCAGGAGCAGGCTGTTCAGGTTGGGGCGCGTCATCGGTGCCTCCCGGTGGTCGGTGTGGCGGAGGGGATCCGCTTTCGGGAGGGCAGACTCGGCCGGGCGCGGGAACTCATCGGTGGCGCGCGAACGAATTTCGCGAAGGCGCCGGGTGGCCCTGTGGAAGCGAAGGCGCCGGGTGGCCCTGTGGAGGAGGGCGGGGTCAGGCGGTGCGGAGGGTCAGGCCGTACGCGCTCAGGATCTCGTTGACGGGCTGGAAGTACGTCGTGCCGCCCGTGCTGCAGTTGCCGGAGCCGCCCACGGTCACGCCCTGGGCCTGGCCGCCCGAGATGAACGGTCCGCCGGAGTCGCCGGGCTCGGCGCACACGTTGGTGCGGGTCAGGCCGTACACCGTGCCCTGGGCGTAGGTGACGGTGGCGTTGTGCTGCTGGACGGTGCCGCAGTGCCAGCCGGTGGTCGGGCCCCCGCGGCAGACGGACGCCCCCACCGTCGCCTGGACGGAGCCGCGTACGGTCACCAGCGTCCCGCCGGGACCGCGGACGTACGGCTGCGCGGTGTACCCGGGGGTGGCGACCCACGCGTAGTCGTTGCCCGGGAAGGACGAGCCCTGGAAGGTGCCAGCCGGTGACTTGACCAGGTCGCCGGTGTGCCCGCAGTGTCCCGCGGTGACGAAGCCCGGAATGCTGCCCTTGGTGACCGAGAAGCCGATCGTGCAGCGCATCGAGCCGACGTAGAAGGGGTCGCCGCCGATGATGTCGGCGTACGTGCGGGGCAGCTCGGCGGACGGCGCCACCACGACGGCCGCACTGCGCGCCGCCGCCGCCAGGGCCGCGGCCGGTGAGGACCCGGACGGGGAGGACCCGGACGGGGAGGACCCGGACGGGGAGGGGACCTGGAGGACGACCCGGTTCGCGCGGAGGTCGGCGTACCAGAGGGCGGGGCCCGTCCGGATGCGGCGGGCGGCCCGGTCCAGGCGGCGGACGACGGCGTCCAGCTCCGACAGCGAATGCCGCACGACGACGGGACGCGCCCCCCGGCCCGAGATCGCGGCGGTCCGATCGGGGTCGGTGGTGGCGACGACGAGGGCGGAGGCGTCCTCGGTCAGCCACGATCCGCCGTAGGAGTCGCCCAGCGAAGTGGCCAGTTCGGCCTCCAGGGCGGCGGCATGCCGCTCGCTCGCCAGCCGGGTGACCACCGCGGGCACCGAGAGGCCGAGGTCGCGCGAGAGCGCCTCGATCACGGGGTCGGACGCCGCGTGGGCGGGGGTGGCCAGGCAGGCGGCCACCAGGGTGATGCCTGCCACTGCACAGCGAAACATGCCGCCGCTCCTCGATGGGGGGTTCTGTCACGGTAACGGCTGACAGACAAATGAGGAGATACCAAATATTTCCTATTAAGGCGATATGCCCGTCCTTCCGGCCACCGGCCACAAATGGAGATTTTTCGTCCTAAAGTTGTAACTGGTGGTATGTCGGTATCGTATTGGGCCTGGAGGTGTTCCCTATGGGTAATGGTGTTCGTCATTTCGCCGGGGCCGCGGTGGGGGTCGCCGCGATCCCGTTGATCGCGGCCGGTCTCCTGTACGGACCCCGCGCGACCACGTCCGTCCCCGACTGGACGGCGACGGCGGCGCTGGCGGGGACCGCGGTCCTCATCGCAATCCTGGCCGGTTCCCGGATTTCTCCGGTCGCCTCGCTGCTGCCCGGCCTGGCTTTCACGGCCCTGGCCGGGGCGACGGTCGTGCGGGCCGCCACGGGAGGCGACCGGAGAATGGGATTCGACCTGGTGCCCGCCGATTATCTGGACGCGTACGCGGCATTGCTGAATACCTGGTCGTTGGTGGTCGGCGGCATTCTGCTGACCGCTTCGCTGTTCCCGTCCCGCTGGCGGGCGCGCCGGGGCGGGACGCCGGCTCCGGAGAAGGAGGGGGAGGAGCCGCCGCCGCTGCCCAAGCGCGTCCCGTTCGCGTCGAAGAGGATCACATCGGCGCGACCCGCTCCCGGGCCAGCCACAGGGCGATGACCACGTACGGCAGGACCAGGAGGGCGAACGTCGTGCCGTGGGACAGGAACGGCGATCCCGCGCCGTAGGCCGTGTAGACGGCCAGGGTGACCACGTTCGTGCCGAGCCCGGCCACCGACGTCACGGTGGCCCGCTGATCGCCCGAGACGCGTTCCTGCAGCCGCGTGTCGGCCACCACGCCGGCCATCTGGAACGCCCCGAAGGCGCCGGCGACCAGCACGAACCCGGCCGGATGCGGAACCAGCGCGCCCGCCGCCATGGCCAGCGCGGCCAGCCCCAGGACCAGCGCGAACGACCGCTCGCTCAGGCGGCGGGCGGGCCCCGCCAGCAGGCCGCCCGCCGCCGCCCCGACCCAGACGGCCAGGACGAGCAGCGGAACGGCCGTCCTGGGCGCGCCGGTCGCGGCGGCCAGGAAGGGCACGTACTCCTCCAGAGCGCCCCAGATCGCCGTCACGACGGAGATCAGGACGATCGCTTCGAGCACGTTCCGATCGGTACGGGCCTCGGCCACACCGGCCCGCAGAACCGCGAGATACCGCCCGTCCGAATCAGTGGACGTCTCAGTGGACGCCGCTCGGACAGGACGCCGCTCGGGCAGGGTCAGCGCGGTGGCGGCGCACAACAGGCAGGCCGCCACGCTGGCCGCCCCCACCGCCGGATATCCGCCGGCCGCGAAGACGGGCGTGGCGAGGGCGATCGCCGACGCGGCGGCGGCGATGCCGATCGAGTGGGCCCGGCCCATGACGGCGGCGTACCGGCTCTGGAGGCCCCGGCGTTCGAGCTCCTCGTACGCGAGCGCCTCGAAGGCGCCCGAGACGAGCGCGCCCTCGGCCCCCCACAACACGAAGCCCAGCGCGAAGGCCCAGTAGGACGGGAACAGCACCCACAGCCCGAAGCCGACGCCGGCCAGCAGCGGGCCCAGGAACAACAACAGCCTGCGGGACACCGCGTCGGCCCAGGCGCCGGAGGGGATCTCCAGCACCATGCCGGTCACGGACCAGATGACGAACAGCGAGGACGTCTCGGCCACCGAGAGCCCGGAATCGGTGAACAACAGCGTGTACACCGGGTAGAGCAGGACGAACTCGCCGAGGAACGTGTAGACGTAAAGCTTGGGGACGAACATGCGGCCCTCTCGGAAGGGGCGGACAGGGACTCCGTCTGGTGCTCGGCACCTCGGAGGCCCGCGCGCGCTCCTGCCGCGTCGGCCGCTGGTGGTTCATCAATGTCGCCAGTGCATGCCCGGAGTCTAACCCCGGCCCGCCTCCCCGCGCTCGCCCGTACGCGCTAGGCGGATCTGGCCGGCTCCTCGGGCCGCGGGATCCACTTGTGCGCCCAGGTGACCAGCTCGTCGAGCACCGGGCGCAGCTCCTGGCCCATCTCCGTCAGGTGGTATTCGACCCGCACCGGTGACGTGGCCAGCACCCGCCGCTCGACGAGCCCGGCCGTCTCCAGCTCGCGCAGCCGGCGGGCCAGCATCGTGTCGTTGATGCCCGGGATGGCCGCCCTGAGGTCGGCGTAACGATGGGCGCCCTTGAAGATCATGTGGATCAGGGCTCCCGACCACCGGGCGCCGATCAGTTCGAGGGCGACGTGGAACCGGACGCAGACGGAATGGGGGCTCACGGGGCAGATCCTAACATTTGCTAAGAAATGTTTAGTTACTCAATAATGTTGAGGTATCAACTACCTGAGGAGGAACCCATGGACAAGCCAGTCCTGCAGATCATCGTCGCCAGCACCCGTCCCGGCCGTGCCGGGCGCGAGGTCGCCGAGTGGTTCAAGAGCCGGGCCGTCGCCGCCGGCCAGTTCGACGTCGAGCTGGTCGACCTCGCCGAGGTGGGCCTGCCGTTCCTCGACGAGCCGAACCACCCCAAGCTCAAGCAGTACGTGAACGCCCACACCAAGGAGTGGAGCGCCACCGTCGAGCGGGGCGACGCCTTCGTGTTCGTGACCCCCGAGTACAACCACAGCTTCACGGCCGTGCTGAAGAACGCCCTGGACTACCTGCACCACGAGTGGCAGCACAAGGCAGCGGGGTTCGTCAGCTACGGCGGGATCTCCGGCGGCACCCGGGCGGTGAACGGCCTGCGCCAGGTCGTCAGCACGCTGAAGATGATCCCCGTGGTCGAGGCCGTCAACATCCCCTTCTACCAGCAGTTCATCGCCGAGGACGGCACCGTGGCGCCCAACGACATCATGATCGCCGCCGCCGACGCCATGCTCGCCGAGCTGGCCAAGCTCACCGGCGCGCTGCGTCCCATGCGGCTGGCCTCCGCCTGAGCTACGCTGCCGGTCGTGGCGCTGGCAGTGGATGTGGTGGTCCGTTACCGCAAGGCCGTGACGTACGGCGTGCACGCGGTGCTCGCCGCCCTGGAGACCTCGGGCGTGGAGCACCGGCAGCTGCTGGGCGTCACCCCGGAGGAGACGGCGGCCCACATCGCGGCGAGCCGGGCCGACCGGGTGCTCGTGCTCTGGTCGTTCTACTCCCCGGACGCCGAGGCCATGGCCGCCGAGCTGGCCGCCGTCAGGTCGCTCAGCGACGGCCGGGGGCTGCACATCGCCGGCGGCGTGCACGCCACCGCCGAGCCGCAGCAGGTCCTCGACGCCGGCTGGGACCTGGCCGCGATCGGCGAGGGCGAGTCCACGATCATCGCCCTGGTCGAGGCGCTGCGGCGGGACGAGCCGCTGACGACCGTGCCGGGCCTCGCGGTCAAGGACGCCGACGGCGTCGCGCTCAGGACGCGTCCGGCCCCGCAGCTCCCGCTCGACGCGTTCCCGTCGTTCCTGGGGCGTAAGGGGCCGATCGAGATCACCCGGGGCTGCCGGTACACCTGCCGGTTCTGCCAGACGCCGTTCATGTTCGGCGGCCAGTTCCGCCACCGGTCGGTGGCCAGTGTGCGCGAGCACGTCAAGGGCATGGTCGAGCAGGGGCTGCGGGACGTGCGGTTCATCACGCCGACCTCGCTCTCCTACGGCTCGCCGGGTCCCGACCCCGATCTCGGCGCGGTGGAGGAGCTGCTGGCCGGGGTCAAGGAGGAGCTGCCGCCGCACGGCCGGGTGTTCTTCGGCAGCTTTCCCTCGGAGGTGCGGCCCGAGCACGTCACGCCGGAGGCCATGCGGCTGCTCAAGCGGTACGTCGCCAACGACAACCTGATCATCGGCGCCCAGTCGGGGTCCGACCGGGTGCTGGCCGCCTCTGGCCGGGGGCACGGCACCTCGCCCGTGCGCGACGCCGTCCGGATCGCCGTCGAGCACGGCTTCAGGCCGAACGTCGACTTCATCTTCGGCATGCCGGGGGAGTCGGAGGAGGACCAGCGCCAGTCGCTCGTGCTGGCCGGCGACCTGGCCGAGCTGGGCGCCCGCATCCACACGCACACGTTCATGCCGCTGCCCGGCACGCCCTGGCGGGACGCCGAGCCCGCGTTCATCCCGCTCGCGACCATGCGGGAGCTCGACCGGCTGGCCCAGCGCGGCGACGCGTACGGCCACTGGCGCCGGCAGGCCGAGCACTCGGCCCGGCTGGCCGAGACGGCCAAGGCCTACCCCCGCCGCACCCGCCGTCGCCGAACGGACTGAGGGGCCGCGAAACGCCACGCCACGCCGACGCCGACGCCGACGGAGGCGGAGACGGCAAGCCGAGCACGCGCGGGACAACCCGACTGCGTCCACCCGGCACGCGCGGCGGCGGCGGGTCGGTCAGTCGTCGTCGGTGAGTCGTTCGAGTGCGCGGTTGATGGAGTCGCCGAGCGGCCGCAGAACCTCGGAGAGCGCCTCGGCCAGCGGCCTGAGGATCTCCGTCGCCTCGTCCAGCAGGTCGGGCGACTTGTGCTCGGGAGGCGCCCAGCGCATGGCGTCCGCGCTGAGCGTCTCCCATTCGTCCACGACGCCGTCGATGGCGTCGAGGACGTGATCCGGATCGTTTGGCATGACCCTCTCCGGAACAAATCGGTCGGATACCTGCCACGGTACCTTCAGGCCGGGATCGACACCCCTACCCCGCCCCGGGTCTGCGCGCCGTACCGCTCCTTGTCGGCGGCCAGGTCGAGCGGGCGGATGGCGGACCGGGCGGCCAGGGTCTCCTCCGTGATCAGCGCGGCGGGCACGAGCCAGGAGACCTCGAACTCCAGCCCGTCGGGGTCCTTGGCGTACAGCGCCTTGGTCGTCCCGTGGTCGGAGGCGCCGACGAGGGAGCCGAGCTCGCTCAGGGTGACCGCGATGCGCTCCAGCTCGTCGAGTGTGTCCACCTCCCACGCCAGGTGGTAGAGCCCGACGGCGGTGCGTCCGGCGGGCGAGGAGCCGGCGCCCGCGCCGATCTCGAACAGCCCGAGGTCGTGGTCGTTGCTGGAGCCGGGGGCCTGGAGGAACGCGGCGCCGCGCATGCCCATGACCACCTCGAATCCGAGCGCCTCCCGGTAGAAGGCCACGCTGCGCTCCACGTCACGGACGTAGAGGACCGCGTGGTTGAGCCTGTGGACCGGCATGGTCGTCCCCTTTCACCTGTTTCTCCCGGCCAGAGTATATGAGAGTTCAACTAAAATGAGAGGGTGACTCGATGGCTGGATCCGGACGAGCAGCAGACCTGGCGTGACTTCCTGGCCGCCGGTCAGCTCATCAACGAGGCGCTGGACCGGCAGCTCCAGCGCGAGGCGGGCATGCCGCACACGTACTACATGATCCTGGTGGCCCTGTCGGAGGCGCCGGACCGGTCGATGCGCATGAGCGAGCTGGCCGCCAGGGCCCAGAGCTCCCAGAGCCGCCTGTCGCATGCCGTCGCCCGCCTGGAGGAGCGCGGCTGGGTGCGCCGTGAGCGCTGCCCGGCCGACGGCAGGGGCAACATCGCCGTCCTGACGGACGAGGGGTTCGCCACACTGGCCGCCACCGCTCCCGGTCACGTGGAGGAGGTGCGCAGGAGCCTGTTCGACGTCCTCACCCGCGAGCAGGTCCGCGAGCTCGGCGCGATCTGCTCCGCCGTGCGTGGTGCGCTGGAACGGTGAAGCGCCCGGCTGTGCGGGGCGCGCTGGAACAGTAGAACGCCCGGCTGTGCGGGGTGCGCTGGAACGGTGGAACGCCCGGCTGTGCGGGACACGCTGGAGCGGTAGCGAGCGAACTGTCATGGCCAGGCCGTAGCCTCTCCCGGTAGCCGAACGAGGGGATTGCCGATGCACCACACCGAAGAGGCACTGTTCCGGACGGTCCACGGCATCGCCGGGCTGATGGCGGGCCAGCCCGTGCCCGTCGTCATGGAGGCGTTGCTGCGCCACCTGCCCAAGGCCCCAGGTCTCGAGGTGACGGAGATTCGCAAGATCGCGGAGGAGATCAGCGTCGGCCGCGACCCCTCGGGGTTGTAAATCACCCGAATTGCCCCTGAACGTCGCTCCCGAGCGGGGATACCATCTCAACCATCTCGCGCGGGACACGCATAAGGAGTTCGGGTGACGCTGGTCGCTGGGGTCGATTCCTCCACGCAGAGCTGCAAGGTCGTCATTCGCGAGGCCGAGACGGGCGCGCTGGTCAGGCAGGGCCGCGCCGCCCATCCGGCCAGCACCGAGATCCACCCCTCCCACTGGTGGACCGCGCTGCTGCGGGCCGTCGAGGAGGCCGGTGGCCTCGCCGACGTCGCCGCCATCAGCGTGGCCGGGCAGCAGCACGGCATGGTCTGCCTCGACGAGGCGGGCGAGGTCGTGCGCGACGCCCTGCTCTGGAACGACACCCGCTCCGCCCGGGCCGCCGCCGACCTGGTGGCGGAGCTGGGCGGGCCGGGAGCCTGGGCCGACGCGGTCGGCTCGGTGCCCGTCGCCGCGTTCACCGTGGCCAAGCTGCGGTGGCTGGCCGAGCACGAGCCGGACAACGCCCGCCGCACGGCGGCGGTCTGCCTGCCGCACGACTGGCTGACCTGGCGCCTGGCGGGCGCGCTCGCCCTGGGCGACGGCTCCGGGCGGGGCGGCTTCGGTTCGGGCAACGGCCCCAGTCGGGGCGGCGGCTCGGGTCCTCGGGGCGGCTCCGGCTCGGGGTTCGATCTCGCGGCCTGGCACGACGCGCCCCCGCCGCCGCTCGACCTGCTCACCACCGACCGGGGCGACGCCTCGGGCACCGGCTACTGGTCCCCGGCGACCGGCGCCTACCGCACCGACCTGCTCAAGGCCGCCTTCGGCGCCGTCCCGCTGCTGCCCCGGGTGCTGGGGCCCGCCGACCGCGCGGGCGACCCGGCGTCGTCCGGGCCGCTGCTCGCGCCGGGCACCGGCGACAACATGGCGGCCGCACTCGGCGTCGGGGCCGGGCCGGGCGACGTGGTGGTCTCGCTCGGCACGTCCGGGACGGTGTTCGCGGTCGCGGAGACGCCCAGCGCCGACCCCACCGGCGCGGTCGCCGGGTTCGCCGACGCCACCGGGCGTTTCCTGCCGCTGGTGTGCACGCTGAACGCCGCCCGGGTCCTCGACGCCGCCGCCGGGCTGGCCGGGGTCGGCCTCGACGAGCTGAGCGACCTCGCGCTCCGGGTCCCGGCGGGGGCCGGCGGCCTGACGCTGGTGCCGTACCTGGAGGGGGAGCGCACCCCCAACCGGCCCACCGCGACCGGCTCGGTGCTCGGGCTCACGCTGGCCACCTCGACCCCGGCCCACCTGGCCCGCGCGGCCGTCGAGGGCATGTTGTGCGGCCTCGCCGACGCCCTCGACGCGCTCGGCACCCGCCCGGAGCGGGTGCTGCTGATCGGCGGCGCGGCCCGCTCGGAGGCCGTACGCCGCGTCGCGCCGACCGTCTTCGGCGTGCCGATCGCGGTGCCGCCGCCCGGCGAGTACGTCGCCGACGGCGCCGCCCGCCAGGCCGCCGGCCTCCTCACGACCCCCGACTGGCGGACCGAGGACACCGAGACCTACGACGCCCCGGCCGTCCCGGAGATCCGCGCCCGCTACGCCAGGGCCACGTCCCACGTGCTCGACTGAGGGCTCTTGTTATTGGGCGAAAAAAGCCTCGCGGTGGACAAGTCATTAGAAATCCGATGCGTGTCGGAGTTGCTGGTCGCGGACGTGCGAAGCGATGCTGCGATCAGCGAGATACCTGGAACCACGGGTGTCCTTCCTGCGAGAAACGGAGAGATCCGTGGCCCTCACTCTCAATGCCGTGACCATCGACGCCGCGGACGATATCAACGGCGTCTTCCGATACGACGGCTCCGGCACTTCCTGGACCAAGATCAGAGGACCGGTCACCGTCAATGGGCCTTTCGGCGGCGGGTGGGGAACCCTCGTCGAGGGCGCCGGCGACGAGACGGGCACCGCGTTCGGCTACAGCGGCACCCCTTTCGACTGGTTCTCCGTCGGCGAGATCGGAGCGACCTACGCCGTCTCCGACAACACCGTCTACAAGACGCCTCGGGACGGCAGCCGGATACTCCAGTTCGACGGCTTCGAGGGCGACACGCCGCTGTGGAGCAAGGTCGGAGACTCCGGCTTCCTGGCGGTCGGTGGGTTCAGCGTCGTGGCCCAGATGCCCGACTTCCAGGGTGACACCTTCCTCTACAGCGGCAATCCGAACGACTGGGAACGCATCGGCCCCAAAGGCGGCGCATACGCGATCGCGGATACGGTTTACCGTACGGACCCGCTCAACAACACGGTGTTCAGATACACCGGCTCCGGAACCGCCTGGGACAACCTCGGCGCCCCTCCCCGAGGTGTCCTGCAAATCTTCGCCGGAGGTTTCGGGCTGTTCGCCACCGCCGCCGACTTCAGTGGCGTATATCAATTCCAGGACGCAGCCGGAAACTGGCAGCGCATCGGGGAGCACAGTGCGTCCTGCGCGGTCACGGACGACACCGTTTTCCGAGTGGCTCGGGACATGAGCGTATTTCAATACGATGGATTCGATGATTCCTGGACGCCCGTCGGCCGTCCCGATCGCGTGCTCCGCCTGTTCGTCGCCTCCGACTGAGGGACACCGTCCACCCGGGGGGCAGGGGAGGGGGACTCAGGGGTCGACTCAGGGACGGCTCGGGGGTGCCACCGGATGTGCCGGCACGCCTGTGGGCGCGAGAGTTGGGCACATGACCGCAGTGCCGAACAGCAGAGTGAGAGTCGCGAGAGCGCCCTGGAGCGTGAGTCTGAGGGCCCTCATGACCCCGACGAGGCTCTACCCCCTGATCGCCTGTGCATCGATCGTGTTCTCGGTGGTCGCGATCCTGGTCGGCCACTTCGGGCCCGACCCCTACCTCGACCCCATGAACGTGACCATCAGCGAGTACGCCGTGACCGACCGCGGGGGCGTCACGGAGGTCGCGATGGCGGTGCTCGGGCTCGGGTCGCTCGCGCTGCTGACCGCGCTGCGGAGAATGGGGGCGCCGGTCCGGGGGCTGCCGGAGAAGTTGCTCATGGTGTGGTCGGCGGCGCTGGTCGTGGTGGCGGTCATCCCGACCGTCCCTCTCGGTCTCGATCTCGACGTCGCGGCCCAGGTTCACCGGTATGTGTCGATCGCGGCGTTCGTGAGCCTGCCGGCCGCCGGGGCGCTGCTGGTGCCCAGGCTGACCGCGGACGTCCACTGGAAGCCCGTCGCGCGGGCCGTGGAGTGGGTGGCGCTGGCGGGCGGGTTCGGGCTGCTGGCGATCACGTACGTGGCCCTGCCGGGGGAGCGGGTCATGATCGGCCTGGTCGAGCGGCTGCTGCTGGGCGCCGAGGTGTCGTTGCTCGGCCTGCTGGCGGCGTGGGCGCTGTGGCTGACGTGGTCGCCGGCCCGCGCCCCGAAGCGCCCAGTAGACGCAAATTTCCCGACATATCACAGATTTATCGCTAGTCGATCTTAATCTCGTCCGTTTCGATGCTATTCTCTCCCGCGATCTTCTATGCGGGAGCAGGTGTCATGGCATCGGGCAGATCCATCCGATTCAAGATCTCGACGCTGCTCGTCATCCCCTTGATCTCCCTGATCGCGCTCTGGGGCTTCGCCGCGAGCACGACCACGGGTGAGGCGCTGAACCTCTTCAAGATCGATGCGATCTGGTCGAGTGTGATCAACAACGCCGATGGCCTGGTCTCCAGCCTCCAGACCGAACGCCTGGCCTCCGCCGAACGCCTCGCGGGCACGGCGACCGAGCAGGCGGCCCTGTCCAAGGCCCGCGCCAAGGTGGACGCCAGCAGGAAGACCCTGCGCGAGCAGGGCCTGTCGGAGGACGCCCAGTCGGCGATGACCGACGACATGAGGAAGCAGTTCCAGGTCGTCCTGGACACCGTCGACCGGCTGCCGGAGGTCCGGCGCAAGGTCGACGAGCGCAGGATCACCCCCGGCAACCTGGTCACCGAGTACGCCAAGGTCTCCGACGAGGTCCACCTGCTGTACTCCAGGCTGACCGTCAGCACCGACCTCGAACTGTCCCTCCAGGCCCACGGCCTGATTGCGGCCGACGAGGTGCGCGAGCTGCTCAGCCGCGAGAACGCCCTGGTCGTCGCCTCCAACGGCCGCCCCTCGATGCACGACGTGCACCTGCTGGCCGGCATCGACGGCACCCGCACGTTCCTGTTCCCCAAGGCGCTGGCCAACCTCGACACCGAGCTGCGGGCGCCGTTCGAGAAGCTGTTCTACTCCTCCAGGTACATCACCATGGAGAGCCTCCTGCGGAGCTTCGTCGCCGGCCAGCCGGCCGACATGGATCTCTGGCGCGGCATCGCCGACCAGGTGCTCAAGGAGTACAGCGAGGCCGTCTGGGACACCGGGGACAAGCTGCTGGGCCGGATGCAGCCGGCCGGCGTGGTCATCGTGGTCAGGGCCGCGATCGCGGGCGCGCTGGGGCTCATCGCGGTGGCCTTCTCGATCTTCATCTCCGTCCGGGTGGGCCGCAGGATCACCAGGGAGCTGGCCACCCTCCGCCGTACGGCGCTGGACCTGGCCGAGGTCAGGCTGCCCGACGTGGTGACGAAGCTGCGTACCGGCGAGCGGGTGGACATCGACGCCGAGGCGCCGCCCATCAAGGTCGGCGACAACGCCACCAGCGAGGTCGCCGACCTCGCCGCAGCCTTCGACAGCGTGCAGAGCACCGCCGTGGACGCCGCCGTCGAGCAGGCCAGGCTGCGCGAGGGCGTGTCCGAGGCGCTGCGGAACCTGGCCAGGCGCAGCCAGTCGCTGCTCCAGCGCCAGCTCAGGATGCTGGACGAGATGCAGCACCAGACCGAGGAGCCCGAGGCCCTGGAGCGCCTGTTCCGGCTCGACCACCTGACCACCCGCATGCGCCGCCACGCCGAGGGCCTGGTGCTGCTCTCGGGCGGCACGGCGGGCCGCAGGTGGCGCGGCGTCATCCCGGTCGAGGACGTGCTGAGCGGCGCCGCCGCCCAGGTCGAGGAGTACACCCGGGTCCGGGTCTACCCGATGCCCGAGTGCGGCGTGTCCGGCTCGGCCGTGGCCGACCTCATGCACCTGTTCGCCGAGCTGATCGAGAACGCGACGTCGTTCTCCTCGCCCGCCAACGAGGTCTCGGTGCGCGGCGAGATGGTCGGCAGGGGCTTCGCGGTCGAGATCGAGGACCGCGGCCTCGGCATGGACGAGGAGACCCGCAAGTCCATCAACGACCGGCTGGCCAGCCCGCCCGAGTTCGACCCCGCGCAGACCGAGCGGCTGGGGTTCGCGGTGGTCGGCATGCTGGCCGCCCGGCACGGCATCAAGGTGACGCTGAAGCTGTCCCCGTACGGCGGCACGACCGCCATCGTGCTCGTGCCGGGATCGCTGGTCGAGCCCATGGCGACGCCGGTGCGGCCGATGGAGTTCGAGCCCGTGTCCGTCTCCGTCCTCCGGTCCGAGCGGCCGGTCGACGCGGGGGAGGCGACCGGGCCGGGCGAGCTGCCGCGCCGGGTGCGCACGAGCAAGCGCGCGGGGCCCGCGCCGGGCGAGGGACAGGACCTGCCCCGCCGCGACCGGCAGACGGGCCTGCCGCAGCGGCAGCGGCTCAGGCAGGCGCCCCTGGCCGCGCCGACGCCATCGGCGCCCGTGGCGCCCGTGGCCGACGAGCGTTCTCCTGAGGAGACCAGGGCGCTGCTCTCCTCACTCCAGTCCGGATGGCAGCGGGGGCGGCAGGAAAGCGACCAGGATGGGGGTTCCCGAGCGTGAGCGGCGAGCACGAGTGGGTTGACGAGGAGGCCGGGCCCGTCGTCCGGCCGTACGCCGTGGCGCGGGGGCGCACCAGGCCCTCGTCCCCGGCCCTCGATCTGCTGGCGACCGTCGTCTCGACGGGACGGCCCGCGCCGGCCAAGGCCGAGCTGAGCGGCCAGCACCGGCGGCTGATGAGCTGCCTGTCCGGTCACTCCAGGCCCGTCGCCGAGGTCGCCTCGGAGCTCGGGCTGCCCGTGGGCGTGATCCGGGTGCTGCTCGGCGACCTGCTGGAGTACGACCTGATCGACGTGCGCCCGCCGCGCGACAAGACCGCCACCCCGACGGAGAGCCTGCTCCGCGAGGTGATCAACGGGCTGCGCGCGCTCTAGCCCGGCGGCGGGCCGCGCCCGCCCGGGTTCGCGACGGGCCGCGCGTCCTAGTTGGCGGCGGTGAGCGTCCGCAGGGAGTGCTCGACCAGGGTGATCATCACTTCCTTGGCCGAGGCCCTGCGCCGCACGTCGCACAGCATCACGGGGACGTCGTCGTCGAGGTCGAGCGCGATGCGCACGTCGTCCACGCTGTGCTGGGACGCGCCGTCGAAGCAGTTGACGGCCACCACGAACGGCGTGCCGCGCTGCTCGAAGTAGTCCACCGACGGGAAGCAGTCGGTCAGCCGCCGGGTGTCGGCGATGACGACCGCGCCCAGCGCGCCGTAGGACAGCTCGTCCCACATGAACCAGAACCGTTCCTGGCCGGGGGTGCCGAACAGGTAGACGACCAGTCCGTCGCGGATCGTGATGCGGCCGAAGTCCATCGCCACGGTGGTGGTGGTCTTGGCCTCCACGCCGTCGAGGTCGTCGACCCCGATCCCGCGGTCGGAGAGCACCTCTTCCGTGCGCAGCGGCTTGATCTCGCTGATCGACCCGACCAGGGTGGTCTTGCCGACGCCGAACCCGCCCGCGATGAGGATCTTCAGCGCGACGGGGTCCTCAGAGAGCACGGAGTCCATTGATCACTTCCTTGAGAATGCGCTCATTCGAACGCGACCCCGTTGCCGAGGGCGACGTCACCGAGATGAGGCCGTGGTCACGCATGTCGCCGAGCAGCACCCGGACGACGCCTACGGGCAGGTCGAGCTCGACGGCCAGGTCGGCCACCGAGATCGGGCTCCGCGCCGCCCGCAGGATGAGCTGCTGTTCCGGCCCGAGGTCGTCCGCCTGGTCGGCGAGCGCGCGCACGGACGCGACGAGGTCGAAGGCGTCTCCCGACGAGCGCGTCCGGCCTCGGATGAGGGCGAAGGGCCGGACGACGGGCCCGGCCTCCTCGTCGTACCAGCGGGGGGCGTCGGTCATGCCGTTCCCGCGCGCGGGTTGGTGGTGATGTGCTGGCCCACCCGCTTGACCAGCATCGCCATCTCGTACGCGATGTGCCCGACGTCGACGTTCGCCTCGGCGATCACGGCCAGGCAGGTGCCCTGGCCGGCCGCGGTGACGAACAGGAACGCGCTCTCCATCTCCACGATGGTCTGGCGCACGTCGCCGCCGCCGAAATGGCGCCCGGTGCCGCGGGCCAGGCTCTGGAAGCCAGCGGCCACGGCCGACAGGTGCTCGGCGTCCTCGCGGGTCAATCCCTTGGAGTACCCGACGGCCAGGCCGTCGGTGGAAAGGATGACCGCCTGGCGGACGGCGGCGACCCTGCCTGCCAGGTCGTCGAGCAGCCAGTTCAGCTCACCGGTGTTGGTGGTTTGCGCAGTCATGCGTCCCCCTTGCTCATGGGCTCCTCCTCGGAGGCTTCTTCTCGGGCACGTTGGGTTCCCCGCTGGAACGCGGAGAACAGATCGCGTACCTCGTCGGGAGAGCGTTCGGCCTGCGGCTCCGGCTCCGGCGGTTCTTCCTTCAGCTGCGGCGCCAGGTTCGCCTGGCGCACGCGCCTGGGCAGTCCGGCGTGGGTGCCCGAGGTGACCACCGCGAGGGCCTTCTTCGTCCGGCTCGGCGGCTCCGCCGGCCGGCCGTCGTCGTCGCCTGAGGTCAGCGCGGCCTGGTCGGCGACCAGCGAGCGCGGCACGAGCACGATGGCCGCGGTGCCGCCGTAGGGCGAGCGGCGGAGCTGGACCTTGAGGCCGTGGCGTTCGGCCAGCCTGGCCACCACGAACAGGCCCAGCCGGTCGCTGTCGGCCAGGTCGAACTCGGGCGGGGCGGACAGCAGCTTGTTGATCGCGGCGTACTCGACGGCCGACAGGCCGAGCCCCTTGTCCTCGATCTCGATGGCGTAGCCGTTGCTGACCACGTCGCCGCGGATCTGGACCACGGTGTCCGGCGGTGAATAGATGGTGGCGTTCTCGATCAGCTCGGCCACGAGGTGCGTGAGGTCGGCCGCGGAGCCGCCGTCGAACGCGCTGACCGGCATGGCCTCGACGTTGACCCTCGTGTAGTCCTCGACCTCGGCGACCGCGGCCCGGACGATGTCGATCACCGGCACCGGCCTGCGCCAGGCCCGCGCCGGAGGCGCGCCCGACAGGATCATCAGGCTCTCGGCGTGCCGCCGCATGCGGGTGGTCAGGTGGTCGAGGCGGAAGAGCTCCTCCAGCCGGTCGGGGTCGTGCGTGCGGCGCTGCATGCCGTCGAGCAGCCCGAGCTGCCGGTGCAGCAGGCCCTGCTTGCGCCTGGCGAGGTTGAGGAAGACCTGCCCGACCCCGCGGCGCAGCGCGGCCTGCCCGACGGCCGCCGTCACCGCCGTGCGCTGCACGGACGCGAAGGCCCGGCCCACGTCGGTGATCTCCGCCGATCCGCTCACCCTGATGGCCCTGGCCTCCTTCCGCACGTCAACGTCCTCGCCCTTGCGCAGCCTGTCCACGACGTCGGGCAGGCGCACCTCCGCCAGCTCGATCGCGGCGGTGCGCAGCCCGTACAGCTCGCCCGCCAGGCGGCGACCGAAGCGTACAGAGATGATGATCGACGCGAGCACGGCTATCAACCCGAGGCCGCCCGCGACGGCGATCTCGACGACCGTGCCGGTCGCGGCCCGCGAGGTCCGGCCGGCCAGCGTCTTGGCCGCGGCGGCGCTGTCGCGGTCCAGTTCGGTGGTGAGCCGGTCCACCGCGCTCTTCCACGCCTCGGCGTCGGCGGGCGGCGAGCCGGTCTTGACGACCCTGGACTCCAGCGCGGAGAAGGTCAGGAACGGCTGGGACGCGAACACCTGCTCGAACGGCCTGCGCAGCGGCACGTCGAGCCCGGCCAGCCCGCGGGCGTGCAGGAACTTCCTGGAGGCCGCGTACTCGGTGAAGGCGGCCCGCTCGGGCTCGGTCAGCCGCTTGTCCACCAGCGCGCCGACGATGAGGGCGTGCTCCCTGGCGATGTACTCCCGGGCGCTGCCCATGGCGTGCAGGGAGGTGGCCTGCTGGAAGACGGTCAGGTCGGAGACGGAGATCAGGTGGTCGTAGAGGGCGAAGACGGCGTCGAGCACCTGGTTGTAGGCGTCCACGCCGGCCAGGCGGGAGCTGATGCCGCCGTCGATGTCGGCGCGGATGGAGCCGAGCCGGTCGAGGTGGGCGGTCAGGGCGTCGAGCGGCGTCCGCAGGTCGTCGCCGACCGCGTCGCCCGCCTCGGTGACGGCGTGCTGGAAGTCGGCCGCCGCCTTGTCCGTACGGGCCCGCTGCGCGCCCAGGACCTCGGTGAGTTCACGGGTAGTGAGCGCCTCGGCGGAGCGCACCCGTTCGGACTGGAGCTGAACGCCCAGGTCGGTGGAGGTGACGCCGAGTGTTTCGTAGAGCGTGTCGGCCCGGAGGAGTGACTGTGCGTCGCCCATGGTCAGGTTGAGGACGAAACCCCACAGCGCGCTGAGAGACAGGAGGGGTAGCAGCAGCAATAAAAAGATCTTGAACCGAATTGACCGGTTTCGCGAGCCCATGTCCCAACCTCGAGTCGGGGGCATTTCCACACCTTGTGTAAATACACCTCCGGAAGATCGCACAGGAGACTAGCATCGTTTATGGTTCCGGCGCAGTGGGAGGAACAGGATGATTACCGTGATTATTGGGGCATGATCTCGGCCTCCCGGCGGGCCGCGCGCAGCACCCGCCAGAGCCACCCCAGCGCGACCAGCGAGATCACGATGAGTCCGGCCCAGTTCACCAGCGTGTACACGTGCACCTGCCCTTCGGTCACGTGCGGCACCCGGCCGATCCGCAGCAGCTCGAACTGCCACGGCCGCCCGGTCAGCACCAGCGTGATCGCGATGGCGATGGCGCTCATCGAGTCCCACAGCGCGTGCAGCAGCGAGACGCCGAGGTAGCACCACACGACGTGCCCGGTGAGGCGTCCGTGGGCGGCGAACAGCACGCCGCCGAGTATCGCGGTCCACAGGCCGTGGCCCACCGGCGCCAGGATGCCCCGCAGGATCTCGGTCTCCACGAGCTGCGCCAGTGACAGGCCGTCGGCGGTGAACAGGGCGTTGAAGGCGTAGCCGGAGCTCTCGAAGGCGGCGAAGCCGAAGCCGACCGTCGCGCCGAGCACCACGCCGTCCCTGGGCGAGCGCCGGACCGCGTGCCGGGTGACGTACATCAGCGCGGCCAGCTTCACGCCCTCCTCGATCAGGCCGACCAGCGCGTACATGAGGAACGAGGGCCGGATCAGCCAGCTCTCCAGCAGCGACGCGCCGAGCACCCCGAGCACGCCGCCGACCACGAACGCCCGGAACTGCAGCTCCACCGTGACCACCGGCGAGCGGTCGCGCCCGTGCGCCCACACCACGAACGTCACCGGGATCAGGAAGCTGCCGAAGAGCACGACGGTCGGCACCAGGTTGGAGTTGGCCGTCCAGGCCGTGACGGCGACCGTGGCCAGCCACAGGACCAGCCCGCCGAGGAAGACCCGCAGCCAGGGCCTCATGCGGTGAGCTCGCGCACGGCCCGGTGCGCGGCCACCACGGCCGCGTCGCCGCCGGCCGCCGGTTCGGTGTCCGACCCGGCGATGGCGATGCGGCCGAACCGCCTGCGGGCGACGTCGGCGGGGAAGGGGCCGTCGGGGTAGAAGGGGTGCCAGGGCCTGCAGTACGCCACCGGCAGCCCGTGCCCCCAGCGGTGGACGGTGACCGCCTCGACGCCGGCCCGGGGGCCCAGCAGCCGGGTCACCTGGTCGCGCACGCCGTCCGCCAGCCGGTCGTAGGGCGTCGCCATCAGCTCCCGCCGGCCCGCCGCCGCCCCCGCCACGGGCCCGAGCTCCGACCGGCACGGCGTGGCCAGCAGGCGCAACCCCTCGGTCGCGGGCTCGGTCAGGCACCAGAACGCGCCCGTCCAGCGGGTGCGCCCGATCCGCGCCCGGCCGCCGCGCAGCCGGACGGTGGCCTCCAGGACCGGCAGCCGGGCCGCCTGGCCCAACGCCCGCCGCTGCTGCTCGGGCAGGTCGGGCACCAGGTGCGGCACGTCCGCGCTCCAGCAGGCCATGATCACCGACTCCGCGCCGACGGTCCTGACCCGATGCCCGTCGAAGTACGCGACCACCACGGACGCGTCCCCGTGCCGGACCGAGACCACCGGGCTGGACGGCCGCAGCACCGCCCGCGCGGCCCCGGGCGGGCTCCCGGTCGCGGGCCCGGCCGCCGAGGCGTACCGCGAGGGCTTGTCCAGCCCCAGGCCGCCGAACCCCGGGTAGCCGGCGGCCCAGGCGTCCACCGCCCCGAGCGCCCGGCCGTCGTAGGCGCGCTCGGCGCACGGCAGCGTCCGGCAGAACCGTTCCGCGTCGGGATGCGCGCCGCAGACCTCCAGCAGGAACCGGGAGTAGGTCAGCCCGGCCAGGCGCTCCTGCTTGTCCTCCTGCGACAGCCCGGGGAACCAGTCGGGCGGGTCGTCGCGCAGCATGCGCAGGTCGTCGACGGCCCGCGCGGCGAGCGGCAGCTCCTCCAGCCGGCCGGCCGGGACCAGCGTGTCGGCGCCGAAGCTCTCCCTGTCGCACATCACGTGCACAGCCGGCCCCGCGCCGAACCCCGCAGGGCCGCCGTGCTCGCCGGGGTCGCGGTTGTCCAGCACGAGCACGCGGGCCCTCGGCTCCCGGCGCAGCCACTCCGCCGCCGCGCTGAGACCGCTGCGACCGCCGCCCACGACCACGAGGTCGTAGCTCTCGCCGGTGGGCTCGGGCGGGCCCGCGTGCCGCCAGAAGCGGCCGTCGCGCAGCGCGTGCGGCACCGCGACCGCCTGCGCGGTGTCCCCGCGCAGCCCTCCGGCCGGTTCCGTGGCGTTGACAACGGCCTTCGCCGCCGAGCAGCCCAGAGCGCTCACCGCAATCCCGTCGAACAAGTCACGGCGGGAAATGGGCACATCCATCCCGAGGTCGCGCGGATTCCTGCTCATGAGGGCGATCATCAGCACTTCGGCCAAAAGCCCCACAGGGGCGCGCAGCGGTTCGAGAAACATTTTGCGTGGCCTATTACCGCGAATGCCCGTTTGGAGTAGCGTCCGGAATGCAAGCGAGCGGGGGGAGCAGGGTGGTCGGCAAGCAGGGCAGAGTCACCGGAAAGATCGGCCCAGGGCTCGTCGGCGAGGTCATGATCCCGGTCAGGGGCGGGGTGGAGGCCTTCTACGCCCACCCCAGCGTGCCCGACGAGGAGTTCGGCCTCGGAACCATCGTGGTCGTGGTGGACTACTTCCCCCCGCGGACGGTTTACGTGGCCAGAGCACTCGTCTAGGGAGGGCCGGTTGTCCCCCGAGGTCTTCATCGTCGCCGGAGCCGCGGTCGTCGCGGTCGTCATCGTGATTCTGCTGTTCAAAGCCGTCTGGCGGGTCGCCGAGCCCAACGAGGCGCTGATCATCTCCGGTCTGGGGGCGCGCCGCCGGGGCGAGGGCGTCGACAGCCTGGGCTTCAAGATCATCACCGGCAAGGGCACGGCCGTGCTGCCCGGCTTCCAGGCCGCCCGGCGGCTGCGCCTGGACACCAGGGCGGCCAATCTCCAGGTCTCCTGCGTCACCCAGCAGGGCATCCCCGTGCACATCCGCGGCGTGGTCATCTACAAGGTCGGCGACGACCTGTCCTCGATCGCCAACGCCGCCCGCCGCTTCCTCGACCAGCAGGACTTCATGACCAGCGCGATCCACGAGCTGTTCACCGGGCACCTGCGCTCGATCATCGGCAACCTCACCATCGAGGACCTGATACTCAACCGCGAGCGCCTGACCAGCGAGACCAGGGCCTCGGCGGCCGACGAGATGAGCAAGCTCGGGCTGATCGTCGACTCGCTGCAGATCCAGGAGATCGACGACGAGACCGGCTACATCGCCAACCTCGGCAGGCCGCACGCCGCCAGGGTCGCCGCCGTCGCCCGCATCGCCCAGGCCCAGCGCGACCAGGAGGCCACCGAGGCCGAGCAGATCGCCGAGGCCAACAAGGCCGCCGCCCAGCGCGACGCGCAGCTCAAGCGGGCGGCCTACCAGGCCGAGATCGACCGGGCGCAGGCCACGACCCGGCAGGCGGGGCCGCTGTCGGAGGCCACCGCCCGGCAGGAGGTCGTCGTCCAGGAGACCCGGGCGGCCGAGCTGGAGGCCCAGCTCGCCGAGCAGCGGCTCCAGTCGCAGGTGCGCAAGCCCGCCGACGCCAAGGCGTACGAGACCGTCACGCTCGCGCAGGCCGACCGGGACGCCCGGATCGCCCAGGCCCAGGCCGAGGCCCAGGAGACCGAGCTGCGCGCCGGGGCCCAGGCGAGCCAGGTCAAGCTGGCCGCCGCCGCCGAGGCCGAGTCCGTACGGCTGCGCGGCGAGGCGGCCGGCGCGGCCACCAAGATCGCGGGCGAGGCGGAGGCCCAGGCCGCCCAGGCGCGCGGGCTGGCCGAGGCGCAGGCGGCCAGGGCGCTGGGCCTGGCCGAGGCCGAGGCGATCAGGGCGCGGGCCGAGGCGCTGAAGGAGAACCAGGAGGCCGTCATCGCCCAGCAGCTCGCCGAGCGCTGGCCGGAGGTCGTCGAGGCGGGCGCGAAGGCGTTCGGGAACGTGGACCACATGGTGGTGCTGAACGGCGCCCAAGGCGTGGAGGAGCTGCTGGCCAAGGCGCTCACGCTCGGCGGCACCGGGATCGGCCTGGCCAGGGCGCTGCTCGACGGCGGAAGCCGGAACGGCGCCGAACCCGAAGTCCCGCGCGAGCCCAAAACCTCTCGCGAGCCTGAAGTCCCGCGCGAGCCCAAAACCACTCGCGAGCCTGAAATTCCTCGCGAACCTGCCGAATTCCGTGAATAGCGACGTTACTCGGCTCCTTACTCGGCCCTTCCTCTAGCGTTTTCGAAAAAGCTGCTAGAGCAAGGGGAGAATTCGTGCTTAAGGCTATTTCGGGGGTATGTCTGAGCATGATGGTCGTCGCCGGATGTTCCGCCGGCGAGGCCGACAATCAGGCCGCCGGGTCGGCGCAGCCCGCCGCGTCCTCCTCGGCGGTGGAGGCGGCCCGGCTGCGCGCCGCCCTGTTGCCCGTGCCCAAGGGCATGCGCATCGCGTACGGGCCGGAGATGGGGGCGTTCGGCTCGCTCAAGTCCACCCAGGAGGGGCTGGCCGCCATCCAGCAGGCCAAGCTGGAGCGTCCGGAGTGCGCCGGGGCCGCCCAGCTCGACGCGGCCAAGCCGGAGGTCGCCCGGGCGCCCGCCGCCGTCATCGCCTTCTCCGCCGCGCGCGGCTCGATCACGCAGGCCGTCGTGTCGATGCCGTCGGCGTCCATGCCGGCGCCGCTGCCGCCGCAGTGCGCCCTGTACAAGGCCACCGTCGAGGGCGCGGACGTGACCTACCGCACCGCCAAGCTGGCCATGCCGGCCAGGGGCGACGAGTCGCGGGCGTACCTGACGACGGCCTCCGGCGGCGACAAGCGCGCCCAGATCGGGTCGGTCGTGATCAGGCGGGCCCACCTGATCATGAGCATGCTCGTCGTCGGCGAGAAGGTGAAGGCGGCCGGCCTGTACGAGCTCGCCCGCCTGGCCGACCAGAACCTGGCCCGCGTCACCCGCTGAGGCTCAGATGAGCACGTGGTCGTCCGGGCGGCCGACGAAGGAGAACTGCGCGTTGCGGGTCAGCTTGATGTGGTCGGCCTGCCAGGTGTGCATCGAGGCGTCGGCGCTGCGCCAGTAGACGAAGTTGAACCGGTCGGCCGAGTAGATCTTGACGGAGTCCTCCTTCAGCCGGCGTACCAGCTGGGTGTCCTCCCCCCGCGTGATGTCCGCGAAGCCGTACGAGCGGAACATGTCCGCCTTGCCGAGGAACGTGCCGCCCTGGACGAGGAAGGAGTACCGGTGCTCCAGGCCGGGCAGCCGGAGCATGGTGGTGTTGCTGCCCTCGAAGTACGCGTAGTGCGCCCCCTTGCCGACCAGCTCGGCGTCGGAGTAGTCGAACGCGCGCACCAGGTCCGACAGGTAGTGCTCGCCGTAGAGGTTGTCGTCGTCCATCTTGGCGATCAGGTCGCCCTCGGCGGCGGCGATGCCCAGGTTCATGCAGGCGCCGAGGGTCAGCTCCGGGGCGGCGGGCAGGACGACGACGTCCGTGATGCCGGCCATCCGGGCCTTGTCGGCGACCACCACCGGGTCGATGTCCAGCCCGTGCAGGACCATGATCAGCTGCAGCGGCCGGTGGAGCTGCCGGGCCACCGACGAGATCGCGTGCTCGATCTGCGCGGCCCGGTTGGTGGGCAGCACGACCGAGATCGAGCGCGACCGGGGCGTGGTCGCCTGGCCGAGGTTCTGCAGGATCTGGTCCACCCGGTGCGAGAACAGGTGCTTGTCGAAGACCTCCCGCATCGCCAGGTGGCCCATCCTGGCCCGCAGCTCGGGGCTGTTGATCAGGTGCAGCACCTGGTTGTACGACTCGACCGGCTCGCGCGCGATCGGCACCAGCTCGCCGAACGTCTCCTCGATCGCCCGCGACCACCCCGACACCACCGGGGTCGCGCACGCCGACAGCTCGAAGACGCGGCGGGCGCACATGGTCGGCGAGTCGAGCACCGAGTTGACGTTGAGGAAGACCTTGTACATCCGGTACGCGGCCAGCATCTGGTCGTAGGGCAGCTCGCCCACGATGTGCGGGCGGTACTTCTCCGGCCAGGCGTACTTCTCGTCCACCTCGCCGTTGCGGGCGAAGATGTGCAGGCCCAGCTCGCGCACCGGGTCGAGGACGACCTCCATCTGCTCACGCCGCTCGGGGTGCTTGTCGCGGAAGTACATGCCGGCGAACACCACGTCGTGCAGACGGCCCTGCTTCTGCTGGATCGGGTTGTGCACCCGCGGCTGCGCGGCGAACTGCAGCACGTCGACCCGGTCGTGGCCGAGCACCTCGCGGTACTTCGGCACCATGTCGCCGTCGCAGGTGAACACGTGGTCGAACAGCTTGGCCGTGTCGATGAAGAAGTCGAAGTTCGGCGGGTCCTCCTTGTTCCAGAAGACCGTGGGGATGCCCTCGGCGCGGCACCAGGCGACCAGGTCGCGCAGCGGCTCCTTGGGGGCGTTCGTGCCGGTCATCTGGTAGCGCCAGCGGCCCTGGTTGCCGTGCCAGGCGGACTCGCAGAACAGCAGGTCGGGGCGCTTGTCGGCGAAGATGTCCGGCCAGTCCTTGAGGCCGAACTCGATCTGGTCCCACTCGTACCTGAAGGCCATCCTGGAGAAGTCGTCCAGGATGACCGCCACCTTGAGGTCGGGCCGGTTGACCGGGCCGAGCGGCCACTTCGCCGTCGGCACCTCGACCAGCGGGGGGCGGTGGTTGGCGAGCTCGACCGCCTCGGTGACCGGCATGGGCGGCTTGGGCGCCTTGTCCTTCGACCTGACCGCCTCGACGATCCTCCCCGGGCTCTTCGAGCCCAGGGCCTCGCCCAGCTTGAACGTGCGCTTGGCCTGGGTGGCCTCCAGCTTCCAGCCGGCGTACGCGGCCTTGGCCTCGGCGATCTCCAGCCGCCGCCGCAGCTCCCTGACCTCGGCCTCGTACCGCTCGATGAGCTTGCGCTCCTCGGGCAGCCAGTTGACGGGTCCCAGTCGCTGGAACGCGGGGGGCTCAGGGTTTTCGGCCATGGTGATACGCCTATCGCTCAGCGGAGGTATGTCATAGTACGGCGGATTCAGCCGCTATTCGGGGCGTTTGGCCTGGGAAGCGGGGGCCAGGTTGTCGCCCTTCAGCCACGCCGCGATCACCGTCGCGATGCGCGGACCGGCCTTGCCGTCCCACAGCACCGGCAGCTCGCCGGCCGGCGTGGCGGCGCCGTCTGCGAGCGCCTTCTCCGCCGCGGCGGGCAGCAGCGCGGGCGTGACCAGGCGGTTCGTGCCGTGCGTGATCGTGATCGGCCGCTCGGTGTTGGGCCGCAGCGTCAGGCAGGGGACGCCCAGCATGGTCGTCTCCTCCTGCACGCCGCCGGAGTCGGTGACGACCAGCGCCGCGCCCCGGACGAGTGAGAGGAAGTCCACATAACCCAGCGGCTCGATGACCTTGATCGTGTCGCCGTCCACCAGGCCGGCCTCGGCCAGCCGCGCCTTGCCGCGCGGGTGCACCGGCACCACGACCGGCGTCCGCCGCGACACCTCCAGCACCGCCTCGACCAGCTCCCTGGCGGCCTCGGCGGTGTCCACGTTGGCCGGGCGGTGCAGGGTCGCCACGGCGTACCGGGCCGGCAGGCCGAGCCGCGCCACCACCGGCGCCGGGTCCAGCGAGGGCAGCGCGGCGAACAGGCTGTCGATCATCGGGTTGCCCACCAGGTGCACCTTCGCGGGCGGCACGCCCTCCGAGGCCAGATAGGCGAGGGCCTCGGGCGAGGTGACGAACAGCAGGTCGGCCAGCGCGTCGGTGACGACCCGGTTGACCTCCTCGGGCATGCCCCGGTCGAACGAGCGCAGCCCGGCCTCGACGTGCGCCGTCCTGATGCCCAGCTTGGCGGCGACCAGGATCGCGGCCAGCGTCGAGTTCACGTCGCCGTAGACCACGACGAGGTCGGGCTCCTGGGCGACGAAGACGTCCTCCAGGCCCACGAGCAGGGCCGCGGTCTGCCTGGCGTGCGTGCCGGAGCCCACCGCCAGGTTGGCCACCGGCTCGGGCAGGCCGAGATCGGCGAAGAAGACGTCCGACATCAGCGCGTCGTAGTGCTGACCGGTGTGGATGATGCCCTGCCGCACGCCGAGTTCACCGAGTGCACGCACCACCGGGGCCGCTTTCACGAAATTGGGACGAGCACCCAAAACGTGCAGGACCAGGGGGTTCTCCCTCATTGACCTCGCCTTTCATAGCGGAAGGGAAAAAACGCTGCCTATGGTACGGTCCCAGCGTGGCATCCGACGCCAGTCGTCAAGACTCCTCCAAGGTTTCCGCGAAGTCCGCCCGGGCCGGCGTCGGGGGACTTCTCAAAGGCTTCGTCCAGCACCCCGTCATCGTTTCCCGCGTCGTCGTGACCAAGGTCAAGTCCGACCCCGTCCGCGTGGCGCAGGCCGCCGCCGACGCGCTCCCGCCCAAGCTGCGCCCGATCGTCGGCAGCGTGGCCTGGCCGGCCGCCCGTGGCGCCCGGCGCATGGTCCGCAAGCTCGGCATGCGCATGATCAAAGCGCCGTGGAACGAGGCGAAGGCCCACTGGGACGCCGGCCGGGTCTCCCAGGCCGCCGAAGTGCTCGACGCGTACACCAAATACCCCTTCGTCAAGCGCAGGGCCGCCTACTACCGCGGTGAGCTGGCCGCCATCAGCCCCGACCCGATCCCGCCGGGACCGAAGGTCGCCGTCGCCGGGCGCGTCGAGGGCCGCGTGCTGCACCTGGTCACCAACGCGCTGCCGTACACGCAGGCCGGTTACACCGTGCGCACCCACCGGATCGTCACCTCCCAGAAGGCGGCCGGGCTCGACCCGCACGTCGTGACGAGCTGGGGCTGGCCCATGCTCCAGGGGCACGCCGACGCGCCCGCGCAGGAGGAGATCGACGGCATCCCGTACTACCGCCTGCTGCCCGACGGGCACGGCGAGGTGCCGTTCGAGATGCGCGGCCGCATGGTCAAGGGCGCCGAGGGCGTCACCCGGCTGGTCGAGCAGCTGCGCCCGCAGGTCCTGCACGCCGCCACTGACCACCGCAACGGCTCGGTCGCGCACGCCGTCCGCGACCGGACGGGCACCCCGTTCGTCTACGAGGTGCGCGGCTTCCTGGAGGAGACGTGGGCCTCCCGCGACCCCATCCGGGTCGGCAGCCAGCGGCACGTGCTCCAGCGCGAGCGCGAGGCGTTCCTCATGCGCGAGGCCGACGCGGTCGTCACGCTGGCCGAGACGATGGCCACCGAGATCGTCGAGCGCGGCGTGCCCAGGGAACGCATCCACCTGGCGCCCAACGCCGTCGACGACACCCTGCTGTCGGCTCACTACGACGGCGCCTCGTTCCGGGACGCGTACGGCATCGCCCCCGGTGAGATCGTGGTCGGTTCGGTGTCCAGCATCGTGGCCTACGAGGGCTTCGCGACCCTGCTGCGCGCCGCCGCGCTGCTGCGCGACGACCGCACGCCGGTGCGGGTGCTCATCGTCGGCGACGGCGCCGAGCGGGAGAACCTGCTCGCCCTGGTCGAGGAGCTGGGGCTGCGCGACGCCGTCCTGCCCGGCCGGGTCGGCCCCGACGAGGCGCTCCAGGCCCAGGACGCCATCGACATCTTCGCCTGCCCGCGTGAGGACCTGCGGGTCTGCCGGCTCGTCACGCCGCTGAAGCCGGTCGAGGCGATGGCGCTCGGCAAGCCGGTGGTGCTCAGCGATCTGCCCGCGCTCTCCGAGCTCGTCGGCTCCGACGGGGCCGGCCTGCTGGTGCCCGCCGGCGACCCGGCCGAGCTGGCCAAGGCCATCGCCGGCCTGCGCGAGGACCCGGCCAGACGGGCGGAGATGGGCGAGGCCGGACGCGCCGAAGTCGCCGCGAAGCGGACCTGGAGCCGCGTTGCCGAGACTTATCAAGCTCTATACCGATCGCTTGCCGAAAGATGACCTCCACGTTGCCTGTACGTTGTGACGGGTTCGGTCGCATTAGGCGTGAGCTAGGTGGACTTGAGATAACCTTTGCGACCATGAAGTGTTGTTTCCGGCTCTCGAAGGCACTGCTGTGACAGAAATCGACTTGGCTGTCATCGGCCTGGGCTACGTCGGTATGCCGCTTGCGAAGGAAGCGGTTGCCGCCGGGCTGCGGGTCGTCGGCGTGGACGTCGACCCCCGGAAGGTCGACGCGCTCAACGCCGGGCAGTCCTACATCGATGACCTGACCGACGCTGACCTCGATCACATGCTGGCGAACGGATTCAGCGCGACGCTGGACGAGTCCGTGCTGGCCAGAAGCAACACGATCGTCATCTGCGTACCCACCCCGCTGGACGAGGACCACCGTCCCGACCTGTCCGCGGTCGAGGGCGCGACCAAGGCCGTCGCCCGCAACCTCAGCAAGGGCACGCTCGTCGTGCTCGAATCCACCACCTGGCCCGGCACCACCGACGAGGTGGCCCGCCCGCTGCTGGAGCAGTCGGGCCTGACCGCCGGCGTGGACTTCCATCTGGCCTTCTCGCCCGAGCGCATCGACCCGGGCAACCCGAAGTTCGGGCTCAAGAACACCCCGAAGGTCGTGGGCGGCTACACGCCGGTCTGCCGCGACCGGGCGACGGCGTTCTACAAGCAGTTCATCGAGCAGGTGGTGCCGGTCAGCGGCACCCGCGAGGCCGAGATGGCCAAGCTGCTGGAGAACACCTACCGGCACGTCAACATCGCCCTCGTCAACGAGATGGCGATCTTCTGCGACGAGCTCGGCATCAACCTGTGGGAGTCGATCGAGGCCGCGGCCACCAAGCCGTTCGGCTTCCAGAAGTTCCTGCCGGGGCCGGGCGTCGGCGGTCACTGCATCCCCGTGGACCCCTCGTACCTGTCCTACACCGTGCGCAAGCTCGGCTACCCGTTCAGGTTCGTGGAGCTGGCCCAGGAGATCAACGAGCGCATGCCGTCCTACGTGGTGGCGCGCGTCCAGCGACTGCTGAACAGACACAAGAAGCCCGTGAACGGCGCCCGAGTGGTTATGCTCGGCGTCACGTACAAACCGGATATCGCCGACGAACGGGAAACTCCGGCTCTGCCTGTGGCGCGTGCGCTGCTGGAACTGGGGGCCGACCTCTCGTTCGCCGATCCGTACGTCAAGGAGTGGTCGGTCGACGGCACTCCGGTGCCACGGGAAGAGGATCTGACCGAGGCCGTGGTCAACGCCGACGTGACGCTGCTGCTGCAGCAGCACGCCGCGTTCGATCTGGCCATGGTCGAGGCGAAGGCCAAGCTCGTGCTGGACACCCGCGGTGTGCTCACCGAGGGTGAACGCGTCGAGCGGCTGTAGCGACGGAGGGCTGCGCGCAGTGCACGTGCTCGTCATGACGGTGGTGCATAACCCCGAGGACGCGAGAATTCTGCATCGGCAGATCCGTGCCCTCGTGGATGCCGGTCATGAGGTCACGTATGCCGCCTCCTTCTCGGCGCACGGGGTCGTACCGCGTCCATGGGTCAACGGCGTCGATCTGCCCAGGGCCGCCCAGCGGAAACGCGTGGCGGCCGTCTGGGCCGCCCGGCGGCTGTTCAAGCGCATGCGGAACAAGGTCGACCTGGTCCTGATCCACGACCCGGAGCTGCTGTTCGCGGTCTGGGGCGTGCGCAACCGGCCGCCGGTGGTCTGGGACGTGCACGAGGACACTCCGGCGACGTTGTCGCTCAAGCCGTGGCTGCCCTCGTTCCTGCGCCCGCCGGTGCGCTTCTTCGCGCGCATGCTGGAGGGCACGGCCGAGCGGCACATGCACCTGCTGCTGGCCGAGACCGCCTACGCGGGCCGGTTCAAGCACGCCCATCTGATCGTGCCGAACGAGACCTGGGTGCCGGACTCGGTGACGCCTCCGGGCGACGACCGGGTGGTCTACCTCGGGTGGTTGTCGCGGGCGCGCGGCGTGTTCGAGGCCGTCGAGGTGGCCAAGCTGCTGCAGCCGTACCGGGTGACGGTGGAGCTGATCGGGTACGCCGATCCGCAGAGCCGTCCGATGCTCAACCAGGCCGTCGCCGACGGCCTGCTGGAGTGGCGTGACTTCATGCCCAACGACGAGGCGCTCAAGCGGCTCGACGGGGCGCTGGCCGGGCTGTCGCTGCTGCACGACGAGCCCAACTACCGGCACTCGATGCCCACCAAGATCGTGGAGTACATGGCGCACGGCATCCCGGTCATCACGACGCCGTCGCCGCGCGCGGTCGAGCTGGTGGAGCGGTACGACAGCGGCGTCGTCGTGCCCTGGGAGGACCCGAAGGCCGTCGCGCAGGCGGTGCTGACGCTGCGGGACGACGTGCGCGAGCGGCGGGCGCAGGGCGCTCGCGGGTACGCCGCGGCCCGCGCGAACCACCACTGGCCGAACTCGGCCAAGCGGTTCGTGACCCAGCTTGAGGCATGGGCCGGGATCACGCGATAGCGGTTTATCTCCGGCAGATCACGAGAGCGGTAGGTTCCTGAACGTGCGATGGCTCTTCCTGCTCGTGGGCGCAGCCGTCCTGGCCGTGGTCGCGGTGGTGATCATCCTCTTCCCGTCGTCGTCCGAGCGGCCGGTCGCGTCCTCGTCCAGCACGCCGAAGCCGTCCAGGACCGTATCGACGCCGCCGCCGCCGAAGGTCAAGGAGTTCACCGACCCCTGCGGCACGTTCGACACCACGACCAAGAACTTCTACGCCGTCACCGGCTACTGGATCACGCCGAAGTCGAACCCGTGCACCTGGCGTCACCAGCTCCAGGAGATCCACCGCGCCGGCGGCGACACGATCATCAGGATCGGGTACGGCCTGCAGTTCCGTAGCGTCTCCGACGACACCGGCGAGGTGCTGGCGAAGGACGGGACGCTCGACCCGCTGTACAAGGCGTGCGAAGAGGACGGCCTGAGCTGCCACGACGCGGCCGAACGGGACCTGCGCAAGGCCAACCCCGGCAACCGGATCGGGCGCACGTACGTCTACCGCACCGACGAGGCGTTCGGCGGCGACCTGTTCCGCTGCCCCAAGATGGAACACGCCGTCAAGGCCGGCGACCGCATCTACTACCGCATGGTCGCCCCTCCGGACGGCTCCGACGACGCCACCTGCGACTTCACCAAGAAGGCCACGTCGTACGACCTGATCCTGGTGGCCGGCTCGGCCAAGGACAGCCTGGCCGAGCTGCTCGACCTGGCCGACCAGTTCAGCATGCGGGTCTTCCCCGCGCTGCCGCTCGCCCCGCGCGACTCCGAGACGCCGACCAGGGCGAACAAGCGGCACATCGGCACCCTCACCACGCTGACCCGGCGCATCCTCCAGGACTACGGCGTGCGCTTCGCCGACCGGCAGGCCCTGGGCGGCGTCTACCAGCCGTTCGAGGTCCAGATGGGGGCCACGCTGGCCACCAACCCCACCCTTGAGGTGTACGCCGACCAGCACCGGATCGTGGAGCAGGAGCTGGGCAAGCCGATCCTGATCAGCCCGTACCTGGACGCGCGCAAGCGGGTCGGCTTCGGCCAGACGCCGGCGCAGGTGGCCGAGGCGTTCAAGGCGCTGGCCCGGACCGGCGTCGGCATCATCGCTCCGCAGGACAGCCGGGGGACCGGCAAGGTCGGCCTGTTCTGGCCGGACGAGCGCGACACCGAGGTGGACGACCGGCTGCGTCCGGTGGTCGGCGAGGCCACGTACGGCACCGCGTACCACGGCTCGACCCGCGACTACTACCGGGAGATGGCCAAGGCCCGCGACGAGATGCTCCAGGCCGGTCACGAGGTGGAGCTGTGGGCGAACGTGGAGGCGTTCGAGCCGTCCGGCAAGCAGCCGTGCGCCCCGCAGGGCACCCGCGGCCAGACGGACAAGAAGCGCCTCGACCAGGCCGTCACGATGGCCGGCCGGTACGTCCAGAAGATCGTCTCCTACATGTGGAGCGACTTCATGACCTGCGGCGACCCCTCGCTCCAGGACGAGATCGCCGGCGACTGGCAGCGCCCGATCGCCGTGGACGCCATCAGGCGGCCCCGCGACCCCCAGGACGGCGTCGAGGTGCGCGGCTACAACCTGGACGGCAGCACCGTGCTCGTCGAATGGTCCGGCGGCACCAAGGAACTGGTGGTCGCGGCCGTCGGCTGGCTGGACAAGGACCCGCTGGACGAGCACCCGGCCCGGATGGCGACGGCCTGGGTGCCGTTCGACTGGACCCAGGTGCCGCCCGGGGAATGGGTCAAGATAGGGATCAAGGGGGCGTCCGGCAAGGAGGCCACGACGCCCCTCCACGTACGCATATCCGCATAGGGCAGACGGGACTCCGTGTAACGTGCCGTCCATGGTCCCGAGCATCCCGGTCAGCGTCGACCTGGTCGTGCTCACCGTGCGCAACCATGCGCTCAGCGCCCTGGTGTGGCGGCGCGACAACCCGCCGTTCATGCGCCGCTGGTCGCTGCCGGGTGGCTTCATCCAGCTCGACGAGGACCTGCCGGCCGCCGCCCACCGCATCCTGGCCGAGCGGGCCGGGCTCCCGGGCGCCCCGGTGCACCTGGAGCAGCTCCAGACGTACGGATACCCCGACCGCGATCCGCGCCAGCGCGTGCTGAGCGTCGCCTACCTGGGCCTGGCCCCCGACCTGCCGGCCTCGGAGAAGGCGCACATGAGCTGGCAGCCGGTCGAGGCGCTGTCCGTCATGGCCTTCGACCACCGCCGCATCATGCTCGACGGCGTCGACCGCGCCCGCGCCAAGCTGGAGTACACGTCCCTGGGGGCGGCCTTCTGCCCGCCGGAGTTCACCGTCGCGGATTTGCGCCGGGTGTACGAGATCGTCTGGGGGCGTCCCCTCGATCCCCGCAACTTCCACCGGAAGGTCACCAAGGCGGAGGGCTTCCTGGTGGAGACGGGCGCCACCACCACCAGAGACGGCGGCCGCCCCGCCAAGCTCTTCCGCCGCGGCCCCGCCGAACTCCTCCACCCGCCCATGCTCCAGGAGTGACCATCCCGGACGACCTCATCGACGTCATCGAGACCCCTCGCCTGTCGCTCGTGCCCCTGCGGGTCGAGCACGCCGCGGAGATGGCGGCCGTGCTCGCCGACCCGCGCCTGCACGAGTTCATCGGCGGCGCCCCCGTCACCGAGCAGGAGCTGCGCGCCCGCTACGAACGCCTGGCCGCGGGCCCGCCCGGGTGGCGCAACTGGGTGCTCCGCCTGCGCGCCGACGGCCGGCTGACCGGCTACGTGCAGGCGACCGTCGAGGCGGGCACGGCCGAGATCGCCTGGGTGGTCGGGGTGCCCTGGCAGGGCCGCGGCCTGGCCGCCGAGGCCGCCCGCGCCCTGGTCTCCTGGTGCGACGCCCACGACATCGGCACGGTCGTCGCCCACATCCACCCCGGCCACGCGGCCTCCGCCGCGGTCGCCGCCCACGCCGGCCTCCACCCCACCGACCTCGTGCACGACGGCGAGACGCGCTGGGAACGCGTCCGGCCGTGAGCCCTCGCGACGTGCGGGGGCTGGCGGATGCTTCATCGGGCGTGGCCTTTTAAGGTAGTTCTATGCCTCGTTTCCGCCACATCCTGGACACCATGCCCCCCTACAAGCCGGGCAAGGCCGTGGTCTCCGCCGACGGCCGGTCGTACAAGCTCTCCTCGAACGAATCCCCCTACGACCCGCTGCCCTCCGTGGTCGAGGCCGTCGCCGAGGGAGCCCGGCAGATCAACCGCTATCCCGACCCCGGCGCCGTCGGGCTGACCGAGGCCATCGCCGAGCGGTACGACGTGCCGGTCGAGCACATCGCGCTGGGCGCGGGCTCGGTCACGGTGGCCCAGCAGCTGTTCGAGTCGGTCGGCGAGCCCGGCGTCGAGGTCGTCTACGCGTGGCGGTCGTTCGAGGCGTACCCGTTGCTGGCGGACCTGTCGGGGGTCACGTCCGTCCAGGTGCCGCTGGCCGGCGAGGACCACGACCTGGACGCCATGGCCGAGGCGATCACCGACCGCACCCGCATGGTCTTCGTGTGCAACCCCAACAACCCCACCGGCACCGCGATCCGCCGCGACGCCCTGGTGTCCTTCCTCGACCGCGTGCCGGAGAACGTGCTCGTGGTGCTGGACGAGGCCTACCGCGAGTACGTCCGCGACGAGGACGTCCCCGACGGCCTGACGCTCTACCGCGACCGGCCGAACGTCTGCGTGCTGCGCACCTTCTCCAAGGCGTACGGGCTGGCGGGCCTGCGGGTCGGCTACCTGATCGGGCACGAGCCCGTGGCGGCGGCCGTCCGCAAGACGATCATCCCGTTCGCCGTCAACCACCTCGCGCAGGTCGCCGCCATCGCCTCGCTGAAGGCCGAGGACGAGCTGCTGGAGCGGGTCGAGCGGGTGGTCAAGGAGCGCGGCCGGGTCCGCGAGTCGCTGATCGAGCAGGGCTGGACGGTGCCGCCGACCGAGGCGAACTTCGTCTGGCTGCGGCTCGGCGAGCGCACCCTCGACTTCGCCGCCGCCTGCGCGGTGGAGGGCGTGGCCGTACGGCCGTTCGCGGGCGAGGGGGCCCGGGTGTCCATCGGTGATCCCGAGGCCAACGACGCCTTCCTCGCCGCCGCCAAGGAGTTCCGCGGTTAGGCGCTGACCTCTTCGGCGAGGGTCGCGGTCCTGGCTTTGGCGCGTCGTTCGGTGGAGACCACCAGGGCGACGCCCACCAGGATCACCGCCCCGCCGGCGATGATCTGCGGGGTCACGTGCTCGTTCACGACCAGCACGCCGAGGAGCACGGCGACGACCGGGTTGACGTAGGCGTACGTGGAGACCAGCGAGATCGGCGCGTTCCCCAGCAGCCAGGTGTAGGCGGTGAAGCCGACCAGCGAGCCGACCAGCACCAGGTAGGCCAGCGCCGCCCAGGAACGTCCGGAGACCGCCGCCAGGTCGAGCCGTTCGCCGAGCACCGTGCCGGTCACGGCCAGGCCGGCGCCGCCGACCAGCATCTCGATCGAACTGGCCGCGAAGGGGTTGGCGGGCATGGGGATGCGCGCCGACAGGAACGAGCCGACCGACCACGAGAACGAGGCCACCAGGATCACCACGATCCCGGTGGTGTCCACCGACTGGCCGCCGGTCAGCGACAACGCCGCGACGCCGGCGAACCCGACGAGCACGCCGGCCAGCGTCAGCACGGCCGGCCGGTCCCTGACCACGATCCGGAACACGACGAGCCAGAGCGGCACCGAGGCCACGAGCAGCGCGGCCAGGCCGCTGGAGATGTGCTGCTCGGCCACGGCGACCATGCCGTTGCCGCTGGTCAGCAGGAGCAGGCCGACCAACCCGGCCCCGCAGACCTGCCGCCACGACACCCGGAACGGCTCCAGGCCCTTCCTGATCAGCAGGAAGCCGCCGAGCAGCAGCGCGGCCGTCACGAATCGCAGCGCGCCGCTCAGCATGGGGGGCATGGTCTCGATGGCGATCCTGATGCCGAGGTAGGTCGAGCCCCACACCACGTACACGATCGCCAGGGCGCTCCAGACGAGGACGGGAGCCCGGCTGTCAGTGGTGTTCGCACTCATGGGTCATGACTTTATCGGGCGACCACGACAAAGCACCTGCGGGTATCGGACTTAGGGATTTGGCGCGATATTAGCGACAGGCGGCTTTCGCGCCACTGTTGAGCGGACGGGCCGGCTGAGACGATCGCCACTGACCAGCAATGAAGGGAAATGTCGTAGATGTCAGCCGTCACCTCCACCCCTGCCGCCCCCAACGCCGCCGCCCTCGCCCACTTCGCCGCCCGCCTGGCCTTCGAGACCGACGTCTCTGACGTGGCCGCCGACCTGGCCGCCGGCGCGCCGGGCGTCGTGGTCGTGGACTCGCGCAGCCGGGAGAGCTGGGACCAGGGGCACGTCCAGGGGGCGGTGCACCTGCCGACGGCCGAGATCGCCGCCGGGGCGGCCGTGCTGATCCCCCGGGAGGCCACCGTCGTCACCTACTGCTGGGGGCCCGGCTGCAACGGCGCCACGCGGGCCGCCCTGGAGTTCGCCCGGCTCGGCTACGCGGTCAAGGAGATGCTCGGCGGCTTCGAGTACTGGGCCAGGGAGGGCTTTCCGGTCGAGACGGCGTCGGGCGTGACCCGGCGACCGATCGACGCCCTGACGGCGCCGGTGTCGGGGATCGCGTGCGCCTGCTGACGCCGGTGTGGGTGGCGTGCGCCTGCTGAACGGCGATGGGCGGGCGCCTGCTGAAAGCGTCCCAGGCGGGTTGTGGTGACCGGCTATATCCGGACATGCCCGCCGGTCCGACAGTGCCGCCAAACGGCCTCACAGCCCCGTCCGGACGCCTTCCGTAAAAAGGGCGGCGGCGAAGGGGCTGTGCGGGAAAGTTTGGCGCCCCCGTCCGAATCCCGTCGATCGGGGGCGTGGGAGAACATACCCGCATCTACTCGGGTCAACCAATAAGACCACAAGAGTCAAGCGGATTGTCTGTACCTTTGACTCCCCAGGTCAAGAACCGGGCACCCGTCGCCCCTGAAATGGGACGACGGGCCCCGTATGGTCACCGCGGTCCGAGCTTCTCCACGATGAGCCGGTAGAGCTGGCGCGGACGCCCCGGCTGCGGGGTGCGGTTCGGCGGAAGCGGCCACGCGAGTCCCTCGTCAACCAGCGTGCGCAGCAACCGCCGAGCCGTGCGCGGCGTCACCCCGAGCATCTTGCCCGCGCCCTCGGCGTCGACCACCGTGTCGCCGCCTTCGAGCTTGGCCGCCAGCCTGGCCAGCACCTCCACGCCCTTCGGCTTGAGCGCGGTCGACCCGGAGGGTGGCATCCGGGGGGCCGGGATGAGGGCCCGGCCCTCGCGGTCCACCGCGAACCCCTGCGCCTGCTTGCCCGCCTGGGTACGGGCCAGCGCGGCCCGCGCGTGCGACTCCGCGTCGTGTGTCGTCCGCCCCATCCCGACGCCCACCTCGACCGCCAGCCCGAGTTCGTCCCGGATCCTGGCCGCGAAGGGCAGCACCCTGAACCCGTCGGTGGCCGCGGCGATCGAGCCCCTGGTCGCGGTGACCAGGTAACTGTGATCGTCGATCGGCCAGACGGTCGCGTTGATCCGGTTCGCCTCCTGGACCAGTAACCGGTGGAGCGACAGCCGCAGCTCGTCGCGCCAGTAGCGCGGCGCCGCGCGCCGCACGGGCTCGCGCAGCGTCGGCACCTCCACCAGCACCACGGTGAGCTGCGACTCCTCCAGCCGGTGATGCGCCCCGAGCAGCGCCGCGGTGTGCAGCGCCGTCCGGACCGCGGCCGAGGTCGGCCTGATCCTGATGACCGGCACGCCGGCTGCGTGCAGGCGTTCGGCCACCGCGGGCAGGCACGTCAGTGCCCCCGAGGTGGCGCCCTGGCGGGCCAGCCGTTCGTGGTAGGCCGCGATCGTGCCCGTGGCTCCGGGCTCGTCGCGGCTGTGCACGTCCGTGGCCGGTATGCCGAGGTCGGTGTACGCCTCCTCGACATCCGCCCTGCTGACCACGTCCACGCTGACCCGTTGCGGGTCCATCCGAGTGTCAAGTGCGGCCTTCGCCAGCGCCGCCACCAATGCCGCTCCGCCGAGTTGCACGTAGGTCGCGGGCATCGTCAGCACGCCTGATCGCCTGGCCAGGTCATAAGGGACCGGGCTGGCGAACAGGCACGCGTCGACACCGGGACCGAGCCGCGTCACCTTGTCGGGCGCCTCCTGCTCATCGCGGTACGCGGCCGCGACCAGGCGACACGGCAGCGGTGCCGCGGCGTGACCCATCAGCATGACTCGCTCGACCAGGTCGTGGGGTCCGACCACGCCGATGGTGAGGTCCGGTGTCATGGCGCCCGGGCGTGACACTCGGGGAGTTTCTTCGGCCCTCTCGACCAATGTTCGTCCCATCCTGCCGTCCGTTGCAGTGCTCTCTTTTGGAACGATCGCTCGCGGGGGCCGTAATGTCACGCCCGACTTTTCCGGAAAGTCGTTCTGGTTGACCGCCCGACAAGATGTCTCAGCAGCTCAACGCGGTTTTTCTCATGTTTTTTAGCGCTCAGAAATCTCTCGTGTAATGTCCGCGCCGAGCGCGCGCATTCGCGCCGCGAGATGTGCGTGGCCGCGATCGATGAGGTATCCGGACTCGATGACGGTCTCTCCTTCGGCCGCCAGACCGGCGAGCACGAGCGCGATACCGGAGCGCAGATCGTGCGCCGTGACTTGTGCGCCCTTGAGCGGCGTGCGCCCGCGCACGACGGCCCTGCTGTCGTCGACCTCGACGTCGGCGCCCATCTTGTTGAGCTCGCCGGCCAGGGCGAAACGGCCGTCGAAGATGCGCTCGTGGATGTAGCTCGTGCCGTCGGCCAGGGCGGCCACCGTCATCATCGGCGACTGCAGGTCGGTCGCGAAGCCGGGATAGGTGTCGGTGATGATGTTGATGGGCCGCAGCGGACGGTCGCACCGCACGTGCAGCACCGCGCCCTGCCGGGCGAAGTCGACGCCCATCTGCTCCAGCTTGTAGCGGACGACGCCCAGGTCGAGGCCGGTGCCCACGAGGCTGAGCTCGCCGCCGGTGATCGCCGCGGCCATCGCGAACACGCCCGCGTCGAGCCGGTCGGGCATCACGGTGTGCTCGACGGCGTGCAGCTCCTCCACGCCCTCGACGGTGATGAACCCGGTGCCGCCGCCGCTGATGCGCGCGCCCATCTTGGTGAGCATGTCGATGACGTCGAGCACTTCCGGCTCAAGGGCCGCGTTCTCGATCACCGTCGTGCCCTTGGCCAGGGCGGCGGCCATGATCAGATTCTCGGTGCCGGTGTGGGAGGGCGTGTCCAGGTAGAGCGTCGCGCCGGTCAGGCCGCTGGCCTTGACATGGATGACGGTCTCGCCCTCGTCGACGACCGCGCCCAGCCGCTTGTAGCCCAGGTAGTGGAAGTCGAGGTTGCGGCTGCCGAGGTTGCAGCCGCCCACGCCCTCGACGATCGCCTCGCCCAGCCGGTGGAGCAGCGCGGGGGTGAACAGCACCGAGCCGCGGAACCGGCGCGCGATCTCGGCCGGCAGCACCGGGCTGCTCAGCCGGGAGGCGTCGATGACCAGCGTGCGCTCGGACTCGTGCAGCTCCACGTACGCGCCGATCGCCTCGGCCAGCTCGACCGCGCGCCGGACGTCTTCGATGATCGGCACGTTCCGCAGCACGGTACGGCCCTTGGCGGCCAGCAGAGCCGCACCGATCATGGGAAGCACGGCGTTCTTCGCGCCCTGGATGAACGCGGTTCCACGCAGTGCGTTGCCACCGCGCACGCGGTAACGGACCATTTCGTGCGGCTCCTTGAAATCAACGGTGAGGCTCGATCGGGCCAACAGTAGTGGCTGACACCAGGTGACCCAGCCGAATCATCCGCTAAAGGGAGCCCCCGTGACGCGCTCATACGCTTCTAGGTATCGCTGCTTTGTGCGCTCGACAACATGCTCGGGAAGCCGAGGTGGGGGGTTTCCGGAGGATTTGTCCCATCCGGATTCGGGCGAGAGCAGCCAATCACGTACATATTGCTTATCGAAAGAAGGTTGCGCCCTGCCCGGCTGCCATTCGTCGGCCGGCCAGAACCGCGACGAGTCCGGCGTCAGCACCTCGTCGCCCAGGGTCAGCACGCCGTCGGCGTCGAAGCCCAGCTCGATCTTGGTGTCGGCCAGGATGATGCCGCGCTCGCGGGCGATCTCCGAGCCGCGCGTGTAGACGTCGAGCGTGATGCGCCGCAGCTCGTCGGCCGTCTCCGCGCCGACCTCGGCGACCACCTGCTCGAAGGAGATCGGCTCGTCGTGCTCTCCCTGGGGGGCCTTCGTCGAGGGGGTGAAGATCGGCTCCGGCAGCCGGGAGCCGTCCTCCAGACCGGGGGGCAGCGGCACCCCGGAGACCGTGCCGGTCGCGCGGTACTCCGACAGGCCGCCGCCGGTCAGGTAGCCGCGGGCCACGCACTCCACCTGGACCATGCGCAGCGGCTTGCACAGCACGCTGCGCGCGTCGTCGCCCCTGGCCAGGATGTGGTTGGGCACGACGTCCTTGAGCTGGTCGAACCACCACAGCGACATCTGCGTGAGGATCGCGCCCTTGTCGGGGATGCCGGGCTCCAGCACGTAGTCGAAGGCCGAGATCCGGTCGGAGGCGACCATCAGCAGCAGGCCCTCGTCGGTCTCGTAGAGGTCGCGTACCTTGCCGGAGTGCAGATGCTTCATCGGGCGATGTCCGTCCTGTGGTGCGAGCCGCGCAGCTCGACGCGGTCGACGAGGTCGTAGGCGTTGCGGCGGGCGCTCGCCTGGTCGGGGCCGTGGCCGACGACGGTCAGCACCCGGCCGCCGTTGGAGACGACCTCGCCGCCGGGGCCGCGCGCGGTGCCGGCGTGGATCACGTACGCGTTCTCGGTCTCGGTCAGGCCGGTGATCACGTCGCCCTTGACCGGGGTGTCGGGGTAGTTCTCCGCCGCGATCACCACGGTCACCGCCGAGCCGTCCTTGAACACCGGGTCGAGGCCGAGCTCGCCGGTTGCGCAGGCCATCAGCAGCCCGCCGAGCGGCGTCTCCAGCCGGTCGAGCAGCACCTGCGTCTCGGGGTCGCCGAACCGGGCGTTGAACTCGACCACCTTCGGCCCCTTCTGGGTCAGGGCCAGCCCCACGTAGAGCACCCCCTGGTACGGCAGCCCGCGCCGGCCCAGCTCGGCGATCGTCGGGTGCACGACCTCGCGCATGACCTGCTCGGTCAGCCCTTCCGGCGCCCAGGGGAGCGGTGTGTACGCGCCCATGCCGCCGGTGTTGGGCCCCTCGTCGCCGTCGTAGGCGCGCTTGAAGTCCTGGGCGAGCTGGAGCGGCACCGCCGTGCTGCCGTCGCAGAGCGCGAACAGCGACACCTCGGGCCCGTCGAGGAACTCCTCGATGACCACCCGCTCGCAGGCCCGCGCGTGCTCCAGCGCCTGGTCGCGGTCGCGCGTGACGACCACGCCCTTGCCCGCGGCGAGGCCGTCGTCCTTGACGACGTAGGGGGCGCCGAACTCGTCGAGCGCGGCGGCGGCCTCCTCCTCGGTCTCGCAGGTGCGGGCCCGGGCGGTGGGCACGTCGGCGGCATTCATGATCTCCTTGGAGAACGCCTTGGAGCCTTCGAGCATGGCCGCCTCACGGGTCGGCCCGAAGCAGGCGATGCCGGCCTCGCGCACGGCGTCGGCCACGCCCGCGACGAGCGGCGCCTCCGGCCCGATGACGACGAGGTCGGCCCCCAGCCGCCCGGCCAGCTCGGCCACCTGCGCGGGATCGACGGGATCGACGGGATGAACGGTCGCGACGCCCTCGATGCCCGCGTTACCGGGAGCACAGTGGAGCTCGCTGACCTGGGGATCGAGTTTGAGCGAACGGCACAGGGCGTGCTCACGCCCTCCGGAACCAATGACTAGAACGCGCACGTGCCCCATTGTCGCAGGCCCGGCCCCCTCGCCCGGCGCGGGTCCCGGGCGGGTTGCAGGCACGTCGAATGCCGGAACAAGCCCGCATCTTTGTGCGGTTCTACCTGAACCGAGCACCCTCCGGCGAGTATCGTCGTTTGGGTTCACCCGCCTGTGGTAGGTTAAGGCGGCTTTGCGGCGTCTCTTGTGATTGGAGGTGGTCCGGGATGAAACCTGGTGATCCCAGCAGTACGTGCTCTCCCACGTACGCCCCAGTTACCCCCGACCACTCCAATCCGGCAGCCTGATCGTGCCTCCACGCATTTGTGTCGATTGAGGTGACTTTTCATCGCGCGTGGAGCGTGCCAGGTCGGGCGGAAAGGGACTGCCATGCGCTCGTCCACGCTTTTCCGTCGCATCAACCGTCACCCTGTTCAGCCGCATGCCGCACGCCCGCTCACCAAGCCGGTGCGTGAGGTCTGCGTGCCCCCTGTCGACTCCATCGTCGAATTCGGCGCCTACATCCAGGGCAAGAAGGTCTGCGCCCCGGGCATCGTCGAGTCCCTCGACCTCGTCCGCGAGCACAACAAGAACTCCGACGGCGCGAACGCGTTCGTCTGGGTCGGGCTGCACGAGCCCGAAGCGCCCGAGGTGGAGTGGTTGTCCGAGGTCTTCGGGCTGCACCCGCTGGCCGTCGAGGACGCGGTCAAGGCCCACCAGCGTCCCAAGGTCGAGCGTTACGGCGAGTCGCTGTTCATGGTGCTGAAGACGGTCGCCTACCTCGACCACGACGAGCTGACGGCCAACAGCGAGATCATCGCCACCGGCGAGATCATGGTGTTCCTCGGGGTCGACTTCGTGGTCACCGTGCGCCACGGCGAGCACTGCCCGCTGACCCTGGTCCGCGAGCGCCTTGAGGACAAGCCCAAGCTGATGAACCGCGGCCCGGCCGGCGTGCTGCACGCCATCGCCGACCACGTCGTCGACCAGTACCTCCAGGTGGCCGACCTGATGCAGCTGGAGCTCGAAGAGGTCGAGGCGACCGTCTTCGCCGACGTCAGCTCCCGCGACATCAACCGTATCTACCAGCTCAAGCGGGAGATGCTGGAGATGAAGCGGGCCGTGACCCCGCTGCAGTCGCCGCTGTCGGCGCTGCCGCAGCGCCGCGTCATCCCCTCGGAGATGCGCGAGTACTTCCGCGACGTCGGCGACCACCTGTCCCGCGTGTGCGAGCAGGTCGAGTCCTCCAACGAGCTGTGCAGCTCGATCCTGCAGGCCGCCCTGGCCCGCTCGAACGCCCTGGCCAACGAGGACATGCGCAAGATCTCGTCGTGGGTCGCCATCCTGGCCGTGCCGACGATGATCGCCGGCATCTACGGCATGAACTTCGACTTCATGCCCGAGACCAAGCAGGTCTGGGGCTATCCGGCGGTGCTGGCCGTGATGATCACTGCCTGCGTGCTGCTGCACCGCGGCTTCCGCCGCAACGGCTGGCTCTGAACGACGCGTCCGGACGCTCGGGGGCTTGAGCGGCGCTCAGACGCTCACGGGCTTGAGCGGCCGGACGCCCTCCGGCAGTTCGAGGCCGCGCTCGCGCCACAGCTCCCGCATGCGGTCGGGGTAGTCGGTCACGATCCCGGCCACGCCGAGGTCGATCAGGCGGCCGGCCAGGGCCTGGTCGTTGACCGTCCAGACCGCCACGTCGAGGCCCGCCGCGGCCGCCTGGGCCATCAGCTTCTCGTCGACCATCACGTGCTCGGGCGAGAGCGTGGTGGCTCCGGCCTCGCGGGCGGCGGCCGGGATGTCGTCGCCCAGCCCGCCCTCGTGCCAGTGGAGCGTGTCGAGCTCGATCAGCGCGAACCGCCTGGCCGCCGGCGCCAGCCGGGCCGCGTGCCTGATGACGCGCCAGTCGAAGCTGAGGACGGCGGCGTTGCCCAGCCGGCCGTGCCGGTCGAGCTCCTCGACCACCAGCTCGGTGAACATCTCCGGATCGGCCGTCAGCTCCGGCCTGGTCGGGTCGGACTTCAGCTCGACGTGCAGCCGCACGTGCTCTGCCTCGTAGGCGTTGACCAGCCCGAGCACCGCGCCGAGCGTCGGCATCCTGGTCTCCGGCATGGCGACCTGGGTGAGCGCGAACGGGTCGTCGAGGTGACGCGGCAGGCGGACGCCCACGTCGAGCGTGCGCAGCTGGGCGAGGCTGAGCGCGTTGATCGGCTTGCCCACGTACGGGAAGAGCGGATCGCCCTGCCGCAGCGGACGGCGGTCGGCACTGGTGACGGCCGAGACCGTCAGGTCGTGCGTGAGCACGAGGCGGCGATCGGCGGTGAGGGCGACGTCGAGCTCAAGCGCGTGAACGCCCAGCTCCATCGTGCGGCTCAGCCCTGGCAGGGTGTTCTCCGGCCACAGGCCCCGCGCTCCTCGGTGACCATGAATCTCAACGCGCACACCGGGGACACTACCCGGCGCGAGGCCCGCTGAGGCAGTGCCACGCCGTGTCCTTTTTATCCTGCTACGCCCCGGTCGGAAGGGAAGGCGTCAAGAGGACTCTCCGCCCGCTTATTGCACGATAAATGCAACTACCTTGCAATAAGCTGGAGCTCATGACGGAGGTTCTCAAACATGCCCATTCAGCAACAGTCCGGGCATGGGTGGACGGCTGGGTGATCTCCCGCAACGCCCCGCGGCCCGTACCCGAACCGTGGGGCCTCAGAGTGGACGTCGGCCTTCCCGGCCACGTGGCGCGGCACGTCGTCCCCACCCCTACCGCGGAGATCCTGGACCACCTGACCGGCACCCTCACCGTCCCCGGCACCTGGCTCAAGCTCTGCGCCCCCGCCGAGGCGGTCGCCCCCTCCCTGCCCCCGCGGTGGTCCGTGCAGGAGCAGGAGTACATGATGACCACCGCGTCCCTGGCCCGCACCACCCCGAAGGCCCCCGCGGGCTACACCCTGGCGATCACCACCAGGGCGGGGGTGACCGTGGCCCGGCTGCTCACGGCCGCGGGCGAGGTCGCGGCGCGCGGCCAGTTCGCCGTCGCGGACCGGGCCGCCGTGATCGACCAGGTGGAGACGGCCGCCGAACACCGCCGGCGCGGCCTCGGCACGGTCGTCATGGCCGCGCTCGCCGCCGCCGCCGTCTCCCGGGGCGCTCGCACGGGCATCCTGGTCGCCACCGAGGCGGGCCAGGCCCTGTACGAGACCCTGGGCTGGACCCTGCACACCCCGATGACCGCCGCCGTCCTCACCGCCGGAGGCCCGGCGGAGGAAGAGCCCGCCGTCCGGCCGTAGTCCCTTTCGCACGCGAGGGGCCCGGCGCGTTCCCGCGCCGGGCCCCTCGTCACGTGCCGGTCAGACCAGCGACCGCACCACGACGGTCTGGTCGCGGCCGGGGCCGACGCCGATCGCCGAGATCGGCGCCCCGCTCATCTCCTCCAGCGCCCGCACGTACGACTGCGCGTTCGGCGGCAGGTCGTCGAACGACTTCGCGTTGGAGATGTCCTCCTTCCAGCCCGGCAGCTCCTCGTAGACCGGGACCGCGTGGTGGAAGTCGGTCTGGGTCATCGGGATCTCGTCGAACCGCTCGCCGTCGACCTCGTAGGCCACGCACACCGGGATGCGCTCCAGCCCCGACAGGATGTCGAGCTTGGTGAGGAAGTAGTCGGTGACCCCGTTGATCCGGGTCGCGTAGCGGGCGATCACCGCGTCGAACCAGCCGCAGCGACGGTCACGGCCGGTGGTGACGCCGTACTCGCCGCCGGTCCTGCGCAGCCACTCGCCCGTCTCGTCGGTCAGCTCGGTCGGGAACGGCCCCGAGCCCACGCGGGTCGTGTACGCCTTCAGGATCCCGATGATCTTCGTGAGCCGGTTCGGCGGGATGCCCGCCCCGGCGCACGCGCCCCCGGACGTCGGCGAGGAGGAGGTGACGAACGGGTACGTGCCGTGGTCGATGTCCAGCAGCGTGCCCTGACCGCCCTCCAGCAGCACGAACTTGCCCTCGTCCAGCGCCTTGGAGAGCACCAGCGAGGTGTCGGCGATGTGCGGCTTGAGCCGTTCGGCGTAGGCCAGGTACTCCTCCAGCACGGCGGCCGGGTCGATGCCGCGCCGGTTGTAGACCTTGGTCAGCACCTGGTTCTTCTCGGTCAGCGCGACCTCGATCTTCTTGGCCAGGATGCCCGGGTCGAGCAGGTCCTGGACCCGCACGCCCATCCGGGCGATCTTGTCGCCGTACGCGGGGCCGATGCCGCGTCCGGTGGTGCCGATCTTGGCCTTGCCCAGATAGCGCTCGGTGACCTTGTCCAGCGCCTTGTGGTGCGGCATGATCAGGTGCGCGTTGGAGGAGATCAGCAGGCGTTCGGCGGAGATGCCCCGCGCGGCCAGCCCGTCGATCTCGCTCAGCAGCACCCCCGGGTCGATCACCACACCGTTGCCGATCACCGGTACGACGTCCGGCGACAGGATCCCCGTCGGCAGAAGATGCAGAGCGTATTTCTGGTCACCGATGACGACGGTGTGTCCCGCGTTGTTGCCACCCTGATAACGGACGACGTAGTCGACGTCGCCACCGAGCAGGTCGGTGGCCTTGCCCTTGCCCTCATCGCCCCACTGGGCCCCAACGAGAACGGCAGCCGGCATTGTTCAGTCTCCCGAGCACAAAACGAAACCCCTGGCGCAAGTGCGACAGGGGCTCTTGCGTAGAGAGACTACCCGAGTCTGCCCATTCGTCCCAAGGCGCGTGGGCCCAATGCGGGCCCAATGCGCTGCTAACCCTTGGTCAGCGCCTCATATCCGGTCTCGCTGCTGTCCTTGAGGAACTGCAGGCAGCGCTCGGCCTCGTCCTTCTCGCCGATGGACTGCGCCGCCCTGGACAGGGCGTGCAGGCAGCGCAGGAAGCCGCGGTTGGGCTCGTGCTCCCAAGGGATGGGACCGTGGCCCTTCCAGCCGTTCCTGCGCAGCTGGTCGAGGCCGCGATGGTAGCCCGTGCGGGCGAAGGCGTAGGAGGTGACGGCATGGCCCTGCGCGAAGTACTCCTCCGCGAGCGCGGCCCAGGCCGCCGGGTGGGCGGGGAAGCGGGCGGCCACGTCGGCGGCCTTGGCCCCGGATTCCAGCGCCTCCCTGGCCTCGGGCAGGTCCGGCAGGTGAGTCGGGGGCGGCCCGGCGAGAAGGTTATCCATAGGACAAGTCATACCCGCCGTGCCGCCCAAGTGGCTAGGAGATCTTCGTCCCACTGCTCTTGAGGTTGTGGCAGGCCTCCGCCACGCGGGCCGCCATGCCGGTCTCGGCGCTCTTGCCGTAGGCGCGCGGGTCGTAGGCCTTCTTGTTGCCGACCTCGCCGTCGACCTTCAGCACGCCGTCGTAGTTGCGGAACATGTGGTCGGCGATCGGCCTGGTGAAGGCGTACTGGGTGTCGGTGTCGACGTTCATCTTCACCACGCCGTAGGAGATGGCCTCGTGGATCTCCTCCAGCAGCGAGCCGGAGCCGCCGTGGAAGACCAGGTCGAACGGCTTGTCCTTGCCGTACTTGGCGCCGACCGCCTCCTGGATCTCCTTCAGCACGCTCGGCCGCAGCTTCACGTGGCCCGGCTTGTAGACGCCGTGCACGTTGCCGAACGTGGCGGCCAGCATGTAGCGGCCCCGGTCGCCGACGCCGACGGCCTCGGCCGTGGCCAGCGCGTCTTCGGCGGTGGTGTAGAGCTTCTCGTTGATCTCGCCGACGACGCCGTCCTCCTCGCCGCCGACGACGCCGATCTCCATCTCCATGATGATCCGGGCGCGGGCGCACTTGTCCAGGAGCTCCTTGGCGATCTCCAGGTTCTCCTCCAGCGGCACGGCCGAGCCGTCCCACATGTGCGACTGGAAGAGCGGGTCGAGGCCCTTGGACACCCGCTCCAGCGAGATGTCGATCAGCGGCCGCATGTAGCCGTCGAGCTTGTCCTTCGGACAGTGGTCGGTGTGCAGCGCCACCGTGACCGGGTACTTGGCGGCCACCACCCGGGCGTACTCGGCCAGCGCGGTCGCGCCCGTCACCATGTCCTTGACCGTCGTGCCGGAGAGGAACTCGGCGCCGCCGGTGGACACCTGCACGATGCCGTCGCTCTCGGCCTCGGCGAACCCGCGCAGCGCGGCGTTCAAGGTCTGAGAAGAGGTCACGTTGATCGCCGGATAGGCGAACCCGCCCGCCTTGGCACGGTCGAGCATCTCGGCGTAGACCTCTGGAGTCGCGATGGGCATGAGTCATCTCCCTGAGAAGTACGGCTTCGCGCCTGCCCAGTATCCCGGCTCCCAACCACAACTGGTAGTGACAACGCGTGCCGGATGGCCACATCCGATTCGCTCGGCTCCAGGTAGGCTCACGGGGTGGACTGGCTCTGGAATCTCCTCGACCCGACGTGGTGGCTCACCATCCTCGGCGCCTTCGCCACCATCGGCGTCCTGGCGATCATCTTCGCCGAGACGGGTCTGCTGCTCGGCTTCTTCCTGCCGGGCGACTCGCTGCTGGTGGCGGCGGGGATCTTCAGTTCCGCGTCGCTGGTCGTGGGCGAGGCGCCGCCGATCTCCTTCCCCGTCCTGGTGATCGGCACACCGTTGTGTGCCATCGCGGGCGCCCAGCTCGGCCACTTCCTGGGGGCCAGGTTCGGCAGGAAGATGTTCGACCGGCCCGACTCGCGGCTGTTCAAACGCGAACACGTGGTGCGCGCCGAGGAGTTCTTCCAGAAGTTCGGCCCGGCGCGGGCGGTCGTGCTGGCGCGGTTCGTGCCGATCGTCCGCACGTTCATGAACCCGGTGGCCGGCGTCCTGGAGATGCCCGCCAGGCGCTTCTTCCTGTGGAACGTCATCGGCGGCGTGGTCTGGGTCGAGGGCCTGGTGCTGCTCGGCTACTTCCTCGGCAGCAAGGTCGATCCCAAGCAGATCGACAAGTACATCCTGCCGGGCGTGTTCATCATCGTCTTCATCTCGCTGATCCCGATCATCGTCGAGGTCGTCAAGAAGCGCCGCGAGCGCAAGCGGCTGCCGCTGCCCAACGGCAAGCACCACCGCGTGCCCTCCAGCACCGACCCCCAGCACTGACACCGGGCACCGGCCCCCGGCGCTGACCGGGGGCCCTTGAGTTACCACCGGGTACAGTGCCCCCTGTGGGACGCCACAGGTCAGATCCGATGGGAATCGCCCGATCCGCCCTCGTCGTCCTCGCGGTGGGGGCCGTGGTGACGCTGGTGGTCGTCGGCGTGCGCGCCCTGATCGGCTCGTCCGGCTCGCAGCCGGAGCGGCCGTCCACGGCAGGGTCCACGGTCGTGCGGGCGAGCGAGGGCAGGGCGCCGACCGTGCGCTTCGAGTGCGTGGCCGAGGTCTGCCCCACCGTGACCGTCCGCGTCCCCGGCGGGGACGTGCTGCACCATCGCGAGATGAGCGGGGGCGAAGAGGTCAGCTACTTCGAGCCCGAGCTCGACGTCGTGCTCGGCGACGCGGGCACCGTCCGCGTCACCGAGAACGGCAGCCCCCGCGCCCCCGGCGAGCAGGGCGCGAGGGAGGCCTTCACAGCCCGAGGTCCTGGAGGGTGAAGGCGGTGCGGTAGTCGAGCCCCTCCTCCGCCATCCGCGCGCCCGCGCCCCGGTCGACGATCGTGGCCACGGCCACCACCTCGGCGCCCGCCTCCCGCAGCGCCTCCACGGCGGTCAGCGGCGAGCCGCCGGTCGTCGAGGTGTCCTCCACGGCCAGCACCCGGCGGCCCTTCACCTCGGGCCCCTCGATCCGGCGCTGCATGCCGTGCGACTTCTGCGCCTTGCGCACCACGAACGCGTCGAGCGTGCGCCCGCGCGCCGCCGCCGCGTGCAGCATCGCGCAGGCCACCGGGTCGGCCCCCATCGTGAGCCCGCCGACGGCGTCGAAGTCGAGATCGTCGGTCAGGTCGAGCATCACCTTGCCGACGAGCGGCGCGGCCACCCCGTCGAGCGTGATCCGCCGCAGGTCGAGGTAGAAGTCGGCCTCCTTGCCCGAGGAGAGCGTGACCTTGCCGTGGACGACGGCCTTGCGCTTGATCTCGGCCAGCAGGTTGTCGCGGTCTGTCATGCGCCCAAGCTTAGGGTCCCAGGCTCAGCGTCCTGATGAGAGCCAGGGCCTGCGCGTGTGCGCGGGGGAGCCGGCGCACCCGGACGCGGGGGTGGCGGCCGTACAGGATCTCCGTGGCCCGCAGGTCGGCGACCTTGCCGGCCAGCCGGTCGTCCTCCCTGGTCACCGCGCCGACGCGGGTGGGCGCGAGCAGCGCCAGCGTCTCGTCGCCGGTGAACGCCCTGCGCAGCGCCGTGGCCAGGTTGAGCGCCGCCGCCAGCCGCTCGGCCAGTTCGGCGATCTGCCCGTACGGCTCGGCCACCACCAGCAGGTGCCCGCCCGCGACCGCCCCCCGGTAGAGCTCGCCCAGCCTGGTACGCAGGTAGGCCACCGTGGCCAGGCCGGTCAGCGGGTCCTCGCACTGCAGGTCGTTCATGGGCGCGAAGCTCTGCTCGGCCCACCCGGCCGCGTACGCCCGTACCAGCGGGAACGTCGGCTCTCCTCGATCGGTGACGGCGAACAGCGCCGCCAGGTCGCCCAGTCCCTCGCTGATCCCCACCCCCGCCCCGGCGCGCGCCGCGCCCAGCTCCTCGCAGGCGCGCGGCAGGTCGCCGCCGTCCGTCACGGCCTTGATCGCGTACGCCGCCGCCGGGGTCCACCAGTCGTCGGCCAGCGACCAGCCCTCCGCCATGCTCCGGCCGCGCCAGCGCGACAGCACGTCCTCGTCCATGCGTCCTCCCGTGGTCCTCAGAGGTAAAGACGGCGCTGCGGTTTAGTCATGACGGAGAATGCGGAATGATTGCGCGGGGCAACCCACCGTAATCGTGAGGTCACAATGAGTGTGGAATCGCCGCGAAGCGATGCGGACCTGCTGAAGGAGGTCCGCGCCGGCGACGCGACCGCGTACGGACGGCTCTACGAGCGTCACGTGGCCGCGGCCCGCGCGCTGGCCAGGCAGCTCGTCAGGGGCGAGTCCGAGGTCGAGGACGTCGTGGCCGAGTCGTTCACGAAGATCCTCGACCTGGTGGGCAGGGGCGGCGGGCCCGAGTCGGGGTTCCGCACGTACCTGCTGACCGTCGTGCGCCGTACCGTCTACGACCGCGGCCGGGTCGAGAGCCGCCAGGTGACCACCGGCGAGATCGAGCGCTACGACGCGGGCGTGCCCTTCGTCGATCCCGCGCTCGTCGGCCTGGAGCGGTCGATGATCTCGCGCGCGTTCCTGTCGCTGCCCGAGCGGTGGCGGGCGGTGCTCTGGCACACCGAGGTGGAGAAGTGCAAGCCCGCCGAGGTCGCGCCGCTGCTCGGCCTGTCGGCCAACGGGGTGGCGGCGCTGGCCTACCGGGCGCGCGAGGGGCTGCGGCAGGCGTACCTGCAGATGCACCTGCGCGCGGCGCCGCAGCACGAGTGCCGTCCGGTGCTCGGCAAGATGGGCGCCTACGTCAGGGGCGGCCTGGCCAGGCGCGACTCGCGCGCGGTCGACGACCACGTCAACGACTGCGAGGAGTGCCACGGCGTCCTGCTCGAACTGACCGACGTCAACCGCGGCCTGCGCGTCATCGTCGGCCCGCTGATCGCCGGCCCGGTGTTCAGCGGCTACGCCGCGGCGCTGGCCAAGGCGGGCGCGGCCGGCGGCGGAGCGGGCTGGCTGCTGCGGCTGTTCGGCTGGTTGCGGCGGGCGCCCTCGCGGCAGCAGGTGGTTGCCGCGGGCGGTGTCGCGGTCGCGTCCGCGGCGGTGGCGGCGTTCGTGCTGGTGTCCGGGGAGTCGCCGGTGGCCGAGCGGCCGGTGGCCACGCCCACACTGGTGGCCCAGCCCCCGGTGTCGGTGCGGCCGGTGCCGCTGCCCGTGGCGAGCGAGCCGCCGGCGCGCGTCCCGCCGCCGCGGAGGGAGCCGCGGGGCAGGGCCCGGCTGCGGGCCACGATCGGCGCGCTCGGCGCCCTCGTACGCGCCCAGCCCGGCATCGTCGGCATGCGCCTGCGCAACGACGGCGACGGCCCGAGCGGCGAGCTGGCCGCGACCGTCGAGCTGCCGCCCGGCGTGACCCTCCTGCCGCCGGCCAGGCGCGGGCACGGCGTGGCGCTGCTCGAACCCGTGGGCACGGTCGACGGCTGGTCCTGCCGGCAGGCCGGGCAGGGCGCGCGGTGCGCCAGGCGGCCGCTGGCCGCCGGGCAGGGCACGGCGGTGTTCCTGCGCGTGCTGGTGTCGGAGCTGGCTCCGGAGGGCGCCGGGCCCGCCGTGCGCGTCGACGCCGACGACCTCCACGTCGACGCGCGGGCCGCGCGGGGCGTGCGCACGGTGGGGGCGTCGGCCAGGTTCGCCACCGAGGGCAGGGTGGCCGTCCGGGCGGTCGGCAACACGCTGCTGAGCTGTCCCGAGGAGCACGACGGCTGTCCCGAGGCCAGGCGCCGCCAGGGCGACCAGCGCGACAACGACCTGTGGTCGATGACCCCCCTCGACCAGGACGCCAGCCCGGCCACCACCGCCTCCAGCGCGGCCCGGCTCACCCTGCCCAAGGACAGCCGGGTCGTGTGGGCCGGCCTCTACTGGTCGGCGAGCGGCGCGGCGGCGGGGCCCGTCAAGGTCAGGGCGCCGGGCCGGCGCACGTACGTGTCGGTCCGTCCCGACCACGTCACGGCCCTCGACATGCCGCTCGGCCCGGCCTACCAGGCGTTCGCCGACGTCACCGCGCTCGCCGGGCAGGCGCGGCCGGGCGGCCTGTGGTGGGCGGCCGACGCGCCGATGGCGGAGGGGGCCTCCAGCCACGCCGGGTGGAGCCTGGTGGTGGTCGTGACCGGGCCGCGGCAGCCGTACAGCCAGGCCGTGGTGCTCGACACGGCGACCGTGATCGGCGGCGCGGACCGGAAGGTGCGCATGCCGCTCGGCGGCCTGAGCCCGGCCGCCGCGCCGGCCAGGGCCGAGCTGGTGACCTGGGAGGGCGACGCCGATCTCCAGGGCGACAAGGTCTCCCTCGGCACCGGCGCGATCGTCCCGGAGGGCGGCGACCGCGAGCGCGCCAACGTCTTCGACGGCTCCGCCAACGGCGCCGGGGGCATGACCTTCGGCGTCGACGTCGACACGGTCGACGCCGAGCTGGGCCGCGATCCGGCGCTGACGATCGTGACCGACAAGGACGTCGTGCTCTTCGGAGCGGCCGCGCTGACCGTCAGGGCACGCTCATGACCGCAAACAGGACGAACTGGTACGGTCTGCCTAAATGGTCCGGCTGCACGGCGGCCCGCGGTCGAATCGTCGGGATTCACCCTCGCGCGATCACCTGCTTTCATTACCCTGAAAGAGGGCCGCCGAGTCCGGTCTCTGACGGTGCAGAGCCAGCAAGGTCGGACCACCAGGAAAGGGGCGGTGTCAGTGGATCGCTGTGCGCTGTTCGTGGACGCCGGCTATCTGCTGGCGGACGGAGCGATGGCCGTGCACGGCACTCGCCATCGAGAGGCCGTCGCCTGGGACTATCCCGGGCTCCTCCAGCTGATGACCAACCTGTCGCGCGAACGCACGGGCCTGCCGCTGCTGCGGTGCTACTGGTACGAGGCGACCGTCGAGGGCCGCCGCACCCCGGAGCACGACGCGCTGGCCGACATCCCGGGCCTCAAGCTCAGGCTCTCGCGCATCCGGCCGGGCCGCCGCGAAGGCGTCGACGCCCAGGTCCATCGCGACCTCATGACCCTCGCCCGCAACAACGCCATCTGCGACGCCGTCGTCGTCAGCGGCGACGAAGACCTCGCCCAGGTGGTGTGCGACGCACAAGACCTCGGCATCAGGGTCACCGTCATCCACATCGCCGCCGACGGCGGGTGGGCCGTGTCCCGGTCGCTGCGGCAGGAGTGCGACGACCTGGTCGAGCTGGGCAACGCCCACCTGCGGCCCTATGTCACGATGGTGAGCGGCGTCACCGAGTCCTCCAACGGCCACCACCAGCCGCTCAGCAACGGGCACGCCGCCCCCTCGCTGCCGCCCGCGCCGCCGGCCGCGCCCCCGGCGACCCCGACGGCCTCGCTGCCGCCGGCGCCGTCCGCGGGCAGTCACGCGGCCGGGCAGCACTCCGGGAGCCACGCGGCCCCCTCCTCCGGCCAGTCGTCCGCCAACGGGCAGGCGTCCTCGGGCGGGCGGTCGGCCACGCCGCCGGTGCTGCCGTCGTACTCGGGGTACCAGGAGCAGCCGCCGTCGATCCCGCCGTCCGTGCCGCCGTCCGTGCCGCCGTCCGTGCCGCCGACCGGGCCGCTGCAGCAGCCGCAGTCCGCCTCGCCCAGCACCGGGCAGTTCGCCACGCCGTCCTCGGGGGGCGCCTACCAGCCGGCGCAGCTCGGGCCGTACACCGGGCCGCAGGCCGCGCCCGTCTCCCCGCCGCCCGCCGCCACCGCCGGGGCCACCACGCTGGCCGACGCCGTGAAGGCCGCCCATCGCGAAGGGCACGACTTCGGCGAGTCCGTGGCCCGCGACGCGCCCGCGCTGTGGCTGGAGGCGGTGCTGGCCCGCAAGCCGCGCATGCCCTCCGACCTGGAGGCCCGCCTCCTGCAGGGCTCCTCGCTGCCGATCGACTTCCTGCTGCACGACGAGGTCCGCCACGCCCTGCGCCGCGGCTTCTGGGACGCCCTCGAACGCGCCCGCCACTGACCCACCCGCGCACGGCAAGCCGGACGCCCGGGCGCCAAGAGTGGCGGCCCGGGCGTCGGACGGGACGAGATCAGGAGAGCGCGTCGAACCCGGCGCGCAGGTGGGCGACCCGATCGCCCAGGTCGGCCAGCGGCACGGCGAGCGCCGGATCCTGCGACTTGCGGGCCAGCTCCCGCACCCGGGCCAGTTCGTCCTCCACCGCCGTCAGCCGCCGGGACAACTCCGGCAGGACCGAGGCGTGGTCACCCGCTCCGGGCGGCAGCTCGCCGGTCAGCCGCTCGCGGAGCAACGACGCCTGCTCGGCCAGGCGCTTGTTCATGTTGTAGAGCTCGGTGAACACCGACACCTTCGCTCGCAGCACCCAGGGGTCGAACGGCTTGGTGAGATAGTCGACCGCCCCCGCCGCGTATCCGCGGAAGGCGTAGTCGGGGGCGCTGTCGACCACGGTCAGGAAGATGATCGGGATGTTCCTGGTCCGCTCCCGCCGCTTGATGTGGGCGGCCGTCTCGAAGCCGTCCATGCCCGGCATCCGGACATCGAGCAGGATCAGCGCGAACTCGGTGTTGAGCAGCGCCTTGAGCGCCTCCTCGCCGGACCTGGCGCGTACGGGCACCAGGTCGAGCGAACTGAGGATCGCCTCCAGGGCGATCAGGTTCTCCTCGCGGTCGTCGACCAGGAGGATCTTTGCACGGTCCGGCATCGATCACGACCCTTCAGCGGTTGAGGGCGACGAGTCGGTCGTGGCTCCCCGCCCACGGCTGAGCCAGCCGCGCAGCCGTTCGAGCAGGCGATCGACGTCGACCGGCTTGGGCACGTAGTCGGACGCGCCCGAGGCGATGCTCTTCTCGCGATCACCACGCATGACCTTAGCGGTCAGCGCGATGATCGGCAGGTCGGCGAACTGGGGCATGCGCCGGATGGCCGAGGTCGTGGCCCAGCCGTCCATCTCCGGCATCATGATGTCCATCAGCACGAGCGCGACGTCCTCGTTCCGTTCGAGCTGCTCGATGCCCTCGCGGCCGTTCTCGGCGTAGACGACCGTCGATCCGTGTCGTTCCAGCACGCTGGTGAGGGCGAACACGTTGCGGATGTCGTCGTCGACGATGAGGATCTTGGCGCCGTTGAGCGGGTCGTCGCCCTGCCACTGGGCGGGCGTCTCCACCGGCGGCTCGACCAGCTCGGGCATCGGCATGTCCAGCGGCGGCGGCTCGGGCAGGGTCGCGGCGGCGGCCTGCTCCTCGGCGGGCGAGGTCATGAGCTGCCGGCGCGGGGCCGTGCTGCCGTCGGTGGCGGCCAGCGGGCCGGTGTAGGAGGCCGGCAGGTAGAGGGTGAACGTGCTGCCCCTGCCCAGCTCGCTCTCGACGTGGATCTCGCCGCCGAGCAGCCGGGCGATGTCGCGGCAGATGGCCAGGCCGAGGCCGGTGCCGCCGTACTTGCGGCTGGTGGTGCCGTCGGCCTGCCTGAACGCCTCGAAGATGACCTCGCGCTTGTCGGGCGCGATGCCGATGCCGGTGTCGATCACCTGGAAGGCCAGCAGGTCGGTGGCGTCGTGGAGGGTGTCGTCGTCGAAGTCGACCCCTCGGGGGGCCGCCGCGACCCGCAGCTTGACCTCGCCCTTCGGGGTGAACTTCACCGCGTTGGACAGCAGGTTGCGCAGCACCTGCTGCAGGCGCTGCTCGTCGGCCCGCAGCTCGCTCGGCACGTCGGAGGCCACCTCGACGCCGAAGGACAACCCCTTGTCCTGGGCCAGCGGCGCGAAGGCCGCCTCCAGCAGGTCGACCATCTTGGGCAGCGACACCTGGATCGGATGGATGTCCATCCGGCCCGCCTCGACCTTCGACAGGTCGAGCATGTCGTTGATGAGCTGCAGCAGCGCCGAGCCCGCGCTGTGGATCGTGCGGGCGAACTCGACCTGCTGGGACGTCAGGTTGCCCTCGGCGTTCTCGGTCAGCAGCTTGGCCAGCACCAGCAGGCTGTTGAGCGGCGTGCGCAGCTCGTGGGACATGTTCGCGAGGAACTCGGACTTGTACCGCGAGGAGACCGCGAGCTGCTCGGCGCGCTCCTCCAGGGTGCGGCGGGCCTGCTCGATCTGGAAGTTCTGGATCTCGATCGCGCGGTTCTGCTTGGCCAGCAGCGCCGCCTTGTCCTCCAGCTCGGCGTTGGACCTGCGCAGCTCCTCCTGCTGCCGCTGGAGCTCGTCGGAGCGCTCCTGCAGCTCGCGGGTGAGCCGCTGGGACTCGGTCAGCAGGTCCTCGGTGCGGGAGTTGGCGATGATCGTGTTCATCGTGACGCCGATGGTCTCGACGAGCTGCGTCAGGAAGTCGAGGTGCACCTCGCCGAACGGGGTGAAGGAGGCCAGCTCCAGCACGCCGAGCACGCGGTTCTCGAACAGGATCGGCAGCACGACGATCTGCGCGGGCGTGGACTGGCTGAGCCCGCTGTCGATGGTGATGAACTGCGGCGGCACGTCGTCGAGGATGATGTGCCTGCCCTCGGCCGCCGCCTGGCCGACGATGCCCTCGCCGATCGCGAACCGCCGGCGCGGCCCCCGGTCGGGACGCACCCCGTAGCCGCCGATCAGCGTCAGCTCGTGGTCGCCCTCGGGGTCGATGCCGTAGAAGGCGCCGTAGCGGGCCGAGACCAGCGGAGTGAGCTCGCTCATCGTCAGCTTGGCCACCTCGAACAGGTCGCGGTGGCCCTGCATGAGCCGGGAGATGCGGGCCAGGTTCGACTTGAGCCAGTCCTGCTCCTGGTTGGCCTGGGTCGTCTCGCGGAGGTTGGCCACCATCGAGTTGATGTTGTCCTTAAGCTCCGCCAGCTCGCCCTGCGCCTCGACGGCGATCGACCGGGTCAGGTCGCCCCGGGCCACGGCGCTGGTCACGGTCGCGATGGCGCGCACCTGCGTGGTCAGGTTGCCGGCCAGCTCGTTGACGCTCTCGGTGAGCCGCTTCCAGGTGCCCTCGACGCCCTCGACCCGGGCCTGGCCGCCGAGCTGGCCCTCCGAGCCCACCTCGCGGGCCACGCGGGTGACCTCGGAGGCGAAGGAGGACAGCTGGTCGACCATCCGGTTGATGGTGGTCTTCAGCGCCAGGATCTCGCCCTGGGCGTCGACGTCGATCTTGCGGGTCAGGTCGCCGTTGGCCACGGCCGTGGTGACCTCGGCGATGTTGCGCACCTGATAGGTCAGGTTGTTCGCCATGAAGTTGACGTTGTCGGTGAGGTCCTTCCACACGCCCGACACGCCCTGCACCCGCGCCTGGCCGCCCAGCTGCCCCTGCGTGCCCACCTCGCGGGCCACGCGGGTGACCTCGTCGGCGAACGACGACAGCTGGTCGACCATGGTGTTGAGGGTGTCCTTGAGCTGCAGGATCTCGCCCTGCGCGTCAACGGTGATCTTCTTCGACAGGTTGCCCTGCGCCACCGCGGACGAGACGGCCGCGATCTGGCGCACCTGCGAGGTGAGGTTGTTGGCCATCGAGTTGACGTTGTCGGTGAGGTCCTTCCAGACCCCGGACACGCCGCGCACCTGCGCCTGGCCGCCCAGCTGGCCCTCGGTGCCCACCTCGCGGGCCACGCGGGTGACCTCGGAGGCGAACGAGGACAGCTGCTCGACCATCGTGTTCATGGTCGACTTGAGTTCGAGGATCTCGCCCTGGGCGTCGACGTCGATCTTGCGGGTGAGGTCGCCGTTGGCCACGGCCGTGGTCACCTGGGCGATGTTGCGCACCTGGTAGGTCAGGTTGTTGGCCATCGAGTTGACGTTGTCGGTGAGGTCCTTCCAGACGCCCGACACGCCCTTCACCTCGGCGCGCCCGCCGAGCTTGCCCTCGGTGCCGACCTCGCGGGCGACTCGGGTGACCTCGTCGGCGAAGGACGACAGCTGGTCGACCATGGTGTTGAGGGTGTCCTTGAGCTGCAGGATCTCGCCCTCGGCGTCAACGGTGATCTTCTTCGACAGGTTGCCCTGGGCTACCGCCGTCGCGACGGTGGCGATCGAGCGCACCTGCGAGGTCAGGTTGTTGGCCATGAAGTTGACGTTGTCGGTGAGGTCCTTCCAGACGCCCGACACGCCGGTGACCTGCGCCTGACCGCCCAGCTGGCCTTCCGTGCCCACCTCGCGGGCCACGCGGGTGACCTCCTCGGCGAAGCCCGAGAGCTGGTCGACCATCGTGTTGACGGTGTTCTTCAGCTCGAACATCTCGCCCACGGCGTCGACCGTGACCTTGCGGCTCAGGTCGCCCTTGGCGACCGCCGTGGTGACCACGGCGATGTCGCGGACCTGCGCGGCCACGCGCGAGGACATCGTGTTGACGGCCTCGGTGAGGTCGCGCCAGCTTCCCGACATGCCCCGCAGGTTGGCGCTGCCGCCCAGCCGGCCCTCGGTGCCCGCCTCGCGGGCGACCCTGGTGACCTCGGAGTTGAACAGGGCGAGCTGGTCGACCATGCCGTTGATGGCCTTGCCCAGGCGGCGCACCTCGCCGCGGGCCGACCGGTCGAGGTCGATGCGCCGCGACAGGTCGCCCTTGGCCACCGCGTCGATCACGTCGGCCGCGCCGCTGACCGGGCTGACCAGGGCGTCGATCAGCATGTTGACCGACTCGACGCTCTCGGACCACGCCCCGACGCCCGGGCCGGGCGTCAGCCGCTCGCCGAAGCGCCCTTCCTTGACGACTTCTTTGCGAACTCTCGCCAGCTCGTTCGCGAGGTGTTCGCGGCGGTCGGCCACTTCGTTCAGCAGCAGGCGCACTTCGCTGAGGATGCCGGGAGGAGCGTGCGGGACCCGACGCCGGAAATCGCCGTCACGCCAGGAGAAGAGAGTCTCCAGCACGGGAACGAGATCCGATTCCGTATAGGTCCGCTCCTCCGGGCTTGATGCGGCCTTGGCCGTGGTCATGGGGCCTCCTTCACTCGCGACGGGTCCCGGCGAGTGAGTCAAGTCTGTCACGATGAGTAGCTCGTAGTCCTGCCCTTGGATTTACCCCAAGTCAGTGAGAAGTGTGGTAGGCACGATGGGATGACTGCTTCTCCCCACGCGGTCCTGGCCGCGACCTTCGCGCCTGGCGATACCGCTGTGACGGCTGCGATGAGGTTCACGCGCGAGGTGATGACCGCGTGGGCCACCGTCAGCGTGCTCCACACCGCCGAGCAGGTGGCCGGCGATCTGGCGGAGCAGGTCTCTGACGAGCCGTTTGAGGTGATTTGGAAGCATTACGGGGACTCAGTCCAGGTCGAACTGCGGCAGCGGATCAACGCGCACGGTGACCCGAAGGCTCCTTCCGTGAACGTGGAGGAGTGGGGAGTCACCTTCGCGGGCGATTCCCGTGTCCATTGGGCAAGGCTCACGCTACCCGGCTCCGTGGACCAGGTGGCCGCCGAATGGGCGGAGGAGAGCGCTCGTGGCCCCCACTGGCTCGGCTTCCTGGCCGACGCCAGCGACCTGCTGGCCGGCACCCTCGACCCCGACATGGTCCCGGCGATCATCGCCCAGATCGTCGTGCCCCGCCTGTCGAGCTGGTGCGCGGTCTACACCGCCGGCAACTCGGGCGGCCCGCTGCGGCTGGTCTACCTCTGGCACGCCGACGAGGCCCGCATCGACGGCCTGCGCGAGCAGCTCACGGACATGGACGTCGGCGCGGCCGACACCAGGGCCACGTCCGTCATCCACCTGAACGACTCCCAGGTGCTGGCCGTGCCGCTCACCGCGCGCGGCCGCGGGCTCGGCATGATGTGCCTGGGCCGGTCCGACCGCTTCCCCGACGAGGTCATCCAGTTCGCCGACGACATCGGCAGGCGCGCCGCGCTGGCCATGGACAACGCCCGGCTCTACGCCCAGCAGGCCGCGGCCAACCGGGCGCTGCAACGCAGCCTCCTGCCGCCCAACGAGCCCGAGGTGCCCGGTCTCGACTACGGCGTCATCTACGAGCCCGCCGGCGAGGCCAACGAGGTCGGCGGCGACTTCTACGACCTGTTCAAGGCGGGCGACGACTCCTGGCGCTTCGCGATCGGCGACGTCTGCGGCACCGGCCCCGAGGCCGCCGCGGTGACCGGCCTGGCCCGCCACACGCTGCGCCTGCTGGCCCGCGAGGGCTACGGCGTCGCCGCGGTGCTCGGCCGGCTCAACCAGGCGATCCTGGAGGAGGGCGAGCGGGCCAGGTTCCTCACGCTGCTCCACGGCGACATCACGCCCGTGGCGTCCGGCCTGGAGGTGCGGCTGGTGTCCGCCGGCCATCCCGAGGCGCTGCGGCTCAGGCCGAGCGGCAAGGTGGAGGCGGTGACCACGCCGCAGTCGCTGCTCGGCGTCTTCCACGAGGTCGTGTTCGAGGCCGACACCATCCATCTCGACCACGGCGACGTGCTGCTGGCGGTGACCGACGGCGTGACCGAGCGGCGCTCGGGCGGGCGGCTGCTCGACGACGACGGCGGTCTGGCCAAGCTGCTGGCCGAGTGCGCCGGGCTGTCGGCCAGGGCGGTGGCCGAGCGCATCCGCAGGGGCGCGGCGGAGTTCGCCGCCGAGCCGAGCGCCGACGACCTCGCCATCGTGGTCCTGCGCGCGCGCTGACCGGCGCGAGAGCGCCCCCGCAGGAGCGCTCCCACGACGTGCGCGCGAGGTCAGCCGACGTGCACGTGCTTGCGGGCGAACTCCAGTTGCAGGGCCGTCTGGGCGATGCGCTCGGCGACCACGAGCGAGCCGCGGATGGCGCCGTAGGTGTAGAGCTCGTGCTCGCGGCCGTGCTCGGCGAGCTTGGCCACGTACTTCTCGATCTGGCGCAGCGGGCAGCGGGTGTCGTTCTCGCCGGCGAGGATCAGCAGGGGGCTCTTGATCTGGTCCACGTACGTGATCGGCGAGCAGAACGCGTACCGCTCGGGCTGCTCGTCGGGGGAGCCGCCGAGCAGGGCGCGCTGGTAGGCGCGCAGGCTCTCGGCCTCGTCCTCGTAGCACGTCTGGTGGCAGGCGATGGGCACCGCGGCGATGCCCGCGGCCCACAGGCCGGGCTGGACGCCCAGGCCGAGCAGCGAGAGGTAACCGCCCCAGGCGGTGCCGGCCAGGATCAGCCGGGCGGGGTCGATCGTGCCCCGGTCCACCAGCGCCTGGCGCACGGCGGCGATGTCGGCCAGCTCGATGTGCCCGACGTCGCCGTGCAGCGCGTCCCGCCAGGCGGAGCCGTAGCCGGTCGAGCCGCGGTAGTTGACGCGGACGACGGCGAAGCCCGCGTCGACCCAGGCCGCGACCTCGGGGGAGAAGGCGTCGCGGTCGTGGTCGGTCGGGCCGCCGTGCATGAGGAAGACCGCCGGGTGGGGCGCCGCGCCGGTCTCGGGCTTGGACACCAGCGCGTGGATGCGCCCGCCTGGCCCTTCGACGTCGAGGTCCTCGACGGGGACGCTCGGCGGCGCCGGCGGGCCGCCCGCGTTGAGCACGACCTGGCCGTTGCTCGACCGGATGACCGGCGGGCGCGAGCCGCTGGACCAGGAGTACTCGATGTGGCCGCCGGGCCGCGGCGCGGCCTCGTCGATCACGCCGTGCGGGGTGTCGATGAGGGTCAGGACGCCGCCCGCCAGGTCGTAGCGGTGCAGGTAGCTGCGGGCGCGGTGGTCGCGCACGATCAGCAGGCCGCGGCCGTCGTCGAACCACTCGGCGGCCAGGTCGCCGGGGTCCTTCAGCCAGATCTCGCGCTGCTCGTCGGTGACCGGGTCCCAGACCAGGGGCTCGTGGCGCTGGCGTCGCTCGTGCAGGGTCAGCAGGCGGCGGTCGCCGAGCACCGGGGCGAAGCGGAGGCCGTGCACGCCCTTGTCGGGGCCGTCGTAGAGCTCGCCGACGGTCTCGCCGTGCTGGTCGACGACGCGCAGCGCCGGACGCCGGAAGTCGCCGTACTCGCCGTGGTTGATGGCGATGAGGGAGCCGTCGAGGGACATGTCGGTCACCCAGGCGGCCTCGGCGTGCTCGTACAGCAGCTCGGCCGGCGCGCCGGGGCGTACCAGGTGGATCCGGAACGTGCCCTCGCTGGCCAGGCTGATGGCGGCCAGGCCGGTGGCCGACAGCGCGATGCCGCCCGGCTGGCCCGGCGGCAGGCCGGGCGCGGCCGGCTCGCTCGGACCGCCCGCGAACGGCTGGCGCCACCAGGTGCCGAACTCGTCGCCGTCGGTGTCGGCGAACCAGTAGATCCACTGTCCCGCCGGGTCGATCGCCGCGTACGCGGTGCCCTTGGGCCGGTCGGTGACCTGGCGCACGGCGCCGGTCGCCCGGTCCCAGGCGTAGACCTCCCACGTCCCGGTGGCGTTGGAGCGGTAGATGGAGCGGTTCGGGGCCTGGCGGGCCCAGGCCGGCAGCGTCATGCGCGACGCGCGGAACCTGGCCTGCCAGCGTTCCTCCGCCTTCATCCGGCGCGCCCCCTCCCATCGATGGCCCACGCCCTCTGGGTGCGGGATGCCGTCCAGTATTGCGCCTGAGTCGGGGAAATACTCGGGGAATGTGGGGGAATTTCGGACTAAATGCCCCATCAGTAACACCAGTCGCAGATGCCCGTCAAGGAACAGGTCTTGAACGGGGCTCAGGCTCGAAGATAGACAGATGAAACGCGGCTCTGACCGTAACTTTATTATGGCCATTCTTGGCATGTCGGCTGAAATAACCGGATATGCGGGCGGCCAGCTCGGCGGAATCAGTGTGCCACGCGCTCGGGCCCATTCCCACGACCTGGACCAGCTCGTCCGGTCCGAGCTCCATGTCGAACTCGATGGCGCGCCGTCCGGTCATGGTGAACCCCTGCATGCTGCGGGCGACCCGGAGATCCTTCTCCTCGTCCACCGAGAGCAGCCCCAGCTCCCCGACCAGCGGGCTCAGGTGCGCCGCCGCCGGGGTCGCGACGACCGCGGCCCCTCCAGGGCGCAGGATCCGCCGGAACTCGGGCCCGTTCCTGGGCGCGAACACATCGATCACCACATCGGCCACCCCATGCCGGATCGGGAGCGGCCGCCACACGTCCGCCACGAACGCCCCCAGCCTCGGATGCGCCCGCGCCGCCCGCCGTACGGCGTGCTTGGAGACGTCGAACGCCATCCCGATGCCATCGTCCACCGCATTGAGCACGGCCGCCAGGTAGTGCCCGGTGCCCGTGCCGGCGTCGACGATCAGCGGTGCGACCCTGCCCGCCGCGCCGAGACCTTCGACGGTCACCGGCCCACCTTGCGGACCGGCCTCCACTCCCGCCCCACCGTACGCTCCCGGCCCGGTTTCGTCATTCGATTCAGTAGAAGATTCACGTTTTTCTCCGGCCGCCACCCGTACGCGTACGGTTTCCGCCAGCGCCTGCGCCAGCGGGGCGTAGTGCCCGGCCGCCAGGAACTCGGCCCGCGCGGCCACCATCGCGGGGCTGTCGGCGGTGCCGGGCGGGCGTGACCCGGTGAGCAGGCTGACGTACCCCTGCTTGGCCACGTCGAAGGAGTGCCCGCGCGCGCACCGCAGTGCGCCGTCGGCGAGCTCCACGTCCGCGTGGCAGACGGGGCAGATCAGGTGTTCGACGATGTCGGCCAGCATGCGCCCATTCTCCAGCGGCCTCACGCCGCCGCGCGCAGCGCCTCCAGCAGGAACGCGGCGTTGGACGGCGTCGCGCGCAGCTTGCCGACGAGCGTCTCCAGGGCCTGCTGCCGGTCCAGCCCGGCCAGCGTGCGGCGCAGCCGCCAGATCACCTGCAGCTCCTGCGGGTGCAGCAGCATCTCCTCGCGCCTGGTGCCGGAGGCCTCCAGGTCGACCGCCGGGAACAGGCGTCGCTCGGCCAGGTCGCGGGCGAGGTGGAGCTCCATGTTGCCGGTGCCCTTGAACTCCTCGTACAGGCTGTTGTCCATGCGGGAGCCGGTGTCCACGAGGGCGCTGGCGAGGATGGTCAGCGAGCCGCCGCCCTCGACGTTGCGGGCCGCGCCGAAGAAGCGCTTGGGCGGGTAGAGGGCGCGGGCGTCGATGCCGCCGGTGAGCACCCGGCCGCCGCCGGGCGCGAGGTTGTTGTAGGCCCGGCCGAGCCGGGTCAGCGAGTCGAGCAGCAGCACGACGTCGCGGCCGCCCTCCACCAGGCGCTTGGCGCGTTCGAGGGCCAGCTCCGCGACGGCGGCGTGGTCGCGGTCGGGGTGGTCGAAGGTGGAGGCGAAGATCTCCCCCTGGACGGAGGCCCGCATCTCGGTCACCTCCTCGGGCCGCTCGCCCACGAGCACGACCATGAGGTGCACCTCGGGATGGTTGCGGGTGACCGCGGCGGCCAGCGCCTGCAGCACCATCGTCTTGCCGGCCTTGGGCGGCGCCACGATGAGACCGCGCTGTCCCTTGCCGATGGGCGCGACCAGGTCGATGACCCGGGTGCTGAGCGACCCGGTCTCGATGACCAGCCGCTCGTCCGGGTGGACGGGCGTCAGCTCCTCGAAACGCGGCCGGTCCCGCCACTCGGCCAGGCCGTTGACGGACTGGACGCCGGCCAGCTTGTTCCCGGCCACGGTGGCCACGACGCGGTCGCCGCGGCGCAGCCCGAGCTGCCTGACCCGCTCGGCGGGCACGCGGACGTCGCCCGGTCCGGGAAGGTGTTCCGCGCGGATGAAGGCGGACTTCTCCTGTACGTCGAGGAGGCCGCTCACCTGCCCTGCGGGCGTTTCCGCGCGCTGCTGCGGAATGGTGTGAACAGACATGATGAGCCCCTTTGGGGGAGATGCGCCGACCGGAGATCGGCGAGTGCGATGAAGAAGCCGGGCCCGGAGAAACCTGGGCGGGGCTGGAGCAGAACCAGCGGAGCGGAAGCTCAACGCTTGTGGGGAAGATACCACACGTTCCGCCCCATTAAACGCCTAGCCCTCTTGGACTATTCCCGGACGGTTCTGGTGTGTTCTGCCGCGTGTCCCGGCCCGTACGCGTGACAATGTTCTTCATCGCACCACGCCGTGAGGAAGACCCCCGGCCGGCGGTGCGGCGAAGGCACACAACCCCCATCAGCGCAGCGGCACCGTGTCAAGTGACATGCAGGACCCCTGCAACTCGGCGGGGGTTCCATGGACACATCCGAGCTCCTTGGGGGAACACCATGAACACCGTCCACTGCCCGCAGTGCCAGCACACGCTCGACGAGGGCCCGATCATGTACCGGTGCGCCCACTGCTGCCGCGCCGTCTACGCCGCCGACCTGGAGAACGAGTACGTTCCCCGGCAGCCCGTCGCCGCCTAACCTAGGCGGGATGAAGCACAGCCCCATCACCGTCTCCGGCGTCGAGGTGACGCCGCTCTGCGACGCGGTGGGCCCGATGGGCCCCGCGATCCGCCTCCCGCTCGCCGAGATGTTCCCCGGATCCGGTCCGGCGGACGATCCGTGGGTCCTGCACTTCCACTGCTACCTGCTGCGCGACGGCGCAGGCCGCCTCACCCTCGTCGACACCGGCATCGGCGGGGAGGACTCCCCGGCGGCCGGCTGGGCGCCCGTGCCCGGCGTCCTGACGGACGAGCTGGCGGCGGTGGGCGTCGCGCCCGCCGACATCGGCACCGTCGTCCTCACCCACCTGCACAGCGACCACGCGAGCGGCGCGGTCACAGGCGGCCGGCCGGTGTTCGAGAACGCGCGCCACGTGCTCCAGCGGGCCGAGGTGGACTCGGCCTCAGGAGCCATGTCCGACCTGCTGACCCCGCTCAAGGACCAGCTCCACGTCGTCGAGGGGCAGGCCGAGATCGCGCCGGGCATCCACGTCCAGCACACGCCCGGCCACACCCCCGGTCACCAGATCGCCAGGGTCGGCGACCTGGCCATCACCGGCGACCTCGTGCTCCACCCGGTGCAACTGGCCGACCCGGGCATCCACTACGCCTACGACGACGACCAGGAGACGGCCGCGCGCACGCGCACCGAGGTCCTGGCGGCGTTGCGGGCCGAGCGGGCGACGATCGCCACCGCGCACTTCAGCGAGCCGTTCATGCGTCTTTGATCCGTTACGGCACCATTAGCTGTCATGAAGATTCGTGTTGTGGCCGGGATCGCCCTCGGCGCCGCGCTGCTGGCCCCCGCCCCTGCGTCGGCGGCCACCGCGCCCGAGCTCTCGGGCGCCGCCGTCTACGCCGACGACGGCCACCGGCTCGCCCGCTACGAAGGCGGTGAGTGGAGCACTCTCGCCAAGATCGGCGCGCTGCCGCAGTTCGCCGTCTCGCCGGACGGCAGGAAGGCCGCCTGGGTGACCGACGGCGGCGACCTCCAGGTCAAGGACGGCGCCAAGACCGTCACCGCGGCCACGAAGCTCCAGGGCGGCACGCCGTGCCTGACCCCCGTCTGGTCGCCCGACTCGACGCAGGTCGCCTACGTCGGCAAGGGCGAGACCGTCATGGCGGTCAAGGCCGACGGCACCGGCGGGCGCAGGCTCGGCACGTCCAAGGGCGTGTGCCATCTGGCGTGGGCGGCGGGCGGCCGTTACCTCGCGGGCTACACCGGCGAGGCCGACGCCGTCTACCGGCTCGACGTCAGGACAGGGAAGGCCGCCAGGGCCAAGGGCGTCAAGCTCGTCACCCACGTGCAGAGCCTGTCGCCGAACGGCCGCAACGCGGTCGTCGCGGTCCCGGCCGATCCCGCCGCGCTCGGCGACGGGAGCTGGCCGGCGGCCTTCAAGCCCGCCGTGGTCGACCTGGTGACGGGCCGGAAGCTCACCCCGGCCGTCAAGGGCCGGCTGATCGGCGCGTTCTACCTGGCCGACGGGCGGCTGGTGGTCCGCGTGGCGGGCGGCGCGCACAACACGCTGGTCGTGCTGGACGCGGCGGGCAAGGAGAGCCAGCGGATCGAGGAACCGGCCAGGGCCAGGACCCAGGCGCTGCTGCAGGTGCTGCCGTAACGTTGGCCCGGTGAACGATTTCTGGTCCACCGTCAACCGGGTCGTCACCGGAGCCGCGGCCTACATCACCGACGAGCGGGGCCGGGCCCTGCTCGTCAAGCCCAACTACCGCGACCACTGGTCCTTCCCCGGCGGCATCATCGACGCGGGGGAGCACCCGGCGCAGGCGTGCGCCAGGGAGGTCGCCGAGGAGCTCGGCCTGGTGCTGGAGGTCGGCCGGCTGCTCGCCGTGAGCTGGGTCGACGGCCTGGCCTACGTGCCGTACGCGATGGTCAACTTCATGTTCGACTGTGGCGAGCTGCCGTCGGGCACGGTGATCACCTTGCAGGCCGAGGAGCTGGACGACCACGGGTTCTACACCCACGAGGAGGCCGCCCGCCTGCTGCCCGCTCACGGCCACCGGCGGCTGCTGGCGGCCGCGCGGGCGCGGGCCTCGGGCGGGACGGCCTACCTAGCTCCCGGCGAGGACCGGCTGGTCGGCCAGGAGGGCTGAGGGCAGGAAGACCATCGCGGTCAGGCCGCCGTAGGGCGAGGGCGCGAGGGTGACCTTGATGTCGTGCCGGGCGGCCAGCCGGCCGACCACGAACAGGCCCAGCCGGTCGCTCTGCGCCAGGTCGAACTCCGGCATCTTGGCCAGCCGGTCGTTGAGCTCGTCCAGCTCGACGCGGGGCAGGCCGAGGCCGCGGTCCTCGATCTCGATCATCAGGCCGTTCGGGGTGCTCGAACTGCGCACGTCCACCCTGGTCTGCGGGGGTGAGAAGAGGGTGGCGTTCTCGACCAGCTCGGCCAGCAGGTGGGCCACGTCCGTGACGGTCGCGCCGAGCAGGGCGGTCTGCGGCGGCGGCAGGATCTCGACGCGCTCGTACTCCTCGACCTCGGCGACGGCCGCGCGCAGCACGTCGAGGATGGCCACCGGGTTGCGCCAGCCGCGCCCGGGGGCCTGGTCGGACAGGATGATCAGGCTCTCCGCGTGCCTGCGCATGCGGGTGGTGAGGTGGTCCAGCTTGAACAGGTCGGCCAGCAGGTCGGGCTCCTCGGTGGCCCGCTCCATGCTGTCGAGCTGGAGCAGCTGGCGGTGCAGCAGCGACTGGTTGCGCCGGGCCAGGTTCACGAAGACCTGGCTGACGCCGTGCCGCAGCCTGGCCTGGTCGACGGCGGCCTCCACGGCCGTGGACTGCACGTGGTTGAAGGCCCGCACGATGTCGGCGACCTCGGAGGTCTCCGTCCTGACCTCCAGCGGCGCGACCTCGGCGGCCGTGGGCGGGCGGGTGTTCGTGCGCAGCCGCTCGATCAGCCCGGTCAGCCGCACCTCGGCCAGTTCGGTGGCCGCGTCGCGCAGCCCGGCCAGCTCGCGGACCAGCCGCCGGCGGAAGCGCAGCGACAGCAGGATCGAGGCGAGCACGGCGAGCAGGCCCACGCCGCCGGCCACGCCGATCTTGATCAGGATGCTCTCGGCGGCCGGCGTCACCCGGGCCACGATGCCCTCCACGGCCTGTCCCTGGTCGCGTTCGAGCACCGCCCACAGGTTCTGGCCGTCCACCTCCCAGGTGGCGGCGGTGGCGGGCAGGCCGTTCATCGCGGCCTGGCCCCGGATGGCGTCCTCGGCGTCGAGGAACTCCTTGTAGACGGGTGAGGTGGCCAGCTGCGCGTACGGGCCGCGCAGGCCGCCGTCCAGGTGCGAGAGCGCCTGCGAGTACAGCAGCCGCCGGGTCGCCACCATCCCGGTGAACGCCTCCCGCTCGACGGCCTCGACCCGCCCTCTGGCCAGCACCACGACGATCATCGCGCGCTCGCGCGAGACCAGGTCCTTGGCCTCGCCGAGCATGGTGACGGCCCGCGCCTGCCGGTACAGCGACATGTCGGGCACCAGCACCATCGCGTCGTACATGCGGAAGGAGGCGTCCACGATCTGGCTGTAGCCGTCGATCACGGCCAGCGGCGCGACCGTGCCGCCGTCCACCTCGGCGCGGATGCCGGACAGCAGGTCGAGCTTGGCGTTGAGGACGTCGAGCTGCGTGCGCATCTCGGGCGACATCCCGCGCTGGTCCTTGGCCAGCTTGCGGAAGGCCGCCACCGCCCGGTCGGTCTGCCCGCGCTGCCTGGCCAGCTTGTCCGCGCCGCGGTGGGTGGCCAGGAACTCGACCGAGGCCAGCCGCTCGTCCTGGAGCTCGGCGTTGATCCGCTCCGACGGCGTGGCCAGGTTCGAGGCCAGCTTGTTGATCTCCAGCAGGCGAAGGCCGTCGCCGCCGGTCAGGCCCGCCGCGAACGCCCACAGCCCGACCAGGGACAGCAGCGGCACGAGCAGGAGGATCAGGAGCTTCAGAGCAATGGGACGGCCACGCGTGGGGGGCATGCGACCTCCGGGTGCATGATGAGATCGCCTCGCAGATTACACCCCCCTTTGGAAGGATTTCTGTGCGTCTTCCGCGTTCCGCCGCCGGTTGGACCATCGGCGTCTTCGGCGTGCTCGCCTTCGCACTCGGGCTCGTCGGGCTGCTGTCGCCGGACTCCCTGCTGGTCCTGCTGGGTTTCGAGGTGCTCGACGTACGCCCGTCCGGCGACTACACGCTGGTCTACATGGCGGCTTCGTCGATGGCGGCGGTGAACATGGGGGTCTATTACGTTTTCGCGGCATCCGCCGACTACACGCCGTTCTTCCGGTGGACCGTGCCGTTCCGGCTGGTGACGTTCGCGGTGTTCACGACGCTGGTGCTGACGAGGGCGGCGCCGGGCGAGTTCTTCGGCGTGGGGCTCTGGGAAGGCGTGGGAGCGCTGGTCACGGGGTTCGCGCTCTGGCGCGAGGGCAAGCTGCTGCCCTCGCGCCCATGAGCTCACGGCCTGGTGTCGTCGGGGCGGCCGCCGGCCACCAGCCGGTCGCCGTCCACCGGTTCGTGCGCGGCCCGCTCGCTCGCGACCCGTTCGTGCGCGACGCGGCCGTCCGTTCCGCCGTCCGTCACGCCGTCGTGCGCGGCGCGGTTGCGGTCGCGTTCGAGCCGCCGTTCGAGGTCGCGCTTCTCGTCCTCCAGGCGGGAGACCCGGTCGGACGCCTCGGCGCGGACGGCCCGCAGCCTGCGGCGCTTCCTGGCGGTCCTGCGCGACCCGGCGCCGATCAGCCAGATCCCCGCCAGCAGGGCGGCCGCGACGACCGCTCCGGCGAGGAACATCTGGACGTGGTCGAGCTGGTAGGTGTTGCCGAACAGGATGTACCTGGAGCTCTCCTCCGTCACCACCAAGGCGACGGCGCCGCCGGCGAGCAGGACCAGGATCAGACCCAATAAGACCATCCGAACTCACCCCTTGTCGTCTGAGCGCGTTTCTTCTGCCCTGACGGAGACGGGGTATGCGCATGATGGCGGGTATGAGACCCGAGCCCGGCCAGGTGCTGCACTTCTCCGAGGACCCGACCATCGAGCGGTTCGTGCCCCAGGTCGCGGTGACGTCCTCGCTCGGCGAGCCGTACGTGTGGGCGGTCGGCCACGACCGCTGCCCCGACCACTGGTTCCCGCGCGCCTGCCCGCGGGCGATGGCCTGGCGCGGGCCGGACACCACCGACGAGGACGTGGCCAGGATCGCCGGCGCGGGCTGCGGCGACCGCGTGCACGCCGTCGAGTACGCCTGGCTCAAGGCCATCATGGACGTCCGCCTGTACGCCTACCGCCTGCCCGCGGCCGGGTTCGCGCCGATCGGCGACCCGCCGCACGCCGTGGTGTCGCGGGAGCCGGTCGTCCCGATCGGCCCGCCCGAGCCGGTGGGCGACCTGTTCGAGCTGCACGAGCAGGCCGGCATCCAGCTGCGCGTGCTGGACAACCTGTGGCCGTTCTGGCACGAGGTGACCGGCAGCAGCATGGAGTTCAGCGGGATCAGGCTGCGGAACGCGCGTCGATGAGCGCGGTCAGCTCGGCCACCGGCATCGAGGCGGGCGGCAGCTTCTCGCGGGCGACCCGGTTGGCCTCGCGGCGCAGCACTTCGTTGACCGGCGTGGGCACGCCGTGCTCGCGGCCGAGCAGGACGATCTCGCCGTTGAGGTAGTCGGCCTCGATCGAGCCGCTGCCCCTGGCCAGGCTCTGCCAGGACGATCCGCCGCCCCGCCGGACGCCTTCGATCGGCACGACGTCCACCTGGTGGCCGCGGACCCGGCGCTCGTCCTCGGCGGTGGAGTAGGGGATGCCCGCGTGCTCGAACACGCTTATGGCCTCGGCGCGGGCCCGGTCGGCGAGCTCGGCCATGCCGTCGGCGTGCCCGACGAGGGCTTCGACGGCGTTGCCGAGGTTGTTGAGCAGCTTGCCGTGCTTCCAGCGCATGACGTCGGGGGTGGCTCGGGCGAGCAGCCCGTGTTTGCCGAGGTCGTCGGCGATTCGCCCGGCGAGGTCGTCCACACCCTGGGGGTAGCGCCCGACGTGCAGCAGGCCCGAGTACGGCCGGCCGTGGGCGGCCACGACGCCGGGTTCGAGGTGCTGGGACGGCAGCCACACGCACATGCCGTAGACCCGCTCGGACCTGCGCAGGACGGTGCGCTCGTTGGCCACGCCGTTCTGCGCGCACACGACCGGCAGATCCGTCGGCCAGGGATCGAGGGCGGCCAGGGTGTCCTGGGACTTGGTGGCCAGGATCAGCACGTCGTCGTCGCGGGTGGGGATCGGGCCGGAGGCCGCGGGGATGCGCAGAGTCTCGTCGGAATCGGGGGTGATCAGGCGGAGTCCGTCACGCTTGAGCGCCTCGTGGTGCGCGCCTCTCGCGACGAGCACGACCTCGTGCCCGCCCTGGTGGAGGCGGGCGCCGATGGTGCCGCCGACTGCTCCTGCTCCGATCACTATGTAGCGCATTGTCCGAGAATGTCACTTCTTACTTCGCGAGCGCCACCTCGGTCTGCGGCATCAGGGCGGTCCCGCGCGTACGCTCGCGCATGATCGTCTTCAGTACGCGCCAGCCGTCGCGCACCGCGTGCAGGTTGCTCGCGCCGTGGATCCGGGAGCGCTCGTGGCTGGGCACCTCGTGGATGACCAGGCCGGCCTGGGCGGCCCGGACGTTCATGAGGGTCTCGATCTCGAAGCCGTCGCAGTCGAGCTCCATGACGTCCAGGTGGTCGCGCCAGAAGGCGTTGTAGCCGTAGCACAGGTCGGTGAAGCGGGTGCCGTACAGCATGTTGGTCAGGCCGGTGAGGAACTTGTTGCCCAGCGACCGGATGGGGCTGAGGTCGTCGGAGCCGCCGCCGGGGGCGTACCGGGAGCCCTTGGCGAAGTCGGCGCCGTCGATGAGGGTCTCGACGAACGAGCGGATCTCCTTGCCGTCGGTGGAGCCGTCGGCGTCGATCATGACGATGATGTCGCCCCGGGCGGCCTGGAAGCCCTCGATGAGGGCGTTGCCCTTGCCGCGCCGGCTCTGCACGACGACCCGGAGGTCGGGGCGCAGCCTGCGCGCGACGGCGACGGTGTCGTCGGTCGAGTTGCCGTCGACCAGGATCACCTCGTCGATCCAGTCGGGCAGCGTGGCGAAGACGTGGGGAAGGTTCTCGGCTTCGTTCATCGCGGGGACGATGACACTGACACTGGCGGCGAAGGGCTGCTTGTTCATGGGTACAAGGTGCACCTGCACACATGCAGCCCACTTGACACTGCCTTGCAGTGATCCTACTTATATGCGATCTCCACCGACCAATGCCTCGTCCGCCCGCGCGAGGATCTCCTCGACGGTCTCTGCGGGGGACTGGGCGGAGGTGTCCAGCCACAGGCCGATGCGCGGCGTTTCGGCCCGCAGGGCGGCGTCGAGCTGGGCGATCGTCCAGGCGCCGTAGCCGGTCTTGGCGCGTTCGCGCTCGCGGCGCTCGACGGCGGCGGCGTCGGGGGCGAGCACGACCACCCGGAGCGGACGGGTGCGGATCCACCCGGTGAACCGCTCCAAGTCCTCTCCAAGGACCACATCTTGCACAATTGCTGTAAATCCGGCTTCGAAATACAAGTCCGCCGTTTGGGCCGCGAGCCGGTAGCGCAGCTGCAACTGGCGCACCGCCTCCTCCTCCGACCCGGGCGTCATCTCGGCCCGGCCGCCCACGACCATGCGGCGGAAGGCGTCGCCCCGGACGTGGGCCGACCGCGGCAGGCGCTCGGCCAGCGCCTGGGCGACCGTGGACTTGCCGGCGGCCGAGATCCCGGTGACCAGGACGACGCCGTTCACCCGCGGCCGCCCCTCACCCGCCGACCAGCTTCCGCACCCGGTCCGCGCCCACCGCCATGAGCAGCGTGGGCAGCCGCGGCCCGGTGTCGCGGCCCACCAGCAGCCGGTAGAGCAGGACGAAGAACGAGCGCTGGGCCGCCTTCAGCTCCGGCGTGGGCTTGGCGTCGGCGTCGAGGCCCGCCTGGAGCTTCGGCACGCCGTAGACCAGGCTGGTGAGACCGTCGAGCGTCCAGTCGTCGAGGCCGTCGGCCAGCAGCCGCAACGACTCGCGCTCGGTCTGGCCGAGGGAGTCGAGCAGGTCCTGGTCGGGCGTCTCGCGCACGTGGGTGCGCTGGTCGGCGGGCAGGTGGTCGGCCACCCAGCGCTGCGCCCGGTCGAGCCGGGGGCGGGCCTGGTCGAGCCGGTCGACGGCGTCGAGGTCGCGCAGGATGCGCAGCGCCTGCTCGTCGTGGCCGGTGGTGATGTCGAGGATCGAGGCCAGCGTGCGGTAGGGCACCGGGACCGGCGTGGCCGGCAGCGGCCCGGCGGCGGTGCCCACGGCGCGGGCGTGGGCGGCCAGCTCGGCGGGCTGGGCCTGGCCGGAGTCGACCTTGCGGGCCAGGGCGTCCCACTCGTCGTAGAGGCGCTGGATCTCCTGGTCGAAGGCGATCTTGAAGGACTGGGCGGGCTTGCGGCGGGCGTACAGCCAGCGCAGCACGGGCGCCTCCATGATCCCCAGCGCGTCGGCCGGGGTCGGCACGTCGCCCTTGGAGCTGCTCATCTTGGCCATGCCGGTGATGCCGACGAAGGCGTACATCGGGCCGATCGGCTGCTCGCCGCCGAACACCTCGCCGACGATCTGGCCGCCGACGACCCAGGCCGAGCCGGGGGAGTGGTGGTCGACGCCCGACGGCTCGAAGACCACGCCCTCGTACGCCCACCGCATCGGCCAGTCGACCTTCCACACCAGCTTGCCGCGGTCGTGCTCGGCCAGGCGCACGGTCTCGCCGAACCCGCACTCGCAGGTGTAGGCCAGCTCGGTCGTCTCGTCGTCGTACGCGGTGACCTTCGTGAGGTCGCGCTCGCACAGCTCGCAGTACGGCTTGTACGGGAAGTAGTCGGCCACCTCCCGGCCGCCGTCCTTGGTCCGGTACGCCGCCAGGATCGCGTCGATCCGCGACCGCTCGCGCACGGCCAGCAGGATCTGCTCCCGGTAGACGCCCGAGGTGTACTGCTCGGTCTGGCTGATGCCCCGGTAGTCGACGCCCAGCTCGGCCAGCGCGGCGGTCATCGGCGCCTTGAAGTGCTCGGCCCAGTTGGCGTGCGGGCTGCCCGGCGGGGCGGGCACCGAGGTCAGCGGTTTGCCGATGTGCTCGGCCCAGGACGGGTCGACGCCCGCGGGCACCCTGCGGAAACGGTCGTAGTCGTCCCAGGACAGCAGGTGGACGCAGTCGAGGCCGCGCCGCCTGATCTCGTCGGCGACGAGGTGGGGGGTCATGACCTCGCGCAGGTTGCCCAGGTGGATGGGGCCCGAGGGGCTGAGCCCGGAGGCGCAGACGATCGGTTTGCCCGGGGCACGACGCTCCGCCTCGGAGATCACCTCGTCCGCGAACCTGGAGACCCAGTCGGCCTCTGCACTTTCCACCATTGAGCCATTGTCGCGGCTCGCCCGGGTCATACGCGAACCGGCCGAAAATCCGGTGCGTCGCCGGCGAGCCCTGCAGTAGCCTCCCGCGCATGACGCCACCCCGTGTACGTCCGCCCTTCGTGGCCGACGAACGTACCCAGCTCGTCGGCTGGCTGGACATGCAGCGCTCGATCGTCCACTGGAAGTGCGAGGGGTTGTCCGAGGCCGACGCCCACCGGCCGGTCCTGCCGACCTCGCCCCTGATGACGGTGGCCGGTCTGGTCGCCCACATGCGCTGGACCGAGCACTGCTGGTTCGAGGTGCTCTTCCTGGGCGGCAGCGCCGAGGGCAACCCGCAGTTCCTGGAGGAGCCCGAAGACGCCGACATGCTGGTCGAGGGCGTCACGCTGGCCCAGCTCCTCGACGACTACGCCAAGCAGTGCGAGCGCTCCAACGAGATCGTCGCCGCCCACTCGCTCGACGACGTCGGCAAGCACCCCGACTTCAGGTCGGCGGCGTCCTCGCTGCGCTGGGTGCTGATCCACATGGTCGAGGAGACCGCCAGGCACGCCGGCCACCTCGACATCGTCAGAGAGCTGGTCGACGGGAACAAGGGCTACTACTGACCCGTCACACGCCCAGCACGTCCGCCGGGTCGGCGACGATCCGCTGGATGATCAGCCCGGCCGCCCCCAGCACCGCCGCGTCGGCGCCGTTGGCCGAGACGACCAGGGCGGGCGGCGTGCCGCGCATCTGCCCCAGCCGGGCCGCCAGCACGTCCCGGGCCGGGGTCTCCAGCCACGGGAACAGCGGGGCGAAGACGCCGCCGAGCACGATCCGGCCGGGGTCCATCAGGTGCACGGCCGACGTGAGCGCCACCCCGAGCGCCTCCCCGGCCCGCGCGCAGGCGGCCAGCGCGCGCCGGTCGCCCGCGGCCAGCGCGTCGGCCAGGGCGGCGACCGAGTCCAGGTCGCCGAGCAGGGCGTCCTGGCCCGCGTACACCTCCAGGCAGCCGCGGCCGCCGCAGCGGCAGGCGGGGCCGTCGGGGGTCACGACGACATGGCCCAGCTCGCCGGCCAGCCCGTACGTCCCCCGGAACACGGTCCCGTCCACGACCAGGCCGGCGCCGACGCCGATCTCGCCGGAGACGTAGAGGAAGTCCGTCGCCCGCGAGCCGAACCACAACTCGCCCAGCGCCGCCAGGTTCGCCTCGTTGTCGACCGCGCACGGCAGGTCGAGCAGGTCGGCCACCCGTACGTCCCGCCAGCCCAGGTGGGGGGCGTTGCGCAGCAGGCCGTCCTCGACCGTGCCGGGCACGGCCAGGGCGGCGCCGATGATCCGCAGCCCGGCCGCCTCGGCCTCCGCGGTGACCTCCTTCACCAGGTCGCGCAGCAGTTGCAGCACGTCGGCCGGGTCGGAGCCGCGATTGTCGGCCGGCCGGATGCGGCGCAGGCGTACGGACCGGGTCAGGTCGACCACGCAGGCGGCCAGATAGTCGATGTTGACCTCCAGCCCGAGCGCGGCCACCCGGTGCCCGCTCAGCCGCACGGCCACGCCGGGCCGCCCGCGCTCGCCGTCGCGCACCGCGCCCGACTCGCTCACCGCGCCGGCCTCCAGCAGGGCCGCGACCAGGCTGGACACGGTGGTCTTGGTCAGCCCGGTCAGTTCGGCCAGCGCCGCCCTGGTGAGCGGGCCGTGCGCGTGGACGGCCTGGAGTACCACGGCCAGATTGCGGGCACGCATGGAATCATGCCGGACCCCCCTTGACGCCACCATGCATGCCTCCTCAGGATTATGTACAGATTATGGACTAAAGGTAGGGGACGTCAGCAAATGTCATCCTTCACTCCGACACCCGCCGATCGCTTCACCTTCGGACTCTGGACCGTGGGCTGGCAGGCCCGTGACCCGTTCGGCGACGCGAGCCGTCCCGCGCTCGACCCCGTCGAGAGCGTGCACCGGCTGGCCGAGCTCGGCGCGTACGGCGTCACCTTCCACGACGACGACCTGCTGGCCGTCGAGCCCGACCGGGACAAGGCGATCGCCGCCTTCCGCAAGGCCCTGGACGAGACCGGGATGAAGGTCCCGATGGCCACCACGAACCTGTTCACCCACCCGGTGTTCAAGGACGGCGCGTTCACCAGCAACGACCGCGACGTGCGCCGGTACGCCCTGCGCAAGGTCATGCGCAACATCGACCTGGCCGCCTCGCTCGGCGCGACCACGTACGTGTGCTGGGGCGGCCGCGAGGGCGCCGAGTCCGACGCGGCCAAGGACGTCAAGGCGGCCCTCGACCGCTACAAGGAGGGCCTGGACCTGCTCTGCCAGTACGTCCTCGACCGCGGCTACGACCTGCGCTTCGCCCTGGAGCCCAAGCCCAACGAGCCGCGCGGCGACATCCTGCTGCCGACCATCGGCCACGCCCTGGCGCTCATCAACGACCTGGAGCACCCCGAGATGGTGGGCCTCAACCCCGAGGTCGGCCACGAGCAGATGGCGGGGCTCAACTTCGTCCACGGCATCGCCCAGGCGCTGTGGCACGGCAAGCTGTTCCACATCGACCTCAACGGCCAGCACGGCCCCAAGTATGACCAGGACCTGATCTTCGGCCATGGCGACCTCAAGAGCGCCTTCTTCCTGGTCGACCTGCTGGAGAACGGCGGCTACGACGGCCCCCGGCACTTCGACTACAAGCCGCTGCGCACCGAGGACCCCGACGACGTGTGGGACTCGGCCGCCGCGAACATGCGCACGTACCTGATCCTGAAGGAGAAGTCGCGCGCCTTCCGCGCCGACCCCGAGGTCCAGGAGGCCCTGCGCGCCTCCCGCGTGGACGAGCTGGCCCGGCCCACCCTCGCCGCGGGCGAGACCTGGCAGGACCTGGCCGCCGACGACTTCGACCCCGAGGCGGCGGCCCGGCGCGGCTTCCACTTCACCCGGCTCAACCAGCTCGCCCTTGAGCACCTCATGGGGGTCCGTGGATGACCAGGCCGCTCAGCGTCCAGCTCTACACCGTCAGGGAGCAGCTCGCCGCCGACCGCGACGGCACCCTTGAGCGCATCGCCGGCATCGGTTACGGTGCCGTCGAGCCCTTCGACCCGACCGCCGACCCCAAGAGCTTCCGCCAGGTGATCGACGACCTGGGGCTCACGGTGAGCAGCACGCACGCGTACGCGCTGCTCAGCCAGGAGCCCGCCGAGGTCTTCGACGCCGTCGCCACGGTCGGCGCCGACCTGGTGATCATCCCCGGCGGCGTCCCCGAGGCCGAGTTCACCACCCGCGACGGCCTCTCGCGCACCGCCGACCTGCTGAACGGCTTGGCCGAGCAGGCGGCCGGGCACGGCATGCGCATCGGCTACCACAACCACTGGTGGGAGATCGAGCCCAGGATCGACGGCCGGCACGCCATCGAGGCGCTGGCCGACCTGCTCGCCCCCGAGGTGTTCCTGGAGATCGACACGTACTGGGCGGCCGTGGGCGGCGCCGACGTGCCCGCCCTGCTCGGCCGCCTGGCCGGGCGCACGCTCGCGCTGCACGTCAAGGACGGGCCGATGGTGAAGGGCGAGCCGCACACGGCGGTGGGGGCGGGCGCGATGCCGGTGCCCGAGATCCTGGCCGCCGCGCCGGACGCCTGGCGGATCGTCGAGCTCGACACGTGCGCGACCGACCTGTTCACCGCCCTGGCCGACAGCCACGCCCACCTGACCGGCCTGGAGGGCTCATGAGCAGCGGGCCGGTCGGCGTCGCGGTCGTCGGCGCCGGGGTGATCAGCGCCCAGTACCTGCGCAACCTCACCGCCTTCCCCGACGTGCGGGTGCTCGGCGTGGCCGACCTCGACACCGGCCGGGCCGCCGCGGCGGCCCGCGAGCACGGCGTGCCCGCCTCGGGCAGCCTGGCCGAGATCCTCGCCCTGCCCGAGGTCGAGATCGTGGTCAACCTGACGGTCCCGGCCGCGCACGCGGCCGTCGCGCTGGAGTCCCTGCGCGCCGGCAAGCACGTGTACGGCGAGAAGCCGCTCGCCCTGGACATGGACCAGGCGGCCAAGGTCATGGCCGAGGCCGCCAACCTGGGCCTGCGCGTCGGCGGCGCCCCCGACACCTTCCTCGGCCCAGGGCTCCAGGCCGCGGCGCACGCCCTGCGCTCCGGCCTGATCGGCGAGCCGGTCGGGATCACCGTCGCCTTCCAGAACCTGGGCCCGGAGTCCTGGCACCCCGATCCCGAGTTCTACTACCGGCCCGGCGGCGGCCCCCTGTTCGACATGGGCCCCTACTACCTCACCGCGCTGGTCTCCCTGCTCGGCCCGGTCGCCCGGGTCGCGGGCGGCACGCGCAGGGCCCGCGCCGAGCGGGTCGTCGGCTCCGGCCCCAAGGCCGGCACCCTGTTCCCCGTGGACGTGCCCACCCACGTCAACGCCCTGCTGGACTTCCCCGGCACGGCCACCGCCACCGCCACCTTCAGCTTCGACTCGCCCGTCAGCCGCAAGCTGATCGAGGTGATCGGCACGGAAGGAGCCCTGCTGCTGCCCGACCCCAACACCTTCGGCGGCCCGCTGCTGGTCCGCGGTCCGCACGACCCCGACTGGCGGGAGCTGCCCGTCGCCGCCGACCAGGCCGGGCGCGGCATCGGCGTGCTCGACCTGGCCCGGTCGCTGCGCGCGGGCACGCCACACCGGGCCTCGGGCGAGCTGACACTGCACGTGCTGGAGCTCATGACGGCCATCACCGAGTCGGGCGAACGCGCCGAGTTCCGCCCGATCACCTCGGCCGTGACGGCCCCCGAGCCCCTGCCCGCCGGCTGGGACCCGTACGCGAGCACGTTGTCCTGACGGGACGGCTCAGAAGAGCGGCTTGGCCAGCCGGATCGTCAGGATCCGGCTGGTCACGCCCGAGTCCACCAGGCGGCCGTCGGCGTCGAAGGTGCCGAGGCCGAAGTCGTTGTCGTTGGCCACGGCGAGCGTCACCGGGTCGAGCAGGGCGACGCCCTCGATCTTGCCGGGCAGGCCGGGGATCGCCGCCAGGTCCACGGCCAGTGCCTTGGTGGCGACGGTGACGTTCGACGGCAGCGACGCCTCCAGCGAGGGCGTGGTGGCCGGGTCGTCGTGCCGGCCGCCGAGCAGGTTCGTCGCCCGGCGCAGGTCGACGGTGTAGAGGCGGGCCACGGCGTCGGTGCGCTCCTGGAGCAGCAGGCGGCCGGGGCTCAGCACGTTCAGGGCGGAGATCTTCATGTCGCCCTGCTCGGCCGCCGGGTCGAAGCCGGCCACGTTCTCCATCGTGTAGGCCCACTCGCCGGTCGGGCGGCCGGTACGCAGGTCCACCCGCAGGATGCGGGCCGTGCTCGACGCCTTGCCGGTCTTCTTGTCGGGGTTGGCGAGCGGACTCTGCACGGCCAGGTACAGGGCGCGCTCGGCCTGCGAGACGCCGAGCGCCTCGATGCCGCGGTTCTGCTGCCGGGACGCCAGGATCGCGGGCAGCGTCTCGTGGACCGGGTAGCCGGCGCCGGTGAGCTTCAGGCCCTTGGGGACGTACCGGGCCAGGACGCGGCCGTCGCTCGCCACGTGCAGCAGCGAGGGAGAGTACTCGTCCACCAGCCAGAAGCCGCCGCGGCCGTCGGTGACGATGTCCTCGGTGTCCAGGCCGTTCGGGTCGTAGGGGAGCTGCGTCAGGCCGTCCCAGGTGTAGGGAATCTCGTCGTGGCCGGACTGGTTGGACAGACCGGTGATGGGGGTGCCGTCGGAGGTCTTCAGCGGGATGCTCTCCACGATGCGCGCCGTGTCGTGCCGCACGGCCACGCGGACGATCGCCGGGGCGAACTCCGGCACCGGGAACGTGCGCCGCTTCTCGCCGTTGATCTTGGGCTCGCCGTTCGGGCCGCGGTCGGTGACCATCCAGTACTCGCCCGCGCGCCTGGCCGGGAACAGGCCGCTGCCGAGGCCGCCCAGCTTGACGCCGCGGGAGTCCTTGACGATGTCCGGCTCGAAGGCGGCCAGGTCGGGGGCGGGCAGCGTCACGTCGGACAGGACGCGCGGCTGCCGTCCCGAGGCGGCGTCGGCGGGCGCGGCGACGGTGGTGGCGAGGGCCGCGCCGACGGCCAGCATGGCGATGAACGAACGAGACATGACGCTTCCCTTGGCAGCAAATCTACAGATAAGGGTCGAAAGGTATCCGCGCTGGATGTCCTGCCGTTGAAGGGCGCGTGAATTCGTCACACGACATCCCACGAAATTTCACGACGATCGGTGACATGTCGTACTAGGCGGCCTTCGGGGGGCTTCCTACCGTGGAGCCGTGACCCTAATCCGGCGTACGGCCGTCGCCGCGGCGGCGGCGCTCATCTGCTCGCCGCTGCCCGCGCAGGCCGCCCGCGCCGACGGCGCCTACACCTGCTTCCTCGGCCGGATCGACCACGGCACGATCTCCGGCCAGGACTGCGAGGGCGTCGGCTACGTGAACGTCAACGTCACGATCACGGCCGGCCCCGACCCCGGCAGGTACCTGTGCCGTACGGCCTTCTCCTGGAACGGCTCCCTGTCGGGCGAGGGCTGCACGGGCTGAGCCCGTCCCGGTTCCTTGCCTGCCGGTGAGGTCCCCGGTCCGGCCGTTCCCTTCCCTTCGTTCGGGGCAGGAGGGTGCTCATGACCCATGACCCCTTCGAACCTCCCGGAACCGGGCTCATCACCTCCTGGATCGCGCTCCTCGACAACGCCCGCCACGAGAACCGGGTCATCTCGGTACGCCTGCTGAGCGGCGACTGCTTCACCGGTCACGTCACCCGCCGGGGCGACTCCGTCGTCACCGTCGAGTCCTCGGAGCGGACCGCCGGCGTACGGGAGCACAACCTGGCCATCAGCGCCATCGTGTCGATCACCTTCGAGTCGCCGCCCGGTCCCGGCGGGGCCTCGCCCGCCTGAGCACCCGCCGGAACGCCCGGCTGTGTGCCGGAAGCGCCGGACGCGCCGGCCTGTCGCACGGGAACGCGTCGTCACGTATCGTCCGCAGCAGCGACCCCGTCCACGTGAGGAATGATCAACATGTCCCACGATGTGGTACGACGCGTTTTCCAGGTGGTCGACTCGTTCGACCCCGACAAGTTCGCCGAGCTGCTGGCCGAGGACGCCACCCTGGTGTTCGGCAACGCCGAGCCCATGGTGGGACGCGCCGCCGTCGCCGCCGGCCTGCGGACGTTCTACTCGACCATCGGCGGCCTGCGGCACCGGATCGTCCGGGACTGGCAGGCCGGGGCCGACACGATCGCCGAGACCGAGGTGACGTACCGGCGGCTCGACGGCAAGGACGCCGCGGTGGTGGCCGTGTCGATCTGGCGCACCCGGGACGACGGCCTGATCTCGGACTACCGCATCTTCGCCGATCTAGCCCCCGTATACGAGCCGTAGCCCTTACCCTGTATTCCTGTCGGTATTGTGGACAACTCTCGTGCGCCGTCGGCGGCCACGTACCGACAGGAGAACCGCCATGCCCACCTACGAGCCGCCCACCCCCACCCCGACCGGCACCCCTGCCCCGAGCCCCACGCCCCCGACCCCCAGCGAGCCCCCGACCCCCAGCCCCACGACCCCGTACCCCACCCCCACCCCGACCTCCACGGCAACCCCGTCACCCACCGCGACCCCGACTCCGACCGGGACCCCGACTGCGACCAGGACGCCAACCCCGAGCGGGACACCCACCCCGACCCCGACCACCACCCCCAGTGCGACGCCGAGCCCTTCAGGGGTGGCTCCGGCCCCGAGCGCCACCCCCTCGACCCCCGCCCCGGCCGCGCCCGCCCCCCAGGGCTCCGGGATGCCGACCACCGAGGTGCACGGCACCGCCTTCACCAAGGCCGCCGGCGCCTTCCTCGCCGAGCGCACCGAATACGCGACCGACACCCGCCGCATCCTCGACGCCCTCGACGCGCTGGGCGACTTCGCCGGCACCGACGAGACCGCGAACACCTTCAAGAAGAACTACGTGACGGCCCTGGAGAAGGCCGAGACCTACGTCGACGCCCTGCGCGACGTCTATCCGGCGGTGGCCGACCGCCTGGCCGACATGCGGACCAGCTTCGACGTCGCCAACTGGGCCACCATCGCATCCCTGCCCGAAGTGTCCGACCCGCCCAAGCTCGCCCCCGACGGACAGTTCGCCTGACACCCCTGGAGCCCCCGATGACCACCCCCGAAGACCCCACCCCCTACCTCGACGACGAGATGCGCCGGCTCCTCGGCCAGTTCCAGGCCGACATCCGCCCGCTGGAGGAGTTGCAGGAGAGCCTCGACGCCGTCCGCGGCCGTGGCGAGGCCGCCGACGGCCAGGTGAGGGCCGAGGTGCTGCCGACCGGCGCGCTCGGCGGCCTGCGCATCGATCCGCGGGCCATGCGACTGGGCGCGGACGCCCTTGCCGAGGCCGTCCTGGCCGCAGCGAACGCCGCCGCCGAGGACCTCGCCGCCCAGATGACCGGCCTGATGACGACCGGTCTGACCCCTTTCGCCGACGAGGTCCGTCGCTTCACCCGGGACTGACGACGTGACCGGCACTCAGTACCGGCGCCACCGCCTGAACTGGTCCTGGCCCGCGGCGACCCCCAGCTTGGCGAGCATCTGCTGCCAGGTCGGCAACAGGCTGGCTGGGTCGTCCACGACGTCGCCCGGCCGGTTGAGCGCGTTGGCGGTGGTGCTGAAGATGGTGGACCCGGTCAGGAACACGACCGCGTTACGCGCCGCCGGGTTCTTCGGCAGCACGTTCGCGGCCTTGCCGAAGTTGGCCGGGTCCACGTGGTAGAAGACCATGGCCGCCGCGAAGTTCTTCAGCATGTACTCGCCGCGGTCCCCCCAGGAGCCGGTGTCCTCGCCGCGCGCCAGCTTGAGCCCGTCGACGACCGCCTGGTCGAGCACGGTGTAGGCCAGGCTGCCCCCGAGGGCGTAGATGAACCGCTTCCCCACGGCGTTCTCGAACATCTTGAGCAGCAGCCGCGCCTGCGACCTGCGCATCGCCCAGTTGATCAGCACCTGGACCTTTTTGTCGATCGCGGGCCAGCAGAAGAACATCAGCAGTTCGATCCACTGGATCATGGCCATCGTGCGCAACGTGTGCTGGGTCCGTTCCAGCAATTCCGCGTAATCCTCGACCGCGTCCGCCAGTCCGCGGATGTAGGCGGAGACGCGCGGCGGATAGGGCGCGATCTCCTGGTTGAAATACGTCCGGAACGCGTCGATGCCCGCTCCGCTGTTCGGCGGCAGCCAGACCCGGGCCGCGACCTCCTCCACGTCGTCGAGGCTGGCGTCCACGCGTCCGGCCAGTTGGCGCAACAACTCCGCAGCCGCCCGCGCCTTCGCCGGATCGCCGTCGGGATAGGCCACGCTCAACATCTGCAGAACCACACCGCCCACCCCGACGGCGGAGAACATGAACCCCGCCATCGGCAGCGCCCGGGAAGAAGGACTCATTCGACAACCCCATTTCTCCTGATATCGGCAATAATCATAGGATCATCCCACCAATGCTCTTGATTACGCCAGTCCCGGCCGGAACAAGACGACGGAACTGAGCCCTGAACCGGCGCGCAATTGCTCAATGGCCTCAATGCGGCTCATGTTCTGCGTCGGAGGTACGGTGACCCCCGAATTCGCTCACATCTCCGCCGGACACCACCCCGATCCCGCACTGTCGATGTCCCTGCACGCCGACGCCTATACCGACCCGAAATGGCACGACATCGACCAGTGGCCCATCTTCGGCCGTTCCTGGCAGTGGCTGTGTCACGTGGAACCGCCTGCGGACGCCGGGCGGCTACGTGACGGGGACGGTGGCCGGTGCCCGTACCACGCCTGAACTTCGACCTGACCGGCCGCCTGAGACGAGCGCGCAACACCGGCGGCATGCCCGGCTTCGCCCCCTCCACGGTGTGCCTCGACCGGATCCGGGTCACCGAGCACGCCGTCCACCACTTCCACGGCCTGGTCCTGGACGCCTGCCGCCGCCACCTCGAACAACGGTCATGGGACTCACACAGCCCCGACCAGAAGGCCGCTTCCGGAGCCGGAGGCGGCCTTCTCCGTGTTCGTCTGTCACGCCTGGAACCATCCGGACACCTGCTTGTTGTGACATACCCCTACGGAAGGGATGACCGCGTGGGCCCACCGGACCCCCGGCAGCGCTTCGAGGAGCTCTACACCGAGCACTACGCGACCGTCTCCGGCTACGTGCGGCGGCGCAGCGACGACCCTCACGACGTCGCCGACGTCATCGCCGAGACGTTCACGACCGCCTGGCGGCGGCTCGGCGAGGTGCCGCCCGGCGACCGCGCCCGGCTCTGGCTGTACGGCGTGGCCCGGCGCACCCTGGCCAACCACCGTCGCGGCGAGTCCCGCAGGGCGGCCCTCACCACGCGCCTGCGCGCCGAGCTCGCGGAATGGACCGGCCCGGCGGCCGCCCCCGCGGCGGACCCGGTGGCGGACGCCGTGCCCGAGACCGCCCGCGCGGCCTTCATGCGGCTGTCCGCCGACGACCGCGAGGTGCTCTCGCTCGTCGCCTGGGAGGGGCTCGGCAACGCCGAGCTGGCGCAGGTGCTCGGCTGCTCGCGCCTCGCCGTCCGGCAGCGCCTGCACCGCGCGCGCAAGCGCCTGGCCGTCGAGCTCGCCGCCGACGACCCCGATCTCGCCCGGTACGGCCCTCGGGCCGTCCGTCTCGCCAAGGAGACCTCATGAACTCGCAGCTCGACGACATCGTCAGGCGGCTCGCCCCGCCCGCCGGGCCGGGGCTGACGCCCGGCGCCAGGGAGACGATGTACAAGATCATGGACGAGGAGCCCGCTCCGGCCCTGCCCGCGCGCAGGAGGCGGCGCGCCCTGCTCGCGCTGCCGGCCGCGCTGGGCGCCCTCGCGGCGTCGCTGGCCGCCGTCGTCACCCTCGGGCCCGCCTCGGCCTCGGCCCTCGACGTCAAGGAGGAGGGCGACTACTTCGTCATCGAGGTCGAGGACGTGTTCGCCAAGCCGGAGGTGTACCGGCAGCAGCTGCGCGACGCCGGGCTCGACATCAAGCTGCGGCTGTTGCCCTCCACGCCCAGCAACGTCGGCTCGGTCGCCCCGAGCACGGTGGAACCGGACGGGATCAAGGTGATCGACCGTCAGGAAGGCTGCGAGACGGCAGGCGGCTGCCCGATCAGCATCAAGGTCCGTCGCGACTTCAAGGGCTCGGCGGAGCTCGTCCTCGGCCGGGAGGCGCGTCCCGGTGAGGAATACCAGATCATCACCGGCTTCGACGTGCCCGGCGAGCCCATGCACTGCGCGCCGTACTACAACAGGCCCGTCAGCGAGGTGCGCGCCCTGCTCAAGGACCGGGGGGTGGACATCCAGGCGTTCGACGTCCTCGGTCCCGTCTTCTGGACGGACGAGGGCAAGGAGACCGAGCCGGTGACCAAGGCGTCGGTCCCGGAGTCCATGCACGTCGTCGGCGGCTACCTGACGATGGCCGGCAAGGCGGCAGTCCAGGTCAGCGACTCGGACCTGCCCGCCGACCTGGTGCGCACGCTGAAGGAGAAGGCCGGATGCCCGTGATCCCGAACAAGGCGCTGGCCGCCGTCCTGGTGGCCGCGACGGTCGGCGTCGTGCCCGCGGCCGACCGTCAGGACGACCCTCCGCAGCCCGCGGACGCGGCCCGGGCGGGCGGCGTCACGCTGATCACGGGGGACCGCGTGGTGGTCACCGGCGGCGGCGGATACCGCGTGCAACCGGGTCCGGGCAGGCGGGTGGGGTTCAGCGGCCAGGTCCAGGACGGTCACCTGTACGTGATCCCGTCCGACGCCCGGCCGCTGGTCGCCGCGAACCTGCTCGACCGGCGGCTGTTCGACGTCACCCAACTGCTGGCCTGGCGGTACGGCGACGCCGACCGGCCCGACATCCCGCTGATCGTCCAGTCGTCCCCGGGGACGGCCCCGGCGCTCCGGGGGACCGAGCGGGCCCGGCCGCTCGGCGGGCTCGGGATGAGCGCGATGAACGTCGTCAAGGCGTCCGCCGGGCGAACCTGGCAGGACCTGGCGGCCGGCGCGCGCTCCCTGACGGCCGCAACCACCAAGCTCTGGCTGGACGGCCGCCGCTCCTACAGCCTCGACCGGAGCGCCGAGCAGATCGGCGCGACCGAAGCCTGGAAGCACGGCATGACGGGCGAGGGCGTCACGGTGGCCGTCCTGGACAGCGGGTACGACCCCGACCACCCCGACCTGAAAGGCGTGGTCACCCAGGAGAAGAACTTCACCGACGAGCCCGACATCCGCGACAACACCGGGCACGGCACCCACGTCGCCTCGATCATCGCGGGGGCCGACGCGAAGTACCGAGGGATCGCGCCCGGCGCGAAGCTCGCCGTCGCGAAGGCCGGCACCGCCTTCGGGCTGACCGAGTCGGCGATCCTGGCGGGCATGGAGTGGGCCGCCGCCGAGGTCAAGGCCAAGATCGTCAATTTGAGCTTCGGCGCCCCCGACACCCTGGACCTCGACCCGGTCGAGCAGGCGGTGAACACGCTGTCGCACCGGTACGGCACGCTGTTCGTCGCGGCCTCGGGCAACAAGAGCACCACCGTCGCCAGCCCCGGCAGCGCGGACGCCGCGCTCACCGTCGGCTCCGTCGACCACCAGGACCGCATCGCCGCCTCCTCGGGCAGCGGCCCCCGTGAGGGCGATCACGCCATCAAACCGGACATCACCGCACCCGGAGTGGGGATCGTGGCCGCGAAGGCGGGCGGGACCGGCACCGAGGCGCATGTGGCGATGTCGGGCACCTCCATGGCCGCGCCGCACGTGGCGGGCGCCGCGGCGATCCTCGCCCAGCTTCATCCCGACTGGACCGGGCAACGGCTCAAGGCCGCGCTGACGGGCAGCGCCACGCCGCTTCCCGGCCTGACGCCGTACCGGCAGGGGGCCGGGCGGGTGGACGTCGTCCGCGCGCTGGCCCAGCAGGTCGTCGCCGTGCCGGAGCGCGTGTGGGCGTACTTCCCCTCGGACGGGACGGGGGAGCGGGTGTCCACCGGGACCGTCACGTACGACAACGCCGGTGACACCCCCGTCGACCTCGACCTGACCGCCGACGGCGAGGTCGTGAGGCTGTCCGACCGGCGTCTCCAGGTGCCCGCCAAGGGGCAGGCGACGGTCACTGTGACGATCGACGCCAAGGACCAGGCGTCCGGCGAGCATCCGGTGACGATCACCGCCAGGTCGGGCGACACGGTGATCCGCACCCTCGCCGGCGCGTACGTCGAGCCCGAGTCCCACAACGTGACCGTCAAGGCGCTCGACCGGGCCGGCCGGCCCGCCGAATCGGGCTTCATCCAGGTGTACGACGCGCGGACGGGCGCCGGCCGCGACGTGCCCCTCGTCGACGGGACGGCCCGGCTCAGGCTGCCCGAGCGCGAGTGGAACCTGTACGCCGAGATCTACGACGCGGGAGACACCCTGGCCCACGCCCGGCTCGATCTCGACCAGGACCGGCAGGTGACCATCGACGCCCGCGACGGCAGGCGAGCCGGCTTCAGCGTGGACGACCCGGACGCCGCGCCGGGTGACGAGCTCGACGTCGAACTGGCCGACGGCGCGTGGTCCTACGGGTTCGCGAGCTGGCCCGCACCGGGCTGGGACACCTACGTCGTCCCGGCGCGCGCGCCGGGCCTGCGATTCCTGAGCAGGAACATCTGGAAGAGCAGGACCCGCACGCCGAGCCCGTACGTCTACGACCTGGTGAACACCCACACCGACGGGCTCCCGGACAACCCCTTCTACGCCGCCCGGCGCGTGGACCTGGTCAAGGTGACGGCGACGTACCGGGCCGCGGCCGCGGCGGCGACCGGACTTCCGTACTTCGGTCCGAGGCTCGTCGAGGACAGGCCCGGGATCATGGCCGCCCCCGGGCAGGACGTGGAACTGCCGAGCACCCTCACCCACTACCGGACGCCGGGGCTGGTGTGGGACAGCGGGTTCGAGGTCGGCACGTCCGTCCTGGCCGGCGCCCCGGTCAGGCTGGAGCGGGGGAGCGCCACGGAGGTGTGGAACGCCGCCGTGACCGGCCCGTCCGCGCCCGTCGCGACCCGATCGGGTGACGAGCTGACCGTTCCCGTGGGCGACCTGTTCGCCGACGGCGTCGCCGGCCACAGGGGCGCCGACGACGCGGCCACCGGCACCGCCATCCTCACCATGGGCGGCCGGACGCTGGCGGAGACCGACCTGGCGGGATGCGCCACGGCCCGGCCCAAGGACTGCGTGCTCCACGCCACCCTGCGACCGGAGGCCGCCACGTACACCCTGAAAGCGTCGGCCCGCCGCCAGGTGCCCTACTCCGCCCTCTCGACCGCCGTGGAATCCGTCTGGACGTTCCGCTCCTCCAGGGCCGACGGCCGCCGCCCGCCGTCCCTGGCAGCGGTACGCCTCACCCCCACCACCCTGGACGACCACAACCGCGCCCGTCCGGGCACCCGCACCCCCCTCACCCTGACCCTCGAACCCCCAACCCGCCAGGAGAGCACACGGGTACGCCTTGAAGCCTCCTCCGACGACGGCCGCACCTGGCATCCCGTCCCGGTGACGCGATCCGCCCAGGGCTGGCTGGCGGTGGTCGCCAACCCCCGCACAGCGGCATTCGTCTCCCTGCGCGCGACCGTCACGGACACCCCCACCACCGGACTGACCCAGACGATCACCCGCGCCTACGCGGTGCGCTGAACCCGTGCCCGGCCGTCCATCGGGGGAACGGCCGGGCACATCCGGCTGACTCACCCGCCGCCCGTGTGTGCGCTACATGGAGCTGACCTCGTCGTCGGAGATCGGCAGGGGCGCGGAGAAGTACGGCCGGCCGGCCGAGCGACAGAGCACGACGACGAGAACGACAAGGGCGGCGAACCACGCGACGAGCAGCACAGGTGACAGCTCGGCGTAGCCGTACCCGGCCAGCAGACCGGCCGCGCCCAGACCGGCCACGGCCCAGCGCACCACGTCCAGCAGGGCGGCCTGGGAGTTGTCGCCGTGTGCGCGCATGCGGGTCATGAGGGCGTCCGCGATCAGCCAGACCGTGATCAGGGGGCCGGCCGTGCCGGCGATGCCGATCAGCTGCCTGACCGGCTCGTCCATGCGCGCGCCGCTCGCGAGGACGGACACCAGCGAGACGAGGGCCATGCAGAACGCCCATGACCGCGCCCTGGCGAAGGCGTCGCCCGGTCGCTGCAACGAGAGCAGCCCGGCGGCGCACAGGCCCCATCCGGCGGGGTCGAACAGCAGGTCGAGGCCATTGAAGCGGAGCGCGCCGAAGGCGATGACCAGCCCGGTGGCGATCTTCGTGACGGGACGCACGTGCGGTGCCCTTCTCTCCTGAGCCGGCCGTCAGAACTCGCCGCTCACTGCCTTGTTGCACACCGTGCCGGCCAGGCCGCGTTGCCAGGCCACGGGAACGCGACGCTCGCTCGCCGTCATCTGCCACGGGTCCAGCAGCACCTCGGACGTACCCGAGACGAGCCAGGTCCGATAGGTGAACCGGATGGGCTGCGGCTCGTGCGGCACCGCCGCGCAGTCGGTGATGACGATCCGCCGGATCACCGTCTCCGAGCCGTCACCCCCGACGGTGATCTCGGCGGGATCGTTCTCCGTGTTCTCGGGAGGGAGCAGTCGCAGGCCCGGTATGGCCATCGAGATATCCGTGATGGTGAATGGAGAAATCGCCTCGTTCTCCAGGTCGATCCAGGCGCTGGTGGACAGCACGCCATTGTCGTCAACGTGGGCGGTGAGAGAGAAGCTGTCGATTCTCCAGCGGATGTGCGGCGTTATTGAACCCGTCCACCACAAGCCGCCTGCGACGCACATCAGCACGAGACAACTGGACACCGCCAACGGTAATCGCGTACGCGGGGTGACGCCAAATTGCTGCCATATATCCGCTGAACTCACGAGACGGAACCATATATCGTGGCGCCTTGTGACGATACCCCCATTGATCTTCTGGGCGGCGGCGCTGATCCTCGTGCCGGCGGCAGCCGCGCCCCTCGGTCAGTGGCGTCTCGGCAGGTTCGTCGCCCTGACGGGCCTCGCGGGCGAGGAGACCGATGCCCGCCGGGTCGTCGGCCATTTCGCCAGGCTGCGCCGGTGGCGGCTGGCGGCCGTCGTCCTGGCGGCCCCCGTGGCGGGACTGACCGCGGATCCGTTCTATCTCGTCGTGGGGTGGTGCGCCGTTTCGGTGTTCCGCGTCGTACGGGCGCCGGTCGCGGACGCCGTCTATCGCCAGGCATGGCTGCTCGCCGTATTCGCGTCCGCCGTGACGGGCTGCTACCTCTTGACGGCGCAGGGAATCACTCCGACGCGGCTTGCGCATGCCGTCATCGTGGACGCGGTGATAGCGGCGATATCGTACGCCGAGCGGAATGCCGGGCCAGAAAAGCCGGGCGAAACCGAGTCCGCCATTGGCCGATGGTCCGTTCGCGCGCGCTATTTGGCGGGAACCGCGATTGTGCTGGCCGGCGTTTTCCTTGCTCCCGGACGGGCGCTGCCGAGCGAATCGCCGCAGTACACGATGCCCATACGGTTCGAGGAGCAGCAGGTCTCGTTCCAGAAGATCGGCAAGGTCAAGCGGCCCACCTGTCCGTGGGTCGATGAATTGGACACCCCGTGCCGCTACTGGCTGGTTGACGACGCGCCGTTCCCGCAGGCCGCGCCATATGTCGTCATGAAGGGCGGGGCGCCGAAGGCGGCGCCGTTCGTGGTGAGCCCCGATCGGCGATCCGTCGTCTACCTGGACCGGACCTCACGTCGCATGGTCCACCAGGACGAAGAGAACCGGCATGAACTCGGCGGGCCGCTCGCCGACACGGACGTGCCCGAAGTGACCATCAGCGAACGCGGCAGATACGTCGCCCTGACCAGGAACGGCACCCGCGTCATCGACACCAGGACTTGGAGCGGGATCACGCTTCCCGGCGCTGCGAAGGTGCTCGAAGTCAACTCGGCCGGGGTCGTGGTCACGACGGCTTCCGGCCTGATCGCCTACGACCACCGCGGCAAGGAGCTTCTGAGCACCGCCATCCCGGACGGGCTCCTGGAGTCCCACACCGCCTTCCTCAAACCGGACGGAAGTCGGCTCCTGATCATCAGCGACGCTGGACACCTCGTCGAGACCTACGACCTCACCACCCGCGAGCGCATCCATCGCATACGCCCCCGACTCCCCGACGGTGACCCGATCGATTCGGGCGCCGGCTGGTCGAGCAAGGGCCCCTTCCAGGTCCACCGGGACGCGGGGGACGGCGAGCGCAAGAACTTCTTCCTCGACCTCGCGACCGGCATGACCTGGCACATCAAGAACGCCCCGCCACCCGGCTACCGACCCGCCGACCAGTAGGCGGCCCCCACGGCACCGTTGCAGTACGGGACGCGTTCAGCCGCGGGTTCGATCCGATGCTGATGGGGTCTTCGTCCTCATGGACGGCAGGCGCGGCATTTAGGCTCCTGGCCACTTCCCTGTCCCGCTGGAGGCATCCATGTCCATGCCTGCTCAACTGATCGCCAGATCGCGGGCCAGGCTGGCGCGGGCCCGCCTCTGGGCGCAGTTCCTGTTCCTGCAGCCTGAACCTCCAGATCGCAGGCACGGAACCGGGCCAAGACCTGCGCCGACGGGATGGGCGATCGACGGAAGCCCGAACGGCGGCGTCGCCGATGACCGCCGCACGCCCACCTGGAACGGCGTGCGGCGGCACGGCGTGGTCTGGCTGGCCTACGCGTCCGCGGCGCGACACCTGATCAAGTTGTCGACTCCGGCTCTGCTGGTGTTCCTGCCACTCGGCTTGATCGCCGCAGCGGCGCTGGTCGTGCTCTTGGACGGGGCGGCGGCCGTGATCAACGGCGGGTTCGAACTGGTCGGTCCGCCCGGCGTGCCCTTGCTCGTGTGGTCGGCGGCGGTGCTGGTCGCCACGGTGGCCGGGCAGATGGTGGTGCTGCCCGCAACGACGATGATCGCCGCTGGGCTGCTGGTCGGCAAGAACGTCTCCACCGTGGACGCGATGCGGGCCGCGGCCCGGCGCTGGCCCGCGATGCTGGCATTGGTGCTGATCGGCGCGGTCGTGATCGGCGCGGACCTGGTGGTCGGTTTCGGCATTCTCCTGTGGAACGGGGCGCAGGTCCCGGCCTACGTCATCACGGCGCTACTGCTCCTGTTCTCGTTGCCGTGCCTGCTGGCCGTGCCGGGCGTGGTGCTGAAGCAACGGTCGGCGAGAAGCGCGTTCGCGCTCGCCTACTGGCTGACGTCCCACGCCCCCTGGGCCACCGCCCTCACGCTGGCCTTCGGCGTGCTGATCTTTCCCGCGTTGATCCAGCAGGTGGTGGAGGAGGCCTTGTCCGAGACGCCCGTCCTACAGGCGGGGACGGGCTTCGGCTTGGGACTGGTCGCAGTGCCGTTCCAGGCGACCGTGATCGCGCGCCTGTTCCTGCACCGTCTGGCGCTCGCGGGGATGACCGCCGAGCTCATGGAGATCGCCGACGCCCTCCCGGCGAGCACGTCACGCCGGGCCAGGCCCGTCCTGGTGCTCGCGGCGTTCCTCCTGCCGAGTCTGCTGTACGGCGGCGCGGTGCTGGTCAACCCGCTCGGTTGGGTGGAGGTCTCCGAGACGGTCGTCACGAGGAAGCTGCCCCACGTCGCAGGCGAGGATACATCTGAGGCGGACGGCCGCCCGCCGCAACCGACCCTCGGATCGTCCGACCTGCAAGCCTTGTACGCCGGGCCGGACGGACGTCTCACCATGCTCATGGACGGCTCCAGCGAGGCGACGCTGCTGACCTGTGCGGACAGCGGTTGTGCCCGCCCCCGGCTCTCCTGGGCGGAGCCGCCCGCCGTCGACGGCGAGCGAACAGCGGTCAGCGCGCGGCTGGCCGACGGCCGCATCGCGGTGACGACATGGGCGATCGATGAGCATTATCGACGGGTCTACGACGAGAACTGGCGCGCCCGGCTCGGATTGCTGATCTGCGATGCGACGGCCTGTGCGCCGGCCCCCGGAGGCAAGCCTCTGATGAAGGTGAGGTGGGGCGAGCGGACCAAGGTGGTCACCCTGGCGGCGCGGCCCGGTGGCGGTCTGGTGGTCGCCCGACTTCATGGGCTTCCGTTGGAGAGTGACGACGATGAGGAAGTGCTCTCGCTGACCACCTGCGACGATCCCGCGTGCATCCATCCGCGCACGAGGAAGGTCGCCAAGCTCCCTGTGAACACGCGTACGGGCGGCGGACGCGACCTCATCGCCGCCGTGGCCTCTGACGACCGCCCCGTCGCCCTCCGCCTGGATCAGGACAGTGGCGCCATCCACGTGGTCTCCTGCGACAACCCTGCCTGCACCAGGGCAAGCGTGGAACAGCCCGTCGGGAAGGGCCGGTCCGGTTACGTGTTCGACCGTCGCAACGAACCCCACGCCGAGATGGCCGTACGGGCCGACGGCCGCCCACTGATCGCCTACGAGGATCTGGCCGAAGGCGCGATCAAGCTGCTCGACTGCCGTACCCGCACCTGCTCACAGGCTGACACGGTCACGCTGACCGCACCGGGCGAGCGGCACGCGGGCCCGGCGATGGTGCTGGATCGGGCCGGACGCGCGTGGGTGGCGTTCCAGGAACTCGGCCGAAAACAGATCGTCATCGCCACTTGTACGGGAACGCGCTGCACACGTACCCCGGTCACCCGGATTCCGCGCCGTGGCGACAACGGCCTGACCATGACACTGGACGGCCGCAACCGTCCGGTTCTCGCCTGGATGGACGGCGACGGGGACAACCGGGACCTGATCCTGACCACGCCGCTCACCCTTCGATGACCCAAGAAGCGTGACACGCAGCAGGCCGGCCCCTTCGATGGGGGATGTGGCAGAGCTCCCGTGGCTCCTCTCTGGAGCGGGAGAGAAGCCTCGTGATCAACAGATATCTTCCCGACGACGGCGACGGGCCTTTCCCGAGGACACCGCCGTCCTCGCCAGGTACCGCCCATGCGAGCACCAGAACGACGATCGCGACTCGTGGCCGTGGCTACGAGCGGGATATGGCAGGGATCCATCGTGCTACGGAATGGAGATCCGGCCTACGTGGGCCGCGAAGGCGTGCCTTCACCGGGCAGGGCGGGCGACCGGATCGTTCCGTGGGGTGCTACGCAGCCTGTCGCCTGGGGCGCATGTCGAACATGTAGAAGATGAGCAGCAACACGTAGAACACGAGCGCGCCAATCGCGCTGAGCGCGCCGATGACGGTCGCGACGAGATAGAGCACCGGCCCCATGCCCCAACGAAATCGCAACGAGCGCGCCTCGGCCGGAGTGATGTGCCCGCCGAGGTGGCGGTGCCCTGACGAGGCGTACCACCACACGGCGTTGTAGAAGATGCCGCCGATCACCAGCACGATTCCATAGAAGACGGCGGCCATCTGGGTGCCGTGGTCGGCGTGCAGCGCCTCGGCCAGCACATGCGTGGGAAACGGCAGGAAGGCGACATCCATCAGGAGGAGCACGTTGAGGGCCAGCAGCAGGCCGTCAGTCCTCTGGATGAAGTGGAACATCCGATGGTGGTTCATCCAGATCATCCCCACCAGCAGGAACGTCACCATGTAGGCGAGGTAGGACGGCCACAGGCCGATCAGGGCGCCCCCGAGGTCCTCTTCCCAGCCTTCGGGCAGCCGGATCTCAAGCACCAGCAGGGTGATGGCGATGGCGAAAACGCCGTCGCTGAACGCCTCCAGGCGCCCGGTGCTCATCACGGAAGAGTCATCGCTCACGCCGCGTATCGTAGCGAGGGGATCAAGTCGCCCGATGACGGGCAGTTCGGTGAATTTCTACTGCTAGGCGGGACTCGGTGCCGTCTCGGCGGCACGGCGAGGCTGAACCTCGTAAGCACACCGAAGAACCTCAGCCTTGGCCATCCCGTGCGGCGCGGTCAAGCAAGGCGAATCGGAACCGGCTGGACACCTCGCGAACTGCGTCACTCGTTCGTCTCCACCATGAGTGGTGACCAGGGCGTCCCCATAGAGACCATCGCCGATCTTGTCGGGCACGCCGGCACCGGCGTCACAGAAGCGGTCTGCCGGCACCAGCTCAAGCCGATGATCACCAAGGGAGCCCACACCGTGAACAAGACGTTCAGTGACAAGCCAACGGGATGAGTCCGAATGAGATGGCTTCCGTCGACTGCCGGAAATGGAAAAGGGCCCGACCCGCTTAGCGGATCAGACCCTCTACCTGGTCAAACTGTGTCGGGGTGGCGGGATTTGAACCCACGACCTCTTCGTCCCGAACGAAGCGCGCTGCCAAGCTGCGCTACACCCCGGTGCACGCCCGTCTTGCGCGTGCTTGAGAAAGTCTAGCGGACTTCGCGGGTACTCGTGACCGCCTCAGCGCCGCGGAACCAGCGTGAGCAACGTCGCCTCCGGGAAACACGCGAAACGGGCCGGTGCGTACGGCGAGGTGCCGAGTCCGGCGGACACGTGCAGCCAGGCGTTCTCGTGCCGGCTCAGGCCCTTCACGCGGGCACGGTCGATGCCGCAGTTGGTGACCAGGGCGCCGTAGAAGGGGACGCAGAGCTGGCCGCCGTGGGTGTGGCCGGCGAGCAGGAGCTGGTAGCCGTCTTCGGCGAAGCGGGTCATGTTGCGGGGCTCGGGGGAGTGCATGACGCCGAGGCGGAGGTCGGCGTCGGCCGGGGCCGGGCCGGCGACCAGGTCGTAGCGGTCGCGGGAGATGTGGGAGTCGTGGATGCCCGCCACCGCGACGTCGAGGTCGCCGATCTTGACGCGGGCGGTGGTGTTGTTCATGTCCAGCCAGCCCTCGGCGGCCATGCCGGCGCCCAGTTCCTCCCACGGGAGGTTGGGGATGTGCTGACGGCGGTCGTTCTTCGAGGTACGCCAGAGGTAGCGGGCCGGGTTCTTCGGCTGGGGGGCGTAGAGGTCGTTGGACCCGTAGACGAACAGACCGGGACGGGACAGCAGCGGCTCCAGGGCGTGCAGGAGCGCGGGGACCGCTTCGGGGTGGGCGATCGAGTCGCCGGTGTTGACCACCAGGTCGGGCTCCAGGGCGCCCAGGGAGCGCACCCAGTTGATGAGCATCGTGCGCCTGGGGGTCAGGTGCAGGTCGGACAGGTGCAGCACGCGTACGGGACGCCGCCCGCGCTCCAGCACCGGCACGTCGAAGCGGCGCAGGCGGAACCAGTTGCGCTCCACGACGGAGGCGTAGCCCAGCCCGGCCAGGCCGAGACCGATCATGGACAGGGGCACTGCGACGGCTTTCCTCACGTACTCATGATGCCTGACAACGGGCACGAGCCGTCCCGGCAGACGGCAAGATGGACCGCATGAGCGCAATGAAGGACAAGCTGAAGGCCGATCTCACGGCCTCGATGAAGAGCCGGGACGAAGTCCGTCTCCGGACGATTCGCATGGCTCTGGCGGCCGTGAACGTCGAGGAGGTGGCGGGCAAGGCGGCCAGGGAGCTCAGCGATGACGAGGTCATCAAGGTGCTGACCAAGGAGGCCAAGAAGCGGCGCGAGGCCGCCGAGGCGTTCCAGAACGCCGGACGCACCGAGCAGGCCCAGGCCGAGCTGGACGAGCAGGCGGTGCTGGAGGAGTACCTGCCGGCGCAGCTCTCCGACGAGGAACTGGCCCAGATCGTCGACGCGGCCGTGGCCGAGACCGGCGCGTCGGGGCCGCAGGCCATGGGGCAGGTCATGAAGGTGGTCAACCCCAAGGTCGCGGGCAGGGCCGAAGGCGGCCGCGTCGCCGCCGCCGTCCGCGCCCGCCTCAGCGCCTGACCCCGGCCCCCTCCCCCCACCGATCGCCACACCGCGCCGCCTTCGCGTGGGACGCCTTCGCACGGGACGCCTTCGCACGGGACGCCGCCCCCCGCGACCCGAGCCTCGGGGCACCGCCCTCGGGGCACCGCCCTCGGGACACCAGCCTTGGGGGCGGTAGCGGCCCCACAGGACGACGGAAGTGGTCCGCGGTGGCGGCGACGGCCCGACAGGGCGGGTGGCGGTTCACATGGCACCGGCGGTCCGACGGAGTGGCTCGTGGTGGCGGCAGCGGCCTAGAGGCGGTGGTGGTGCGAAGGAGCCGCGGCGATGGTCCGACGTGGCGCTAGCGGTCCTATACGGCTGCGGCGTTCCGACGGAACGGCTGCGGCGGTCCGACGCGGCGGCCCGAGGGGGCGGCAACTGGCCTACAGGCGGTGGTGGTCCGAGAGAGTGGCGCTGCCGGTTCACCGGGCGGCCGCGGCGACCGGGCCGCGGCCGACCGGGCCGCGACGTCTGGCTGAGGGGCGTTGTGGGAGGTGGTCGGGGACGGCCGGCTGAGGGCCGTCCTCACGAAGCCTCTGAAGGCGTTGTGCGAGGGGCTGGACGGCCATGGAGGGGCAATCGGTGGCCAAGGCCGTTCGGGGCCGCCCAGTGTCTCTCAGCGGCGGGTTCGGCCCGCCGGGGCTGTGGGCCCGAGGTTGGCCTGGCCGCCGAGCCCGTCGCCGAGCCCCCCGCCGAGCCCTCCGCCGCCGAACCCGTTGCCCGGCCGCTGCCAGTCGCCCGGCCCGCGCCCGTCACCGCCGCCGCCGTCGCCACGGTCGTTGTGGTCGCCGAAGAAGTTGTCGAACGGATCGCCGTCCCCGGGCCCCTCGTCGCCGCGCTTCTTCTTCTTGGGCTTCGGCGCGCACTTGTCGGAGCAGCCGCCGAACCGCGAGTGGTCCACCGGCGTGAACTCCACCGGCTCCACCCCCTTGAGCGCCTGCATCATCGCCTGCTTCCAGATGGGCCCGGAGATCGAGGCGCCGTACACGTACGGGAAGTACTGGCCCCCGATCGTGACCCCGATCAGCTTGTGGGTGGAGGCGCCGCGCGGGTCGCCGAGGCTCACGGCCGAGGACAGGTTCGGGGTGTAACCGGCGAACCAGGCGGACATGTAGTCGTCGGTCGTTCCGGTCTTGCCGGCCGCGTCACGACCGATGCCGCCCACGCCGCTCATCGTGCCCTTGGTGAACACGCCCGACAGGATGCCGCTGACCGCGTCGGCGACCTCCTCCTCCATGACCTGCGAGCACTTCGGCTTGTACTGCTTGGCGGCGCCGTTCCTGTCCTTGATCTCGGTGATGGCCAGCGGCTTGCAGTACTGGCCGCGCGAGGCGAACACGGCGTAGGAGTTGGCGATCGTCACGGGGTCGACCTCGTTGACGCCCAGCGTGAACGTCTCGACCTCGCGCAGCTTGCCGCCGTCGGCCCGCTTGACGCCGAGGCGCTTGGCGAGCTTGACGACCTTGCAGAGCCCGACCTCCTGCTCCAGCTTGAGGAAGAACGTGTTCACCGAGCCCCACGTGCCGGTCTGCAGGGTCTTGAAACCGCCGCCGCCCTCGCTGGAGTTGTGCGCGGTGTGCGAGGGGTCGCCGACGTTGTCGCCCTTGCAGTCCTTGAACGAGTTGTAGCCGCTCGCGGTGAACCCGGCCGGCGAGGGGAAGCCGTCGCCGTACTTCAGGCCCTCCTCCAGGGCGGTGGCCAGCGTGTACGCCTTGGCCGTCGAGCCCTGCTGCAACCCGCGCCCGCCGCCGTGCGCGGCGTCGGCGACGACGTTGTAGCTCATCTCGTTCTTCTTCTTGCTGCCGCCGAACTTGCGCGAGGCCGCCATCGCCTTGATCTCGCCGGTGCCGGGCACGACCATGGCCTGCGCGGCCACGGGCTTGTCCTTGGGGCTGACGTACTTCTTGATGGCCTTCTCGGCGGCCTTCTGCATCTTGGGGTCGAGCGTGGTCTTGATCGTCATGCCGCCGCGCTGGAGCAGCTTCCTGCGCTCGTCCTGGTTCTTGCCGAAGTCGTCGTTGTTGAGGATCTCGTACTGGACGTAGAGGCAGAAGTACGGGAACTTGCTGGCCTCGCAGCCGCCGGGGAACTTGACGTCCTTGTAGCCGAGCTTCTCGGCCTTGGCCGCGTCGGCCTCCGCCCGCGTGATCTTGTGGATCTCGGCCATCCGGTCGAGCACGGTGTTGCGGCGCAGCAGCAGCCGTTCGCGTGACTCGGGGCCGACGTTGGGGTCGGTGCGGGCCGGGTTCTGGACGGCGCCGGCCAGCGTGGCGGCCTCCGACAGGTCGAGCTCGGAGGCGGGCTTGTCGAAGAAACGCCTGGCCGCGGCCTGGATGCCGTGCGCGCCCGCGCCGAAGTAGGCGATGTTGAGGTACTTCTCCAGGATCTGCTGCTTGCTGTACTTGCGCTCGATCGCCATGGCATACCGCAGCTCCTGGAGCTTGCGGGACATCGTCGGGGCGATGGCCGCCTGCTGCTCCTCCGGCGTCTCGGCCTTGTTGACCAGCACCTGCTTGACGTACTGCTGGGTGATCGAGGAGCCGCCCTGCATGACGCCGCCGCCGGTGAGGTTCTTCACCAGGGCGCGGGCGGTGCCCTCGACGTCGATCGGGCCGTGCTCGAAGAAGCGGAAGTCCTCGATCGCGATCAGCGCCGTCTGCATGATGGGCGCGACCTTGTCGAGGGTCACGGACTGCCGGTTCTCGTAGTAGAACTGGGCGATCTGCTTGCCGTTGGCGTCGACCAGCTTCGTGCGTTCCGGCAGCGGGGGTTCGTCGAGTTCCCTGGGCTTGAGTTCGAGTCCGTCCATGGCGGTCTTGGCCGACACGCCCGCCCCGCCGACCGCCGGCAGCGCCACCGCCGCCGCCAGCACACCCGCCGCCGTCCCGGCGATGATCAGACGCAGGACGCTGAGGAGCGGGTGGGAGCGGTCTTTGCCCTTCGCTTGCACGCTCCCAAGGGTACGTCGAAACACTGTCCTTATCGGTAACACGACACCATTTCGCCTTGACTGGGAGGGGTGACTAGTCATTCCCGGTCAACAGTCCGGCGAGAAATTGGTCCTCTGGGGTCTGTCGGCCCGAACGTGAAGTTGCGTACGTTCATCCTCTGCGGCAACTGAATACGGAGGCTCGGCGCCCGCGCCCGTCGGCCCCAAATGACGACTGACCACCTAAGGGGAGTGGGGTCGAAAAATGTGGATCACGGATTGGACCTCCCGTGCCGCCTGTAAGGGTGCGGACCCGGACGCGCTGTTCGTCCAGGGCGCCGCACAGAACAGGGCGAAGCTGATCTGTCGAGGATGCCCGGTCCGTACCGAATGCCTCGCCGATGCGCTGGACAACCGCATCGAGTTCGGGGTGTGGGGCGGTATGACCGAACGCGAACGCCGTGCGCTGCTCAGGCGCCGGCCCGACGTGGACTCGTGGCGCGACCTGCTCGAGTCCGCGAAGGAAGAGTACGAACGGACCAATGAGCTGATCGCGGGCTGATCTGGCCCGCGGCGGGAGAGCACGGCCGGCGCCGCCCGTCGGCCGTGCTTTCTCTACGCGCTCGCCAACAGGTTCCCGATCTGCCGCAGTCCGGCTAGATCGTGGACATCTCCGGACATCGCACGTACCTGTGCCACGGGCACCGTGGGATGAGCCGAGACGAAATGCTCCTGCTCGCGGCTCTCGCGAGTGGCGAGTTGCATCCGGCCGGTGTGCAGCCGCAGCACAGCGGCCGTCAACTCGTGTTCGCCCCTCGACTCCAGGTCCTCGGCCGCGGCGGCGCTGCGTGCCGCCGAGAGCGCCGAGCCGGGCGACACGTGCACCCGGTTCACCACGAGCCCGGCGAGGGGCATGCGCTCCTCGGCGAGCCGTTCCACGAAGTACGACGCCTCCCTCATCGCGTCGCGCTCCGGCGCGGCCACCACGAGGAAGGCCGTGCCCGGCGCCTGCAACAGCTGGTACGTCATCTCGGCCCGCTGCCTGAACCCGCCGAACACGGCGTCCAGGGCGGACACGAACGTCTGCAGGTCCTTGATCACCTGTGCGCCGAGCAGCTTGGTCATCGCTCCGGCCATCAACCCGAACCCGGCGTTGAGCAGCCGGAACGCGCTGCGCCCGCCCGCCTTGGCGGGGGCGGTGAGCAGCCGGATGAACCGCCCGTCGAGGAAGCGGCCGAGCCGCTCCGGCGCGTCCAGGAAGTCCAGCGCCGACCGCGAGGGCGGCGTGTCCACGATGATCAGGTCCCACTCGTCGGAGCGGCGGAGCTGGCCGAGCTTCTCCATCGCCATGTACTCCTGCGTGCCCGAGAAGCTGGAGGACAGCGACTGGTAGAAGGGGTTCGACAGGATCTGGCGGGCCCGCTCGGGGTCGGCGTGCGCCTCGATGATCTCGTCGAACGTGCGCTTCATGTCGAGCATCATGGCGAAGAGCTGGCCGCCGCCCTCGGGCGAGCTGACCAGGCGCGGGGTGTTGTCCAGCTCGGTCAGGCCCATCGACTGGGCCAGGCGGCGCGCCGGGTCGACGGTCAGCACCACCGCGCACCGGCCGCGTTCGGCGGCGCGCAGGCCGAGGGCCGCGGCGGTCGTGGTCTTGCCGACGCCGCCGGAGCCGCAGCAGACGATGATCCGGGTGCCCTTGTCGTCGAGGATCGCGTCGACGTCGAGGGGGATGGGCTTCTTCACACTGCTCCCCGGTGGGTGCGGAGGATTTCGGCCAGCTCGTACAGGCCGGCCAGGTCGACGCCGTCGGCCAGCAGCGGCAGCTCGACGCGCGGCAGGCCGGCCTCGGCCAGCGACTCGCGCTCGGCGTGTTCCAGCTCGGTGCGGCGGGCGTGCTCGACGACCTCCTCGGCGAGCGCCTCGGCCATCGCGGCGGCGTCGGAGGTGTCGGCGAGACCGGCCGCCTTGAGCCCGAGCGCCAGCTCGCCCACGTCGAATCGGCCCTTGACAGCCATGTCAAGAGCGGCCGGTGGAAGCAGTGATTCACGGACCATGTTGATGAAAACGCAACCTGCGGGAAGCCCGGCCGAGCGCAATTCGGCGACCCCGTCGAGGGTCTCCTGCACCGGCATCTCCTCCAGGAGGGTGACGAAGTGCACCATCGTCTCCCTGGACTTCACGACGCCGTTCACGAGTTCCGAGTGGTTCTTGATGGGTCCGACCTTGGCCAGGCCGGCGACCTCCTGGGTGACGTTCAGAAAGCGCGTGATGCGGCCGGTGGGCGGCGCGTCGAGGACGACGGCGTCATAGACCCGGCGCCCGTTCTTGCCCCGCCTGCGCACGGCCTCGGTCGTCTTGCCGGTGACCAGGACGTCGCGGAACCCGGGGGCCACGGTGGTGGCGAAGTCGACGATGCCCATCTTGGTCAGCGCGCGTCCGGCCCTGCGCATGCCGTAGAACATCTCCATGTATTCGAGCATGGCCTCTTCGGGATCGATGGCCAGCGCGTACACGTCGCCGCCGGAGGGCGCGACGGCGATCTTGCGCTCCTCGTAGGGCAGCGGCGGCAGGTCGAAGATCTGGGCGATGCCCTGCCTGCCCTCCACCTCGACGAGCAGCACCTTGCGCCCGCCCGCGGCCAGTGCGAGGGCGAGGGCGGCGGCGACGGTCGTCTTGCCGGTGCCGCCCTTGCCGGTGACGACGTGCAGCCGCACGTCGCCCCAATCCGTGTCCGGAGAGTCCACGTTTCGAGGCTACCGAACGGTTACTTGTCGAAACCCGACGGCCACCGTTTGATTGCTCACATTGTGGTCACCGCCCCCCGTATGGGTGGGGTGACAGGCCGGGAAGCGGCTTTCCATGAGATCGTCATGCCATGAAGAAATGGGAGTACCTCACCGCTCCGGTGCTGATCCACAACACGAAGATGATCCTCGACAACTTCGGGTCCGACGGCTGGGAGCTCGTCCAGATCGTCCAGGGCGCCTCGCCCGAGCAGCTCGTCGCCTACTTCAAGCGGGAGAAGGCGTGAGCCCCGAGGAGCGGATCGCCGAGCTCGGGTACGAGCTGCCCCAGCCGGTGACGCCGCTGGCCGCGTACGTGCCGACAGTCCGTACCGGTGACCTCGTCTACACCTCCGGCCAGGTGCCCATGCTGGAGGGCAAGCTGCACCAGACCGGCAAGCTCGGCGTCGACCTCGGCGTCGACGAGGGCAAGGCGCAGGCGCGCATCTGCGTGCTCAACGCGCTGGCCGCGCTGAAGGCCGAGCTGGGCGAGCTGTCCCGGGTGCGGCGGATCGTCAAGGTCGTGGTCTTCGTGGCCAGCGCGCCGAGCTTCACCGAGCAGCCCCAGGTGGCCAACGGCGCCAGCGACTTCCTGGCCGAGGTGTTCGGCGAGGCGGGCAAGCACGCCCGCAGCGCCGTGGGCGTGGCCGCGCTGCCGCTGGACGCCCCCGTGGAAGTGGAGCTGATCGCGGAGGTCTCCTGACCATCAGGATGTGTCACCATGACCGAGTGATGTTCTAGTAGGAGGTCAGGTGGCCGGTCTTCCCCTTCCCGACGAGCTCGCCGCGCGAGCCAGAGAGATCATCGCCGGGCGGCTCGCCCCCGTCCCGGCGCGCGACGCCGCCACGGTGGTGATCCTGCGCGGCTCGGGCCCGCGCGGCGGGCCCGAGGTCTACCTGCTCCGGCGGAAGTCCACGATGGCCTTCGCGGCGGGCGCCTACGTCTTCCCCGGCGGCTCCGTCGATCCCCGCGACACCGACCAGGCGGTGGCCTGGGCCGGGCCGTCCCCCAAGGAGTGGGGCGAGGTCTTCCACGCCAGTGAGAACGTCGCGCGCGGGCTGGTGTGCGCGGCCGTGCGGGAGACGTTCGAGGAGTCCGGCGTGCTGCTGGCGGGGCCGGGGCCGGACAGCGTGGTCGAGGACACCACGGGCGACGACTGGGAGGCCGACCGGCTGGCGCTGATCGACCGCAGCCTGGCCTTCGCCGACTTCCTGGCCAAGCGGGGCCTGGTGCTGCGGTCCGACCTGCTCAAGCCGTGGGCCCACTGGATCACGCCGGAGATCGAGCAGCGCAGGTTCGACACCCGGTTCTTCGTGGCGGTGCTGCCGGAGGGCCAGCGCACGCGCGACGTCGGGGGCGAGGCCGACCACGTGGTGTGGCGGCGGCCGGCCGAGGCGATCGAGCTGTGGCGCGCGGGGGAGATCTTCCTGATGCCGCCCACCTCCCACACGCTCACCGAGCTGGCCGGGCACGACAGCGTGGCGTCCGTGCTGGCCGAGGAGCGGCGGATCACCGCGATCCTGCCGGCGGCCGTGGAGGTCGAGGGGGAGATGAGGTTGATGACGCCGTGAGCGGCCTGCACATCCCGCTCGGCACGCCCGACGGCTCCCGTACCGAGCACGCCGAGAACCTGCTGGCGCCCAACCCGTCAGCCATGACGCTCGACGGCACCAACACCTGGGTCATCGGCACCCGCGACGCGGTCGTGGTCGATCCCGGGCCCGACGACGAGGCGCACCTGCTGCGCGTACGCGACCATCTGGGCGAGCGGCGGGTCACCCAGATCCTGCTCACGCACGGCCACGCCGACCACAGCGGCGGCGCGAAACGGTTCGCCGAGCTGGTCGACGCCCCCGTACGCGCCCTCGACCCGCGCCACCGGCTCGGCGACGAAGGGCTCGGCGACGGCGACGTGATCACGGTCGACGGCCTGGAGCTGCACGTCCACGCCACGCCCGGCCACTCGTTCGACTCGCTGTGCTTCTGGCTGCCCCAGGACCGGGCCATGCTGACCGGCGACACCGTCCTCGGCCGGGGCACCACGATCATCGCCCAGGACGGCGGCCTCGGCGACTACCTGCGCAGCCTCGACCGGCTGCGGGCGGCGGCCGAGGGCCTGGGGGCGCGGGCGCTGCTGCCCGGCCACGGCCCGGTGCTGCCCGACCCGATCGCGGCCCTCGACGGCTACATCGCCCACCGGCGGCAGCGGCTCGACCAGATCAGGGCGGCGCAGGCGCAGGGCGCGCGCACGCCCCGGGAGGTCGTCGAGATCGTGTACGCCGACGTCGACAGGTCGCTCTGGCCCGCCGCGGAGGTCTCCGTGCGGGCCCAGCTCGACTACCTGGAACGGTTGTAGAGCCGGTCCATGTCGAGGATGACCACGGCCTTGGCCTCGATGCGCAGCCAGCCGCGCTGGGCGAAGTCGGCCAGGGCCTTGTTCACCGTCTCGCGCGAGGCCCCGACGAGCTGGGCCAGCTCCTCCTGGGTGAGGTCGTGGTGCACGCGCATGCCGTCGTCGGTCTTGGCGCCGAACCGCTCGGCCAGGTCGAGGAGCTGCTTGGCGACCCGGCCGGGCACGTCGGTGAAGACCAGGTCGGCCAGCACGTCGTTGGTGCGGCGCAGCCGCTGGGCCAGCGCGCGCAGCAGGTGCAGCGCCACCTCGGGGCGGCCGGTCAGCCATGGGCGCAGGTCGTCGTGGCCCAGCCCGGCCAGGCGCACGTCGGTCAGCGCCGTCGCCGTGGCGGTGCGCGGACGCGGGTCGAACAGCGACAGCTCGCCGAACATCTCGCTCGGGCCGAGCACGCTCAGCAGGTTCTCGCGGCCGTCGGGCGAGGTGCGGGAAAGCTTGATCTTGCCTTCGAGCACGACGTAGAGCCGGTCGCCGGTCTCGTTCTCGTGGAAGAGGGTCTGTCCCTTGGACAGCTGGACCTCGGTGATGCTCGTCCGCAGCGCCGCGGCGCTCTCGCGGTCGAGCGCGGCGAACAGGGGGGCCTTGCCCAGCACATCTTCGGTGTTCACTCTGCCTCCTCTGCTGCCATTGTGACTCACCCCACTCCGGGCGGCACACACAGGCTATGGGAATGCCCGGGTTAGCCCGGGATTGCCCTGTTGTGTTGCGCACTGAAGTGTATGAACAAATCGGGTGACCTGCTTACTTCCGCAGGAGGTCGTCCACGGAGGCGACCGCCGTCGCCATCGTGTGGCCCAGCAGGACGCGTACGACATGGGCCGCCGAAGGGCGGCCGGCCGGCTCCGGACGGCGGCACCGCTCGACGATCCCGCGCAGCGGCTGCGGCAGCGCGCCGGACCCGCTCGCGAACCGCACCAGCTCGGCCCAGTCCCGCACGTCGGCGGCCTGGCTGCCGCGGCCGGGCGAGCCCTGCACGCCCACCAGCACCTGGCCGCGCGTGCCGAGCGCGACGTTGTCCGGAGTGAGCCGCAGGCCGGTCACGCCGTGGGCGTGCATCCTGGCCATGGCCGCCGCGCTGCCCAGCGCCAGCCGGTGCAGCGCCGCGCCGCGCAACGGTCCGCCCGCGCGGACGAACTCGGTCAGTGACTCGCCCTTGTGCCGATCGCCCATGGTCGCCGCCCTCCAAGCCGCCAGGTTGTACGCGAACGCGGCGTAGAAGGTTCAACCGTTCCCATAGTCTTGCGGCATGGCCACGAACGCGGCGGGGCGCAAGCCGGAGACCCAGCTCGCCCTGGTACGGCGGGCACGCAAGATGAACCGCATCCTCGCCGAGACCTACCCCGACGCCCACTGTGAGCTCGACTTCCGCAACCCGCTGGAGCTCCTGGTCGCCACCATCCTGTCGGCCCAGTGCACCGACAAGCGGGTGAACATGGTGACCCCCACCCTGTTCGCCAAATACCCCACCGTCGAGGACTACGCCGCCGCCGACCGCGCCGAGATGGAAGACATCATCCGCTCGACCGGCTTCTTCCGCGCGAAGACCAACAGCATCATCGGCATGGCCCAGGCCGTGTGCGAGCGTTACCGCGGCGAGGTGCCCGGCCGGCTCAAAGACCTGGTCACCCTGCCTGGCGTGGGCCGCAAGACCGCGAACGTGGTGCTCGGCAACGCGTTCGGCGTGCCGGGGCTGACCGTCGACACGCACTTCCAGCGGCTCGTGCGCCGCTTCGGCTGGACCGAGGAGACCGACCCCGTCAAGATCGAGCACATCGTGGCCGAGCTGCTGCCCCGCCGCGAGTGGACGATCTTCTCCCACCGGGTGATCTGGCACGGCCGCCGCATCTGCCACGCTCGCCGCCCGGCCTGCGGCGTGTGCCCGCTGGCGAACCTGTGCCCCTCCTTCGGCACCGGGCCCACCGGCGAGGCGGAGGCCGAGAAGCTGGTCAGGCCCGGCCCCTTCTCCTGATCCCCGAGCCGTGGGAAGTGATCGAGGCCGTGCCGTGTTGGAGGTTGGCGTGACAGAAGTGCCCGACTGGCTCGAACGGCTGGCGGCGCAGGCCGCGCGCATCACGGTCCCCCGATACCTGCGTCCCCCGGCCGACGGCGGGCGCCTGGCCGCGGTGCTGATGTTGTTCGGCGAGGGCCCGCTCGGGCCCGACGTGCTGCTCATCCAGCGCAGCTCACGCGGGCGCAGGCACGCGGGCCAGCCCGCCTTCCCCGGCGGCGGCGTCGATCCCGGCGACGGCGGCCCGGTCGGCGCGGCCCTGCGCGAGGCGGAGGAGGAGACCGGCGTCGATCCGCGCGGCGTCCGCGTGCTCGGCACGATGCCCGAGCTCTACCTCGACCACAGCGACAACCGGGTCACCCCGGTGTTCGGCTGGTGGCACACGCCGTCCGCCGTGCACGCGGCCTCGCCCGACGAGGTGGAGTCCGTGGAGCGGGTGCCGATCGCGGAGCTGGTCGATCCGGGCAACCGGGTCATGTTGCGGCATCCCAGCGGGCTCGCCGGCCCGGCCTTCCACGTGCGGGGCATGCTGGTGTGGGGGTTCACCGCCATGGTGCTCGACGTCGTGCTGCGCGAGGGCGGCCTCGAACGTCCCTGGGACCAGGCGCGGCTGGAGGACCTGCCGGCCGAGGTCGTCCGGCTGGGCCTGCGCGAGCGGACCACTCCGGCGCCCTGACGCAGGACGCCGGGGTCACTCCGGGGCTCTGAGCGAGACGCCCAGGGAGGCCCAGTCGGCCACGTCGGCGTCGTCGTCGGCGGCCAGGGTGCGCAGCATCTCCAGGCCGGCCCGGTCGGGCGGATCGCCGAGCACGTGCTGCAGCGCGTACGCCGCCCCGTACCGCACTCTCGCGTCGCCGTGACAGGCCAGGTCGATCACCGAAGGCAGCGAGCGGGGGTCGGCCAGGTGGCCGAAGGCGATCAGCACCGAGTACAGGACCATGGCGTCGTCCTCGCTGGCGGCCAGGTAGCGCAGCACCGGCAGCGTACGGTCCACGAACGGCCGCAACATGCCCATGATGTCCACCCCGAGCAGGCGCTCGGCCACGTTGTCCGCAGCGCACAGGCGGCGTGCCTCGATGAACGACTCCAGGTCGGCCCGCTGGCGCAGCTGGCAGATCACGTGCCAGCGCAGCGGGCCGTCCGGATCGGTGTCGCTGAGAGCTGCCTGGATGAGATCGCGCACTGTTCCCTCGGCCGGCGGCATACCGCTCAAGATAGCCAGGCGGGTGACGCCGTCCTGGCGGAAGACGTGCACACTTGACCGTATCGCTGGCTACCTTTGAAGCGTGCGCGGTGATCTGCTTGACCTCATATTGATCGGCCTCGTGATCGCCTTCGGCGTATCCGGCTACCGACAGGGCTTCATCATCGGCGCGATGAGCTTCGTGGGGTTCGTGGGCGGCGCCGTGCTCGGCATCTTCATCGCTCCGCCGGTCGCCAAGGCCGTGGTCGACGGCGACACCCCGCAGGCGCTGCTCGCGATCGTGATCGTCTTCCTGGCCGCCACGATCGGCCAGTTCGCCTCCTCCACGGTCGGCGCGGTCGTGCGCAGCCACGTGACGTGGGAGCCGGCCAAGATGGCCGACGCGGTGGGCGGCACGTTCGCCAGCGCGCTGTCCGTGCTGGTGATCGCCTGGCTGATCGGGTCGCTGATCGTCTCCACGACGTTCACCCCGCTGGTCGACCAGGTCAAGAACTCCGCGCTGCTGACCACCGTCGACGACGCGATCCCGCAGGCCGCGCGCAACTGGCAGCAGCCGTTCAAGAAGTTCGTCGACCGGTCGGAGTTCCCGCCCGTCTTCGACGCGATCGGCGCCGACACGCTGATCGACGTGCCGCCGCCCGCGCAGAGCATCCTCCAGGGCGCCAAGCTGGGCCGGGCCCAGCGGGCCATCGTCAAGGTGCAGGGCAACGCCGAGAGCTGCAACAAGCACATCGAGGGCACCGGCTTCGTCTACGCCGACGGCCGGATCATGACGAACGCCCACGTCGTCGCCGGCGTCACCCGCGACCTTGAGGTCATCGACTACAAGAACGTGCGCCACCCGGCCAAGGTCGTGCGCTACAACCCCCAGCGCGACATCGCGATCCTCTACGTGCCCGGCCTCGACCTGCCGCAGCTCAGCTTCGAGGCCGACGGCAAGCGCGGCGCCAACGCGATCATCGCCGGCTTCCCCAGGGGCAAGGGCTTCACCGCCGAGCCGGCCCGCATCGGCGGCCGCCTCGACGCCGAGGGCCCCGACATCTACCACGGCAGCAACGTCCGGCGGAAGGTCTACGCGATCCGCGGCAAGGTGCTGCCGGGCAACTCCGGCGGCCCGCTGCTCACCGTCGACGGCCGCGTCTACGGCGTGATCTTCGCCGCCGCGGTCAGCGAGAAGGACACCGGTTACGTGCTGACCGCTGAGGAGGTCGCGCCCGACGCCGGCCAGGGCAGGAACGACACCACCGCGGCCAGCACCCAGGAGTGCGACTAGCCGGGCAGCTCGCCCAGGACCAGGGCGATCGCCCCGGCGGGGTCGCTGTCCTGGGTCAGGCCGGTGACCGCCCGGCCGACGGCGTCGTAGTCGCCGCCGTACGCCTGCGCCCTGGCCGCGCCGCGGCTGAACAGGGTGACCGCGCCGCGGCCGTTGCCGCGCTGGAGGTGCGTCAGGCCGACGCAGATCTGCGCGAGCCCCTGCCACAGCTCGCGCTCCTCCTCGGGCGCGCACTTCCAGCGGCCCTCGAAGACCTCGTGCGCGTTGAACGGCAGCCCCTCGGCCAGGAAACGCCGGGCGTCGGCGAGCGCCTGGTCGGCGGTGGGGGCGTAGTCGTCGGGGACCCGGTCGACGCCGGGCGAGCCGTAGGGGAGCGGCCTGCCGTACGCGTCGCGTGGCCTGGCGTTGCGCGGCTTGCCCTGGGGGTCGCGGTCTCTCATCGCTCGCGGGGCTTCCTATCGGTCGGGCTCGGGGTCGGCCAGCCAGCCGAGCAGCTCGGTGTCGAACACGTCGGGGATCTCTTCGTGGGGGAAATGGCCCGCGCCCTCGAACAGCCGCCAGCGGTAGGGGGCGGCGACGTACCGGCTGGAGCCCTGGGCGGTGCGGGGCAGCACGCACGGGTCGAGCGCGCCGTGCAGGTGCAGCGTCGGCGCCTCGATCTCGGTACGCATGACCCTGGCGTAGCGGCGGCCGTCGGGCCGGAGCTGGGACCGGCCGAACCAGCGGTGGTACTCCAGCGCCGAGTGGGCCACGGCGGGGATCCGGAACGCCTCCCGGTAGGTGCGCGCGGTCTCGGCGTCGGGCCAGCCGGGCGCCGACCAGCCCGCCAGGATCCGGCCGACCAGGGCGGCGTCGTGCCGGGTGAGCCGGCGTTCGGGCAGCAGCGGGAGCTGGTAGCCGAGCGCGTGCCGGCCGGCCCTGACCTGGGCGGGGTCGGTCACCAGCGCGTTGCGCAGCCGCAGCGGGTGCGGCGCCGAGACCACGACCAGCCGGCGCACGCACTTGGGGTCGAGAACGGCCATCGTCCAGGCCAGCAGGCCGCCCCAGTCGTGCCCGACGACGACCGCGCCGGTCTCGCCCAGCGCGCGGATCAGCCCGGTGGCGTCGGCGGCCAGGGTGGGCAGGTCGTAGCCGCGCGGCGGCTTGTCGCTGCCGCCGTAGCCGCGCAGGTCGGCGGCGACCGCCCGGAAACCGGCCCGGGCGAGGGAGGTGAGCTGGTTGCGCCAGGTCCACCAGAACTGCGGGAACCCGTGCAGCAGCAGGACCAGCGGCCCCTCACCGGCCTCCACGACGTGGAAGCGGGTGCCGCCGGCGTGCACGGCCCGGTGCGTCCACGGGCCGTCGATCTGGACGACCGACTCGTCAGGTGCCATCACGACTCACTGGCTGGCCCTCGGGACTGGGCACGGGAAGCGGCTGCTCCTCCGGCGTCGCGATCTCCTTGAGGCCCTTGATCGACCTGGCGGTGCGCTTCATCCCGGCCAGACCCTTCAGCCTGCGCACGCCGACCAGCACCAGCAGGCCCGCGGCCACCAGGTAGAAGACGGTCACGATGAGGAAGGCCAGCCAGTTGGGCAGCCACTGGGCCAGCACGTACGCGATGGTGAACGAGGCCAGGATCAGGCACAGGTGCGCCATGAACGCGGCGGCGGCGAACAGGCCCGCGGCCATGCCCACCCGCTTGGCGTCGAACTTGAACTCGGCCTTGGCCAGCTCGATCTCGGAGCGGACGAGGTCGGAGATATGGCTGCTGGCCTGGGCGACCAGCGAGCCCAGGGATTCTTCCTCGGGAGTCTGCGGCATGAACGTCTCCTATCGAGGCCTGGTGGCCGTGTCAAACATCCCGTACGGACGGCTGGGCGCCACCGAACACGCCGAGGACGCTGCTACTCACAGAACTACCCGATCGCCCACGATAACGCCGTCCGGTGGAGACGGCTGAGGCGCATGCCCGGTTCGGGCATGCGCCTCAGCTGACTTGCGGCCTGATCAGTCCTCGGACTTGGCCGCGGGCAGCTTGTCGGAGATGAGGTTCATCACCGTGCTGTCGGCCAGCGTGGTGACGTCGCCGATGCTGCGGTTCTCGGCCACGTCGCGCAGGAGGCGGCGCATGATCTTGCCGGAGCGGGTCTTCGGCAGCTCGGGCACGACCAGGATCTGCCGCGGCTTGGCGATCGGGCCGAGCGTCTTGGCCACGTGGTCACGCAGCTCGGCGGCGATGTCGTCGCTCTCCTCGGCGCTGCCGCGCAGGATCACGAACGACACGATGGCCTGGCCGGTCACCGGGTCGGTGGCGCCGACCACGGCCGCCTCGGCGACCTTGGGGTGGCTGACCAGCGCGCTCTCCACCTCGGTGGTGGAGATGTTGTGGCCGGAGACGAGCATGACGTCGTCGACGCGGCCGAGCAGCCACAGGTCGCCGTCCTCGTCCTTCTTCGCGCCGTCGCCGGGGAAGTACATGCCCTCGAACCGCGACCAGTACGTGTCGATGTAGCGCTGGTCGTCGCCCCAGATCGTGCGGAGCATGGCGGGCCACGGCTCGCGCACCACGAGGAAGCCGCCGCCGCCGTTCGGCACGCTGTTGCCCTGGTCGTCGACCACGTCGGCGTTGATGCCCGGCAGCGGCCGCATCGCCGCGCCCGGCTTGGCCGAGGTGACGCCCGGCAGCGGGCTGATCATGATCGCGCCGGTCTCCGTCTGCCACCAGGTGTCCACGACCGGGCAGCGGTCGTGGCCGATGTTCTCCCGGTACCAGACGTAGGCCTCGGGGTTGATCGGCTCGCCGACCGAGCCCAGGACGCGCAGGCTGGACATGTCGAACTTGGCGGGGATGTCGTCGCCCCACTTCATGAACGTCCGGATCGCCGTGGGGGCGGTGTAGAGGATCGTGACCTTGTACTTCTGCACGATCTCCCAGAACCGGCCGCGGTGCGGGGTGTCCGGGGTGCCCTCGTAGATGACGCTGGTCGCGCCGTTGGCGAGGGGGCCGTAGACGATGTAGGAGTGGCCGGTGACCCAGCCGATGTCGGCCGTGCACCAGTAGATGTCGGTCTCGGGCTTGAGGTCGAAGACCGCGTGGTGCGTCCAGGCCGTCTGGGTGAGGTAGCCGCCGGTCGTGTGCAGGATGCCCTTGGGCTTACCGGTGGTGCCGCTGGTGTAGAGGATGTACAGCGGGTCCTCGGCGTCGTGGGGCTCGGCGGTGTGCTGGTCGCTCTGGCGCTCGACCAGGTCGTGCCACCACACGTCCTTCTCGCCCACCGCGACGTCCTGGCCGGTACGTCGTACGACGAGCACGTTCTCCACCTGCGGGCACTCGGCGACGGCCTCGTCCACGGTGGGCTTGAGGGCGCTCGGCTTGCCGCGGCGGTAGCCGCCGTCGGCCGTGATCACGAGCTTGGCGTCGGCGTCGTCGATGCGGCTCTTGAGCGCGCCGGCGGAGAAGCCGCCGAACACCACCGAGTGGATCGCGCCGATGCGGGCGCAGGCCAGCATCGCGATCGGCAGCTCGGGGATCATCGGCATGTAGATGGCCACCCGGTCGCCCTTGCCCACGCCGAGCTCCTGCAGGGCGTTGGCGGCCTTGCTGACCTCGCTCTTGAGGTCGTCGTAGGTGAGCGTGCGGCTGTCGCCCTCGGGCTCGCCCTCCCAGTGGTAGGCGACCTTGTCGCCGCGTCCCTCCTCGACGTGCCGGTCGACGCAGTTGTAGGCGACGTTGAGCTCGCCGCCGACGAACCACTTGGCGAACGGCGCGTTCCACTCCAGCGTCGTGTCCCACCGCCTGGCCCAGGTCAGCCGCTCGGCCGCGCGCTCCCAGAAGGCGAGACGGTCGGCGTCGGCCTCGGCGTAGGCGGCGGCGGTCACGTTCGCGGCCGCGGCCAGCTCAGCCGGTGGTGCGAACCGGCGGTTCTCCTGCAGCAGGTTGGACAGCGCCTGGGTCTCGTTGCCAGGGGTCTCCGGGGCCACTTCGTGCTCCTTCTATGGCCAGGTGGGATAGGTCGGGTCCCACTTCACCAGCTCACGGCCTTCCCACACAAGAGGTCTAGACAGGTCTGTACCGATTCGCGTGGGTGGCCGCATGATTATCAGCTCGCATGACAAACGCAATTGAACTGTTGTCATCCTGAAATCAGGAGAATATGCGGTTCGGCGTGGCGGGAAAAAGCGGGGGTCGCCGTGGCGCCTAATCCGGCGGCGGTCCGGTCCATGGCGGGGGCGGCGTGGGAGCTTATGTCGCGCTCCCGCGGCGCCTTGTGCGGCGGCGGAGCGGTGTCCGGCGGGGCCCGGCGTGGTGCCCTTTCCGGCGGGGGGTGTGGTCCATGGCGGGGCCCGGCGAGATGCCTTTTGCGGCGGGGGGTGTGGTCCCTGGCGGGGCATGGTGTACCCGCCGGTAAGGTCGGTTTTCGTGAGTGACCCATTGGCCGTCATCGCGCGGTTCCCAGGCGTGTCCGAGGCGGTTGACGAGGCGCGGCAGGCCGTCGACCGGCTCTATCGGCATCGCGTCCTGCGCCGGGCGAGCCCGGCGGTGTCCACCGAGTCGTCCCTGCGCGGCGCGCGGGCCTCGGCCGCGATCGAGGGCGCCGACGTGCCGCTGGACGCGCTGCGCCGCGACGAGGTGCACGACCCGCTGGTCCAGGGGGCGCTGCGGGCGTCCGCGGAGATGGGCCGGCTCGGCGCCACCTGGCGGAAGGCCCCGAGGCAGGTGCTGGCCCGCCTGCACACCGTCGCCGCCGCGGGGCTCGCCGACCAGCCCGCATTGGGACGTCCCCGCACGGACGACTCCGCCCCCGACCCGCTCGGGCTCGGCCCCGCGCCGGGGGCCGCGGAGACCGCGACGCGGATGGAGGCCCTGCTCCGGCTGCTGGAGGGCGCGGGCAAGGCGCCCGCGATCGTGCTGGCCGCCGTGGTGCACGCCGAGCTGGCGGTGCTGCGTCCGTTCGGTACGTGCGACGGCGTCGTGGCGCGCTCCGCGGAGCGGCTGACCCTGGTCGAGTACGGGCTCGACCCGAAGTCGCTGGTCGTCGTGGAGATCGGGCACCTGGAGCTGCCGTACGCGGAGGCGCTGCGGGCGTACCTGACCGGGACTCCGGAGGGCGTCGGCCAGTGGGTACAACACTGTGCCTCGGCGGTAAGCCTGGGGGTACGGGAGACGACCGCGATCTGCGAAGCGATGCAGCGGGGCTGACGGACGGGCTGGTCACATAGCTGACGGCGTCTCGTCAGAGACGCCGTCCGCCTGTGCATCACACCGGGTTACCAAGCGTGCACCTCAATCCGTCGGAGCGGGTCAAGCCCGTCACGACGCGCCTCCCGCGGCTGGTCGCACGTGGGTGCCCGGCTGATGCACCCGGACAAGTGGTCCGTAACACCTTTCTACGTCGGATCCCCCCTGATGGGAACCCCTTGGAGCAAGACCTTTACCGAGCCGTGGAGCTGCCGGGAGGGTCCCGTTGCGGCGCCCGCGAACGCCAACCCGTTATCTACCTGTGACGATTACGGACAGTGATCGCCTTTATGTGATTGTTATGGGGTAGCGAAAAAACTTGGCGAAAATGCCAGATTACTGCTCGACGAAACTCGAGTGGATCGGGCAGCATACGGTGGTATCGCCCGAAACTGGAGCGGCTGTGTGAGGGATTGCTTTGCAAGTCTCTTGCCATGCTCCGGTGAAGTGATGAAAGCTTTCTTCTGAAACGGGACCGGCTCTACCCCCCCGGAGCCGGACCGATCAGGCGACCCCCGCTCTCCCCCCCGGCGGGGGTCGCCCTTTTTCCGCCCCAGGTCGTGCTGGGCTCACCGGTTGTCCACAGGCGGCCCGCGCCTCCGCGCCGCCGTCCCCAGAATCCCGTTCGCCCTCTCGCGACGTCCGTCCTCCTCGGCAGGGTTGGCCTCCCCCGCCCCCGCAAGAGGAGGACCCCGTGCACCGCCCCCTGGTCATCACCGAGGACCACGACCTCCTCGACGACCTGGTCCGCATCGCGGCCGCCGCCGGCGCCCAGCTCGACGTGGCCCACACCCCCGCCGGCGCGCGCCCTTACTGGAACCTCGCCCCCATGGTCGCCATCGGCCCCGACCAGGCCGACGCCCTCTCCGCCGCCTCGCCGCCCGCCCGCGACCAGGTGCTCCTGGTGACCCGCGCCCCCGACGACCCCGACACGTGGCGAAAGTGCGTGGCGGTGGGCGCCCAGGCCGTCGTACGCCTCCCGGGCGACGAACGCCACCTCGTGGAACGCTTCGCCGACGCCATGGAGCCCGAGCCCCGGTCCGGCGCGGTGACCTGCGTGATCGGCGGCCACGGCGGGGCGGGCGCGAGCGTGGTCGCCGCCTGCCTGGCTCTGCGCGCCTCGGGCGACCGCCTCCGTACGCTGCTGATCGACGCCGACCCGCTGGGCGGCGGCATCGACGCGTTGCTCGGCCACGAGGAGTCGGCGGGCGCCCGCTGGGGCGACCTCGTGGCGCGGGAGGGAAGGATCAGCTCCAGCGCCCTGCAGGCGGCGCTCCCGTCGTTCGGCGACCTCGCCGTCCTGTCCTTCCACCGCGGGGAGGTGGCCGCCATCCCGCCCCAGGCCATGCGCTCGGTCCTGGAAGCGGGCCGGCGCGGCTTCGACCTGATCGTCGTCGACCTGCCACGCCATCTCGACCCGGCCGCCGTGGAAGCACTCACCAGGGCGACCACGACCCTGACGGTCACCACGGCAGACCTGCGCGGCATCCTGTCCACCGTCCAGGTCCTGGGCGAGCTGCGTAAACACGCCTCCGACGTGCGGGCCGTGCTCCGTCCCGGCGTCCTCGACGAGGAGACGGCCGCGGCGTCCCTCGGCATCCCCGTCGCCGCCCACCTGCCCGACCATCCGAGGCTCACCGCCACCCTCAACCGCGGCGAGCTGCCCAGGCTCGGCCCGCGCACGGTTCTCGGCACCCTCTGCGCCGCCCTCCTCCGCGACCTGCTTCCGGCATGAGCGCCGCCGAGGAGGTCTCTCCGGAGCTCGTGGAGGCCGTCCGCGTCCGGCTGGCGCGCGCCGGTGTGGAGCCGACGGCGGCCCAGGTGGCCGTGGCGCTCCGGGCCGAACGCTCGGTCTACGGAGACGCCGAGATCCTGGCGGTGGCCCGCGCCCTGTGCGCCGACCTGATCGGCGCCGGTCCGCTGGAGCCGCTGCTGGCCCGTCCCGACGTCACCGACGTCCTGGTCAACGGCCCACGCGAGGTCTGGATCGACGACGGCGGCGGCCTGCGCCGCACCTCCGTCACCTTCACCGACGACGGAGCGGTCCGCAGGCTGGCCCAGCGCCTCGCGGCCGCCGCCGGTCGCCGGCTCGACGACGCGTCGCCTTATGTGGACGCGCGGCTGGCGGGCGGCGTCCGGCTGCACGCCGTCCTGCCGCCGATCGCGTCCGGCGGCACCTGCGTGTCGCTGCGCCTGCCGCCGCGCCGCACCTTCACCCTGTCCGACCTGGTGTCGGCCGGCACGATCGCCCCGGCGGCCGTCACGGTGCTGACGGCGATGGTCGACGCCCGCCTGGCCTTCCTCGTCACGGGTGGCACCGGCACGGGCAAGACCACGCTCCTGTCGGCCCTCCTGTCCCAGGCCGACCCGGCCGAACGTCTCCTGCTGGTGGAGGACTCCGCCGAGCTACGCCCTCTGCACCCCCACGTGGTCCGCCTGGAGACCCGCCCGGCCAACCTCGAAGGAGCGGGCGGGGTGGGGCTGCGCGATCTGGTGCGCCAGGCGCTGCGCATGCGTCCCGACCGGCTCGTGGTGGGCGAGGTCAGGGGAGCGGAGGTCGTCGACCTGCTCGCCGCCCTGAACACCGGCCACGAGGGCGGCTGCGGCACGCTGCACGCCAACGCCGCCGCCGACGTGCCACCCCGCCTGGAAGCCCTCGGCTGCGCGGCGGGCCTGACCAGGGAGGCCGTGCACAGCCAGCTGGCCGCGGCCCTCGACGTGGTCGTCCACTTGACCCGCACCCGCAGCGACGGCCGAAGGCGCGTCGCCGAGATCTGCCTGCTCTCCAGAGCCCCGGCCGGCCTCGTCGAGTCGCTCCCCGCCCTCACCTTCGCCCCGAACGGCTCCACCCACACCGGCCCCGGCTACGAATCCCTGTTGCGCAGGACATCATGAAGGCCCCCGGACGATGACCGCCGCGATCGTCTCGGCCCTGTCCACAGCCTGTGCCATCTGGCTGTGGACCGGCCCCGCCACGCCCGCCCTCCGCCTGCACGCGCTCCTGACCGCTCGCCATCGCCGTCTCCCATGGCAGCACCTGCTGCGGGCCACCCTCACTCGCCCCGGCCCCGCCCGCCGCGCCGACTCCTGGCGCCGGGCCTCCATAGAGCTGTGCCAGTCGCTCTCGGCCGAGCTCGCCGCGGGCCGCACCCCAGGCGAAGCCCTGACCCGAGCCATCACGGCAGTCGACTTCCCCGACCCGGAAGCCCTGCGCCCCGCCCTGGCCGCCGCACGAGACGGCGGCGACGTCTCCGCGGCCCTCACGGCGGCGGCGCCGGCTCAGGGCGGCGAGGGCCTCCGCCGGCTCGCGGCCTGCTGGGACGTCAGCCTCACCGTGGGCGCAGGCATGTCCGCACTGGTCGAACGAGTCGGCGGCACGCTCCGCGCCGCTCAGACCCACCGCCAGGACGTCGCCGCCCAACTGGCCGGCCCCCGCACCACAGCCCGGATGCTCGCGGCCCTGCCGGTTCTCGGCCTGGTCATGGCGGGAGCGCTCAACATGCACCCGATGAGCTTCCTGTTCGGCACCTTGCCGGGCCTGCTCTGCCTCCTGTCCGGCATCGCCCTCGACGTCTGCGGCCTGTGGTGGACCCACCGCATGGCCACCAAGGCCCAACCTTGACCCGCCACGTCCCCGAACACCTGTAGGCCAGGGCTCCGGCGAGTCGTGTGGCTCTGCACTCATGCGGGTCCTGTAGGCCAGCACTCCAGGGAAGCCTGTAGGTCCTTATTCCGGCGAGTCGTCCTCCCTGAGCCGTGCTCATCCTCGCCCGTCCGGGTCGTCCGCGTCCCCGCCCGTCGGAGTCGTGCTCATCCCCGTTGCCGAGCCGTCTTCATCCACGTCCGCCCGAACCACTGGATCCGCCCGATGCTCCCTTTGCTGTCCGCCTTCTGCGCAGCCCTCGCCGCCTTCTTGTGGTCGGCCCCACGCACCCCCGTAGACCGCCTCACCCGCCTCCTGCCCTCACCCGACCCGCCGTCGAGCCCCGCCATCTCTCCGACGGACACCCCCGCCCAGCCCGACTGGCTCGACAAGAAGGACCCCCGCCACCGCCGCCCGACCCGCAGAACCGTCACCGCCGCCGCCATCACCGGCGTGATCACCGCCCTCCTGGTCGGCGGCCTCCCAGGAATCACGGTGGCCCTGCTGCTGACCCCGGTCACCGCCCTGATCCTGCACAGGAAGGAACCCCCGCCGTCCCGCCAGGAACGCGAGCAGATCACCGCCGATCTCCCCTTCGCCGCCGACCTGATGACCGCCTGCCTTCTCGCCGGACAGCCGGTGACCGCCGCCACCGACCTGGCAGCGACCACGATCGGCGGCCCTCTCGGTCAGCGTCTGGCATGGGTGGGCAGCCAACTCCGCCTGGGCGCCGACCCCGAGCCGACCTGGGCAACCCTGGCGAAGGACCCGGCCCTGAGCCAGCTGTCGAGAGCGATGAGCCGGGCCGCGCAGACCGGCGCCCCGCTGGCGGACGTCCTGACCCGCCTGGCCGACGACGCGAGGGACACAGCCAGAGCCGCCTCACTCGCCGCCGCCCGGACCGTGGGCGTGAAGGCGGTCGCCCCGCTGGGCCTGTGCTTCCTGCCGGCCTTCGTCCTGCTGGGCATCATCCCGGTGATCGCCGGCCTCGCCTCCACGATCGTCCTGCCGTGACGTCCCGACGGCGGCGTTGTCCACAGCCTGAGGGCCGACCCCGCTGGACTATCCCCAGAACGCCATTCGGCCTGACGGCAGCTGTGCCTTCTCGGCGAATCTTGGACTCCCGCCGGACAAGACCCGGCTCCGACCACCTGGAGGCACGATGCAAGGTCCCGCCACCATGCCAGGCACCCTCAGCCCCACTCCAGCTCACGCGTACGCCACTTCACCCCGGCCCACCGCCTGCACCGAGCCGGCCACCGCCGCGCCGCCCCTCGAAGCCGACGACTCCTCCAACGTCGAGACGGAAGCCGCCCACGCTTCCTCGACCACCTCCGGTCCTCCCGGTGGGCCCACTGGGCAGAGCTCACGCTGGTACCCGGGCAAGTGGATCACCTGCGCTGTCGCGAACAGAGAGCGCGGCATGTCCACAGCCGAATACGCAGTCGGCACCATCGCGGCCTGCGCCTTCGCCGCGCTCCTGTTCAAGGTGGTCAGCAGCCCAGAGGTACAGGAGATGCTGAAGTCCCTCATAGACCGAGCGCTCAAGATGACCGGATGACCCTCCACCAGACGCGGAACGCCGCCACCAGGAAACGGTCGCCATCACGCGGTTCGGTGACGGCCGAGACCGCCGCCATGCTGCCCGCGCTCATGATCGTCCTGGCAGCCGCGCTCTGGGCCATACAAGCGGTGAACGTCCAACTGGAATGTGTAGACGCAGCCCGAGCCGCTGTGCGCGCCGCAGCCCGAGGTGAGCCGCTGGACCAGGTCCGCGAGCTCGCCCGCTCGGCCACTCGCCCAGACGCACACGTAGAGATCACCCGCGACGCAGAATTCACCCACGTAGAGATCGCAGTAGATGTACGACCAGCTTGGGGCGTTTCGCTACCGGCCGTCCCCGTGTCGGCCTCGGCGACAGCCGCCACAGAACCGTGACGTCACGCAGGTACTCGCCGAAATGAGATCTGCCAGGAGGACATGAGCCCTCGTGTCCTCCTGGCAGTCGGGGGGCGAAATCTCCAACCCCTACGGCGTCTTCTACCCACAAGAAGAGACAACAACTCCGCGACGCGGCACGGAGATCGTCCGTGCGGGAGGCGCAGAAGCGTCTCAAAGCCGGGCGAAGCGACGAGCTTCACCGATCAATCACTCCGAGGACAAGGATGATCAAGCACAAGGAACGAGGGTCGGCGACCTTATGGGGAGTGGCCCTCATGGGGCTCCTGATGGCGGTTGCCGGAGGGTTGGCCTCCGTGGGGGCGGTTCGGGTGGCTCGCCATCGGGTTGACAGCGCGGCCGATCTGAGCGCTCTGGCCGCGGCCAGAGCGGCGATCATCGATCCGGAGGGCGCTTGCGGCAGGGCGGCCGCGTTGGCCAGAAGGAACGGCGTCCGACTGGCGGCTTGTGAGATCACGGGAGAGATCGCGGATGTCCGGACCTCTCTGTCGATCACCTTGCCGATCGCCGGAGCACACACTCTTACGGGCAGGTCTCGCGCGGGGCCGGTCACGATGTCACCTGGGTAGCAACCGTTGCAGCAGTCGGCCGTCAGGCCACCGTCCTGGGCCTTGGGGGCGCGTGACCGACCGCGACACGTGCAAGCCTGGGGGCGTGTCGCGCGAGTCCGGCGACCGGCTCCTCAGGCTGAGAAACGCGTGCCGGCGTCGTGGCCCACATGCGTGCAGTCTCTATGGCCGCCCGCTTCGACCGTGATTCAAACTGACGGCGTTGCGCCAGACGCGCTGATCGGGAGAAGGGGCGGCGCGAGCCGAGATGTCGATTCGCCTGCGCCAGCCCCGGTGTTCACTCTGCTGTCAGTCCCTCGACCAGGCCGGTGGTTGGCCTGCCGAGGAGTCGAGGAAGATCGTCACCGACCCGAGCGAAGACTCCGGCGGCGATGGTTTCATCGAGACGTGCCAAGAAGCCGGCCAGTTCGCTGTCCATCCCCGAGTTGATGAGCGCTGCCTGCAATTCTTCGGGAGTGACAGGCCGGTAGGTGACCTCGCGCTTCAGGACGACCGACATTGCTTCGGCTATGTCGGCGTAGCTGAAGTTCGTGTCGCCGGAGAGGCTGTAAGTCACATTGTCGTGCCCGTCTGTGGTGACGACGGTGGCCAACGCCTCAGCCAGGTCCTTCCGGCTGGCTGGGGCAACGACGGCGTTGCCGGTCGCGGCGGCCAGAACGCCGGAGAAGCGGGGGCCTGCCAGCGCCTGGATGTAGTTCTCGATGTACCAGGTGTTCCGCAGGATCGTGTACGTCACGCCGGAAGCGGTGAGAGCGTCCTCTGTCGCTCTGTGGTCCGCGTTGATCTCGAAGCGGTCGTCGTCGGCCCGGACTCCGCTGGTGTAGTAGACGTGTCGGACCTTGGCGTTCTTCGCCGCCTTGACGACCGACTCGTGCTGAGCAAGGCGGTTCGGGTCTCTGCCCGAGATCAACACGATGTCGGAGTGCCTGGCAACCAGCGCTGCGACGCTGGCCGAATCCGACAGGTCGACGGCGGCGGTGCCGAACCCGGTGGAAGCAAGTTCCCCGAGGCGCGCTTGGTTCCGACCGGCCGCGGTGATCGTTCCTGGGCTGGTTCCCCGAGCGACCAGCGCGTTCAGGACGTGGCGACCGAGTGCCCCGGTGGCCCCGAAGACGAGGGTGCTCGCCTCAGGCGCGGTCATGGAGGGTGATCTGGTAGCCGTCGGGGTCGGCGAAGGTGAAGGTGCGGCCGAAGGGGCCGTCGATCGGTGCGGAGACGATGGTGTGACCGTCGGCGACGAGGGCGTCGTGGATGGCCTGGACGTCGGTGGCGTGGAGCCAGATCGCGGCACCGATGCCGGGCTGGGGAACGGAGGCGAGATCGGTGCCGGGAACGACCTCGCGGAGTGCGAACGCGATCGGCTTCGTCTCGAAGACGACGGCGTGCGGAGGACCGGCCTGCGAGCGGACGAGGCCGAGGTATTGCTCGTAGAACGCCTGCGAAGCGTTGAGGTCGCGCGCTTGCAGGGAGATGAAGTCGGGGCCGGTGACGGGCATGGTGATGCTCCTTGTCGTCATGTCAGTTAGCTGACACGTCGCAATGTATGTCAGAATACTGACATGAGTCAAAACGGTGCCGGCGTCGACCTGGACAAATCGCTGGGCTACCTGCTGAAAGAGGCTTCGAGCGCCCTGCGCGCAGCCATGGAGGAGGTGCTGCGGCCACTCGGGATGACCGTGACGCACTACTCCTGCCTGGAGTTGCTGGCTCAACGACCGGGCTTGTCGAACTCCGAGCTCGCGCGTGGCGCGTTCGTGACCCGGCAGTCGATGAACGTGCTGCTCCAGACCCTGGAACGAGACGGCTACGTGACCAGGCCAGCGGAGGCGCCCGTCGGAAAGGCTCTTCCGGCGCGGCTCACGCCTCGCGGACGACGGAGTCTGGAGAAGGCGAGCGCGGCGGTCCGGTCCGTCGAGGTCAGAATGCTGGCCGGCATGACCGACGCCGAGCAGTCGGACGCGTTCCGGATTTTGCAGAGCATGATTCATTCGCTGCGCGATGGTGACGGCGGTGCCTAGTCGTTTCTCGGTGCACGACTCGCCGCGTCGGGTCAGGGGTGCGGGCGGGCGTGGAAATCTGTGCGAGTGACCTCGAAAACCGGCACCTTGTTCTGCGATTGAGTCGATAAATCGTCAGGCGAGCGAATTAGTGAAGGCTCGTGTGGGGGCGAGGCGGAGCCCAGGGTGGCGAAGGTGCCGGGTGGGGCGTCGGGGGAGGTGGTGTCGGTTGTTCTGCGTCCAGCTGAGCGTGCAGGACTTACGCGCGGCCCAGGAAGTGCAGGAGTCAGCCCGTCATGGGGCTCGGCCGGAAGCGGGCCGGGAAACGGCGGGGGAGACAGGGCGGGATGTGCGGCAGGAGCCGCCGTGCATCGCATTGCCCAGCTGAGCCGTCACGGACGTTCCCGAGCCCGGCCCGCTGTCCCACCCGCCACCCCTGGAGCAGCGATGGGACGACTACCTGCCCCCGTCGCCCAGGTGCATGGAGGACAGCGGCTTCTGGGAGCGTCCGCTGCCGGGCGCCGGCGACTTCTGGGCCGCCGACGATGACGATGACGCCTACGACGACGACGCAGAGCGGATGCGTGCGGGGCGTCGGCCGGAGAAGGGTGACAGTTAGGACAGGGGGCCGGGGGTGAGGAGGATGTCCAGGAGCTGGAGCGCGCCGCGTTTGTGCAGGGGCTCGTTGCCGTTGCCGCACTTCGGGGACTGGATGCAGGACGGGCACCCGCGCTCGCACTCGCAGGACGCGATCGCCTCACGCGTGGCCGTCAGCCAGTCGGTGGCCCGCGCGTAGCCGCGTTCGGCGAAGCCCGCGCCGCCTTCGTGGCCGTCGTACACGAAGACGGTGAGCAGGCCGGTGTCGGCGTGCAGTTCGGTGGAGACGCCGCCGATGTCCCATCGGTCGCAGGTGGCGAACAGGGGGAGCAGGCCGATCGAGGCGTGCTCGGCGGCGTGTGCGGCGCCGCCGAGGTCGATGTCCGCCGCCGCGAGCGGCGCGACCGCCGTGGCGGGCAGGGTCCACCAGACCGCGCGGGTGCGGAGGGTGCGGGGCGGCAGGTCGAGGGGTTCGTCGCCGAGCATCTCGCCTGACTGCAGGCGCCTTTTCAGGTACGAGACCACCTGCCTGGTCACCTCCACCTCGCCGAAGTGCAGCGTTCCCGGGCCGAGGGAGCGGGAGCGCTGGGTGGCCAGGATGGAGATGTCAGTGATGTCGCGGGCGAACGTGGAGTAGTCGGGATTGGCGGCCTCGACCAGGGCGACTCCGGAGTCCAGGTCGAGGGTCTCCACGAGGAAGGTCTCGCCCTGGTGGATGTAGACCGCGCCGGTGTGGACCGTGGTGTGGGCGGACGGCTCGTCCACGCTGCCGAGCAGGCGGCCGGTCGAGGACTCGACCACCTGGATCGGGGCGCCTCCGCCGCCTCTGATGTCGGCGAGGTCGGTGGCGCGTTCGCGACGGGTCCAGAACCAGCCCGCGGGACGGCGTCTCAGGAGGTTCCGGGCGACCAGGTCTTCCAGGACGTCGGGGGTGGTGGTGCCGAAGACGGGCAGGTCGTCGTCCGTCAGCGGGATCTCGGCGGCGGCGGCGCACAGATGTGGGCCCAGGACGTACGGGTTGTCCGGGTCCAGGACGATCGCCTCCACCGGCCGTCCGAACAGGGCCTGCGGGTGGTGGACGAGGTAGGTGTCCAGGGGATCGTCCCTGGCGATGAGCACGGCGAGGGCGTCCTGGCCGTCGCGTCCCGCCCGGCCGGCCTGCTGCCAGAGGGAGGCGCGGGTGCCGGGCCAGCCGGCGATCAGTACGGCGTCCAGGCCCGAGACGTCCACGCCGAGTTCGAGGGCGTTCGTGGTGGCCAGGCCCATGAGGGTGCCGGCGCGCAGGGCCTTCTCCAGGAGACGGCGGTCCTCGGCGAGGTAGCCGGCGCGGTAGGCGGCGACCTTGTCGGGGAGGGCGGCCAGGTCTTGGACGTCGTCGGGGATGGCCCAGGTGAGCGGGCTCGCGGGGATGGGGCGGCGCGGGTCCTGGGCGCCGGAGGCGGGGCTTCCGGTGTGGGAAGCGGAGTCCTGAGAGGTCGAGGAGGAGGCGAGCGGCGGGGGCTCGGCGCTGGGGGAGAAGTCCGCGGGAGCGGTTTCGGGGGTGGCTTGGGGAGGCCAAGGCGCGGTGACGGAGAAGGCGACGTCGGCGAGTTTGGCGCGGGCGGACAGGGCGACCGTCTCCGCGCCGCGTCGCGAACGCACGAATGCGAGCGTCCGTACGTTCGCCAGAACCAGGTCCGCGAGGAGGTCAGCGGTCTCCGCGGTCGCCGTGCGACGCACAGGAGCCCCTCCCTCGCCCCGCAGATCCGTCAGGGGCGGTTCCCAGAGCGCGATGGTCGTGGAACCCTTCGGCGAGGCATCGGTGGTCACCTCGTCCATCTCAAGCCCCGTCAGCCTCATGGCGAACACGCCGGGCTCGCTCGCGGTGGCCGAGGCGAGCACGAACGTGGGGCGCGAGCCGTACCGGGCGCAGACCCGGCGCAGGCGGCGCAGGATCTGGGCCACGTGCGAGCCGAAGACGCCGCGGTATCCATGGCACTCGTCCACGACGACCATGCGGAGGCGGCGGAAGAACGAGGACCACTGCGCGTGCCGGGGCAGGACACCGCGGTGAAGCATGTCCGGATTGGTCAGGACGTAGTTGGCGTGCTGGCGGACCCACGTACGTTCCTCGAAAGGGGTGTCGCCGTCGAAGCAGGCGGCGCGCACCTGCGTGATGCGCAGTTCGCGCAGGCCGCGGAGCTGGTCGGCGGCCAGGGCCTTGGTCGGCGTCAGGTACAGGACGGTGCCGCCGTCGAGGCAGGAGGCCACCGCCGGCGTGAGGTACGCCAGGGACTTGCCCGAGGCCGTTCCCGTACTGATGATCACGTTTCGGCCACGGAAAGCCAGGTCGGCGGCTTCGTACTGGTGGGGCCAGAGTCCTGTAACTCCACGGTTCGCCAAGCGCGTAACCAGGACTTCCGGAGCCCAGTCCGGCCAACGGGCTTGACCCGCCTGACGTGCTGGAACATGCTCCACATGGGTGACACGCTCATGACGTGCGGGAACTCCGAGCAGGTGGGCGAGGAGTGGACCTGCCTGTTGTGGGGAGGATGCCGAGGAAGTCACTGTTTCCAGTCTTGCATCGATGGGCAAAGTCGCCGGGAATCGTGATTTCGTATAGACACAAGCCAGACGCGTGGTTGAATGCCGCGCGTCAGGGTCGGACAGTCTGGGGCCACGCTCCAGATTGCCAGGCCCGCAAGAGTACTTTCGCAGGCGAGGCGCTGGAGGATCTGTGGATCTGAAGTTGGATCACCGCACCGAAGACCGACTCACCATCGTGGAGGTCGAGGGTGAGATCGATGTCTACACGGCGCCGAGATTGCGTGAGCTCCTCATCGACCTGGTGAACAAGGGCAACTTCCACCTTCTGGTGAACATGGAGAAGGTCGACTTCCTCGACTCCACGGGGCTGGGAGTGCTCGTCGGAGGGCTCAAGAGGGTCCGGGCGCACGACGGCTCGCTTGAGCTGGTGTGCACCCAGGAGCGCATCCTCAAGATCTTCCGCATCACCGGTCTGACCAAGGTCTTCGGGATTTACGCTTCCGTCGACGAGGCCAAGGAAGCTCACGGCAAAGACAAGTAGCATGGCTACCGTCGAGCTGACGTTCAGCGCTCTCCCCGCGCACGTGCGGACCGCCCGGCTGGTGGCCACGGCGATCGCCCGGCGTACCGGCGTGGAGGAATCGCTGCTGGACGAAGTCAGGCTCGCCGTGGGTGAGGCATGCTCCCGGGCGGTCGAGGCGCATCGACTTCACTGCCCGGGCGAGCCCATCCGCATCGAGCTACGTGACGACTCCGGGCGTTTCGAGGTCACGGTCAGCGATCTGGCCCCCAGTGACGAGATCAAGCAGGAGCAGCCGCTCGATCTGGGCATGCTCTCTGACTCGTTCATGTCAGGCTTCGGCATCGCCGTCATCTCGGGTCTGGCCGATGACGTCGAGGTCTTCCCCAGCCCCAAGGGGACGAACATCCGGATGAGCTGGCCCGCCTCCAACGGGGTGGGTTCCTGACCTGACATCGCTTGGATCGGTCCCTTGTCTCCCTAGGGGCGTGTTCGAGCTGGTCGGGTGTGGTTTTAGGGGCGATAGACGGGGATGAGGGGATGTTCGGTTGTGGCATGCCTTCATCCCTGTCGAGTCGCGCCATGTTTCCGCATGTCCTGACGAGGTCGCTGAGTGCCTCGTTCTGTCGGCATGCCCGGACGGCCTGCGCCGCTCTGCGACAAGCGGCAGCGCGTGTGCGCGCGGACGTCGGACGGCCCGGCCGCCGGATTCGGCCACGCCCGGTGCGAAGCTCGGCGAAGTCTGGTGCAGGGGTTCGGCTGGAGCGGTTCAGCGAGCTCCGGTGCAGGGCTCGGTGCCGCAGGGACTTCGGCGTGTACCGGCCGAAGCGGCTCAGGGCGGTCCGGTGCGGGGCCTGGAACGGCGTCGAAGCAGTGTGAGGGGCGCACGCCTCTACGCCTGACGCCTCTACGCCTGACGCTTCTACGCCGCACGCTTACGGAGCTTTGGCCTCGGAGCAGGCCAGAGCCCGGCTTCGCACGTTCAACCGCTGTGTCGTGCGGCGAGACGCCCAGGTTCCGATCGGGCGGTTGCTCAGGGGGCGGACTGCGGGCCGGCTGTGCAGGCGGCTCCGCAGGGCGCGGGTCAGTGGCTGGGGTCGAAGGGCCAAGGTCTACGGCGGCAAAGGCCGGAGGCTGACTGCCGAAGGTCAGTGCGGCGAACGCCTGGGCTGGGGGCTGAAGGCTCAGTCGCTGCGAAGGCTCCGCGTGGCGCGGTCGCGACCGAGGGTCGAAGGCCAGGGCGGCAAATACGGCCTGGGCCTGCTTGGGGTGTTCTGGTGGAGCGATGCGACTGCCCCATAGGATCTTGCTCCCCCAGTGGTGTCTGTGGAAGGTGGCGAGAGTTATCCACAGGCTGTGGATGGGCGGGGGATAGTCAGTCGGGTCGTCATGAGGCCTCGCGGTGGGGCGGCAGGGGCATGGGGTTGAGGTGGGTGACTGGCGGCGACTGGAAGAAAGGCGTGGCGGCCGCACATGGGGCTGTCAGGACCGACATCCGGAGGGCCGCGTGGGAGCTCCAGGTCGAGATTGAGGCATCGGGTTTGGCTATTGGCTGGCGTAGCTTCTCGGCCGCCGCAGGGGCTTTGAGGCGGTGTAGAGCCTTTCGGGCCGACGCGCGAGCTGTCGGCTGTCGGGGAGGTGGCCTGAAGGGGCGGGGCGGTGTCGGCCAGGGGCCCGATTGGCGCCTGACCGGGAGGTCAAGGGGGGCGTACGGCATTGGGAGGCGCCGGGCTGTCGTGGAGGTGGCCTGGAGGGGCGGGGCGGTGTCGGCCACGGGCCCGAGTGGTGCCCGGCCGGAGGTCAGGGACGGCGTACGGCTCCAGGAGGCGGTGGGTGGCCGGGTCGCCGGGCCCGCGTCGGTTGGCCGCGTCCGGTGGGCCGTGACGCGGGAGGCGCGGCGGCCGGGCAGCTCCGGCGGGCCATGTCATCGGGCTGCGTCGGCCGGGTGTCCCTGCGAGGCCGTGTCATCGAGCCGTGTTGGCCGGGACGTGTCCTGGCGGGCTGTGTCATCGGGCCGCGTTGGCCAGGGTGCGTTCGGCGGGCCGTGTTGCTGGGGCGCGTCCGTCGGTCGTGGTGCCCCGCCGCGTCTCGCGGAGGTAGCACGGAGGTGGCGCGCGGAGGTAGCACGGAGGTGGCGCGCGGAGGTAGCGGGGAGGTGGCACCTGGCGGTCGCGGCCGGCGGTCGCGCCTGGAGGTCGCGCCTGGAGGTCGCGCCTGGAGGTGCTGCCATGCGGTGCTGCCATGCGGTGCTGCCAAGCGGTGGTGCCGGGGTGCTGCGGGGGGGGCTCGGGTGGCCGGTGGGGAGTGTGGGTGGGGTGGGTCGGCGTGTCGTGGGGATTAAATCTGGGTTTCGGGCGGTCCGATTTGTGGGGTTGTCATGCCCGTAAACCTGAGGAAATTTCGCCTGTCAGATCTCAAACCGGCCCGCTGTCAGGGGATTACTGAACGCCCGCGCAAATAGCCGCCCCGAGAGCCTTCATATCCGTTCAGTGCCTGCGTAGACTCCCGGCACCGGCCAAGGTGATCCGGCGGAACCGCGGATTCAACCGGAAGCGGCACCCACAACCCGGATGGTGCCGCACCCGCCCGCCGAGAAATCCGCAGCACCGTTCGGGCAGGACGACCGGTCTTGCCGAGGAGAACGATGAGCAGGCACATGCTGGCATTGGCGCCAGCGCCCAATCTGTCCCTGAGCGGTAACAATCTCACCATCGTGATCGTGGTCGCCGCGGTCGCGCTGATCGCGCTAGCCGTCGCCGGCGGCCTCGTACGCGAGGTGCTGTCCGCCGGCCAGGGCACCGAACGCATGCAGAACATCGCGCGAGCCGTGCAGGAAGGCGCGGCTGCCTATCTCACGCGCCAATTCCGCACACTGGCGGTCTTCGTGATCGTCATTCCCTTCCTGTTGCTCTTGCTGCCGGGCGAAATGGACGTACGCGTCGGTCGCTCGATCTTCTTCGTGGTCGGTGCGGTGTTCTCCGCATTGACCGGATTCATGGGCATGTGGTTGGCGGTGCGCGGAAACGTGCGCGTCGCCGCCGCGGCCAACGAGTCGGGCGAGAAGCGCGCCATGCGCGTCGCCTTCCGCACCGGCGGCGTCGCCGGCATGTTCACCGTCGGCCTCGGGCTGCTCGGTGCGGCCGTGGTCGTCTTCATCTACCAGGGCGAGGCGCCCCACGTTCTCGAAGGCTTCGGGTTCGGGGCGGCGCTGCTGGCGATGTTCATGCGAGTCGGCGGCGGCATCTTCACCAAGGCCGCCGACGTCGGCGCCGACCTGGTGGGCAAGGTCGAGCAGGGCATCCCCGAGGACGACCCGCGCAACGCCGCGACGATCGCCGACAACGTCGGTGACAACGTCGGCGACTGCGCGGGCATGGCGGCCGACCTGTTCGAGTCGTACGCGGTCATGCTGGTCGCCAGCCTCATCCTGGGCAAGGTGGCCTTCGGCGAGCAGGGCCTGATCTTCCCGCTGATCGTGCCCATGATCGGCGTGCTGACGGCGATCATCGGCATCTTCGTCACGGGGCTGCGCGACCGCGACCGCAGCGGCATGGCGGCGATCAACCGCAGCTTCTTCATCTCGGCCGGGATCTCGGCGGTGCTGGTCGCCGCGGCGGCCTTCTGGTATCTGCCCAGCAGCTTCGGCGCCCTGTCGGGCTCGACCGTCACCTCCGACGCCGACCCGCGCCTGATCGCGGTGGGCGCGGTGCTGATCGGCCTGGTCCTGGCCAGCGCGATCCAGCTGCTGACCGGCTACTTCACCGAGACCAACCGCCGTCCGGTGCGCGAGATCGGCGAGAGCTCGGCCACCGGGCCGGCCACCGTCATCCTCGCCGGCATCAGCGTCGGCCTGGAGTCGGCCGTCTACTCGGCGCTGATCATCGGCGGCGCGGTCTACGGGGCGTTCCTGCTCGGGTTCGGGAACGTCACGATCGCGCTGTTCGCGGTGGCCCTGGCCGGCACCGGCCTGCTGACCACGGTCGGCGTCATCGTCTCCATGGACACCTTCGGCCCGGTCTCCGACAACGCCCAGGGCATCGCCGAGATGTCCGGCGACGTCGAGGGCGAGGGCGCGCGGGTGCTCACCAGCCTCGACGCCGTCGGCAACACCACCAAGGCCATCACCAAGGGCATCGCCATCGCCACGGCCGTGCTGGCGGCGACGGCGCTGTTCGGCGCGTTCCGCACGGCGGTGGAGGACCAGCTCTCCAAGGCCGGCCAGGACATCAAGGCGGCGCTGGGCGCCTTCTCCACCTTCAGCCTCAGCATCGACCAGCCGAACGTGCTGGTGGGGCTGATCGTCGGCGCCGCGGTGGTGTTCCTGTTCTCCGGCCTGGCGATCTCGGCGGTCGGCCGCGCGGCCATGCGGGTGGTCTTCGAGGTACGCGACCAGTTCCGCAACAAGCCGGGCATCATGGACGGCACCGAGAAGCCCGAGTACGGCCGCGTCGTGGACATCTGCACCCGCGACTCGCTCCGCGAGCTGGCCACGCCCGGCCTGCTGGCGGTGATGACCCCGATCGCGGTCGGGTTCGCGCTCGGCTACGCGCCGCTCGGCGCGTTCCTGGCCGGCGCGATCGCCTGCGGCACCCTGATGGCCGTCTTCCTGGCCAACTCCGGTGGCGCCTGGGACAACGCCAAGAAGCTGGTCGAGGACGGGCACCACGGCGGCAAGGGCTCCGAGGCCCACGCCGCCACGGTCATCGGCGACACGGTCGGCGACCCGTTCAAGGACACCGCGGGCCCGGCCATCAACCCGCTGATCAAGGTGATGAACCTGGTGGCGCTGCTGGTCGCGCCGGCCGTCGTCCTGTACGCGGGCAACGCCGCGCTGCGGATCGGCATCACGGTGGTGGCGGTGGCGGTGGTCGTGGCAGCCATCGTCGTCTCCAAGCGCAGGTCGGTGACGAGCGAGCCGGCCAACAACGACCGCGAGCACGAGCCCGTGGCCTCGTAACGACCGATCGACGAGACGCCCGTCCCGGCCAGGGGCGGGCGTCTTCGCATGCGGGCGGGTGGCGCGGGGGACGGCGGGGGCGCGGTGGGAAACTGGGCGGGTGGAAGAGGACAACCGGCCCTCGGGCGGGAAGACGCTGGGCCTGATCCTGCTGGCGATGCTGGTCATCCTGGGCGTGATCATCGGGCTCGGGATCTGGGCGTCGAAGGGATGACGTGCCAGACGATGACATGCCCGATGACGTGCCAGACGATGACATGCCCGATGACGTGCCAGATGATGACGTGCCGGGTGATGACGTGCCGGGTGATGACGTGTCGAGGGGATGACGTGCCGAGGTGATGACGTGATGCGGACCCTGATACTGCTCCGCCATGCCAAGGCCGCGCAGGTGCCCGGTCTGGCCGACCGCGAACGTCCGCTGACCGAGCGCGGCGAGCGGGACGCCGGCCGGGCCGGCGACGAGATCAGAGCGGCCGGGCTGAGCCCCGGCGCGGTGCTCTGCTCACCGGCGCTGCGGACCAGGCGCACCGCCGAGCTGGCCTTCCCCGGCATGGAGATCAGCTACGAACGCGACATCTACCAGGCCTATCCCGAAGAACTGCTCGAACTGCTCCGCAGGACCGACCCGGAGCTGGGCACGGTCGTGTTGTGCGGGCACAATCCCGCGGTGCACGAGCTGGCCCTGCAACTGGGCGGCGGCGACTACGGCTTCCGGCCGGGGGCGTTCGCGGTGATCCAGGTGGAGGCGGCGTGGGTAGACCTGTGGCCGGGGGAGGGACGCCTGGTCACGCACTGGGATCCCAAGGAGCACTGACCGGGGACGACGCCTATGAGGGGGGCCGCCAGAGCGCTGCGTGACGGCTTCTCGCTGCCCGCGCGCCCGCCCTGGGGGTACGGGCTGCTGTGCGGGCTCGCGGTGGCCGGGCCGCTGCTGGCCGGGGTGCTGGCGGGCCGGCCGCAGTCGGGGGCGTTCCTGGCCCTCGGGGCGTATCTGACGGCGTTCGGGGACATGTACGGGCAGCCGTACGCGGCGCGGGCGCGGTCCATGGCCATCAAGATCGTGCTGATCGCCGGCGGGTGCTGGCTGGGCCTGTACCTGGCGGACCGGCCCTGGTGGGCGGTGCTGGCGCTCGGAGCGGTCGCCGCGGCGGGCGGCCGGTGGCGCACGGTCGGGACGCCGCCCGCGTTCGCCCTGGTCACCGGGTTCTACCTGGCGGTGCCCGCGGGGTTCGGGCCGCCCGAGCTGATGGTGCTCGGCGGCCTTCTGTACGCCGTGCCCGCCCTTGCCCTGTGGCCGTTGCGCCGGTTCGACCCGTTGGCGACGGCGCTGGGCGAGGCCGTCCGCGGCGTGGCCGGGCTGCTCGACGGGCTCGCCGGCGACGACTGGGACGACCGCAGGGAACGCGCGTCCAAGGCCCTGGAGACGGCGGCCACGGCGTCGGCGTCGTTCGAGAGCATGGACGCGGCCGGCCGGTCCGCCGACGCGTACGTCGAGGCGCTGGTCCGGATCTTCCACGAGACGGTGGCGCTGCGCGCCCTGCGCGCGGCGGCCCCGGACGAGCAGGACGGGATCGACGACGTGGCCACGACGCTGGCCGCGGACCTGCGGGAGGCCGCGGACGGGCGGCGGGCCGGGGTGGTGGAGGCGCTGGCCGTCACCGCCGACTACGCCGAGCGCCTGGGCGCGCGCGAGCCGGGCGCCGACCCGGCGGCGCTGCGCAGCGGCGCGGTGCTCGGGCAGGCCCGGCGCTGCCTGGACCGGATCGCGGTGGGGGTGCGCACCGTCGGCCTCCTGGCCGCCCGGCACGTGCCCCCGGCCGGCCGCGGGCTGCTGCCCGGATTGCCGGGAAAGCCTCCGGCGGGCCGCGGGCTGCCGGCGGGGTTGCCGGATGAGCCTGCGGCGGGCCGCGGGCTGCTGCCCGGGAAGCCTGCGGCGGGGCGCCGGCTGTTCGCGCGGCTGCCGTGGAAGCCGCCGCCGGGCGGTTCGGGGCCCGAGCACGCCGGGCGGCTGGGGCTCACCGCCGCCGTGGCGATGGCGCTGATGCTGGGGGTGCACGAGCAGTACGGCAAATGGTTCGTGTTCACCGTGCTGCTGGCGGTGCGGCCCACCTACGGGGACACCGTCGAGCGGGTGGTGCTGCGGGTGGCCGGCACCGTGGCGGGGGCCGCCGGGGCGGCGCTGATCCTGGCGGCGGTGCCGGGGCCGTACACGATCGTGGGGACGGTGCTGGTGTTCGGCACGCTCGGGTTCGCCCTGCGCGAGGTCAGCTACGGCTACTGGTCGATCTTCGCGACGCCGCTGGCCATGATGCTCACCGACTTCTCGACCCGGCTCGACTGGGAGGCGGCGGGGATCAGGCTGGCGCTCACCGCGGGCGGCGGCGTGCTGGCGCTGGCGGCGGCCCGCCTGCTGTGGCCGCGCGGCCAGGCGGGACGGCTCCGCGGCCTGGCCGCCGAGCTGCTGCGCGAGCACGCCTGCCTCGTCCGCGCGCTGGCCGAAGGCGACCTGGACCGGCTGCCCGACCGTACGGAATCGGCCGGGACGGCGGCCGACCGGCTGCGCGAGTCGCTGGACAAGCTGGACAAGGAGCCGGGCGGCAGGGCGCCGGCCGAGCTGCGGGCCGCGCTGACGCTGGCCAGGAAGCTCAGGGACGACGCGATCCTGCTCGGCGCCGTGCTGCGCGGGGCCGAGCCCGGCTCGGACGCCACCGCCGGCGTGCTCGACGCGGTGGCCGACCGGCTGGACGCCGTGGGGCAGGCCGTACGGGAGGGCGAGCCGCCGCCCGCCGCCGACGCGTTCGAGTCGCAGCTCGACGAGGTGGCGCGGGAGGTCAGCTCGCTGATGGAGGAGGCGGCGGCGGGGGAGGGCACGGCCGTGCGCAGGCGGCTGCGGCACGCGGTGACCGCCCACCCGGCGCTCAGGTCGCTCTGCAAGGACGCGCTCGACCTGGCCGCCGAGGTCACCGCCCGGTTCAGGACGTGAGCACGCCGTCCTCGGCGTCGGCGGCCTCGACCTCGTCCCTGGAGATGCCCAGGAGGTAGAGGATCGAGTCGAGGTAGGGCGTGTTGACCGCGGTGTCGGCCGCCTGCCGGACGACGGGCTTGGCGTTGAAGGCGATGCCCAGCCCGGCCGCGGCGATCATGTCGAGGTCGTTGGCGCCGTCGCCGATGGCCACCGTCTGGGAGATGGGCAGCCTGGCCTCCCTGGCGAACCGCTCCAGCGCGCGGGCCTTGCCCGGCCGGTCGACGATCTCGCCGACGACCCGCCCGGTGAGCTTGCCGTCGATGACCTCCAGGACGTTCGCCGCCGAGTAGTCGATGCCCAGCTCCTCGACCAGGGCGTCGGTGATCTGGGTGAAGCCGCCGCTGACGATGGCGAAGCGGTAGTCGAGGCGCTTGAGCGTACGGACGAGGGTGCGGGCGCCCGGGGTGAGCACGACCTCCTGGCGCACCTGCTCGAACACCTCGGCCGGCAGCCCTTCGAGCAGCGCGACGCGGCGGCGCAGCGACTCGGCGAAGTCGAGCTCGCCGCGCATGGCCTGCTCGGTGACCCGGGCAACCTCGTCGAGGCAGCCGGCGTGCGCGGCCAGCAGCTCGATGACCTCGCCCTGGATGAGGGTGGAGTCGACGTCCATGACGATGAGCCGCTTGGCCCGGCGGGACAGGCCGGTGCGCTGGACGGCGACGTCGACCTCCTGGGCGGCGGCCTCGGCGGCCAGCTCGACGCGCAGGGCGGTCGGGTTGGCGCCGGAGACCGACAGCTCGATGCAGGTGACGGGCCACTGGGCGAGGCGTTCGATGCGGTCGATGTTGGCGCCGGCGGCGGCGATGCGGCCGGCGATGCCCGCGATGGCGGCGGGCTGGAGGGTGGCGCCCAGCACGCTGACCGACAGGCGGCCGCGGCGGCGCTGTTCCTTGGCCTGGGAGCCGGTGGAGAGCTCGACCTCCATCCCGAGGTCTTCGGCCACCCGTTCGACGGCGGTCCACATCGCGCCGAGGGTGGTGCCCGTGCCGGTGGACGGGCCGCCGGCGTAGGCGACGAGCACGCCGAGCGTGAGTCTGCCGCGGATGACGACCTGTTCGATGTCCGCGACCGTCACCGGGAACCCGGACAGCACGGAGAAGAGCCTGGAGGTGACACCGGGCCGGTCGGGGCCGGTCAGGGTGATCAGGAGGGTGCGCTGGTCCACATCCAGCCACGGTACTGCGCCCGGTCCGGTGCCCGCGCAGCAGGCTCGCCATTCGGACACGGGCGCAGCGGCCGCGGGACTAGCGGACGATCTTCGTCTTGGCGGTCTTGGCGTAGCCGTGCTCAGGGATGCCGAGGCGCTCGAGCTCCTCCTGGGCCAGGGACCACGTGCCCTTCTCCTGGTCCCACATGCCCTGCTGGACGTCGTAGGTGACCACGCCGAGGGTCGCCTTCTGCGTGCCCACGGCGCTCTTCTTCAGCTTGGCGTAGAACTCGAGGCGGACCCAGTCGTCCTTCTCCAGGACGTAGGGGACGCTGCAGTACAGGGCGCGGCCGTCGAGGGCGCAGATGGTGCCCTTGGGGGCGCTGTAGCGGATCTTCCGGAGGTCCACGCCCTTCGGGAACTGGCCGCCGACGAACCAGGCGTCGGCCGAGTACGGGCCGGTGTTGGTCGCCTGGAGGCTGTACTTGATCTGGCCGCCGGCCTTGGCCGTCTTGGACGCCTTCAACTTGATGTCGAAGACCGCGAAGGGGGCGTCGGCGGCCTTGGCGGCCGTGGCGGTGTGGGCGGCGGTGGTCGTCGTGGCGGACGCGGGCACCGCCGGGACAATCAGCGCACCGGCCAGCAAAGCCAGCGAGGCGACCTTAGTGAGGGAGTTGCGCATTAACGTCTCCGGAGAGGAAGTGGCACGGGGACGCGCTTGAACAAGCCCCCGTAAATGTCGGCTGTTCCTATCACGTGGGCAAAATGTGTGTAAAGCTTATTTATCCAGAATCAGGTGCGTGTCGCCGAACTCGTGCCACAGATATCCCTTCCGCAGCGCCTCTTCGTACGCGCGGGCCAGGGCCCTCTCGCCGGCGATCGCCGTCAGCATGAGCAGGTGGCTGGAGCGAGGTTCGTGCAGGCCGGTGATGAGCCCGGTGACCGCCCGTACCCCGGTGGCCGGGGTGACGACGTGGCCGGTCCAGCCGGAGGCGGCGCCGACCAGGCCGTCCGGGCCCACGGCGGTTTCCAGTGCGCGCACGACGGTCGTCCCCGCGGCGATCACCCGGCCGCCGTTCCGCCGGGTCAGGTTGACCAGCCGGGCGGTGGCGGCGGGCACCTCGTACCGCTCGGCGTAGGGCCGCTCGTCCTTCTCCGGCGAGGCAACGCCGGTGTGCAGCGTGACGGGCGCGATCGTCACGCCCCGCGAGACCAGCGCGGTGACCAGCTCGGAGGTGAACGGCCGGGCCGCGCTCGGCATCTCCGCGCTGCCCGGCACGGTGGCGAACACCGTCTGGTAGGCGTCGATGGGCCAGTCGGCCGGCACGTACGAGTAGCGGATCGGACGGCCGTGCTCGCGCAGGTACGGCAGCACGTCCCGGTCCAGCCGCGCCCGCCACAGCCGCGGCGTCTCCCGTTCGATCAGCCGCAGCGTGGCCCGGCCGGGCAGCGGCAGCCACTCGCCCGGCTCGCCGCCCCCGTACGGCTCGGACGCCTTGGCCGTCCTGCGGCGCAGCTCGACCAGCCAGGTGCCGTCCTCGCGGGCGGTGGAGAAGTGCACCGCGAGCCGGTCGAGCCGGACCGCCGCGGGCAGCGTCGCCGAGTTGTTGACCACGATCAGGTCGCCGGGGTCGAGCAGTCCGGGCAGGTCGCCGAACCGGTGGTGGGCGGGCTCGGCCTCGCCGCGCGAGACCATCAGGCGCACCGCGTCCCTGGCCAGCCCGCGCGCCTCGGGCGGCTCGTGGGCCGACAGGTCGTCGGGCAGCGCGAAGTCCAGCAGCGCCGTCATTGCAGGCTCACCTTCCCGCCGGCCGGACGGGACGTGACCAGGTCGCGCAGCGCCGCGGCCACCTTGGCGGGGTCGGTGGCCGACGACGCCTCCTCGGCCCCGACGGCGTCGGCGAGCATGCGGGTGTTCATCTCGCCGGGATCGGCCCACCAGACCCGCAGGCCGGGCTCCTCGGCGGCCAGCACGTTCGACAGCTGCTCCAGGGCGGCCTTGGTCGCGCCGTAGCCGCCCCAGCCCGCGTAGGCGCCGGTGGCGGCGTCGGAGGTGATGTTGACCACGGCTCCGCCGGCCGCGCGCAGGGCGGGCAGCGTGGCCTGGATGAGCGCGAGCGGCGCGGTCACGTTCGTCTCCAGCAGGACCCGGAACGCCTCCAGCGGGTAGCCCGCCAGCGGCGGCAGCGGGGTCACCCCGAGGTCACTGGCGTTGTTGACCAGGAGGTCCAGCTCGGGCACGGCCCGTCCCAGCCGCGCGATGTGCTCGGGGTCGGTCACGTCGCCGGGGATCGCGGTGGCGCCCAGCTCGTCGGCGATCCGGCGCAGCTCGTCGGCGCCGCGGGCGGTGAGCACGAGGTTCCAGCCCGCCTCCGACAGGGACCTCGCCAGGGCGAGGCCGAGGCCGCGGGAGGCGCCGGTGATGAGAGCGGTGTTCGTCATGACATCGACGCTAGGATCGGCGCGCCGCGCCGGCATCGGGCGCAGGGCCCGCTCCCGCCTGGGCACATCGTCCTAGGACGTCCTAGGACTCCGCCCCTGGAGCGGGACCCTAGAGTGGGTCCGTGAGCTCATCGGACCGGGACGAGATCCTGCAGGCGGTGAGTTCCGCCGTGCTCGCGGTCACTCGCCATCTGTCGGTCCGCGAGGTGCTCCAGGTCATCGTACGGTCGGCGCAGCGCCTCCTCGACGCCCGCTACGCCGCGCTCGGCGTGCCCGACGACGACGGCTCGTTCGCCGAGTTCGTCGCCGAGGGCCTCACCGACAAGCAGTGGGAGGCCATCGGCCCGCTGCCCAGGCAGCACGGCATGCTCGGCGCGATGCTCCGCGAAGGCACCCCGGCCCGGCTGCCCGACCTGCGGGAGGACCCGCGGTTCGAGTGGTGGCCGAAGGCGCACCCGGTGATGAAGGACTTCCTCGGCGTCCCAATCCGCGACGCCGACCAGGTGATCGGCATCATCTTTCTGGCCAACAAGCGCACCCCCGGCGGGTTCACGCAGGAGGACCAGGAGCTGCTGACGCTGTTCGCCGCGCACGCCGCCATCGCGCTCACCAACGCCAGGCTCTACGAGCGCGGGCGCGAGCTGGCCATGCTGGAGGAGCGCAACCGGGTGGCCCGCGAGCTGCACGACGCGGTCACCCAGAAGCTGTTCTCGCTCCGCCTGACCGCCCAGGCCGCCGCCACCATGCTGGACAAGGCCCCCGAGAAGGCGCACGCCGAGCTCGAACGCGTCCAGCGGCTGGCCGGGGAGGCGCTGTCGGAGCTGCGCGCGGTGATCGTCGAGCTGCGCCCGGCCGAGCTCGACCGCCACGGGCTCGCCGAGACGTTGCGCAAGCACGTGCGCATGCTCGACCGGCTCCACCCCTCGCTGGTCACCTTCGAGTGCGACGAGCTGCCGCCGCTCGACTCGGCGGTGGAGGTGGCCGTGCTGCGGGTGGCCCAGGAGGCGCTGCACAACGCGCTCAGGCACTCCGGGGCCTCGCGGGTGTCCGTGCGCCTGGTCCTCGACGGGGGGACGCTGGCGCTGACCGTCCACGACGACGGCGACGGCTTCGAGCAGGGGGAGTCGCACGGCCTTGGCCTGGTGTCGATGCGCGACCGGGCGGAGTCGGTCGGCGGGGCGATGACGGTCTCCTCGGCCCCCGCCCAGGGGACCACCGTACGCGTGGAGGTGGGCGTGTGATCCGGGTGCTGATCGCCGACGATCATCCGGTGGTCCGGCAGGGGCTGCGGACGTTCCTCGACCTGCAGGACGACATCACCGTCGTCGGCGAGGCGGCCGACGGCGCGCAGGCCGTCGAGCTGGTCGGCGAGCTGACGCCCGACGTGCTGCTGCTCGACCTGAAGATGCCGGTGCTCGACGGGCTCGGCGCGCTGGAGCGGCTGGCCGGCTCGGCCACGCGGGTGGTGGTGCTGACGTCCGTGAGCGACCGGTCCGACGTGGGCCCGGCGATGCGGGCGGGGGCCGCGGGCTTCCTCTACAAGGACGTCGATCCGTCCGCGCTGGTCCAGGCCGTGCGGGCGGTGCACAACGGTCAGGTGCTGCTCGCGCCGGAGGCGGCCGAGGCGATGTTGTCCGCCCCGGCGCCCGTGGCCGCCGTGCCGGGGCCGGCGCCGCTGACCGAGCGCGAGCGCGAGGTGCTCGCCCTGATCGCGGCCGGGCGGTCCAACAGGGAGATCGCGCGCAGCCTCGCCGTCGCGGAGAAGACGGTCAAGACCCACGTGTCGAACGTGCTGATGAAGCTGGGCGTCCAGGACCGGACCCAGGCCGCGCTGTACGCCGTGCGGCACGGCCTGGCCTGATCAGCCGGTCAGGTGTCCTTCTTCTGGTTGGACTCCTCGTGGCTGGCCGGCGGGTTGTACTCCTTGACGGGCGGCGGCGGCGTCCAGTGCTTGGTGGGCTTGCGCGGCGGGACCACGATCTTGGTCTTGGCCGTCCTGAGCCAGGAGTAGCCCTTGATGCCGAGGCGCTTGAGCTCTTCCTTGTCGATGTTCTCCATGCCCTGGTCGACGTCGTACGCGATGACGCCGAGCTTGGCGACGGCCACGCCCCTGGTGCCCTTCTTCAGGGTGACCTGGAAGTTCAGCCAGTCCGTCTTGCCCTTCGGCAGGACGAATTTGCCCCAGCACCAGAACCAGCGGCCCTCCCATGTGCACTTCGTGCCCTTCGACGCCCCCCAGCGCAGCGTGGGCACCACGCCCTTGGGCACCTGTCCGCCGATCCAGTAATAGTCGGCGTAGTACGGCCCCAGATTCTTCGCTTTGAGGTAGTAAGTTATCTTTCCGCCGCTTCTGGTGCGGTTGTTGTACTTAACGGAGATCTTGAAGTTCGAGAACGGCTTGGCCCTGGCGGCGACGGCCGGCGTCGTCGCGGTTGTCGCGGTGGTAGCGGTGCTCATGGCCTCTGCCTGGGCCGGAACCACCAACGGCACGGCGGCCAGGCCGCTGACTAAGAACAGGCTGAAGCTCTTGCGCATGTGACGGCTCCCCGTACGGTGCTGGAAATCCCCGATCTTCTCCGTGATTATTGCGTAGGGCAAATTTTTCGCAAAGAGCGATGATCTTTCGTGACTTGGGATGGCTTGCGGGCTTTTCGCATGGTTCATCACGCTTCGATCGGGGGTCTCAGCGCAAGGGGAGGACCAGGTGCCGGAGACGCACCCATTACAGCCCGGCGATCCGCGATCTCTGGGCGCCTACCGGCTGCTGGAGCGCCTCGGCAAGGGGGCCCAGGGGGTCGTCTTCAAGGCGGCGGGGCCCGACGGGCGGCTTGTCGCGATCAAGCTGCTGAACACGCTGCTCGACCGGCCCGGACTCGACGGGGAACGGTTCCTGCGTGAGGTCGCCGCCGCGCGCCGGGTCGCCCAGTTCTGCACCGCGCAGGTGCTGGGGGCCAACCTGGACGGCGAGCAGCCGTACATCGTGAGCGAGCTGGTCGACGGGGTGTCGCTCCAGGTCGTGGTGCAGCGGGAGGGGCCGCGCCAGGGCGGGGCGCTGTACCGGCTGGCCGTCGGCACCGTCACCGCGCTGGCCGCCATCCACCGGGCCGGGATCGTCCACAGGGACTTCAAGCCGAGCAACGTGCTGCTGGGGCCCGACGGGCCGCGCGTGATCGACTTCGGCATCGCCAGGGCGCTGGACTCGGCGATGACGATCAGCAGCGGGGTGGTCGGGACGCCGGCGTACATGTCGCCCGAGCAGATCTCGGGCGAGCGGGTGGGGCCCGCCGGCGACATGTTCAGCTGGGCGCTCACCATGCTGTACGCCGCCACCGGGCGGCCCGCGTTCGGCCAGGACAGCCTGCCCGCGGTCATCTACCGGGTGATGAACGAGGAGCCGGACCTGTCGGCGCTGCCCGGCGAGCTGCGGCCGTTGGTGCAGGCGTGCCTGAGCAAGCGCGCCGAGGACCGGCCCACGGCGGCGGACGCGCTGTTCGCCCTGCTGGAGAACCAGGGGGCGGCGGCCCAGCGGGACGCCGAGGTCGCCCTCAACACCGGCTCCCAGCTCGCCGCCGACCACCCCCACCCCGCCGCCGACGGCCCCGGCCTCGCCGCCGACTACCCTCAACCCGCCGCCTACGGCCCCGGCCCTTCTGGCCCGCCGCCTTCGGGTTCCCGGGCCTCGGGCGCCGGGCCGTCCGGGCCCGCGCCCGCCGGCGGAGTGAGGGATCCGGGGCCCGTGGGGGCTCGGGGGCCGCAGGGGGCGCCCGCGCCGACCGGGTGGGCCAATCCGTCCGGGGCGTCCTACACCCCGCCGCCGCCCGCCGCCCGCCCGGCGGTACAGGGCCCACCTGCGGCGGGTGGGGCCGGGGGAGGGCCGGTCGGTCCCGGGGTGTCGTTCGGAGGGGCTGGGGCGGGCGGCGGGCAGGAGGGGGTCACGCGATACGTCCGGCAGGCGCCTGCGGGACCCTACGGGCAGCCGCCGCGGCTTCCGCCGCCGTACCCCATGGGGCCGCGGCAGGCGCCGGGCGGGAGCGGCAACGACGCGTTCTTCAGGCACGCCCCCGCCGTCGAGCCGCCCGGGGAGGTCAGGGCCAGGCGCAGGCGGGCGATCATGGTGGCCGGCGCGCTCGCCGTGGCGCTCGCGCTGGCCGGCGGCGTGCTGTTCCTGGGGCCGAGGATGTTCGGCCCGGAAAACCCGCCGAGCCCGGGCGCGGCGGCCGAGGCCACCACGTCTTTGGCCCCGAGCCCCGGTCTGCCCACCGTCCGGCCCACGGCGCCGCTGCCCGCCACCGCCACCGCCACCGCCACCGCCACCGCCACCGCCACCGCCACCGCCACCCCGCCGTCCACGCCGGTCCCGAGTCCCACCGTCACCCCCATGCCCACACAGACGGTCCCGCCGCCGCAGGCCGTCGCCGCCATCGGCAATCAGGACGGCAAGTCGCTCAAGGGCCACACCAAGGGCGTCCAGACGATCTCCGCCCTGTCCCTGGGCGACGGCAGGACCTGGCTGGTGTCCGGCGGCCAGGACGGCCGCGTCCGCCTGTGGGACCTGGGCAGGCACAAGCCGCTGGCCACCATGAGGGGCCACAGCGAGGAGGTGTACGCCGTGGCCGCCGTCATGATGGGCAAGACGCCCATGGCGGTGTCCGGGGGCTACGACGGCAGCGTCCGCCTGTGGAACCTCAAGACGCACAAGGGCAAGATCCTCGGCTGGCACGGTGACGCCGTCTACTCGGTCGCGCTGACCAAGGCGGGCGGCAAGTGGATCGCCGTGACCGGGGACGCCAACGGCTGGCTGCGCTTCTGGGACCTGAAGAGGCGCAAGGCCACCGGCAGGGCCGTCAAGGCCCACCGCACCTCCGTGAACTGGCTCAACGCCACCCACCTCGGCGACCGCGCGATCGTCGTCTCGGCAGGCGAGGACGCGACCCTGCGCCTGTGGGACGTGGCCCGCCACAAGCCGTACGGAAAGGCGTACAAGGGGCACGCGAAGGGCGTGTACGCGGTGGCCACCGGCAGGCTAGGAGACCGGACGGTGGTCGCGTCCGGCGGCAAGGACCGGAAGATCCGGATCTGGGACCCGAAGACCGGCAAGACCATCGGCTCGCCCCTGTCGGGTCACAAGAAGATCATCTACTCCTTGTCCTTCGGCACGCTGGGCGGCCGCACGGTCCTGCTGTCCGGCTCGACCGACGGGACCATCCGGCTCTGGGACCCCGACACGCACAAGCCTCTGGGCAAACCGGTCAAGGCCCACAAGCGCGGCGTGTACGCGGTCGGGATCGTCCCCTCGGACGGCGGCCCGGTCGTCGTGTCGGCCGGCAAGGACAAGGTCATCCGCGTCTGGAAGCCGAAGGAGGAGGCCGGGTCCTGAGCCGCCTACGAGTGGCGTACCGGCTCGAAGATGGCGTGATGGGCGGCCACCAGGGCGCGGCGGACGGCCCGGTCGAGCTCCCGCAGGGCCGTGGCCCTGGCCGCGACCTGCGTCGAGGTGAGCCCGCGGTCGTCGGCCAGGACGAGGACGGCGGCCAGCCGGGTGGCCAGCGTGGAGACGCGGTGGGCGCGGGCCGGGTAGCCGGGGGCCAGCTCGCCGCCGCCCTGGGGCCGGTCGGGCCGGGCCTGGGCCGGGCCTTCGACGCCGGTCAGCGCCTCGGTGGCGGCGCGCATGGCCGACGACAGCTCGTGCTCGGCCTCGGCCAGCGAGGGCAGGTCCTGGCGTACGGGCCCGGCGTCGTGCACCTCCAGGCGGGTCCCCACGTACGAGGAGCCGCGCCGGTCGGGGACGGGCACCAGGCCGAGCCGCCGGTCGCGCAGCACGGCGACCGCGGCCTGCCCGGCGTCGACGGCGGAGGAGTTGAACGTCGCCGGCCCGGACAGCCCGAGCGGGTCGCCGGGCGCGGGAAGGGCGAGCCGGAACTCGTGCAGGCCGTCGGACCGCAGGTTTGCGAGGTATTTACGCAGCGGCACGTCACCGGCGACGACGGGCCCCGCGACGGCTTCCACGTGGTCAGCCGCCTCGTCGAGGCCGACGTGACCGGAGAGCCACGCGTTGCCCCAGGCGACGAGCGAGGGACAGACAGGTGATTCAGGGTGCACCGATCCACGATAAGCGCTCGCCCTGCAATAGGTTTGTCCCCAGGGTGACTCCAAAGGTCCCCAGGGTGACTCCAAGGGAGGGAACGGGGATGGGTGGTCAGGTGCTGCGGCTCCAGGACGTCGCCGTCAGGCGCGACGGAGCGGCCCTGCTGCGCGGCATCGACTGGACGGTCAACGAGGACGAGCGCTGGGTCGTCATCGGTCCCAACGGCGCGGGCAAGACCACGTTGTTGCAGGTCGCCGCGACGTTGCTCTATCCGACCGAGGGCGTGGTCGAGGTGCTGGGGGAGCGGCTGGGGCAGACCGACGTGTTCGACCTGCGGCCGCGCATCGGGCTGGCGAGCGCCGCGCTGGCCGAGCGCATCCCGCCGGAGGAGAAGGTCATCGACCTCGTCCTGACCGCCTCGTACGCCATCATGGGCCGCTGGACGGAGGAGTACGACTCCAACGACGTGACCAGGGCCGTCGAGCTGATCGACATGATGGGCGCGGCCCACCTGATCAGGCGGCGGTTCGGCACCCTGTCGGAGGGCGAGCGCAAGCGGGTGCAGATCGCCCGCGCGCTCATGCCCGACCCCGAGATCCTCCTGCTCGACGAGCCGGCCGCCGGCCTCGACCTGGGCGGCCGGGAAGACCTGGTGCGCCGGCTGTCGGCGCTGGCCGGCGACTACCGCTCGCCGACGCTGGTGCTGGTGACGCATCACGTCGAGGAGGTGCCGAGCGGGTTCACGCACGGCCTGCTGCTGCGGCACGGGTCCGTGGTGGCGCAGGGGCCGCTCGACCACGTGATGACGGCCGACAACCTGTCCCGTACGTTCGGGGTGCCGCTGACGCTCGACCGGAGTGCCGAGGGCCGCTGGTACGCCCGGGCATACTGACCTCAATGGATCACCATTTATGCGGATATCGGTCGCCTAAAGGTGAAACGAAATATCATGCACCGAGTCGGTCCCCTCGACTCCGGAGCTTCGCCATGTCGACCGAGCAGCTCGCCGTCGCCCTCGTCGTGGTCGCGGCGATGGGCTTCGTGGTGGCCCGCAGCATCCGCATCATCCCGCAGGCCACGGCCGCCGTCATCGAACGGCTGGGCCGCTACCACCGCACGCTGACGCCCGGGCTCAACATGGTGGTCCCGTTCGTCGACCGCATCAAGGGCCTGATCGACCTGCGGGAACAGGTGGTCTCGTTCCCGCCGCAGCCGGTGATCACGTCCGACAACCTGGTGGTGTCGATCGACACGGTGATCTACTTCCAGGTCACCAACCCCAAGGCGGCCACGTACGAGATCGCGAACTTCCTGATCGGCGTCGAACAGCTCACCGTCACCACGCTGCGCAACGTGGTCGGCGGCATGGACCTGGAACGCACGCTGACCTCGCGCGAGGAGATCAACACCGAGCTGCGCGGCAGCCTCGACGAGGCCACCGGCAAGTGGGGCATCCGGGTCAACCGGGTCGAGCTGAAGGCCATCGACCCGCCCGTCTCCATCCAGGACTCGATGGAGAAGCAGATGCGCGCCGACCGGGACAAGCGCGCCGCCGTGCTGGCCGCCGAGGGGCAGCGTCAGGCGGCGATCCTGGCCGCCGAGGGCGACAAGCAGGCCGCCGTGCTGCGCGCCAGGGGCGAGGCGGAGGCCGCCGTGCTGCGGGCGCAGGCGGACGCCGAGGCTCAGGCCATGCGCGCCAAGGGCCAGGCGGACGCGATCGGCATGGTCTTCAAGGCCATCCACGACGGGAAGCCCGACCAGCGACTCCTGGCCTACCAGTACCTCCAGACCCTGCCCGAGATCGCCAAGGGCGACGCCAACAAGGTCTGGATCGTGCCCTCGGAGCTGGGCAAGGTGCTGGAAGGGCTGGGCGGGCTGTTCGCCCCGCCCGCACCGAAGAACCCGGAAGAATAACTCAAACACATGTACGGATAAATACCGGCCTAAGTGGGTATAAATCAGTACATGAAGGGTGATCGGGTGGAGATCGTCATCGACGCGGGCGGCTCCCCGCGAACCTACGAGGTCACGGCCACCCGCGCGGGCCGGCGCGTCGAGGTGGCCAACCGGCGCGGGCTGGTGGAGGTGAGCGAGGTCACCCGGAGCGGCACGCCGGTGCGCACGGCCCGCTTCATGTCCAGCCGGATCCTCGCCCTCGTGGAGCATCCGGCCGACGAAGCCGCCGGGGACGACTAGCGGAAGTCCGCCACGTGGTCCTCGGCCCACTGGCGGAAGGTCAGCGCGGGCCGGCCGAGCAGCCGCTCCACCGTGTCGGTCACCCGCTCGGGGTTGTGCACCGCCGCCCCCCAGCCCTTCAGCGCGGCCTCCACGAACCCGGGATCGCCCCAGGCGGCCGTCAGGTGCTCGCGGGCCTCGTCCAGCGGCTGCTCCTCCCAGCGCACCTCGTGCCCGGCCACCTCGCCGATGATCCGCACCTGCTCGGCCTGGGTGAGCTGCTCGGGGCCGGAGAGCACGTACTTGCCGCCCGCGTGGCCGGCCGAGGTGAGCGCGTGCGCGGCCACCGCGGCGATGTCCTTCTCGTGGATCAGCGCCCTGACCGCCTGCCCGAACGGCCAGCGCACGACGCCCTGCCGGATCTGGGCGGCCCAGCCCAGCGTGTTGGCGGCGAAGCCGCCGGGCCGCAGGAACGTCCAGGCCAGGCCGGAATGCCGGATCAGCCGCTCGACACTCTGGTGGAACAGCGTCGGCTCCTCGCCGTCGGCCAGGTCCTCGACGTCGGCGGACAGGTAGACCACGCGGCGGGCGTGCCTGGCGAGAGCCGTCACCGCGCCCGCGGTCGCCGCCTCGGAGTAGCCGGGCCACAGCAGGAAGACGCTCTCGACGTCCCGCAGCGCCGGTTCAAGGGTCTCGGGCACGGTCAGGTCGCCGCGCACGGCCTCCACGCCCTCGGGGAGCCGGGTCTTGTCGGGGTTCCTGACCAGGGCCCGCACGTCCAGGCCCGCCTCCGCGAGCTGGGAGACCACATGTCTGCCCACATTGCCGGTCGCGCCGGTCACCAGAATTTTGCTCATGGCCCCGACGGTAGGACCTCAAGTTAAGTTCAGGTCAATCCCGGCCGTACCTGGATCGTGCCGTCGCGGCGGACGCGGGTCTCGAACATGGGCGCGGGCGCGGTCGCGGGACCGTGCTTCACCGAGCCGTCGGCCAGCCGGAACGTGCTGCTGTGCCACGGGCAGACCACGCACGCCTCGCCGTCCTCCATGACCAGCCGGCCCTGGTGCAGCGGGCCGGCCAGGTGCGGGCAGCGGTCGGCCAGCACGGTCACCCCGTCGCCCTGGCGCAGCACGAAGAGCTGGATGTAGCCGAGCCGGCGCGCGACCGGCCTGCCGTCGGGCAGGTCCTTGAGCGGGCACAGGTCGTGCCAGCCCAGCGGTACGAGATGGGCGACCTGCGGCGCGTGGTTGGCCCCCGCGGCCTGCCGGTAGGCCATGTGGCCGCCGAGGTAGCCGCCCAGCCCGCCCAGCCCGAGCCCGACGTAGGACAACACGCGCCCGGCCCGCTCGGCGCCGCGCAGCCGCGCCACCAGCGAGGCCGACATCAGGCCCAGGGCGGTCATGTTGGCGGCCATGTGCACGAAGCCCACGCGCTGCTGCTCGCGGTGGAGCGAGGACCAGTCGGTCAGCCCGGCCGCCGCCGTGGGCAGCGCGTTGACGATGCCCGTGGCCAGGAGCAGCCTGCTCGCCCTGGGGTCGGCGTGGGCCAGGTCGAGCACGGCGGCCGACAGCCAGCAGCCGAGCGTGACCGTGGCCAGCGGCGGGTGCAGCGGTTTTCCCGTGGGCACGCCGTGCAGCAGGTCGCGCAGAGTGCCCTGACGCAGGCGCTCGCGGACGACCTTGGCCAGCCCCCGGATCGGTTTGTCCATCGCCTTCGACTTCTCAAGTCGATCGGCGAGGTCAACCGGACCGACGAAACCCCGCAATTGCCGACGTCTCGCTCGCACTGTCTCTTTCACGACAAGTCCCCTACCCCGGCCTTGACGGGATCACTCGGAGAGGTGTCCCCTGGCCACGGAGAGTTCTACCAGCTCCAGCGCGTACGCGCCGAGAGAGGCCGATCCCTCCTGGATGATCCGCACCTTCTCCCTGACCTCGCCGGCCGTCACCTTGAACAGCGGCCACGTGCCGCCCTCGGTGTGGTGGTTGGCCAGGATCGGCGCGAACCGGTCGAGCGCCTTGGCGAACCTGGCCTCCGGCGTCTGCCTGGCCTCGAACTCGTCCCAGAGCTCCCGCAGCCGGGCGCCCTGCTCCGCGGGGAGCAGGCCGAAGATGCGGTCGGCCGCGGCGGTCTCGGCGGCGGCCTGGGCGGCGACCGCCACGTGGTCGTAGACGAAGGTGTCGCCGGCGTCGATCTCGACCAGGTCGTGCACGAGTAACATCGCCACCACCCGCTGGAGGTCCGTTCCGGGCGGGGCGTGCTCGCCGAGGACCATCGCCAGCGTGCCCACGTACCAGGAGTGCTCGGCGGAGTTCTCCCGCCGCGACCCGTCGATCAGATGGTTGCGGCGGATGATCCGCTTCAACTTGTCGATCTCGACGGCGAACGCGATCTGGGCGTACAGGCGGTCCTCTTCTGGCGCGATAGTCACGCGCGACACCCTAATGTGCGGTGATCACCCCGGTTGGTGAAATCGTGACCGGAACTCCGTTGAACACTGCGTTACCACTTGGGATATCCAGGGCGGATTCGTCCGTCAGCACGTTCGTGTTGACACCGGCGTGTTGGGCCGCCACCTGCTGCGTGCTGCCCGCGTGCCCCCAGCCGTGCGGCAGGCTCACCACGCCCGGCATGATCGTGTCGGTGGGCTCCAGCGTCACCGTGAGACTTCCGGTGGCCGAGGTGACCACGGCCTGGCCGGCCAGGCCCAGCCTGGCCACGTCGGCGGGGTTGATCTGCAGCGTGCAGGTGTTGGTGCCGCCGACCAGCGGGCCCACGTTGTGCAGCCAGCTGTTGTTGGAGCGCAGGTGCCGCCGCCCGATCAGCACGATGTCCGGCGGCTCGGCCGCCAGCCCGTCGCGCAGGCGCTCGACGTCCTCGACGAGCTGCGGCGGAGCCAGCTCGATCACGCCGGAGGCGGTCTTCAGCACCTCGGGCAGCCGCGGCTCCAGCGCGCCGAGGTCCAGGCCGTGCGGGTGGTCGAGCAGCTTGCGCAGCGACAGGTCGCCCTTGCCGGCCCATTCGCCGTACGGGCCGAGCCGGAGCATGAGGTCCAGCCTGCGCTCGGCGCCCGTCTCGCCCTCCAGCGCGGCCCGCAGCGCGGCCACGTCGTGTCCCTCGACGCCGGAGCCGGGCGTCTGCACGGCCTTGCGCAGCATCTCGCCGATCAGGAACTCGTCCAGGTCCGCCGCCGGTCCGTCCGGCCCTCCCGTCCCTCCCGGCCCTTCCATGCCGGACGCGATCACGGCCAGCCTGGCCAGGATCCGGGCCTCGCTGGGCCGTCCGTCCAGCGGCAGCGCGGGGCGCGAGTAACGGGCGTAGTTGCGTACGGCGAACCCGAGCAGCGCGAAGTCGTAGTGGCCCGACTGCAGCACGCGCGGCGGCGGCAGGATCACGTGCGCGTGCCGGGTGGTCTCGTTCAGGTACGGATCGACGCTCACCATGAAGTCGAGCCCGGCGAAGGCCGCCTCCAGCCGGTCGCCGTGCGGCGCGGACAACACCGGGTTGCCCGCGATCGTGACCAGCATCCTGACCTGGCCCTCGCCCGGCGTCTCGATCTCGTCGGCCAGCGTGGCCACGGGCAGCTCGCCGTTGGACTCGGGCAGCCCCCGCACCCGGCTGCGCCACCGGCCCACCGCGTACGGCCGCCGCCGCGCCCCGAACTCGGTCGCCGGCTTGGGGAACATGGCCCCGCCGGGCCGGTCGAGGTTGCCGGTGAGCACGTTGAGCACGTCCACGAGCCACTGGGCCAGCGTGCCGAACTCGGTCGTGCAGGTGCCCATCCGGGCGTACACGGCCGCCGTCCGCGCGCCGGCCAGCTCCCTGGCCAGCCGGACGATCGTCGCGGCCGGCACGCCGGTACGCCGGGAGACCGCCTCCGGCGGGAAGTGCTTGGCCGCCTCGCGCACCTCGGCCAGCCCGTTGACCTCGTGCCACGGCCTGGCCAGGTCCTCGGCGAACAGCGTGTGCACGATCCCGAACAACAGGTACGCGTCCGAGCCCGGCCGGACGAAGACGTGCTCGTCGGCCAGCGCCGCCGTCCTGGTCCGGCGCGGGTCCACCACGACGAGCCTGCCGCCGCGCCGGCGCAGGGCCTTCAGCCGGCCGGGGAAGTCGGGGGCGGTGCACAGCGAGCCGTTCGACTCCAGCGGGTTGGCGCCCAGCATCAGCAGGAAGTCGGTCCGGTCCAGGTCGGGCACCGGGACGGCCAGCGGGTGGCCGAACATCAGGCCGCTGGCGACGTGCTTGGGCATCTGGTCGGCGGTGGCGGCGGTGAAGACGTTCCGGGTGCCGAGCGCCTTGACCAGCGGCCCGGCGTAGAGGCCGCCGGCCATCGTGTGGGCGTTGGGGTTGCCCAGGTAGACCGCCACCGACCGGCGTCCGTACCGCTCGGTGACGCGGGCCAGGCCCTGCCGGACGGCCTCGAACGCCTCCTCCCAGCTCGCCTCGCGCCACTGGTCGCCCTCGCGGATCAGCGGCTTGCGCAGCCGGTCGGGGTCCTCGTCGAGGCGGCCCAGGCTCGCGCCCTTGGGGCAGATGAACCCCTTGCTGAACGGGTCGTCCCGGTCGCCGCGGACGCCGGTGACGTGACCGCCGTCGTCGACGGTGAGCGTCAGGCCGCAGACGGCCTCGCAGAGGGGACAGGTGCGGTGGACGGTCGAGGTCATCGCGACTCCTGAGTTCGCCAGGTGAACTCATCTTGGCCCGTCCCGTGCGCATGGGGAAGCCCCGGGAGCCCCCGCGGTCCCCGGGGCCGTTCCTAGGGAGATGTCCCGCTTTCCCTAGGTCATCGGACGACCTGCGGCAACGCCGGCGGCGTGCGCAGATCGTGCGGCTCCTCAAGGCCGGACCGCAGCGGCGTCCAGGAGCGGCGGCCGTACAGGCGGTCCAGGCCGGGAGCGGTCACGCCGGGCAGCTCGTCCCGCCGGACGATCTCCACCAGCAGCAGGTGGGCCCGGTCGCGGTGCCTGTGGACGGTCGCGCTCCTGGCCCAGCAGGCCGCCGCGATCTCCTCGGCGTACGCGTCGAACTCCTCGGCCGAGATGCCCGCCCGCGTCATGACCAGCGCCTTCTCGCCCCTGGCCGACGGCGTGATCCAGAGCACCAGCGGGATCCGTCCCGACCGGGTGTGCATGGTCGTCTCCAGGCAGAGCCGCTGCAGGCGGTGGCGGGAGACCACGCACCAGAAGTGGGCCAGGGCCCGGTTGCGGCCGGCCCTGGTGGCGGCGGGCACGGAGACGGCGCTGCTCAGCAGGACGAACGGCACCCAGTGGCCGCCCCGCGCGACGCCCAGCAGAGCCAGGACCAACAGCCCCAGCCCGCCGAGCGCCATGAGCTCGCTCCGGACGCGCCAGATCCGCGTCAGCGGGCCCCCGCCGCCCGCGCCCGGGAGGTCCTCGACGGCCGGGTAGATCTGGTTGCGCGGGTTCCTCGACACGTCAGGACACCTCCTCGGGCACCCGTGACGCCACCGTGAGCTGGTCGAAACGCGGGTCGCGGTAGGCGCGGGCGCCGAAGCCGGTCCTGGTGACCGTCCAGCCCCGGTAGATGGCGAACTCGTCCGGCTCCATGCAGATCTCGCGGTCCGTCCATGCGATCAGATCCCGGATCCGGGACTTGATTCGGCCGAGCCCCTTGGTACCTTGTGAGTACATAGAAGACCCCTTTCGCGGCATTTCCAGAGGTGGCTTCTTCGCCGGGTCGCAGGTCGGGTCCCGTCCCGCCGCAGGGTGGCAGCCCATATGCGGCGAACGCGGATCCGGTCTCGGCCCGGCAATTTCTTCGTGCTCCGATGAGCGACACGCTTTTCAGGCGATGGGACGGTCCTTCCGGCAAGCGGCCTCCCTTGGCTGGACATTCGAATCCGGGACGGCTCCGTTGCCGGTGAGGCGGCCCTCGCGCGGGCGCCCGATCGTGAGCGGAGAGTCCGACGTGCGGGGCCGTTTCGTCATCCCGGCCTCCCCTCGTCGGACGAGAACCCTCCTGGCTCGATCGTCCTCCGCGTTCGGTGATGCTGCAATACATCGAGCAAGGGAAGAATTAAGTTTCTTCGCAGATTGCCGTTCTAGTTGCCGTGCAACTTGCACGCGTTCTGTCAGGGGCACACGGGACCTCCAGGACGGCCGTAAATCCTCCCCCTGACCTCTATACCTACGTGAAGCCTTGTCTTGCTCCCACGCTCTCTCCGTGAAAGCCTTCGGGCAACCCCATGCGGCAGAGTTCGTGCAAGTTGCAGTGTAAGATTGAGTGAACGGCCCACAAACCGGGTTGCCAAACGATCCGTTCCCGCCACACCTTCATTCCCGACAAGGAGAGTGGACGGTGCCATCGCAGCAGGGCAGTCCGACAGTGCGCAGGCTCCGCCTAGGCCAGGAGTTGCGCCTCCTTCGCGAACGACGGAAGTTCACCGGGGCCCGGGCGGCGCGCGAGCTCGGCTGGTCGGCCAGCAAGGTCAGCCGCATCGAAGCCGCGAAGACCATGCCCAGCGCCGCCGACATCAAGGCGTTGGGCGAGCTCTACAGCCTCGACGGCGACAGACTTGACGAACTCTTCGGCCTCCTGCGAGATGCGGAGCAGCGTGGGTGGTGGGAAGATTATGAAGACTCCCTTCCCGAGGAGTACATCAGGCTTCTCGGGCTGGAGGCGGAGGCGACGGTTCAGCGCAACTGGGAACCCCAGTTGGTGTCCGGTCTCCTCCAGACCGAGGACTACGCGCGAGAGGTCATCCTCTCCGCGCGCGGAATCGTCCGGATCACGCACAGCGGCGTGCGCAGTCGCGTCGAGGCCCGCCTAGACCGGCAGCAACGGGTTCTGCACCGGCCCGATCCCTGCCGCCTCAACGTGGTGCTCGACGAAGCGGTGCTGATGCGGCGCTTCGGGGAGCCCTCGGTCATGCGGGAGCAGATGGAACACCTCATCGAGGTCTCCCTGTTGCCGCACGTCAACGTCCGGGTGTTGCCGCTGGACTCGCTCCATCCGGTCAATACCGGGGCGTTCATTCACCTGAAGTTCACCGGTTTCGACGATGTCGTCTATTTGGAGCACTTGTACACTGCTCACTTCGTAGAGGACCTCGAACGAGTCGCCGGTTATGAGAACGCTTTTGACCACATGTGGGCAGAGGCACTCGACGAGGACGAATCCCGCGTACTCATCCAACGCAAAGCCATGTTGTGGCGGCGCTAGAGCGCGGTCTCAGTAGGCGGGCAATGGGGCCCGCTTATATCCTTTTGGGGAGAAAATGCACACCAGTACGATCCCGAGCTGGCGAAAGAGCACCTTCTGTAATGGTGCGACCGCTTGTGTCGAGGTTGCACCGCTGGCAGACGGCAACGTCGCCCTGCGGGACAGCAAGGTGGAGGACGGCCCCGTGCTCGTCTTCACGCCGTCCGAGTGGGCCGCCTTCACCGCAGGGGTGCGTGACGGCGAGTTCGACCTGCAGACCCTCGCCGCCGGGTGAACAAGCGGCCCTGACGAGTTGACGACACAACCTTCAGGGCCGCCCACGACGAGGCTCGGTCCGAGTTCGCCGGCTCGTCCCGCCTCGTAAGGTTTCCCAGATCCGGCCCCCAGCCGCCGCCGCAGCGTTCAGCACGGCAGGACGAGCGGGGCCGACGAGCAAGTGATCCGGCCCTGATGTCCTGCTCTGCCGCCAGGCGTCGTCGATCGCGTCGACGAATCGCAGGGCGGTTTTGTCGTCCGCGGTCGCGCGTCGGTAATCACGCGTGCTCTCCCAGAAGCGCCCGCCTGCCGAGGTGGAGAAGAACTCGTTGCGGGCATGCGCGATGAGCACGCGCTCGGACATCTCGCCGAGCACAAAAGCCGCTTCCCAGTGCGACATGACAAGGTTGAGGTAGATGTGCAGACGCGGGTCGAGGCCGTTGGCCGGCAGCCCCAACCCGCGTCGCAACACCGGATGGGTCATCTGGAGCTGCATGAGCTGGAGGTGGTGGGCGCGGTTGGCGGCCGAGCGTGACAGCCGCATCTCCTTGGCCTGCACGAGACCTATGGAGCCGCGGCGATGAGGCAGGCGACTGCTGCCAGGAGGAGGGTCAGCAGGGGCGACCGCCGCAGAGATCGGGATGCCATGCCTACATGGTGACGAAGGGTCCGCGGCCCGTGAAGGCGAACCGGCGACGTCGGCGACCGGGCGGGAGCGATCGTCGCCGGCCGGCACGTCAGCGGCGGCGGATCAGGAAGAGGCTGCTCAGGCCCGCCAGGACGGCCAGGCCCGCCATCGCGACGGCGGCCATGAGGGAGGCCGAGACGGTGCCGTGGCCCTGGCTCAGCGAGATGAACAGGGTGCCCACGGTCGAGACGCCGATGACCTGGCCGAGCTGCATCACGGTGAGCAGCGCGCCGCTCGCGTCCGCCGCGTACGCGCCGTCCACCTGCTCGGTCGCCATGTTGGTCACCGCCACCTGCACGCCGAGCCCGGCGCCGATGAGGGCGCTCATGACGGCGTACAGGACGCCGCCGTCGGCGGCGAGGCCGAGGCCGAGGTAGGCGGGCGCGGCCACCACGTAGCCGACCGGGACGAGCGGGCGCTGCAGCCCAGCCGGCAGCCGCGGCCACAGCAGGCCGACGATGCCGAAGGCGAGCGCGCACGGCACCAGCATCATGCCCGAGCCGAGCGGGGACAGGTGCAGGTCGCCCTGGAGGTGCAGGGCCGAGGTGAACAGGAACGCGCCCCACGTCGCCGGGCCGAACAGCAGGATCGCCAGGCCGGGACGCATGCCCGGCGCGGCCAGCACCTTGGCGTCCACCAGCGGACGCCCGCCCCGGCCGGTCACCCAGCGCTCGACCCGGACGAACGCCACGAACATCACGACACTGAGCCCCATCGACACCCAGCCCCAGACGGGCCAGCCCAGGTCACGTCCGAGCACCAGCGGCACCACGAACAGCAGCACGGCCGCCGACAGGGTCACCAGGCCCCACGGGTCGAGCCCGGTCCTGCCGCCGCCCTCGTCGGCGGGCAGGGCGCGGAACCCGATGCCGAGCAGCACCGCCCCGACCGGCACGAGCACCAGGAACACCACCCGCCAGCCGGCGCCGAAACCGAGCAGGATGCCGCCGAGCGCCTGGCCCACGACGATGCCGCCGCTGATCACCAGTGACCAGAGCCCGATCGCCCGTCCGCGGGCCGCGCCCTGGTAGTTGCGCTGGATCAGGGTCAGCACCTGCGGCATCATCATGGCCGCGCCGGCGCCCTGGGCGAGGCGGAAGCCGATCAGCCAGCCCGTCGAGGGCGCGAGGCCGGCGCCGAGCGTGGTGACGGTGAACACGGCCAGACCGCCGAGGAAGGCGTTGCGATAACCGAAGAGGTCGCCGATCCGGGCGCCGGTGATCAAGAGGACGGCATAGACAATGGTGTAACCGGCGACGATCATCTGCAGCCCCGCGCCGGAGGAGTGCAGGTCCGCCTCGATGGTCGGGGTGGCCACGTTGACGATGTTGACGTTGAGGATGGCCAGGAACTGCCCGACGAGGATCACTGCGAGGAGCAGACCGCTGGCCTTGGCCCTGTCCGGTGGGGTGACCTGGACAGGAGTGGTGACAGTGGCGGATTCGGTCATGTGTTTCATTATTGTGCGAATCCGATACCAGTAACGAGAGTCCCTTTATACTGGTATTGGCGGCACCTGGATAAGTGTGCGCGGATGCCCCCATAGTGGAGGTGTGACCGTGACCGAGGCAAGACGTACGGATCTGGCGGCGTTCCTCCGGACCCGCCGGGAGCGCATCACCCCCGAGATGGTGAACCTCGCGCCGGGCCCCCGCAGGCGTACGCCGGGGCTGCGCCGCGAGGAGGTCGCCCAGCTCGCCGGGGTGGGCGTCACCTGGTACACGTGGCTGGAGCAAGGCCGGCCGATCAACGTCAGCGGCCAGGTGATCGACGCCGTCGCCCGTACGCTCATGCTGGACAACGCCGAGCGTCAGCACCTCTACCGGCTCACCGGCCAGGCCGAGCCCCCCGCCGTCGCCGACGCCAGCCGCATGCCGCCCGAGATGCAGGGCATCCTCGACCAGCTCGGCGACATGCCCGCGTCCGTCACCAACAGCCGTTCTGACCTGCTGGCCTGGAACGCCGCCTACGCCACCCTGTTCCCGCACGTCGTCGGGGCCCCGGACGGCGAGCGGAACTCGTTGTGGCAGACGTTCGTCAACCCGCACGCCGCGACCACCCTCGTCAACCGCGAGTCGGAGCTGCCGCGCGCGGTCGCGGTCTTCAGGGGCGCCTACAGCCGGCACGCCGACGACCCCTGCTGGCAGGACTTCGTGCGGCGGCTGAGCGCGGAGAGCGCCGAGTTCGCCCGCATGTGGGCCAGGCAGGACGTGGCCGAGCCGGGCCCCCGCGTGAAGGTCTTCAAGCACGAGGTCGCCGGCGACCTCCGCTTCAGCACGACCAGCCTGAACGTCTCCGCCACCCCGGAGACGCGGCTCGTCGTCTACAGCCCCAAGGACGACGCCACCAGGTCCGCTTTGACCTGGTTGATGGGTACCAAGTCCTAATCTGCCGCCCATAGAATGCTCGATCCGTAAAAGTCTGGATCGAGCGGAAATGGCGGTAGATGAGACTCCCCCGTGTCCTACCGGTGCTGGTCGTCGCCGCCTCCCTCGCGGCATGTTCGTCGGCACCTGACAAAGAGCCGCAGAGCAAGCAGGTCGAGCAGCAGGCGGCCGAGTCGCCGAGCTCGAAGCCGAAGCCCGCGCGCCGGCCGTTCACCATCTCCTTCGGCGGCGACGTGCACTTCGAGGGCGTCCTGCGCGGCAGGCTCGCCAACCCGGGCACCGCCCTCGGGCCCATCGCGAACGTGCTGCGCAAGGCCGACCTGACGATGGTCAACCTGGAGACCGCCATCACCACGGCCGGGACGCCCGCGCCCGGCAAGCAGTTCACCTTCCGCGCGCCGGCGACCGCGTTCAACGCGCTCAAGGCGGCCGGGGTGGACGTCGCGTCCATGGCCAACAACCACGGCATGGACTACATGGAGAGCGGCCTGGCCGACTCGCTGGCGGCCATCAAGCGCAGCAAGTTCCCCATCGTGGGCATCGGGGCGAACGCCGCGCAGGCCTACAAACCCTTCCGCAAGACGGTGAACGGCAACCGGGTGGCGATCATCGGCGCGACGCAGGTGCTCGACGCCGAGTTCATCCAGTCGTGGACGGCCACGGCCGACAAGGGCGGACTCGCCTCGGCCAAGGACGAGGCGAGCCTGCTGAAGGCGGTACGCCAGGCGCGCAAGAACTCCGACACCGTCATCGTGCACCTGCACTGGGGCACCGAGATGCAGAAGTGCCCCAACGAGGCCCAGCGCTCGCTCGCCCCCAAGCTGGTCGCGGCGGGCGCCGACGTCGTGGTCGGCGGGCACGCGCACATCCTGCTCGGCGCCGGATACCTGGACAACGCCTACGTCAGCTACGGCATGGGCAACTTCGTCTTCTACAACTCCACCCCGGGCACCACGGGCAGGACGGGCGTGCTGACGTTGACGATCAACGGCCGCAAGGTGCTCAAGGACCAGTGGACCCCGGCCACGATCCAGGGCGGCATCCCGATCCCGATGACGGGCACGGCCAGGACCCAGGCCGTGAGCGACTGGAAGGCGCTGCGCGCGTGCTCGGGGCTGGCCGCGCGGCCATGATCGATCTATCCTCTGGACAGTCCGTCCAATAGGAGGTCGCCATGCGGCAGGTCGAGTCCGGCGGGGCGCGGCCGGCGGTGACCGCCCGGCGGGGCGGCCGGCCGTGGCCGACCGTGGCGCCGCACGGTTGAGGCCGGCCACTGGACGCAGCGCAGCCACCCGCGCGACGACGGCGCGGCCCGGCATCGCCGTTATCGCTCGAATTGAAGATTATTCGCGAAATATCGTCTCGCAATACAGTGTGCCGGGATTGTGTCGAACAATATGACGGTCCCCGTCGGGGAACGTTTATCGAACATATCATCGGCGGGCTGTTACTCGGGGCCTCGTCTCGCCGGAGCCGCGCCGGGCCACCAGGCGTCCGCGCTGGGCCGCGGGCCGCGCGCCGGGCCGGATTCGGCGCGCCGACCAGTACGGAAATTCGGTTATGCCGGCCCGTGGATTTCGCCACGGGCGACCCGGCAGGCAGTCATCCGAGAAATCCCGCAAATGAGTAGGTAACGATCGTGCAGACGAGAGAAGATGAATCCGTGTCTTCGCCGCAAATGGATGATGACTGCGTCCACCCCAAAGCTCTCCGGCGGCAGCCGGCCCAACGCCGCAGCGCCCGGCGCGTCGAGCGCATGCTCGACGCCTGCGCCGAACTCCTCGACGAGACCGGCTACGAGGCCCTGTCCACCACCCGCATAGCCGAGCGGGCAGGCGTCGCGATCGGTTCGGTCTACCAGTTCTTCCCCGACAAGCGGGCCATCACCCAGGAGCTCACCCGGCGCAACGTCGAGCAGTTCGTGGCGCGGGTGGGGCTGCGGTTCATGGAGGAGGAGTACCGCGGCTGGTGGGAGGCCGTCGACGCGATCATCGACGAGTACGTCGACATGCACCGCACGGTCCCCGGCTTCCGGAGCCTGCACTTCGGCGACGTCGTCGACCTCAACCTGCTCGACTCCGACTCCGAGAACAACACGGTCATCGCGGGCAGGTTGCGCGGGCTGCTGCTCAAGGAGTTCGGCCTGGCCGACAGCGAGACGCTCGACCTGGCCGTGCTGGTCGCGGTCGAGGCCGGCGACGCGGTGCTCAAGCTGGCCTTCCGGCGCGACCCCGCCGGCGCGCCCGACATCATCGACGCCGCCAAGCACCTGATGCGGGGGTTCCTGTCGCGTCAGCTCAAGTCGTGGTCGCCGCACGTGCTGACCGAGGGCGAGGGGGGACGCTGACCGAGATCTGGGCATGACAGCGACGAGCGATCGTCACTGTCCGTCACGGGTCTTCCGGAGGTGAAGATGTACGATCTTCCGCCGTCCGCCTTCAAGCGCAGTGCCCCCTTCGACCCCCGCCACAGGCGTGGGCCGGTCCGCGTCGCGCTCGGGCTCGCCCGGGCCGTGCGGTCCGTGGTCGCCGGCCGGATCACCGGGCCGTGCCGGCGATGACCGGCCGCCGGGCGCCGGGCGCGGCCCGCTGCCGCGCCTCGGGCACCTGCTGGATGCGCGGCGTCACCGGCGTACGCAGGCAGGGCAGGGGGAACGACACCGGCCGGACGTCCCGGGCCTGCCGGACGTCGAGCCTGGCCTGCAGCGCGTGCAGGTTGCGTTCGGCCGTGCGGATCGCGTCCAGCCGGGCCGACAGATACCCGGCCACGCCGGGCCCGAGGGCCGAGAGAACGACGGCGCAAGCCAGCGTGAAGGTCATCTGCCTGGACATGCCCATTACAGCCCCCTCCGCCCGCGTACCGCAAAGCATGCCGTATATGCCCGCTGACCTGCGCATACACGCGCAGCGTGACCAGCCTTGGACGAGACGTTGCCGAATTTGCATGTGACCGGCGATGCGCATTGACCGGGCAAACCGCCTGGCGGCTCGGTAGTCTCGCGGGTGTGGCGCATGTGACCCGAGAGCACCTTGATCGTCTGCTGGAGCAGGCCCTGCTGGCCGACGACCACAGTTCCTTGGCCAGTCGGCTTTACGACGTCGCGCTCGGTTATTCGTCCGGCGACGTCTCCAGGGCGTCCATCCTCGTCCTGGCCGCCGAGGAGTGGCGAGCGGCGGGACAGCCCGCACGCGCGATGGAGTGTTTCCAGCGCGCCGTGGAGGACGGCGGCGACGCGGGCTTCGACCCGCGCGCGGGCATCGCCGACACCCTCTTCGAGCTCGAACGGCCCGACGAGGCCCGGGAGCTCATCGAGACCATCCGCGCGGAGGGCGACGTCTCCACGGCGACGGCCCACACCATCGCGGAGACCCTGGTCGCCTACGGCGATCTGCGGGGCGGCCTCGAATGGGCCACCCAGGCCGTGCTGGGCTGCGAGGAGGGCGACCCCGAGCAGGTGGCGCTGCTGCGGACGCGATACCGGATCAGGGTCGACCTCGGCCTTCCGGAGGACGAGCTCGACGAGCTCGTCTCCTAGTCGCGGGGGCCGGCCGGCGGGCCCCAGCGCGGGGCCCGGCTTGTCGCGTGCCCGCGAAGCCGGGCCGGAGGGGCCGCGACAGTGCGCGGCCACGGCCCCTCCGGTTGAGGAAGCCGGGCGCGGCAGGCACGACCCGCGCCCGGACACATTGGCTCAGTGCAGGTCGAGACCGGGCAGCAGACGGCTGAAGCCGTCGATCGCGGGGTAGCCGCCGGGCAGCGTCGAGGCGCCCTCGATGCTCTCCACGGCCCTGGGCAGCAGGTTCGAGATCAGATCGCCGCCGACCTCCCGCACCGGCTGCCGCGCCCGGCCCGGCGACTTCGCGGCGCGGGCCGAGGCGGGGGTGGTCGGCTTCTCGCCGAGCGTCATCTCGGCCGGCACCCGGGCCGCGACGGGCGTCTGCGGCAGCGCGGGGAGGGCGGGCAGCGCGGGCACCTGCAGCGTCGTGGCCAGATCACGCATCCCGCTGTTGCCGGAGGCCGCGGGGAACAGCGCGGGCGAGGCGCTGTTCAGCGAGGGCATGCCCCACGTCGCCCCGACGCCGCCGAGGTCGGCCAGCGGGCCCATGGCGGACCTGGCGGCCGCCAGACCCGTCAGGCCGAGCCGCCTGGCCATGTCACCGGCGGCCATGGCGAGCTTGCCGACCTCCTCGGTGACGACCCGGTGGCCGTTCGTTCTGCCCTCGTTGAGCTGGAGCTTGGCGTGGCCGTCGCAGTACGAGGCGACCGCCTCGGAAGGCGGCCGGCAGGTGTCGGCCACCGAAGGACCGGCGACCGGCCAGGTGACGCCCACGGTCAGAACGGCCACCGTGAGGATGCTTCGGATCTTACGAGATGACACCGCACGTCCCTCTGATCGGAATCGGTGATCTGACGAACGCCGAAGCTAGCCACGTGTCCGGCCGGTCGCGTGCGGCTTGTCCGAAGGGTGGCGGGAACCTTACCCCGCGGCGACGGGATATGACCCTGGCATGACATGCCGGAGCCCGGAGATCCGCGGGGATCTCCGGGCTCGACGGCACCGCCTCAGCCGCGCTGGATGAGCAGCTCGTCGTCGCCGAGCTCCACCCTGACCTTGTCGCCGTCGGCGATCTCGCCGGACAGCACGGCCTTGGCCAGCTTGTCGCCGATGGCCGACTGGACCAGGCGGCGCAGCGGGCGGGCGCCGTACAGGGGGTCGTAGCCGGTCAGCGAGAGCCATTCGCGGGCGGCCGGGCTGACCTCCAGCGTCAGGCGGCGGTCGGCCAGCCGCTGGGCCAGGCGGTCGACCTGGAGGTCGACGATCTGGGCCAGCTCCTCGGAGCCGAGCGCGTCGAAGAGGATGACGTCGTCGAGCCGGTTGAGGAACTCCGGCTTGAACGAGCCGCGCACCGCCCCCATGACGGCCTCGCGCTTGGCGTCGTTCTCCAGCTTCGGATCGACCAGGAACTGCGAGCCGATGTTGGAGGTCAGGATCAGGATCGTGTTGCGGAAGTCGACCGTGCGGCCCTGGCCGTCGGTCAGCCGTCCGTCGTCGAGCACCTGGAGGAGGATGTCGAACACCTCCGGGTGCGCCTTCTCCACCTCGTCCAGCAGCACCACCGTGTACGGCCGCCGCCGGACGGCCTCGGTGAGCTGGCCGCCCTCCTCGTAGCCGACGTAGCCGGGAGGCGCGCCGACGAGCCTGGCCACGCTGTGCTTCTCGGAGTATTCGCTCATGTCGATGCGGGTCATCGCCCGCTCGTCGTCGAACAGGAACTCCGCCAGCGCCTTGGCCAGCTCGGTCTTGCCCACACCGGTGGGCCCGAGGAACAGGAACGAGCCCGTGGGACGGTCGGGGTCGGCGATGCCGGCCCTGCTGCGGCGCACGGCGTCGGAGACGGCCTGTACGGCCTGCTGCTGGCCGATGAGCCGCCGGCCCAGCTCCTCCTCCATCCGCAGCAGTTTGGCCGTCTCGGCCTCCAGCAGGCGGCCGGCGGGGATGCCCGTCCAGGAGGAGATGACCTCGGCGATGTCGTCGGCGCCGACCTCCTCCTTGACCATGGCGTTGTCCGGCGGCGCGGCGTCGGAGGCGGCCTGGAGGGCCTGCTCCAGCCGGGGCACCTCGGCGTACATGAGCCGGGAGGCGGCCTCGAAGTCGCCGTCGCGCTGGGCCCGCTCGGCCGCGCCCCTGGCCTCGTCGAGCTGCTTCTTCAGCTCGCCGACCTTGTTGAGCCCGGCCTTCTCGTGCTCCCAGCGGCCGACGAGGGCGTTGAGCTCCTCCTGGCGGTCGGCCAGCTCCTGGCGCAGGCGGTCGAGCCGCTGGACCGACGCCTCGTCGGTCTCCTTCGTCAGGGCCAGCTCCTCCATCTTCATGCGGTCGACGCTCCGCTGGAGCTGGTCGATCTCCACGGGACGGGAGTCGATCTCCATGCGCAGCCGCGAGGCGGCCTCGTCGACCAGGTCGATGGCCTTGTCGGGGAGGAAGCGGTTGGTGATGTAGCGGTCGGACAGGGCGGCGGCGGCGACCAGCGCGCCGTCGGCGATCTGCACCTGGTGGTGCGCCTCGTAGCGGCCCTTGAGCCCGCGCAGGATCGCGATCGTGTCCTCGACCGTGGGCTCGCCCACGTAGACCTGCTGGAAGCGGCGTTCCAGCGCGGGGTCCTTCTCGATGCGCTCGCGGTATTCGTCGAGCGTGGTCGCGCCGATCATGCGCAGCTCGCCGCGGGCCAGCATGGGCTTGAGCATGTTGCCGGCGTCCATGGCGCCCTCGGCGGCCCCCGCGCCGACGACGGTGTGCAGCTCGTCGATGAACGTCACGATCTGCCCGTTGCTCTCCTTGATCTCGGAGAGGACGGCCTTGAGACGCTCCTCGAACTCGCCGCGGTACTTCGCGCCGGCCACCATCGCGCCCAGGTCGAGCGAGATCAGCCGCTTGTTGCGCAGCGACTCGGGCACGTCCCCGGCCACGATGCGCTGGGCCAGGCCCTCGACGACGGCGGTCTTGCCGACGCCGGGCTCGCCGATCAGCACCGGGTTGTTCTTGGTGCGGCGGCTGAGCACCTGGACCACGCGGCGGATCTCCGAGTCGCGGCCGATCACCGGGTCGAGGCCGCCGCCGCGGGCCCGCTCGGTCAGGTCGACGCCGTACTTCTCCAGCGCCTGGTAGGTGTCCTCGGGCGTCTCGCTGGTGACGCGGGCGTGGCCGCGTACCTTCTCGAAGGCGTCGAGCAGCGCCTGCGGGGTCGCGCCCTGCGCCTTGAGCAGCTCGGCCATCGGGCCGCCGTCGGCCGCCAGGCCGACGAGCAGGTGCTCGGTCGAGACATAGAGGTCTTCGAGGCGGTTGGCGTGCTGGGCGGCGGTGTTCATGACGGTGAGCAGCTGCCGCGAGCTCGACGGCGCGCCCACTGTCGCGCCCTGAGCCTTCGGCAGCGCCGCGAGCTGCTCCTCGACGCGCGCCCGCAGCGTGCGCCAGTCGGCGCCGACCGCTTCGAGCAGCGGCACGGCCGTGCCGCCCGTCTGGGAGAGCAGCGTGGAGAGCAGATGGGCCGGAGAGATCTCCGGGTTGCCCTCGGCGGCGGCGCGCCGCATGGCACCCGAGAGAGCTTCCTGGCTCTTCTGGGTGAGCTTGTAGTCCATAACCTAGGCCCCCGGTGGCAGCTCGTAGCGGATCAGCGCCCTGACCATCCGCATCTCGGCGCGCAGGCGGTGAACCTCCTCACGCAGCCGCAGAGCTTCGTTCTCGAGCTCGAGGATCCGCTTGATGCCCGCGAGGTTGATGCCCTCCTCCTGGGAGAGCCGCTGGACCTCGCGGAGCTGGATGATGTCTCTTGTGGAGTAGAGGCGGCCGCGCCCGGCGGTGCGGCCCGGGCTGACCAGGCCGAGCCGGTCGTACTGGCGCAGCGTCTGCGGATGGAGCCCGGAGAGCTGCGCGGCCACCGAAATCACATAAACAGGCGTGTCGTCGGACAGGTCGAAATAGTTGGCGTCCATCGGCTACTCGCTTCTGGCTCGCTGAATGAGATCGGCGCGCGGGTCGTCGCCCGCGGTCGCGGTGTTGAACTCGGTGAGGAGCTCGCGCGACTTGTCGTCGAGCGTCTTCGGCACGAGCACCTCGACGCTGGCGAGCAGGTCACCCTTGGTGCCGTCCTTGCGGGTGACGCCCCTGCCCCGCACGCGGAACGTGCGGCCGTTGGGCGTGCCCGCCGGGACGCGCAGGGTCACCGGCATGCCCTTGAGGATCGGCACCTTGATCTCGGCGCCCAGCGCGGCCTCCGAGAACGTCACGGGAACCGTGATCGTGAGGTTGTCGCCCGTCCGGCCGAACACGTGGTGCGGCTTGACGTGCGTCAGGATGTAGAGGTCGCCGGCCGGGCCGCCGTTCTCGCCCGGCGCGCCCTTGCCCTTGAGCTTGACCCGCTGCCCGTCGGCCACGCCGGCGGGGATCCTGGCCTGGATCGTGCGGGTGCTCTTGGCCCGGCCGTTGCCCTCGCACACGGGGCAGGGGTCGTCCACGAGCAGCCCGCGGCCCTTGCAGTCGCGGCAGGGCTCGGAGAAGGCGAAGTTGCCCAGGTTGCGGCTGGCCGCGCCGGTGCCCTCGCAGGTGGGGCAGACCCGGGGGGTCGTGCCCGCCTTGGCGCCGGTGCCGCTGCACGCGGTGCAGGCGGCCGAGCTCGTCAGCCTGAGCGAGACCGTGGTGCCCTCGACGGCCTCGGTGAACGAGAGCGTGACCTCGGACTCGACGTCCTGGCCGCGGCGCGGTCTGGTCGCGCTCGTCGTGCGGGTGGAGCCCCCCGCCCCACCGCGGTTGAACAGCCCGCCGAACAGGTCGCCGAGCCGCTCACCGGCGCCCCCGCCCTGCTGGCCGGCGGTGCCGCCGAACAGGTCGCCGAAGTCGAACGGGAAACCGCCACCGCCGGGGCGCTGTCCGCCCACCCCGGACCCGAACAGCGTGCGCGCCTCGTCGTACTCCTTGCGGCGCTTGCTGTCGGACAGGATGTCGTACGCCTCCGAGACCTCCTTGAACTTGGTCTCCTTGGCGGCGTCGCCCTGGTTGGTGTCCGGATGGTACTGCCTGGCCAGCTTCCGGTACGCCTTCTTGATCTCGTCGGCGGTGGCGGTCTTGGGCACACCAAGGACGGCGTAGTAGTCCTTTTCCAGGTAGTCCTTGGTGCTCATCTACGGCCCTTCGTCCTTTTGTCAGTTTGCTTCGTCGTCATTGGACGCGGGAGGAGCGTCCTCGGGCTCGGCCACCGCCACCCGCGCCGGGCGCAGCACCCGCTCACCCATCCGGTAACCGGGCTGCAGCACCTCGATCGCGGTAGGCTCGGTCACGTCGGGCGAGTAGCTGTGCATCAGCGCCTCGTGGACCGTCGGGTCGAACGGGTCGCCCTTCTGGCCGTAGGCGCTGAGGCCCAGCTTGGTGAGCACCGACTCCAGCGACTCCGCCACCTTCGCGAAGCCACCGGTCAGCTCGCCGTGGTCACGGGCCCGTCCGATGTCGTCGAGCACAGGGAGGAGCTCGGTCAGCGCGCCGGCGACGGCCTGCTCGCGGACCGCGACCCTGTCGCGCTCGACCCTTCTGCGGTAGTTCGTGTACTCCGCCTGGAGGCGCTGGAGGTCGGCGGTCCGCTCGGCGAGCTGGGCCGCCAGCTCACCGTCGTGGGCCGCCGCCGGCGCCTGCTCGGCGGGCGCCTCGGGCTGCTCGCCCGAGGTCTCCCGAACCTCGCCCGTCTCCGGGTCGATCTTGCGCTTGTCGCGGATCACCGGCTCCTCGTGCCCGTTGTCGCGCGCCGGCATCACTGGTCCTTCTTCGGCTGGTCTTCGTCGACGATCTCGGCCTCGACCACGTCGTCGTCGGCCTTGGCGCCCTGACCGGCCGTGGCGTCCTGCGGAGCGCCCTCGGGACCGGCCTGCTGGCCCTGGCTGGCGGCGTAGATGGCCGAGCCCATCTTCTGGCTGACCGTGGCGAGCTTCTCCGCGGAGGTGCGGATGACGTCGGTGTCGGTGCCCTCAAGAGCCTTCTTCAGCTCCGCCAGGGCGTCGTTGACCTCGGTCTTGATGTCGCCGGGGACCTTGTCGTCGTTCTCGCGGAGGAACTTCTCCGTCTGGTAGGCCAGACCGTCCGCGTTGTTGCGGACCTCGGCCTCCTCGCGGCGCTTCTTGTCCTCCTCGGCGTACGACTCGGCCTCGCGCATCATGCGCTCGATGTCGTCCTTCGGCAGCGCGGAGCCGCCGGTGATGGTCATCGTCTGCTCCTTGCCCGTGCCCAGGTCCTTGGCGGAGACGTTGACGATGCCGTTGGCGTCGATGTCGAAGGTGACCTCGATCTGCGGGATGCCGCGCGGCGCAGGGGCGATGCCGGTCAGCTCGAAGGTGGCCAGCTTCTTGTTGTACGAGGCGATCTCGCGCTCGCCCTGGTAGACCTGGATCTGCACCGACGGCTGGTTGTCCTCGGCCGTGGTGAAGACCTCCGAGCGCTTGGTCGGGATCGTCGTGTTGCGCTCGATGATCTTGGTGAAGATGCCGCCCTTGGTCTCGATGCCCAGCGACAGCGGGGTCACGTCGAGCAGGAGGACGTCCTTGACCTCACCCTTGAGCACGCCGGCCTGGAGAGCGGCGCCGATGGCGACGACCTCGTCGGGGTTGACGCCCTTGTTGGGCTCCTTGCCGCCGGTCAGCTCGCGGACGAGCTCGGTGACGGCGGGCATGCGGGTCGAGCCGCCGACGAGCACCACGTGCGCGATGTCGGAGACCTTGATGCCGGCGTCCTTGATGACCTGGTGGAACGGGCCCTTGGTGCGCTCGAGCAGGTCGGCCGTCAGGCGCTGGAACTCGGCCCTGGTCAGCTTCTCGTCGAGGTGCAGCGGGCCCTCGGAGGAGGCGGTGATGTAGGGCAGGTTGATGTTGGTCTCGGCCTGGCTGGACAGCTCGATCTTGGCCTTCTCCGCGGCCTCACGCAGGCGCTGGAGGGCCATCTTGTCCTTGGCGAGGTCGACGCCGTGGGCGTTCTGGAAGCGCTTGACCAGCTCGTCGACGACGCGCTGGTCCCAGTCGTCGCCACCGAGGTGGTTGTCGCCGGAGGTGGCCTTGACCTCGACGAAGCCGTGGCCGTCCTCCTGGCCGACGTCGAGCAGCGAGACGTCGAAGGTGCCGCCGCCGAGGTCGAAGACCAGGATCGTCTGGTCCTGCTCCTTGTCGAGCCCGTAGGCGAGGGCCGCGGCGGTCGGCTCGTTGATGATGCGCAGGACGTTGAGGCCCGCGACCGTGCCGGCCTCCTTGGTGGCCTGGCGCTGGGCGTCGTTGAAGTACGCCGGGACGGTGACCACCGCGTCGGTGATCTTCTCGCCCAGGTACGCCTCGGCGTCCTGCTTCAGCTTCTGCAGCACGAAGGCGCTGATCTGCTGGGGGGAGAACTTCTTGCCGTCGATCTCCTGGGACCAGTTGGTGCCCATCTCGCGCTTGACCGAGCGGATCGTCCGGTCAACGTTGGTGACGGCCTGCCGCTTGGCGACCTCGCCCACCAGGACCTCGCCGTTCTTCGCGAAGGCGACCACGGACGGCGTGGTCCGCGAGCCCTGCGCGTTGGCGATGACGGTGGGCTCACCGCCCTCGAGGATCGAGACGACGGAGTTGGTCGTCCCAAGGTCGATACCTACCGCACGTGCCATGAGTACGTCCTTGTAGTCAAAGTTGAGTCGGTTGGACTCAAGCTACGGATTCGTGTCGTCTTTGTCAAACGACTTGAGCCTACCCGACTCAACCCCTGTGAGCGTGACGGCATTCCCGACAATCGGGCACCAAACCGTGATTCTCCACAACCCGCGTAACGGGGGCGGGCGCCCGCTGGTTCCACCTGATCACCAGGCCGGCCGCAAGGATGAGCGGTTCCCATGGGACCACGCCGCGGGTCCCTGCTCCGGTGATCGCAGACGGAGGGCAAGCCAGACTGCCGGGACCATGGCGTTCCCGGAGTCGTTCCTGACGTACGGCGTCGGCCGGTTGCCGAGCCTGCCCAAGGCCGGGGCCGCGGGGGACGTGCCGTACCTGCCGGGAACGGCGGGATCGACGCGCGCCCGGCCGTTCCCGAGGGCTGCCGGCGCCTCGGGCGCTAGGGCTTCGCGCCGTCCACGAGCTTGCGCTTGCCGAGGGCGTGCTTGAGCTTGACGGTCGTGGTCTTCTCCAGGGCCAGCATGATGCAGGACACGTCCTTGGCCTTCGGGGACGTGCCCTCGTACAGGGTGATGGTGACCTTCTTGGCGGTCTCCTTGACCTTGACCTTGTCCAGCACGGTGCACGGCTCCACGCCCGACCACCAGGTGAGCCTGACCTGCTTGCCGCGTGCGACGGCCGTGGCCTTGGTCCAGCGGACCTTGTGCACGTTGATGGCGTCGCCGGTGGGCTTGACCGGCTCGGGGGCCTTGCTGGGGGCGGTGGTGACCGGTGTCACGACGTGCTCGGCGGGCGTCTGCGGCAGCGGACGGGCGGCCGGCGGCGATGTGGCACAACCCGTCGCGAGCACCAGAGAACCGGCGAGAAGAGTCGCTGTCGTCATTGTGCGCATATCCATAAGACGAAAAGGGCAGGTCCGCGGTTCAGCGATATACCCGGGAAGTGGGCGGTTAGTGTGGGTCACGTGCTCCGTCAGGCAATGCTCGCCGTCTCCAAGAGCGAACGCGCCGAACGCGTCATCACCACATCGCCGCTGACCAGGGACGTGGTCAAGCGATACGTCGCCGACGACGTCGGCGAGGTCATCCGCGGGCTGGCCCACGAGGGCCTGCTCGTGACCGTCGACCACCTGGGCGAAGAGGTGACCGACAGGAGACAGGCCGAGGCGGCGGTGCGCGAGTACCTGTCGCTGCTCGACCGGCTGCCGCCGGGCGGCGACGCCTCGGTCAAGCTGACCGCGCTCGGGCTGCGGCTGTCGGAGCAGGTCGCGCTCGACAACGCGGCCACCATCTGCGAGGCGGCGGCCCCCCGCGGCATCACGGTCACGCTCGACGCCGAAGAGCACGACACGATCGGCGGGCTGCACTTCGTGCACGCCACCCTGCGCAAGGAGCACCCCGACGTCGGGATCGTGGTCCAGGCGTACCTGCCCGACGCGCTCGAACGCTGCGAGAAGCTGGCCGGCGCCCGCGTGCGGCTCTGCAAGGGCGCCTACACCGCCCCCGGCGCCTACAGCAGGCCGGCCGACGTCGACCGCTCGTTCGTCCGCTGCCTCAAGATCCTCATGGCGGGCACCGGCTACCCCATGATCGCCACGCACGACCCCAGGATGATCCAGATCGCCTCCACCCTGGCCGTGCTCGACGGCCGCGACGTCAACGGCTTCGAGTACCAGATGTTGTACGGCGTGCGCCCCGGCGAGCAGCGCCGTCTGGCCGGGCTGGGCGGCCAGGTGCGCGTGTACGTCCCGTACGGCGCCGACTGGTACGCCTACCTCATGCGCCGCCTGGCCGAACGCCCCCGCAACCTGGCGTTCTTCCTCAGATCGCTGCTGTCGCGGGGCTAGTAGGCTGGGGCCGGCGTCCGTTCCCCTTCGAGAGGTCGAGATGATCGCGATTCTGGGCACCGGCAAGATGGGCGAGGCCCTGCTGTCCGGGCTGCTGCGCGCCGGGTTCAAGCCGGGCGACATCATGGCGACCAGCCGCCGTCCGGAGCGGGCGCAGGCGCTGCGCGAGACGTACGGCGTGCGCACGGTCGACAACGCCGAGGCGGCCAAGTCGGCCGACACCCTGATCCTGGCCGTCAAGCCCCAGGACATGGCGACCCTGCTGGCGGAGATCGCCCCCTACGTCCCGGCCGACCGCCTGGTCATCACGGCGGCGGCCGGCATCACCACCGCGTTCGTCGAGCAGCGGCTCGGCGTCGAGGTGCCGGTGGTCCGGGTCATGTCCAACACGCCGATCAAGTTCGACGAGGCGATGAGCGTGATCTCGGCGGGCGCGCACGCCGGCGAGGAGCACCTCAAGCTCACCGAGGGCCTGCTCAAGCCGGTCGGCAAGGTGCTGCGCATCCCCGAGTCCCAGCAGGACGCCGCGACCGCGCTGTCCGGCAGCGGCCCCGCCTACTTCTTCTACCTGGTCGAGGCCATGGTCGACGCGGGCATCCTGCTCGGCATGCCGCGGGCCGCCGCGCTCGACATGGTCACCCAGTCGATCGTCGGCGCGGCCGTGATGCTGCGCGACTCCGGTGAGCACCCGGTGATCCTGCGGGAGGCCGTCACCTCGCCGGGCGGCACCACGATCGCGGCCATCGCCGAGCTGGAGCGCCACAGCGTGCGCGCCGCCTTCCTGGCCGCCATCGAGGCCGCCCGCGACCGGGGGCGCCAGCTCGCCTCGGGCTGACCGGCGGCGGGAGTGCCCGGCCGCCGGGTGCGGCTCAGGCGTCCCGCCGCTGCAGGAGCACGGCCCCCGCCACCACCGCGACGGCGACCCACAGCGCGTAGACGCCGAGCCCGCTCCACGGCCCCAGCGGGTTCCCGGGCTGGTCCAGCACGATCTCCATACCGGCGTTGGTGGTGAAGTGGTCCGCGACGGCCTTGCCCCACGCGCCGGGCAGCGCGTTGGTGAGCTGCGGCAGCACCATCATCAGCGCGATGGCCGAGACGATCGCGCCCGGCGTGTGCCGGATCACCGTGCCGAGCCCCAGCCCGAACAGGCCGCAGGCGGTGAGGTAGAGCCCGGCCCCGAACACCGACTGCGCCGCGGTGCCCACGTCGACCGAGTCCGGCCGGAGGATCGCCACGCCGACGGCCACCGCGGCGGCCGCCGCGACGGTGGAGACGACCAGCGCCGTCACGGTGAACACCACGATCTTGCCGGTGAGCAGCTTCAGCCGCCGCGGCACGGCCAGCAGCGACGTGCGGATGCCGCCGGTCCGGTATTCGCTGGAGATCACCAGCACGCCCAGCGTGGCCATGGACAGCGCGGCGAACATGATGCCGGTCAGGCTCGTCATGACGGCCTGGTCACCGGTGATGGGCTGCCCGTCGGCCGTGGCCCTGGACGCGACCGACAGCAGCCCGCCCAGGCCGATCAGGAGCACGGCGGTGACGGCGAGCGTCCACACCGTCGAACGCACCGAACGGATCTTGGTCCATTCGGACCTCAGGATGTCGGTCATGACGAGTACTCCACACTGTCCTTGGTGAGCTCCATGTACGCCGCTTCGAGCGAGGGCTGCACGAACGTCAGCTCCTCCAGGGGGATCCCGGCCCGAGCGGTCAGGGTGCCGATCTCCAGCGTGCTCATCGCGGTGACGCGCAGGTGGTCGGGGTACAGGTCGCCCACCTTGACCAGGTCGGCGACCTCGGCCAGGCGCGGGGAGCGCACCCGTACGTAACCCTGCGAGCTGCGCCCGATGAACTCCTGCACGCTCGTGTCGGCGATCAGCCGGCCCCGGCCGATGACGATCAGGTGGTCGGCCGTCTGGGCCATCTCGCTCATGAGGTGGCTGGAGACGAACACCGTGCGCCCTTCGGCGGCCAGCTTGCGCATGAACGTGCGGATCCACAGGATGCCCTCGGGGTCGAGCCCGTTGACCGGCTCGTCGAAGAGCAGGATCTCGGGGTCGCCGAGCAGCGCGGCCGCGATGCCGAGGCGCTGCGACATGCCGAGCGAGAAACCGCCGATCCGCCGCCGCGCCACCTCGCGCAGGCCGACGGCCTCCAGCACCTCGTTCACCCGGCCCGCCGGGATGCCGTTGCTCTGGGCGATGGCCAGCAGGTGGTTGCGGGCGCTGCGGCCGCCGTGCACGGCCTTGGCGTCCAGCAGCGCGCCCACTTTGCGCAGCGGGTGCCGATGCTCCTGGTACGGCCGCCCGTCCACCAGCACGGACCCGCTCGACGGCCGGTCGAGGCCGAGGATCATCCGCATGGTCGTGGACTTGCCGGCGCCGTTCGGCCCGAGGAACCCGGTCACCTGGCCGGGCTCGACGTCGAACGACAGGTCCGCGACGGCATGGGTGGCGCCGTAGCGTTTGCTCAGGTTGGTTGCGCGAATCGCCGTCATGCCACCAAGCGTGCCGCCCGGGGCCTGCCGTTCTCTTCGGCCGTGAGGACGTTCTTGCCGGGCGCGGCCTGGGAGCCTGGTCCTAGTCTCCAGGTTTGATCAGCGCCGCCTCGTACGCGACGATCACGGCCTGCGCCCGGTCCCTGACCCCGATCTTGGCGAACAGGCTGGTCACGTGGTTCTTGACGGTCGAGGGGGAGACGGCCAGCTGCCCGGCGATCTCGGTGTTCGACCGGCCCCTGGCGATCAGCACGAGGATCTCCCGCTCGCGCTCGGTCAGCGCGTCCAGCGCGGGCGGCGCGGGCGCGGCCGGCGGCCTCGACGCGCGGACGAACGTGCCGATCAGCCGGGTCAGCAGCCGCGGCGCGACCGCCGACTCGCCCCGGTGCACCACGCGCACGCCCTCGATCAGCTCCTCCGGGGAGACGTCCTTGGGCAGGAAGCCGTCGGCGCCCGCCCGCAGCGCCGCGAGCACGTTCTCGTCCAGGTCGAACGTGCTCAGCGCGAGCACCCGCACGCCCGGCAGCTCCGAGGTGATCAGCTCGGTGGCCCGCACGCCGTCGAGCCCCGGCATGTGCAGGTCCATCAGCACCACGTCGGGACGCAGCCGCCGGCTCAGCTCGACGGCCCGCTCGCCGTCGCCGGCCTCGCCCACCACGGACAGGTCGGGCTGCGCGTCGAGCATCAGCCGGAACCCCTTGCGGACCAGCTCGTGGTCGTCGACCAGCAGCACCGTGATCATGTTGCCTCCAAGGGGATGCGGGCGTGCACCCGGAATCCTCCCCCGGGACGCGGGCCGGTCGAAAGCTGGCCGCCGCACAACGCGACCCGCTCGGCCATGCCGCCCAGCCCGAACCCCGGCGCGCCGCCCTGCTGCGGCACGCCGTCGTCGAGCACCTCGACCTCCACCGCCTCGGACCCGTAGGCCAGGCGCACGCTGGCCCTGGCGCCGACCGCGTGCTTGCGGGTGTTGGTCAGCGCCTCCTGCACGATCCGGTAGACGGCGTGGTCCACGGCCGAGGGCAGCGCCACCGGCTCGCCCGTGACGGTCAGGCTGGCGGGCAGCCCGGCGCTCCTGGCCTCGCCGATGAGCGCGGGCAGGCGGTCGGCCCCCACGCCGGTCGCGGCGTCCGGGCCGTCGTTGCCGTCGGCCCGCAGCACGTGCAGCAGCCGGCGCATCTCCGACATCGCCTGGCGGGCGGTCTGCTGGGCGCTCTCCAGCGCCTCGCGGGTGACCTCCTGCTCGGGCGCGAGCGTCGCCCGCGCACCGCCGACCAGGGCGTTGATCACCGTGATGTGGTGCGCGACGACGTCGTGCAGCTCCCTGGCGATCCGCCGCCGCTCGGCCTGTACGGCGGCGTCGGCGGCCTCCAGCCTGCTGCGTTCGTTCAGCTCGGCCCTGGCCTTGACCAGCGCGCCGATGCCGGCCGGGATCGCGACGACGAAGGCGCCGGCCAGGAACTGCCCGAGGCCCGGCCCCTTGATCTCCATCACCGTGCCGTAGACCACGATCCCCACGACCGTCATGACCAGCGACGGACGGCCGGAGGAGTGCCGCACCAGGCTGTAGAAGGCGATGCCCTCCGGGATGGTGGCCGACGTCACGAGTCCGGCCGCGATGCCGACCACGTCGAACGCCGTCACGGCCCCGGCCACCAGCACCGGCCTGCTCCGGCGGACCAGCAGCAGCACGCTGGTCAGCAGGAAGTGCGCCGACCCCAGAGCCCCGTCGGCCCCCGTCTGGACGGACGACACGATCACCCCGAGGCCCGCGAACAAGGCGAGCACGACCACGATCGTGGTGTCGAAAACCCGGGGACGTCGGAAGAAATGGAAGATTCTGCGGAAAGGTCGCGCCCAGCGCACCATAAAACACTAAGTCACGAATTTTCTGATGCGACCGAGAGCATCCCCGACGATCACCCGGGCTACAACCGGAACAGGGCGCTGCGGTAACGTCGGCGCAAGGTGAGGGACGCGCGGAGGGCGGGGCATGAGCCGAACGGCACGAGTCATCTGGGACGACGCTCTCACCTCCTACAACTTCGGCCCGAGCCACCCGCTGGCGCCCATCAGGGTCGAGCTGACGATCGCGCTCGCCCGCGCGCTCGGCGTCCTCGACAAGGCCGAGATGGCCGGCTGCGCGCCCGCCGGCGACGACGAGCTGGCCATGGTGCACGACCGCGGCTACATCGAGGCGGTCAAGGGCGTCTCCGTGGCCGGCGTGCCCGACCTGCGGGCGGGGCTCGGCACCACCGACAATCCGGCCTTCAAGGGCGTGCACGAGGCGTCCGCGCTGATCGCGGGGGCGTCCCTGGCGGCAGCGCGCGCGGTCTGGGAGGGTGCGGCCGAGCACGCGGTCAACGTCGCGGGCGGGCTCCACCACGCCATGCCGGCCGCGGCCAGCGGCTTCTGCGTCTACAACGACCCGGCCCTGGCCATCGCCTGGCTGCTGGAGCAGGGGGCCACTCGGGTGGCCTACGTCGACGTCGACGTGCACCACGGCGACGGCGTGCAGGCCGTCTTCTACGACGACCCCCGGGTGCTGACGATCAGCCTGCACGAGAGCCCGCGCACGCTGTTCCCGGGCACCGGCTTCCCGCACGAGACCGGCGCGGAGGGCACGGCCGTCAACGTGGCGCTCCCGGCCGGCTGCGGCGACTCCGGCTGGCTGCGCGCCTTCCACGCGGTCGTGCCGCCGCTGCTGCGCGAGTTCGGCCCGGAGATCCTGGTCACCCAGCACGGCTGCGACAGCCACGCGCTCGACCCCCTCGCCAACCTCATGCTCAGCATCGACGGCCAGCGCGCCGCCTACGCGGCCCTGCACGACCTGGCGCACGAGACGGCGGGCGGCCGGTGGATCGCGGTGGGCGGCGGCGGTTACGAGCTCGTCCAGGTCGTGCCGCGCATCTGGACGCACCTCATCGCCGAGGCCGCCGGCCATCCCGTCGATCCGGCCACGCCCACCCCCGACGCCTGGCGCCAGTACGTCAGGGAGCGCACCGGCGAGGCGCCCCCGCTGACCATGACCGACGGACGTAACCCGGAATTTCGCGACATCTCCGGCGGTTATGACCCAGCGGACCCCATCGACCGTGCGGTCATGGCGACCCGGCAGGCGGTGTTCCCTCTGCACGGCCTCGACCCGATGCCCTGACGACCGCCCCGACGACGCTCGACGTCCTCGATGCCCCTGATGAGGAAGACCTGTGCTGAGCCGCGACGAACTCCGCCGACACCTGATCCACAGCCGTATCGCCGGTGACGTCGCGACGTCGCGCGAGAACAACCTCGACCACTACAGCTCGCTGGCCAACCGCGACCCGTACTACATGCTCGGCCTGACGTTCGAGCAGCCGTGGACCTTCCGGGACGTCCTCGACCTGATGGCCAAGTCGGCCGGCGTGGTCGCCGATCCCGGCCACCGCCGCGGCCAGGACACCATCGACCCCGACCTGACGATCGACGCGATCGACGCCATGGCGGCGCGCATCGCGTCGGTGTTGTCGCGACCGGCCCCGCGGGTGCTGTTCGCCACCGGCCACCCGACCGGGCTGCTCGCCGTCCACCTGCCGCTGGCCAGGTTCGCCGTCGAGCGTGGCGCGACCCTGCTCACCCCGGCCGAGGGCTGGACGTACGCCGGCTCCGGCTTCGGCCGTCCGCGCCGCATCCGCTACCTCCAGGACGTCGCCATGCTCGACGACCGCGGCGGCTTCGTGCACACCCACGACTCGGCCCCGATGCGGCACATGCTCGACGAGCTCGAAGGCGGGCTGCCCGACCTGGTGATCGCCGACCACGGCTGGGCGGGGGCGGCGGGCGAGGCGGGCGTGCCGACGGTGGCCTTCGCCGACAGCAACGACCCCGGCCTGTTCCTCGGCGAGGCCGAGGGAAAGATCGACGTCGTCGTGCCACTCGACGACAATGTGCTACCCCGCTATTACGCTCCGCTGACCGAGCGGTTGGTCACTCTGGTCTCACGAGCCCTTTGAGTCGAAAACGGCCCTCCCCATACCGTCTTTTCGCGCCTGCATTCCAAGAGGCTCGCTGTCCCTTTGCCAACTTTTGATGGGGCTTGGGCGACTCTTATGTGTGGCAACTTGGACAGTTCCAAGGTCCAGGCGAGGTGCTCGGCCTGGCTGCTAACCAGCGACTTTACTGGTCCGGCTGACAGGTGGCTCCGCGGGCTGAGAAAATAGGGGGTTTGCGCACCCGGAGTCCCGACTTACGCTGACGGCAGTACACGTGCGTGAGCAATGGCACCAGTGGGGATAACCCGGAAACACGTGCGGAAGAGGCGTCCGATGGGTGCAGGCGAAAGACCTCTCAGCGAGGTGAAGTTCCTGACCGTGGCTGAAGTCGCGACGGTCATGAGGGTGTCCAAGATGACGGTGTACCGGCTCGTCCACTCAGGGGAGCTGCCGGCCATCCGAGTTGGCCGGTCGTTCCGAGTGCCCGAGCAGGCGGTCCACGACTATCTGCGGGAGGCCTACATCGAGGCAGGTTGAAGTAGCGGCGCGCCCGAACGCGCCGTGAATTCGGTCGCGGGAGAAGCCCGGCCTGCGCACCACGAGGCCGGGCTTTCACCCCCCAAGGGGCGATCCACCCCCGATCGCCGGTAGTCTGTCACCCGGTGTGCGCTCGCACATCGATTCAGACTTGCTATCAGTACCTGGGGGTCCCGTGGGCTCTGTGATCAAGAAGCGCCGCAAGCGGATGGCCAAGAAGAAGCACCGCAAGCTGCTCAAGAAGACGCGCATCCAGCGGCGTAACAAGAAGTAACCGACGCAGCTGCGAGGCGCTGATGACCCACACCGTGCTTGTCACCGGGGTCTCGCGCCACATAGGCGCCCGGGTGGCGAGCGTCCTCGCGGCTGACCCGGAGATCAGCCGCGTCATCGGAGTGGACACCGTGCCGCCCCCCTCGCTGACGCGGGACGGCGGCATCACTCTGGGCCGGACGGAATTCGTCCGGGTCGATCTGCGCAGCCCCGACATCGCCGAGGTGATCGCGGCCGCGGACATCGACACCGTTGTGCACATGAGCCTGGTCAGCGCCCCGTCCAAGGGCGATGGCAGGGCCGCCATGAAGGAGCACAACGTCATCGGCACCATGCAACTGCTCGGTGCCTGCCAGCGGTCGTCGACCGTGCGGCGCGTGGTGGTGCGCTCCACCACCGCCGTCTACGGCTCGTCCCCGCGCGATCCCGCGGTGTTCACCGAGGACCTGGAGCCGCACGTCGGCCCGGTCCACGGCTACGCCAAGGACGCGGCGGAGGTCGAGGGCTACGTGCGTGGTTTCGCGCGCCGCCGCCCCGACGTGACGGTGTCACTGCTGCGCTTCGCCAACTTCATGGGTCCGGGCGTCGACTCGCCGCTCACGCGTTACTTCACCCAGCCCGTCCTGCCGACGGTGTTCGGCTTCGACCCGCGGTTGCAGTTCGTCCACGAGGACGACGCGGTCGAGGTGCTGCGCAGGATGGCGAACGAAGACCACCCCGGCACGTTCAACGTGGCCGGGGCAGGCGTGTTGCTGCTGTCGCAGTGCGCGCGCCGGGCCGGGCGGGCGTCGCTGCCGCTGCTCGCGCCCGTCTTCCGCACGCTCGGCAACACCGTGCGCAGGCTCGGCCTCGTCGAGTACTCGCCCGAGCAGCTGCGGCTGATGAGCTACGGCCGGGCGGTCGACACCGCCAGGCTGGAGGCCGAGCTGGGCTGGCGGCCCAAGTACACCACCGCGGCGGCCTTCGACGACTTCGTGCGTTCACGGGGTATGCATCCGTTCGGAGGTGTGCGTCCGTGAGCGTGCCGCACGAGGAGGAAGGCCGGGTGATCCCGATCAGCGCCGCGCCGTCCTACGAGGAGCCCGACCCGCTGGCCCGGCTGCTGGCGTTCGTCCGCCGGCGCATCACCGGCGACTACGAGGTCGACGAGTTCGGCTACGACCCCGAGCTGACCGACAAGGTGCTCCTTGAGCTGATCAGGCCGCTCTACCACCGCTGGTTCAGGGTCGAGACGGCCGAGCTGAAGAACGTGCCCGCCGAGGGCGGCGCGCTGGTGGTGGCCAACCACTCCGGCACGCTGCCGATCGACGCGCTCATGATGCAGGTCGCCCTGCACGACGAGGCGGGCCGGGCCGTCCGCCTGCTCGGGGCCGACCTGGTCTACCAGCTCCCGCTGCTCGGTCACCTGTCCCGCAAGACCGGCCACACGCTGGCCTGCCCCGAGGACGCCGACCGGCTGCTGCGCAAGGGCGAGCTGGTCGGCGTGTTCCCCGAGGGCTTCAAGGGCGTCGGCAAGCCGTTCTCCGAGCGCTACAAGCTGCAGCGGTTCGGCCGGGGCGGGTTCGTGGCCTCGGCGATCCGCGCGGGCGTGCCGATCGTGCCCACGGCAATCGTGGGGGCCGAGGAGATCTATCCGAAGATCGGCGACCTGAAGTTCCTGGCGCGCATCCTCGGCGTCCCCTACCTGCCGATCACGCCGTTCTTCCCGTTGCTCGGGCCGCTCGGGCTGGTGCCGCTGCCGTCCAAGTGGATGATCGAGTTCGGCGAGCCGATCCGCACCGACGAGTACGAGCCCGCCGCGGCCGACGACCCGATGCTGGTGTTCAACCTGACCGACCACGTGCGCGAGGTCGTCCAGCAGATGCTCAACGAGTTGCGGCTGCGCAGGGGGCCGGCCTTCCCGCCGTTCCTGTGAAGGGTGCAACCGGTCGCGTCCGGCCGGTGTTCTTGCGGGTGTAGTCATTGACACCCGAGAGGAACCTCTTCGATGGATCTCCAGCTTTCCGGCCGTGTGGCCGTCGTCACCGGCGCGTCCAAGGGCATCGGCCTGGCCGTCGCGCGCACCCTGGCGGAGGAGGGCGTGCACGTCGTGGCGGCCTCGCGGACCGCGCCCGACGCCAAGGTGACGCACGTCGCGGTGGACCTGATGGACCCGCAGGCGCCCGCCCGGGTGATCGCCCGAGCCGTCGAGGAGTTCGGCGGGGTGGACATCCTGGTCAACAACGCCGGCGGGCCGCCCCCCGGCGTGACGCTGCCCCGGGTCGGGTTCATGGCGCCGGGCGACGACGACTGGCAGGCCATGTTCGAGTTCAACCTGTTCGCGGCCGTACGCATGATCCGCGCGGCCGTGCCCCTCATGGTGGAGCGCGGCGGCGGCTCGATCGTGAACATCTCCTCCGGCTCGGCCCGCCAGCCCGGGGCCATGAACGTGGACTACGGCGCGGCCAAGGCCGCCATGAACCACGTGAGCAAGGCCGTCTCGGAGGAGTACGGCCCGCAGGGCGTCCGGGTGAACACGATCTCGCCCGGCCCGGTGCTGACCGACTGGTGGACCAAGGACGGCGGCGCCGCCGACGTCATCGCCGGGATGGCAGGGGCCTCGAAGGAGGACGTCATCGCCCAGGTCGCCCCCGGCATGATGAAGCTGGCCACCGGACGCCTGGTGAGCCCGCAGGAGATCGCCGACATGGTGGCCCTGCTGGTCTCGCCGCGCTCGGGCAGCACGACCGGCGCCGACATCGCCGTGGACGGCGGGTTCCTGAAGGAGATCTGAACCCTCTTGGCGGGTTGTGGCAAGACATCCGTGACCGATTCTCCACAGAAGGGCGGAGATGATCACGCAACCCGCCACCAGGGGGGCGGACTCGGAGCTCATGAGCGCCTCCCTGACCGAGCCGGAGGCGTTCGCCGAGCTGTTCGACCGCTACTCCGCCATGCTCTACCGGTACGTCTCCAAACGCCTCGGCCCTGAGCCCGCCGAGGACCTCGTCGGCGAGACGTTCCTCGTCGCGTTCTCCCGCCGCAAGAGCTACGACCTGTCCTGCCCCGACGCCAGGCCGTGGCTCTTCGGCATCCTCACCAAGCTCATCTCCCGCCACCACCGCAAGGAGGCGGCGCGGTACCGGGCGTTCCTGCGGTCCCCCCTCGACCAGGACGTGGAGTCGCCCGCCGACCGCGTCGCCGCGGGGGTCACGGCGCAGGCCGCCCGTCCCCGCCTGGCGGGCGCGCTGGCCGCGCTGCCCGCCAAGGACCGGGACGTCCTGCTGCTGATCGCCTGGGGCGACCTCACCTACGAAGAGGTCGCCCGGGCCCTCGGCATCCCGATCGGAACCGTGCGCTCCCGCCTCAACAGGGGCAGGCGGAAGGTGCGGGCCGCGCTCGGCGACACCAACCCCATGCTGGCGGAGGAGTGACCATGGACGACCTGCGGATGCTCCGCGACCTCGGCGGGGAACTGGAGCACGAGCCGCCCCCGACGCTCGCCCGCCAGCGCGACCGCCTGCTGCGGGAGCGCCCGCGCCGCCGATGGAACGCCTACTGGACGGCCGGCCTGGTCGCCGTGGGCACGGCCGCGGCCGTCGCGGTGCCGACCATGCTGGTCAACAGCAACATCGTGGCCGCTCCGTCGACGGGCGTGCGGCCGGTCGACATCACCGGCGCCCGCAACATCCTGGTGATCGGCTCCGACACGCGCGGCGGGCCGGGCAACGCCGACTACGGCCCCGCCATGGCCAGGACGCCCGACAAGGGCGGCAGGCGCTCCGACACCATCCTGCTCGTGCACGTGCCCGCCGACCGCGGCCAGGCCGTCGGGGTCAGCGTGCCGCGCGACTCGATCGTGCAGATCCCGTCGTGCGGGTCCGACCCGGCGCGGAAGGACATGATCAACTCGGCGTACAACACCGGGGGCGCGGGCTGTCTGGTCAAGACGCTGGAGAAGCTCACCGACGTCCGCATCGACCACACGGTCGAGGTCGACTTCGCCGGCTTCAAGGGCATGGTGGACGCGCTCGGCGGCGTGCAGATCACGCTCAGGTCGCCCGTGGACGACAAGGCGTCCAAGCTGAAACTGCCCGCGGGCAAGGTCATGCTCAACGGCGAGAGCGCCCTCGGCTACGCCCGCCTGCGCCGCTACGGCGACGGCTCGGACGTCCAGCGGATCAAGCGGCAGCAGATCCTGCTGCTGGCGATGCTGAAGAAGGCGAGGAGCACGGCCGCCGACCCGGCCCGGCTGCGCGACTTCGTCGGCGAGGTGCGCAAGTCGGTCAAGACGGACCTGAGCCTGGAGGCCATGGTCGAGCTGGCCAGGGCCACGTCCGCGACGCGGGTGGCGTTCGTCACCGTGCCCTGGAAACCGGCCCAGGACGACCCCAACCGGATCGAGTGGCGGCAGCCGGACGCCCAGAAGCTGTTCGAACGCCTGCGATGACCGGCGCCGGCGCGCGCCCGGCCGTGGACGTCAAGGAGCCGTCCACGCCGCCGGGCCGCGCCGGTGGCCCCGTCGGCGGCCTCGTGGGCGGGCGGTCAGTGGGAGCGGTAGTGCCTGCGCAGGGCGATGCCGGCCGCGACGCCGCCCGCGATCGCGCCGACCCCGGCCGCGATCGGCAGTGCGGTCATGGTGGCCTTGCGGCCGGTGCGGAAGTCCTTCACCGGCCAGTCGTGCTTCCTGGCGTGCTCGCGCAGCTCGCTGTCGGGGTTGATCGCCACCGCGCTGCCGACCAGCGACAACATCGGCAGGTCGTTGGCCGAGTCGCTGTAGGCCGTGCAGCGGGTCAGGTCGAGCCCTTCGCGGCGGGCCAGCGCCCGCACCGCCTCCGCCTTGGCCGGGCCGTGCAGCAGGTCGCCCACCAGGTGGCCGGTGTAGACGCCGCCGGCGGTCTCGGCGACCGTGCCGAGCGCGCCGGTGAGGCCGAGCCGCTGGGCGATGACCCGGGCCAGCTCGACGGGCGTGGCCGTGACGAGCCAGACGCGCTGACCGGCGTCGAGGTGGCTCTGCGCGAGCGCGCGGGTGCCGCCCCAGATGCGGTCGGCCATGACCTCGTCGTAGATCTCCTCGCCGAGGCGGACGACGTCGTCGACCTTGGCGCCCGCGACGAAGGCGAGCGCGGTCTCCCGGGCGACCGCGATGTGCTCCGGGTTCTCGTTGCCGCGCAGCCGGAACACGGCCTGGCCGACGGCGAACTTCAGCAGATCGGATGTGGTGAACATGCCGCGCGTGGCCAGCCCGCGGGCGAAGTGGTAGATGGACGCGCCGCGCATCATGGTGTTGTCGACGTCGAAGAAGGCCGCCGCCTCCAGGTCCGGCTCGACCGGCTCGGTGGGCGCGACGGTGACCGCCGCCCGCGCCGCGGCCTCGCCGGCGGCCTCGGCCCCAACCTCGTGTCGTCGTCGCATTAGCCGCCACATGCGGTTCAGCTTACCTAGCCGGTGCCACGAGCCCCTCGATGTAGTCGAGGTAGCCGGCGGCCTGTCCCTTCTGTGCCTCGTTGAGGTGGTCCAGCATCGGCTCGACCGTCTCCCGCTGCTTCTGGGCGAACTTCTTGATCTTGGACGAGCGGGGCTGCGTACGCGTCAGCCGGCTGATCCCGGAGCGGGTGGAGTCCTCCATGTCCTTGAGCGTCTGGCCGACCAGCGGGCTGTCGGTGGACGAGCCGAGCAGGCTCGCGACCTCCTTGGCGCGGGTCTCGGCCGAGGCCAGCTCGCGCTCGCCGCGTTGGGCGTCGTCGGTGCTCAGGTGCACGAGGGTGCTCTCCGCGGCCCTCTTGAGCGGGTAGAGCGTGTCGCCCGGGACCGCCTGGTACGTGGCGAAGGACGCCACCATCATGGCCCCCGCCAGGCCGAGCGTGGCGACCTGGGACAGCAGCGGACGGCGTCGGCGGCGTACGGACGGCACGGCCGGGCCCGGCGCGCGCTCCTCTTCGGGGGCCGTCAGCAGCAGGCGGCCGGAGACCAGGTCCTCGCGCAGGCGCTCGCGGAACGCCGCCTCGGGCCCGCCGCCCAGAGACGGGCCGTGCAGCTCCGTGAGACGCTCGATGACGAGCTCCCGCCGCCTGCGCGCCCTACTCATGACAGCTCCCTGAGGGATCCAGCCGTGCCAACTGGCCTAACGAGGTGCGGGTGGGAGAGGTTACGCCAGGTCGTGCTTGAGTGCCCTGGCGAGCGTTCGAATGGCCCGAAACTGCAGCGCTTTGATCGCTCCACTCTTCTTCCCCATGATCAACGCGGTTTCCGCGAGCGAGAGGCCGTGCAGGAAGCGCAGCACCACGCATTCCTGCTGGTCGGGATTGAGATCGCGGACGGCGCGCAGCACCCGGTCGTTCATGATGGCCGTGACCACCGCGTTCTCCGGGATGTGCGCGCCTTCGAGCGGCACGTCGATCAGCTCTCCCGTCGGGATCTCCAGTCGGTAGCGGCCGGACTTGAAGTGGTCGGCCACCAGGTTCCTGGCGATGGTGACGAGCCAGGCGCCGAAGTCGCGGCCCTGCCAGGTGAAGTCGCCGATCCTGCGCAGCGCGCGCAGGAAGGTCTCGCTGGTCAGGTCCTCGGCGAGCTGGTGGGAGCCGACCCGGAAGTAGATGTAGCGGTAGACGAGGTCCACGTAGCGGTCGTAGAGCGTGCCAAAGGAGTCCGTGCATCCGTTCTTGGCGTGCAGCACCAGCGTGCGGATGTCGTCGGGCACTTCTTCGCGCACGCCAAGCTCGCCCGTCCGGGCAGGTCCAGCGACCGCTGGAGCAAGCAGCCCGGCGAACGGCCACGAATCAGGCATCCGGTATCCCTAGGGGTAAGGGGTGCGGCGTGCTCGAATACTCTAGAAATCAACTGGAAATTCCACAATCCGCGCCTGCTGGCCTGGCTACGAGTAATCGCCCTATACCGTATAGGCGCCTACCCCACAGCCTGCGGCGAAGCCCCTCATGGAGCGCCTGTTTCCTCTTCGGCTACCGGCCGGGAGGCATCGTCCGGCAGCATTGGAGTCACCATGGAGATCCTCGTTGCTGTCATAGCCCTTGCCGGTGCGCTCCTCGCCGCCGTCGCGACCGGAGCCCTGATCCGCCGGCTGCGCGACGAGCCCGAGGGGTGGTTGATCGCCTGGACCGTTGCAGCTGGAGCCCTGTGCCTGTCGCTGGCCGCGATCGGCGTCGGTTACGTCCTGGGGTTCGGGCCGGTCACGTTCCGCCTCTACCAGGTGACCGGGTCGCTGCTCGCGCCGCTCTGGCTGGCCGTGGGCCTGATCCAGCTGCTGTCCGACAAGGTGCCGCCGAGGTTCCTGGCCTGGCTGTTCGGCATCGCGCTCACCGTCGTCTCCGTCGCGATCCTGACCTTCGACCCGCTCAGGTCCACCGACCTGGGCAAGTCGCTGCCGTCCGGCTCGGCCATGTGGGGGCTCATCCCGGACAAGCTGCTCATCGGCGTGCACACGATCGACGTGCTCGTCCTGCTGGCGTGCGTGGTGGTGGCCGGGCTCAAGTGGCGTGGCGGCGACGAGTACGACACCGACAACCTCCATGCGGTCCTGGTCATCGCGCCGTCGAGCATCGCCCTGGTGGGGGCCATGCGGTTCTCGGTGCCGCCGCTGTTCACCACCGCGCTGCTCGCGGTGGGCGCGGCGGCGATCTGGTACACCGTGCTGCGCCCGCTGGCGCCGTACGAGGACGACGAGGACGACCTGGAGACGCCGCACGACGACGTGGAGCGCCGGCCGGGCCGCAGGGTCGCGCCCGAGCCCGTGCCGGTGCCGGTGCCGGCCGCCGAGCCGCCTCCCGTGGCGCCCCCGCGCCGCTCGCCCGGCCTGGGCGACCTGGTGGCCGAATACCGGGCGGGCGACCAGCAGGTCGACTACGCCGCCAGGATGGGGGCCGCGCCCGACTCGGGCCCCGCGACCGGCTACATCATGAACGGCTCCCCGCCCCCGCGCATGGACACCTCCCCGCGCATGGACGCCCAGCCCTCCCGGCCCGACTACTCGATGCCCGGCACCGGCGTGGCCTACCCGGGCGCCGAGCTGTTCACCCCGTCGCAGCCCCAGCAGGCGGGCGGCAGGCCCTCGCCCAGCATCTACGGCCTGCTCACCGTCTTCACGATCATGGACGGCGCCGGCGACGCGTTCGACCGCCTGGCCGAGGCCACCGTCGAGGCCGTGCGCCGCGGCGAGCCCGACACGCTCGTCTACGCCTGCCACGCCGTCAAGTCGGCCCCCCTGCAGCGCATCGTCTACGAGCTCTACCGCGACGAGGTCGCCTACCGCGACCACCAGCGCCAGCCGCACGTCGAGCGGTTCCTCAACGAGCGTCAGGCGATGGTGCTGGCCACCAACGTCATCGAGCTCAACGTCAACGCCGCGAAGGTGGTGCCGCTGCCCACCGTCATGTTCTGACCGTCGTGTCCTAGGCGAGGGCGGCGCGCAGGCGGGCCTCGTCGACCCGCCAGAAGTCGTGCTGCACGCCGTCGATCAGCGTCACCGGGATCATCTCCCAGTACTTCTCCCTGAGCTCCTCGGAGGAGTCGATGCTGACCTCCTCCCACGGCACGCCCAGCTCTCCGGCCACCCTGGCGATGACCGCGCGGGCGTCGTCACAGAGGTGGCAGCCGGGTTTGCCGAGCAAGGTGATGCGATGCATGTCCCCAACCGTAGCGCCCCTACTTTGTGCATCGGTTCACAAAGGGATTAACCTGAAAGACGGTTCTAATCCGTTCAGCGGTCCCCACCGCCCGTTCCCTGGAGCTCCGGCACGTGAAGAGCACGTCCCAGTCCCGTGACCGCGGCATCCCCGAGGCGACGGTCGCCAGGCTTCCGTTGTACCTGCGGGCGCTGCACGGGATGGCGGAGCGCGGCGTCGCGACCGTGAGCTCGGAGGACCTGGCCGTGGCCGCGGGCGTGAACTCGGCCAAGCTCCGCAAGGATCTTTCGCACCTCGGCTCGTACGGCACCCGCGGCGTAGGCTACGAGGTGGAGTACCTCGTCTACCAGATCTCCCGCGAACTCGGCCTGACCCAGGACTGGGCGGTCGCGATCGTCGGGGTCGGCAACCTCGGCCGCGCCCTGGCGAACTACGGCGGCTTCGTCTCCAGGGGCTTCCGCGTGGCCGCGCTCTTCGACGCCGACCCCGAAGTCGTGGGCGACACCATCGCGGGGTTGAATGTGGAGCACATCGACGAACTGGAAGCCGTCATCAAGCGGCGTGGAGTCTCGATCGTGGTACTGGCGACACCGGCGGCAGCGGCGCAGGAAGTGTGCGATCGTGTTGTCGCCGTGGGCGTGACCAGCATCCTGAACTTCGCCCCAGTCGTTCTCACCGTTCCGGACACCGTCGACGTCCGGAAGGTCGACCTGTCAATCGAACTGCAGATTCTCGCGTTCCACGAGCAACGCAAAGCTGGGGGGCCACTCATGGCGGTGGACGGTCAATGAGTGTTCTGGCGATCGGACTCAGCCACCGGACCGCTCCGGTGGCGCTTCTCGAACGCGTCTCGGTGACCGGTGACGCGCTGGTCAAGCTGCTGCACGACGTGCAGCAGGACACCAGCGTCGCGGAGGCCATGGTGATCTCGACCTGCAACAGGGTCGAGATCTACGTCACGGTCGACCGCTTCCACGCCGCGGTCACCTCGATCAGCGGGCTGCTGGCCGTCCACTCCGGTGTGCCGGCCGACGAGCTGACCCCGCATCTCTACGTGCACTACGAGGAGCGGGCCGTCGAGCACCTGTTCTCGATGGTGTGCGGCCTCGACTCCATGGCCGTCGGCGAGGGCCAGATCCTGGGCCAGGTCCGCCAGGCGCTCAAGCTCGCCCAGAAGCACGGCACGGTCGGCGCGACCCTCAACGAGCTGACGCAGCAGGCGCTGCGCGTCGGCAAGCGCGCCCACACCGACACCGGCATCGACCAGGCGGGTCCCTCGCTGGTCTCGGCGGGCCTCGCGCTCGCCGGCGACCTGGCCGGGCGGCGGGCGCTGGTGGTGGGCGCGGGCTCGATGAGCTCGCTGGCCGCCGTCACGCTGCAGCGCGCCGGGGTCACCGACATCGTCGTGGCCAACCGCACGTACGAGCGGGGCGCGCGGCTGGCCGAGTCGGTCGGCGGCCGGGCTGTCGCGTTCGCCGCCGTGCGCGAGGAGCTGGCGGACGCCGACATCGTGATCACCTGCACCGGCGCCGGGCGGCACGTCATCACCCCCGACATGCTGACCGGGGGCGCGTTCCTGCTGGACCTGGCGCTGCCGCACGACATCGACCCGGCCGTGCGCGAGGTGCCCGGCGTCACGCTGGTCGACCTGGAGACGATCCAGGAGTCCGGCGTCGGCTCGCGCGGCGGCGACGCCGTGGAGTCCGTGCGCGCGCTCGTGGCCGAGGAGCTGAACGCCTACCTCGACGCCGCCCGCGCCGCCCGCGTCACCCCGACCGTGGTGGCGCTGCGCAGCAAGGCGGCGGGCGTGGTGGAGTCCGAGCTGGGCCGCCTGATGATGCGCATGCCCGATCTCGACGACAAGGCCAGGGACGAAATCGCCATGACCGTGCAGAGGGTCGTTGACAAACTGCTTCACGAGCCGACTGTGCGTGTCAAGCAGCTCGCCGCCGGTCCAGGGGGCGATCATTATGCGGAAGCCCTGCGTGAGTTGTTCAATCTCGATCCGAAGATGCCCGCGGCCGTGAGGGAGGTGGAGCTGTGAACCTGCGGTTGGGCACCCGCCGCAGCATGCTGGCGACCACGCAGTCCCAGATGGTGGCCGACGCCCTCACCGCGCGCACCGGGCACCCGGTCGAGCTGGTGGGCGTGACGACCTTCGGCGACGTGACCAAGGCGCACCTGGCGCAGCTCGGCGGCACCGGCGTGTTCGTCAGCGCGCTGCGCGACAAGCTGGTCGAGGGCGAGATCGACTTCGCCGTCCACTCGCTGAAGGACCTGCCGACCAAGCAGGACCCGCGCTTCACGCTGGCCGCGCTCCCCGAGCGCCACGACCACCGCGACGCGCTGGTCGGCTCGCACAAGTTCGCCGACCTGCCCGCAGGGGCCAGGGTCGGCACGGGCTCGCCGCGCCGCGTCGCCATGCTGAGCGCGCTCCGCCCCGACCTGGAGTACGTCCCGATCCGCGGCAACGCCGACACGCGCATCGGCAAGATCGCCGCGGGCGAGCTCGACGCCGTCGTGCTGGCCAGCGCCGGGCTCACCAGGCTCGGCCGCGGCGGCGAGATCGCGCAGATCTTCGAGGTCGAGGAGCTGCTGCCGGCCCCCGGCCAGGGCGCGCTCGCCGTGGAGTGCCTGGCCGCGCGCACCGACCTGATCGAGACCCTGTCCGTGCTCGACGACCCGCGCACGCGCAGCGCGGTGACCGCCGAACGCGCCGTGCTGTCCGCCCTGGAAGCAGGCTGCGCCGCACCCGTGGGTGCTTTCGCGGCCGATCACGGGCACACTCTGAACCTGACCGCAGTGGTCGTCTCCATCGACGGCCGCGAAGCGGTCCGCAAGTCCGCCGCCGGTTCTCCTTCGGAGGCTGCACAGCTGGGCCGCCTCCTGGCGGCCGAGATGATCGCCGAAGGGGCCGACAGATTGATGGGGGAGCAATCCCATTGAGCTCCGATAGTCCAACCTCCGGTTTCGTCGCCTTCGTGGGGGCGGGTCCCGGTGACCCCAACCTGCTGACGCTCCGCGCCGCCGAACTTCTCGGCAAGGCGGACGCCGTCGTGCTCGACGACGAGCAGTCCGGCCCGCTGCTCAAGCACTGCCGCGAGGGCGTCGAGGTCGCCGAGGGCGACTACGTCCAGCGGGCCAAGGCCGGGCAGCTCGTGGTGCGCCTGTGCGCGGGCGACCCCATGTTGTTCTCCTCGATCGACGACGAGGTCGCGGCCTGCGTGGCGGCGGAGGTGGACTTCGAGATCGTGCCCGGCGTGCCGCCCGCGACCGCGGTGCTCACCTACGCCGGCATCCCGGCGGCCACGGCCGTGCCCGAGTTCCGCGTCGTCGACGCCGCTCAGGAGCAGGACTGGTCGTCCCACGCCGCCACCCGCGGCACGCTGGTGATCTACAACGGCATCGCCGAGGCCGTCGCCATCGGCAAGGCGCTGATCGCCGGCGGCAAGCCCGACACCACGCCGGTCGCCGTCAGCAGCGGCGGCACCACCACCGAGCAGTACACCGTCGTGTCCTCGCTCGGCCGGCTCCAGGCCGACCTGAAGCACGCCGGGTTCACCGAGCCCGCGCTGATCGTCGTCGGCGAGGCCGTGGGGCAGCGCGAGCGGCTGTCGTGGTTCGAGACCAAGCCGCTGTTCGGCTGGCGGGTGCTGGTGCCGCGCACGAAGGAGCAGTCCCGCAGCCTGTCCGAGCAGCTCGTGGCCTACGGCGCGGTGCCCGAGGAGGTGCCGACCATCTCGGTCGAGCCGCCGCGCACGCCGCAGCAGATGGACCGCGCCATCAAGGGCCTGGTCACCGGCCGCTACGAGTGGGTGGCCTTCACCAGCGCCAACGCCGTCAAGGCGGTGCGCGAGAAGTTCGAGGAGTACGGGCTCGACGCGCGGGCCTTCGCCGGGCTCAAGGTGGCCGCCGTGGGCGAGGCCACCTCGCGGGCCCTGGTCGAGTTCGGCGTCAAGCCCGACCTGCTGCCCTCGGGCGAGCAGTCCTCCGAAGGGCTCGTGGCCGAGTGGCCGCCCTACGACTCGATGCTCGACCCGATCAACCGGGTGCTGCTGCCCCGGGCCGACATCTCGACCGACACGCTGGTGGCCGGGCTCACCGAGCTGGGCTGGGAGTGCGACGACGTGACGGCGTACCGGACGGTGCGCGCCGCGCCGCCGCCCGCGCCCATCCGCGAGGCGATCAAGGGCGGCGGCTTCGACGCCGTGCTGTTCACCTCGTCCTCCACCGTGCGCAACCTGGTCGGCATCGCGGGCAAGCCGCACAACGTCACCGTGATCGCGGTGATCGGGCCGCAGACGGCCAAGACGGCCGAGGAGTTCGGGCTCCGGGTCGACGTCATGTCCGACAAGCCATCCGCATCAGCCCTGGCCGCAGCGCTGGCCGAGTTCGGTGCCAAGCAGCGCCAGGCGGCCGTGGCCGCGGGTGACAGCCCGCGCAGGCCGTCCCAGAACCGCCGTGGCGCCAGGAGGAGAGCCAAGTGAGCGCCCAGTACCCCGTCGCACGTCCCCGGCGCCTGCGTCGCAGCCAGGCGCTGCGCCGGATGGTGTCGGGCACGCGGCTGCACGCCGCGGACCTGATCCTGCCGCTGTTCGTCAAGGAGGGCATCGACGCGCCGCAGCCGGTGTCGTCCATGCCAGGCGTGTTCCAGCACACCCGCGACTCGCTGCGCAAGGCCGCGCACGACGCGGCCGAGGCGGGCGTGGGCGGCCTGATCCTGTTCGGCATCCCCGCGGTCAAGGACGCGACCGGGTCGGCGGCCGACGACCCCGACGGCATCCTCCAGGTCGCGCTGCGCGAGGTGACCGCCGAGGTCGGCGACGCCCTCGTGGTCATGGCCGACACCTGCCTCGACGAGTTCACCGACCACGGCCACTGCGGGATCCTGACCCCGTCCGGCGAGGTGGACAACGACGCCACGCTGGAGCGTTACGCCTCCATCGCGCTGGCCCAGGCCGCCGCCGGCTCCCAGATGATCGCGCCGAGCGGCATGATGGACGGCCAGGTCGGCGCCATCCGCGCCGCGCTCGACGGGGCCGGCCACGCCGACGTCCCGATCCTGTCCTACTCCGTCAAGTACGCCTCCGCCTTCTTCGGGCCGTTCCGCGAGGCCGCCGAGTGCGCGCCGCAGTTCGGCGACCGCAGCACCCACCAGCAGGACCCGGCCGGGCCGCTGGAGGAGGCGCTGCGCGAGGTCAGGCTCGACCTGGCGGAGGGCGCCGACGCCGTCATGGTCAAGCCGGCGCTGGCCTACCTCGACGTCATCACCCGGGTGCGCGACGCGGTCGACGTGCCGGTGGCGGCCTACCAGGTGAGCGGCGAGTACGCGATGGTCGAGGCGGCGGCGGCCAACGGCTGGATCGACCGCGACCGGACGATCATGGAGTCGCTGGTCGCCATCAAGCGCGCCGGCGCGGACATGATCCTCACGTACTGGGCGACGGAAGTGGCGCGCCAGCTCTAACCAAGGGGTTTCCCGTCAACTCCTGAGGCGTGTGCGTTAGAGTGCGATGACAAGTGCTGGTGTGTCCCGCGGTGTGCGAACGGCCCGGAGCCGGGACCTCCTCAGGCGCTGACTCGACGGGAGACACCATGGTGGGGGTACCACTGGCTCGGCGTACCAGAAAGCGGTCGCGCCCGACACGCATCGATTCCGTGCTGGAGTACGCGTCCCTGGGCTGGCCCGTGGTGCCGGGAGCCTTTCCGCTGCGGCACGGCCCGCGCGCGTGTTCGTGCGACCGCGTCGGCTGTCCCGACCCCGGCGCCCATCCGCTCTCGCCCGCCTGGCACATGCAGGCCACGACGGACACGACGCTGCTGACCCGCTGGTGGGAGAGCGAGCCGGAGGCCAACGTGATCCTGCCCACAGGGCGCGTGTTCGACGTGTTCGACGTACCGCTCGCCGCCGGCCTGTCGGCCCTCACCAGGATCGACGCCGCCGGAGCCCACCCAGGCCCGGTCGCCGCTCAAGGCGACCGGGTCTTGTTCTATGTGGCCACCCGCGGCAACCCCGAGGACGAGGACGAGTGGTGGTCCTGCCAGCTCGACTGCGACCCGGCCACCATCGACGACACGCCGGGCCTGCGCTGGCACTGCCGCGACAGCTACGTGCTCGCGCCGCCCTCCATGCTGCCCTCGGGCCAGCCGGTCTCCTGGCTCCGGCCCCCGGACGGCCGTCCGCTGCCCGACCCGCTGCGCATCCTGGAATGGCTCGCCGACTGAGCACGCCCCGCGGCGGGGGCACGGACCTGCGGGACTAACCTGGGTCGGGTGAGCCGTACACAGAACTCCGAAGGTCTTTTCACCCGCGCCAGGGAAGTGGTGCCCGGCGGCGTCAACTCGCCCGTGCGCGCGTTCGGCGCGGTGGGCGGCACGCCGCGTTTCATGGCCTCGGGCCAGGGGCCGTACATCACCGACGTCGACGGCAACCGCTACGTCGACCTGGTCTGCTCCTGGGGCCCGATGATCCTCGGCCACCGGCATCCCGCGGTCGTCGAGGCCGTCTCCGGCGCGGTCGCCCACGGCTTCTCCTACGGCACCGCCACGCCGGGCGAGGTCGAGCTGGCCGAGGAGATCGTCTCCCGGATGGCGCCGGTCGAGAAGGTGCGCCTGGTCAGCTCCGGCACCGAGGCGACGATGAGCGCGGTGCGCCTGGCGCGCGGCTTCACCGGGCGGTCCAAGGTGATCAAGTTCGCCGGCTGCTACCACGGGCACGTCGACGCCCTGCTGGCCTCGGCCGGGTCGGGAGTGGTCACGTTCGGGCTGCCGGACACCCCCGGGGTGACCGGGGCGTCGGCGGCCGACACGATCGTGCTGCCGTACAACGACATCCAGGCGGTGGCGGAGGCGTTCGCGGCCGCCGAGGTGGCCTGCGTGATCACCGAGGCGTGCCCGGCGAACATGGGCGTCGTCCCGCCGCGCGACGGGTTCAACGCCCGGCTGCGCGAGCTGTGCACGGCCAACGGCGCGCTGCTCATCGTCGACGAGGTGCTGACCGGCTTCCGGGTCTCGTCCGCCGGCTGGTACGGCCTCGACCCGGTCGACGCCGACCTGATGACGTTCGGCAAGGTCATGGGCGGGGGTCTGCCCGCGGCGGCGTTCGGCGGCCGGGCCGACGTGATGGCCTTCCTGGCTCCGGAGGGCCCGGTCTACCAGGCGGGCACGCTGTCCGGCAATCCGCTGGCGTGCGCCGCGGGCCTGGCGACCCTGCGCGCCCTCGACGCCGACGCCTACGCGCGCATCGACGCCGCGGCGCTCGCGGTGGGCGACGCGGCGGCCGAGGCGCTGGCGAAGGCGGGCGTGCCCCACCGGTTGCAGCGTGCCGGCAGCCTGTTCTCGATCTTCTTCGCCGAGGGCGAGGTGACGAACTTCGACCAGGCCAAGGCACAGAACACGGCGGCCTTCACCGCGTTCTTCCACGCGATGCTCGACCAGGGCGTCTACCTGCCGCCGTCGGCGTACGAGGCGTGGTTCCTGTCGGCCTCGCACGATGACGAGGCGCTCAACCGGATAGCCGAGGCCCTGCCGGCAGCGGCGAAGGCGGCCGCGGCGGTTCTGTAGCCCGGCGCGGCCTGGTGCCGGCGTACAGCACGCCGGCGACGATGAGGGCCGCGGCCAGCAGCTCGGTCCAGGACAGGGGCTCGCCGGCCACCAGCGCGGCCGACGACATGCCGAACACCGGCACCAGCAGCGTGTACGGCGCCACGGTCGAGGCGTCGTACCGGCGCAGCAGCCAGCCCCACACGCCGAACCCGCCGAGCGTCGAGACGAAGGCCACGTAGGCCAGCGACAACCAGCCCTCGGCGGGGGCCGTCAGCACGGGCGGCCCCTCGACCAGCAGCGACAGCAGCAGGAGGGGCGGCGCGGAGAACGCGCTCACCCACACCATGAACCGCAGCGAGTCCGGCGGCGCGGCCCTGCGCTGCACCACGTTGCCGAGCCCCCAGGCCGCGGCGGCGGCCACGCACAGGGCGAAGGCGCCCAGCGGGCCGGACACCCCGAAGTCGAACGCGACCAGGGCCAGGCCGCCGAAGGCGACCGCCAGGCCGAGGACGCGGCGGGCGGTGAGCCGCTCGCCGAGCAGCGTCACCGCGAACAGCACGGTGAACAACGCCTGCATCTGCAGGACGAGAGAGGTCAGTCCGGCCGGCATGCCCGCTCGCATGCCCACCAGCAACAGGCCGAACTGACCCACTCCGAGAGTGGCCGCCACCCCGGCGACCCAGCGCCACGGGACTCCCGGCCGCCCCGCGAGCAGCAGGGCGGGGAACGCCGCCAGGGTGAACCTGATCCCCGCGTACAGCAGGGGAGGGAAGTGCTTCAGGCCGACCTGCATGACGACGAAGTTGAAGCCCCACACGGCCGCGAGGCCGATGGCGAGGGCGAGGTGGCGGGGGCTCACGCAGAGCGGGTCTTCTGGTACCGGTTGCGCTGCTCGCGAGCCTGCTCGGCGAGGACCTTCAGGTACGAGGTGGAACGGGTCTCGGGCTTCCTGCTCTTAATGATTCGCATGCATATATTTTCATCTGCTTCAGATACAAGGACAAGCGAGACTTTCTACGCTAAACCCTTTAGTCTGGCTTACATGTTGGACCTGAACCGGCTCAAGGCACTTCACGCCGTGCACGTGTACGGGTCGGTCGGCGCCGCGGCCGACGCGCTCATGGTCACCCCGTCGGCCGTCAGCCAGCAGATCGCCAAGCTGGAGCGGGAGACGGGCGCCCGGCTCATGGAGCGCAGCGGCCGGGGCGTCCGGCTGACCGACGCCGCCGGGCTGCTCGCCGAGCACGCCGAGCGCATCCTGGCCCTGGTCGAGACCGCGGAGGCGGACTTCGAGGCGCTGCGCGGCGAGGTCGTCGGCCGGCTCAGCATCGCCGCCTTCGCCACCGCGACCCGCGGCCTGATGCCCGGCGCGCTCGTCCAGCTCAAGAGGCACCACCCCGACCTGCACGTGCAGCTCTACGAGCGCGAGCCGGAACGGGTGCTGCGCGAGGTGGCCAGGGGCGAGCTGGACCTGGGCGTGATGCAGGACTGGCTCAACCGGCCCATCGCCATGCCCGAGGGCCTGTCCAGGGCCACGCTGCTCGACGACGTGGCCGACGTCGCCATCCCCGCCGACCATCCGCTGGCCGGGCGCAGGGAGGTGGGGCTGGCCGAGCTGCACGGCGAGCGGTGGATCAGCTCGTCGCCCGGCACGGTCTGCCACGACTGGCTGGTCTTCACGCTGCGCAACGCCTCGCTGGAGCCGGAGATCGCCTGCATGGCCGACGAGTACCCCACCCAGCTCGCGCTGGTCGCCGCCGGGCTCGGCTGCGCGATCGTGCCGCGCCTGGGCCGCGACTGCGTGCCCGACGGCGTGCGGCTGGTCCCGATCATGCCGCGGCAGACGCGCCGCATCTACGCGGTGTGGCGCACCGACGCGGCCCGCCGTCCCGCGATCAGGGCCACGGTCGAGGCCCTGATCGGCGTCAGCCGCGAGCAGGAGAACGCCTGGGCGGTCAGCTGAGCACCCGGCTGCGCACCCTGCCGTGCACCCTGCCGGGCCGCGCTCAGCTGAGCGCGATCGCCACCACGCCGCCGAGGATCACGCCCGCCGCCAGCAGCCGCCGCCGCAGGTCGCCCTCGGCCAGCAGCCGCCCGCCGAGCAGCACCGCGATCAGCACGCTCACCTCGCGCGCCGGCGCCACCACGCTCACCGGCGCCATCGTGAACGCGATCAGGACCAGCAAATACGACAGGAAGATCAGGAACGCCGCCCCCACGATCCGCGACCGGTGCTCCCGCCACACGGACCCGACCAGCCGCCGCCTGGCCCCGGCGACGAACGGCGTGAGCGCCAGCGCCCGCCCGACCTCCCCGAGGTAGTTGAGCATGATCGGCGCCACCGCGAACGCGCTGACCACCTGCGAGTCCCACACCGTGTACCCGGCGATGAACAGCCCCACGACCAGCCCCGACACCAGCCCCCGCAGGTCGCCCCGCCCGGCCGCGCCGCCGCTCATCATGAACACCCCGACCCCGACGAGCACGATCCCGGCCACGCCGGCCGGCGCCGGGTGCTCGTCCAGGAACAACACGGCGACCAGGCTGGCCAGCATCGGCCCCGTCCCGCGGGCGACGGGGTAGACCAGCGACAGGTCGCCCGCGCCGTAGCCGCGCTGGAGCAGCACGAAGTACCCCAGGTGCAGGGCCGTGCTGCCGCAGATCACCGCCAGGTCGCCCCACGACAGCCGGGTCCCCGTGACCAGCAGGAACCCGGCGAACAGCGGGCTCCACACCACCGTGGCCACGACCCCGATCAGCCAGAGGAAGACGATGCCGTCGGCCTGGGCCGCCTTCTTGCTCAGCAGGTTCCAGGTGGCGTGCGCGACGGCGGCGACGAGAATGAGGACCAGCGCCCAAGGGCTCATCCGGGCGACTCCTTCCAGGGGTGACGGAGAGGAGCCTCCAGGCTTTTGTCCCGTCAGCTGTACGGCCCGGCGGGCCGCGGCGCCGCTCGGACCTGTCTTCCGGCCCTGGTTGTGTGACGGGGGAGGCGGACCGGACGCGGAACCCTAGGCGCAGTCGTCCCGACCATACCTCCGCGCGAAATGCCGGACCAGGCAGCCCCTGACTATGACCGGCATCGAAACGGATAGGCTGTGGCACACCATGGCTGAAACCACCGTCGTCCACCTTTTGCGCCACGGTGAGGTGCACAATCCCGGCGGCATCCTGTACGGCAGGCTGCCCGGCTACCACCTGTCCGACACCGGCAGGCTCATGGCCGAGACGGTCGCCAAGGCCGTCGGCGGCCGCGACATCGTCGCCGTCCACAGCTCGCCGCTCGAACGCGCGCTGGAGACCGCGGCCCCGCTCGCCGACAAGCTCGGCCTCGACGTGACCAAGGACGACCGCCTGCTCGAAGCGGCGAACATGCTGCAGGGCCGTCCGGTCGGCCAGGGGCTGGCCATCCTTCGCAACCCGCGCAACTACCGCTATTTCTGGAACCCGCTGCGCCCGTCGTGGGGCGAGGCGTACCCGGCGATCGTGGCGCGCATGAAGGCGGCCGTCGACGACGCCAGGGCGGCCGCGCGCGGGCACGAGGCCGTGCTGGTCAGCCACCAGCTCCCGATCTGGACGATCAGGATGGCCGCCGAGGGCCGCCGGCTCTGGCACGACCCGCGCCGCAGGCAGTGCGCGCTGGCCAGCCTCACCACCTTCACCTTCGAGGGCGACCGCCTGGTCAGCGTCGGCTACAGCGAGCCGGCCGGGTCGCTGAGTTCGGGGCCGTCGATACCAGGGGCCTGATGTCGGGGCCATGTCTGCCCGCCGGTAGAGTTGCAAGCTCTACCGGTTGTAGTACAAGGAGATCATCCTCCGTGCGCGCGACGTCCATCTCCCTCGTTCTCCTGGCCGCGCTGGCCGCGGGCTGCGCGGCAAACCAGAGCGGGCAGCCCCAGGTGGGCGACACCCGGTTCGTCGCGGGCGACGGCAAGATGCAGGTCTTCGACGCCGCCGACCGCAAGGCGGCCCCGCCGGTCGAGGGCCCCACGCTCGACGGCGGCACGGCCTCGCTGGCCGCCCACAAGGGCAAGGTCGTGGTGATCAACTTCTGGGCCTCGTGGTGCGGCCCGTGCCGGGCCGAGGCGCCGGTGCTCAAGGAGGTCGCCGCCAAGACCAAGGGCGACGTGCAGTTCATCGGCATCGACTTCAAGGACCGCCAGGCCGACGCCCTCGCCTTCGAGCGCACCGAGCAGACCGGCTACTCCCACATCTTCGACCAGCCCGGCAAGGTCGCGCTGTCCTTCCAGGGCACCGTGCCGCCCGCGGCGATCCCGTCCACGCTGGTCATCGACAAGCAGGGCCGCATCGCGGCCAGGGCGCTCGGGGCGGTCAAGTACAGCGACCTGATGAACACGGTGACCAAGGTGCGCGATGAGTGACGTCGTCGCCTCGGGCTCGTTGCTGCTCGCGGTGCCGATCGCGCTGCTGGCCGGGGTGGTGTCGTTCCTGTCGCCGTGCGTGCTGCCGCTGGTGCCGGGCTATCTGTCGTACGTGACGGGCATGAGCGCCGACCCCAAGCGGGGGCGGCTGGTGCTCGGCACGGTGCTGTTCGTGGCCGGGTTCGCGCTGGTGTTCGTGCTCAGCGGCGCGCTGTTCGGCGGGCTCGGCTCGATCATGCTGGGCAACGCCCAGGTCATCACGCGGGTGCTCGGCGTCCTGACGATCCTGCTCGGGCTGGCCTTCCTCGGCGTGCTGCCCGGCCTGATGCGCGACGTGCGCATCCACAAGCTGCCGGCCGCGGGCCTGGCCGGCGCGCCGCTGCTCGGCGTGGTGTTCGGCCTCGGCTGGACGCCGTGCATCGGCCCCACGCTGGCCGTCGTGCTCACCCTCGGGCTCAACGAGGGCAGCGCCTCGCGCGGCGCGCTGCTGGCCGTGGCCTACGCGCTGGGCCTCGGGCTGCCGTTCGTGGCCGCCGCCCTGGCCTACAGCAAGGCCCTGCGCACGTTCCAGGCCGTGCGCAAGCACACCCGGCTGATCACCAGGATCGGCGGGGGCATGATGGTGGCCGTCGGGCTGCTGCTCGTCACCGGACTGTGGGGTGCGATGATCGCGGCCATGCAGGGGCTCATCGGCGCGTTCGAGCCGGTGATCTGATGAGCGTCGACGAGCTGGTGCGCGAGGAGCGCGAGCCGCGGCAGGCCAGGCTGGGGCCGGTCGGCTGGCTCCGGTGGGGCTGGCGCACCCTCACCTCGATGAAGACCGCGCTGATCCTGCTCTTCCTGCTGGCGCTCGGCTCGATCCCGGGCTCGCTGGTGCCCCAGCGCAGCGTCGAACCCGACAAGGTGGCCCAGCTCTACCAGCAGAACCCCACCCTGGCCGAGTGGTACGACCGCTTCCAGCTCTTCGAGGTGTTCACCTCGGTCTGGTTCGCCGCCGTCTACCTGCTGCTGTTCACCTCGCTCGTCGGCTGCATCATCCCGCGCACCGCCACCTACCTGCGCGAGCTGCGCCGCAAGCCGCCCGCCGCGCCCAAGAACCTGTCCCGGCTGCCCCACTCCGACTCCTTCGAGGGCGACCTCACGGTGGAGGAGGCCGCCGGGCGGCTGCGCAGGATGCGCTTCCGCGTCGTCACCGGCGACGGCTGGGTGGCCGCCGAGAAGGGCTACCTGCGCGAGACCGGCAACCTGTTCTTCCACGTCGCGCTGATCGGCATCCTGCTCGCCGTCGGCTTCGGCTCCCTGTACGGCTACCGCGGCAACGTCCTGGTCGTGGAGGGCGACGGCTTCGCCAACACCGTGGCCGCCTACGACAGGTTCATCCCCGGCAGCCGGGTCTCGGCCGAGTCGCTCCAGCCGTTCTCGTTCGAGCTGACCGACTTCAAGGCCACCTACCAGGTCGAGGGCGACAAGAAGGGCCAGGAGCTCGACTACTCCGCCTACCTGAAGGTGCACGACGAGCCCGGCGCGCCCGCCCGCGACTACGAGCTCAAGGTCAACGACCCGCTGGAGGTCGACGGGACGCAGACGTACCTGATCGGCCACGGCTACGCGCCCGTCTTCAAGGTCACCGACGGCAAGGGCCAGGTCGCCTACGAAGGGCCCGTGGCCTGCCTGATCGACCAGAAGGCCACGCTGACCTCGTCGTGCGTCGTCAAGGTGCCCGACGCACAGCCGTCCCAGCTGGGGTTCCTGCTGCGTTTCCTGCCCACCAGCGTGCCGCTGACCGACGGCAACTACGCCTCGGCCTTCCCCGGCGAGCTCCAGCCGCAGGTGCAGCTCCTCGGCGGTTACGTGGGCGACCTCGGCATGCGGTCGGGCAAGCCGCAGTCGGTCTACAAGATTCTGCCGGACGAGCTCGACGGCAAGGTCGTGCCCGTCGTGCGGGGATCGTTCGCGACCAAGCCGCTGTCGGTGGGGGAGTCCGCCGAGCTGCCCGGCGGGGCGGGGAAGCTGGAGTTCACCGGCGTCAAGGAGTGGATCACGCTCCAGACCGCCTACGACCCCGGGCGCGTGCCCGCGCTGATCGCCGCGGCCGTCGCGGTGGTCGCCATCGCGCTGTCGTTGATGATCCGCCGCCGGCGCGTCTGGGTGCGGGTCAGGGAAGGGCGGGTCGACGTGGGCGGCCTGACCCGTACCGAGGGCTCCGCGGCGGGCTTCGCCGAGGAGTTCGCCGAGATCGTCAAGGCTCTATCAGCAGGAGAACAGCATGTCCGCTGAGCAATTGGCCGGGCTGAGCGACAACTTCGTCGTCGGCGCCGTCCTGCTCTACATCATCGCCATGGTGGGCTTCGCGATGGAGCTGGCCTTCGGAAGGGCCGTCCTGGGCAAGGCGGCCGTGAAGCGGGCCGCCCGGCAGCCCGTCACGGTCGGCGCACCCTCCGAAGGCGATGCCGGGCCCGAGGCCGAGGCGCCCGCCGCCGATCCGCTGCCTGTCCTGGCGGGCGGGGCCAAGGCCGGGCGGGTCGCGCTCGTGCTGGCCTGGATCGGGTGGGCCGCCAACCTCGGCGCCATCATCACCCGCGGCCTGGCGGTCGGCCGGTGGCCGTGGGGCAACATGTACGAGTTCGTGGTGGCCATCTGCTTCGCCGCCGTGACCGCGTTCCTGTTCACCCAGGTCCGCCAGAACGTGCGGTTCCTGGGCGCGTTCGTCATGATCGCCGCCACGCTCGGCCTCGGGTTCGCGGTCAAGGTGCTCTACACGGCGGCCGGGCCCGTGGTGCCGGCGCTGAACTCGTACTGGATCGCGATCCACGTCACCGCGGCGATCCTGGCCAGCGGGCTGTTCACGCTGGCCGGCGTGTCGGGCGTGCTGTTCCTGGTGCGCGGCGAGGGGCTGTCGCGCCTGCCCAGCCGCGACGACCTGGAGCGGGTGGCCCACCGCGCGATCGTGCTGGCCTTCCCGCTGTGGACGTTCGCCGTCATCGCCGGCGCGCTCTGGGCCGACCGCGCCTGGGGCCGCTACTGGGGCTGGGACCCCAAGGAGGTCTGGTCGTTCATCACCTGGGTGGCGTACGCGGCCTACCTGCACGCCAGGGTGACGGCCGGCTGGCGGGGCAGGGCCGCCATGATCGTGCAGCTGCTGGCGTTCGGGTGCCTGATCTTCAACCTGGTCGGCGTCAACATCTTCATCTCCGGCCTGCACAGCTACGCCGACGTCAGCGGTTAGTCCTCGCCGCGCATCCGCCGGTCGAGATCTCGCAGGAAGTCGGGGTCGTCGTCCGGGCCCTTCGGCGCGCCCGGGCCCGGCGGCACCGGCCACGGGTCGCGCTCGGCCCTGGGCCGCCCGCGCAGCATCCAGATCACGCCGCCGAGCAGCGGGACCAGCACGACGATGAGGACCCACAGCGCCTTTGGTACGTTCCTGACCTCTTCCTCGGGTGCGGTGATGACGTCGAAGAGCGAGAAGAGCCAGAAGGCCAGCAACGCCAGGCCGATCAGAACACCTGCCATGCCCGAACTGTAAGCCATCCGCGACGTGATCGTGTCGGACGATGTCCCGTTTCGGATGACTCGGGAAGATCGGCGTCGTACCGTGGAACCCGGTTCGCCATGGACGCGGCGTGAAGGGGTGCGATGGCCTTTTCTCACGACAAGGGCCGACATCGGCGCGGCCGTTGGTGGCGCCGCGGGTCGTACCTGTTCTCGCGGCGTGACGAGGCTCCTCCGGACGCGGACCGTTCCTTCTGGTCCCGACGGAAGGAGAGCCGCCCGGAGGCCCCGAGAGAGCAGCTCAAGGACGCCGAGCGGCGCAGGGAGCAGCAGCCGGAGCGGTTCGCCCGTCCCGGCGGCCCCCAGCGGCGCGAGGTCACCTGGGACGGCCTCTCGCTGCGCGAGCGCGCGCCACGCCTGCCCGCCGCCGTCGCCGAACGCCCCCGCTACACCTGGTACGACTTCGAGCTCGACGACACGCCGCCCAGGGCCCAGCCCAACAGGCCGGAGGCCCCCTCCATCGGCGACGGACTGCGCCACTGCGGCAAGCTGGAGAAGATCCTCCACCGCCAGTGGGACGCCCGGCACGGCCCGCCCTCCAAGGACGCCGTACGCGCGGTGGAGAGCCTGGCCCGGCTGCCCGACCGGCTGAAGGAGCTGCTGGCCGCCGGTCTCGAAGGCATCTACGTCGGCCCCGGCGGCGTCCCCGACCTCGACGACATGGGCTACTTACGCGGCGCGCCGCTCCCGTCCGGCCGGGCCACCTGGGACATCTGCGCCGGCGCGTACGGCGACCGCAAGATCGTGGTGGGCGACCGCCCCTCACCCACGCCGGACGTGATGATGCACGAGGTCGGCCACGCCATCGACGACCTGGACTCGTTCCACGGTGAATGGGTGTCGGACTCGCCGGAGTTCGTCCGGCTCTACGAGAACGCCTTCCCCAAGCTGGCCTCGACCTTCCACCGGCAGGGCAACGGCCTGGGCCGCAAGGAGTTCTTCGCCGACGCCTTCGCCGCCATCGCCGCCCGCCAGCGCCCGGCCCTGGTCGACATGCTCGGCGGCGACACACGGATGGCGCTCGACGTCATGCTCTTCTTCAACCGGCGCTACGGAATCTAGGTGATCAGCCATGTACGTCATCCGGCTCGCTGACGGGACCCTGCGCGTGCCGCAGAGCCTGACCAGCGAAGACGGGCGTCTGATCGGCAACGCGTACGTGGACGTGCAGCCCGGCGATCCCGACTACGACAAGTGGCTGCCCGAGTCGCTGACCGAGGAGGAGGCGGCCGAGCGCCGCAGTCGCTGGGAAGAGGAGAACGACGACCTCGAACGCGAGTTCCTGGCCTTCAAGGCCAGCCAGGAGGACGCCTGAGAAGGACCGGCGCCAGCCACGGTCGGCGGTTGGCGCCGCCCCGTGCCTGCCGTCGGGAAGTGTGGCCCGCAGGCACGCTCGACCACGGCCTCACGACGTGAGGCGGATTGAGGTCCCGCCAGCGGTGATCCTGGCGGATCTCAGGATCACCGACTAGACGGAACGTCAGACGCGCGGGGACTCACCTGCTGGCCTGTCGGCCGTGAGAACGTCCTCGCCTCGAAGAAGGGCGTGCACTTCCGACTCGCGGAAGCGCCGGTGCCCTCCGGGGGTGCGGATACTGCTGATGCGGCCTGCCGCAGCCCAGCGCGTAACCGTCTTTGGGTCTACCCGGAAGAGGGCGGCAACCTCTCCTGGGGTCAGCAGACGCTCGCTGCTACTCTCCACCAATCTCTCCCCCTCGCATCCCGCTTCCTGCCAGCGGGCGGACAGGTAACCAGTGTGTCGAGCGAAGCCTGATTTATCCGTGGTTTTCGACAAAGATCACGGGTTGTTATCAGCTGACTGCCCGATTGTTATATGATAGAGCCTCTTTGGGGCTCTCGTGGGTGTTTCTTTACGAAACACCCTTACTGGGCACAGTAGCAGCGCTCGCGTCCGATGCGAAGAGCGACCGCTACGCAGGGACGAGTAACCTCGAACCCGTGCATCCCGTTCTCGTTTACACCGCGTCGCGGATCGGCCTGTTTGTCGTGACCCTGGGTGTTCTGTACCTCGTCGGCCTGCAAAACCCGCTGTTCCTGCTCGCAGCCGCTTTCGTGATCAGCGGCATAGCCAGCTACGTGCTGCTGTCGAGGCAGCGTGACGCCGTCAGCGCACGGCTCAGCGGCCGGATCGACCGGCCGGAGCCGCAGGACGACTAGGGCAGGGGGAACATGCCAATCCGGGCATGGTACTCCCGTCCGAGTCGCGTTGTGTCACTACCGACTAGTAGGCCGGTCTTGTGCGCCAGAAATGCCTTCACGCCGATGCCCCGCTCCCGGCCGGGATTCCAGGCGAGCGCCTTTCCCGTACGCGGATGAATGGCGCCGATGCCCTCGCGGGGCACCGCTCCGGGGCCGGCCGAGTCGCGGCCCTGCGGATTGTCCAGCCAGCGCTGGTGGCCGCCGACATACACGGCTGAGCCGGTGACCGCCACCGCGTAGAGCGAGTCGCCGCCGGTGGCGTTGGTCCAGGTCGGCCTGACGTCCGGGCCTGCGGCGTACGTCTCGAAGCGGGTGGCCGTGTCGCACATGCGGCCCTTCGGGCCCCCGGTCGTGACCACCACGAAGGAGCGGCCGTCGGGTGCGAAGTCCAGGCCGCGCACGTAGGAGGGGAACGCCTCCGCGCAGCGCTGGGCGTAGACCTCGGTGCGCCAGTCGGCGACCCTGGCCACGGGCCCGCTGACGTCGATCAGCCCGAGCTGCGGCCGGGACCGCCCGCCCAGCGTGGTGAACGAGCCGTCGACCGCCAGCCGGCCGCCCGACAGGGCGAGGGCCTGGACCTTCACCCTGGGCGTGAGCGGCTCGCCCGGCGTGACGGCGAAGCCGGGGTCGGCCACGCCCGTCGCGGCGTCGAGCCCGGCCAGGGCGACGCGCGGCCGGACGAAGTCGCCGCCGACGTAGAGCCTGGAGCCGTTCCTGACCACGGCGGTGACCATGCCCCCGTCGATCCGGGGCATGAAGCCGTCGACGAGCTGCCCGTCGGCGACGTTGATCCGGGCGAGCGCGCGGGCGCCGACGTTGTTGACGCCGGGGAAGGCGCCGCCCACGTAGACCGTGCCGTGGTCGCCGGCGGCCAGCCCGTAGACCGGCCCGGCGACGGACGGCGCGAAGCCGCGCAGGATGCGGCCGGTCGCCAGGTCGTAGGCGAACAGGTTGGCCCGGCGCAGCGTGTACGTGCGCCCGGCGTCGCTGACCTCGCTGAACGAGCCGCCGACGACGACGGTGCCACCGACCAGCGCGATGGCGTTGACGATGCCGTCGAGGACGTGGGGGGTGTTGTCGACCGGGTCGGCCGAGACCACACGCGAGTGCGCGACGGGGGCCGAGGCGATGATCGCCGCAAGGGCGACACGGGCAAGCATTCACCAACAACTAGCAGACGTTCGGTAGCGGTGCCGCTACTTTGCGTCAATTGCCGCAAGGGCCGGGCTCGCCGGCGGCCCGGTGGTGGCTGGTCAAAGGCCGTAACGCCCGGCGAATACCGCACGGGCCGCCTGAGTACTCTTGTCCGCATGACGCGCGCTCAGTTGGACAAGCAGCCGGACGAGGTCGCCGCGATGTTCGATCGCACCGCCCGGCGCTACGACCTGGTCAACGACGTGGCCTCGCTGTGGCAGGTCAGGTTCTGGCGCAAGGCCGTGGCCGCCGCCGTCGACGCGGGCCCCGGCGAGGTCGTGCTCGACCTGGGGGCCGGCACCGGCACCTCCACCGACAGCTTCACCGGCCTCGGCGCCCGCGCGGTGGCCTCCGACTTCTCCCTCGGCATGTTGCGCACGGGCGTGCAGCGGCACGGCGGCAACGCGCTGAGCGGGCCCGGCATCCCGTTCGTGGCCGGCGACGCGATGCGGCTGCCGTTCGCCGACGACGTCTTCGACGCGGTGACGATCTCGGTGGCGCTGCGCAACGTGCACGACACCTCGCAGGCGCTGCGCGAGATGCTCCGCGTGACCAGGCCGGGCGGCCGGCTGGTGATCCTGGAGTTCTCGCACGTCACGTTCGGGCCGTTCGACCTGGTCTACCGCGAATACCTGATGAGGGCCCTGCCCAAGGTGGCCAAGGTGTTCGGCTCCAACGACGACTCCTACGACTACCTGGCCGAGTCCATCAGGGACTGGCCCGACCAGCGGGCGCTGGCCCGGACGATCGGCGACGCCGGCTGGGAGCGGGTCGCCTGGCGCAACCTGACGATGGGCATCGTCGCCGTCCACCGGGCGTTCAAGCCCGCCTGAGCCGCGAGGCGGGCGGCCATGGCGGGAGTTCCTGGAATCGTTTTCCGGCTTTCCGCCCGTCTCGGCTTTGATGTGTCGGAGGGAAGCCGCGTGCAATTCCCGCTGGGATGACTTCAGGGCCTCTTTCCGGGACGAAACCAGGGGCGAGGATTGCCATCGCACTTTGTGGGCATATCTCTCGATTTCTCGGAAGGAGCCCCGCCGGCTGCTGATGGAGGAGCCGCCGCTGCGCTGCTCGACCGCGCTCGACGAGGCCGTGCCGCGCCGGCGCTTCGGGACACCGCCATGGACGAGGAGGAATCGCGGGAATTCATCGCGTCGTCGGCAGATCAATCGTAACGACATGGTTATCGCGGCGCGTCTTGCAGGTCCGGCCGATCTTCTGTTGGCTACCGTCATTGGTCCAGACCAATGAGACTCGGGAGGTAGTCCGTCCGATGAGCGGCCCCACTGTCTCGCCGGGCGGACGGCGCAGGAGCAGTCTCAGCGCGGCCGCCGGCGAGTGCGTCGAGTTCGCCCGGAGCACGACCGGCGACGTGCTGTCGCGTGACTCGAAAGACCTCTCGGGCGGAGTGCGCAACGCCGAGTTCGAAGTCTGACGTTCCCGTGCCCGGCCCTTCGTTGACGACGGAGGGCCTTCTTGTGTCCAGGATCCGTACCCCGACTGCCACTATGTACAGGAAAAGCAGTAGACTGCGGGCCGACAAGTTTGTGAAGGGGTTCACAAAGGAACGAAGGCGCAAGACCCCGAGGCCTTCGAGCGTGTAGGACAGGACAGTCCAGTGACCGTGCCACCAGCCATACAGGCTGACGCCGACGTCATCGTCGTCGGCGCCGGTCCCGCCGGTTCCGCAACCGCCTTTTACCTCGCTCAGGCCGGTCTCGACGTGCTGCTCCTGGAGAAGACCAGGTTCCCCCGCGAGAAGGTCTGCGGCGACGGCCTGACGCCACGTGCCGTCAAGCAGTTGCTCAACATGGGCGTCGACATCGACGCGCCCGGCTGGATCAGGAACAAGGGCCTGCGCGTCGTCGGCGGCGGCCTCCGCTTCGAGCTCGACTGGCCGCAGTTGGAGCGCTTCCCCGACTTCGGCCTGGTCCGCACCCGCAAGGACTTCGACCAGATCGTCGCGGCCAACGCGGTCAAGAACGGCGTGCGCCTCATGGAGGGCGTCACCGTGACCGGGCCGGTGCTCGACGACCGCAGCGGGCACATCGTCGGCGTGCGCACCAAGGACGGCGCGACGTACCGCAGCCGGGTGGTCGTGGCGGCCGACGGCAACAGCACCCGCCTGGCGATCGGCATGGGCCTGCACAAGCGGGAGGACCGGCCCATGGGCGTGGCCGTCCGCACCTACTTCGAGAGCCCCCGCCACGACGACGACTACCTGGAGACCTGGCTGGAGCTGTGGGACGGCGACACCCTGCTGCCCGGCTACGGCTGGGTGTTCGGGGTCGGCGACGGCACCGCCAACGTCGGGCTCGGGCTGCTCAACACCAGCGCCCAGTTCGGCAACATCGACTACCGCGACCTGTTGAAGCGCTGGTGCAGGGCCATGCCGGCCGACTGGGGCTTCACCGAGGAGAACATGACGGCCCCCATCCGCGGCGCCGCTCTCCCGATGGCCTTCAACAGGCAGCCGCACTACACCCGGGGTCTTATCCTCGTGGGTGACTCCGGCGGGTCCATCAACCCGTTCAACGGCGAGGGCATCGCCTACGCCATGGAGACCGGCGAGATCGCCGCCGAGATCATCGCGAAGGCACTCAAGGACACCACTCCCGCACAGCGCGAGCGGATCCTGAGGACCTACCCCCAGGTGATGAAGGACGCCTACGGCGGCTACTTCACACTAGGGAGGTTGTTCGTCGAGGCGATTGGGAAGCCGGGTGTGATGAGCTTCGGGACCAGGCACGGCCTGCCACACCCGAGGCTGATGCGCTTCGCGCTCAAGCTCCTTGGTAATCTCACCGACCGGCGAGGCGATGCGTCCGACATGATCATCAACGCTCTCTCGAAGGTCGCCCCACCAGCATGATTCCCACGACAGACACATCAAGCTGCGCGCCCGCGCGCGCGGCGACTCCAGAGGAGGCGTAGCGATGGACCTTTACGTGCCCATCCTGGTGCTCGCCGTTCTCGCGGGGGGCTTCGCGATCTTCTCGGTCGCCATCGCTCCCTTCACCGGACCCAAGCGCTGGAACCGCGCCAAGCTTGACGCCTATGAATGCGGCATCGAGCCGACGCCCCAGCCGGTCGGTGGCGGACGGTTCCCGCTCAAATACATGATCACCGCGATGCTCTTCATCGTGTTCGACATCGAGATCATCTTCCTCTACCCGTGGGCGGTCTCCTTCGCGCCGCTGAAGAACGACGCGGGCACCACCATCGCGTCCGGCCTCGGGCTGTTCGCGCTGGTCGAGATGCTGCTGTTCATCGTCACCGTGCTCGTCGCATACGCGTACGTGTGGCGCCGCAAGGGTCTGGACTGGGACTGAAAATGGGACTTGAAGAGAAACTCCCCAGCGGGTTCATCCTCAGCACGGTCGAAGCCGCCGCAGGATGGGCGCGGAAGAGCTCGGTGTGGCCGGCCACGTTCGGCCTCGCGTGTTGCGCCATCGAGCTGATGGCCACCGGTGGCCCCCACTACGACCTGGCGCGCTTCGGCATGGAGCGCGCTTCGGCGTCTCCCCGCCAGGCCGACCTCATGATCGTCGCCGGGCGCGTGTCGCAGAAGATGGCGCCCGTCCTGCGGCAGATCTACGACCAGATGGCCGAGCCCAAGTGGGTCATCGCCATGGGCGTGTGCGCCTCCAGCGGCGGCATGTTCAACAACTACGCCATCGTGCAGGGCGTCGACCACGTCGTGCCGGTCGACATCTACCTGCCCGGCTGCCCGCCGCGGCCCGAGATGCTGATCGACGCGATCGTGAAGCTGCACGACAAGATCCAGAACATGAAGTTCGGCGCTCACCGCGCCAAGCAGATCGAGGACCTCGAACTGCGGGCGCTGCGCACGCTGCCGCTGATCGACCAGGGGGCCGGAAAGTGACCTCGCCCGACCACCTTCCCGGGAGCCCGGAGAGCGGGGAGGCCCCCGAGGCCGCCTCGGTCCCGGCCGTCCCCGAGACGCCCGTCGCCCGGCACGGCATGTTCGGCGCGCACGACTCCGGCGACACCTCCGGCTACGGCGGTCTCGTCGTCCGCCGGGCGCCGCAGATCTCCACGCCCCGCCCGTACGGCGGCTACTTCGACGAGCTGGTCGACGCCCTCGCCCTCGACGACGCCATCGAGCGCGTCGTGGTCGACCGCGGCGAGCTGACCCTGCACGTCCGCCGCGAGCGTCTGGTGGAGGTCGCCCAGAAGCTGCGCGACGACCCGGCCCTGCGTTTCGAGCTGTCGCTCGGCGTCTCCGGGGTGCACTACCCGCACCTGAAGGGCGAGGAGCTGCACGCCGTCTACCACCTGTGCTCGATCACCCACAACAGGCGCGTGCGCCTGGAGGTCAGCGCACCGGACACCGACCCGCACATTCCATCGACCGTGGGCGTTTACCCTGGTCATGACTGGCATGAGCGGGAGACGTACGACTTCTTCGGAATCGTCTTCGACGGCCATCCGTCGCTCACCCGGATCATGATGCCGGATGACTGGGACGGTCACCCGCAGCGCAAGGACTACCCGCTCGGCGGCATCCCGGTCGAGTACCGGGGCGCCACCATCCCCTCGCCGGACCAGAGGAGGTCTTACTCATGAGCACCGCTTATGACGAGGCGACAGAGGGCAAGGTCTACTCGGTCACCGGCGGAGACTGGGACGAGGTCGTCGGCGGCGCGCGCGACACCGAGGAAGAGCGCCTGGTCGTCAACATGGGCCCGCAGCACCCGTCCACGCACGGCGTGCTCCGCCTGGTCCTGACGCTCGACGGTGAGACGGTCACCGAGGCGCGCAGCGTCATCGGCTACCTGCACACCGGCATCGAGAAGAACATGGAGTACCGGACGTGGACCCAGGGGACCACGTTCGTGACCCGCATGGACTACCTCTCGCCGATCTTCAACGAGACCGCGTACTGCATGGGCGTGGAGAAGCTGCTCGGCATCACCGACCGCGTGCCCGAGCGGGCGCAGGCCATCCGCGTGATGATGATGGAGCTCAACCGCATCGCCTCGCACCTGGTCGCGATGGGCACGTTCGGCATGGAGCTGGGCGCGACCACGCCGTTCCTGTTCGGCTACCGCGACCGTGAAATGATCATGGACCTGTTCGAGTACATCACGGGTCTGCGCATGAACCACGCCTACGTCAGGCCGGGCGGCGTCAGCGTCGACCTGCCCGCGGGCGCGGTCGACAAGGTGGGCGAGTTCCTCAAGGAGATGCCCAAGCGGATCAAGGACATCCGCAAGCTCCTCGACGAGAACCCCGTCTACGTGCGCCGCACCAAGGACGTGGGCTACCTCGACCTGACCGGCTGCATGGCGCTGGGCATCACCGGCCCGATCCTGCGCGCCGCCGGGCTGCCCTGGGACCTGCGCAAGTCGCAGCCCTACTCCGGCTACGAGACGTACGAGTTCGAGGTCGCCACCGAGCGCGGCTGCGACGTCTACTCGCGCTACCTCGTGCGCATGCGGGAGATGGAGGAGTCGCTCAAGATCATCGAGCAGGCTCTCGACCGCATCGCCGGCCCGCTCAAGGGCGACCCGGTCATGATCGAGGACAAGAAGATCGGCTGGCCCGCGCAGCTCGCGCTCGGCCCCGACGGCTTCGGCAACTCGCCCGACCACATCGCGCACATCATGGGCAGCTCGATGGAGGCCCTGATCCACCACTTCAAGCTGGTGACCGAGGGCTTCCGGGTCCCGGCCGGCCAGGCGTACGCGAGCATCGAGTCGCCCAAGGGCGAGCTCGGGGCGCACGTCGTCAGCGACGGCGGCACCCGCCCGTACCGCGTGCACTTCCGCGAGCCTTCCTTCTGCAACCTGCAGGGCTTCCCCGCCATGGCGGAGGGCGGCCAGGTCGCCGACGTGATCGCCGCGGTGGCTTCTATCGACCCCGTCATGGGAGGTGTGGACCGGTGACTTACTCACCGGAAGTCCGCGAGCGTCTCGAACAGGACGCCAAGGAGATCATCGGCCGCTACCCCAAGACGCGGTCCGCCCTGCTGCCGCTGCTCCACCTCGTGCAGTCGGCCGACGGCTACGTCTCCGACGACGGCAAGGAGTTCTGCGCCGAGATGCTGGGCCTGAGCAAGGCCGAGGTCACCGGCGTGGCCACCTTCTACACGATGTACAAGCGCAAGCCGGCCGGCGACTACCACGTCGGCGTCTGCATCAACGCGCTGTGCGCCGTCATGGGCGGCGACGAGATCTGGGACGAGCTGTCCGAGCACGTCGGCGTCGGCCACGAGGAGACCACCGGCGACGGCAAGATCTCGCTGGAGCGCCTGGAGTGCAACGCGGCCTGCGACTTCGCCCCGGTCATGATGGTCAACTGGGAGTTCTTCGACAACCAGACCCCCGACTCGGCCAAGCAGCTCGTCGACGACCTGCGTGACGGCAAGGACGTGCGGCCGACCCGCGGACCGAAGAAGCTCTGCACCTTCAAGGAGGCCTCGCGCGTGCTCGCGGGCCTGCCCGACGACCTGGCGGGCGACGGCCCGTCGGCCGCCGGCCCCTCGCTGGAGGGCCTGAAGGTGGCCAAGGCCAACGGATGGAAGGCCCCCGAGGCATGAGCACCACACTGACCCCGGTCCTGACCGCCAACTGGGACCAGGCCGACTCCTTCACCCTCGACGGCTACGGCGGTGACTACAAGGCGGCCAAGAAGGCGCTGGGCATGGACCCTGACGCCGTCATCCAGGCGGTCAAGGACTCCGGCCTGCGCGGCCGCGGCGGCGCGGGCTTCCCCACCGGCATGAAGTGGGGATTCATCCCGCAGGGCGACGGCAAGCCCCACTACCTCGTCGTCAACGCCGACGAGTCGGAGCCGGGCACCTGCAAGGACATCCCGCTGATGATGGCCAACCCGCACTCGCTGGTCGAGGGCGTCATCATCACCGCGTTCGCGATCAGGGCCAACTACGCCTTCATCTACGTGCGCGGCGAGGTGCTGCACGTCATCCGACGGCTGCACGCGGCCGTGCGCGAGGCGTACGAGAAGGGCTTCCTGGGCGAGGACATCTTCGGCTCCGGGTACAACCTGGAGCTCGTCGTGCACAGCGGCGCCGGCGCGTACATCTGCGGCGAGGAGACGGCGCTGCTCGACTCGCTGGAGGGCTTCAGAGGTCAACCGCGACTCAAGCCCCCGTTCCCGGCCGTGGCGGGCCTGTACGCCTCGCCGACTGTCGTGAACAACGTCGAGTCGATCGCCAGTGTTCCCTCGATCATCAGCAACGGCGCCGACTGGTTCGCCTCGATGGGCACCGAGAAGTCCAAGGGCTTCGGCATCTTCTCCCTCAGCGGCCACGTCACCAGGCCCGGCCAGTACGAGGCCCCGCTCGGCATCACGCTGCGCGAGCTGCTCGACATGGCCGGCGGCATCCGCGAGGGGCACCAGATCAAGTTCTGGACCCCGGGCGGCTCGTCCACGCCGATCTTCACCGACGAGCACCTCGACGTGCCGCTCGACTTCGAGGCCGTCGGCGCCAAGGGCTCGATGCTCGGCACCCGCGCGCTGCAGATCTTCGACGAGACCACCTGCGTGGTCCGCACGGTGCTGCGCTGGACCGAGTTCTACGCCCACGAGTCCTGCGGCAAGTGCACGCCGTGCCGCGAGGGCACGTACTGGCTCAAGCAGGTGCTCAAGCGCCTGGAGAAGGGCCAGGGCACCGAGGAGGACCTGTCCACGATCACCGACATCGCGGACAACATCCTCGGCCGCTCGTTCTGCGCCCTCGGCGACGGCGCGACCAGCCCGATCCACTCCTCGGTGAAGTACTTCCGCGAGGAGTACCTCAAGCACTTCGAGATCGGCGGCTGCCCGTTCGACCCGAAGAAGTCCACTCTCTGGGGTGAGCAGTGACCGTCGTAGAAACAGAAACCACCCTGGTGACCCTCACCATCGACGGGTTCCAGGTCAGTGTCCCCAAGGGCACCCTGATCATCAGGGCCGCCGAGCTGCTGGGCATCCAGATCCCCCGGTTCTGCGACCACCCGCTGCTCGACCCGGCGGCCAACTGCCGCCAGTGCCTCGTCGACATCCCCGACGCGGGCAACGGCCGCGGCTTCCCCAAGCCGCAGCCGTCCTGCGCGATCGAGGTCGCCGAGGGCATGGTCGTGCAGACCCAGCTCACCTCGCCGGTCGCCGAGAAGGCGCAGCGCGGGGCCATGGAGCTGCTGCTGATGAACCACCCGCTCGACTGCCCGGTCTGCGACAAGGGCGGCGAGTGCCCCCTGCAGAACCAGGCCATGTCGAACGGCCAGGGCGAGTCGCGGTTCCAGGAGCAGAAGCGCACGTTCCCCAAGCCGCTGCCGCTGTCCACGCAGGTGCTGCTCGACCGTGAGCGCTGCGTCCAGTGCGCCCGCTGCATCCGCTTCTCCGACCAGATCGCCGGCGACCCGCTCATCGAGTTCTTCGAGCGCGGCGCCAAGGAGCAGGTCCGGGTCGCCGACGGCAAGCCGTTCAACTCCTACTTCTCCGGCAACACGGTGCAGATCTGCCCGGTCGGCGCGCTCACCGGCGCGGCCTACCGGTTCCGGGCGCGCCCGTTCGACCTGGTCTCCACGCCGAGCGCGTGCGAGCACTGCGCGTCGGGCTGCTCCCTGCGCACCGACCACCGGCGCGGCCGGGTGACCCGCCGCCTGGCGGGCAACGACCCGCAGGTGAACGAGGAGTGGAACTGCGACAAGGGCCGCTGGGCCTTCTCCTACGCCACCCAGCCCGACCGGCTCAAGACGCCTCTGGTGCGCAACGAGGAAGGCGTGCTCGTGCCCGCCTCGTGGCCGGAGGCGCTGGCGGTCGCCGCCGAGGGTCTGGCCGCCGCCCGCGGCCGGGCCGGCGTGCTGGTCGGCGGCCGGGTCACGGTCGAGGACGCCTACGCCTACAGCAAGTTCGCCCGGGTCGCGCTGGGCAGCAACGACATCGACTTCCGCGCCCGTCCGCACTCCGCCGAGGAGGCGCAGTTCCTGGCGCACGCGGTCGCCGGCAAGGGCATCGAGATCAGCTACACCGACCTTGAGAAGGCTCCGGCCGTGCTGCTCGTCGGGTTCGAGCCCGAGGAGGAGTCGCCGATCGTCTTCCTGCGCCTGCGCAAGGCGTGGCAGAAGAAGGGGCTGAAGGTCACCGCGATCGCGCCGTTCGCCTCCGCCGGGCTGGCCAAGATGGGCGGCACGCTCATCGCCACCGCCCCGGGCGCCGAGGCCGACGCGATCGGCGACCTGGTCGGCACGCTGGCCGAGGGCACGATCGTGCTGGCCGGCGAGCGGCTGGCCACCGTGCCGGGCGCGCTGTCGGCCCTGGTCCGCCTCGGCGCCGGCTCCGGCGTCCGGCTGGCCTGGGTGCCGCGCAGAGCCGGTGAGCGCGGCGCGCTCGAAGCCGGCGCGCTGCCCAACCTGCTGCCGATCGGCCGTCCCGTGGACGACGAGGCCGCCAGGACCGAGGTCGCCAGGGTCTGGAACGTGGGCTCGCTGCCCGCCGTGCCCGGCCGCGACACCGACGGCATCATCGCCGCCGCCCGCGCCGGCGAGATCGACGCGCTGGTCGTGGCCGGCGTCGACCCGCACGACCTGGCCGACCCGGCCGCCGCGCTGGAGGCGCTGGAGAACACGCCGTTCATCGTCAGCCTGGAGATCCGCGCCAGCGCCGTCACCGACCGCGCCGACGTGGTGCTGCCGGTCGCGGCGGTGCAGGAGAAGAGCGGCACGTTCGTCAACTGGGAGGGCAGGGGCCGCTCGTTCGAGGCGCCGCTGCGCGTGCCCGGCCTCCAGAGCGACCTGGCCGTCATCGGCAACCTCGCCGACCGCATGGACGTGCACCTCGGCCTGCCGGACGCCAAGGCCGTCCGGCGCGAGCTGGCCAGCCTCGGCGCCTGGCGCGGGGTCCGCGTCGCCGCGCCGAGCACCGCCACCCGCGCCCAGGCCGCCCCGGCGGCCGGCGAGGCGCTGCTGGCGACCTGGCACCTGCTGCTCGACGAGGGCAGGCTCCAGGACGGCGAGCCGTACCTGGCCGGCACCGCCCGCGCCACCGAGGCGCTGGTGTCGGCGGCCACGGCGGCCGAGATCGGCGTCATCGACGGCGACAAGCTCGTCGTCGGCGGCCCCGGCCCCAACGCGGTCACGCTGCCGGTCCGCGTCGCCGACCTGCCCGACCGGGTGGTCTGGGTGCCGGCGAACTCCGGCGGCTGCTCGGTCACGCGCGACCTGCGCGCGCTGGCCGGCGACATCGTCACGATCGGGAGCGCATCATGACCCACGTTCTCGCGGCCGATCCCACCCTTGCCGACTTCGGCAAGGACCCGCTGTGGATCACCATCATCAAGGCCGTGATGCTGTTCGCCTTCCTGATGCTGGGCATCCTGTTCGGCGTCTGGTACGAGCGCAAGCTGATCTCGCGGATGCAGCACCGCTACGGCCCCAACCGGGCCGGCAAGTTCGGTCTGCTCCAGTCGGTGGCCGACGGCATCAAGATGGGTCTGAAGGAGGACATCTTCCCGCGGACCGTGGACAAGGTGCTCTACCTGCTGGCCCCCGTGATCATGGTCGTGCCGGCGTTCCTGGCCTTCTCGATCGTGCCGTTCGCGCCGATGGTCAACCTGTTCGGCGTCCAGACGCCGCTGCAGCTCGTCGACCTGCCGGTGGCGGTGCTGTTCATGCTGGCCATGGGCGCCATCTCGGTCTACGGCGTGGTGCTGGCCGGCTGGTCGTCGCGCTCGCCGTACGCGCTGCTGGGCGGTCTGCGGTCGGCGGCGCAGGTGGTCTCGTACGAGATCGCGATGGGCCTGTCGTTCGTGGCGATCTTCCTGTTCGCCGGGACGCTGTCCACCTCCGAGATCGTCAAGGCGCAGGGCGAGCAGGGCTGGTTCGTCTTCCTGCTGATCCCGTCGTTCGTGATCTACGTGATCTGCATGTTCGGCGAGGCCGCCCGAATCCCGTTCGACCTCCCCGAGGGCGAGGGTGAGCTGGTCGGCGGCTTCCAGACCGAGTACTCCTCGTCCCTGAAGTTCGCGCTCATCATGATGGGCGAGTACCTGCACACCTTCACCGCCTCGGGCATCGCGGTCACCCTGTTCCTGGGCGGCTGGCGGGCCCCGTGGCCGATCTCCCTGTGGGACGGCGCCAACACGGGCTGGTGGCCGGTGCTGTGGTTCTTCATCAAGTTCGTGCTGACCTTCAGCTTCATCGTGTGGGTGCGTGCCTCGCTGCCGCGCGTGCGCTACGACCAGCTCATGTCCCTGGGCTGGAAGGTGCTGATCCCGGTGAACCTGGCCTGGATCCTGCTCGTCGCCGCGGCTCGCAACGTGGTCGTCAACGAGGGCAACAAGACGGTCGGCATCGTGATCGGCGCGGTCATCGTGGTCGGCGCGCTGGCCATCTGGATGCGGTTCGACACCGTCAACCAGCGGCGCAAGGAGGCGCGCAAGGCCGAGGTGGAGGCCGAGTTCGAGCAACTGTCCGACGAGCCGACGGCCGGCGGCTTCCCTGTGCCGCCGCTCGATCTGCCGCACTACCACGGGGTGCAGCACAAGGAGATTCCCAGTGGGACTAACTGATTGGCTGAACCCCGTCAAGGGCTTCGGGGTCACCTTCCACACGATGTTCAAGAAGCCCGTCACGACCAACTACCCGGAGGTCAAGAAGCCGACGGCTCCTCGCTTCCACGGTCGTCACCAGCTCAACCGCTGGCCGGACGGGCTGGAGAAGTGCGTCGGGTGCGAGCTGTGCGCGTGGGCGTGTCCGGCGGACGCGATCTACGTCGAGGGCGCGGACAACACCGACGAGGAGCGCTTCTCGCCGGGTGAGCGTTACGGGCGCACGTACCAGATCAACTATCTGCGGTGCATCCTGTGCGGCCTGTGCATCGAGGCCTGCCCGACCCGCGCGCTCACCATGACCAACGAGTACGAGCTCGCCGACAGCAGCCGCGAGAGCCTCATCTACACCAAGGAGATGCTCCTCGCGGACCTGACGCCGGGCATGGAGCAGCCGCCCCACCCGATGCGTCTCGGCGAGACCGAAGAGGACTACTACCGGCTGGGACGAACCAATGGGTGAGACCATCACATTCTGGGTTCTCGCCGTCGTATCGGTCGGCGCGGCGCTCGGCATGGTCTTCAACAGGAAGGCCGTCTACTCAGCGCTGATGCTCGGCACCGTGATGCTCTGCCTCGCGGTGCTCTACGCCGTCCAGGACGCGCCCTTCCTCGCCGCGGTGCAGATCATCGTCTACACCGGCGCCATCATGATGCTGTTCCTGTTCGTGCTCATGCTGGTGGGCGTGGACTCCTCCGACTCCTTCGTGGAGACGCTGAGGGGCCAGCGCTTCTGGGGCGCCCTCGCGGCCCTCGGCTTCGCCGTCCTGATCATCCTGGCGGTGGGCAACGCGATCTTCTCCGGTGAGGCCGGCCTGGCGCAGGCCACGGCGCAGGGCGGCTACGTCCGCTCGATCGCGCTGCTGCTGTTCACCAAGTACGTCTTCGCGTTCGAGGTCACCTCGGCCCTGCTGATCACCGCCGCCCTGGGCGCGATGGTCCTGGCGCACCGGGAGAAGTTCACCGAGAAGGCCACGCAGAAGGACCTCTCGCGCGCCCGGTTCCTCGGCGAGCGTCCCTCGCCGCTGCCCGGCCCCGGCACCTACGCCAGGAACAACGCCATCGACATGCCGGCGCTGCTGCCCGACGGCTCGGTCGCGGAGTCGTCGGTCAACCGCTACATCGCCCGCTACGACGTCGAGCACGGCCACCTCCCCGAGGACCCGAAGCTCGCCGAGGCCATCAAGCACACGGCCGAGGATGACGCCGAGGAGACGACCAACGAGGTGACCAAGTGACGACCCACTACCTGATCCTGTCGGGTGTGCTGTTCGCGATCGGCGCGCTCGGCGTGCTGATCAGGCGCAACGCGATCGTGGTGTTCATGTGCGTCGAGCTCATGCTCAACGCCTGCAACCTCGCGTTCGTCACCTTCGCCAGGCAGAACGGCAACCTGGAGGGCCAGATCATCGCGTTCTTCGTGATGGTGGTGGCCGCGGCCGAGGTCGTCGTCGGCCTGGCCATCATCGTGACGATCTTCCGAACCCGCAGGTCCGCGTCCGTCGACGACGCCAACCTGCTGAAGTACTAAGAGGTGACTGGTGGAATCTCCTGCTGAGATCGTCCAGCACACCGCCGGTGGCGCGATCGGGGTCTCCTGGTTGATGATCGCTCTCCCCTTGTTGGGGGCGTTCATCCTCCTGGTGTTCAACCGGTTCACCAACCGGTGGGGCCACCTGCTGGGCGTGGCCATGTCCCTCGCCTCGTTCGTCGTGGCTGTGCTGGCGTTCTTCGAAATCCTCGGACTCGGGGACGATCAGCGTCGCCAGGCCGTGCATCTGTACGAGTTCATCCCCGGCATGGTCGACATGGGGCTGCTCATCGACCCGCTGTCGATCAGCTTCGCCCTTCTGATCACCGGTGTCGGATCGCTGATCCACATCTACTCGATCGGCTACATGTCGCACGACGAGCACCGGCGCAGGTTCTTCGCGTACCTGAACCTGTTCGTCGCCGCGATGCTCCTGCTGGTGCTGTCCGACAACTACGTCGGGTTGTTCATCGGCTGGGAGGGCGTGGGTCTCGCGTCCTACCTGCTGATCGGGTTCTGGCAGTTCAAGCCCTCGGCGGCGGTCGCGGCGAAGAAGGCGTTCGTCGTCAACCGCGTCGGTGACTTCGGCCTGCTGGTCGGCATGTTCATCATCTGGACCACGTTCGGCACGCTGAGCTTCGGCAAGCTGACGCACGCGGTCGTCTCAGGTCAGGGCGACGGCACGCTCACGGCCATCGGCCTGCTGCTGCTCCTCGGCGCGTGCGGCAAGTCGGCGCAGCTCCCGCTGCAGTCCTGGCTCCTCGATGCCATGGAGGGCCCGACCCCGGTCTCGGCCCTGATCCACGCGGCGACCATGGTCACCGCCGGCGTCTACCTGGTCGTGCGATCCGGCGCGTTCTTCGAGGCGTCCGACGTCGCCTCGCTGGTCGTGACGATCGTCGGTGTGGCCACGCTGCTCGCCGGTGCGATCATCGGTTGTGCGAAGGACGACATCAAGAAGGGCCTGGCCGGCTCGACGATGTCGCAGATCGGCTACATGATGCTCGGCGCGGGCCTCGGCCCGGCGGGCTACGCCTTCGCCATCGCGCACCTCATCGCCCACGGCTTCTTCAAGGCCGACATGTTCCTCGGCGCCGGATCGGTCATGCACGGCATGAACGACGAGGTGAACATGAGGAAGTACGGCGGCCTGCGCAAGTTCATGCCGATCACGTTCGTCACGTTCATGGTGGGCTACCTCGCCATCATCGGCTTCCCGTTCCTGTCCGGCTTCTACACCAAGGACGGGATCATCGAGACGGCCATGGAGCACGGCGCCTGGATGGGCTGGCTGGCCGTCCTGGGCGCGGGCATCACCGGCTTCTACATGTCGCGCATGATCTTCATGACGTTCTTCGGCGAGAAGCGCTGGGACAAGGAAGCACACCCGCACGAGTCGCCCGCGGTGATGACTCTGCCGCTGATCCTGCTGTCGGTCGGCTCGGTCGTCCTCGGCTACTTCCTCATCAACGACAACCGCCTGATGAAGTTCCTCTCGCCGGCCGTCGGCCTGCCCGAGGAGCTGCCGTCGTTCCACGTGTTCAGCACCACGACGGTGGGTCTGGCGACGCTCGTGCTCGTGGCCATCGGCGCGGCCTACGCGTGGATGCGCTACGGTCGCGCGCAGGTGCCGGTGGTGCAGCCGCGCGGCTCCTTCCTCACCACGTTCGCCCGCCGTGACCTGTACGGCGACGCCCTCAACGAGTCCCTGTTCATGCGTCCCGGCCAGTGGCTGACCCGCATCGCGGTGTTCTTCGACAACCGCGGCGTCGACGGGCTGGTCAACGGTCTGGCGGCAGGCATCGGCGGGAGCTCGGGTCGCCTGCGCAGGCTCCAGACGGGCTTCGCGCGAACGTACGCGCTGTCCATCCTGATCGGTGCCGCCCTGCTGACCGGCGCCCTGCTCCTCGTTGGGAACATCTGATGTCACCCTGGCTCCCGATACTCATGGCGGTGCCCGTTGTGGGCGCCATCGTGGTGGCCCTGCTTCCCAAGGGCGGCGACAAGCTGGCCAAGCAGGTCACGCTGGCGGTCTCGCTGCTGACGATGGTGCTGACGGGCGTCATGGCCGCCGGGTTCAAGCCCGGTGGCGAGCGCTTCCAGTTCAAGGCGGAGTACGACTGGATCCCGAGCTTCGGCGTGAAGTTCGGGGTCGGCGTCGACGGCGTCGCCCTGGTGCTGATCGCCCTGTCGGTCGTGCTGGTGCCGATCGTCGTCCTGGCCTCCTGGCACGACGCCGACGGCGTCAGGACCGCGGACGGCACGCTGATCACGCCCAAGCGGTCGGTCAAGACGTACTTCTCGCTGCTGCTCGTCCTTGAGACGATGATGATCGGCGTCTTCGCGGCGACCGACGTCTTCCTCTTCTACGTGTTCTTCGAAGCCATGCTGATCCCGATGTACTTCATGATCGGGTCGTACGGCGGCGCCCAGCGGTCGTACGCGGCCGTCAAGTTCCTGCTGTACTCGCTCTTCGGCGGCCTGCTCATGCTGGTCGCGGTCATCGGCCTGTACGTGCTGGCGAACAAGGGCACGTTCATGTTCGAGCCGCTCGTCGGGGCCATCAAGGACCCGACGACGCAGAAGTGGCTGTTCGGCGGCTTCTTCATCGCCTTCGCCATCAAGGCGCCGCTCTGGCCGGTGCACACCTGGCTGCCCGACGCGGCCGCCCAGGCCCCGGCCGGCGCCGCCGTGCTGCTCGTGGGCGTGCTCGACAAGGTCGGCACGTTCGGCATGCTCCGCTTCTGCCTGGAGCTGTTCCCCGACGCGGCCAAGGCGTTCACGATGCCGATCGTCGTCCTGGCGGTCATCAGCATCATCTACGGCGCGATCGTGGCCATCGGCCAGACCGACATGAAGCGGCTCATCGCCTACACGTCGATCTCGCACTTCGGCTTCATCGTGCTCGGCGTCTTCGCCATGTCGTCGGTCGCCCAGTCCGGCGCGGCCCTCTACATGGTCAACCACGGCTTCGCCACGGGCGCGCTGTTCCTCGCCGCCGGGTTCCTCATCGCCCGGCGCGGCTCGCCGTTCATCGCCGACTACGGCGGCGTCCAGAAGGTCGCCCCGGTGCTCGCCGGCTTCTTCCTGGTCGCCGGTCTGGCCGGTCTCTCGCTGCCCGGACTGTCGTCCTTCGTCAGCGAGTTCATGGTGATGATCGGCACGTACTCCAGCGAGGCGCACGGCTCCGGCGCGCTGACGGTGGCCGCGATCATCTCCGCGGTGGCCGTGATCCTGGCCGCCGTCTACATCCTGTGGATGGTCCAGCGCACCCTGAACGGCCCGACCGCCGAGCCGGTCAAGGCGTTCAAGGACCTCAACGCCCGGGAGATCTGGGTGCTGGCGCCGCTGGTCGCGCTGATCATCGGGTTCGGCTTCTTCCCCAAGCCGCTGCTCGACGTGATCAACCCGTCCGTGCAGCAGACGCTGACCAACGTGCACGTACCCACTGCCACCATCGCTGAGAAGGGGACAGGTCAGTGAACGACGTCATCCCAGCGCCGACGATCGAGTACGGCACGCTGGCGCCGTTGCTGATCATCTTCGGCGCTGCCTGCATCGGCGTGCTCGTCGAGGCGTTCGCGCCCCGCTACCTGCGCAAGTCCATCCACGTCCCGCTCACGCTGCTCAGCCTGATCGGCGCGTTCGCGCTGGTCATCCTGCAGGTCATGCGCGGCGTGCCCACCCAGGCCGCCGCCATGGGCGCGGTCGCGGTGGACGGTCCCGCGCTGTTCATCTGGGGCGTGATCATCGTCCTGTCGTTCGTGTCGGTGCTGCTGATCAACGACGAGGGCCACTTCGTGGCCTCGGCGGCGGCCGTGCCGGGCAGCGCGGACGAGGAGGAGGCCGAGGCGGCCGACAACGGCGCCGGGCAGACCGAGGTCTACCCGCTGGTGCTGTTCGCGGTCGGCGGCATGCTGCTCTTCCCGGCCTCGCACGACCTGCTGACGATGTTCGTGGCCCTTGAGGTCATGTCGCTGCCGCTGTACCTGCTGTGCGGCCTGGCCCGCCGGCGCCGCCTGCTGTCGCAGGAGGCTTCGATGAAGTACTTCCTGCTCGGCGCGTTCTCCTCGGCGTTCTTCCTGTACGGCACCGCCATGATCTACGGCTACGCGGGCACCGTCTCGCTGCCCGGGATCAACGCCGCCCTGGCCAAGGGCGCGCTGCTCGACCCGCTGCTCATGGCCGGGCTCGCGCTGCTGGGCGTCGGCCTGCTGTTCAAGATCGGCGCCGCGCCCTTCCAGGCGTGGAAGCCCGACGTCTACCAGGGCGCCCCGACCCCCATCACCGCTCTCATGGCCTCCGGCACGCTCGTCGCGGCCGTCGGCGCCCTGCTGCGGGTGTTCTGGGTCGGTCTGGGCAACCTGGACTGGAACTGGCGGCCGGTCATCTGGGCCGTCGCGGCCCTGACGATGATCGTCGGCTCGATCCTGGCGATCACGCAGACCGACATCAAGCGCATGCTGGCCTACTCCTCCATCGCGCACGCGGGCTTCCTGCTCGTCGGCGTGATGGCGACGTTCGGCTCGGCCGGGCAGAACGCCCAGTCGCTCAAGTCGATCCTGTTCTACCTGGCGGTCTACGGCATCACCACGGTCGGCGCGTTCGCGGTGGTCACGCTGGTGCGCGACCCCGGCGGCGAGGCGGGACACCTGTCGCGCTGGGCCGGGCTCGGCAAGCGGTCGCCGGTGCTCGCCGGGGTGTTCGCCTTCTTCCTGCTCGCCTTCGCCGGAATCCCGCTGACCAGCGGCTTCTTCGGCAAGTACGCCGTGTTCGCGGCCGCGCTGAACAGCGGCACGCAGCCCGGCGACTCGATGGGCGGCTGGATGGCCGGCCTGGTCGTGGTGGGCGTGGTGGCCTCGGCCATCGCCGCCTTCTTCTACGTCCGGGTCATCGTGCTGATGTTCTTCAGCGAGCCCGCGGCCGACGGCCCGGCGATCTCGGTGCCCAGTATGGGGACCGTGGCCGTCATCGCCGTTTCCCTGCTGGTTACCGTAGGAGTGGGGCTCTACCCGGAGACCCTCCTCGGTGTCGCCAACGACGCCGCTTCGGCACTGTTCATTAGATAAGGGGATCTCGTATGTCTGCGCCGCCCGTGGTTGACCTTCCCATCGAGGACGAACGGTTGGCGCAGGACGTGGCCACCGGACTGGCCGCGGTCGAGAAGCTCCTGCGCTCGTCGGTGGAGAGCGAGGACGCCTTCGTCACGGAGGCGTCCAAGCACCTCATCGAGGCGGGCGGCAAGCGGTTCCGCACACTGATGGTGCTGCTCGCGGCCCAGTTCGGCGACCCTTCCGCGCCGGGCGTCGTGCCCGGCGCGGTGGTCATCGAACTGACCCACCTGGGCTCGCTCTACCACGACGACGTCATGGACGAGGCCCCGGTGCGCCGGGGCTCGCCCTCGGCCAACGCCCGGTGGGACAACACCGTGGCGATCCTCACCGGCGACTACCTGTTCGCCCAGGCCTCGGACCTCCTGGCCGACCTCGGCCCCGAGCTCATCCGCATCCAGGCCCAGACGTTCTCCCGCCTCGTCCAGGGGCAGATCCGCGAGACGGTCGGCCCGCGCGACGGCGAGGACCCCGTCGGCCACTACCTGAGCGTCCTGGCCGACAAGACGGGCTCCCTCATCGCCGCCTCCGGCCGGTTCGGCGCGCTGCTGTCCGGCGCCCCCGCCGACGTCGAGGAGCGGCTGAGCCGCGCCTGCGAGGCCGTCGGCGTGGCCTGGCAGCTCGGCGACGACCTGCTCGACGTGGCCTCCTCGGGCGCCCAGTCGGGCAAGACCCCCGGCACCGACCTGCGCGAGGGCGTCCACACCCTGCCGGTCCTCTACGCGCTCACCAGCGGCGAGCAGTCGCGGCTGACCGAGCTGCTGTCCGGCCCGGTGCCGGAGGAGCACGTGGAGGAGGCGCTCACCCTGCTGCGGGCCCACCCGGCCATGGAGCGGGCCCGCGCCGAGCTGACCGCGTGGATCGACCGGGCCCGCGTCGACCTCTCCGCCCTGCCCGACATCCCGGCCAGGGCGGCGTTCCTAGCTCTCTGCGACTACGTGGTCGAGCGTTCGGGCTGACCGCCTGACCCGGGCGGCCGTCCGTGCCGCCCGGAGGCTGTCGTAGGTGAAGATGGCCAGGGCCAGCCACACGATCGAGAACCCGATCCACCGGCTGGGCGGCATGACCTCGCCGGCGATCGTCACCCCCACGATGAACTGCAGGATCGGCGCGATGTACTGCAGCACCCCGACGGTGCTCAGCGGCACCCGGATGGCCGCCGCGCCGAAGAAGATCAGCGGCACGGCCGTGATGATCCCGGCCCCCACCAGCAGCAGCGCGTGCCCGAGCCCCTGCTGCCCGAACGTGGCCTGCCCCGCGAACTCCAGATAGATCAGGTATCCGAGCGCCGGCAGCAGCAGCACCAGCGTCTCGACGGCCAGGCTCTCGGTGGCGGCCACGTTCGCCTGCTTCTTGACCAGCCCGTACACGCCGAAGCTGACGGCGAGCGTGAGCGCGATCCAGGGGAGCCTGCCGTAGTCCAGGGTCAGCACGACCACCGCCAGCGCCGCGAAGCCGACCGCCGTCCACTGCAGCGGACGCAGCCGCTCCCGCAGCACCAGTACTCCGAACAGCACGCTGACCAGCGGGTTGATGAAGTACCCGAGGGCGCTCTCGACCACGTGGCCGGTGTTGACCGCGTAGATGTAGGTGCCCCAGTTGACGGTGATGACGATGGCGGCGATCGTCAGCAGGACGAGCTTGCGCGGTTGCCGGGCCAGCTCCCTGAACCAGCTCCAGTGCCGGCGCACGGCCAGCGCGACGGCGACGGCGACCAGGGACCAGACCATCCGATGAGCCAGGATCTCCACGGCTCCGGACGGTTTGAGCAGCGGCCAGTACAGGGGGAACAGCCCCCACATGGTGTAGGCGGCGATCCCGAACAGTACACCGCGCCGAAGGTCAGGCATGTAACCCATTTTCGGGCCTTACCAGCTTAAATACAAATGTGTGTCACTATACGGGAATGTTTAGGCGTCCTTAACTGTTCGGGCGTTGTGTAGGCGCAATCCCGCCACCCACGCCACGCCGCCGCCCGCGGCGCTTGCGTAGGGTGGAGACACCTGATGGAGGTGGCACGATGGGCTGGCTGTTCGGCGGCAACAAGACATCGATGGTCCGTCCCGAGGACGCTCTGCCGGGCCGCTCGGAGGCGATGCCGGTGCCCGCGCGGCACGCGGTTCTCGACGCTCCGCTCGCCCCGCCGTACCCCTCGGGCCTGGAGGTGGCCGACTTCGGGCTGGGCTGCTTCTGGGGGGCCGAGCGCAAGTTCTGGCAGACGCCCGGGGTGGTGACGACCGCCGTCGGCTATCAGGGCGGCTACACCCCCAACCCGACGTACGAGGAGGTCTGCAGCGGCCTCACCGGGCACACCGAGGCCGTCCGGGTGGTGTTCGACCCGGCCCAGGTGTCGTACGAGGAGCTGCTGAAGGTCTTCTGGGAGAACCACGACCCGACGCAGGGCATGCGCCAGGGCAACGACACCGGCACGCAGTACCGGTCGGCGATCTACTACCACTCGCCGGAGCAGGAGAAGGCGGCGGAGACGTCCCGCGCCGCCTACCAGCAGGTCCTCACCCAGGCCGGCTACGGCGCCATAACCACCGAAATAGCCCAGGCCAAGCCTTTCTACTACGCCGAGGACTATCACCAGCAATATCTCTTTAAAGTGCCCAACGGGTACTGCGGGATCGGTGGCACGGGCGTCGCCTGCCCGGTGGGCCTGACGTCCGGCGAGGCATGAGCCGAACGCGGGCCCAAGCATCGCACTTCTGTGCAGATAGATATACAGTTAATGCATGACTGTTCTGCACGAAGCTACTGAGCTGAGCGTCACAGAGGCGGCCCAGCGAGGGGTTGCCCGTCTGGTGGCTGATGCGGAGCAGGGGACCGATCTGGTGGTCACCCGTCGGCGTCAGCCAGTGGCGGCCGTGGTGAGTATCCGCCGGCTCAACGAGCTGGAGGAGGCGGCGGCTGATCTGCGTGATCTGGCGCTGGTGCTCGCCCGGTCGGTTACGGACACAGGGGAGCGGGTCTCACTCGATGAGGTGCTTGCCGCTTTCGGGCATACTCGCGAGTCGCTGTCCGCCATCCCGGACGATGAGTGAATCGTGTCCGACGTCGCCTTCACGGCGCCGGCGGTCGACGACCTTCGGCGGATCGGCCCAGACGCGGTACCCAAGGTGCTCAAGAAGATCCTTCTCCTGCTGGACAACCCTGAAGCTGGTTATCCGCTTGGCGGGGAACTGACCGGTTTCCGGAAGCTGGTGGTCGGTCGCAACACCTGGCGTGTCGTCTACCGCATCACCGAGGACAAGTCGGTGGAGATCTGCGAAGTGTGGGCTGTCGGTGAACGTGCCGACGCCGAAGTGTACGAGGAGGCGACGGCGAGGGTCCGGGAGGCGGGTGCGGGCCGGCCCGAGATCATCCAGCTCGGCCAGGTGATCGAACGCCTTGGCAGGCTGGCCGATCACCTTCGGGTGGAGAAGGCACCTCCCAGAGAACCCGTTCCAGATTGGCTCGCGGACCGGTTGATCTTCACGGTCGGGATGGCGCGTGAGGACGTTGCCGCTCTTGACCTTCAAGAGGCGGTCGACAGGTGGGCTGAGTACCGGTCCAAGGCTCCTTAGGTCGTGCATCCATTGCCTGAAGCGCAGCGCCATCACCAGCAGTACCTGTACAAAGTCCCCAACGGCTACTGCGGCCATGGCCTGCCCGGTCGGCCTGACCTCCGGCGAGGCGTAGACCTACGGAGATAGCTAGATCCTGGCTCATGGTCGCCCGGCACGTCCGGCGTCGATCATGGGCCAGAGCCGTCTTCGGCGACAACCTTCCTTACGGGTTCAATGGCTCGCTGCGCTCGCCACGGGGTCGCCGGCCCGCTCAGCGGTCTGGCGGGCTTGCGCGTGCGGCCTGGGGGCCGTTCGCGCCCGCCACCGCACGCGGGCCGGCGGCCCCGACGATGAGCTTCAAGTCTCTGCCGCCCCGCTTCCGGTGCTCGGGCCTGGAGGCCCTGCGCTCCGGGTCGGGTTGCCATCGATCTACCCGGGTTGCTCCCTGTGGTGGAGGCTGGCGTGTTGCGGGGCTGTTTCAAACGCTTCGAAGGGGCCTTTGCTCCCTCCTTCCTGTCTGGTCTCCGCCTGCAGATTCGCATCCAGTTCATCCAACGTCGCCCCGCAACGGACGTTGGACAGTCTGCTTGCCCAGGGAACGGGCTGCCTCCGAATGGCCACCCAGCCTGCGGCAATTTCCTGAACCTGCCATGCCGGATACTGGGCGATCAGCTTCGCCAAGGTCATGGGCACGGGTGCACTCCGGCGACCGGCGTACAGATTGGGTGAGACTCCCGTAGTTGGGCGTAGCGGAGAGCGATTCGGTGAGCGGCCTGAGCGGGTTCGGTGGAGGGGTGCCAGGCGTAGATGACTCGCTGTCGTCTCGCATCCCATGCCGATCGCCACCAGTAGCGCCCGTCGTGACACCAGACGACCAATCCGACCCAGACGGACACCAGCGCCAGGCCGTAGCCGTCGTGCACGTCCGCGGAGACTCCCCGAGCGGTGAGGGCGTTGGCCAGGGCGGCGGCGGCGTGGGTCTCCGGTGCGAGCGAAGGGCGGCTCACAACGCCTCCTCTGCTGTCTCCTGCTCCTTCAGCAGCTCGGCGAGATGGACGATGTCGTCCGCGTCGATCGTCTGGGACAGGCCGTGATCTACTTCGCGCGGGGACAGGCGACGGCCGTTCCGGGTGGCCCAGAGACGGCCCGCAGAACTACGCCAAATGCGCCAACCGGGAAATGCCGCTTGGAGGTCTTCGAGAATCACCGGAGTGGACATGCGATCAGCGTGCTTACCTGAGCGTGACAAACCCACCGCGTTATCAAGACGTCCAGGACGTTACAGCGTTACGCTCCGAACGTCCCTGACGTCCTCCAGTTCGAGGTGTGCCGTGGCCAACGTCCCCCTACGCAGCGCCATGCTGAACGCCCAGGTCACGAACCAGAACTTGGCCGACCGATGTGGCGTGGACGTAAAGACGGTGGAACGCTGGCTGCAGGACGAAACCCGCGTTCCGCACATGCGGCACCAATGGGCAGCCGCAGAGGCACTAGGAGTTGAGACAGCCGTGCTATGGCCAGATGCAATTCGCAATACAGTGAAAACTGGGCCGGATAAGGAAGTCTTGACCGTCTATCCGTATCGCTCCGCATGTCCGAAATCAATCTGGCGCAATCTCATCAGCTCGGCGCGCAACGAGATCGTGTTCGCCGGTTACACCAACTACTTCCTGTGGCTGGAACACCCCAATCTCGCGAAGGTGCTCAAGCGGAAGGCGCAGCAGGGCTGCAAGATCCGGTTCCTCGTCGGCGATCCGGAGAGTGAGGTGACGCGCCACCGCGAGGACGTGGAGAACGTTCCGCTGACCGTCTCCACGCGCATCCGGATCACTCTGTCGGAGATCGATCAGCTACGCGACGTTGCCGGTGTCGAGGCCCGGTTCGGTGACGAGCACATCGCCATGAGCGTGTTCCGGTTCGACTCGGAAATGCTCGTCACGCCGCACTTGGCGAAGCTCGTCGGTCATGACTCGCCCATGTTGCACTTGCGGCGGTTTCAGGACGACGGCCTGTTCGATCGGTTTGCTTACCATGCCTCTGAGTTGTGGGGCAACGGCCGAGACGTGTGGCAGCAGCCCCAGCCCGCAGGCCCGATCCTGGGTGACTAGCTGAGCGACAACCGGCTTCCGGACGATCTCGGTTAGAGGCGCGGGGCCCTATCGCTTCTCGTCTGCTTGGTGTCGGGCGATCCTGCGAGCGGTGGCGATCCGTTGGCGTGCTACCTCGGCCCAGAAAGCCTCTCCATGGCGATGGCCGCTTCCGGCATAGTGCCATTCGCCTACCGTCATGGTTTTCTCTGGATCGGGAGGCGGAGTGCCAGTGATCAGGCGGGCTTGCTCGGTGCGGGCCTGTCGGATGTCCCCGCATCTGATCGAGTAGTGGCGGGACTTGGTGGAGAAGTGTCCCCGATAGCCGAGCATGTGCGCTCACTGTCGCAGGAGCAGGGGTCGGTAGGGCTGGAACAGGGATAGATCATGCGGCGGGCGTGCTCGGTGACCTTCAGGCCGGCGATCTGTCCGGCATGCCGAATCGGACGGTCTACGGTGCCTGCGGACTCGGCTCCCTTGGTCGCATACTTGGCCACGTACGCGGACTCGCTGATCGCCCCAGCGGACGGGCGAGGGTGGCCCGTCGTCTATTCGGACCGCGACCTGACCGGTGGTCTGGAGTATGGCCCGGTGGAGCAGGTCGATCGCACCACCGGCTACTGCGGCATCGGCGGCGTGGGTGTCGTCTGTCCGGTTGGCCTGACGTCCGGCGAGGCGTGACCTGCCCTGTGCTGGGTCGCCCACGGGTGGACAAAAGGTCCACTAGGCTCATTTGGTGATTTCCTGCCGTGCGATCGTCCCTGCGGAGCTGGACCGTGTGACCTCGTGGGTCGTGACGGAGCCCGTCGGTTGGATCTCCGCTGACCGTTACCTCGCAGAACTGGCCGAGAACATGTACCGGCCGGAGTGGACGTGGATCGCCGAGGTCGGTGACCGGGTCGTGGGACGTGCGCTGTGGTGGGGTCCGAGGGACGGCGCGCACCCGGTCGCGCTCGACTGCCTCGACGTGGATCCCGCAGTGGGCGATCGCATCCTCGTCGCCACCGAACTGATCAGGGCCGCCCTGGCGGTGTTCCCGCAGCCGGTGCAGTACGCGATCAAGGCGTCCGGCGGCTGGCGGGACGATCCGGTCACCTCGGCGGCCGTGGAATGGCGGCGAACGGCGGCACACGCGGCCGGCCTCACCCGGGAGGTCGAGCGGCTGCAGTTCGAGTGGGCGCCGGCCGACGGGGTGCCCTCAGCGGCCGGGGCGCTGCGGTTCGCCGAGGCGTCCGATGAGGAGTTCCTTGCGGTGTTCAGGAGAATCGCCGAGGGCAGTCTGGACTTTCAGACCCGAACGAACGTAGCGGCCAAAGGCGTGGACGTGACCGCGCGCGAAGAGATGGACTTCTATCTCGGCGCGCCGGGCAAGCGGGAGTGGTGGCGGATCGCTTACACGTACGAGGGCGAGGTGGCAGGCATGGCGATCCCCTCGGCGACGCCGTACAGCGTGAACGTCGGATATCTCGGGGTGGTCCCGGAGTTCCGGGGGCGCGGATACGTGGACGAGGTACTCGCCGAGATCACCCGCATGCATGCGGCCAACGGAGAGTCGCGCATCACAGCCACCACCGACGTGGGCAACGCCCCGATGGCGGCCGCGTTCCTGCGCGCCGGGTACCGCAACACGGAGATCCGGATCAACCTCTCCAACGACCTCCAGTTCTGAGGATTCGTTGCCGGGAGCGGAACGCTACCAAGGGCAATGCCCTGTACAAAGCCGCCACCGGCTACTGCGGCATCGGCGGCACGGGCGCGGCTTGTCCGGTCGGCCTGACTTCCGGCGAGGCGTAGACCGGCCGAATTGGCTAGATCGTGGCCCATGGTCGCCGGCACCTCCGGCGTAGATCATGGGTCAGCGTCGTTTTCGGCGACAGCCTTCATCCCAGGGGCAAGGCGGTCCTGCGTGGGCCGCTATGCACTGCTGCCGCGCTCATCCTGAGCATCTTGGGGGTAATGCCCGTAGTGCCGCTGCTGTCGGCGTCCGTAGCAGCCCAGGCCCGCGAATAGGACGCCCATGAAAACGGCACCGCCGAGGCAGGCGAGCAAGGAAGTCAGCGTCAAGGCGTGTCCCGCCCCGAGCGCGGCGCTCGTCAACACGAAGAAGCCCATGAGCCCACCGAAGGCAGAGCCCGCGATCAAGCCGAGGCGCACAGGATGAGCCGCAGCGAACCGCTGACCTCGATTCGGCTTTACATCGCCCCCCAGGAACGCGTCTACTCGCCAGTACCAGTTCACAAAGAGCCTCAACAGGTGCACGGGTGATCCCTTTCATGCCTCCGTGGGGTGCTCCCGCTCCAGGATGATCGCTGTGCCGCGCGTCAGGCGGTGAGTGGCTGAGGTGGAAGCCTCATCGCCCCGCCCGCCATCGACCCGGGACAAGCCGAGCAGACCAGGGCCACGGGGTCAAGGTCGTTCGTCCAGTGGGGGCGCCCCACCTTGACCTCGTGAGCCAAGAGAGTTGCGCATCCGCATCTACAGCGCCCGGTGACAACTGCTGAGAAGACCTGAGCCCAATGATTCGCCAGCCGGGGAGAGTTGGGTGTCCAAGGCGTTGCGTGGTCGTCAGCCGCTCACGTGGACCAGGCCCGGGAGACATCTATCCAGATCGGGGTGCCGCATCACTTGCTCCGATCTGGGAGCCTGAGGGGATCACGATCCGACGAAGCGCAGAGATTTCGGCACGGCCGCCACGCTGGCCCGCATCGCCGGCTCCCAGCGTCGGTTGGAGGCCGTCTCGCCCGCGCGTGAAGTCGCCAGGCCGGCTGTGGTGTAGGTCGATCTTGCGAGCCGCGGCGGTCCGCACCTCGTTCGCTCATCCCGACCTCTGGGGCAGCGGTGGAATCCATGGTCCTGATGAGGGCCGCCTTCGGCTATGTGCGCCCGTTGGATGCAGGTGATCCTGCTTGCGTTTATTTCGTTTGTTGCGGATACTGCGAAGTGGGGGTGACATCATGACTGACGTGCAGGCCAAGCGAGTTCAGCCGGGAAGCATCGATGCCGAGGTGGCCGCTCGGGCGGTCCGCCGGATCAAGGATTACCTCATGCGGTATCCCGAGCAGCCGACCGTGCAGGTCGTCGGTGAGCACGGGGGAGAGGACCCCTTGATCCTGCCTCGTGAAGCAGTGACGCTGCTCGCCTTCATCCTTGCCCAAGCAGCTGAGGGGCGCGGAGTCACGGTGATTCCGTCCCATGCTGAGCTGACGACACAGCAAGCGGCGGACATGCTGAACGTCTCACGCCCGTACGTCATCAAACTTCTGGAAGCGGGAGAGATTCCGTTCCGGTTGATTGGCAAGCACCGTCGAATCAAGTACGAGGACCTCCAGGAGTACAGACGTCGCGATGACGCCAAGCGCCGGACCGCGGCCGACGAACTCGCTGCGCTGGGGCAAGAGTTGGGCATCTGAGCCATGACATTCGTGGTGGTCTACGACGCAAACGTGTTGTACGGCAACACCCTGCGTGACCTGCTCATTCGCCTCGCCATGACAGCACGGGTGCAAGCCAGGTGGACCAACGGCATCCTCGACGAGATGCAGCGCAACCTCGCCGCCAACCGCCCCGACATTCCTGCGGAAAAGCTCGACAAGCTCCGCCGGCTGATGAACTCCGCTGTCCGCGACTGCCTCGTCGAGGGGTATGAGCCACTGATCGAAGGGCTGAAGCTTCCCGACGCTGACGATCGACATGTGCTGGCCGCAGCGATCAAGGTGGGCGCGAAGGCCATCGTCACGTCGAATGGACTTCCCTGCCGAATACTTGGCTCCATGGGACATCGAGGCGAAGTCGCCCGACGACTTCGTCCTCGACCAGATCGACTTGGACGGAAGGGTCGTCTGGGCGTGTGTGCAGCAGATTGCGGACTCACGGATCAGCCCGCCGGAGACCGTTGAGGATGTCCTCGATGCCTTGGAGGCGGCCGGCCTCGTTGAGGCTGTCGCTGCCCTGCGAGCTGGATGAAGCCTCTTCGGGCTGGTTCTGCAGCACGAAGTGAACGGCTGCCACCAGCAGCAGCGGTACAGGGCCACCAACGGCTACTTGTCCGGTCGGGGCGACATCTGGCGAGGTGGAGGCCGGCCCATGGTCGGCCGGTACGTCCGGGGGCGATCATGGGCCGGGGGCAGTCAGCGGGTGAGGGTGGCGGCCTTGACCTGGTGGAGGTGGATCACCACGTCGAAGGAGCGGCTCAGGGAGGCATGGACGGCCTGGTCGGGGGACCAGAAGCCGCCGCCGATGAGCCGGGTGGGCCGGGCCTGCGCCAGCCACGTCCGAGCCGTCCGCGGAGCTGTCCGCGTGTCCAGCATGAAGTCGCGGTGGCGCACCTGGTCCAGGACGTACTCGTTGTAGTCGGGGCCCGCGGCGGGGACCCAGCCCTTGCACGTCCCCGGCCGTTCGGCGGGCTTGACGCCGTCGGGGCAGGCGGTCTCGGAGCTGGAGAAGTTGTAGCCGCCCTGGTTGAAGCTGGTGCCGACGGTGACGAAGCGGTCGCCGAGCCGCTTGCGCAGCTCGCCGCCCATCGGGGCCGGCACGTACGTGGTGTCGATCGGGGTGTAGCTCAGGTGCGCGTTCAGCCCGGACATCTGGATCTTGGCGCCCGTCGTACGGTTCCACCAGGTGACGTTGTCGGCCAGCACCTGGTCCCGGTATACCGCCGCCTGGCGGCGGCCGTCCGCGGTGGCCTGGTCGAAGGCGAAGTCGGTGAAGGTCTGCGACAGCGCGCGGGCGTGCTGGAGCGTCCATCGGTCGGCGCCCTCCTTCTGGAGGAGCTTCAGGGCCTGGGTGGCCCGCTCGGCGTTGTCCTGCCGGGTCTCCAGGGGTACGGCCAGCGCCTGCGCCATGTACTCGCCGGCGTTCTTCGTGGTGGGGCGCAGCCCGTCGTACAACTGGATGAGCTCGGGCAGCAGGGCGGGCCGACGCTGCTTGGCGTAGGCCAGCACCTTGTCGAAGATGATGTCGCCGGGGTAGAGCAGGTCGGCGCCCATGAACTGGACCTTCTTGGCGTGGCCGGCGTTGTAGGCGCGCATCCACTGGACCAGGTCGAGGAACTCGCGGTTGTCGAACAGGTCGTAGGGGCCCTTGACCTCGTCGTGGAAGATCGCTTGCGGGTCGCCCTGGCCGTACAGAACATAATCATTCAGGCGCAGGCCGGTGCTCCAGCTCAGCTCGCGGGCGAACGTGGTGAATCCTTTCTCGGTCACCAGGTAGCGGAACAGCCGCTGGTTGAGGGCGTAGAACTCGGCGGTGCTGTGGGTGGCCTCGCCCACGCCGACCACCTCCGCCTGGCCCACCATGGCGCCGAAGGCGTCCAGGTCGTGCGCCCGGGCGCCCGGGGAGGTGGAGACCAGCGGCTTGGCCACGCTGTCGAGCGCGGACACCACTCCGGTGTCGGCCGACGCCGGGGTGGCGGTCCCGGCGAGGGTCACGGCGGCCAGGCAGCTGAGGGCAAGAATCTTCATGAGGTTTCCTGATACGTGAAGGGGATTGTTGGGGCAGGTCCGAATCTCCCGGGCAGCGCTGACAGCCGGTTGAAGGTCGGCTGACGGCGGCCCGGGGCGTTGTCAGCTCAGATCCGGGGGCCGAGGAAGCAGCCGCCGGAGGCGTCGACGACCTGGCCGGTCACCCACCGCCCGGCCTCGGAGGCCAGGAAGGCGACCACGTCGGCGATGTCGTCGGGCTGACCGACGCGCGGGATGGCGTTGCCGGTGCCGACCATCTGCTGGACCTCGGGCTTGCCGAGCATCCACGGGTTCATGTCGGTGACCGTCGGGCCGGGCGCGACGGCGTTGACGGTGATGCCCCGCGCGCCCACCTGCTGGGCCAGGGAACGGCTGAGCACCTCGATGCCGACCTTGCTCATCGCGTACGGCGCCTCGGGCATCGCGATCCTGGTCGCCGCGGTGGTCACGTTGACGATCCGGCCGCCGTGGTTCAGCAGGGGAAGCGCCCGCTGGATGATGAACAGCGGCGCCTTGGTGTTGATCGCGATCAGCCGGTCGAACGCCTCGGGGGTGATGGCCTCGATCGGGCCGCCGGTGTTGACGGCGGCGTTGTTGACCAGGATGTCCAGGCGTGCCTGCCCGGTCCGCGCGGTGAGGCCCGCCTCCAGCCCGGCGAACAGGGCGTCGACGTCATCGGGCGTGCCAGTTCGGCCCGCACCGGGAAGGCCCGGCCGCCGTCCTTCTCGATCAGCTGCACGGCCTCCAGGGCCGCGTTCTCGTTGCTGCCGTAGTGCACGGCGACCAGCGCGCCGGCGGCGGCCAGCCGCCGCGCCACGGCCCGGCCGATCCCCCGCGAAGCCCCGGTCACCAGCGCCGTCTTCCCTGCCAGGTGCATCATGTCGTCACTCCTGAATCATCTGACTTGTCCGGTGACCAGGATCCGGGCACTAAATAGCCCGAAACAATGACAAAATGCGCAAGGCAGAATTAACCCCGAAGACAACGTGGGGGAGTCGTGGAGCTTCGCGACATCGAGATCTTCCTGGCCCTGGCCGAAGAGCTCCACTTCGCCCGCACCGCCGAACGACTGCACGTCACCCCGGCCCGGATCACGAAGGCGATCCAGAAGCAGGAACGCCAGATCGGCGCCCCGCTCTTCGAACGGACCCCGCGGTCGGTGCGGCTGACGCCGCTCGGTCGGCAGCTCCGCGACGATCTCTGGCCGATGTACAGCGGCCTCCAGGAGAGCATGCGCCGGGCCAGGCTGGCCGCCGAGGGCATCACCGGCGTGCTGCGCGTCGGCATGATCCCGCACAATTCGCACGACCTGCGGCACTACTGGGACACGTTCCGCAGCAACCACCCCCAGTGGAAGCTGCAGATCCGCATCTCCCCCTTCGCCGATCCGTTCGCCGGGTTGCGGCGCGGCGACATCGACGTCCTCGTCGCGTGGCTGCCCGTCGAAGAGCCCGATCTGACCACGGGGCCGGTCCTGTTCACGGACCCGCGCCTGCTGGCCGTGGCCGCCGACCACGAACTCGCCCGGCACACCACCGGCCTGCTGGAGATGCTCGCCGACTTCCCGCATGTGGACACTCCGTCCAGGCCCGACTACTGGGCGGACGGCTTTCTCCCGGCCCGGACTCCTGTGAGCCGGCGGATCGAGCGCGGCCCCCTGGCGCGTAACACCGAGGAGATCCTCTCCCTGGTCACCACCGGAGAGACCGTCAGCCTCGTCGCCCACCACATGAGGCGGTACTACCTGCGGCCGGACATCACCTACCTCGCGCTTCGGGACGACGATCCGCTGAAGTACGCGCTGGTGTGGTCGACCGAAGCGGAGAACGACCTGATTCGCGCCCTCGCCCAGACCGTCCGCGACCTCGGCCCCCTCGACCTGCTCACCCTCTGACCGGTCGGGCGCCGAAACTCATCCGCGGGGCCGAGGTCAGGGCGAAGGTACGGCGCGCCGCCGCGCCCCGTCCTCCGGCTGAACGCTTCGGCTGGGCTGGTCGCCGTGGGGCGACGGTCCGAGGCTTCGCTCCTCAGCACCGGCTGGTCGAAGGAGGTGAGGCCTTCTGGGGCGTGTCAGATCTGTGCCAGGACGGGCGGGGGCGTGGACAATCACGGCTGCTCGCGTCGTCAACCGGTTCAGCGCTTGTGGCGGGGGTCAGAACTTGCCTGACTGTACCTCTATGCGGTGTCCCAGTTGCTTGCTCAACTCCGTGTGGAAGCTGACGCTGAGAGGTGGCCATCCCCAGAAGTCGAATGCGAGCGCCCCGAGGTCGAAACCGGACCCGAACTGCCACTCGGTGACCGGGACGGAGGCGCCGCATGAGGAGCAGGTGACACTCCCTTCGCCGGTCTCCTTCCAGGTGTCGATGCCGTCGCTGAACGACTGCCAAGCCGCCTGGTCCGCCTCCCACGCGTTCGGGTAGTCGATGATCACAGTCGTCGCGTCACATCGTGGGCAGGTCGCGGAGTCCGCCTCGCTCATCCCCTGCCCTCCGACGTGGTGATCCCGCCCGACGATGACCGCCACCGGGCCCGGTATCCACGATGGGTCCGAGGAATCAGCCACTGCTCGTTGCCAGTTGGGGCCGGGCTCGTATCCGTCGTCCACTTGCAGGCTGTACATGCCGTCCCTGGACCTTTCGCGCGTGATCAGCCCTTCGGCGACCATCCAGTCGACCACCCGCTCTGCGAGCGACTCAGCCTCTTGGCCGGTCACCTCGACATCGACGATCCGCTCGAAGTAGTCACCCATCGTCTTTCAACTCCTTCTCGGTAGCTGATGCCCACTGTGCCACTTTCCTGAGAGAGTGGCGCCGTTCTCCCACTCACCCCGCGGCCCTGTCAGCTTTCAGCATGTGCTGGAAGGGGATACTCGTGGTTTTCAGTACGGCCGGATCGTGCTGTGCCGCAGGCCATATCTGAAGGTAGTGGTCATCAACGGAGCAGCGCTCTTCGGCCATTCCTCGGACGTGATATCGCAGACGATATGTGCCGGGACCGGAAAGCAACGGGGAAAGGTCGTGCGCCTTTTCGTCGTCCCAATCCATGAGCCATCCGGCCAGGAAGACCTGGCCCGACGGGGAGTCGAAACTGATCTCCACGATGTCCTCATAGCCGTCCAGGTCAGCGCCTGGATCCCGGTCGGCGACCGTCACGGTGAAGGGGATCAGCCCCCAAAGTGTGGCGATGTTCAGGCTGGCGAAGCCTCTTCCTTCCGTTGTAACGAGGCCGACCGAGTGGGTCGGTGAGTCAGCTGGCCTGCCATTGGGCTCGTGGTCTCCCTCGTCCAGGAGATAGACCTGACCGCAGTCTGCGACCTCCACATCGATTGAGCCGCGGCGGATCGTCTCGCATAGCATCGTGAACATGGACGAGGCCACCACCGTAAGGCTCCCGCACGGGCAGAACCTCAGGTGCGACACATGCCAGAGCGAGATCTTCGAGTCCCGTCAGTGGAAGCTGCAGACGACCGGAATGAGTTTCATGGGCCTGGACTGGGCCAACCGAGACGCGACCTGCTTCGTCTGTACCACTTGTCGGCGGATTCACTGGTTCCACCTGTAAGGGAACCGGCTGCCGGCGCCCGGAGGTGATCATGGTGCGCGTCGCTGTGTCGGGGCACAGGGGCTTGCCGGTAGAGACCGCTGTACTGGTCGATCGGGCGATACGTGAGGCTCTTGTGGCGTGCCTTCCCGACCTCGGTGGGTTGTCCTGTCTGGCGGACGGGGCCGACCAGATCTTCGCTCGTGCGGTACTCGATCTCGGCGGTGTGCTGTAGATCTGTGTGTCCCGCCTGCTCGTCCCGCTTTTCCGGCTGTTCGGCTGGGTTTGTGCTCGGGGGGCTGGTGAGAAACCGTATCCCCGGGAGGAAAGACGGCTGGTGGTAGGAGAAAGAACTACACCTCGGTGTCGGACCGCGGCTCGGTTCTTTGCCGTCCACCTGTCACTGTGCTCACGTCAGAGCACGCTCCGGGCCACCGGTGCGGCATCTTCTTCCCTGCGTGGAACAGGCAGGAGCCGTGAACCTAGAGGCGCAGATCCTTGAGGTGATGCTACGGGTCAAGGCGCTCGAGACGAGCACCCGCACCGCGGACGACCTCACCATGATCAGCATCGTTCTGATGATGACCGAACTCGTCACCTTCCAGGCTGAGCTGAGACAAGACTACGAGGCCCTGGTGGACGAGATCGCCAGGCTCCGGCACCAGATCAACGGCCACGGCTGCGGTCTCCTGCGCCGTCCGGACGTTCGGCAGCGACCGGAGAGCAACTGACGGGCCGGTGCCGGTTGGGAAGACCTCCTGTCGGGGGAGACGCCGTCTTCGTCTACGCGGCAGGAGGGCTCATGTCCCACGCTGTCTGGGATCATTGAGTGTGGTGCGTAATGCGGCGGGGCGGTTGTGGGCGGACCTGGCTCGGGTGCCTGTCAGGTTTCCCGGGCGGGGAGAGGTCGCGGTGGTCGTCTCCTCCGGGTCGGGGTTGTGCCCGCCCGGATGGACGGGGATCGTCGTGCTGGACGGCGGGGCGCTGGTCACGGTGCCTGATGCAGGGTTGGTCGTGCCGTTGCGTCAGGCCCTGTGCGGCGGTCTCGGTAAGGACGGCGTCGATCTTCCGCGGCTTTCCGAGCGGCTGGAGGTCCGCGAGGTTCTGGGGCCGGCGACGCTCGCGTACGTCGATGCCGAAGCGTTCGTTCCCAGCCATGCCGGGACGGAGGTCGAACGGCTGGCGGCAGGGGATAGGGACGTCGGCGGGCTGCTGGCGGCGGCGAGCGAGCAGGATGCCGACGAGAGCGGGCTGGCGGAGGTCGATTCGGCGGTCTGGGCGGTTCGTGCGGGCGGTGATGTGGTCGCCGCCGCCGGGTATCGGACGTGGTTGGACACGGCGGCGCATCTGTCCGTACTGACTGCCGAGGGGTTTCGGGGGCGGGGGCTGGCTCGGGCGGTGGCGTCGGCGGCGGTGGCCGACGCGCTCGGTGCGGGGTTGCTGCCGCAGTGGCGGGCGCGTCCGGAGGCGTCGCGGCGGGTGGCCCGAGCTCTCGGGTTCCGCGAGCTGGGGTCACAGGTGAGCCTTCGCGTAGAGCGGTGAGCGTGTCTCTGCGGAGCGGTGGCCGTGTCTCTGGGGAAGGCGCTCACCGACCAGCTGCGCGAGCAGCTCGTCAGCAGCGCCCGCGACCTGCGCTGGATCCGGTGGCGAGCGCGTGGCCGGGAGGCGAGGACGTACGTGGACCGGCTGCTGCGGATGGCCGACCTGATCCTCGGCAGGGCCGCTGCGGATGATCGCCATGGCTCCCCGGCTGGATGAGGAGCTGGCCCGGCGCCTGGTCAGATCGCGTCGGTGAAGCGGGTGAGGAGGGTGCGGAGGGTGGCGCGTTCCTCGGCGGTGAAGGCGGCGGAGATGCGGCGTTCGATGATCACGGCTGCCTCGTCCGCCACCCGCAGCGCCTCGCGACCGGCGTCCGTGAGGTGGGTCTCCAGCATGGTGCGGTGCCACTGATGGGGGGAACGCTCGATCAGGCCATGTTCGAGCAGGTTCTTCAGTACGACGTTCATGGCCTGCGGCGTGACCAGGCATTCCCTGGCCAGGGCGGCGGCGGAGATGCCCGGGTTGGCGTGGAGGGCGAGCAGGGCGGCGTACTGGGGCACGGTCAGTCCGGCGGTCTTGACCGCGGCGTGCTTGGCCGCCATGAGTCGCTGCTCGGCGCGCTTGACGTCGAGGCCGAGCCGCTCCTCCGGGGGCATGTCCATGCCTGGAGCCTACAAGTCGACAGGGGAGCAAAGCTCTTATGGTCATAAAAGCTTTGATAGTGTTCCGGGCATGTCTGTGATTCCGGAGAGCCATCTCGACCTGCTGACCCGTCCCCTGTACGTCCATCTGGCGACGTTGATGCCCGACGGCACCCCGCAGGTGACGCCCGTGTGGACCATCTGGGACGGCGAGTTCCTGCGCTTCACCACCACGAACGACCGGCAGAAGGGACGCAACGCCGGCGCCCGCCCGCACGTGGCGATCTCGGTCAACGATCCGGAGCAGCCGTACCGCTACCTGGAGGTGCGGGGCACGGTGGAGCGGGTCGAACCCGACCCCCAGGGCGACTTCTTCGACGTGCTGGCCAGGCGGTACGGCCTCGACTACGCACGGCCCGTCGGCGACGCCGAGCGCAGGGTGGTCATCGTGGTGCGGCCCACCCGCTGCACCAGCCAGTGACCGGACACCTCTAGGACGGCTGCCGGGGGCGGGGCTGGGCGCGCATGTGCATGCGTTCGCCCTGCCGTCCGAACAGGTTGAGCACCTCCACCGGATGATCGCCCGCGGGGCCGAACCAGTGGGGCAGGTGGGTGTCGAACTCGGCGGCCTCGCCGGGCCCCATGACCAGGTCGTGGTCGCCCACGATCAGGCGGACGCGTCCCGAGAGCACGTACATCCACTCATAACCCTCGTGCGTGACGGGCTGCGGCTGGTTCTGGTCGGCGGGGATGACCGACTTCCACGCCTGTAGCGGGCCGGGCTGGGCGGTCAGGGGCAGCACGGTCCGGCCGTTGCGGACCACCGGCTTGAGCCGGACGCGCGGGTCGCCGACCTCCGGCGCGCCGACCAGCTCGTCCAGCGGCACCTGGTGCGCCTCCGCGATCGGCAGCAGCAGCTCCAGGCTGGGCCGGCGCTGCCCCGACTCCAGGCGCGAGAGCGTGCTCTTGGAGATGCCGGTGGCCTCGGCCAGGGCCGACAGGGTCACGCCGCGCTGGGTGCGGAGGTGTCTGAGCCGGGCGCCGACCTGGGCCAGCGTGGCGTCGATCCGCGATTGCTGCTCCATGGGGTCCATTCCACCTCCGATTTCCCAGAAATGGCAACAGAAGTTGTCATCCCCGCGTGCCGGATCGCACCATCGGGGCTGGAGGTGATCGCCATGACTACGGCGATGAACAGCAAGAACACCGAGTACGACGTGGTGGTGGTCGGCGCGGGGGCGGCCGGACTGAGCGCGGCCCTGCTCCTCGGGCGCGCGCGCCGCAAGGTGGTCGTGGTCGACGCGGGCGCGCCGCGCAACGCCCCGGCCGCGCACATGCACGGCTTCCTGTCCCGCGACGGCCTGCCGCCCGCGACCCTGCTGGAGCTCGGCCGGGCCGAGATAGAGCGGTACGGCGTGCGGTTCGTCCGGGGGCGTGTGGAGGAGGTCGAACCGGGCTTCGCGGTGCGGCTGGAGGGCGGCCCGGTGCTCGGCGCCCGCCGCCTGCTGGTCGCCACCGGCCTGTACGACGAGCTGCCCGCCATCCCCGGCGTGCGCGAGCGGTGGGGCAAGGACGTCCTGCACTGCCCCTACTGCCACGGCCACGAGGTCGGCGACCAGCCGCTGGGGGTGCTCGGCACGCATCCGGGCGCGGTCCACCAGGCCCTGCTGCTGCGCCAGTGGAGCGACGACGTCGTCCTCCTCACCCACACCCTCGACCTGACGCCGGAGGACCGCGACCGGCTGGAGGCCCGCGGCGTGCGCATCGTCGAGGGCCCGATCGACCACCTCGTCGTCCAGGACGGACGGCTGCGCGGCGTCGAGCTCGCCGACGGGCGGGTGCTGCCGCGCGCCGCCGTGTTCCTGTTCCCGCGCATGGCGCCGCAGGACCAGGTGCTCACCCGTCTGGGCTGCGACAAGGACGACGCCGGCTGGGTCGTCACCGACCGGACGGGACGGACCAGCGTGCCCGGCGTCTGGGCGGCGGGCAACGTCGTCGACCCGCGCGCGCAGGTCGTCACGGCGGCGGGGATGGGTTCGGCCGCCGCGTCCGCCGTCAACGCCGACCTGGTGGACGAAGAGGTGCGGGACGCCGTCGAGCGGCGCCGCGCGACGTCCGTCCTGGCTCGCTAGCCCCCGCACGCAAGGAGACTTCGTCATGCCCGCGCATGTTCCCGGCTCGGTGCGCAGCGTCACCGAGCAGAACTTCACCGAACGCGTCCTCCAGGCGGAACGTCCGGTCCTGATCCAGTTCTGGGCGGCCTGGTGCCGTCCGTGCCAGATGGTCACCCCGATCGTGGAGAGCCTGGCGGCCGACCGCGCGGGCGAGGTGGACGTCGTCCGGGCCGACCTGGACGACCAGCCCGGCCTGGCCGCCCGGCACGGCATCACCGCCGTCCCCGCCTTCGTGGTGTACGCCGGCGGCCGGCCCGCCGGTTCCTGGACGGGAGCCGCTCCCCGGCACGTCCTGGACGAATACCTCGCCTCGGCCCTGCGCGCGGCGGGGGCGGACCGATGAGCGCCACGGCCACCGGAGGGGCGGCGGTCGCCCGCGGCAGGTTACCGCTGGGGGTCTACCTGCTGTCCTTCAGCCTGTTCTCGATGGGCAGCGCGGAGTTCCTGCTCGCCGGGGTGCTGCCGGCGGTCGCCGCGGACCTGCGGATCACGCTGGCCTCCGCCGGCGGGCTGATCTCGGCGTTCGCGGCGGGGGTCGTGATCGGCGGGCCGCCGCTGGCCGTCATGACCCTCCGCTGGCCGCGCCGGACGACGCTGGTGGTCGCCCAGGCGGCCTTCGCCGCCTGCGTGGCGATCGGCATCCTCGCCGACAGCCATCCGGTGCTGCTGGTCACGCGCTTTCTCTCCGGTCTGGCGTACGCGGGGTTCTGGGCGGTGGCGGCGGTCACCGCGATCGGGCTGGTCCCGGCGGACCGCACCGCCCGCGCGTCCGGGGTGGTCGTCAGCGGGCTGAGCCTGGCGATGATCGCCGGCGGGCCGGCCGGAGCGATGATCAGCTACTTCACCGGGTGGCGCGGCGGGTTCTGGGCCGTGACCGTGCTCACCGTCGCCGGCGCCGTCCTGACGCTCGTGGCGCTGCCCGCCACCGGCGGGCACGGGCAGGCGAGCGTCCGCGGCGAGCTCCGCACGATGCGCCGGCCGCAGCTGTGGATCGTGTACGCCGTCACCCTGCTGAGCACCGCGGCCTACATGATCTCCTACAACTACCTGGCGGCGTTCCTGACGCAGGTCACGGGCGTGCCCGGGGTGTGGGTGCCGGTGATCCTGACGCTGTTCGGCGTGGGGGCCTTCGCCGGGCTGTCGGTCGGGGGCCGCATCGCCGACCGGCTGCCCACCCACGCCCTGCTGGCGGGGGCGCTCGGGATCGCGGCCTGCTCCGTGCTGCTGGCGGTGCTCGGGCGGCATGTCGCGGCCGTCGTGCCGCTGGTGCTGCTGCTCGGCGTCGCCGGGTTCGTGCTGAACCCGGCCATCTACGGGCGCGTGTTCGCCATCGCGTCGGGGGCGCCGGCGCTCGCCGGGGCCACCACGGTCTCGGCCTTCCAGCTGGGCATCAGCCTGGTGCCGGTGCCGGCCGCCGTCGTGCTGGACGCGGGGGCGGGGGTCGCCGCCGTCCCGTGGATCGGCGCGGGGCTGGCCGCGCTCACGGTCGTCCCCGTCCTGCTGGACCGGTTGTCGTCGCGCCGGGCGGGTTAGCAGACGCCGGGCAGGCCGCAGACCTTGGCGGCCATCTTCCTGGCGTTCTTGGTGAGCCGGCCGGGGTCGTAGTCGCCCTCGTCGGTCCGGTAGATGATCAGCGCGCTGCCCCGGCGCGCGACGACCCCCGTGACCGTCCGGTCCACGTTGCCGTCCTGCCGGGTCCGGTAGCCCATGCCCACGGCCTCGTCCCCCGCCTTCACCTTGGTCGTCCGCCACTGGACCTTGATCGAGGGCATCGACGGGTCACCCTTGCGCGCGCACCGCCCGGCCTCGGCGCGCAGGCCGGCGAGCGCGGCACGGGCGGCCCGCGGGCTCTTGTAGAGGACGAGCTGCTCGGCCGAGTTGCTGGGCGCGCTGCTCCAGTAGGTGATCGTGCGGGCGGCAGTGCGGCCCCGGTCGACGGCCCGCCGATGCCGGCACGGGTTCAACCCGAAGGGCGCGGCGAGGCTGTCGATGATCTTGTATCCCTGCTCGGCGGCGTCGTCCGGGCTCAGCGGCACGCGCGCCTCGCGCTCGGTGAGCAGGAAGTTCTTCGGAATCTCGGTCACGGCCGCCGGGGACAGGGCCAGCAGCAGGGAGAGCGTCACGCCGATCATGAACAGTTGGATGCCGCCGCAGGCGACTTCGTTCGCCGAGAGGGTCATGTAATCGGGCGTAAGTGCGAATAGGCGGATGAATGTTTATTGGAGCGATGATTGCCGGGATTCGACTTTCCGGCCTCGCGTCCCCATCTGTGTGTGTGCGATTATCGCACTATGAAGGAGCCGGGAGAGTGGCTGGACATCGGTGAGCGCGTACGCGAGTGCCGCATGGCCGCCGACATGTCCCAGGAGGAGCTGGCCTCGGAGCTGAAGCTCGACCGGACGATGATCGCGAAGATCGAGAGAGGCGTCCGCCGGGTCGACGCGCTCGAACTGGCCAGATTGTCGGCGGTTCTCCGGGTTCCCCTGAGCTATTTCCTGGATCCGACCCCACTGGTGGTGTCCCGGCGCGCGGAGTTGGCCGATGACACGGTGACCGACGCGTCACGGCAGTCGCATCGATTGGAGGTGGCGCTCTCCACGTGGCTGGCCGACATTCGGCAGCTTGTAAACCTGGGAGTGTTCAGTCCTCCTGAAACAAGGCGCTGCCCGGAGCCGGTTCAGGATATTGCGGCTGCCCGCCGTGCGGCCCTGTGGGTGCGAGAGCGTCTGGGGCACAGGGCCGAACCCATCGATTCACTCATGAGCGTGTGCGAACGGCTCGGGCAGTTGGTCGCGGTCGTCGAAGTGCCGGGTGAAGGCGCGTCACTGATCGAGGGCGACGTGGCCGTGGCGGTCGTCAGCAAGCACGGCGATCCCGGCCGCCGGCGCGCGACCGCGGCCCATGAGCTGGGGCATCTGATCGTCGGAGACGAATACTCGACCGACATCGGCGTCCACGCCTCCCGTGACGACAGGGAAGCGATCATTGACGCGTTCGCCGCCGAACTTCTGCTTCCGGTCGAAGCGTTCCGCGCGGCGGCCCGTACGGACGGGGGAGCGAGGCGTGAGGATCTGGTGGTTCTCGCAGCCCGGTTCAGGGCGTCCTGGTCTTTGACCGTACGGCAGGCGGTGGAGGCCGGAGCCGTCACCAGAGGTGTCGCCAAAGAGATGCGCCGGAGGAACCCCACCCGGGCGGAGCTGATGGAAGCGGTCGGTTGGGCGCCGCAGCCCGACCTGGAAACGGTGCGAGTGCCCCCGAGCTTCGCGCATGCTGTGCTGGAGGCGTTCAAGAGATCGCTCATCACGGAGTCCCGTGCGGTCGAGCTCATGCGCGGCCAGATCGTGGCAGGCGACCTGCCGGTGCGCGAGGACACGGATTGCGAGCTGTGAGCGACCCTGGCCCGGAGCCCGCCCTGGTGTTCGACGCGATGTGCCTGAACCATTTCGCCCGCGCCGAGCGCCTCGACGTGTTGCGCGATCTCCTGGCCGGCACCGCGTGCCTGACCACCCATGTCGTCCGGGAAGAGATCCGCGCGGGCATGGAAGAGCATCCCCTCCTTCGGACGGTGCTGGACGCCGACTGGCTGGGGCTGGCGCGGCTCGACTCGCTGGAGGAGCTCAGGTGCTTCATGAAGTGGGCGCAGCGGATCGGGTCTGCTGAGCGCAATCTCGGCGAGGCCAGCGTCTTCTCCGCGGCGGAGCTGGCCCGGGGCATTGCCGTCACGGACGATCGCGAGGCCGTGACCGTGGGGAGGGCGCACGGCCTGGACGTGCACGGCACCTTGTGGCTGCTCGCCCGCGCCACCCAGGACGGCAAGCTCAACGAGGTCGCCGCGGGGAACCTCGTGGACGCTCTGATCGCGACGGGAATGCGTCTGCCCTGCAGCGGCTCGACGTTCGGGTCCTACATCCGGCGTAACGGCCGGGCCTGACCCGTTCTGGCGGCGCCAAGTCGTAAGAGGCCTGTCGCCGGACTGTGGCGCGGATCACAGCAAGGGCGTGTCACGGATGGGGCGGGGTCTTGCATCACGTGGTCAGACGCACCGTAGGAAAGGGCACGGCGATGACCACACAGCGCGAGAACGGCAAGGCTCCGCACCACGTCCTGGTGCTGGGGGCGGGGTACGCGGGGATGGCGGCGGCCATTCAGCTCGCGGCGCGGACCAAGGGGCGGGCGGACGTCCGGGTGACCCTGGTCAATCCGCGGGAGCGGTTCACCGAGCGGTTGCGGATGCACGTCGTGGCGAGCGGGCAGCAGGTCGCCGAGATGCGCATCCCTGAGCTGCTGGAGGGCACCGGGGCCCGGTTCGTGCGCGGCTGGGTGACCGCCGTGGACGTGCGGGCCAGGAGCGTGCGGATCGACGACGACCAGGTCCTGCACTACGACACCCTCGTGTACGGGCTGGGCAGCGTGGCCGACACGGTGACGGTGCCGGGGGTGGAGGAGCACGCGTACACGCTGGACAGCGTGCCGGACGCCGAGGCGCTGGCCGCCCGGCTGGGCCGCCTGGGCAGGGGCACGGTGGCCGTCTGCGGCAGCGGGCTGACCGGCGTCGAGTCGGCCGCCGAGATCGCCGAGCGCCACCCCGAGCTGGACGTCGTGCTGCTCGGCAGGCAGGAGCCCGGCGCGGCCATGGCGGCGGGGCCGAGGGAGTACGTCAGGAAGGCGCTGGCCCGGCTGGGCGTCCGGGTGCGCAGCGGCGTCGAGGTCACGAAGGTGCTGCCCGGGTCGGTCGAGGTGGTGTGCGGACCGGACGCGGAGAGCGTCGCCGCCGACGTCGTGCTGTGGACGAGCGGCACGCGGGTCTCGCCGCTGGCGGCGGCCGCCGGGCTCACCGTGGACGACCGCGGCCGGATCGTCACCGACGCCTTCCTGCGCTCGGTCTCGCACCCGGACGTGTACGCCCTCGGCGACGCCGCCGCGATCCGCCAGGGTTACGGCGTCATGCACGGCACCTGCCAGAGCGGCATGCCGACCGGCGTGCACGCCGCGGTGTCGATCCTGCGCGCCCTGGACGGCCGGCGGCTCAAGCCGTTCCGCTTCGGCTACTACCACACCCCGGTGAGCCTCGGCCGCAACGACGGGGTCGTGCAGTTCACCCACCCCGACGACAGCCCGCGCCGGGTGTATCTCACCGGTCGCACGGCCGCACGGTATAAGGAGACGGTGACCGCAGCACCCTGGCCGACGTACCTCCGCATGAAGAAGATGCCGGTCTCCGGCGCGCTCTGGCCGCGTGGCGGCCGGTTCACCCGGATCGGCGCCGGGCGATGAGCCGCGCGTACCCGGAGCAGGACCAGCAGGTCTTCGACGAGCATCGCAAGCTGCTGTTCTCGGTGGCCTACCGCGTGCTCGGCTCGGCGGCCGACGCCGAGGACGCGGTCCAGGACGCCTGGATCAGGTGGTCGGCCGACGACCGTTCGCAGGTGGCGGATCCGAAGGCGTACCTGGCGCGGATCGTGTCGAACGTGGCCCTGCAGCGGCTGCGGTCCACGCAGTACCAGCGCGAGACGTACGTGGGGCCGTGGTTGCCGGAGCCGATCCTGACCAGCGGCGACACCGCCGACGACGTCGCGGGCGCAGATTCGGTCTCGACGGCGATGCTGGTGGTCCTGGAGACCCTGAGCCCGCTCGAACGCGCGGTGTTCGTGCTCAAGGAGGTCTTCGGCTTCAGCCACGCCGAGATCGCCGAGGCGGTGGAGCGTTCCGAGGCGGCGGTGCGCCAGGTCGCGCATCGGGCGCGGGAGCACGTACAGGCCCGGCGGCCGCGCTTCACGGCGGACCGGACGCGGCAGCGGGACGTCACGCGGCGCTTCCTGGCCGCCGCGACCGGCGGCGACATCAACACGCTCATGGAACTGCTGTCCCCTGACGTCACCCTGTGGACCGACGGGGGCGGGAAGGTGCGCCAGGCGCTGCGTCCGGTCGTGGGCGCGAAGACGGTGGCCGCGTGGTTCGCCGCGATCGGCACGGTCTCCTACCAGGGCGTCGAGCCGGGCGACATGCGGGCCGAGCTCGCCGAGATCAACGGCGGCCCCGGCGTGGTGTTCCGCGGTCAGGGCAAGGTCGTCGCCACCGTGACCTTCGACTTCGACGCCGACGGGCACATCACCGCCGTCCACAACGTCGCCAACCCCGACAAGCTGGGGGCCGTCGCGGGCGGGACCGCCCGCGACCTCACGCCTTGACAACCGGTGCTGACCCGGCCGGTGGCGACGACCTGACATGTCGGTTGTCCGCCATGCCCTAGTCATGGTGTGTACGTCCCTTTCTGGCGAAACTTTGTTCTGCCGGTTGCGCAACCCCCCAACCGGTAGAAAGAGAGCCACCGCCATGCCATTCAGTCGTAGAGCGGCGCTGCTCAGCGCCGCCCTCGCCGCCACGCTCGTCGCGGCCGGCACCGGAAGCGCCCACGGTGACGCGACGGCCCCCGCCGCGGGAGTCGCCGGAGTCACCGGCGTCCCGGCGTCGTCGGTCACCACCGCGCGGGTCACCCTCATCACCGGGGACGAGGTCACCGTGGCCAGCCAGGCCGGCCGTCCCGTCTCGGTCACCGTCACCCCCGGCGAACGGTCGGCCGGCGCCCTGCGCACCTACACGGTCGGCGGCGACGTGTACGTGCTGCCGAACGAGGCCGCGCCGCTGGTCGCCTCGGGCCAGGTGGACAAGCGGCTGTTCAACGTCACCCAGCTCATCGCCCAGGGGTACGACGACGCCCACAGCGAGTCGATCCCGACCATCGTCCGCTACACCGGCAAGGGCTTGGCCAAGGCCGCTCCGCCCGACGGCGGCCGGCTCACCCGGTCCCTGCCCGGCATCCGGGGAGCGGCCGTCGCCGCGGACAAGAAGCGCGGCGGCGCGTTCTGGGAGGCCGTGGACGACGACACCGCCAAGGCGGGAACGCCCAAGGCCCGGCTCTCCGGCGGCATCGAGAAGCTCTGGCTGGATGGCAAGGTCAAGACGCTGCTCGACAAGAGCGTGCCGCAGATCGGCGCCCCCGAGGCATGGGCCGCCGGTTACGACGGGACCGGCGTCAAGGTCGCCGTCCTGGACACCGGCGTGGACGCCGAGCACCCCGACCTGGCCGACCGGATCGCCGAGAGCCGCAGCTTCGTCCCCGGCGAGACGGCGAAGGACGGCCACGGGCACGGCACGCACGTCGCCTCCACGATCGCGGGCAGCGGCGCGGGCTCGGGCGGCAAGTACAAGGGCGTGGCGCCCGGCGCCCGGCTGATCGTGGGCAAGGTGCTGGCCGACGAGGGCGCCGGCATGGAGTCGTGGATCCTCGACGGGATGAACTGGGCGGCGCACTCGGGCGCGAAGGTCGTCTCGATGAGCCTGGGCGGCCAGGAGGGCGCCGACGGCACCGATCCGATGGCCGTGGCGGTCAACGAGCTGACCGCCGAGACGGGCGTGCTGTTCACCATCGCCGCGGGCAACAGCGGCCCTGGGACGACCACGGTGGGCTCGCCCGGCGTGGCCGAGGCGGCGCTCACCGTCGGCGCGGTCGACTCGGCCGACGCGATCACCGACTTCTCCAGCCGAGGGCCCCGCGGCGGCGACGGGGCGCTCAAGCCGGAGATCACCGCTCCCGGCTTCAAGATCGTGGCCGCCCGCGCCGCGGGCACCTCGATGGGCACGCCGGTGGACGGCTCGTACACCACGGCGAGCGGCACGTCTATGGCCACGCCGCACGTGGCGGGCGCCGCCGCCATCCTCGCGCAGCGGCACCCCGACTGGACCGCCGCGAGGCTGAAGAACCAGCTCGTCAGCACGGCGCGGACGACGGCCGGCACCCCCGTGCACAGCCAGGGCGCCGGCCGCGTGGACGTGAGCCGCGCCGTACGCCAGCCCGTCTCGGGCTCCGGCGTGATCGACTTCAGGCTCGCCGACTGGGACGCCGGAGAGCCGGCCACCAAGCAGATCGAGTACGTCAACGACGGCGACCAGCCCGTCACCCTGACGCTCGCCGCCAAGGGCGCGGGCGAGGACCTGCCGGCCACGGCGCTGACCCTGGGCGCCCAGACGGTGACCGTGCCGGCGCACGGCACCGCGTCGGCGGCCGTCACCGTCAACACCTCGGCCGTGCCGGCGGGGGCGCACGGCGCGCACGTCACCGCGACCACCGCCGACGGCCAGACGGTCGTGACCACGGCCGTCGGCTTCGTCCGGGACGTGGAGCGCTTCGACGTCACCCTCAAGGTGCTCGACCGGGACGGCAAGCCGACCACCGGCGCCGCCGTCGTGCACGACATCAACCTCGACAGGCTGGCCCTTCCGGACAGCTACCTGATCGGCGCGGACGGCACCGCCAAGGTCCGGCTGCCCCGGGGCGAGCACGCCTTCATGGCGGAGATCTTCCACTACGCCGCCGACGGGAACCGGGTCTGGGAGTACACCTACGGCGCCGAGCCGGGCGCGGTCATCGACTCCGACCGGACCATCACCTTCGACGGCGCCAAGGCCGGACAGGTCACCATGGACACCCCGAAGCCGAACCAGACGGACAGGGTCCGGCTCGGCCTGTCGGTCCAGAGCGCGGCCGGCACCAGCGCCTACGGCCTCGAACAGTGGATGAACGGCGAGACGAAGGTGTACTCCGTCCCGTCCCAGGGCACGAGCAGCCGCTTCGAGTCCCGGGTCGCCTGGTCGCTCACCGCGCCGGAGCTGAAGGCCCAGGTCCTCGGCGCCGGGGCCGAGCCGATCGAGCCGGCCTACTTCCGGGGCCGGGCCGGCTCCGCGCGCATCGACGGCGCCCAGGTCCTGCGGGCCGCGGACGCCGGGAGCGGGCGTCCCGAGGACTACGTGGGGCAGCCGGTCCGGGGACGGCTCGCGCTGGTCAAGCGCAGCGCCGAGCTCACGCCGCAGCAGCAGGTCGACAACGCGGCCGCCGCGGGAGCGGGCGCGGTCATCATCTACAACGACAAGCCCGACAACTGGGGCGCCGACAACTGGAGCACGTCGCCGACCAGGATCCCGGCGATGACGCTCGCGGGTGAGCAGGGCGCCCGGCTGGCCGCGGCGGCGGCCAAGGGCAGGCTTCAGGTCCGGCTCTCGGGCACGGCGGTGAGCCCGTACGCCTACGAGCTGGTCAAGTACCGCAACGGCGGCGTCCCGGCGGACCAGCGGTACAAGGTGCGCGACGGCGAGCTGGCCACCGTGCAGTCGTCGTTCCACGCCTCGGCGCCGGACACGGAGGCCGGGTACGCCCGGGCGCTGGTCTCGCCGATGCAGGGCACGGCCTACCAGGTCTTCACCCGGATGGTCATCCCGCGGCCCCTCACCGAGTACGTCACGGCCGACCTGCGGACCTTCGAGTCGATGCAGGTGGGCTCGGTCTGGGAGGGCGGCCAGGCGTGGCAGCAGACCGCGCCGTCCGTGCTCAAGGCCGGTCAGCGGGTGTCGCGCGACTGGAACAAGGCGGTGGTCCGCACGGCGCTGCCGGCCGCGGTGGACAAGTCGGCGGTCCGCGAGGGCGCGATCGGCGTGCTCTTCGCGGGCGGGCTGTTCGACACCGCGCCCGGCCAGACGTACCTGTTCCGCGCCTCCGCCGACAAGGAGCAGTCGACGGTCTACCGCGACGGCGAGCTGCTGGGCTCCGCGCCGTCGGCGGCCGTCGCCTTCCCGGTGGTGCCGGAGCGCGCCCGGTACCGCGTGGTGACCGACGTGCAGCGGAACGCACCTTTCTGGACGACCTCCACCAAGGTGCGCACCGACTGGACGTTCCACTCGCAGCAGGTGGCCGCCCAGGACCTGCTGCCGGTCCTGTCGATCGACTACGACCTCGACGTGGACGAGACCAACAGCGCCCACGCGAACGCCCCCACCCGCGTCGGCCTCGGCCTGCGCTACCCGAAGGGCCTGGCGGGGCCGCGCATCACCCGGGCCGCCCTGTGGACCTCCGCCGACGACGGCGCCACCTGGCAGCCGGTACGGCTCGCCGGGGCCGGTGAGCGGGCCTTCACCGGCACGATCAGGAACCCGGCCAAGCCCGGCGGGTTCGTGTCGCTGCGCGTGCAGGCCACCGACGCCGACGGCGGCACCGTCGAGCAGATCGTGACCCGCGCGTACCAGCTAAGCCGATAGTTCCAGGTGAGGGGCGTCCCCGGCGGGGGCGCCCCTCACGGCGGGATCATGCCGGACCGGGCCGCGTACCAGGCCAGCTGCATGCGGCTGTCGGTCCCGGCCAGCTTCATCAGCCGCCGGATCCGGCGCTGGACGGTGCGCTCGCTGGTGCCGAGCCGGCTGGCGACCGTCTTGTCCGGCATCCCGGACAGCAGGTACGTCATCAGCGTGACATCGGTGTCGTCCCAGGCCGCGACCCCTTCGGTCACGCTCGTGGCGGTGAGCCGCAGCGGGGTCGCCGCCTGCCACACCCGCTCGAACAACTCCACCAGAAGATGGACCAGGGACTGCCCCCTGACCAGGAGGAAGCCCGGTTCCACGCTCGTCTGGTCGGGCAGGACGGGCAGGAGCACGACCTCCCGGTCCACGATGATCATCTTGCTGGGCAGCTCGGCGGCGATCCTGATCTCGTAGCCGCCCTTCAGGAACCTGGCGATCTCGGCCGGGGCCCTGGGGTCGTCCAGCGCGGCGCGTTCGTACACGTAGCGGTAGGTGGCCAGGGCGTTGGTGGAGTCGTCGAGGTTGACGTCGAGCACGTACGGGGGCCGGAAGAAGGCCAGCACCTCCCGGCGGGCGCCGCGTTCCAGGTTGCCGAGCCAGGTGGCGAGCTGTTCCGGCGTGGTGAGCGCCTCGATCTCGCCCGCGGGCGAGGCCGCGCCCGTGCGGTAGACCTCCACCAGCTCGGCCAGCCTGCCCTGCACCTGCTGCAACGCGGCCTGGCGCTCGGCGATCAGCGTGCCGAGGCCCACGTCGGGGGGCACGGCCATGTACAACCCGGTGTTGTCGCGGCTGGCCAGACCGAGCGCGACGAGCCGCGTCACGGCCGCCGTCACGGCCGTCACCGGCAGGTCCAGCGCCTCGCCCACGTCGGGGATCGTCACCCGGCGGCGGCGCAGGAGCTCCAGGTAGACGACCTCCTCCTCGTCGCTGAACCCCAGCCTATCCAGCATCTTTCATCACTTTCCGGCTGCCTGGCAGCATCACGGTCGCTCGTACGCGGGCGCGGCCAGCTCCCAGAGGCCGACGGGCCGCAGGGCGCGCGCGGCGGCGAGCAACTGCTTCTCGGGCACGGCCCTGCTGGAGAGCCGCACCAGGGTGTTCTCGTAGGCGGTGTACACGGTGCTGCCGTGGTCGGTCCTCAGGATCCACAGGTCCGGCGCGGCCTCCACGCAGGTCATGTCCTCCTGGGGATCCACTACGTCGTCGCAGGCCTGCTCCGGGGACATGGTCTCCGACAGGACGTCGACGAAGACGGTGGCGGTGGCGCGCTCGTACCACAGGGAGAGTTCCGGGCCGTAGATCTTCGCCTGGGTCAGCCGGAAACCGGGCAAGTCGGGCACGACGTTCGTGGTGTCCCGGGCGGTCATGCCCTGCGCCTGGGCGGCGAGGGCGATCACGTCCTGGTTCGACCAGGCCGCCAGGAACAGGGACGCGGCCACGCCGACCGCCGAGACGCGCAGCGGCGTGGCGAGCGGCAGGGCGAGGCCCGCTCCCACGGCGTAGCCGCAGGCTCCGGCGGCCATGGTGATCAGGCCGACCCGCCAGGAGCCGAATCCGACGAGGACGGAGACGGGGGCGGTCATGGTCAGGCCGACGTACAGCGCGACCAGGGCGAACTGCCCCAGCAGCGCCACGAGCCACCAGTTCCGCAACATGGCGTACCAGGAGAGCAACATCCCGGCCGGAAGGGGCGCGAACAACATCAGCAGCAGGTTGCCCGCGGCGTCCTCAGGGCCGTGGAAGGCGATGACGGCCTGTGCCAGGCCCACGACGGCCCCCACGAGGGCCGCCCGGATCAACGCGTTCATGCCCGATCATGGACGATCTTCGCCCATTCCTGTCAAGAGGGGGCATCCGTCCGCTTCTGCCGCGAGAACCAGCGCCAGGACGGCGGCAGGAGCAGCAGGGCGACGACGGGCACCGGCCCGAGGGCGTTCGCGACGAGCAGCCGCACCGGGTCGAGGCCGCCGGAGTCCATCAGCCGCAGCACCACGTAGTCGGTGACGACGAGCACCTCCAGGGCGACGACCGCCCAGCGCACCCACATGGCGCGCCTGCCGAACCGGCCCAACAGCCAGCCGGTCAGCCCGAGGATCGCCGCCTCCCACGCGACCAGCAGCAGCGGGCCGGGGGCGAGGACGGACAACGCCGCGGCGCCCAGGGAGACGACTGCCACCAGCCCGAACGCCACCTGGAGCGTCATGAGAAACCTGGCGGCCCGTACGACGAAGGGCATCGGCTCGGTCCGCACGGTCACCGTCATGGGAGAAATCATGACGGATCGGCCCCCGCCGGGACAGGGGAACCCCGCGTGAATCCCGTCTTTCGATCAGGGGACGATCGTCCGTCCCGGGAGCCCTCAATTGGACAGCGGCATGCGCGCAACGGATATTGGACGGGAATGGAGGATCTATTACATGGATGCGCGTCTGGACCATCTCGTTCTCTGGGTCTCCGACCAGCTTGCCGCCCTGCGTTTCTACGAGCAGGTGGTGGGCCTGCCAGGGGTCCGGGGGGAGGAGTTCCGCGAGGGCAAAGCGGGGTTCCCGAGTGTACGGATCGCCGAGGAGACGATCATCGACCTGATGGCGCAGGACGTGTCGAAGGGCGTGGAGGAGGGCACGGGGGTGACGGGCAGCGCCGGACACCAGATCAACCACTTCTGCCTGTCGGTGAGCAGAGAGGACTTCGAGGCGCTCAAGGTGCGGCTGAAGGACCACGGGGTCGAGGTCACCGGCACCGGCTCCAACTCCTTCGGCGCCCAGGGCATCGCCCCCGAGACCATCTTCTTCCCCGACCCGGACCGCAACGTCATCGAGGTCCGCTACTACCGCTGAGCGGGCGGAGTTGTCGGTCGGGTTTGGTAGACAGGTCGGCATGGGTGTGAGCGTCGACGAGTTCCTCGATCTGGTGCGCGGGCTGCCGGAGGTGACCGAGCATCCCAGCGCGGAGTGGGTCGGTTTCAAGGTCCACGGCAAGGGCTTCGGCTACCTGTGGGAGAAGACCGAGACCGTCGGGGTCAAGGCCACGATCGAGGAGCAGCTCGCGCTGGTGGCCGAGCGGCCCGAGGTGTTCGAGGTGCAGTTCACCGCCGGGCGCTTCGGGTGGGTCGTCGTCCACCTCGGCAAGATCGACATCGACGAGCTGTTCGAGCTGATGGCCGAGGCGTGGTGCCTGACCGCGCCCCGGCCGCTGGTCAGCGCGTTCGAGGCGGAGCACCAGATCGCGCCCTCGTGAGCCGGCGGTAGTCTCGGGCAGCGTGACCCCCGTCGACATCCGGCTTCGCGAGTGGCGCGAGGACGACGCCCCGGCCGTGCTGCGCGCGTTCCGTACGCCCGATCTGCGCCGCCAGTCGTCCTTCCCCGTCGTCACGCTCAAGGACGCGGTGGGCTGGATCACGTCCTGGACGGGCGTCGGGCACGCGTTCGCAGTGACCGTCGAGGGCGGCGCGGTGGTCGGCAACGTGGCCGTGGCCGGGATCGACGCCCACGACAACGGGTGGGTGTCCTACTGGGTCCTGCCCGCGCACCGGGGGCTCGGGATCGCGACCGCGGCCACCGAGGAACTGGCCCGGTGGGCGTTCGGCGAGCGCGGGCTCTTCCGGCTGGAGCTGGGGCACCGCACCGACAACCCGGCGTCGTGCCGGGTGGCGACCAAGGCGGGGTTCCGGGCGGAGGGCGTCGAGCGCGGCAAGCTCCGCCACGAGGGCGTGCGCCTCGACGTCGAGCGCCACGCCCGCCTCGCCACCGACTGACCCGCCCGGCCTGCTCCCGCCGCGGAGGGCCCGGGGCGACGCTCGCATCGGGGAGGGGTTTGGTGACCGGCTGATCCCACTGCGGAGGGCCCGGCGGCCGGAGGGCCCGGGAGGGCCGGGTGATCGGGTGCGCTGGTCACGTGGTGGCGGGGTGAACTACCCTTTTTCGGGTGGACAGCGAGAGCCGGGCCGCGGCCGGGCTGCTGGCGGCCCTGAGCAGGGCGGCCGAGATCCTCGCCGGCTTACGCCACCCCTTCGTGCGCAGCCGTCCCTTCTCCTGTTTCGTCCCGCCCTCGGGGGTGCGCACCGGCGCCGACTTCGTCCTCCCCGACGGCCGCGAGGTGCGCTTCGAGGTGTCCCTCACCGTCTCCGGCGACGCCTTCCACGTGGCGGGCGGGATCACCGCGGAGGGCGAGCCGCTGCTGGAGCTGCCGCGCCGAAGCCTGCCGAACGTGCACGACGCGCTCGCCGTCCTGGACGACTACGCGGGCGACGTCGCCGCCCCCGCTGACCGCATGCTGGACGGCCTGCTGGACGAAATTGTCTAATTGTCTGACAATGGCGGCATGAAGAACGGACCTCTCGCCGTCGTGGGCGCCTCCGCGCTCTGGGGCACCGCGGGCACCGCGGGGCTGCTGGTCTCGGCCGATTCCGTCGCCCTGGCCGCGGCCCGGCTGGTCATCGGCGGCGCCGCGCTCGGCCTGCTCGCGCGGGCCGGCGTCCGGCGGGCGTTCCGGCCGGTGCTGGTGCCGGCGGCCCTGGCGGTGGCGGCGTACCAGCTGTGCTTCTTCGCGGCGGTCGGCCGCACGGGCGTGGCCGTCGGCACGGTGGTCGCGATCGGCAGCGGGCCCGTGTTCACGGGCCTGCTGTCCTGGGTGCTGCACGGCCGGCGGCCGAGCGGGCGGTGGGCGCTGGCGACCACGGCGGCGGTCTGCGGGTGCGCGGCGCTGATCGGCGGCGGCGGCGCGCAGGCGGGCGGGCAGATGGTGTCGGGGGTGCTGTTCGCGCTGCTCGGCGGCCTGCTCTACGCCTTCTACGCGGTCTCCGCGGCCAGGGCCATCGAGAAGGGGGCCGAGTCGGACGCCGTGATGGGCGTGCTGTTCGGCGGCGCCGCCCTGGTCATGCTGCCGGTGCTGCTGGTCAACGGCGTCGGCTGGCTGGGGGAGCCGCGCGGGCTGCTCGCCGTGCTCTACCTGGGCCTCGGCACCACCGCGCTGTCCTACATCCTGTACGGGCGCGGCCTGCGCACCACGCCGGTCGCCACGGCCTCGACGCTGGCGCTGGCCGAGCCGGCCGTCGCCGCGCTGCTGGGCCTGCTGGTGCTGGGCGAGCGGCTGGCCCCGCTGTCGATCGCCGGGCTGGTGATGCTGGTGCTCGGGCTGGTGGCGGTGGCCGTGCCGGAACGCGGCAGAGCCCGGGGCCAGGGCCGGGGCGGGGAGCGGGGCAGCGAGCAGGGCAGGGAAACGGCACTAGCATCACAGCCGTGATGTTGCCCCTCAAACCCGTCTCCACGGTCGGCGCGCTCGCCGACGCCCTGCGCACCCGCGTGCTCTCCGGCGAGATCGCGCCGGGCACGCCGCTGCCCGAGCAGGAGATCGCCGCGTCGTACGGCGTGGCCAGGCCGACCGTGCGCGAGGCGCTGGCCGGCCTGGTGCACGAGGGACTGCTCAGACGGGAGCGCAACCGCAGCGCTTATGTCCCCGAGGTGACGATCTCGGACCTCCAGGACCTCATGTACGTGCGCCGCCCCCTGGAGGACCTGATGGCCCAGGCCGTGGCCGGCCGCCGGGTGCCCGACGCCGAGGCCGCGCTGCTCAGGTGGGCGGAGCTGCCGGCCGACGCGCCCTGGTCGGCGACCGTCGCCGAGCACATGGCCCTGCACGAGGCGCTGATCGAGGCGGCCGGCAGCCGGCGGCTCGAACGTCTCTACGCCACGCTCGCCGCCGAGACCAGGCTCGGCATGGTGCGCCTGCGCCAGGTCTACCGCGACCGGGACGTCCTGATCCGCGAGCACCGCGAGCTGCTCGACGCCATCGCGGCCGGCCCGGTGGAGGCGGCGCGGGCGGCCGTCGCGGCGCATCTCAGCCACAACTGGGGCAGTCCCGAGCTTCCTTGAACGGGTGGCTCATGTGCGTCATTGAGCGCGAACCCTTGCGGGACGGCCCCGGAACTCGCAAGAATCGCGGCCATGCACGGCAACCCGATGCCGGACTCCTACGTATATGTCACCGAAGAGGGCGTCACCCGCCACTACGCCGACGGCAGCGTCGAAGCCCTCGCGTGGGAGGACGTGGTGGAGGTCCGTGTCGCCACCGAATCCGGGGAAGACGTCCACTACATCCTGCTCGATCGGGACGGCGAAGGCTGCGTGGTGCCGCGTTCCGCGACCGATGCCACCTTTGTCGCCCGGCTACGCTACTTGCCCGATTTCGATCTCGACCGGCTGAACCTGGCCGCCGATTCCGTGCGTGACGGAGTTGTGGTCGTGTGGCGCAGCCCTGATCCGCCGTCCGCATTGCCGGACCTGGAGTACGACTAGCGGCTCCGCCTCCCGGTCACCTGGCGAAATGTCGCCATAAACCTCACATTTTCTCGCTCTGATGCTGCACTTTTGGATCGTTCCGTCAACCCCCGAAACCCCTAGATCGACGTCCGATTGTGGACATTTCCCGTTATTCCCCAGGTTGGAATCGATCTTTACTCTTTAGTGGGGGCCGCCGCCCTTGATAACGCATGGGTCATTGTCAACCTATGCGGCACAAGGAACGTCCTGTTATCGCGGTGAAAGCAGTTATCACAGGGTGGTGCTATGAGGGTGGGGACTGGGGAGTCCACTGCTGTGCTCCTCGAGGCCGCGCCACGCCTTGAGTCCAACATCTGGACCCGGGCGTATCTGCGGCTCCTGTTAGGCGGGGACACGGCGTGCGCGCTGTTCGCGTGCGCGTGCGTGCTGGGCGTACGCCTGGCCTCCGGCGTGTACGTGCCGATCGCCGAGTACGTGCTCGGGCTCGGCCTGCTCGTCGTCTGGCCGGTCGCGCTCATGATGGCGGGCGCGTACCGTCAGCGCGCCAACGGCGAGGGCACCGAGGAGTTCAAGGCCGTCTTCACCGGCGGCATCGGGCTGATGGCCACCACGGCCATCCTGGCCTACGCCACGCAGACGGCCATCGCGCGCAGCTTCGTCATGGCGATGCTGCCGCTGGTGCTGCTGGCCACGCTCTACTTCCGCTACCGCATGCGCAAGCGGCTGCACCGCAGGCGGGCGATCGGCGAGTACATGCGGCAGGTGATCGCGGTCGGGCACCGGGAGTCGATCCTCGACCTCGTCGTGCAGTTCCGCCGCCAGCCGCACCACGGCATGCAGGTGGTGGGCGCCTGCCTGCCGCACGACACGCTCGACGTCGACCTCGACGGCATCCCCGTGATGGGCTCCTTCGGCGACGTCGCCGAGGTCGTGGCCCATTCGCGGGCCGACGCGGTGGCCGTCCTGGCCTGTCCCGAGCTGGACGGCGCGGCGCTGCGCCGGCTGGCCTGGAGCTTGGAGACCGCGCGCACCGACCTGTTCGTCGCGCCCGCGCTCATGGACGTCGCCGGCCCGCGCATCAGCATCAGGCCGGTGGCCGGGATGCCGCTGCTGCACGTCGAGCACCCGGAGTTCGACGGCACCCGGCAGCTCGTGAAGGCGGCCTTCGACCGGCTGGTGGCCGGCGCGGCCCTGCTCGTGCTCGCGCTGCCGCTGCTGACGCTCGCCCTGGTGATCAGGCTCACCAGCCGGGGGCCCGCGCTGTTCCACCAGACCAGGGTGGGCAGGGGCGGCCGGGAGTTCCGGGTGGTGAAGTTCCGCACGATGGTGGTGGACGCCGAACGGCTCAAGCACCAGCTTCTCGCGGCGAACGAGTTCGACGGCGTGCTGTTCAAGATAAGGAACGATCCAAGGATCACCCGCGTCGGCGCGTTCCTGCGCCGCTACTCGCTGGACGAGCTGCCGCAGCTGCTCAACGTCATCCGTGGTGAGATGTCCCTCGTCGGCCCCCGGCCGCCGCTGCCGGAGGAGGTCGCCAGGTACGGCGCCGACGTGCGCCGCCGTCTGGTGGTCAAGCCGGGCATGACCGGCCTCTGGCAGGTCAGCGGGCGCTCCGATCTGACGTGGGAGGAATCCGTCCGGCTCGACCTGCGCTACGTGGAGAACTGGTCACTCCTGCTCGACCTGCAGATCCTGTGGAAGACCTGGTCCGTCGTCACCCGTGGAGAAGGGGCTTACTAGCAGTGAAGGCACTCGTGCTCGCCGGAGGGTCGGGCACACGGCTCCGGCCCATCACGCACACCTCGGCCAAGCAGCTGGTCCCCGTCGCCAACAAGCCGGTCCTGTTCTACGGGCTGGAGGCCATCGCGGCGGCCGGGATCCGGGAGCTCGGCCTGGTGGTCGGGGACACGCAGGCGGAGATCGAGACGGCCGTGGGGGACGGCTCGGCGTTCGGGCTGCAGGTCACCTACCTCCGCCAGGAGGCGCCGCTCGGGCTGGCCCACGGCGTGCTGATCGCCCGCGAGTTCCTCGGCGACGACGACTTCGTCATGTACCTGGGCGACAACTTCGTCGTCGGCGGCATCAACGACCTGGTGGACCGGTTCGCCAGGGAGCGGCCCGCCGCGCAGATCATGCTGACCAGGGTCGGCGATCCCGGCCAGTTCGGGGTCGCCGAGCTGGACGCGAAGGGCCGGGTGGTCGGTCTGGAGGAGAAGCCGGCCCGGCCCAAGAGCGACCTGGCGCTGGTCGGCGTGTACCTGTTCAGCCCGGCGATCCACGCCGCCGTCGCCGAGCTCAAGCCGTCGTGGCGGGGGGAGCTGGAGATCACCGACGCCATCCAGTGGCTGATCGAGGCCGGGCTGCGCGTGGAGTCGTCGGTGATCTCGGGATACTGGAAGGACACCGGCAACGTCACCGACATGCTGGAGGTCAACCGGCTGGTCCTGGAGTCGGTCGAGCCCGGCGTGCGCGGGCGGGTCGACGAGGCCAGCGAGCTGATCGGCCGGGTCGTGGTCGAGCCGGACGCGGTGGTCGAGCGCTCCCGCGTGGTCGGCCCGGCGATCATCGGCCGGGGAGCGCGCGTCCAGGACAGCTACGTCGGGCCGTTCACCTCGGTCGGCGCGTCGTGCGTGGTCACCGGCAGCGAGATCGAATACTCGATCCTGCTGCCCCGGGCGTCCATCGACGGCGTCGGCCGGATCGAGGCGTCACTGATCGGCCACGACGTCGAGGTCACCCGAGCGCCCAACACGCCCAGAGCCCACCGTCTCGTGCTGGGCGATCACAGCAAGGTACAGATCACTACATGACAAGAATTCTGGTGACCGGCGGCGCGGGATTCATCGGCTCCCACTTCGTCCGGGGGCTGCACGACGCGTACGTCACGGTCCTCGACAAGCTCACCTACGCGGGGAACCGGGCCAACCTCGAAGGGGTGCGGCACGAGTTCGTCCACGGCGACATCTGCGACGCCGAGCTGCTGCGCGAGGTCGTCCCCGGGCACGACCTGGTGGTGAACTTCGCCGCCGAGTCCCACGTCGACCGGTCGATCGAGGGCGCCGCCGCCGAGTTCATGCGGACCAACGTGCTCGGCACCCAGACGCTGCTGCAGGCGTGCCTGGAGGCGGGCACGCCCAAGGTCGTCCAGGTCTCGACGGACGAGGTCTACGGGTCGATCGACATCGGCTCCTGGGACGAGTCCGCGCCGGTGCGCCCGCGTTCGCCGTACGCGGCCAGCAAGGCGGGCGGCGACCTGATCGCCCGCTCGTACGCGATCACCTACGGCCTGAACGTGTCGATCACCCGCTGCGGCAACAACTACGGCCCCCGGCAGTACCCGGAGAAGCTGATCCCGCTGTTCGTCACGAACCTGCTGCGCGGCCGCCCGGTCCCGCTGTACGGCGACGGCGGGAACGTGCGCGACTGGATCCACGCCGAGGACCACTGCGCCGGCATCCGCCTGGTCGCCGAGAAGGGCGAACCCGGCGAGATCTACCACATCGCCGGCACCGCCGAGCTGACGAACAAGGAGCTGACCGCCCGCCTGCTCGAAGCCTGCGGCCGCGACTGGGACTCGGTGCGCCACGTCGAGGACCGCAAGGGCCACGACCGCCGGTACTCCCTGGACGACAGCAAGCTGCGCAAGCTCGGCTACCGCCCGGAGATCCCGTTCGACCAGGGGTTGAAGGACACCATCCGCTGGTATGCCGAGCACCGCGACTGGTGGCCCGCGTGACCGGGCGCCTGCCATGAGGTGGCTCGTCACGGGCGGCGGCGGGATGCTGGCCGCCGACGTCCTGGAACGGGCCGCGCTGACCGGCGAGCCGGTGCTCGCGCTCGCCCGGTCCGAGCTCGACCTGTGCGACCGGCGCGCGGTGCGCGACTTCGTCGCCGCCTACCGGCCGGGCGTGGTGGTCAACTGCGCCGCCTGGACCGCCGTGGACGACGCCGAGACCCACGAGGACGAGGCACTGGAGATCAACGGGCACGCGGTGGGCTGGCTGGCCGAGAGCTGCGCGCGGGCCGGGGCGCGGCTCGTGCACGTCTCCACCGACTACGTCTTCGACGGCACCGCGCCGGGCCCGTACCCGGAGGACGCGCCGACCGCGCCGGTGAACGCGTACGGCAGGACCAAGCTCGCCGGCGAGCGGGCGGCGCTGGAGCACGGGCACCACGTGGTGCGCAGCGCCTGGCTGTACGGCGCGGCCGGCCCCAACTTCGTCCGGACCATGATCAGGCTGGCGGCCGAGCGCGACACCGTGGACGTGGTCGACGACCAGCACGGCCAGCCGACGTGGACCGCCGACCTGGCCGACTATCTGGTACGGCTGGCGCGCTCCGAGCTGCCGCCGGGCGTCTACCACGGCACCAGCTCCGGGGAGACGACATGGTGCGGCCTGGCCAAGGAGATCTTCACGCTGCTCGGCCTGGACCCGGACCGGGTGCGCCCGGTGAGCTCGGCGGGCTTCCCCCGGCCGGCCCGGCGGCCGGCCAACAGCGTGCTCGCGCACACGAAGGGAGAGCCGATCCGGCACTGGCGCCAGGCGCTGCGCGCGGCCTGGCCGGTGCTGACCCGCGGGCGCCGGTGCGGCGTCGCGTAGGCGGCGCGGTGCTGTGGATCATGGTGGCGGGCCTCGCGGGCTGGGCGGGGCTGCGGCTGCTCGGGTGGGAGCCGAAGTTCCTGTGGTCGCAGCTCGTGTCGTTCACGCCGTACGCGGCGGCGTTGTCGGTGGTGCCGCTGGCGTTCGCGCTCTACCTGCGCGCCGGGGCGCTGATCGCCGCCGCGCTCGCCGTGACCTGCGCGTTCGCGGTGGCCGTTGTGCCGCGCGCGGTGCCCGAGGGCAACCCGCCGGCCGCCGGGCCGGTGCTGCGGGTGCTGGCGGTCAACCTGCTGCACTCCTCCGTGCTGCCGCCGGTGCTGGTGGAGACGGTCGAGCGCGAGCGGCCCGACGTGCTGCACCTGCTGGAGTTCACCGGCCTGATGCGGGAGCGGGTGGAGGAGCTGGGGCTGACGCGGCTGCTGCCGTACCGGATCGTGCTGCCGGGGGAGGACTCGTCGGGGGCGGCGATCTACTCGCGGTACCCGTTGCGGGCCGCGGACTCGCCGATCGCGGCGCCGCCCTTCGAGGAGAGCCCGCGCCACCTGCCCGCCGTCGTCACGCTGCCGGGCGGGCGGGAGGCCGAGATCGTCGCCGTGCACGCGTGCGCGCCCTCGGAGGGCTGGCGCACGGCCTGCTGGGCGTCGAGCATCCGGGCGCTGCCGCCCGCCGGCGGCCGCCTGCGGATCCTGGCCGGGGACTTCAACTCCACGCTCGACCACGCGGTGCTGCGCGACCTGATCGCCACCGGCTACCGGGACGCCGCCGACGTCACCGGAAAGGGGCTCTCCATGACCTGGCCCTACTACGAGCAGCCGCGGCTGTTCCCGAAGGTGGCCATCGACCACGTGCTGGCCGACCGGCGGATCGCGGTCCGGAGCTTCCAGACCCTGCGGGTGCCGCGGACCGACCACCGGGCCACGCTCACCGAGCTGGTCCTTCCTTGATGTGACGTTTCCGGAGCTGAGACCGATATCTCATGGACACCCAGGGGGACGGATGACGAGGTTGCCGGAGCGGAAGACGGTGTTCGGCACCGTGCTGGACGCCCTCACTATGAACCAGGTGATCGCCCGCTGCGTGGCGGCCGTCGCGGAGGGCGGCAGGCTGACCATCGGCGTGGTGAACGCCGCCAAGGTCGTCAACATGCGCGCGGACGCCGCCCTGCGCCAGTCGGTGCTGGACAGCGACCTCGTGCTGGCCGACGGGCAGGCGGTGGTCTGGGCGGCGCGGGCGCTCGGTCACCGGATCCCCGAGCGGGTGGCGGGCATCGACCTGTTCACCGAGCTGATGGCCGAGGGCGACCGGCGCGGCTACCGGGCGTACTTCCTGGGCGCGACCGGTGAGGTGCTGGCCGGGGTGCTGGACGAGGTGCGCGCCCGGTACCCGGGGCTGGCCGTCGCCGGCTCCCGCGACGGCTACTTCGCGCCGGAGGAGTCGGCCGAGGTCGCCGCCGAGATCGCCGCCTCGCGGGCCGACCTGCTGTTCCTGGGCATCACCTCGCCGAAGAAGGAGATCTTCATCCGCGAGTGGGGCGAGCGCACCGGGGCGCGGATCATCCACGGCGTGGGCGGCTCGTTCGACGTGCTGGCCGGGCGTACCCGCAGGGCGCCGGTGCGCTGGCAGCGATTAGGGCTGGAGTGGCTCTACCGCATGCTCCAGGAGCCGCTGCGGCTCGGGCCGCGCTACGTGCGCACCAACGGCAGTTTCCTGCTCCTGGTGGTCAGGGAGTGGGCCGGTGTCAGACGCAGGATCGAGGAGACGACGTGACGGATCACCGGATCGCTCTGCTGAGCTCCGGCCACCAGGACTTCGTGCGGGGCATGCTGGACCTGTCGGTACGCGGCCTGCCCCCCGGCTACGCCGACGGCGGCTTCGTCTTCACCCGCCGGGGCCGGCGACAGCCCGACGGCACGTGGACGGCCGTGCCCGAGGGGCGCAGCATCCGCTACTCCGCGATCGTCGCGCTCGGCGTGGCCACCCTGGAGGAGGCCCGGCAGCGGGCGGCGCTGGCCGGCGACGACGTCCTCGACCTGGTGGGGAACCTGGTCAAGCGGCTTCCAGAGGTGAGCGGCGCCGGCGACGCGGCGCTGATCTGCTGGGCGGCGGCCGAGGCCGGGCACGCCGACCTCGACCTGGCCCTGAGCCGCCTGGCCGAGCTGGACGCGGGTGGGCAGATCCACACCGTCGAGGCGGCGTGGGTGCTGGCCGCCCTGGTCGCGGCCGGGGTGCGCGACGGCCGGGCCGAACGCGCCCGCGAGCGGCTGCTCGGCGGGCTGGCCGGCAACCGGCTCTACCCGCACGCGCTCGGCCGGGGCGCGCTGGTGCCGCGCTACCGCGCCCACGTGGGCTGCTTCGCCGACCAGGTCTACCCGCTGCAGGCGCTGGCCCGGCTGCACGCCGCCACCGGGGACGCCGAGGCGCTGCGGGCCGCCGAGCAGGTGGCCGCGGGCATCTGCCGGGCGCAGGGGCCGGAGGGGGAGTGGTGGTGGCACTACGACGCCCGTACCGGCTCGGTGGTGGAGGGGTATCCGGTGTACAGCGTGCACCAGCTCTCCATGGGGCCGATGGCGCTGCTGGACCTGGCCGACGCGGGCGGCACGGCGTACGTGGCGGAGATCTCCAAGGGGCTCGACTGGATGATCGAGCGGCCCTCGTTCGTGCTCGACGACCTGGCGCTGACCTGGCGGAAGGAGGCCAGGGCCGATCCGCGCAAGCTGGTGCGCGGGCTGCGGGCGATGGCGACGGGGGTGCACAAGGAGATGCGGCTCGGCGTCCTGGACCGGGTCTACCCGCCGGTCGCCGTGGACCGGGAGTGCCGGCCGTACGAGCTGGGGTGGTTGCTGTACGCGTGGCTGGCCAGATGCGGACAAAGCGCGTGACTTAGCCCTGGATCGGTGCGATAGATCGATCCAGGGCTCGGGGGATTTTTCCGTTTCAAGGGGGTTCCCGTGTTACGGCGGCTTCGCCATGCGCTTTTTTCCGTCCTGCTGATCACGACCGGGCTGGCGATCGTCGCGCCGCCGCCCGCGCAGGCACTGCCGGGCAGCTTCCAAAGACAGGTGGTCTTCAGCGGCCTGACCAATCCGACCAACATCGAGTTCGCCTCGGACGGCCGGGTGTTCGTCGCCGAGAAGAGCGGCCTGATCAAGGTCTTCGACTCACTCACCGACACCACGCCGACGATCTACGCCGACCTGCGCACGCAGGTGCACAACTTCTGGGACCGCGGGCTCCTCGGCCTGGCCCTGCACCCGGACTTCCCGGCCGACCCGCGCATCTACGTGCTGTACTCCTACGACGCGGTGCCCGGCGGCAGCGCGCCGCGCTGGGGCGCCGCGGGCGTGAGCGCTGACCCGTGCCCGACCCCGCCCGGCGCGACCGGTGACGGCTGCCTGATCACCGGGCGGTTGTCCGTGCTGGCGCCCTCGGGCGGCTCGGTCGCCGAGACGCCGCTGATCACCGGCTGGTGCCAGCAGCACCCCAGCCACTCCGTCGGCGACCTGGCGTTCGGCCCCGACGGCATGCTCTACGCCAGCGGCGGCGACGGCGCCAGCTTCAACTTCGCCGACTACGGCCAGGACAACGTGACCAGCTCCGACGTCACGCCGGACAACCCCTGCGGCGACCCGCCCTCGCCCGTGGGCACCGCGCTCAGCCCGCCGGCCGCCGAGGGCGGCGCGCTGCGCTCGCAGGACCTGCGCACCGGCGGCGACCCGGCGGGCCTGAACGGCAGCATCATCAGGGTCGATCCGGACACCGGCGCGGCCGCCCCCGGCAACCCGAACGCGGGCAGCAGCGACCCCAACGCGGCCAGGATCATCGCCTACGGCCAGCGCAACCCGTTCCGCATCACCGTACGGCCCGGCACGAACGAGATCTGGGCGGGCGAGGTCGGCTGGAACACCTACGAGGAGATCAACCGGATCGCCTCGCCCACCGGCCCGGTCAGCAACTTCGGCTGGCCCTGCTACGAGGGCCCGGCCCGGCAGGGCGGCTACGACAACCTGAACCTGACGCTCTGCGAGAACCTGTACGCGGCGGGCCCGTCGGCCGTGACGCAGCCGTACTTCGCCTGGAACCACGCCTCCAAGCCCGCGCCGAACGACCCGTGCCCGTCAGGCGGATCGTCCTCCAGCGGCGTCGCGTTCTACGAGGGCGGCTCCTACCCGCACGCCTACGACGGCGCGCTGTTCTTCTCCGACTTCAGCAGGTCGTGCGTCTGGGTCATGACCAAGGGCGCGAACGGCCTGCCCGACCCGGCCACGGTGACCACGTTCGACTCCGGGATGCCCGCCGTGGAGGTGCAGACCGGCCCCGGCGGCGACCTGTTCGCGGTCGACTACACCAACGGGCAGATCGTCCGCTACATCTACGCCAACCACCCGCCGTCGGCCGTCATCAGGGCGAGCGCCACCGCCGGCGTCGAACCCCTCACGGTGAACTTCACCGCCGCCGACTCCAGCGACGCCGACGGCGACCCGCTGACCTTCCAGTGGGACCTGGACGGCGACGGCGAGCTCGACGACTCCACCGCGACCGCGCCGTCCTTCACCTACAGCCAGCGCGGCTCCTACGTCGTGCGGCTGCGGGCGAGCGACGGCCATGGTGGGCAGGGGGACGCCACCGTCACGATCAACGTGGGCAACACCTCGCCGCAGGCGACGATCAACACGCCGTCCACCGGGCTCACCTGGGCGGTCGGCGACACGATCGCCTACTCGGGCTCCGCCACCGACGCCCAGGAGGGGACCATCCCCGGCTCGCGGATGGTGTGGAAGCTGAGCCTGATGCACTGCCCGCTCACCTGCCACGAGCACGAGATCACCTCGACCACCGGCACCAGCGGCACGTTCGTCGCGCCCGACCACGAATACCCCTCCTACCTGAAGCTCTCCCTGACCGCGACGGACGCGCAGGGCCTCACCGACATCAAGAGCGTGGTGCTGCAGCCGAAGACGGTGAACGTCGGCTTCGAGACCTCGCCTTCCGGCCTGCAGATCGGCTTCAACAGCGAGCAGTCCGTGACCCCCTTCACCAGGACGGTGATCGTGGGCTCCCACAACTCGATCTCCGCGCCGTCGCCGCAGAGCGCGGACGGCTTCACCCACACCTTCGCCTCCTGGTCCGACGGCGGCGCGGTCAGCCACGACATCACCGCCCCGGCCACCGGCGTGACCTACACGGCCACTTTCGAGCGGGCCCAGGGGCCCGACGGGCTCGTGGCCGCGTACGGGATGAACGAGGGCGCGGGCACGGCGGTCGCCGACTCCTCCGGCAAGGGCAACGCCGGGACGGCGGCGAGCACCACGTGGAGCACGAGCGGCAGGTTCGGCAAGGCGTTGTCGTTCGACGGCACGTCGAGCTGGGTGACCGTGGCCGACTCGGCCTCGCTGCACCTGACCGGCGGGATGACGCTGGAGGCGTGGGTGCGCCCGACCAGCGTGACGGGCTGGCGGACGGTGCTGATGAAGGAGTTCGGCGCCGACCTGGACTGGGCGCTCATGGCCAGCGGCGGCAGCGGCCCGGCGGCGTTCGTCCACACCTTCGCGGGCACGAACGCGCAGGCGCCGGGCAACCTGCCGCTGAACACGTGGAGCCACGTGGCGGCGACCTACGAGGGCAGCCGGCTGCGGCTGTACGTGAACGGCAGCGAGGTGGGCGGCACCTCGATGTACGGCAACCTGCGCACCGGGACGGGCCCGCTGCGGATCGGCGGCAACAGCGGCTCCGGCGAGCACTTCAGCGGCCTGATCGACGAGGTGCGCGTCTACGACCGGGCGCTCACCCCGGCGCAGATCACCACCGACATGAACACCCCCGTCGGCCCCCAGGGACCGCCCGACACCACGCCGCCGACCGCGCCCGGCCCGCTGACCGCGACCGGCGGCCCGGGCAGCGCGCAGCTCGTCTGGACGCCCGCGACCGACAACGTCGGGGTGACCGGGTACACCGTCCACCGCTCCTCGACCGCGGGGTTCACCCCGTCGGGGGCCAACCAGGTGGGCTCGACCGGCGGGCCGGCGTTCGTCGACTCGGGGGTCGCGCCGGGCACGTACTACTACCGGGTGGTGGCCTTCGACGCCGCCAGCAACACCGGGCCGCCGTCCAACGAGGTGTCGGCGGTCGTGACCCAGCCGCCCGCCGTCAGCGGCCTGGTGGCCGCGTACGGCATGAACGCGAGCAGCGGCACGGCCGTCGCCGACTCCTCCGGCGCCGGCAACAACGGCACCGCCACCGCGGCGACCTGGGTGGCCGGCAAGTACGGCCAGGCGTTGTCGTTCAACGGCACGTCGAGCTGGGTGACCGTGGCCGACTCCGCCTCGCTGCACCTGACCGACGCCATGACGCTGGAGGCGTGGGTGCGCCCGTCCAGCATGGACGGCTGGCGGACGGTGCTGATGAAGGAGTTCGGCGCGGACCTCGCCTGGGCGATCATGAGCAGCGGCAGCAGCGGCAGCCCGTCGGCCTTCATCCACACCTCCTCGGGGGTGAACGCGCAGGCGCCGAACTACCTGACGTTGAACGCCTGGAGCCACGTGGCCGCCACCTACGACGGCTCCACGCTGCGGTTCTACGTCAACGGCGTGGAGGTGGCCACCAACCCCACGGGCGGCGACCTGCGCATCGGTACGAGCCCGCTGCGGATCGGCGGGAACAGCGGTTCGGGTGACTACTTCAGCGGCCTGATCGACGAGGTGCGGATCTACAACAAGGTGCTCACCCGGGCCCAGATCGGCACCGACATGAACACGCCGGTCAGCTAGCTCCGGCTGCTCTCGTCGCGCAGCCAGGTGGTGTAGTCGCCCGCGCGGATCGCGCGGGCGGCCCGCCGCCTGGCCAGCACGGCCATCGCGGCGAAGACCACCGCCGCGCCCGCCAGGCGCGGCTCCTTCGCCACGATGGCCGCCAGGTCGCGCGGGCCGGTGCGCTCGCCCGCGCCGGCCGAGGTCCGCTCCAGCTCGGTGACGCTGGTCATGGCGCGGACCCGGCGGCGCAGCAGGTCGGCGACCGTGCGCGGCGGATGGATCACCACGCGGGCGGTGCCGACGATCACGCGTTCGCCGGGCGTGAACGCCAGCGAGGCGGTCAGGTCGTCGGCCATCACCGGCGGCAGCGCGCGCAGCCGCTCGTTGCCCGCGCCGTTCACCGCGATCACGCCCCGGGCGAACAGCCCGGCGCGGACGTGCGGCAGCCGCGTCCAGATCGCGTAGTAGGCGCGCACCGGCCACGGGCGGTCGGCCAGCGTCAGGTCCCGCTCCGGCGCGGCGGCGAGCGGCCCGTCCGGCGCGGCCAGCACGGCCGCCAGCGCGCGCGCCGAGGCCGTGCTGAGCTCGATGTCGGCGTCCACGTACAGGCGGGGGTAGCCGCGGGCGGCCGCGTCGCCCAGGCGCAGCGCCGCGCTCTTGGACGGGACGGGCGTGGTCAGCACCCGGACGTCGTACGGCCGGGCCACCTCCGCCGTGCCGTCGGTGCAGCCGTTGGCCACGACCACCACGTCGAACTCGCCGGGCGCAGCGTCGCCGAGCAGGCCGTCCAGCAGCCGGCCGAGCACCTTGGCCTCGTTGTGGGCCGGGATCACGACGCTCACCACGACGGGAGGATCCCCGCGTCGCGGGCCTGCTTGAGCGTGGGGGCGGCGGCGTCCTTCGCCGACAGGACCGGCTCCACGTCGACCGGCCACTCGATGGCGAGGTCGGGGTCGAGGGGGTGGATGCCGTGCTCGTGGGCCGGGTCGTACGGGGAGGAGCAGAGGTAGACGACCGTGGCCGACTCGCTGAGGGCCATGAAGCCATGACCCAACCCCTCGGTCAGGAAGATGCCCTGGCGCGAGACGTCGTCCAGCCGCACCGCCTCCCACCGCCCGTACGTCGGCGAGCCCACGCGGACGTCCACCACGACGTCCAGGGCCTCGCCCGCCACGCACATGACGTATTTGGCCTGGCCGGGCGGCACGTCGGCGAAGTGGATGCCGCGCAGCACGCCGCGGCCGGAGACCGAGCAGTTGACCTGGGCCAGCTCGATCGAGCGCCCTGTCGCCTCCCGCAGGTCGGCGGCGCGGAAGCTTTCCAGGAAAACGCCCCGGGGATCGCTGAGGATGCGGGGGGTGTAGAGCAATGCTCCATCGATGCTCAGGCGTTTCATGAAGACACTTGTAACACTCATTGCCGCTCACCCGAAGTATGGCTGTGGGTTTCCAAAGGGGGAAATCTTGTCATTTCTGGGTGGGGCCCTTTGTTGATGACATCGTGCCGGTTGTGCGGCTCGACGGACCTGGTCGGCGTGGTGGATCTCGGGGCGACACCGCCCTGTGAGCTCTTCCTCACGGCGGAACAACTCGATCAGCCCGAGCTCACCTATCCCCTTCATCTGCGGGTTTGCACGGGCTGCTGGCTGGCCCAGATCCCGCCGTTGATCACACCGGAAGAGACATTCACCGAATACGCCTACTTCGCGTCATTTTCTGCCTCCTGGGTGGAGCACGCGCGGCGGTTCGTCGACACGGCCGTGGAACGGTTGAAGCCGTCGTTCGTGGTCGAGGTGGCCAGCAACGACGGCTACCTGCTGCAGCACGTGGTCGGACGCGGCATCCGGTGCCTCGGCATCGAGCCGTCGGCCAACGTGGGGCAGGCGGCCAAGGACAAGGGCGTGCCGACGCTCACCGCGTTCCTGACTCCGGAGACGGGCGCGTCGGTGCGGGACGGGAACGGTCCGGCCGACCTGGTGGTGGCCAACAACGTCTACGCGCACATCCCCGACGTCATCGGCTTCACCAAGGGGCTGCGCGCCCTGGTGGCCGACGACGGATGGGTCTCGATCGAGGTCCAGCACCTGCTCACGCTCGTGGAGCTGAACCAGTACGACACGATCTACCACGAGCACTTCCAGTACTACACGGTGGCCTCCGCGCAGCGGGCGCTGGCGAGCGGCGGCCTGACCCTGGTCGACGTCGAGCTGCTGCCCACCCACGGCGGGTCGATCCGGCTGTGGGCGCGGCCTTCGGGCAGCCCGTCCGGCCGGGTGCTCGACGTGCTCGCCAGGGAGAAGGCCGCCGGGCTGCACGACCTCTCCGGTTACGCGGGGTTCGCGGAGCGGGTCGCCCGCGTCCGCCGCGACCTGCTCCGATTCCTGATCACCGCCGCCGAGGAGGGCAAGACGGTCGCCGGGTACGGCGCGCCGGGCAAGGGCAACACGCTGCTCAACCACTGTGGCGTCCGGCCGGATCTGCTGGCCTACACCGTGGATCGCAATCCGTACAAACACGGCAGGTTCACGCCGGGCACCAGGATCCCGATCGCTCCGCCGGAGCGCATCGCCCAGGACCGTCCGGACTATGTGCTGGTCCTGCCGTGGAACCTGCGCGAAGAGCTCACCGCTCAGCTCTCCTATGTGCACGAATGGGGAGGCCGGCTGGTCTTCCCGATCCCACACCTGGAGGTCGTGTGAAGGTTGTCTTGTTCTGCGGAGGATTCGGCACCCGGATGCGGACCGGTGTGCCGGGCGAGGTGCCCAAACCGATGGCGCTCGTCGGTCCGCGACCACTGCTCTGGCACGTGATGCGCTACTACGCCCACTTCGGACACAAGGAGTTCATCCTGTGCCTGGGGTACGGCGCCCACCACATCAAGGACTTCTTCCTCGGCTACCAGGAGGCCACCTCCAACGACTTCGTGCTGCGCGGCGGCAAGGTCGAGCTGCTGTCGAGCGACATCTCCGACTGGTCCATCTCGTTCGTGCAGACCGGGACGGACTCCCCGATCGGGGAGCGGTTACGCCGGGTCCGCAGCCATCTGGGCGACGACGAGGTGTTCCTCGCCAATTACGCCGACGTGCTCACCGACGCGCCGCTGCCCGAGATCATCGACCGGTTCACCGAGTCCGGCGCGGCCGCCTCGATGATGGTGGTGCCGCCGTCCCAGACCTTCCACTGCGTGGACGTCGGCGAGAACGGGCTGGTCGGCGGCATCTCGCCGGTCAGTGAGATGCCGGTGTGGGTCAACGGCGGCTACTTCGTGCTGACCCAGGAGATCTTCGAGCACATCCCGGAGAACGGCGACCTGGTCGCCGACGGCTGCGCCGAGCTGGCCAAGCGCGGACGCCTGCTGGCCTACCCCCATCGCGGCTACTGGCGGCCCACCGACACCGTCAACCAGCGCATGGAGCTGGACGAGGCGTACTCGCGCGGCGTGCGTCCGTGGGCTCTGTGGGAACGGTCCCGGTGATCGGACTGCGTCCCGGGGGCGTGACCTCCGTCGTGGCGCTCGCCGCGCACTGCGACGACCTGGCGATCGGAGCCGGCGGCAGCCTGCTGACGATCTGCGCCGCCCGTCCCGGCGTGCGCGTGGACGCGCTGGTGCTGTCCGGCGGCGGGACCGAGCGGGAGGACGAGGAGCGCGCCGCGCTGGCCGACTTCTGTCCCGGCGCGGACCTGCGGGTGAGCGTGCTCAAGCTGCCCGACGGCTACCTGCCGGCCCGCTGGGAGGAGGCCAAGGCCGCGGTCGAGGAGCTGCGCGCCCGCACCGAGCCCGGCCTGATCCTGGCGCCCTGGCGCGGCGACGCCCACCAGGACCACCGGGGGCTGGCCGAGCTGGTGCCCACCGCCTTCCGCGACCACCTGACGCTCGGCTACGAGATCGTCAAGTGGGACGGCGACCTGGCCGCCCCCGCGGTCTACCAGCCGCTCACGCCGGAGGTGGCCGAGCGCAAGGCGGACCTGCTCCAGCGCCACTACGCCTCGCAGCGGCACCGCCCCTGGTACGACCGCGAGGCGTTCCTGGGGCTGGCCCGCATCCGGGGCATCGAATGCCACACGCGGTACGCCGAGGCGTTCCACGTGTCCAAGCTGACCGTCGATCTGGAGAACTGATGCGGGTACTTCTCACCGGCCACCAGGGCTACCTGGGCAGCGTGATGGCCCCCGTCCTGGCCGAGGCCGGGCACCAGGTCGTCGGCCTGGACTCCGGCCTGTTCGCCGACTGCGTGCTCGGGCCCGAGCCCGAGCCGGTCCAGGCGCACGCCGTGGACCTGCGCGACGCCGGCCCCGAGCACGTCGCCGGGTTCGACGCGGTGATCCACCTGGCCGCCCTGTCCAACGACCCGCTCGGCGCGCTCGCGCCCGACCTGACCTACGACATCAACCACCACGCCTCCGTACGGCTGGCCAGGCTGGCCAAGGACGCGGGCGTGCGCCGCTTCCTGTACGCCTCCACCTGCTCGGTCTACGGCGCCTCCGGCGGCGCGGACCTGCTGGACGAGGAGGCCCCGCTGCGCCCGGTCACGCCGTACGCCGAGTCGAAGGTGCGGGTCGAGGACGACCTGACCGCGCTGGCCGACGACGACTTCACCCCGGTGTTCCTGCGCAACGCCACCGCCTTCGGGTTCTCGCCGAGGCTGCGCGCCGACATCGTGCTGAACAACCTGGTGGGCCACGCGCACCTGACCGGCGAGGTCCGGGTGTTGTCCGACGGCACCCCGTGGCGTCCGCTGGTGCACGCCAGGGACATCGCCGACGCGTTCGCCGCCGCCCTGACCGCGCCGCGCGAGGCCGTGCACGCGACGGCCTTCAACGTGGGCACCGAGGCCAACAACGTGACCGTGGCCGAGATCGCGGCCGAGGTGGTCGCGGCCGTCCCCGGCTCGACGCTGACGATCACCGGCGAGACGGGCGCCGACCCGCGCTCCTACCGCGTCGACTTCTCCCGGATCAGGTCCGCCCTGGGCTACGAGGCCCGCTGGACGGTCAAGGCGGGCGCCGTCGAGCTCATCGACGCCTACCGCGAGCACGGCCTGACCCGGCACGACTTCGACCGCCGCTTCACCAGGCTGGCCCGGCTCGCCGACCGGCGCGAGGCCGGCACCGTCGACGCCACCCTGCGGCCATGACCGGCCCGGAGATGCACGACCTGGTACGGCGGCTCTACCCGCTGTGCCGCAGCATCACCGGCGACGGCCTGCGCCGCACCCTGGAGATCATCGGCGGCTCGATCCCGCTGGAGATCACCGAGGTGCCGACGGGCACGCAGGTGCTCGACTGGACGATCCCCCGCGAGTGGAGCATCCGCGACGCCTACGTCAAGGACGCCGCCGGGAACCGGGTCGTCGACTTCCGGCGGAGCAACCTGCACGTCGTCGGCTACAGCGCGCCGGTCGAGGCCACCATGTCGCTGGCCGAGCTGCGCGGACGCCTGCACACGCTGCCCGGCCAGCCGGACCTGGTGCCGTACCGGACCAGCTACTACGCCGAGACCTGGGGCTTCTGCCTGAGCCAGAACACCCTGGACGGGCTGGCGGAAGGCCCGTACGAGGTCAGGATCGACTCCACGCTCGCCGACGGCCACCTGACCTACGGCGAGCACGTGATCCGGGGCCGCAGCTCGCAGGAGGTGCTGATCTCCTGCCACGTGTGCCATCCCTCGCTGGCCAACGACAACCTGGCCGGGGTGGCGGTGGCGGTGTCGCTGGCCCAGCGGCTCCTCGACCCCTGGTACACCTACCGGTTCGTGTTCGCGCCCGGCACCATCGGCGCGATCACCTGGCTGGCGCTCAACCGCGAGCGCGCGGACCGGATCAGGCACGGCCTCACCCTGGCCTGCGCCGGGGACGCCGGGACGATCACCTACAAGCGCAGCAGGCGCGGCGACGCCGAGATCGACCAGGTCTTCGCGCACGTGCTCAAGGACCGGCCGCACACCCTCCTGGACTTCTCGCCCTACGGCTACGACGAGCGGCAGTACTGCTCGCCGGGGTTCGACCTGTCCGTGGGCTCGCTGACCAGGACGCCCTACGGGGGTTACCCGGAGTACCACACCTCGGCCGACGATCCGGACTTCGTGCGGCCCGAGGCCATGGAGGACACCCTGGAGACGCTGTGGAGCGCCGTGCGGGTCCTGGAGGGCAATCGCCGCTACCAGAACCTCAGCCCGTACGGCGAGCCCCAGCTCGGAGCGCGCGGCCTGTACGGCTCGCTGGGCGGCCGCAGTGACACGAAACAGGCCCAGATGGCGATGTTGTGGGTGCTCAACCTTTCCGACGGGCGGCACAGCCTGCTCGACATCGCGGAACGGTCGAACCTGCCGTTCCAGGCATTGGCGGACGCGGCGAACGCCCTGCAGAACGCGGGCCTGCTGAAGGAGTGGGTGGATTGAGCCTGGCGCTGAAAGTCGGCGACGTGGTCGAGGTTCTCAGTGCTGAAGAGATCCTGGCGACCCTCGATGAGCGCGGAGAGCTGGACAGCCTCCCGTTCATGCCGGAGATGCTGCGGTTCTGCGGGCAACGGCTGACCGTCCACAAGGTGGCCAACAAGCTCTGCGACACGATGACCAGGACCGGGATGCGGAAGATGGAGGACGCCGTCCACCTGACCGGCTCCCGCTGCGACGGCACGGCCCACGGCGGCTGCCAGACGGCCTGCCTGCTCTACTGGAAGACGTCCTGGCTGCGGAAGGTCGACGGGCCGCCCACGGCCGAGGAGCGGGTCCGTCCCGAGCGGCCGCTGCTGCCGCTGCTGGAGGTCAACACCCGCAAGGAGCCCGCGCCGGACGGCGAGGAACGGTTCCGCTGCCAGGCGACCGAGCTGCTGCGGGCCGCCCCCGAGCTGCTGCCGTTCCGCGACCTGGGCCAGTACGTCACGGACGTCCGGGTGGGCAACGCCGGGATCGCCTCGACCGTCCGGACGTTGTTCTTCGGCCTGTTCAACCGCTACCAGCGGCTGTCCAGGAGGTTCCCCCGGGCGCTGCGCTTCAGGGGCGGCCTGGACTGGGGGTTCGTGCAGCCCGGCCCGCACACCGGCCCGGCCCCCACCGGGACGACCGACCTCCAGCCGGGCGAGCTGGTCCGCGTCAAGTCCAAGGACGAGATCGTCGCCACGCTCACCACCAAGGGGTTCAATCGGGGGCTGGGCTTCGAGGAGGACATGGCCCGGTCGTGCGGCAAGGTCGCCCGGGTCACCGCGCGGGTCGAGCGCTGCATCGACGAGAAGACCGGAAAGCTGCTTGAGATGAAAAATCCGTGCATCGCCTTGGACGGAATCATCTGCGACGGTGTGTACAAGTCCAACTGCCCCCGCGCGTTCATCCCGTTCTGGCGGGAGATCTGGCTGGAGCGGGTCAACGAGCAAAAGTAGGGCACAGCATGGTGGATCAGGCGAGCCCGGACATCAGTGACATTGGGCGCAAGGCGGGTCGAGGGGCGGTGTGGAGCCTGCTCGGCACGCTCGTCACCCGTGCGGGCTCGTTCATCCTCGGGCTGATCCTGGCCCGGCTCCTCGCACCCGCGGACTTCGGCACGTACGCCGTCGCGCTCGCGGCCACCCAGTTCGTCATGGTGGTCAAGGACGTCGGCGTCATGTCGGCCGTCGTGCAGTGGCGCGGCCGGCTGGAGGACATCGCGCCCACGGCCACGACGCTCACGATGATCTCCGCGCTCGGCCTGTACGGGATCTTCTGGGTCGGTGCGCCGTACTTCTCGGCGCTGGCCGGCAGCGCGGAGGCCACCACCGTGGTGCGCATCCTCACCGCGGTCATCCTGGTCGAGGCGGTCACGGCGGTGCGCAGCGCGGCCCTGCTGCGCTGGTTCCGCACCGGCAAGAACGCCAAGGCGGTGCTCGCCGGCTTCCTGGTCAACGCGCCGGTGGCCATCGTGCTCGCGGTCAACGGCGCCGGGGCCTACAGCTTCGCCTGGGGGCAGCTCGCCGGGGCCGTGGTCACCGGCGTCTTCATGCTGATCTACGCCCGGCTGCCCTACCGGCTGGGGTTCGACCGGAACGTCGCGGGCCGGCTGCTGAGGTTCGGGATCCCCTCGGCCGCCGGGATCGCCCTGGAGGTCCTGCTGCTCAACGTGGGCTACATCATCGTCGGCAACATCATGGGCGATGCGTGGCTCGGGTTCTACCTGATGGCGTTCAACGTGTCGAGCTGGGTGCCCGGCATCATCGGCAGCGCCATCCGCATGGTGTCGATCGCCGGCTTCTCCCGGCTGGCCGAGCGGGACGAGGAGTCGTTGTCGATCGGCGTCCAGCGCAGCGTGCCGCTGCTCATCGCCATGGTGCTGCCGCTGGCGGTGTTCATGGCGGTGCTGGCGCACTCGCTGATCATCTTCATCTACGGCCCGCAGTGGGAGCAGTCCGCCGGGGTGCTGCGCTTCCTGGCGGTCCTGATGGTGGTGCGCATGCTCACCGCCTTCGCGCTCGACATCCTGAACGGCCAGGGCGCCACCCGCTCGACCGTCTGGATGAACCTCGGCCACGCCGCGGCGATGATCCCGGCCGTCATCGCCGGCACGCACCTCGACGGCATCCGGGGCGCCGCGATCGGCCAGGCGGCCGCCGCCGTGCTGGTCGCGCTGCCGCTGGCGATGATCGCCGTGCAGCGGGCGGGGGTCCGGCTCGGGCCGGTGCTGCCCGGTCTCGTACGCCCGGCGGTCGGGGCGGTGGTCTGCGCCGCCGTCATGCTCGGCCTGGCGAGCCTGACCCACGGCAGCCCGTTCGTCCAGCTCGCCCTGGCCGGCGGCGGCGGACTGCTGGCGTACGTGCTGGTCGTGGTGACCCGCGACCAGTTCCACCTAGTGAGCGCCCGTCTGGTGCGGCTGCTGCCCGCCCGCGCGCGCTGACCCCGAGGAGAGACGATGCTGGTGTCCATCGGAATCCCGGTACGCAACGGCGCGGACCGGCTGGAGACGGCCGTGCGCTCCGCGCTCGCCCAGGATCACGCCGAGCTGGAGGTCGTGATCTCGGACAACGCCTCCACCGACGGCACGCAGGAGCTCTGCCGCGAGCTGGCCCGCCAGGACGACCGCATCGCCTACCATCGCCAGCCCCACGACCTGCACGTGGTGGGGAACTTCGTGGAGGTGCTGCGCCGCGCGCGCGGCGAGTTCTTCCGCTGGATGGGCGACGACGACCTGCTCGAACCCGACTACGTCTCGCGCACGCTGGAGCCGTTCCTGGCCGACGAGCGGCTCATCCTGGTCACCTCCGACGTCCGGTACACCGGCGCGGACGGGACCGTCCACGAGCCGCGCTACCGCGGCACCCGGATGCTCTCCGACGACCCGGTCGACCGCCTCGACGAGCTGTGGGACGTGGTCACGACCCAGCACCACGGCCTCGACCCCCTCTACGGGCTGATGCGGCGCGAGCGGGTGGCCGCCGTGCCCAGACCGCTGATGATCCGCGAGGACGAGGTCTACGCCACCATGCTCGCGCTGACCGCGCCCTGGGGGCACGTCCCGCGGGTGCTGGCCCATCGCAACCTGCGCGAACGCCGCCTGTCCGGGATCGCCGCGGCGCTCGGCGTGCCCGCCTGGACCGCCCATTTCGCCACCACGCTGCAGTTCCGGGCCATGCACCGGGCCCTTGGCGGCACGGAACTGTCGGCGGAGCAACGCGCCCGCGCGCGGGCCGTGCTGCTGCGCACGTACTGGCGGCGTCAGCAGCAGATGCTGACGCACCGCAGCCGCAAGATCGCCGGGTTGGCCGCCCGACTCGTCTCCTCGAAAGGGTGAAACCCTCGTGCTGATTCGCATCGTGCGGCTGCTCATGCAGCCGGGCCGCATCCTGCTGGCCGTCCTGCGGCGCCTGCCGTTCGGCTCCCACGAGCTGCGCTGCGCGCTCGACCTCTATCCGCGGCCGCACTACGCGTACGGCGTCCAGCAGGCGGCCGAGCTGGCCAGGCGGCTCGGCGTCGGCCGGATCAGCGTGGTCGAGTTCGGCGTCGCCGGCGGCGCGGGCATGGTCGAGCTCAACCGCATGGCGGCGCTGGCGACGGCCGCGACCGGCGTCAAGATCGACGTGTACGGCTTCGACACCGGCGCCGGCCTGCCCAAGCCCACCGACTACCGCGACCTGCCCTACATCTGGCGCGAGGGCGACTTCGTCATGGACGTCGAGGCCCTGCGCGCCCGCCTGGGAGCGGCGCGGCTGATCCTGGGCAACATCGAGGACACCGTCGGGGAGTTCCTGGACGGCGAGCACCCCGCGCCCATCGGCTTCGTCTCGATCGACGTGGACTTCTACTCCTCGACGGCGGCGGCGCTCAGGCTGTTCGCCGGCGACCACCGCTACTTCCTGCCCCGCGTGTTCGTCTACCTGGACGACACCGTCGGCGACGACGACCAGGTCATCCACAACGACTACGTCGGCGAGCTGAGCGCGATCCGGGAGTTCAACGAGGACAACAAGGCGATGAAGCTGGCCCCGATCCACGGCCTGCGGCACAAGCGCCCGGTCCCGGCCCCCTGGAACGACAACATCCAGGCGCTGCACCGGTTCGACCACCCCGACTACTCGACCTATGTCGCCCGTCCGGACACCGAGACACAATTGCCGCTGTAATTCCCTGTAACGAAGAAGCGGGCACCGGCGAGAGAAAGGAAAAGAACGACGCGAGGGGGTAAATCTCGCTATGTCCGTTATATTAACCAATAGCCGAATTCGGGATGATGTTCGGCGCCAAATGATCTTCAAAGGGGACGTGTTCCTCTACTCCGCCACCCCCGCCTCGACCAAGCTGATCGAGTTCGCCCGCGAGCTGATCGAGGAGGCGTTCGGAGCACGCGACCCCCAGACCGCCCAGCACGAGATGCCGGTGGAGGACTTCGCCGCGCTGCTCGCCGAGCTCAAGCCCCGCTTCATCCATCATCCCACCAGCAAGAAGCTGATCCGCGCCCTGCTGGAGGAGCTCGGCATGGCGCTGGACGAGACGTACTTCGACGTGCCGCGGCTGCGCACCTCGACCGCCGACCACTACCTCGACTCGGGCATCTCCTACGCCTACCACGCGCACAGGGACTGCTGGTACTCCGCGCCGTTCTGCCAGGTCAACTGGTGGATGCCCATCTACGAGGTGGTCCCGGAGAACGTCTTCGCCCTGCACCCGCAGTACTTCGACCGTCCCGTGCTCAACGGCAGCGGGCGTTACGACTACGCGGAATGGACCGCGGTGAGCCGGCCCACCGCCGCGCAGCACGTCCACAGCGACACCAGGGAGCAGCCCAAGCCGGAGGAGGCGCTCGACCTCGACCCCGAGCTGCGGCTCGTCCCGGAGCCGGGCGGCATGATGCTGTTCTCCGGTGCGCACCTGCACTCCACCGTCGCCAACACCTCCGGCAGGACCCGGTTCAGCATCGACTTCCGCACCGTCCACATCGACGACGTCCGCTCGCGCGCCGCCGCCCCCAACGTGGACGCCGCCTGCCGCGGCACCACCCTGCGCGACTTCCACCGGGCCGACGACCTGTCGCGCATCCCCGAGGAGCTCGCGGCGGCCTACGAGGCCGAGGCGCTGGCGAAGATCACCTGATCCGGGTCACCTGAACCGCGCCCGCGCGGCCTCGCGCAGGCTCCGCCAGCCTCTGTGCCGCTGGAAGGGCAGCTCGAAGACGGACGCGAACAACCACGCCACTCCCACGCTCGCCGGCACGGCCAGGGCGAGCGTGAGGAGGAAGGCGGGCATCCCCGGCGGCACGCGCGGCGCGACCACCAGCCGGTTGACCATGACCACCAGCGGCGCGTGGATCAGGTAGAGGCTGTAGGAGAACGAGCCGAGCCGCCGTACCGGACGGGTGTCGAGCACCCGGACGAGCCAGGAGGGCCGGCCCGTCGCCACGCCGGCCAGCAGCAGGCCGGCGGCGGGACCGACCGCGAGGTCCACCCAGAAGAAGTGCCCGACCACCCACTCCGGACCGGCCGCCACGACCAGCGCGAGCACCGGCAGCGCGGCCGCCGCGGCCAGCCAGTGCCAGGGCGGCCGCCCGGTGCGCTCCGACGCCCGCACCACCCCGGCGCACACCGCGCCCACGGCGAACAGCGCGGCGAACTGCGGGGTCAGCCGCATCAGCAGCTCCACGGCCGGCACGTACGGCGCCAGCGCCCCCACGGCCACCACGACCAGCGTCACCGCGCCCAGCATCACCGCCGCCCCCCACCGGCGCAGCACCAGCACCATCAGCGGGAACACCAGGTAGAGCTGCGCCTCGACGGCGATCGACCACATGGCGCCGTTGGGGCTGGGGGAGCCGAAGACGTCCTGGAGCAGCAGGCCGTAGATGAGCACCGACTGCCCGGTGGGCGCCTGCTGGCCCGGCTGCGGGATGACCGTCCAGGCGATCACCAGGCTGAACAGCAGCGCCGCCCAGTACGGCGGCAGGATGCGCCAGGCCCGCCGGTTGAAGAACGTGGGGATGCTGCCGAGCCGCCAGCCGGACCGGGCGGGCGAGACCGCGAGGGAGAACCCGGACAGCACGATGAACACCACGACCGCGAAGTGCCCGTAGAGCAGCCACCCCGTCCACCAGGGCGCGTCGTTGACCGGGAACCCGGGGAACGACAGCAGCCAGCAGTGGTGCAGGACCACGAACAGCGCGGCCAGCCCCCGTAACCCGTCGAGCCCGGCGAGCCTGCTCCGTGTCGCCGGACGCTCAGTTGTCAGCCCCACCGAAAGCCCCCGTCGCCGTAGTCGTAGGTCTATCGCGGCGATCACGTCCGATGTAACCGATCTGGGGGGATGTAACGTCTGCCAGTGATTGGGCGATGGTCCGCTATAGGGCAAGTTCGCTGATGCGGGGGAACGTACCAAAATGGAGTTCTGGAAGGCGATTCTTGGTCTTCTCCGACGAATTCTGATAGGCCCGCCGCTGATCCTCCTGTCGATCCTGGTGGGCGGCGTGGTGTACCTCGTCCTCCCGGCCCACTACACGACCGACGTCTCCCTCGTCCTCGCGACCCCGGTGAACGGCGGCACGGTCAACAGCGACAAGACCAAGCAAGGGCTGACCAACCCCTTCCTCTCCTTCAACGACGCGCTCAAGACCGGCGCCAGCATCGTCATCCTCGCGATGAACACCCAGGACGTCTGGACCGAGCTCGGCGCCCCCAAGGACGGCCCGACCGAGATCACCATCGACGACGGGCGCACCAACCCCAACGTCCTGGACATCAACGGGCCCTACATCTACATCAGGGTGGACAGCGAGTCCCCGCGGCAGGCCACGACCGTGCTCATGGCGGCCCGCGAGCGCGTGGCGAGCGAGCTGTTCAAGTGGCAGAAGACGCTCGGCGCGCCGCCGAACACCTTCATCACCTCCACCGACATCGTGCCGCCGTCCAAGCCCGAGGCCGACCACAGCGCGAACTGGCAGGGGGCGATCGGCGGCGCGCTGCTCACCCTGTTCCTGGGCCTCGGCATCGCCTACGGCGTGGTGGTCCGGCGCGAGCCCCGGCAGCGCCGGCAGCCCGAGCCCGCCGCCCCGGCCGCGCCTCCCGCCGCCGCTCCCGTTCCGATTCCGGTGCCGGCTCCCGTTCCGGTGCCGGCTCCCGTTCCGGTGCCGGCGCCCGAGCCGGTCGAGGTCCAGGCGGCCGAGCCCGCCGAGCTCCCGGTCCTCGACGAGGACAGCTCGGCCACCATGGAGTTCCCCGCCTACCGGGCCGGCCCGCTGTCGCCCGTCCCGGGGCCGAGGAAGGCGAACCAGGACGACGGCGAGAAGTGAGGGCCCGCCATGGACTTCTGGGCGACGGCGAAGATCCTGTTCAAGCGCTGGTACGTGACGGTCCCCGCGTTCCTGCTCACGGTCGTCACGGCCCTCGGCGTGTTCGCCGTCGCGCCCAAGACCTTCATCTCCAGCTCGGCGCTCGTGCTGACCCTGCCGGTGACCGGCGGCAGCGTGCCGAGCGACCCCAAGTTCCCCAATCCGCGCACCAACCCCCTGGTCTCCTTCGACCAGGGGCTCAGCATGACCTCCTCGATCCTCATCCAGGCGCTCAACACCCCCCGGACGGCCGCCGAGGTCGGCGCGCCCATCGGCGGCGACGTCACCCTCAAGATCACCAGCGGTGGCACCAACCCCGAGCTGATGCCCGCGACCCCGTTCATCGTGATCATCTGTGAGGCGCCGACCGCCGAGCTGGCCCACGGCATCGTCGTGAAGGTCACCGCCCTGGCCCAGAAGGAGCTGCGGGCCCGGCAGCAGCAGGTCAAGGCGCCGCCCACCACGTACGTGACCGCCACCGTCGTGGTGCCGCCGACCGCGCCCGACGAGAAGAAGGGCAGCCGTATGCGCAGCGCCGTCATCACCGGCGCGCTGGCGTTCTTCATGAGCCTGTTCGCCGCCTTCGCCGTCGAGAGCCTCGCCCGGCACCGCCGTTCGCGCCGCCGGGCCGGCGGCGGTGCCGTGCGGTTCGAGCCCGCGCTCGCCAACGGCGCCAGGACGCCGGCGGGACACGAAGGATGACCGCCGCCGTCCTGCCGCGGCGCGCCGACGGCGCCACCCTGGCCTGCCTGTTCGTGCTGTTGCTGCTGATCCTGCCGGCCCGCCTGGCGGTCGCCGGGCTGCCGCTCTCGCTCACCCCCGCCGAGATCATGGCCCTGTTCATGGGCGTGGTGTGGGTGTGCGCCCAGATGGTCGGCACGACCGGCGTCGCCAAGGGCGGCAACCCCGTCCGCACCTCGATCTTCGTCTACGGCATGCTCCTGCTGGCCGTCTACGGTTACACGACCTACCGCTACCTGCCCTCCGACGAGCTCAACCTCGCCGACCACACGCTGGTGCTCTACCTGGGGTACGCGAGCCTGCTGCTGGTGATGTGCGACGGGATCGGCAGCCGCGAACGCCTCGACTTCGTGCTCAAGGCGGTCGTCATCGGCGGCACGTTCGCCGCGATCGTCGCGTTGCTGCAGTTCCGGCTGGACTTCGACCTGACCGAGTACATGCGCGTCCCGGGCCTGCGCCACTCCTCGGTCGAGGAGGTGCCGACCGTGATCTCCCGGTCCGACCTGCGCAGGGTCGCCGGCACGCTCGGCCACCCGATCGAGTTCGGCGCGCTGTCGGCGATGCTGCTCCCGCTGGCCGCCCACCTCGGCTTCCAGGCGCGCAGCCGGGGCCAGGCCGCGACCCGCTGGTGGGTCTGCGCGGCCGTCATCGCGGCCGGCCTGATGTTCTCGGTCTCCAGGACGGCCGTGCTCGGCCTGGCCGGGGCCGGGCTGATCCTGCTGCTCGGCTGGTCCAACCGGCGGCGGATCGTCACCATCGGCGCTTTCGTGGTGTTCCTGGGCGTCATGAAGGTGCTGGCGCCGGGCCTGATCGGCACGTTCTACAACCTGTTCGCCGGCGCGGGCGAGGACAGCAGCGTCATCTACCGCACCCACGACTACCCCTTCGCGATGCGGGAGTTCGCCAAGAGCCCGTTCTTCGGCCGCGGCCTCGGCACCTGGTACCCCTTCAAGCATCAGGTGTTCGACAACCAGTACCTGCTGTCCCTGGTGGAGACCGGGGTGGTCGGCGTGCTGGGGTTCGTCGGCGTGATCGGGTGCGGGATCGTCGTCGCCCTGCGGGTGCGCCGGATGAGCACCGACCCGAACGTGCGCAACCTCGGCCTGACCATCGCTGCCTGCCTGGTGATCCCGCTGCTCGGCGCGGCCACCTTCGACCTGCTGTCCTTCCCCGGCATCACCAGCGTGCTGTTCCTGCTCGTCGGCGCGGCCGGGGCGCTGATGCGGTTCGAACGCCGCGATCAGGCGGCGAGAACGGCCCTGAGCTCCTTCCACGTGCCCGCCGACCTGTCGCGCTCGCTGATCGCGGTCACCGGCAACGGCCACGGCAGCGCGAGGTCGGGGTCGTCGTAGCGGACGGCCAGGTCCTCGGCCGGGTCGTGCTCCCTGTCGATGCGGTAGCAGACGTCGGCCTGCTCGGTCAGCGCCTGGTAGCCGTGCAGCACGCCCGGCGGCACGTACAGGTTGGCGAAGGTCACGTCGTCGAGCCGGACGGCGACGTGCGAGCCGAACGTCGGCGACCCGGGCCGCGCGTCCACCAGGACGTCCAGCACCGCGCCGCGGGCGGCGCGCACCAGCTTGGCCTCGCCGCGCCCCGACCGGCCGTGCATGCCCCTGATCGTGCCGAGGCGCGAGCGCGACTGGCTGTCCTGGACGAACGCCGTGTGGTCCAGCCCGTGCTCGGCGGCGATCACGGCGTCGAAGGTCCTGGTGAACAGGCCGCGGTCGTCGTGGCTCGGCGTCGGCACGAACAGCAGCGCGCCTTCGAGCCCCAGTCGCTCGACTCTCATCGTGTTCCTCTCCTGTGGAAGGGCCCGTGGTTACCGTGGAAGGGTCCACGGCTCCTGTGGAAGCACCCGCGGTTTCTGGGAAGGCCCGCGGTTCAGCCCGGCAGGGCCCGCAGCCGGCGGGACGGCCTGAGCAGGGCCACGACCGAGGCCCTGGCCGTACGCCGCCCGGCCGCCGCCCGCATCGCCTCGCCGAGCAGCACCGCCAGGTAGAAGCCCGCGGTCGCGACCCGGCCCCGGCGCCGCCGGAACAGCCGGACGCGGTTGACGGTGAGCAGCGCGGCCAGCATCGGGCTGGTCTTGGCCTCGCCGCCGATGTGCTCGACCACGGCGGCCGGCTCGTACCAGAGGGTCCAGCCGGCGTCCGCGGCGCGCAGCGCGTACTCGGTCTCCTCGCTGTAGAGCAGGAAGGACTCGTCCCAGGGGCCGAGCCGGGCCAGCGCCGTGGCCGAGACGAGCATGGCGGCGCCGGTGGCCCAGTCGGCCGGCCCGGGACGATCGTAGCGGGCCGGATCGACGACCATCTCGCCCAGCGTGCCGATCCGGCCCGCCAATCGGCCGCCGACCAGCGACTCGGCCAGCGCGCGGCGTACCGCGGGCGTGCGGCGCAGCGAGTGGTGGAGCACCCCCTCGGTGCTGACCAGCCGGGGGACCGCGATGCCGGTGCCGGGCCGGTCGAGGGCTGCGGCCAGCACGGCCAGCGAGCCGGGGCGCAGGCGGCAGTCCGGGTTCAGGACGAGCACCGCGTCGAGGTCGTCCAGGTCGAGCGAGGCGAGCCCGACGTTGATCGCCGCGGCGTACCCGGCGTTCCGGCCCACCTGAAGGGGCCGTACGGGCAGGCCGGCGGCCTGTTCGGCGATGGCGAGCGAGTCGTCCTTGGAGGCGTTGTCGGCCACGACGACGTCGGTGAGCCGGACCCCCTTCGCGCCCTCGGGCAGGGAGGCCAGGCAACCGCCGAGGACCGGCGCGCTGTTGTAGGTCACGATCACGATCGCGACTCGGGGAGAGCCGGGCGTCACATGTCGCCATCGGCGGCCGGGAATGGATCGTTACAGGTAACAGAAGGCACTGATGAGGCGATGAGGAGGTAGGGGCCGGGTGTCGTAGGAGACGGAGACACATTCCATGCAGGATCTGCAGGCTTTCACCTTCCACCGGGACGAGCTGTTCCCGCTGGCGGACAAGTACTCCGAGCAGTTCCGTACCGCCTCGCCGTTCCGTCACGTGGTCATCGACGACTTCCTGCCGCCCGAGGTGCTGGAGCCCGTCCTCGACGAGTTCCCCGAGCCGCGCGACGCCACCTGGCAGCGGTTCGACAGCGCGCGCGAGGTGAAGCTGGCGCTGGCCGACACCGAGCGCATGGGGCCGGCCACCCGGCGCCTGCTGGCCGAGTTCAACAGCGGCGTGTTCGTCGAGTTCCTGGAGCGGCTGACCGGCATCACGCAACTGGTCTCCGACCCGCACTTCGAGGGCGGCGGCCTGCACCAGATCCGGCCCGGCGGCTTCCTGAAGGTGCACGCCGACTTCAACCGCAGCCGCCGGCTCAACCTCGACCGCCGGCTCAACGGCCTGCTCTACCTCAACAAGGACTGGCAGGAGAGCTACGGCGGCCACCTGCAGCTGTGGAACAAGGACATGACCGAGTGTGAGGGCAAGATCCTGCCGGTCTTCAACCGGTTCGTGCTGTTCGCCACGACCGACGACGCCAACCACGGCCACCCCGACCCGCTCACCTGCCCGGACGACCGGGCCCGCCGCTCGATGGCGCTCTACTACTACTCCAACGGCAGACCCGACGACGAGGTCACCGACGACCACACCACGCTGTTCAAGCAGCGGCCGGGCGAGGCGTGGAGGAGCAACCTGCGCCAGGTCGCCAAACGCTGGACGCCTCCCGCGCTGGCCGACCTCGTCGGCGGCCGGAGGACCAAGGGCGAGTGAGGCCGTACGTCCGAGGGGGCTGGTGCCTCGTCGCGGTCCTGGTCGTGCTGCTGGGCGGCTGCACCGGGTCCCCCGGCGGGCCCGAGGTCACCCGGTCGCCCGCCGCGGCCACGTCCAGGCCGGGCACGCCGTCGCCGTCGAAGCCGGCCGAGCAGGGCTGGCCGGGCGCGCACAACACCGGCGTGCCCGAGGGGATGGCGCTGCGCAAATCAGGATCGATCCGGGTGACCAGGAACGGCACGGTGATCGACGGCGTCGAGGTGACCGGCTACATCACGGTCGAGGCCGACGACGTGGTCATCCGCAACACGCGGGTGCGCGGCACCAAGGGCTGGTGGGGCATCCTCCAGCGCGAGGGACGCACCGGCCTGACGGTCGAGGACACCGAGATCTTCGGCAACGGCAGGGCGCGCACCCAGTTCGGCATCCTCAACCAGGGCAAGCTGATCACGATCCGCCGCGTGGACGTCCACACCATCTCCAACGGCATCCTGACCCAGCAGGGCCTGGTCGAGGACTCCTACGTGCACGACCCGAAGTACTACTCCGGCGACCACACCGACATGATCATGTCCACCGGGCCGCCCGCGCCCGGCACCGAGCTGGTCATCCGGCGCAACACGGTGATCAACACGCTCGACCAGACCGGCGCCATCGCCCTCTTCCAGGACTTCGGCGTGGTCAAGGACGTGACGGTCGAGGGCAACCTGCTGGCCGGCGGCGGCTGGTCGCTGTACGCCGGGGCCGGGGTGAAGGGGAAGTCGTCCAACATCAAGGTGATCGGGAACGTCTTCAGCCGCCGCGTCTGGCCCAAGGGCGGAGCGGCGGGGCCGGTTTCATATTGGGATAAAGACGGGCCCGGAAATCGGTGGCAGGGGAACACCTGGGAAAACGGCGGCACTGTGACGCCGGGATGACGCCTCTCTGTCGGATTTGCCGCGATAGATGAGAAACATGAGCTTGTTGTGAATTTGGAGGATAACGAGTTTATTTCGGTAAAAGGCACCACTTCTTCTTTCGGCATGGCTACTCTCTCCCCTTGGGGGACTCGGACTCGGCCACGATCGGAAGGAGTCGCCTGTGTCGCGGCATCGAAGAGGGAAGAGACGTACCGGCTGGTTATCCCTGGCCGGGGTCTCCGTGGTGGCGCTGCTGGCCGGCGGGTACGGCCTCGTCGTCTCCGACGTACTGGAGCCCCGGGCCGTCCTGACGGAGGCCAGTGGGGCGAGCGGCGCGGCCTCGCCGCAGGCCGCCGCCGGCCGGCGAGCCCGGCCGCGTCCCACCACCCACAAGCCCCGGCCCACCAGGACCCGGAGCCAGGAGCCCAGGTGGTGGCCCAGGCGGCCCACGAGGAAGCCGACCGCGCGCCCGACGCGCCGTCCCACCCACCCGCCGACGCACCGCCCGACGCCGACCGGCACCCTGCCCGGCACCCCACCGGGCACCCCGCCCGGGACGCCCACGACGACGCCCACGGTGAGCCCTCCCGCCACGCCGACCGTCACGGCCACCCGCACCCCGACCCCCACGGGCACGCCGCCCAGCGAGTCGCCGACCCCGACGCCCACCAAGACGCCCACCGGCACCCCGACGGCGACCCATACGGCGCCCCCCACGGCCACCAAGACCCCGCCCCAGACCCCGTCCCAGACGCCGACCCAGACCCCCACCAAAACCCCCGCCTCCACCCCGCCCCCCGGCGGCGGCGGCCGGCCCGGGGCGGGCAACACCGGCGTCCCCGACGGCACCGACCTGGTCAAGAAGACCGGCTCGATCGTCATCAAGGAGGACGGCAAGGTCATCGACGGCTGGGACGTCACCGGTGACATCACCGTCGAGGCCGACAACGTGACCATCCGCAACACCCGCGTCCGCGGCCAGAGCGACTACTGGGGCATCCTCCAGCGCGAGGGCTTCTCCGGCCTGAAGGTCGAGGACAGCGAGATCTTCGGCAACGGCAAGGTGCGCACCCAGTTCGGCATCCTCAACCAGGGCAAGCTGATCACGATCCGCCGCGTGGACATCCACACGATCTCCAACGGCATCCTCACCGACCAGGGGCTGGTCGAGGACTCCTACGTGCACGACCCGAAGTACTACTCCGGCGACCACACGGACATGATCATGTCCACCGGCACCGCCGCCCCCGGCACCGAGCTGGTCATCCGGCACAACACGGTGATCAACACGCTCGACCAGACCGGCGCCATCGCCCTCTTCCAGGACTTCGGCGTCACCAGGAACGTCACCGTCCAGGGCAACTTCCTGGCCGGCGGCGGCTGGTCGCTGTACGCGGGCGCCGGCCGGAAGGGCCTGTCGTCCAACATCAAGGTGATCGACAACGTCTTCAGCCGCAAGGTCTGGCCGAAGGGCGGCTACGCCGGCCCAGTGTCGTACTGGGACGCGAACGGGCCGGGCAACGTCTGGAAGGGCAACTCCTGGGAGGGCGGCGGCGCGACCATCATGGGCACGGACTGACCCCGGCGAGCCCGGGCCTCAGCTGCGGACCGCGATGACCGACTTCACCAGCCCGGCCAGCCGCTCGAAGCGCAGCCGCGACTTGGGGAAGTAGTGCCGCATCTCGGTCACGCTCAGCAGCTCGACCTCCATGGCGATCATCCGGGCGGCGTCCCGGTCGGAGGTCGGCGTGTGGACGAGCGGCCAGCGGCGCAGGATCGTCGTCCGTGCGGCGAGCGGCAGGAACTGGAAGCCGGGGAACAGGAAGTGCGGTTCGACCGGGAAGTACCGGTAGGGCGTCTGCACCCAGTGGCGATCGGCCATCTCGTGCACGGTGTCGGCGAACCGCTGCCGGCGCTGGTGTCCGCCGACGTGCTCGATGACGGCGTTGGAGAACACCAGGTCGTAGCGGCTGCCGCGGATCGCGGGCGGCAGGTCGCAGGCGTCGGCGACGTCGGCCCGCAGCCAGGACGGCAGGTCGGCGGGCGGCTGTTCGAGGTTGACGATGTGCACGTGCGCGGGCCTGACCGGGGCGCGCATCCAGGCCCCGGCCGTGCCACCGAGGTCGAGGACGTTCATCCGGTCGAGGTCGGGGAAACGGGCGGCGAACCATTGCCACCTGCGTGCCCGCGCCTTGGCTCCCAGCGAGTCGGGAGCGTCCACGAAACGACTGCGCAGGGCGTTCAGGCGGCTCATAAAGGCAACTCCTCCGGCCGGAATAAGTAGCCCCATGCTCGCAGAATTTCGCCCGTCCGGCTAAGAGGGCCTTTCTTCGTGACATTCTTGGGATGCATACCAATTGACCGTCCGGCGCAACCCTTCGTCCAATTCCGTGGCAGGGCGCCAGCCGAGCCGGTCCGCCGCCGGGACGATGTCGGCGACCTGCGTGATGTCGTGCGGACGGTCGGGCGCGACGCCGAACTCGGGCCGCGTGTCCGCGCCCGTGATGCGGTAGAGCCGCTCGACGACCTCGTGGGCGGCGGTCCGTACGCCGGTGCCGACGTCGAGCGTGTGGCCGACCGCCTTGTCGGACTCGCCCGCCAGCACGAACGCGTCGACGACGTCGTCCACGTAGATCCAGTCGGCGAGCTTGGCGCCCCTGGTCAGCCGGGGACGTTCGCCGCGCAGCAGGCTGAGCGTCACGTACGGCACGAGCTTGGTGGTGTCGGGCTGGGCCGGGCCGTAGACCATGCTGGGACGCAGCACGGTGACCGGAAGGTCCCAGAGCCGGTGGTAGAGCCGCGCGTAGCCGGTGGCCGCCCACTTGGACATCGCGTACGCCGACGAGGGCGGCGCATGGTCGTTGCCCGGCCGCGGCTCCTCGATCGAGCCGGTGAACACGGTCCGGACGCCGTGCTCGCGCGCGGCCGACAACACGTTGACCGCGCCCACGACGTTGCTCTCCAGCGTGGCCCGGACGACCTCGTCGCCGCGCGACCCGGTGACCTCGCCGGCGAGGTGGAACAGCAGGTTCGGGCGTACCGACCGGAACAGCCGCGCGGTGTCGCCGGCGTCGTCGAGCCGGGCCTGGTGCCAGATCTCCCCGTGGCGGGCCTGCTGTGGCCGCCGGCTGACCGCGTGCACCTGCGCGCCGAGCACGCGCAGACGCGCGGCCAGGTGCGATCCGATGAACCCGGCCGCACCCGTCACCAGCACCACGGCCTCAGGCCAATACGACATCGTGGATTGACCTCCGTGGAAGATGGAGCCGTCGGGCCGACGGCTCCATCTAATACACGAACTAGCCGATGCGCCAGGTGTCTCCACCCATGAGCAGCTCGCTCAGGTCGCCGGGGCCCTTCTGCGCCACGGCCTCCTCCAGCTGGTCGGCCATGAGCACGTCGTAGGCCGGGCGGTCGACCTGGCGGAAGATGCCGATCGGCACGTGCTCGAAGGCCGGCTCGTCGAGCCTGCTGAGGGCGAAGGCCACCGACGGGTCGGGGTTGTGGGCGTCGTGCACGAGGATCTGCTCCTCGCTCACGCCGTCCCTGGCGACGACCTCGATGCCGCCGTTCGCGCCGCGCACGACGGCCTTGGACGCGCTCACGATCGGCTGGCCGTGCTCCAGGCGCAGCGTGATGTCGTCGCGCACCGCCGGGTCCTTGAGCTGCTCGAAGGCGTTGTCGTTGAAGATGTTGCAGTTCTGGTAGATCTCCACCAGCGACGTGCCGCGGTGGGCCGTGGCCTCGCGCAGCACCGACTGCAGGTGCTTGCGGTCGGAGTCGATCGTGCGGGCCACGAACGACGCCTCGGCGCCGATGGCCAGCGAGATCGGGTTGAACGGCTTGTCCAGCGAGCCCATGGGGGTCGACTTGGTGATCTTGCCGACCTCGGAGGTGGGCGAGTACTGGCCCTTGGTCAGACCGTAGATCCTGTTGTTGAACAGCAGGATGTTCAGGTTGACGTTGCGGCGCAGCGCGTGGATCAGGTGGTTGCCGCCGATGGACAGCGCGTCGCCGTCACCGGTGATCACCCACACCGACAGGTCGGGCCGCGAGGCGGCCAGGCCGGTCGCGATCGCGGGCGCGCGGCCGTGGATCGAGTGGAAGCCGTAGGTGTTGAGGTAGTACGGGAAGCGCGAGGAGCAGCCGATGCCGGAGACGAACACGATGTTCTCGCGCCGCAGCCCCAGCTCGGGCAGGAAGCTCTGCACGGCCGCCAGGATCGCGTAGTCGCCGCAACCCGGGCACCAGCGCACCTCCTGGTCGGACTTGAAGTCCTTCAGCCCCTGCTTGACGTCGGTCTTGGGAACCAGGCTCAGGCCCTTCCCGTTCACCAGCTCAGTCACTGTCGATCACGTCCTGAATGACTCCGGCCAGCTCCTCGGCCTTGAACGGGAGCCCGCGCACGCGGTTGTAGCTGATCACGTCGACGAGGTAGCGGGCCCGCAGCAGCAGCGCGAGCTGGCCGAGGTTGATCTCGGGCAGCAGCACCTTGTCGTAGCTCTTGAGCACCTCGCCGGTGTTGGCCGGCAGCGGGTTGAGGTGGCGCAGGTGCGCCTGGGCGACCTTGCCGCCCTCGCGCCTGATGCGCCGCACGGCCGCCGCGATCGGCCCGTACGTCGAGCCCCAGCCGATGACCAGGACCTTGGCGTCGCCGTCGGGGTCGTCGACCGCGAGGTCGGGCACGTCGATCCCGGCGATCTTGGCGGCCCGGGTGCGGACCATCAGGTCGTGGTTGTCCGGGTCGTAGGAGATGTTGCCGGTGCCGTCGGCCTTCTCGATGCCGCCGATGCGGTGTTCGAGGCCGGGGGTGCCGGGAATGGCCCAGGGGCGGGCCAGCGTCTCGGTGTCACGCTTGAACGGCAGGAACTCGCCGCCCTCACCGTTGGGCTCGGTCGTGAATTCCTGCGAAATGTCGGGCAAGTCGGAAACTTCGGGCAGGCGCCACGGCTCCGAGCCGTTGGCCAGGTAGCCGTCCGAGAGCAACATGACCGGCGTGCGGTACTTGACCGCGATGCGGGCCGCCTCGACGGCCGCGTCGAAGCAGTCGCTCGGCGAGAGCGGCGCGACGATCGGCACCGGCGACTCGCCGTTGCGGCCGAACATGGCCATCAGCAGGTCGGTCTGCTCGGTCTTGGTCGGCATGCCCGTGCTGGGACCGGCGCGCTGGACGTCAACGATGATCAAGGGCAGCTCGGTGGTGACCGCGAGGCCGACCGTCTCCGCCTTCAGCGCCACGCCGGGGCCGGAGGTGGTGGTCACGCCCAGCGCCCCGCCGAACGCGGCCCCCAGCGCCGCGCCGACGCCCGCGATCTCGTCCTCCGCCTGGAAGGTGCGGATGCCGAACCGCTTGTGCTTGGACAACTCGTGCAGGATGTCGCTGGCCGGCGTGATCGGGTACGAGCCCAGGAACAGCGGCAGCTTCGACTGCACGCTGGCCGCGATCAGCCCGTAGGCGAGGGCCTGGTTCCCGGAGATGTTGCGATAGACGCCGGGAGCCAGCCTGGCCGGCTTGACCTCGTAGGAGACCGAGAACGACTCGGTCGTCTCGCCGTAGTTCCAGCCCGCCTGGAAGGCCGCGATGTTCGCCTTGGCGATGTCGGGCTTCTTGGCGAACTTCTGCTGCAGGAACGAGATCGTCTGCTCGGTCGGCCGGTGGTAGAGCCACGACAGCAGGCCGAGGGCGAACATGTTCTTGGCGCGCTCGGCGTCCTTCTTCGAGATCTCGAAGCCTTCGAGCGACTTGACCGTCAGCGAGGTCAGCGGCACCGCGTGCACGCGCCACTCGCTCAGTGAGTCGTCCTCCAGCGGGTTGGCCGCGTAACCGACCTTCTGCAGGTTGCGCTTGGAGAACTCGTCGGTGTTGGCGATGATGTCGGCGCCGCGCGGCAGGTCGCCGAGGTTGGCCTTCAGCGCCGCCGGGTTCATGGCCACGAGCACGTTGGGCGCGTCGCCGGGCGTCAGGATGTCGTGGTCGGCGAAGTGGAGCTGGAAGCTCGACACGCCGGGCAGGGTTCCTGCGGGGGCGCGGATCTCGGCGGGGAAGTTGGGCAGCGTCGACAGGTCGTTGCCGAACTCCGCCGTCCCCGCGGTGAAGCGGTCGCCGGTGAGCTGCATGCCGTCGCCGGAGTCGCCGGCGAACCTGATGATCACGCGGTCGAGTTGCTGGACCTGCTTCGTCACAGCTCAGTCCTCCTCGACGCGCCAAGGCGCGGTTGCGTTGGGCGCGTTCTCTGTTTCCATGCTAGATCCTCGGAAGGTCACGCGTTTGCCAGCCGCGAAAGCGGGTAACGCGGTCGGAAGTCAGGGTGAGGCGGGAGAACGACGACACAGCCCTGACGCGAGCCTGCAGAGGTCTACATGCAGGCGTGCGAAGAGGACGGTTCGGGTCACGAGCGCCAATGATACGTCCCCCCAACACGTGTGCTACGTCAGGGGCTGCTTACGCGACTGCTGGTTCCCCGACTCGTACAGGCGTCCGGCGCGCATCGCTGCGGAGCCGTACAACTCTGGAACGGTCACGAAGGTGTAACCCTTCCCGCTGAGTTCTTTCAGGATGCCCGGAATCGCGTCGATCGACTCGGGGTTGGTGTCGTGCATCAGGATGATCGCGCCCGGATGGGCCTTGCGGACGACGCGGTCGGTGATCTCCGACGCCGTCGCGCCGGGCTCGTCCCTGGAGTTCACGTCCCAGCCGACCAGCGACAGGCCCAGGTCGCGGGCGACGTCGCGCACGTCCTTGCTGATCGCGCCGTACGGCGGGCGGGCCAGCGTGGGCTCCTGCGCGATCGCCGCCCGGACGGCGTCGTCGGTGCGCCGGAAGGAGTCGGCGATCTTGCTGGTCGCCTGCTTCGACAGGTCCCGGTGCGACCAGGAGTGGTTGCCGACCAGGTGGCCTTCCGCGCTCATCCGGCGCAGCAGGCCCGGCTGCGCGACGGCGTTCGTCCCGACGGTGAAGAAGGTGGCCCGCGCCTTGCCGGCGGCCAGCAGGTCGAGCAGCCGCCCGGTCCGCGGCCCCGGCCCGTCGCTGAACGTCAGCGCCACGCACTTGGTCCTGGCGCAGTTCACGCTCCCGGCCCGGTTGCTGGACGCCTCGGGGCTCGCCGTCGCCTTCGGCGGCGTCGTCGTCGGCCCGGCCGGAGGGGCGCTGCGGGCGGCCTCCCGCACGCTCTCCTGGGCCCGGCGTCCCAGCTCGGACAGCAGCGGCGCGACCCGTCCCGCCTGGACGGCCACCGCGACCCGGCCGAGCGAGCACGGCCCGATCTGGCAGTCGTCGAACTCGACCACCAGGTCACCGCTCCGGTTGAAGGCCATGGAGTCGAACTGGCCGGGGTCGGCCCGCACGCCGTCCCGCTCGACCTGCGGCCCGCGCCCCTTGAGCTGCTCCTTGACCAGCGCCGCCAGCCGGTCCAGCGCCTGCGGCCCGCCCAGCAGCGCCGTGGACCCGCCCGCCTTGCCGGTACGCGGGTCGAACCAGAAGGTACGGGTGGAGTTGCCCCAGCTCGCGCCCAGGAACTCGCCGGTGCGCAGCCGAACCGCGACGGCCTCCGGGGAACGGGCGGCGAGCTGCCAGTCCACGTTCAGCTCGGGACGCGGGTAGTCGCCGTTGACGCTCTTGGCGGCCCGGAAGTCCCGCAGCTGCCGCTCGGCGTCCGCGCGCAGCGCGCGGTTCAGGCCCGGCGCGTCGGTCAGTTCGGGGTAGTTGATGTGCACGTATCTGCTGTGGTCGTCGTCCTCGTTCGTGATGGTCGCGGTGGACAAGCCGACGACTGTCGCGGGGTCGACGAAGTCGATCGCGGTCGGCTCTGCCGGGACCAGCACGTCCCGCTCGGGTGCGGCGGCGGCCAGCCCGCAGCCCCCGGCCGAGAGGGCCAGCAGAGCGATTCCAGCCAAGAATCGCGTTTGGTGCATGTCTGTCAGGGTATGTGGGGGATCTTACCTTTTGCCCTGTCTTGGGGTTATGGGGTCTGAGGTTTGACTGGGTTACGATCACGTCATGGAGGGCTACTTCGGGTCCTACGTGCTGGTCGCCGCGCTGTTCGCGATCGGTGTCGCCATCGTCGCCGGGGCTCTCATGGCCAACCGGCTCCTGCGGCCCACCAGGCCGACCCCCGAGAAGCTGACCACGTACGAATGCGGCGTCGACCCCGTCGGCGACGGCTGGGCGCAGTCGCAGGTCCGCTACTACGTCTTCACCTACCTCTACGTCGTCTTCGCCGTCGACGCCGTCTTCCTCTTCCCATGGGCCACGATCTTCGACGCGCCCGGCTACGGGGTGACGACGCTGGTGGAGATGTTCGTGTTCCTCGGCTTCATCGCCCTCGGCATCCTGTACGCCTGGCGCAAACGCGTCCTGTCCTGGACATAGCCCGGCTCCTGGCCGCCGATCGTTACCCGGACGTGCTGGCGCCCTGAATGTGTCATCTGTCACCGTCCTCGGTCGTGCCGAGACAAAGATCGTGTCCCCGCTGCGACGTTTCGATCGAGCATGATGAGCGGTATCCCGCCTGGTGTCCGTCCTGCGGATGGAATCTGCCCGTCCCTCAGGGCAAGCGCTCGATCAGCGCGGTCCTCGCCGACCGACTGACGGCCGGACTGCACGCCGACGTGCTCAGGACAGGCGCCGACGTACCGAAGGGGAAAGTCCCGCGGGCGCTTTCGTACCTGTTCGCGGGGCTCATCCACCTGATCGCGGCGAGCGCGCTCGCCGCGGCCGGCTGGGCGGCCGTCATGTGGCCGAACGTTCTCGGCGTGCTGCTCGGCGCGTTCCTGCTGTTCGTGGCCTGGCTGATGCGGCCGCGTCTGGGCCGGGTGCCGAGCGGGCCGCTCGTGCTCACCAGACACGCCGCGCCGCGCCTGTACGACCTGACGGACAGGATCGGGGCGGAGATCGGGGCGGACCGGGTGGACCTCGTCGTCGTCACCCCCGTCTTCAACGCGTCCTTCGAACAGGCGGGCCCAAGCGGCAGACGCGTGCTCACGATCGGCGCCCCCCTCTGGGCGCTGCTCGAACCCCAGCAGCGGGTGGCGCTGCTCGCGCACGAGCTGAGCCATTCCAGCAACGGCGACAGCCGCCACGACCGGTTCACCCGTACCGCGCTCGGCGCGCTGGCCGCCGTACACCGCGCGATGCGCGGCGCGGCCGGGGGTGGGGAGTACGTGGCGGAGGCCGTGCCGCAGAGCGTGCTCAGCGTCCTGGGGCTGGTGCTGCTCATCGTGATGCGCGTGGCCGGGCTCGTCGTCCGGCTGGTGGGCCTGCTCTTGCTGGTCGTCACCATGCGCTCCGCCCGCCAGGCCGAGTACGTCGCCGACGAACGCTCCGCCCGCATCGCCTCCTCCGCGGCCGCCGCAGCAATGCTTGACCTCGTCGCCACCGCCGATGTCGAGGTGAACGAACTGGCCTGGATGTCGTCCGCGCTCGGCCCTTCGGTGTGGGAGCACCTGCGCGAGCGGCAGGCCGCCGTCCCCGACTCCGAGCTCGAGCGGCGCCGCCGGATCGAGGCCATGGCACAGGCCCGCCTCGACGACTCGCATCCACCGCTCCCGCTGCGCGTGGAGTTCGTCCGCTCGCTGCCTCACGACTGGCCCCTGATCAGGCTGCGCGACAACGAGAACGAGGCCATCGAGGCCGAACTCGCCCCCCTGTTCGACCGGCTCGCCACCGAGCTCGGCGCCACCAAGAGACATGATTCCTTTGCCTGACCTGCGATTCGCGCAAGAATGGGCGACATGGCAGCAACGGATCTCCCGATGCCCACCGTCGGACCTGTCTCCAGGCTCGCGCCCAAACCCATGCGGTTCGTGCTCAACTGGGGGCGGCGCTATTCGCTGTGGGTGTTCAACTTCGGGCTGGCCTGCTGCGCCATCGAGTTCATCGCGACCTCCATGAGCAGGCACGACTTCATCCGGTTCGGGGTCATCCCGTTCGCCAACGGCCCCCGTCAGGCCGACCTGATGATCGTCTCCGGCACGGTCACCGACAAGATGGCCCCCGCCGTGAAGCGCCTCTACGAGCAGATGCCCGATCCCAAGTACGTGATCTCGTTCGGCGCCTGTTCCAACACCGGCGGCCCCTACTGGGACTCCTACTGCGTCACCAACGGCGTCGACCAGATCATCCCCGTCGACGTCTACGTGCCCGGCTGCCCTCCCCGTCCCGAGGCACTGCTCTACGGGATCATGAAGCTCCAGGAGAAGATCGCGGGGGAGAAGCTGAGCGACCGCTACGTGTGGTCCCGCTCCCACGGCTCCGAGGACCAGGCGTGAACGCCGCCGTCGCCGCCCGTTTCGGCGAGCGCGCCCAGATCAGCGAGTCCTACGGCGAGACCACGGTCGACGTCGCCCCCGCCGACTGGATCGAGCTGCTGACCTTCGCGCGCGATGACCTCGGCCACGCCTTCTTCGACTGGCTGACCGGCGTGGACGAGCCGCCCGACGCCTTCGTCGTCGTCGCCCACGTCTACAACCTGGACACCCGCGAGCGGCTGCTGCTGCGCACCCGGGTGCCGCGCGCCGACCCGCGCCTGCCGTCCGCCGTCGGCGTCTACCGGGGGGCGAACTGGTACGAGCGCGAGACGTACGAGATGTTCGGGGTGATCTTCGAGGAGCACCCGTACCTGGTGCCGCTGCTCCTGCCCGACGGCTTCGAGGGCCATCCGCTGCGCAAGGACTTCGTGCTGGCCGCCCGCGTGGCCAAGCCGTGGCCGGGCGCCAAGGAGCCGGGCGAGTCAGGGCACGGCGCCCCGAGCCGCCGCAAGACGCTTCCGCCCGGAGTACCGGCCGATTGGGGTCCGCCTGATGCTTGAAGTGGTGCTGAGCTTCGTCGTCATCCTCGTCGTGTTCCTGGTGCTGCCGCTGATCGTCGGCCAGACCGAGCACAAGGTCATGGCCCACATGCAGTCGAGGCTCGGCCCCATGTACGCCGGCGGCTTCCACGGCTGGGCCCAGCTCATCGCCGACGGCGTGAAGTTCATGCAGAAGGAGGACGTCATCCCGGCCGCGGCCGACCGCCGCGTCTTCATGATCGCGCCGGGCGTGGCGCTGGTCCCGTACCTGGTCGTCCTGATCGTCATTCCGCTCGACCGTGGCCTGGTCGCCGTCGACCTCGATCTCGGGCTGTTCTTCGTGCTCGCCGTCATGGGCGTCGGGGTGCTCGGCGCGATCATGGCGGGGTGGGCGTCGGCCAACAAGTATTCGGTGCTCGGCGGCATGCGGGCGGCCGCCCAGCTCATGTCGTACGAGCTGCCGCTGGTGCTGGCGGCCTCGTCCGTGGCGATGGCGGCGGGCACGCTGTCGATGCCCGGCATCGTCGAGGCGTGGCAGTGGTGGTGGCTGCCCTGGCAGGCGATCGGCGGCGTGGTGTTCTTCGTGGCGGGGCTGGCCGAGCTGCGCCGTCCGCCGTTCGACATGCCGATCGCCGAGTCCGAGATCATCATGGGCCCGATGACCGAGTACACCGGCATGCGGTTCGCCCTGTTCATGCTCTCCGAGTACGCCGGGATCGTCGTCCTGTCCCTTCTGACCACCGTGCTCTTCCTGGGCGGCTGGCACGGGCCGTTCCTGCCCGGCTGGATCTGGACCCTGATCAAGGTCTTCGCGCTGGCGTTCGTGGTGATCTGGCTGCGCGTCACCTATCCGCGGCTGCGTGAGGACCAGCTCCAGAAGCTCGCCTGGGCCGGACTGGTGCCGCTGGCACTCGTGCAGCTCGCGCTCACCGGAGTGGTGAAGGTCCTCATCTGAGTTTCGCTCCGGCGGAAACTTTATGACGCCCTTATCCGTCGTACCCGGCACAGGGGGCCCCGGATGAAGGGGACAATTCGTGAACGCGCAAATCCTGCCCGTCGCGGGCGCGATGAAAGGCGCCCGCTGCCCGAAAGTCACTCTCACCTCCGACGGCCGCACCTTGACCGTCACCGACGAAGCCAGGGGCCGTTCCACGACCCTGTCGCCCGCGTCGCTCTACCGTTACGACTATTCGACGGACGGTTCCGGGAAGAGGTCGCGGTTCCTGAAAGGGGTCGCCGCCCTCGACCCCGACGGGCTCGTCCTGCTGGACCTGCCTGGCGACTGGCACCCACCCCACCTGCTGGACTTCGCCGCCAAGGCCGGCATCCCGCTCCGGGACGGCCGGGACGACAGCTCCGAGCAAGCGCGCCGGATCCTGGCCGCCCGCGCCCCCGGCTGGGAACGCATCCGCGGAATCCCGGCGCCGCGGACGGCCCGATGGAACCTGGCGCTGGGGGTGTGCGCGGGAATCGCCGGGCTGGCGTTGATGGTGTATCTGGGGGTCACCGGAATGTGGGTCGCCTGGCGCGGCTTCTCGGCCTTCGGACGTTTTCTGATGGAACTGATCGAGGCCAAATGGCTGATGGTGGCTTTCAGTCCCGCGTTGCTCGTCGTACGGCCCGTGCTGGGCGGGGTGCATCGGTGGCAGGAGAGGCGTGGCCTTGTCGTGGGGCCGCCTGGAGGGCCGTATCTGCGGATGAAGTCGTCCCGGACGTTGTCGGTGTACCGCCGTTCGGGGGTCATCACCGAACTTCCGGTCGAACCGGGCAGCAGTCTCCTCCGGTACCGTCACGACGACCTGTGCGGCGTCTTCCTCCTCGACCCCGCGGGGAACCCCCTGCTCCACCTGCCCGGCCGCTGGCCCCCGGCCTCTCTCCACCGCTTCACCGAACGCCACGGGCTGGGGCTGGCGATGCACCGGGTCTCCCGCGAGGAATACCTGACCCTCACCACCCACTGCCGCCAAGCCTTCCCTTGACCCTCACCACCCACTGCCGCCAAGCCTTCCCCTGACTCTCACCACCCACTGCCGCCAAGCCTTCCCCTGACCCCCTCCTCATCGGGCCGCCCTCCACGAACCCTCGACCGGATCGTGAGGGGCGCCCTACTCCATCTCCCGTCCTGTCCCTTTGGGCAGGGGTGACCCGCTTTCGTCGTACGGCGCTTCGTGGTGGGGCGACTCGCTTCGAGCCCTCCCGATCCAGCTGGCACGGACCGCCCACGGGCGGTCACCGGTGGGCGAAGCGGTGAGTGGTGGTCATCCGCCTGCGGTCGGTTGTTCGGTGGTCGCGGCATGTGCCGGGGGCGGTGGTCAGTGGACGATTGCGACCATCACGTCCGAAGCCGACGGGCGTTCCTGGGGGCGCTTGTTCAGGCATGCCCCCACCACGCCGCGCAAGGCGGACGGCAACGGCGACAGGTCCGGGTGGACCGTGAGCACCCGGTTGAAGACGGCCGGCACGGTGTCCTCGCCGAACGCCGGACGCCCGGTGGCCGCGAACATCATCGTCACCGCCCAGCTGAACACGTCGGACGCCGGCCCCACAGGCTCCCCGGTCAGCTGCTCAGGCGACATGTACGGCGGCGTCCCCATCATCTTCCCGGACGTCATGGTCATCCGGTCGAGCGCCCGCGCGATCCCGAAGTCGATCACCCGCGGCCCGTCGTGCCCGATCAGGACGTTGCTCGGCTTGAAGTCACGATGCACCACCCCGGCCTTGTGGATGGCCGCCAGCGCTCCGGCTGTGGATAACGCGAGCCGCGTCAGGCCGTCCTCGTCGCGGGGCCCGTGGCGCCGTACGAGTTGCTCCAGCGACGGCCCCTCCACGTATTCCGAGACGATGTACGCGTGTTGCCCGTTGATGTTCACATCGAGCACCCGGGCTGTGGAGAACGTGGCGACCCGCCGAGCCGCGTCCACCTCCCGCGCGAACCGGGTGCGGGCCGTCTCGTCGACCAGGTCGTGCAGCACCTTGACCGCCACCCGCGCCCCGTTGGGCGCCATGGCCAGGTAGACGGCGCCCTGCCCGCCGCGCCCGAGCTGGTGCAGCACCCGGTAGTGCCCGATCCACTCCGGCTGCCCGCGATGTTGCTGATGGGTGGGGGCCGTGGTTCGTTGATGCAGGTCGGCGGGCCGATGCCGCGGCGTGGGCGTCTGGGCGGGCGCGTGCATGGGCGCCTGCGTGCGCACGGGGGCCTGCGCGTGCACCGGCGGGCGGTGCCGCGCCCGCGCCATCGCCGGCACCAGGACGGCCGAATGGGCGATCCCGCCGATCCAGGCGATCACGAACCCGAACGAGATCAGAGTGGACATCGGCTCGGGGATGTTGTCGAAGTCGTCGTACAGCATGATGGCGATGACGAACGAGCCGATCAGGACCAGGTAGACGCAGGCCCCGATGGCCTGCCAGGTGCTCCGCAGCCAGAATGCCGCGAACCCGATCGTGAACGGGGTCGCCAGCCCGCACGAGATCAGGGCCAGGCTGGCCCACCCGATGGCGGCCGCCCACGCCCCGCTGCTGGGACGGACCGGATGGCTGTACGGCATGGCCGAGAGACTATCGCCATGCAGTCGTTCATATCGGACAGTCACCCAGCCTGTGGATAACTTCCACCGAACCTGTGGATGGCTGTGGAAAAACTGGGGACAACGGTCTTGGCTCATTCACCTCCGCCGCCAAGTACGTCATGATGTTGAACCATGGCGCGGATACCGGGAGTCGGACTGGCGAAAGGGCTGTCCATCACTCTTCGCCACATGCTGCGCAAATCCGTCACCCAGCAGTATCCCGAGGTCAAGCCGGCTCTTCCGCCGCGCAGTCGAGGCGTTATCGCCCTCGTTGAGGAAAATTGCACCTCTTGCATGCTCTGTGCCCGAGAGTGTCCCGACTGGTGCATCTACATCGACTCCCACAAGGAGACGATCCCGGCACCGGAGGGCGGGCGTCCCCGTCAGCGCAACGTGCTCGACCGGTTCGCCATCGACTTCGCGCTGTGCATGTACTGCGGCATCTGCATCGAGGTCTGCCCCTTCGACGCGCTCTTCTGGTCTCCGGAGTTCGAGTACGCCGAGGGTGACATCCGGAACCTTCTTCACGAAAAGGACAAGCTGGCGTCCTGGACCCAGACCGTCCCGCCGCCGCCCGCCCACGATCCCGGCGCCGAACCGCCCAAGGAGCTCACGGCGGCTCCTCGCCGTCCCGCGGCCCGTACCGGAACCACCCGCCCCGGAGCAGCGCCTGAAGCACCCGGCCCCGCCGGAGCCGCCCGCCGCGCCCCGCGAGAGCGGGAGGGCGCCACGGGCGAAGCAGCGCCAACGACCCCCCAGGGAACGGGCACAGCGCGACCGGACGCCGGCCCGCAGGACGAGCGTGCCCGCAGGGGAGCGGCGGGGGTCCCGGGAGAGGGCGTGACCGAGCCGGGAGCCGCCGAGCCGGGAGCCGTGCCTCCGGGGAGCGGAGAGCCGGGCGCGGCTGCCTCCGGCGCCAACGCGGGCCCCGACTCCGAGGTCGGCGCCACATCACCGCCCGGCCCCGACTCCGCCGTAGGCGCAACCTCCGACGCCGGCTCCGCCGTGAGCGCAACCCCTGACGTCGGCTCCGCCGCGAGCGCACCCCCCGGCACCGGCTCCGCCGTGAGCGCACCCCCCGGCGCCGAAGCAGCGCGCCGTCCCGAAGGCGGGGAAGCCGTCCCTGGCCCCGAAGGGGCCGCAGCAGCTGACGCCGGACAGGCCGGCGCAACTCCGCCTGCTGGGCGCACCGACGCGGGCCCGTCGGCCGGAGGCGTCGAAGCGCGCATCGGCGCCGACCGGGAAGAGCGAGCAGGTGAGAAGGCCGGCCCCGCGGAAGCTCCTGAAGCCGCACCCGGCGAAGGCGCTGCCGCGCCTCCGTCTCCTGCGGGCCGCCGCGAGCGTACGCGCAGGCCCATGTCCAACGTACGAGGCATCCGTCCTCCAGGCGCTCTCCCACCAAGCCCGCAAGCGGCCGAACCGTCCGCCGATGCACAGGACAAAGAGCCGGAAGACACTCGCCCGTCCGACACAACGACCCCGAAACCGTCAACAGCGGCAAGCCCGTCAGACGTGACGGAAGGCGACGTTCCCCCCACGGAGGAAGGCGACGTTTCCCCCACGGCGGAGGGCGACGTTTCACCCGCGGCGGAGGGCGACGCGCCGCGCGCCCATGACGACGACGCCGCAGCTCCGGCAGGCGAGGAGGCGAACCGCCCGCCCGACCAGGAAGCCCCGGCCTCGGACGAGCACCCGCCGCGAACGCCTTCATCCACAGGTGAGCCGCCCTCGAACGGGTTTTCCACAGGCGCGGGTGAACCGTCTCCGGAACCCGGCCCGGACGAGCAGACTTCTTCCGCGAGCCCCCGCAGGCGCCGGATGGCGGACCCGAGGTCCATCCGACCGCCGGGGCGGCTCGGCCCTGACGACACAGAGGAGTCCGAGGAGGAGTCGTGACCGAGGCGGTGCCCTCCTACCTGTCACCCACCGGGCAAGAGATCGTCTTCTTGCTGCTGGGAGCGGTAGCGGTTGGATCGGCGCTGCTCGTCGTCACGACCCGGCAACTCGTCCACGCCGCCCTGTGGCTCGTGGTCTCCTTCGGCGCGCTCGCGGGCGGCTACCTGGTGCTGACCGCCGAGTTCGTGGCCTGGGTCCAGGTGCTCATCTACGTGGGCGCGGTGGTGGTCCTGATGCTGTTCGGCATCATGCTCACCCGTGCCCCGATCGGCCGTTCCGCCGACCTCGACAGCGGCAACCGGCCGGTGGCCGCCCTGGTGGCGGTGGCGACCGCCGCGGTCCTGGTCACGGTCGTGATCGACGGTTTCCGCACGGCGTACACCCCGCTCACACCGGGCCAGGGGGCGGCGAAGGAGCTGGGCGCCAGCGTCTTCGCCACCTGGGTGCTGCCGTTCGAGGCGCTGTCCGTGCTGCTGCTCGCCGCATTGATCGGAGCCATCGTGCTGTCCCGTACGGACATTCCCGGCTCGCCGCCCGATCAGACCGGGGGTCACTAGTGCACATCGTCTACCCGGCGGTCGTCTCCGCGCTGCTGTTCTCCGTGGGCGTCTACGGCGTGCTCGCCAGGCGCAACACGATCCTCGTGCTCATGTCGGTCGAGCTGATGCTCAACGCCGTCAACCTCAACCTGGTGGCGTTCGACGTGTGGCTGCGCGACCGGCTGCACAGCGGTCAGGTGCTCACCCTCTTCGTCATCGTCATCGCCGCCGCCGAGGTCGGCCTCGGCCTGGCGATCGTCCTGGCCCTCTACCGCAACCGCCGGACCGTCGACCTCGACCACCTCCGCGACCTGTCCGAGCCTCCCGACGAACGTCCTGACCTGGTCCCGGCCGCCACCCCCTCCGGCCAGGCCGCCGGCACCACCCCGCCCTCTCTCAACGACCACCATCCGGCCTCGCCGACCGGCCCAGGCCAGCCCCTCCCGGACGACCGCCGCGCCCGCCGAGGGGGCGAGCTGTGACGACGTTCCCGCTGCTGGCCGTGTTGCTGCCCGCTCTCGCCGCCGCCACCGGCCTGCTGCTCTCCCGCTGGCCGCACGCCCGCCCCGCTGCCCAGGAACAGCCACCGGGCGGAGCGCGGCTCGCGGCGGCCGAGAAGACCGCCGGCGAACGCGCCAACCGCCGAGCCGCCTGGATCGCCGTCATCCCGACCGCGGCGTCGGCCGTGCTGGCTCTCTGGCTGGCCTGGGGGCCGGGCTTCACGTTCCTCGAAGGCGGCGCCCCCTCGGCGCCCGTGGGCCGCACGTACGGCTCGATCGTCACCGGCGGCGTCCCGATCTCGCTGACCCTGCTGGCCGACGACCTGTCGGCCATCCTCGGCGTCCTGGTGACGCTGGTGGCGCTGGCCGTGCAGGTCTACTCGGTCGGCTATCTCAAAGACGATCCCCGCTACCCCTCCTACAGCGCGTTCATCAGCCTGTTCACCAGTGCCATGCTCCTGGTGGTCTACGCGGGCGACCTCCTGGTCCTCTACGTGGGCTGGGAGATCATGGGCCTGTGCTCCTACCTCCTCATCGGTCACTGGTGGGAAGACCGGGGCAATTCGCGCGCGGCGGTCAAGGCGTTCCTCGTCACCCGGCTCGGCGACGTCGGCTTCCTGTTCGGCATCTTCGTCCTCGGCACGGCGGCGGGCAGCTTCCGCGTCGCCGACGTGCTGGCGAAGGTGCCCGACATGTCCGCGGCCACCCTGACGACGGCCACCATGCTGCTGCTGTGCGGCGTCGCCGGCAAGAGCGCCCAGGTGCCGCTGCACACCTGGCTCCCGGACGCCATGGCGGGCCCGACCCCGATCAGCGCGCTGATCCACGCCGCCACCATGGTCGCCGCCGGCATCTTCATCGTGGCCAGGCTCTTTCCCGCCTTCCTCGCCGCCCGTCCCACGCTCGACGTCCTGGCCGTCATCGCCGCGATCGGCATGCTGGGCGCCGCACTGGCCGCGTTCGCCCAGGACGACCTGAAACGGGTGCTCGCCTACTCCACGGTCAGCCAGCTCGCCTACATGGCCGGCGGTCTGGCCGCGGGCTCCGACCGGGCGGCGATCTTCCACCTGGTGACCCACGGGGCGTTCAAGGCGCTGCTGTTCCTGTGCGCGGGAGTGGTGATCCACCACGTCGGCTCCAACCTGATGACCCAGATGGGCGGGCTGCGCCGCGAGCTGCCGGTCACGTTCGTGACGATGACGGTGGGGTTCGCCGCTCTGATGGGCCTGCCACCGGCCAGCGGCTTCTTCAGCAAGGACGGCGTCCTGGCGGCCATGGACGCCGCGCTGGCCGGCGGCGGCCTGACGGACGCCGCCGCCCTGCTCCTGTACGGCTGCGCCCTCGCGACCGTCGCCGTCACCGGCGCGTACGCCACCAGAGCCTGGCTCCGCACGTTCTTCGGACCGCCGCGCGTGGTGGCGCTCCCCGAGCCCGAGCCCGGCACGGCCCACGTCGTCGACGTCACCGAGGCCCCCAAGACCATGCTCGTGCCCGTCGTGCTCCTCGCGGTCCCCGCTCTGCTGCTGGGCTTCGCGGGGCAGCCGCACGTCGAGCTGGCGGTGGCCGTGATCAGCGTCGTGCTCGCGCTGCTCGGCGCGGGCGTCGTCCACGCCGTCTGGCGCGGCGATCCCGTCACCGACCCGGCCCGCCTGCTGGGCCCGCTACGGGTGCCCTGCGAGCGCGCCTTCTACGTCGACGACGTCTACGCGGCGCTGTTCGTCCGCCCGATCACGGCCCTGGCCCGGCTGGTCGTCAGAACGGACGACGTGGTCGTCGACGGCGCCGTCCGTGGGTCGGGCCGCACCGCCCGCGGCCTGTCCGGATGGCTGCGCCTGGCCCAGAACGGCAACGTGCAGCTCTATGTCAGCGGCGTTCTCGCCGGCGTGATCCTGATCGCGGTGGGGGCGGTGATGCTCACATGACGGGCTGGCTGTCGGTCGCACTGCTCGCCGTGCCCCTGCTCGGCGCGCTCGTGCTCCTCCTCGCCCCCGGCGCGCTCCGCCCGGTCCTGCGCACGTACGGCTTGATCCTCTCGGGGGTCACGCTGGCACTGGCCCTGGTCATGGCGGCCACGTTCGACCACGGGCGGCCGACGAGCCTGCAGTTCGCGGTCGACCAGCCGTGGATCCCCGGCCTGGGGCTCCGCTTCCATCTGGGCGTCGACGGCATCTCCCTGCCGCTGATCGTGCTCACCGCGCTGCTGACGTTCCTCTGCTTCGGCTACCTGTCCTGGGGCCGGCCCCGCACGCCGAGCCGGTTCCTGGGGAACAGGCCGAGGGCGCTGGTGTTCACGCTGCTGGTGCTCGAAGTCGGCATGATCGGCACGTTCCTCGCCCTCGACCTGCTGCTCTTCTTCGTCTTCTTCGAGATCGTGCTGATCCCGATGTACTTCCTGATCGGCATCTGGGGCGGCGCCGGGCGGCGGGCGGCGTCGGTCAAGTTCATCCTGTACACGCTGCTCGGCTCGGTCGTGATGCTCCTCGGCCTGCTGCTCGTCTGGGCGCGGACCGGCACGCTCGACATGGCTGAGCTGGCCGCCGCCCACGGCGCAGGAATGTCCAGGTCCGTGCAGATCGTGGCGTTCGTGGCGATCGGTGTGGGCCTGGCGGTCAAGACGCCGATGTGGCCCCTGCACACCTGGCTGCCCGACGCCCACACCGAGGCCCCGACCGTCGGCTCGGTGCTGCTGGCCGGAGTGCTGCTGAAGATGGGCACGTACGGTTTCGCCAGGATCGCCATCCCCGTCCTCCCCGAGGGGGCAGCCGCCGTGGCGCCGTGGCTGGGGGCGTTCGCCGTGGCCGGCATCGTCTACGGCGCCCTGGCCTGCCTGGCCCAGCGTGACCTTAAACGCATGATCGCCTACTCCTCCGTGGGCCACATGGGCTTCGTCCTGCTCGGCTTCGCCACCCTGACCCCGGTCGGCGTCAACGGCGCCCTGTTCGCGAACGTCGCCCATGGCCTGATCACCGGCCTGCTGTTCTTCCTCGCCGGTGGGATCAAGGACCGCTGTCACACGGCCGACATGCCGAGCCTGGGCGGCGGCCTGTTGGCCACGATGCCGCGACTGGGATCGGTGCTCACGTTCGCCGCGATCGCCTCGCTCGGGCTGCCCGGCCTGGCCGGGTTCTGGGGGGAGATGCTGGCGCTGCTGGGGGCGTTCCAGCCGGCGAGCGGCCTGCCGCGTGCGCTCTTCCGCACGTACATGGTGATCGGCGGCCTGGGAGCGGTCCTGACGGCCGCGTACTTCGTGCTCATGCTGTCCCGCGTCACCCACGGCCGTCCGTCGGGAGCCGCGCGGCAGCGGGAGACCCCGCCGGAGGGGGAGACGCCGGACGAACGTCCCGTTGTGCCTCTCGGCTCGGCGGAGTCGCTCCCGGGGCAGCCGGCGACCGCGACCCTCGAAGCCGGCCACGCCACGCAGCGCATCGACGACCTCCGGTCCTACGAAGCGGCGGCGTGGACCCCGCTGGTGGTCCTGATCGTGCTCTTCGGGCTCTGGCCCGGTCTCCTGCTCTCACTCACCACGCCGGTGGCGCAGACCCTGCTGGGAGCCCTGCCATGACTCAGCAGATCGACTACTTCGTGATCGCGCCGCCGCTGGCGTTGGCGGTGGTGGCCGGGCTCGTGCTGCTGCTCGACGTGTTCCTGCCCGCCTCGACGCGTACCCGCACCGCGCTCGGGCTGGTGACCCTGGCGGGGGTCGTCGTGGCCCTCGGGTTCGTGATCGCGCAGGCCGCAGGCGGCACGTCCCGGGCGACGTTCTGCGTGCCGCCGGACCTAGCGACCGGGGGAGCGGGCACGCTCTGCTCGTTCGTCGCCGACCGGTTCACGACGGTCTTCGCCGGGCTGGTGCTCGTCGCGGCCCTGGTGGTCGTGCTGATGTCGATGACGGAGCTGGCCGGGGGCGGCATCCCGGCCGGTGAGTGGTACTTCCTGCTGCTGTGCACCCTCGTCGGCGCGGTGACCCTGCCCGCCTCCCGCGACCTGATCATGCTCGTGGTGGCGCTCGAACTGGTCTCGCTTCCGGTGTTCGCCCTCACCGCGCTCAAACGCTACGACGGGCGCGCCTCCGAAGCCGCGGTCAAGCTCTTCGTCGTGTCGGTCGTGTCCACGGCCGTCATGCTGTTCGGCGTCTCCCTCCTGTACGGCGTCTCCGGCGCGGTCCACCTGTCCCGCGTGGCGGCCGTCCTGGGCGGCCGGATCCCGGCGCCGGGGGCGGCGGGCACGCACTCCACGGCCCTGGAGACGGCCCACGGGCTGCCCGCGGTCGTCACGGTGGGCGTCGTCCTCGTGGCGGCCGGGTTCGCGTTCAAGATCGCCGCCGTGCCGTTCCACTCCTGGGCGGCGGACGTCTACCAGGGCGCGCCCGTCCCGGTGGCGGCCCTGCTCTCGGTCATCTCCAAGGCGGCCGGGTTCGCGGGGCTCATCCTGGTCCTGGTCGCCGGGCTGGCCGGCCAGTCGTCCACCTGGGGGCCGGTGATCGCGGTCATCTCGGCGCTGACCATGACCGTGGGCAACCTGCTCGCCATGCGTCAGCGGTCGGCCGTCCGCATGCTGGCCTGGTCCTCGGTCGCCCAGTCCGGCTACATCCTGGCCCCGCTGGCGATCGCCGCCACGGTGGCTCCGTCCCAGGCCGCGTCCCAGGCTCCGTCCCAGGCCGCGACCGGCACATCCGTCGCGTACCTGGTCATCTACGCGGCCATGAACCTCGGGGCCTTCGCCGTCGTCATGCTCGTCTCCAGGGCCGCCCCGCGCAACGAGCTCGACGACTATCGCGGCCTGGTCCTCCGCAGCCCGGCGGCCGGCATCGCGCTGGCCTTCTGCCTGGTCTGCCTGGCAGGGCTGCCGCCGGGGCTGGCCGGCCTCTTCGCCAAGGTCTTCGTGTTCCGGACGATCGTCGAGGGCGGCCTCGGCTGGCTCGCGCTGGTCATGGCCGTCAACACCGTGATCGGCCTCTACTACTACGCCGCCTGGGCGGCCCGCCTCTTCGCCCCTCCCGGGGAGACGCGCCTGCGTGGTTCGTCCCCATCGGCGTGGCTCGCTGTCGGCCTGGCCCTGGCGGTGGCGATCCTCTTCTCGGTCGCTCCGCAGCTCGTGCTGGACATGACGTCCTTATCGGCCACGAGCTGACCGTAGGCAGGTCATGACACCGGCTGTCCTCGTGCGGGCAGCCGGGCCGCACCCCGCCCTGTTCCCCGGCGGACACGGGGGTAAGTCGCGCTCCGCCCGCAGCTGAGCACGCCGGGGAACGATAGACCGGGTCGTCGTCGTTGGACGAGGTGAAACCCGGACCACGAAGGGGGGAGACCTTGCACCACAACGGTCTGCGTACCGCCATCCTCCTGGGAGGTCTGTCCGCGTTCATCATCGTGATGGGCGCGTGGCTGGGGGGTGGCACCGGCCTGCAGATCGCGCTCGTGCTGGCCCTGCTGAGCAACGGCGTCGCCTACTTCTTCTCCGACCGCATCGCGCTGTCGGCCATGCGGGCCAGACCGGTCAGCGAGGTGGAGCACCCCACGCTCTACCGGATCGTCCGCGAGCTCTCCACCGAGGCGCGCCAGCCGATGCCGCGGCTGTACATCTCCCCGACGGTCCAGCCCAACGCCTTCGCGACCGGCCGCAGCCCGCGGAAGGCCGCCGTGTGCGTCACGTACGGCCTGACCCAGCTGCTCGACGAGTCCGAGCTGCGCGGCGTGATCGGGCACGAGCTGTCCCACGTGTACAACCGGGACATCCTCGTCTCCTCCGTGGCCGGTGCGCTGGCCACGATGATCACCTGGCTCAGCTACGTCGCCGTCTTCTTCGGCGGTTCCGACGACGACGAGGGGCCCGGGTTCGTGGGCGCGCTGTTGATGATGATCCTCGGGCCCGTGGCGGCCGGGATGGTCCAGATGGCGATCTCCCGCACCAGAGAGTTCCAGGCCGACGAGTCGGGCGCGCGGCTCACGGGCGACCCGCTGGCCCTGGCCTCGGCCCTTCGCAAGATCGAGATGGGTGCGCGCAGGCTGCCGCTTCCCGAGAACAGCCGCCTCACGTCGGCGTCCCACATGATGATCGCGAACCCGTTCAGCGGATCCGGCTTCGGCCGCCTCTTCTCGACGCATCCGCCCACGTCGGAGCGGGTGGCGAGGCTGGAGCGCATGGCCGGCTACCGCCGCTGACCTTCCCGGCCAGGACGAAGTGCGGGGGACGCGTCCGCGCCGAATGCGCCAGGGCCTCCGAAATCGACCGAGAGCCCCGAACAGGGCTCATCCGTCATCTTGCCCTTCGGTGGTCCTGCTGCAGCGATCAGGGCCTTCCGGCGACGTCGGGGCTACCCCGGCTCTCCGGCCGCAGCGATCCGCCTCAGGATGGCCGGCAGGTCCTCCGGGAAGAAGGTCTCCTCGGTGTTCTCGAGCTCCTCCGCGCTCCACCACCGATGCCCCGTCGTCGTCTCCTTCTCGATCTGCTCCATGTGCTCGAACGACACGGCGGTGTCGTGCACCCGGATCGCGAAGAAGGTCTGGTCCTGCGTGATCGCATAATCGGACCAGCAGAACTCGATCGTGCTCGTCCCGTACGGCCCGGTGAACTCCGCCACCTCCCGCCGGATCCCGACCTCCTCGTACAGCTCGCGCGCGGCGGCCTGCCGAAGCTCCTCCCCGGCCTCCGCCGCGCCCCCAATGGTGAACCAGAACGGCTTGTCCGGCAGTTGCGGATCAAAGCCGTGCAGCAGCAGCACCCGGTCTTTCGCATCAAGGGGCAGGACGCGTGCCGTGAAGCGGCGCAGGGGGATCTTCGTCACGATTGTCGAGCCTACGATGCCGGATTCGCCCGTTCCACCGCGAATGCAGGCCCGAGGCACAAGAAGGCGCGTACGCCGCCATGTGCCCCGGATGCCGACCTGTTAGCGGTAGTTCACGAATTGCAGAGCGATGTCGAGATCCTTGCCCTTGAGCAGAGAAATGACGTCCTGCAGATCGTCCTTCTTCTTCGAACTGACCCGCAGCTCCTCGCCCTGGATCTGCGCCTTGATGCCCTTGGGACCCTCGTCGCGGATCAGCTTGGAGATCTTCTTGGCGTTCTCCTGGTCGATGCCCTCCTTGAGGGTGACCAGCATGCGGTATTCCTTGCCCGACAGCCTGGGCTCGCCCGCGTCGAGGATCTTCAGCGAGAGCCCGCGCTTGACCACCTTGTCCTTGAACGCGTCGAGTGCGGCATTGGCGCGCTCCTCGCTGTTCGCCTTGATCTCGATGTTGTCACCGGTCCAGCTGATGCTCGCCCCGGTGCCCTTGAAGTCGAAGCGGTGTCCGATCTCCTTGGCCGTCTGGTTCAGCGCGTTGTCGACCTCCTGGCGGTCGATCTTGCTGACGATATCGAAAGATGAATCGGCCAAAACACCCATCCTCTCGGCTGTGAAAGCGTTATTAGGGATCCCGCCTCTCCGCCGTACGCGAAACCGCTCCGTCGTACGCCGAATGCGCGGACCCAGCGAACGAGCCTAGCCAGCATCGGCGCGCCGTGCAGTCCACGTGGGCGCGAGGCGGCTTGATGCCGGGCTCTTGGCGACGGATCATGCCTGTGGACCCACATTTCGCAGTTTCCGATCGTATTGGTAGGGATCATGCGAGTCATCGGAGCCGGCTTCGGCCGTACCGGAACGTTGTCCACGAAGACCGCGCTGGAACGTCTGGGCTTCGGCCCATGTCACCACATGACGGAGGTGCTCCAGAATCCCGTCCACATCCGACGCTGGCTGGACCTCGCCGAAGGCCGCCCGGTCACCTGGGAAACCCTCATGTCGGGGTACGACTCCTGCGTCGACTGGCCGGCCGCCGCGTACTGGCGCGAACTCGCCCACCACTACACCGACGCCAAGGTCATCCTCACCGTCCGCGACCCGGAACGCTGGCTGGCCAGCATGAACGCCACCATCTTCAAACAGTCGGCCCGCGCCCGCACCTGGTCGGGCCGGACGATGGCCACACTCTCCCGCCTCCTCGACACGGACTTCGCGGCATTCATCCGGATGACCCGGCTGGTCGTGAGCGAGCGCGTCTTCGGCGGCGGCATCCCCGACACCGAACTCGCCCTCAAGATCTTCACCGAACACGTGGAGGAGGTCAAAGCCACCATCCCCCAGGACCGCCTGCTGGTGTTCGAAGTCGCCCAGGGCTGGCAGCCGCTGTGCGACTTCCTCGGCGTACCCGTCCCGGACGAACCCTTCCCCAGAACCAACGACGCGGCAGGCTTCGACCAGCACGCACGCGGGATGGGACGCCTGCTGTTCCGGCGCAGCCGGTGACCACGATCCGGCTGGGGACAAACTGGTGTCACGTACACCTCGGAAGTCCGCTATTCTTCTGTCTGTCGCCGCGAGAGCGGATGGCACGGCAGGTTGCCCGAGTGGCCAAAGGGAGCGGTCTGTAAAACCGTCGGCTCAGCCTACGCAAGTTCGAACCTTGCACCTGCCACCAGCAGTAGCTGCAGGTCAGAGGCCCTTCGGGGCCTCTTCTGCGTTTCAGGGGTATGCAGCCGTAGGCACCTCTGAGCGGTCGTTTGTCGCTGGTCACGGGATATGCGCGGGATGGATCTGGGGGCGTTTTCCCAGGTGGGCGCCCATGATCCGGGATGTGTGCGGGATGCTGCCGCCCCTCAACGCCGAAAGGCCCCGGGGGAAGCCGGAGCCTTTCGAGTGGTGCTGTTTGTGATCTCATGCGGTCAGTACGTCCGCTATCCGCTGGTTGACGATGTCCTCCTGGCCGTCGATGCACTTGGCGTAGACACGCAGCAGGACATCCACTCCGTGGCCGGCACGGGCCGCCACCTCTGGGGCCGGTACGCCGCCGTTGAGCCAGAGGGAGACGGCCGCGTGCCGGAGGTCGTACGGTCGGCGGGCGAGTGGTGAGGCGACCTGGGCGGGTGTGAGCGCGAGGGTGCGGGCTTCCTGCCAGACCTCGGTGTAGGCCGTCGAAGCGACCACCCCGCCACGCTCACTGCGGAACAGGCGTCCGTCAGGGGCTACGCCGAACTCTGCGATGTGTTGCCGAAGGATCTTGACCAGTTCTGGAGGGATCGGGATCCGGCGGACGTCGTCCTCGCCCCGGTGCTTGAGGCCGCGCAACTCGTGGGCGTCTCCCGTGTCCGTCCAGCGGCGGTTCACCTCTGGACGTGAGCCGTCGAGGGTGAGCCGTCCCCAGCCTTCCGCTGGTAGGTGGCAGTTCTGCTCCAGGAGGCTGACCGCCTCGCCGGGCCGGAGGGCGGCGAAGTACATGCAGGCGAACATGGCCATGAGCCGTTGCCCTCGCCCCTTTCCGCCACGTTGGCGCTTGCCCACGTAGGTCAGTGCCACGAGCAGTTCCCTGGCCTGGCGAGGGTTGACCACGACACGCGGATCCACCGTTTCGGTCGTCTTCGGGAGCTTCCACTTGATCCGGTGCAGGGGGTTGGAGGGCAGCTCTTCCAGTTCCACGGCGTACTCGAAGACGTGGTGAAGGACGGCGCGCTTCCGCCTGATCGTGTTGGCGCCGGCCTTCTGGCCGTCGAGGCGCAGCGCGAGGACATCCAGGGCCGGACGAACCGCCTTGGTGTCGTTGAGCGCTTCCATGCTGAGCGATGCCGCTTCCAGCCAGCGGACGGCCCGCGCGATGTCGGCGGGCATGATGGGCCGCTTGTCTGCGGGCAGGAGAACGTACTGACGCAGGGCAGTGCGGAGGAGGCCCGAGTCCGGCCGTCCTGGCTTGTCCGTCGTCAGCGCCGGGAGAGCTGTTGCGAGGGCATCGGACATGCTGTCGCGGCTCTTGGCAGCCGCGTACGGCCAACGCGCCTCGACGTACGCCTTCACGAAGTCGAGGACGGTTCGAGCGTCCTTGGCCTTCGTCATCGACTCGGGAAGACCGGTCTCCAGGTCGAACGCCTCGCCCCGCCGCGCGGCCTGCCGCAGGTCGGTCAAGAAGCTCTCACCGAGGGCCTTGGTCTTGTACGTCTTGGACTTCTCACGTCCGCCGACCTTCCAGCGCACCTCATAGGAGGGTGACTTGCTGGACTTGTTCCGCCGGATCTCCCAGAACTTCACGTCGTACGAGGTCGTCATGCTGCGCTCCGGAGGGATTCGAGCCAGGCGTCGAGGTCGCTGCGGTAGATGCGGAGTTCGCCGTTGGGCAGGCGGATGCCCTTCGGTGCCTTGCCGATCTCGCGCCAGCGGTAGAACGTGCGGCGGGAGACTCCGCCGAGTTCGTCGAGGACCTGGGCGACGGTGAGGAGTTCATTTCGCCTGCTCATGCCGCCCTCCCTGTCTCCTCAGTTGCCGAAAGATCGGATCCGACTGCTCTGGCCTCCAGCTCTCTGAGGTGGGCTCGCCAGCGTTGGCGTTCGGCCACAGTTCGAAGGAGGCGTACGGCTAGCGGCGGCACATTCGCGTCTCCGGCAGGGACGGGACGCCAGACGTAGCGGTGAGGGTCGGTCGGTTCCTCGGCCTGGCCGAGGGCTTCCAGGACCCAGGTACGGCGGTCCTGCTTGTGCTCGGCGAGCGTCTTGTTCGACCACTTACGGGAAACCAGGACCCGGCGGCCGGCGTAGCCGAGGTGTTCGGGCTTGTGCGCCTTGGAGCGGCACCGGCCGGGAACCATCCCCGCCTTGGCGTTCTTGGGCTGGACGCCGTAGCGCAGCCAGTTCGGGCAGGTCGGCGAGCAGGGCTCATAGCGCAGGGCATCGACCATGCGGGCGGCGTGCTCGCGCTGGGCCTGGCCGCCGTCGAGGTTGTCGCTGATGGACTTGGTGAGGTACTTGGACAGGTAGCGGATGCACTGGTCGGCGTCCGGGGTGCCGGCGAGAACACCTTGCACGTCCACCTGATCGCCGAAGCGCAGCACATGGAGGGGTTCGGCGCTCTCGTCCAGAGCGTCAAGGGCCTCGTCCCAGGTGGGCAGAAGCTCGCCGGTGCTCGGGGCGAGGTAGCCGTTCCCGTCCTGCCAGACGGGCAGGTGATCACCGTCGAAGCGCACATTGTCGGTTGATGGCCACCACACCTGGTGATAGGTGGCGGCGGCTATCTGCTTGATCTCCGCGCGCGGGAGCGTTCCGCGAATGGCCATGTGCAGGTGCGGCGCGAGCCGCTTCTGAGGCTCTACAGCCGCGAAGTACTGCACGTCATAGCCTGCGACCCGGCGTAGGTTCTGCACGAAGCGATCCACGAGCTTGGGGAAGTGCAGCGCGTCCCGAGCGGCGCGCCGGTAGTCGTAGGTGTCGGGGTCGATCGGGACGCCGTCGCGGACCTTGCCGTAGCTGGGCAGGGTGAGCGTGACGAACAGCGACGGCCGGTAGGTCTTGCCGCCGGTGCTGGTGAAGGTGCGTCCAAGGGTGGTGTTGGTCATCTTGCGCTGGGGCAGGTCGGGGGCGTCCTGCCGCCGGCGGGTTGATCGGGTGCGCTTGGGCACCGCGGATCCGGTGACGCTGCCACGCATGCCAGCGGCGTTGATCTCGTCATCGAGGCCGGACAGGACGGCGTCCAGGTCGGTCGTGTCGTCGCCGGCCTGCTCGGCGGCATCCCGTCTGGCCTGCATGTCGGCGCGGAACTCGATCAGCCAGTGCTGTTCTTCGTTCGGCTCGTCGGGTGTGATCGTGGGTTCGGTGTCGAGGTGCCAGCCCTCGCGGCATTGGGCCATGCGGAGCTGCCGGTTGCGCTTGGCGCACGGCGGGCACTTGCTGGCGAGAGTGGCCCCGCAGGGGACATCGATGATCTCGGACTTGCCGGTGACGATGTCGAGCCGCCGCAGCGGGATAGGCCGGATGCAGACTCCGTGGAGCTTGGCGACCTCCACGAGTACGTCCCGGGCCATCGGCATGGCTTGGCGGACGGCCCGGGGTAGTGCGCGGTCGTGCGGATGGGTCATGCGGTCCTCCCTTCGTCGGTGGTCTCGGTCATCAGGGCGCAGAGCCGGTAGTGCTCGTGGGAGGGGGAGGCGTGGACGTGGGGCTGGTAGAGCTCGAAGACCCGCATTCGGGGCAGGTCACGGGCGGTCAGCAGGACCAGGAGGGGGCGGCCGGCGACCCGGCTGATTTCGTCGGCGGTGCCGTGGAAGCAGATCTTCACGCTGCCTCCCCACGCGGGGCGTAGGCGTCGACCATGGCGCGGATGTCGTGATCGGAGACGTAGGCGGCGCGGACCCGGACAGGTCCGGGGCTGGCTTCCAGCCGGACGTAGCCGACGCCCGCGCCCAGCTCCGGGACAGGTGAGATGCGGTCGGCCAGGGCGCCCCGGTCGCGTGCGCCGTCGCCGAGGACCATGTCCACCTGCTCGGACTCGTCCAGCCGGAGGGCGATCTTGTCGGGGAACAGGTTGCGGATGTTCATGACCTCTTTGCGCGGGTCCTGAAGTGCGGCCAGGATGCCGACACCGACCGCGCGCCCTTGGGTGGTCAGGGTGGCCAGCGCTGCGGAGATGCGTTGCCGGAGTTGCCGGTCGGACTGGTAGGCGGTCAGGAACGCCACCTCATCGACGACGACCAGGACGAACGGATCAACCACGGTGGGCGTGTGGGAGCGCTGGAGCCCGGCGAACCGAGCCGCCCGCTTCTGCATGACGCACACGGCTTCGTCCAGCAGATCGGCACACTCCTCCGGCGTGGCGGCGTACCGGGAGCCGAACAAGGCACGGCCGTAGGACAACTCCATGAGTTTGGGATCCAGCGCCCACAGCTCGACCAGGCCCGCGTCGGCGGCGGGGAGCAGGGAGCGAATGACGGACCAGATGATCGACCCCTTGCCGGCCCCGGTCGCGCCCGCGACGAGGACATGGGTGCCGTGCACCTTGAGCCGCCACGGCCGCCCGTCCTCGCCTTTGCCGATCTCGACCGGCCCCACGGTCGGCTCGTCCGGTATAGCGAGCGCCAGCAGGGGAGAGGCGAGTGGATCGCTGCGCGGGAAGGTCAGCGAGAGCCGCCCAGCGTGAGACAGCGCCACGCGGCACGACGTCGCGCCGAAGCCTTGGGCCAGGTGATCGGTGCGATCGGCCCAGTCCTTGACGGCTTGGCCCTTGAGCATTCGCACGGTGACCACGTCGGCCCAAGAGGTACAGGTGACCTTGCCCAGCCGGGGCAGGTAGTCACGGCCCCGGATGTGACGGCCGAGACCGGAGACGATCATGACGGGTTGCCAGTGTCGCCGGTAGATCCAGACGAGTCGCCACCAGGCCAGCAGCCGGTAGCCGACGAGACGGGCGAACGAAGGTCGGTCGAGGAACGTCCAGGAGGCCAGGGCCATGACGACGGTCCCGGTCAGGGACGCCGCGACTGGCCAGCCGTAGACGTACCAGAGAGCGCCGAGGACGACGAGGACGGCGGCCGCGATGGGGTGACGCCAGATCGTACGGACGAGCCTGGCAACCATGCGACCGATGAGGATGACGATGGTCAGGATTGCGGGTGTCTTGACCACGGCCGGTCGGAAGACGACGGCCGTGTCGGGCGTGGTGGAGACGAGGTTGCGCGCCTCGTCTCCAGGCAGCCGCTTGAACATAAGCTTGGGACCTCTCGTGATGTGGAGTCAGGGGAGAACCGAGGGGCCGCCGGAAGTTGCCGCTTCCAGCGGCCCCGCCTCATGTCAGGTCGCCGGGTCGGTGGTGTCCGGGGTGGCGTCCTGGTCGTTGGCCGTCTGTTCGGCGTGCAACTGCTCGCAGTCGGCCAGGTAGCGAGCGGCGGCGGTGAAGATCTCGCGGGCGGTGCTCAGGTCGGCGTCGGTGACCGGGCCGGCCCCGGTGGTGGAGATGTGCACGTTGGCCTCGTGGGAGTAGAGCTCCAGGTACGGGCGCGGGTTGCTGAGCAGGAGACCAGCGCCAACCTTGAGGTCGGACGTGTGGAAGGAGACGCCGACGTGCGGCGTGGACTCCGGTCGCAGGGACAGGGTGACGTAGGTGTACGGGCGCAGACTCATGCCGCGACCCCCTTGCCGTCGGACAGGCCGTAGAAGCTGCGCTCAACGGAGCGGGCGAAGCGGTTGGCTGCGTGGGCGAGCTGGCGGGCGAACTGCAGGTCCTCCACCGTGACGGGTCCGTTGGTGGTGACCAGGACGGAGGTGGCGCCGAAGTCGAGCGCCAGGACGGGTTCACGGCGGGCGAACGGGTGGTTGAGGGTGCGGGCGGAGTGCCCGGTGGTCAGCCGGATCACGCTGTTGCGCGGGGTACGGCGTCGAGTCATCAGGCGGCGTCCTTTCCGGCCGAAGCCTTGTTCTGAGCGGGCTGGGCGGTCTGGCGAGGCGCGTACATCTCGCGAACCTTGATCGAGTACGCGAGGCGTCCGGCGGCGTTGACATACGGCGTGATCGTGATGCCGTTGAACTCGACCGGTGTGAATGGCAGCCCTGGCATGGGTTGCGGGGGTACCGGTTGGACCGGCGCGAGGATCTTGACGGCGACCGTCTTTTGGGCGGGCTTGAGGGTTGGGTCGCCGTCCATGACCGCGACCTGCCAGACCAGTTCGGTGGTCTGCTTGTCGCGGGCCTGCACGAACCGGCCGTTGGGCGAGGCGTCGAAGTCCTTGACGGGCTCGACCTCGCCGACGATGTAGCAGCCGTGCGGGAAGACCATGGTGTAGCTGACGGGAATGGGTCCCTGGATTGCCATGTGGTTCCTCTCGATAGCGATGGAGAGCCCTTCGTTCGCTCGTCCACTTGTCCGCATGAGTCGAGAGTAGGCTGTGGCCACTCGTCCGCACAAGTGGTTGAGCCGGAGTGGCGCGGTAAGAATTACCTCACCTTGTAGACATCCTCAAGCTCATGCAGGCTGCCAGGCAGCGCCAGGCTCATGGCCAGCAGGACGTTCCCCGCAGGGTCGTGCACCGTCGCCGTCACGCCGAGCACCGGATTGGGCGAGCCCAGCAGCTCGGCCTCGTCCTTCGTGGGCTTACGCGCGGACAGCCGCTCGGTGATGCGATCGAACCGCACATGCTTGACCGCCTGGAGATGCTTGCGGATGCCGCCACGCAACGGCTCGGCCTTGTCCAGGTCGGTCCCCACCGCGATCTCCAGCGGCACCCACACTGTCTCCACCGCCGAGACGAGATCCGCCTGACGAGCCACCCGCTTGCGAACGATCACCGGCGTACGCTCGGCGATCCCGAGCAACTTCGCGACATGCCGAGGCGCCGGAACCCGCGCCACCTCAACAAGACTGTCGGCGCTCTCTCCCTGCTCCGCAGCACCCAGGCCCGGACGCACGGTCTCCGCCTCGCGTTCCGGCCGGCCCTTCACGAACGACCCGCGCCCGTGCTCGCGCTCGATCCACCCCTGCATGGCGAGCGTCTGAAGCGCCCGCACCACCGTGGTGCGCCCCACGCCCAGCTCACGAACAAGCTGCGTCTCGGACGGCAGCATGTCGCCGGGGGCGTACTCGCCCGACTCGATGCGCTCCTGGATCGCCTGCATGACCTGCGCATATTTCGGCGGGGCGAAGTCCATGCTCATGTTGGCCGTCCGTTCACTCTTGCGCTTGTCCGCATAAGTACAGTACCGGCTGAGCCAAGACTTGTCAGGCCATGATTAGGACTCAGAACGCCCTGCGAGGAGGCGTACACACTCCTCGCAAGCGCTCGGGACGGTCGGCATGAACGGCACCTGCCAATCGCCGATCACCACGAGCTGAATCGTCTTGCCGCACAACGCCTTGGAAGCGCCACGCACAACCGCGTGCTGCACAAGCGAGAAATCACGGCGCTCCGTCCCCACCCCGCACGACACCCGCCGGCCGGTCATTACTCGACCCCGTCAACAAGATCGGCGATCAACGCCGAATATGGCTGCGTCCTACGCAGGTCCGAATAATGCATAGAGATACGACGGGCGGCCCGCACCGGATCAATCGCCGGATGCCAGGCATAGATGACGCGACGACGGGCGACATTCCAGCCGGTTCGCCACCAGTAGTGACGACCGTCGCACCACACCACCAGCCCGACCCAGACAGACACCAGGGCGAGCCCGTACCCGTCATGGACATCGGCGCTGACGCCGTTCTGCTCCAGCGCTTCCTGGAGCAGTTCAGCGGAACGACGCGGATCGATCGAGATCACGACGGGGGCCGTCATTCGGCCACCCGCTCGAACCGCACCGAGCCCGCCGCGTCGAGGTAGGCCCGGAAGATCTCGCGCCGGGTGGTCTCGTCCGGTACGGCCCCGAGCCCGTAGACGCTGTGGACTATCCGCCCCAGCACCGCGCCGGCGTCCTCCGACATGCCCCGCATGGTCTTACGCAGCTCATCCATGGCGGTCGCCTGGAACGAACTCGAACCGCACGTCCCCAGCTCCTCGCCGAGGCCGGACCGGACCCGGACCTCCCACTCGAACGCCTCGCCGCCGCCAGGACCGTGCTCGGCCCCTTCGCAGTGAAGGCACTCAGTGGTGACCGACGAGGCCGCATCCAACCTCGATGCCGCCACATGCCCACGACGGGTGACGATCTTCCATCCCCGCCCCTCGCATTCTTCGCACCTGACTGGAGTTGTCATGCGGCAGAGCATGAATGGACCAACCGTTTATACATATCCCACGGCGATATACCGCCGAGGCATATAGAGTCCGCCGCACAGCAATGCACAATCTCGGAGTACGAGTTCCGGAGGGTCGCATGCGCGCGAGTGGTTTCCAGCCGATCAAGCTCCCACCATCGGTATGGGAACGCGACGATATGCGAGAAAGCCTGAAAAACCGCGACATCGCGGGACTGTTCCGCCTGGTCGCCAAATACGGCGGAATCAGTCAGGTCCGCATCGCATCAGCAACCGAAATCGCCCAGCCCCGCGTCAACAAGATCTTCAACGGAACGGCCGGCCCCATCGAAGAACTGGCCGTCTTCGAACGCATCGCCACCGGACTCGGCCTCCCCGACCACGCCCGCATGCTCCTGGGCCTGGCCCCACTCGACACCGCGTCCCCGACAGGCGACCTCGACGACGAGCACCAGGAGCAGACCAACGAACTCACCGCCCGCCTGGAGGCCGCCGCAGCCGTCGACGACACCATGGTCATGATCCTGCGTACGGACACCAACAACCTCCGCCTCCAGGACCGCCGACTCGGCAGCATCGCCATCGCCGACAAGATGCACGCCCAGATGGCCCAGATCGAACGAGCCCACCGCCACGCCGTCCGCCCGGGCATCCGTACTCAGCTCGCCCACCTACTTGCAGAAACAGCTTCGCTGGCCGGCTGGCAGGCCATCAACACCGTGGCGCTCAACGACGCGTGGAACCACTACGAACGCGCCAAGGCCGCCGCCCGCGAAGCCGAGGATGCCGCAGTCCTGGCCTACGTCTCCGGCGAACAGGCATACGTCCTCACGGACCTGGGCCGCCCCGCCGAAGCCGCCGAACTCCTCCAGCACATCCACGCCACCCACCGCGACCGCGTTCCGGCCCGCCTCAGAACATGGCTCGCAGCGGCCGAGGCCGAAGCCGCGGCCATCCTCGGCGACGAAGACGCATGCCGCCGGGCACTCGACCAAGCCGCGGCCGTGTTGCCGGATGGCGACGGAGACCCGGACATGCCCTACCTGTCCATCAACGTCCACCACTTCGCCCGCTGGCGCGGAAGCTGCCTGCTCCGCTTCGGCGACCCCAACACGGTCGAGGACCTACGCTCATCACTCGCCGGAATGGACGGCACCTACAACCGCGCCGAAGCAGGCGTCCGCTGCGACCTCGGCCACGCCCTGCTCGCGGCCGGCGAACCTGAAGCAGCACAGCCCCACATCCAGCGCGCCAAGCAGCTGGCCACGATGACCGGCTGCCGCCGCCAACGCCGCCGCATCGAAGAACTCTCGCGAGCGGTCAACCGCGCTCTCGGCCGTTGAGCCGCTGTTGGGCTTGAAGCAACCCGATCAGTGTCCCGGACGTCCAGATGTCCCCGCGGGCGATCATCTCGGGGATCTCGGCCATCGGAACCCACTCGATCCGATCGGCCTCCACCTCACCCTCAGGCTTACCGACCAGCTCGGCGCCATGCACCAGAAACAGGATGTGCTCGGAGTCCACCATGCCGGCCATCGGCTGATAGCTCACCAGATGCTCGACCCGCTTCGGCCGATACCCGGTCTCCTCCTCCACCTCCCGCACAGCGGTCGCCATCGGATCCTCGCCGGCCTCGACCAGCCCGCCGGGAAGCTCCCATCCCCACCGGTCGAACACGAACCGATGCCGCCACATCAGCAACACCCGATCTTGCTCATCCACGACCACGGCGATGGCAGCCCGGTCCAGATGCACCACATGATGCTCGAACCGCTCCCCACCCGGGATCTCCACATCGGCCATCCCGAGCCGGATCCACCGGTTGTCGTAGATCAACCGCTCGCCATGCACCACCCAGCGCGTCAGCTCAGCGTCATCAGCCACAATGCGAAGCTACCGCCTTACGCATCCGAGTTACACGCCCTTCTCGTCGATAACAGAGATGCGCCAGCACACTTGGCGTTGCAACGCCGCCGTGGCCCGCCGATGACGGGGCGTTCTCTGCGCCATTCAAGGAGTACTCCTCTAGTGGGTGACTCGCCGTGCGTCCGAGCGGCCAACAAGCCTTGCCGCTCTCCACAGGTCACAGCCCGTGCTGCCTTCGCGTCTGAAACAGGGGCGAGGCAGCATGCGGGCTGGCGTCAGGTATGAACACTCAACACTGCTCGGCATCCTGGAGGTTAGTCACAGGGAACGTCATCTGAGTCGTCAAACTATGATTCGCTGTTGACCGATCGAAGTGGGCGGCGATTCCTCCGCGCGTTCGACAAGAGATCGCCAATTACCTCTTGAATTTCCTCTAGGGTCTGCACGAGATCGTCCTCGCCGAGCTTTTCCACTTCTTTGGGATCAAGATCGGAGAATGCCTTAGCTGCCTTTTGAATGCGACCATAGAGCTTATGTCTCCGCTCGCTTACAAGCAGTTGAGGGTTGGCTTCAATGGTCTCGGTGACAATCTGCCGGAAAGCTTCATATGCTTCACCAGACTCCGACTGTGCTGGGGCGTTCTCGATATCAGTGAGATGTTCGGCTACTTTCTTCTTCACGTCTTCGGGAAGCTCGATGATCTGACCAGCAGGAGTCTTCACGGTACCGGAATCGATAGCTCTGCGTAGTAGCGCAACATGCTCAACTCGGCGGCTTTCGGCAGTCACAGCTTTGCGAAGATCGGGCGTCTGTACGATGGTCTGCGCTAGCCTCGCCTGTAGTTCGACATCGTCTTGCATTCTGTCTGCCAGGGCGGCGCGAGCAGCCTCCGCTGTTTTGGGATCACCGAGAATCGCGGTGCGCAGAGCGGCGGGATTCTCGGCGACTCTAACGGCCTGATTGTAACTTGTGCCAGCTATCTCGGCCTGTAGCGCAATGCTCTCTCGCCGATCTGAACTCTGCTCGTACTTAGTGAAATACTCGCCCCACAAGCCCGGTTCTGGAAGCTCAATCTCCTGTCCAGGAGTAAGCAAGCCCGGAGATGGCACAACGCCCGCTTCCGCAGCGCGCTCCCAGGCTCGGTAGAATCGCATGACACGAACCGCAGAGGTGCCAGCCATAAGCGCGAACTTTTTGGCTGATATTTTGTCCTCACTCGACGCCTTATGCGTCGCCTCAACATTTTGCGGCTGAACACATCGAGCTACCATCAACCCAAACATCCACCCGCCTGAATTCGCGTAGGAGCCAAAGCTGCGAGCGTCTTGCTCCACTGTGCTATAGGATTCTTTAGACCGCATTCTCAAACGTAGATCTTCGGGTGGAGTGCCAAGCTCCTGTGCCAGGAGCTTAAGAGTCTCCGGATCCTCACCAGCAACTTTTACGATCTGAGCGACTGTCTTTCCCAACCCTTTCGAGGGAGGGGTTGTCAAGAAGGATTCGAACGTAGTGTGCTCGACCTCTTCGCCCCGAGGCGTCGTGAAACTGCGCCACGAGCCCTCCTCCAAGACTCTCCGGATCAGGTCAGGAGCCGTGTCCAACCCGTTGAGGGTGGAACGGAGCGATGAGCTGAGGGCATTGACCAGCACGGCGTTCCCATCGGGTGTCCTCACTGTTGTACCTCCTCCAGCCACCGATCCAGCATCTCGACTCGTCTGAGAAGAGAGTCCATCGTGGCGGTCGTGGTTGTGTCTCCGAGAGCCTGGTTCATCTCAGCATGAATGTACTGATGGAGCTTGCCTGTGGCCAGGTTCAACCTGCCGACCTTACGCTTGATCAACGTCCGCACGTCCCGCTTCTTGTCCGCCAGCGGTTCGTGTCCAACGTCGGGCCGGCGAGGTTCGGCTACGGGTTGGGAGGCGCCGGCAGCTCGCAGGAGGAGGGCGACGAACTCCGGGGTAGTGCCGCGAGGCGCCGCGGTTTCCGCCCTGCTAAGAACGCTCTTGGCATAAGCCATTTCTGAAGGAGTGATTGCTTCGCCGTTTGCGATGGTGCTGTGATGGCTAGCTTCCGATGATCCCACGATCTCTATCGTCGGAAGAAGAGACGGAGGCTCGTCAGAGTCTCCATCATCCTGCATATCTCGGACGCGTTTCTCCTGATCAGCAATAACGGCGTCGACAGTCTTTTCGATATCCTGTGCGTATGTAAGCAGAGGCTGGATAGAAGGTATGAAAAGACGTGCTGTAGTTTCGTCGTCGTCTCCCCGCAGGCGGACAAAGCGTCCTACTACCTGAATGAAGAACATTTGAGTCCGGATGCGCGATGCGTATACTCCTACTGTGAGTCGAGGAATATCGACGCCTTCTGCGACCATCTGAACGGCTACGATCCATCGGCTTTCTGAGGCGGCAAAACGCTTGATTACTTTGGACGCCTCAGGCTCATCCGAAACGGCAATAGCCGGACGTTCTCCAGTGATCTTCTCGAGAATATCGCAGTAAGCATACGCGTGGTCCTGATTGCTGGCGATGACTAGCCCACCCGCATCTGGAGTGTCGAGGCGAGTCTGTGTCAACGCCGCATCAGCTGCGCGCAGCACGGAGGGAATCCACTCCCCTTGCGGATTTAGGGCAGCCTGGAGTGCGGGTGGGACAGTCTTTTCGTCCGTGTCGACCAGGGCGATAGACGTTACGGCGAGCTCTCCGGACCGTCGCCATTTGGACTCTCCGTCCATGGCAGGGAAGACCGCTGGACGTACGACCCCCCCATCGGTGAGTGCCATGCCATAGTCGTAGTTGTAGCCTGCAACTGCCCTGTTGCTTTCGTACTCTACGAAAGGAATCGGCATGCCATCCGTGCGAAACGGCGTTCCTGAGAGCAGAAGGCGACGAGTCGCCACCTCGAAGGCCTCTTTCAAGGCCGGACCCCAAATTTGCCCGTCGCCTTCGCCCGCGTGGTGGATCTCGTCGAAGACCACTAGTGTTCGGCGATTCGAACATAGCCTGCGCCAGAGGAGCGGAGAAGATGCAACAGTTTGATAGGTGACCACTACGCCGTCGTAGTCCGCGCCGACGACGGTGTTTGCGTTGACGAAATTATGGTCGAGCTGGATGCCTTTTTTGGCAGCGGCCTCCGACCACTGTCGGCGAAGATGGGATGTAGGGACGATGACCACGAGGTTGTTGATAGTGTCCTGGTCGATCAGGTCCTGCGCGATAGTCAAGGCAAACGTTGTCTTGCCGGCCCCGGGCGTGGCGACTACGAGGAAGTTTCCATCAGTACCACCGTGGCGGCCGTGATACCGCTCACGAGCCTCCTGCTGCCACTCTCGTAGCCCGAACGCATCTGCCATGGAACTTGCTCCCTTTTTCAGATTGCATTTCGGACAGAGGGCCTGCCCATTTGTCACATCCGTCCGCCCGCCGTCGGTCCAGGCCTGGATGTGGTCACCGTGCCACCCCGGTCCTAGCTCCTGCCCGCACGAGGTGCATCGCCCGTCCGCTGCCAGGTACAGGGCTACGCGTTCGGAACTGTTGAAGGCGCGCCGCGGATCTCGGGCCTCGCCCGGCAAGGCTTCTGCCATAGCTCCGGAGGGTAGCGGCGCGGTACGACATTTTGGTGTCGAGTTACAGAACTGAGTCGACAACGAGCAGTCGGGAGTTGGATATCTGCAGCTAGTGAAGGTGCTCGCCGCATAGTAGGCGAGAGAGGGGAAGGGGTCCAGGCCGAAGAGCCAGTCAGGTGTCCGACGGTGTTACCTGCCGGAGGGTGGTTCAGCCTGCTTCGCGGCGATCTGGGTATGGCTGGCCACAACCCTACGACGCCACAGGCGGCAGCCTGACCAGCGCAAATACTCTCAGTAGATCATCATCTAGGTCGAAGTGCTCCACTCGATACCATTACGGGTAAACCAAAGTGCCATGGTCGGCGTCCTCTGTAGAGCCTGTAGCCCTAGGAGGATCACGACGTGGTCGCATCGAGCGTTATGCCCGCTTTCGGCGCAAATGGGCATCTCCCTTGCGGTCGCTTCCAGATCGACATGGACATGGCTTATGAGCTTTTAGTAGCGGATCAGCGGTTCGCTACATCTGGAACGCGCTCTGACCTGTGGGACAAGCTCACGGAGTACCTTCTTCTCTTTGATGAGCCTGTGCGGCTGAACCCTGGGGCGTCGCTCGGGCGACCCATCATCCGCCACCTGTGGCTTGCTGGGAGCTTTGTCAGCACCAAGATCGATCCCAGCGACATCGACCTCACTGTCTTCACCGACGCCGAGGTGATCGCGGCGCTCAAGTCGAAACCAGGCGCTAAGTGGATCACTGAGGCGTTCAATCGAAGGAAGATCCAGCCCGAGTTTCGTCTAGATCCTTACCGGGTGGACTATCGCCCCGTGCCGCATGTCTTCCAGCTCAGGGGTATGAGTCCTGCTGAGCAGGAGTACTTCCGCGATCGAGGCCGATACGACGACTGGTGGCAACGACGGCACCCACCCGGAACGATGGACAAGCAAGCCCCCACGATAGATTCTTGTGTTCCAGCGAGGGGATACCTGGAGGTGACCCTGTGACCGGCGACTGGCGACAACGAGCACGCGAACGGGTTGGCGTCAAGGTCGAGGCGCGCATGCGTAGCCTCATGCAAGATGAACCCCTCACCTCCGATGAGTTCGACACCGCGATGCGGCGCAACCAGTTGGAGGCCCTCCAGGATGTCGAGCCCTCCGCGAGACTGGAGGAGGAGCTGACCCTCAGATTGATGAGCGAAGAAATCCCTGAGGGCCTACTTCTGGTTGGGACTGCGGATCCAATTCTGCGGCGCCTGCAAGACATCATTACTGCTGCAGCTTCCACCAAAGTACAGTTGGGCTTGGTGGGGATTTCGCGCGGGAGTACGGTCCTCCACCTCTGTCCTGTGTATGCAGAATCGCTCAGGACCGATGAGGTCCCAGAAGCGCCGGCTTCTAGCGATGTCACTTTCACTTTGTCGAGCGAAGAGACTGGATCTTCGGTAGATCGTGCGATGCATGACCTCATGCGGCTCGTGGAAGCAGCTGAATCTGGGGACGATCTAGAGGCCTCGCCGTCCATGCTTAAAGCCTTTGAGGACCTTGTGACCACTCTTGATAAGAGTGGTATTGACGTTGACCTGGGCTGGCACGCCGACACGGGAAGTGTGCGCACCAGCAAGCTTACGTCGGCAGGTCGTCATCACATACAGAGCCGCATGCGCCCTCAGGTTCGTAGAGAAATAAAGGTCATTAGAGGCTTCGTGACTGAAGTAAGCGCGCCATCGGGTCAAGGACGACTGACCGTGAAGTCTTCGATGAACCAGAGACGTGGCGGCCGTAAAGTAGAAATAGATAGGAGTGAGCTAATTGATCTCGGGCTCGCCTTTGGTGAGTGGATAGAGATTAGCGTAACGGTCGAGCAGAAGATTGATGCTCTGACGGCTAAGCGCGAATCGAAGAACGTATTTCATGAGTTGATTGAACGCCGGCGTCTCTAGCTTATTCCTTAACAACATGTGACTCGTCTCAGGGCGCCTCTCCGGCCAGAGCCTGTTGGTCGCGGGTCTGTTGCCGAATTTGGCTTATAAGGGATCAAGCGGCGGCGCGGCGCGCCGCCGTACCCCGGCCCTCCGCCCGCCCGCCGTCCGGGCGTGCGGCCTGGGGGCCGGTCCCGGACGGCGGCGGGACACCGGGCCGGGCACGGCACACCGGCCCCGCCGTATCGACCTGACGCGCCGGCCGGGGTTGCCGCGCCGCCACACGGATGCAGCCCTTACGATCGCCACGGTGTGGCTGGCCCCATAAGTGCTTGGGGCGATCGACGATCCAGGGTTCGTTCCTCACCCTGGCTCACTGAACAACGTGGCTGATCGTCGTAGCATGAGCCCTGTACCGGCGGGCGACAGGGCGAGGATCAGAGCACCTTCAACGCGTGGAACACGCCGAGGAGCAAGGCCACAGAACCTGCAAAGGCGCCCCCTCCGGCCATAAAGCACTGGGAGATGCTTCCTTCGTCGATAGCGACCAGGATGCCCGTAGTTTCTCCGACGATGGTGCCGACAAGTGCGGCAATCAAGATCAGAAGCGCCCTGCGGGAGATGTCGGTCACGCTTTCCTCTTCTCGGCTCTGACTACCCAGGAGCCCTTGACCGCCTCGATCAGGACATAGCTCCGCCTGGGTAGCATCCAAATGGGCGCCGAGAAGGCGCTTCAGCGTGCGACTACAGTAGCCACGCTGCTCGTCTCATGGACGAGGCAACTACATACTAGGACAATCAAGATCCGCAGAGAAGTTGGTTTTGTGCGCTGGTTTGCAGGTCGAGCGATCGGCCTCTAGCTGCAGGCTCCCGGGGTGTTGGTGGCTGGCTCTGCCTCACGGGATATACGCGGGATGAGCCTTCAGTACAAGAGACGCGCGGGAGCCGTATTCGCAGGTGGGCGGCATGATGCAGCCCTATACGTTGGCCCGCTGTAAAACCGTCGGCTCAGCCTACGCAAGTTCGAACCTTGCACCTGCCACACCAGCGGGAAGAGGCCCGTCACCAGCGGAAACGCGGTGACGGGCCTCTCGCGTTGTGTCCGGCCGTCCACGAGTGGCGCCGGCTCTCTATGGTTGATCGTTCCCTATGCATTCCTTAGTGATCATGGTTGGTGGACTGCGGCGCTCAGGATGTGTCTGCAGCGACACTGGCTCCCATAGTGTGCGCGTCCACCTCAGGAACGGAGCGTCACAGAGCTCTTCGGAAGGAATCAGGCACCCTGGGACGGCACTGCAGCTACTTCGGCAGCACTCGTGCCGCCCTCTACGCGCTGGCATTGGGCGCGTGCTACTGCGCCCGACCCTCTGCGTGATCAACGAATCGTCGGCACCGAACCGGCCAAGCTCGACGCCACCGGCTACCGGCCACTACGTTGCTTCGAACGCGTCGTGACCTCGTCCTTGTGATGACTGAGCAGGGCGGCCAGAGGCGCGCTCTCGCTCGTGGGTACCCCGCGATGGAACCGGGCTATTCCATGCCAATGTTCCTGCAACGGTCCCGAAGCCAAAGGACGAAATCGAGATCACCATCTGTGTGTCGATTTCCGAAGTCGCCTGCACGGGTGGCCGAAGTCTCGTGCGCAACAAGGCGACGGTCGGGAGGTAAGACCTCGCCATCTCGGAGATGATCACGAGCCGTGTGATCACGGCCCGGGCAGGATGCTCCTGTGAACTCTGTCCTATGCGGCCTCGCTATCAATCCAGCCCTTCTGCCCGATCTGGTCGACCGGCTGATCGCGGTTGCCGACGTGCCCATTCGGCTACCTGGGGCGCTCGGCACGCCAGCGTTGAGCCATGTGGAGACGGCCGCATGACGTAGGGCGTAGGGGACCTCCATGAGGGGCGACCGGGCTTCGGACGGTTAGAACGCTCGTGCTCTGGCTGCGTGGAAGACCTTGAGGGTCGGCGATGTCCTGGCCACCGGCCTCCGACGTTTCCGGGTTCGTCTGCGCGAGCAGCTGGTGCCGGTCGATGACCTCGCGCCGGAAGATCTTTTCGGGTTCCGCAGCGGCCCTGGGGGTGGATGCGGCCGTGCTGGCCTCATCGCCGGGAGGTGAGGGGGGCGCTGAGGCCGCCTGAGGGCCGTGCGGCGTTCGGGGCCCGGGGTGCGTGCCCTTGCGTCCCGTCGGGGCCTTCGGCGGCGGCCACCTGCGCGAGCTGCGTGATCTGGTGGCTGATGCTCGCGTCTCTATCGCGGGTCGAGTACGCGCGTCATCCAGATCGAGTTGCCGTGTTCGACGTCCTCGTCGATGCGGTCGCTTCGGTGGAAGCCGAGTTTCTCAAGGACGCGGAACGAGGGGGTGTTCCACTCCCGCACAGTGGCCCAGAGGCGGCGACGTCCTGTTCGAATCGCGGCTTCCAAGACCGCACGGGCGGCTTCTGTCGCATAACCATGGCCGTGAGCTCGTTGTGCCAGCTCGTAGGCGATCTCAGGTTCGTCGAACGTTCCCTGGCCGACGGTCAATCCGCAATACCCGAGGAACTCACCGGTGTCGCGCAGCTCTATGGCCAGCAACCCGAGCCCAGGAGCCGCCGTCAGCGGATTGTCAACGAGCCAGCCGCGGACGTCCTCGACCGTCGGCCGTCCCTCGGCGTCGATCCGCCGGGCCGCAGGCACTCGCGGGTCCCGCTCGAACCACAACCCGCGGAACTGCTCTGCGTCCGACGGCACCCACCGTCGCAACCGCAGCCGCTCGGTCACCAGCTCCGCCGGAAGATCCTCATATGTCCTCATCCCGACCAACCTAACCCAAGGCTGGTCAACCTCGGACGGAGACGGGGGCACGACGAGCATCCGTACGAAAGGTCCTGTTAGCGGGTGGCCACAGCTAACTATTTGATCTTCCGCTCGTCCTGCTTGCCGGGCCAGGCGGCCAGCCGCAAGAAGCGCGGATCTGTCGGCGGCCGGCCGGTCCTGTGATCCCGATCTCTACAAGCAGCGCAAGGTCACGACCACGTCAAAGGCCACTACCCGTGACGGGTGCGGGGTCTTCTCGATGTACGGCGACCGCTCACCCTGGTTCCCGTGAGAGTGAGTCGACGAGTGTCTCGGCTTCTGACTGGCTCATGTCTTCGGTGCTTCGCGCAAGAAAGACGGCCTCCTTCCGGTTGCCGGCCTCGATCAGCTTGCGAATCCGGGTAGGTAGATCGCTGTCGTCGAACACCGGGAAGCCCGGCAGGACGCCACCAGCGCGCAGAACCCGTGTGACCTTCACCGCGGTGGGCCAGGACACCTGGGACTCCTTTCGGATCAGTGCTACAGCCTCGCGGATCCTGTCTGCCTCGATGAGGTCATGGGCCCGAACCTGAACATCGACAGGGGTCATGAAGTCCAGGCCGACGTAGATCCGCGCTACCTTGCGCTGTCTTGTCCACCGGCTGATGACGATCCCGAGGATCGACAGCAGCAGGGCGAGGAGAATCGAATTCGTCGCGTCCAAGCCGAACATGCGGTGATCGTAGTGAGAGGCACCGACAGATCAGAGCTTCGTGCGTCATGCCAATGGTGTGAGCGGCCTTGGTGATTCCGGACAGCCGTGCAGAGCATGGCCGATGCGGCTGCTGGGAGCTCGCGTATGTGGTTGGCGACGCTGCGCCGCGCGGAGGTCCAGAATTCGACACCGAGACGGGCGAGCGCGCTTTCGGCCTGACGGCCCCGTCCCACGGAACTCGGCGCCCGACCGCTTCGAAGTAGGCTAAAAGCTACCTCGAAGTGATGGGGTTCCCTCACTGTCCAGAGATTCCGGAACGCGTACCGTCTCTTGGCATGCACCAATCGGCGGCACTGACCGCGCTGCGAAGGTCCCCCATCCGGTTCCCGTTCACGCGCTGGCCCTGGATGTCGCTGATGTATCTGTCGATCGGCGCCGCGCTTTGGCTCGTGACCGTGCTGGCCTTCGCGTTCATCGGCACCATCCCCTACTGGGCGCACGGGCTCGCCAACGCTGAGCGCCGCCTGGTAAGGCTGGCCGGGTACCGGCCGATCGCCGGCCGGTCTCCGGGTCTGCCAGGTCTGCAAGAGCCGGTGCTGTGGCGGGAGGTCTCCTACGCACTGGCGCACATGCTGATCGGCTTCATCTCATTCGTCATGCTGATCGTGATCGCCGTCTTGGTCTTCACAGGGGTCATAGCGATGCTCGTCATGGCGGGCGTGGACGCGCCGCTGAGCCCGAACCACACGGAACTCCCGCTTCTGGCCCTGTTGGGAGTGGTGTTGCTGGTCGTTTCGCCTTACGTGGTGACGCTGCTGGCCAGTGTGCAGGGTGCGCTGGCCACCGCACTCCTCTCGCCTCGGGTGGAGGAACTCCAGACGCAGGTGGCGTCCCTGGCCAGGGCCAACATCGCCGAACTCGACCGGTTCGAGGGGGAGCGGCAGCGGATCGAACGCGACCTGCACGACGGCACCCAGCAGCACCTGGCCACTTCGGCGATGCGCCTGGGCATGCTCGAACTGGAAGTACGTGAGATGTTCCCGCCAGGGCCGAAGCAGGATTCGGCGCTGGAGTCGCTGGAGGCGGTCAGGAGAGAGAACGAACTGGCGCTGGACACGTTGCGCGACGTCGTACACGGGCTACGGCCACGCACGCTGATCGACGACGGCCTCGGCGCCGCCCTGCGCGAGCTGGCACGCCGCGTACCCATCAAAACCACCGTCGACGCCGAGGGCGTCGGGCGCTTCTCCCTGCCGGTGGAGTCGTCGCTGTACTACATCGCCAGTGAGGCCGTCACCAACGCGATCAAGCACGCGACGCCGGACCACATTCACATCGAGCTGGCACAGACTTCTGACAGGATCAGGCTGACGGTGTCCGACGACGGTCTCGGTGGCGCGAACTCGGCGCACGGCACCGGAATGGTCGGTATGTACGAGCGGGCCGTCCTGCTCTCGGGCGAGCTCATCATCGACAGCCCACCGGCCGGGCCGACCAGGATCACCGTCGACATCCCGCGTCCGTACTGATCAACATGACGCACAATGGCACCATGCGTGTAGTGATCGCCGAAGACGCGGCCCTGATGCGGGAAGGCCTGGTAGCACTGCTGCAACGCTTCGGCCACCAGGTCGTGCACGCGGCCGAGGACGCGGACGAACTGCTGGAGGCCGTCGCCGATCACCGGCCCGACGTCGTGATCACCGACGTGCGGATGCCGCCGCGCAACGTCGACGACGGACTGCGGGCCGCACTGGAGATCCGCGCCGAGTATCCGGACATCGGCATCCTGGTGCTGTCGCAGTATCTCGGTGACGCCTACGCGGCCAAATTGATCGCCGAGCCCGTGAACGGGCCTCGCCGCGGCGGCGCCGGCTATCTCCTCAAGGATCGCGTCGGCAGGGTCGCCGACTTCATGCAGTCCCTCGACGTCATCGCGGGCGGCGGCATCGTCATCGACCCCAAGGTCATCGGGCATCTCATGTCCTCCGGGCGCCCGCACGCGCTCGACACGCTCAGCGAGCGCGAACACGAGGTCCTGGGTCGGATGGCGACCGGGGAGAGCAACGCCCACATCGCCGCGGGCTTGCACGTCACCGAGGGCGCGGTCGTCAAGCACATCGGCAATGTCTTCGCCAAACTGGGCCTCCAGGCCCAGGACGGCAATCGGCGCGTCCTGGCGGTCCTCACCTACCTCCAGGCGGCTCGGCCGGAGGGTCCCTGATCAGCTCACCGGCCCGGTTCGATGGCACCGCGACGACGGCGGAGGCCGCGTCAGGCGCGTAGCCCGTGCGGCTGCTCACGGGGTGAGGGGAAGATCGTCACCGGCCCGGGAGAAAGCCTCGGCGGCGATGGTTTCATCGGGAGTTGCCAAGCCTAGCCGTGGCGATCACGGCGTCGCGGAGTGACTTGTCTCCGCGGCGACGTCCTGGTCCGCGATCCACATGCAGCCGCTGTCGGGGCTTTCGGAGAACTGGATGACCGCGTCCAGACGGTTACGAGTACGGGTCAACGCGGCGATCTGGGCATCGATGCGACTGCGCTCGGCGGCGAGCCGGGCACGCGACTCCGGAGTATTGACCTTGGCCTCGACACAGGGCAGCAGTTCGGCAATGGTCCGGCTGGACAGACCGGCCGCGTAGAGCGTCTGGATCAGCTGGACACGGTCAGCCGCCGACTCGGGGTAGTGGCGCTGCCCGGAGTCGCTCCGGTACGCGTCCAACAGCCCCTGCTCTTCGTAGTAGCGCAGGGCTCGCACGCTGACGTCCGACCTTGCCGCCAACTCGCCGATGCGCACCGTGGCCTCCATCACAAGACTTGCCTCTGACGTCAACGTCAGGTTTTAGCCTATCCGGCATGCAGATCAACGGAGCACATGTGCTGGTGACCGGGGCCAACCGCGGCCTCGGACGGCGATTCATCCTGTCTCTCCTCGACCGCGGCGCAGGCAAGGTGTACGCCACTGCCCGCCGCCCGGAGCTCATCGACGTACCGGGGGTCGTCCCGCTGCGCCTCGACATCACGGATCCGGCATCGGTCGCCACCGCGGCGGCAGCGGCACCTGACGTCAAGATCGTCATCAACAATGCGGGAATCTCGACCGGGGCGAATCTGGTCACCGGGGACCTGGACACGATTCGCCGCGAGATGGACACCCACTTCTACGGCACCCTCAACGTGATCCGTGCCTTTGCGCCCCAGCTGGCCGACGGCGCGATCCTCAACGTTCTGTCCGCGATCTCGTGGCTCGCCTACGACGGCGCAGGCGCGTACCACGCGGCGAAGGCCGCTGAGTGGGCGCTCACCAACAGCGTCCGGCTGGAGCTGGCCCACCAGCGCACTCTGGTGACGGGCCTGCACCTGGGCGCTGCGGACACCGACATGATGGCCTGGTACGACGGCGACAAGAGCGCCCCCGAGGTGATCGTCGCGGCAGCCCTCGACGGTATCGAGGCGCACCGGCCCGAGGTGCTCGCCGACGGCTGGAGCCGCCAGGTGAAGGCATGGCTGTCCGAGGACCCGAAGGTCATCTACCGGGAAGCGGCGGCCGCCCTCACGGCCTGATCCGCTGCCCCTGTAGGTCACCGCACTCGCGGCCGTGACATTTCAAGCGCGCCCGTACGTTGAGCCGCAGTCGCCGGCAGGGTGATGCAGCGGGACCAGAGCGAGGCGAGCTGACGCCGCCGCATCGTTGCCGGCGCAGGCCGGCCCGATGACGAATCTCATCCCCATCTGGGGATCGGCCCATTCGGCAGGCCACCGGTCAGGGCTCCGGCCGCCTCGGCCTCCTCGTCTTCGCTGTCCGTGCAAGACGAGCGACGATGGTCCTTCAGAATTCCGGAAATCTCAGCAATCCCCGGAAGAACCGCCGATCCCAGGAAGTCAGTCCGAGGTCCTGCGGCTATGGCCACGCTCAACCGCTCAACGAACACAGGGGGTATTTCACGGCACCACGAGCATTTCCACGAGCCCGACCGCGGATCCCTTGTCACAAGTCACTTCCAAGTGTGACTGCAATGGCGTCCGCCACCGTGTTCGTGGTGCCGGAAGCGCCGGCACGAGCGACCGATTCGAGGGACGTAATCCGTGTACAAGAAGGTGCTCGCCACTGCGGCGTCCGTCATCCTGGCCCTGGCCCTGACTCCCGCAGACCCGGCCGCCGCGAAGCCGGTCGTCTCGATCGTCGAGGGGTACTCCGCAACGGTCAAGGAGAACGACAGCAGCTTCTTCTGCCCCCAGAACGAGGTGTTGATCGGCCGGGCGCACCATGGGGACGAGAACGGCTACACCACGTACTGGTGCGGCAAGATCTGGATCGACAGGACACAGGTCGCCGTGTCCACGAACCACTACCAGCTGGTCGACCCCGAGACCTACTCGTGGTTCGAGGCTCCTGAGAGCAACGCCATGGTCGGCCGCGAGCACGACGGGGACGAGAACGGCATCAGCGTGGCCTACTTCGCCATGCTCACGTATCTGGGCAGGCCCGTGACGCTGGTCAACAAGCGCTGGTCGGAGACCTACACCGAGGAGTCGCACGAGTCGAAGGCGAACCCGGGCGAGATCATGACGGGACGCAAGCACTTCGGCGATGAGAACGGCGACACCGAGTACCAGTACGCCGTGGTCACGTACTACTGACCGATTCGCCACGGAGAGGGCCCGCTGGGCGCTCGCGTGGTGGCGGCGCTGGACGATCTTCACTCCATGGCCCGGTACGAGCTGGGCTGGATCTGACGAACCTGTACACGAATCCGGCTCCTGGACATCGACCTGTCCGTCCCGATCCGTGACAATCACTCTGTGCGTCTCTTGTTGAAGTCGGCCTTGGCGGGGTCAGCGGTAGGGTTCTTACTGCTGCTCCTCCTCCACTGGCCGACTCCCGATTCGGATTCCGAGATCAAGCTGGCAGTGGCATTCGCGCTGGCGCCCTTCCCGCTCAGCATGGTGGCCGCGCTGCTTGCTCGCCTGCCTGCCTGGCCGGCCGTTGGGCTGCTGGCGCCCTTCGCCATGCTGGCGGTCGTCCTCATCCAGCCGGACTATGACCCCTGGGTGCCTGATGGGAATCTCTCGCTCTACCTCTCCATCGCGGTCCCTGCGGTGACCGGCTTCACGCTCACGGCCCTGCTCTGTGCGCTGCTCTTGTCGAAGGCCGCGGGCTCTCCAGGAGTGGACGCAGCGTAGAGCACGTGTAGAAGGCCGGCCGCCGTGTTCGCCGTCCCCGACGCCCCTGCGGTCACCGGCTCCTCAGAAGGCAGAACCAGGCTTGTCCGGCTGTGCCTGTCCGGTCGGTGTGTCGCAGAACTCCTGCTTGACGAGGGCGTCCACGAGCGTCAGGAAGTCCTTCGCCGAACCTCTGGTGGCCGAGTCCAGCCAGGTCACCGAGGCGGTCAGGGTCTTGCTGCCGTCGGGCGAGCTGTACATCAGCGCGCCGTAGCCGTGCGGCGGGCTGCCGTTGTGCTGGTAGACGGTGCCGCAGCCGGGGCCCAGGTCCTGCGCCCAGATGCCGAGGCCGTAGTCCTGCCTGGGGATGGACGTGGGGATCGCCGTGCGCATCTCGGCCAGCAGCGGGGCGGGAAGGAGCTTGCCGCCGTTCAGCGCGGAGAAGAACGTGGCCAGGTCCTGGGTGGTGGAGATCAGGTCACCGGCGCCGGTCAGCAGGGACAGGTTCTGGTGGGAGAGGTCGATCACGCGGTCCTTGTACTGGTAGTAGCCGTGGGTGTGCGGGCCGGGCAGTGCCGTCGTGCGGTTGCCCGCCGCGAGGGTGCCCCGCAGTCCGAGCGGGCCGGTGATGCGCCGCTTCAGCTCGGTGGCGTAGGAGTGGCCGGTGACGTTCTCGATCAGCAGCAGCGCCACGGTGTAGTTGGTGTTGGAGTAGCTCCATTGCGTCCCGGGTTCGAAGCGCGGCTTCTTGGACAGCGCCAGACGTACCAGGTCTTCGGGCTTGTAGCTGTTGAACCGGTTGGGCACCCATTCGTCTCCGTTGGCGGGGATCCCCGGTTCGTCCATCGTCCCGTCGGGGTTGTACTCGCCGGTGTAGTTGAAGATCCCGCTGGTGTGCCGCAGCAGCATCCGTACGGTGATCCGCTCGTCCAGCCCGTAGCCGGGCAGGTAGTCGGCGGCGGGACCGTCCAGCTCGATCCTGCCCTCGGCCACCAGCTGCAGCACCATGGTCGCGGTGAAGGTCTTGGTGATGCTGCCCGCCCAGAAGCTCCCGTCGGCCGGGGGCTTGGCGGCCGAGCCCAGCTTGCGCACCCCGGCGCCGGCGGCCCAGTCGCCCTGCTGATCGCGCACGCGTAGCTGGATCCCGGTGAAGCCGGCGTCGACGAAGGCGTTCATCGCCTTGCGCAGCTCCGGGCGATCCTGCGCGCTGGAGGCGGCCATGGCGGAGGTGGGGGCCATGGTGGGGGTGGCGGCCACGGCGGGGGAGGCGGTCCCCGCCAGCACCGCCGTTGCGAGCGCCGCGACGGCCGTGCGCCGGCTGATCGTCGTGTTCATGATGTCCTCGTCTCTGGGGGCTTGGTCGCTGTTGTCAGTTCGCGGGCCGGCCGTCGCCGAACACCTCGGCGATGAGCCGCTGTGTCGCCTGCTGGAAGGCCGCCGCCTTGGACAGGGCGGCGTCGTCCACGTAGGTCACGGAGGCCGTCATCGTCTTGCGGCCGTCGGGCGTGCTGTACATCAGGGCCGCGGAGCCGGCCATGCCGCCGTTGTGGTGGTAGACGGTGCCGCCGTTCTCGCCCAGGTCCTGCTCGAAGATCCCCAGGCCGTAGCCGATCTTCGGGTCCGGCTTGCGCATCTCGGTCAGCAGCTCGGCGGGCAGCAGCCGGCCGCCGTTCAGCGCGGAGAAGAACGCGTGCAGGTCCTGGGTGGTCGAGATCATGTCGCCGCCGGCGGAGATCCAGGAAGGATTCTGGCTGGTGACGTCCACCGTGTGCTCCTGGCCGCCGTCCTCGTACCGGTAGTAGCTGTGGGCGTGCGGACCGGTGATCTCCGTGGAGGTGCCCGGCGCCTCGGTGCCCGTCAGTCCCAGCGGGCCCAGGATCAGCCGCCGCAGTTCCTCGGCGAACGAGCGGCCCGTGACCCGCTCGATCAGCAGCCTGGCCAGCACGTAGTTGGTGTTGGAGTAGCTCCAGTCCGTGCCCGGCTCGAAGCGCGCCGGCTTGGACAGCGCCAGCCGGACCAGTTCCTCGGGCTGGTGGGTGTGGAACCGGCCGTCCACCCATTCCTTGCCCGACCACGGGATTCCCGGCGCGAACGTCCCGTCCTCGTAGTACTCGCCGGTGTGGTTGAAGATCCCGCTGGTGTGCTGCAGCAGCATCCGTACGGTGATCCGGCCGTCCAGCGCGAACTCGGGCAGGTAGCCGTCCACCGGGCTGTCCAGTCCGATCCTGCCCTCGGCCACGAGCTGCAGCACCACGGTCGCGACGAACGCCTTGGTGGAGCTGCCGACCCGGAACCGTCCGTCCGCCGGCGGCTTCTCCGGTGAGCCCAGCTCGCGCACCCCGGCGGTGCCGACCCACTCGCCGCGCTCGTCGTTCACCCGCAGTTGCATGCCGGTGGCCACCCCGGAATCGACGTACGCCTGCATGGCCTCCTGCAGTTCCGGGCGATCCTGCCCGGCCACGGTGCTCGCCGCGCTCACCTCGGGCGCGGCCGGAGCGGTGTCGAGGGCCGCGCTGATCTTGCGGGCCATCTCGGTCATGGTGGGGCTGGGCCTCCCGTGGGCGGCCGCTTCGACGGCGACCAGGACGGTGCGGCGGAAGTTGTCGGCCTCGGCCGGTGCCGACTTCGCGAGCAGGCTCATGGAGGCGTTCAGGGCAGGCAGCACCTGGTCGGCGAGTTCGGCCACGGTCCTGCCGTACTTCACGCCCTTGGGCGCCTTGGCCAGCACGTGCCCGACCAGACCGGTCGCGGACGTCAGGGCGACGGAGCCCTCGGCGGCGGCCTTGTGGGCCGAGCCGGCGGCGCCGGCGGCGGACATCAGCGAGACGGCGCCCCAGGCGGCGGTGCGCAGGGTGAGCTGGTCCTGGTCGGTGAGGGCGATGGGCATGGCGGTGCTCCTTCGGGTTGCTTCTGGCTTGTCGGCGACGAGGTCCGTTGGCGACGACAGGAACGCTACGGCTGTTGCCACGGCGTTGGCAAGTAGTTGCCAAAATCAATTGCCGAGCCCGCATGGGCCGAGCACTGGCGCTAGGCAAGAACTTGTCTAAAGTGAGGCAAGTGAGCTACCCTCCGGACGTCGGACGACGTCAACCGCTACCCGGGAGTTCGGACATGCTCGAACAACCACTCTTCGGCCGCCGACTGAGGCAACTGAGGACCGAACGCGGCCTGACGCTCGCAGCCCTCGCGGGCGAGGGCATGTCCACCGGATACCTGTCCCGGCTGGAATCAGGGGCGCGTCAGCCCACCGAACGGGCCATCACGCACCTGGCCACCCAGCTCGGCATCAGCCCCGCCGCCCTCACCCAGTCCACCGCCACCTCCCTGGCCGAGAGCCTGACCCTGGCCACCGGCCTGAGCCAGGACGAAGGCGGCCAGACCCTCAGCGACGCCCTGAAAACCTCCCGCGGAGAGGACCCCCTGCTGCGCTGGCAGGCCCTCTGGCAGGTCGCCGAATGGCGTCAGTGGCGTCAGGAGTACGCCGAGCAGCGCACCTGCCTCGACGAGCTGGCCACGCTCAGCGCGCAGATCGGGCTGCCCGAGCTGCAGTCCAGGGTGCTGGCCGCACTGTCGCGCTGCATGCGCAGCACCGGAGAGATCGTCGGCGCCGTCGATGCCGCAACACACGCCTACGAGCTGGCCGAACGCGAAGCGCTGCCCGCCCGCGTGCGCGCCTCCACGCTGCTGGCCCTGGTGTCGGCGCTGGCCGAGGCCGGGCGGCTTCCCGACGCCGCCCGGCATGCCGACGAACTGCTCACGCTGGCGGACCAGGTCTCGGGAACGCTGCGGGCGCAAGCCGTGTGGACCGTGGCCAACATCCGGGTCCGCCAGGGCGACCTCGACACCGGCGCGGAGCTGATGAACCAGGCCATCGACGGCTTCGACGGCCGTGACGACCTGACGCTCTGGATGCGCCTGCGCCTCGGCGCGGCCCGGCTCGACCTCAGGGCCGATCCGCCCAGAACGGAGTCCGCCCGGCGGCGTGTCACCGAAGTCCAGGCCGCGATGCCGTTCGCGGGCGCCCCCGCCATCGAGCAGCAACTGCTGGCCGTGCGCGCCCGGATCGCCGTCCTCGCCGGCGACCTCGACGAGGCCCGCACGGTCCTCGATCGGCTGACCGGCTTCGACGACCTGCTCACCTACCAGGAGCGGATGCGGCTCGACGTCCTGCGCAACCGCGTCCTGCTCCTGGAGGGCGAGCAGGACGCGGCGCTCGCCGGGCTGCGCAAGCTCGCCGAGCAGGCCCAGCAGAGCGGCAACATGGACCTGGCCGCGGACATCTGGCGACTCGTCGCCGAATCCCTGACCCAGTAGGACGCTGTTCCAGCCCGGGTGGCGGCATGCTGCTCGCTTGGAAGATCGACCCGATGTACCGGGGCCAGCTGGAGGCCAGGGCCACTGTGGGAGGCAGGTGGGAGGCCCTGATCGCCGGGCAGATCCCGGCGATCGCGCCGACGGCCGGTGTGGCGGCGAAGGCGCCGGCCGGCATCCACGCGGGCACCGTGAGCGGCCAGCCCTGCCACAGCGCGTACCCGGCGGTCACCAGCCCGCCGAGCGCGGCCCCCGCCACTCCGCCGAGCGCCGACAGCAGCAGCGACTCTGTCAGGAACTGGATTCTGATCTGCCCGCGTGTGGCGCCCAGCGCGCGACGCAGCCCGATCTCCTTGCGGAGCTCCAGCACCGAGATCACCATCGTGTTGGCCACGCCCACGCCGCCGACGAGCAGCGCGACTGCGCCAAGTTCGAGCAGCAGGGTGGTGAAGGTGCCCGCAGCGGCCGCGCGGGCGGCCAGCGCGTCCGACGGGCGGGAGACCGCGAGGTCGTGCGGTCGTTCCGGGCTGACCGTCCGCGCGAGCATGCCTGCGACCTGCTCCACCGATTCCTCGCTCGACCGCTCGTACACGGTGGTGGGGTGACCGTCGAAGCCGAGCCGCGACGGCGATCCGTCCGAGATCGAGCTCTACGAGCATGCTTCAGATCCACAAGTCCGACGGATCGACCGGGCAGTCCGATCGCGTGTTGGCCAGTATTTCCGGCACCTTGGACGCCTACAAGAGCGGACGAAGAACGCGTGACGCCGGAGCATGCTCCGGGATGTACGCGGGATGGACCGACATTGCAGGGCCGAGGGACAACGTCGACCCTTGTATCTTCCATCAGCAGTAAGTGCAGCTCAGAGGCTATTCGGGCCTCTTCTGCGTTTCTGGAGGAGACGAGGGCGGTTTCACTCCTGTCAGGTTCCGCGACAATCATCACGTGATCGATCGCTACCGCAATCTTTTCAGCCAACAGCAGTACTTTGAGGAGGCCCTCTGCTGGACCGTCGTGCAACCTCGCGATGAAGAGATCACAGTGGACGATCTCCTGTGGCGGCTGAACGGGGGCCGTGATCCCGAGAAACGCATCATGGAGTACCCCACAGAGGAGGCAGGAGAGGAGGACATGCCCGTGCTCTTCGTCTACCAGGGCGAAGGAGCCTGGGGTTTCCTGGAGTTCTCCCATGGCTTCGCCACGCCCGATCACATCCTCACTGAACTCAGCAAAAAGTCACGCGTGTGGATGACGACCTGGCACTTCAACGGGGGATACACGATTCTCTACGCGGCCGACGGCAAGATCAGGGCATGGATGCGCGACTTCATCTTCGCCGAGCACGCCGTCCAAAAGGGTGATCCGGGCATCCTGGCCGAGTTCCGCGCCATGCTCGACAACCTCGACCCCGAGGACTATCGAGGCAAGCGCAGCGCGGCGTTCGCCTTCATCGAGGCGTCCACTGGCATGGGCATCGAAAGCGAGTGGCTGGATGTGGAAGAGGCGCCCGTCATCGTTCTCGACAACTGGAACGAGGCCTGAAAGGCAGGCGCGACTCCAGCGCTGGTGAGCGTTGAGCCCACGCCTCCGGTGAGGGTACTTCGGCTCCGGGGTGATCAGGTGGCGAGCAGGTCAAATGACCGCACCTGAACCGCCTTGGCGGCCCTCCGTTCGCTGCAGATAGGCCATGGATCTCGGTATGAGATAGCAGGTTATGGCCGCCAGCACCCACGCGATCCCCAGACCGATACCCATCCATGAGATCACCAGCGGTGTCAGGAAGGATGCATTCGCTTCCGACGGCTCGACCACCCTCGCGCGCATCCATTTGTCCTGCACCCCCAACTGCATGAGGATGCTGGGAACAAGGACCACAAGCCCGATCCCCATCAACACTCGACTGCATGCCCTTAAAATCATTTGCTCCCCGTTCCGGTCAAGAGTCGCATCAGAGTAAGCGCTCCCCATATGTGGCCGATCGTAGGGCGATTGCGGGGTTGTGTGCACTCCAGGCAGACGAACATGTAGAGCGATCCAGCGTCCTGAACTGTCGAAGAGGCATAAAGGGTGGGCGATGAACGCTTTCGATGTGAGCCCACGATTACCGCTCTCGATGTCGAGTTTCCGGCTCGCAATGGTCAGCAGGTGTGCCATCTCGCGATTCGCGCCGGATCCTGGATCCGTCCACCCAGCCTCCGGCCTTGCTCCCTGGAGCAACTGGTCTCGGCATGAGGCGGCGGTCGGCACGCATCTGCGGGGCTGTGTTCGCGGCCGGCCGGCGCCCTCCCGCCTCCGCAGCCGACGCGCAGGCGGCCGTCGACGTCGGCCCCCGCCGAGTGCGGCCGGCTGAAGATCAGCCCGGCCCGTACGGGGACGGTTGGGCTCCGCACCACCTGCGGCATCCGGCGCCGCCTTGGCGCAGCACGGTCCGTACGACCGCAAGCCGGCAACTGGCACGAAATGTGCGATACATCGAAAACATGGACCGGACGGGCAGAGCCGCGCTACCGGGGGCTGCGTATGGAGAATTCGTTGCCGTCCGGGTCGAACATCAGGATCTGGCTGCCATCATCCTCACCGGCACGCGTCGCCCCGAGCGAGAGCAGGCGATCGACCTCCGCCTCCCAATCGGCGTCGTCGGGCGTCACGAGCTCGAAGCACAATCTGTTCGTGCCCGTCTTCGGCGCCACCGGAGGACCACCCCACGTGATCTTCGTGCCGCCACTCGGCGACTGGATCGCGGTCTCCTGGTCCTGGTCCCAGACCAGTGGCCACCGCAGCGCCTCGCTCCAGAAGTAGCCGACCTCCTGGGTGCCGTCGCAGGCCAGTGCACCGATGACGCCGGTGTCGGCAAGGAACTTGTTGCCCGCCTCAATGACGCAGAACTCGTTGTCCTCCGGGTCGGCGAGCACCACGTGTCCCTCTTCTGGGAGTTGGCCCACGTCGATGTGCTTCCCGCCGAGTCTCAGTGCTCTGGCCACCGTCTGCTGCTGATCGTCCGGGGAGGTGCTCGTCAGGTCGAAGTGCGCCCGGTTCTGGCCGATCTTCGGTTCCAGGCTCGGCAGGAAGCGGACGCGGAAGCCGGCAGGGTCGGGCGGCAGGATCGCGACGTCGTCGTCAGGGCCGTCGGCCATCTCCCAGCCCAGAACCCCCGACCAGAACCGCGCCAGGTCCGAGGGACGGATCGCATTGAAGCAGATCGCGAACAATTGACTCGTCATACCTCACGCATCCCCGATTCACCAAGATTGCTACAAGTCGGGCTTCGCTGGCACAGCCTAAAGGGCGTCCACGCGACGCCGCACCTGAGTTTCATGGCAGGCGGTCCGGACGGGGACGCGACCGGTACACCGCTTTGCTCCCCGCCCATGGACGAGTCCTGGGCAACGATCGGCAACCCCAGCGGGTCCTGGATCCACACCTACAATGCTCACCAACATCGCCGACTTGCGTCCGTTCCCGGGCCTGACCGCGAGGGAGGACAACGATGAGGAAGCAGACCCTTCCCGCGCTCGCCCTCGCCGCCACGGCGGCCCTGTCCGCCTGCGATGGACCCAGCGGCGGCGCGCCCGCGACACAAGCGGGCCCGAAGCAGGGGCAGGCCCCCGGCTCTGAAGCGAAGGGCTCTTTGGATTTGTCGCTGTTACGCGTGGTCGAGGCCGACTTCGACCCGTACAGAACACCGGAGGAACTCGCCGCGGACCGTCCCGTCGTGGCAGCCGGAACAATCGACGGCTGGCAGCAGGGCCCCGTTCTGAAGACTTATCCCGGCGGTCCTCTGGACCATCGCGTCGTCCTGCGGATGCGTGTCACGGAAGCGCTCAAGGGCGTCAAGGGGCGGAAAACGATCCCTGATGGGCTCGTTTACATAGAGCTCAGCCAGGGTGGTGTGGTCAGCGATCCGAAGATCCCGGTCGAGCAGTGGAAGCCGCGCAGATCCGTCGCAGATTTTGAAGAAGCGCTTCCGGTCGGCACCAGGATGCTCGCGTTCCCGCGCGAGCAACCTGGTCAGGAACTGGAGGTGCACGACCCGGGGGAACCTCTTCCGCCGGGTGCCGAGCTGATGCTCGTGCCTCCGCAGGGGCTGATATTCGAAGATCCGCAGCTGGTCGGCCGGCGATCCGGAGGCACGGCTTTGGTAGGGGGCAAGGAACGGCTGAGCGTCGGAGGCGAGGCCTGGTCCAGCGCCAGGGACATGGGCGAGTTGGTCGCCCGCCTGAAGCAGCACGGGATCACCGAATGACTCAAGGTCTCGTGTTGGACGGAATCGTCGCTCGTTACGGCGACATGCTGAGCCACCTCGACACCATCGCCTACACGGTGACGCTTCCCGATTCCGGTGTCCTGTCCATCAAAGACGCCGTAGGCCGACTCGGGGCAGACCTCGCCACCCTCCAAGGCCCCGACGAACTGCCGCGCAGCACCGGCTCCATCAGCCTCTACCAGGTCGGCAACGGCATCGTCACGCTGGACTGGGTCAACCCGGGCGGCGACCGCACGGAGATGACCGAGCGACTCGCCGGCCAGGGGTTCCGGCACTGGTACGTGTCCTTCGACATCGAAGGCAACACCAGCATGTACGCCCGCTACGGCCAGGTCGAAGGCTACCTCCATCACCCGGATCCAGACCCTCCGCCTTTCACGAGATGGGCAGACCACCTGGGTCCCTTGAGCCCGTACATCGACCTTCTCGCGAGCGGCTATGACAGCGAGGACGCGGAGGCGAGGGTGGACATCATTGCGGCCTGCCTCGCCGTGGTGGAGCTGGAAAGCGGCGTCCGCCTGGACGAAGCACTGATGGACAGCCCCTGCTCGGCACTGCCGATCCCCCTGTGACACAGCTCGCCGGCACCCAGCGGAAGCTGTCGCTGAACCGGCCGATCACTGCGGCGGTGAAGTCATGACCCTTGGCTGATGTAGTCCACTGGGCGCTCAGGGCACTCCAGGCAGACGAACATGTAGAGCGATCCAGCGTCCTGGATCATGAGATCGGTGGGGTTCTGCACTTCTTCAGGGGCGTGAGGGGTAAGCAGCGGATGCTCCTCGATGGGCGCCCAACGCCTGCCGCTCTCGATGTCGAGTTCCCAGCTCGCAATGGTCAGCAGGTGTGCCATCTCATGGCCTCTGCCGCACTCGAACTGCACCGGATCCTGGATCCAGTCCACCCAGCCTCCGACCTTGCTCCCTGGAGCAGCTGAGAGGTGCGAGAAGTAGCTCCAGTCGTCAGAGTTCGAGGCATCCTTCTCCCATGCCCAGATCCGAGCCCTGAGCTCATCGGGAAGCTCCCAGCCATCCGGGTGTTCCTCCACCCGCTCCGGCGACAGGACGCACGCCATGGGGAGATACGAGTCGTCGCTGTCGGGATCCGGCTCGGGGGCCTCGGTGAGCGGATCGCCGACCGCTTCCGCCTTCCGCCAGCGCACGATCGTATGAGGCTGAAAGTACGGCTCGTGATCGAGCGGGCACCACAACACCTGGAGGGTGTCGGTGTCATCGGGAAAGGGCAGCTCGGGAACGTCATGGGCGAACAGCTGCATGACCGGGACGAGTGGAAGTGGATCCCAACCCTCCGACGGGTGATGAGACAGCGGCTCAGGACAGATCGGCCAAGGCTCATCAGCAGGCCACAACAACGGCCCGCCCAGAGAGCTTTCCGTGACGGCCGGCTCTCCGCGGCGTGGATGCAGCCGAACCGTGGTCCGGCGCTGACCTGCCAGTTCAGGGAAGACAGCCGCCAAATCGAACGGCGCCGAAGGCGTCGTCAACCCCATGCTCACCACTCCGATCACAACAGAGGACGTCGTAACGGCACACCGTAGAGCAGCGGACCGACAGAACGAATCTGTGTTCGCCGCTGTGATTGACGCGCCATGAGCGTGCCGTCAACCGGGCAGAAATCCACGTCGCGCGGCTCCACTCGGAGCCGGGGCGTTCACTCGTTCTTGTCATCGGTAGGAGGCCCGAGCAGGCCGCATGCTGTGTCGATCTCTCCAGACGAGATCAGATCGCGAATCGCGGCCGCCATGCCCTCGTACCCCACGTCCCGAACGATGATCAAGTCCGAGCACCAGAAGTACCTGCCGCCAGGAGACTCGCCGGTGCGCGCATCACCGTTCTCATCGTCGGTGCCGGGGTAGCGGAGGTCGTCGGTCAGCACGCGCGGGTAGTCGGGGCCGGAGGCCTGGACGATGGCGATGGCGCCGTTGTCTATCTGGAAGACCTCCATCCAGCCGTTGTCGCGGACGACTCCGTCGGTGCCGACGAGGCCGCTCGGCCGGCTCCGACCGTGATGCCGGTGGTTTCCGGGCCGAGATCCACAATGTGGTCGTACTGGTCGCCGCTGAATCCGCGCCAGGCGCCGCGCAGTGATGCGTCGACAGCGGGACACGGATCACCGTTCGTCCACAGCCAGCCCAGATGCACTCACGGTTCTCGCATCGGCCCATTGTGGATGCAGGTTCAGCGAAAGCCGCACGAGAGCTTCCCGCCGCCGTGAAGGGTGCCAGCTGACATACGTACGGGAACTGATCTAGGCTGGGCGTCCTTTTGCTGCGATCACATGGCGGCTGTCTTGCTTCCGTTATCGGCGATTCCCCCGCGCTGGGGAGTGCCCCTTTTGACCTTGGCGGCTCTGGCGGCTCCCGCTTCGCGTACCTTGCAGTGGCGCCTTTCTGGCGGGCCGACCTACTCGGCGCACGGCTATGCCTGCCCCTTGAGCGCAGAGCCGTGGAAACCCGGCAAGTTCGATTGGCTGATCGAGATCAACTGGGGGACCATCTCCGCGGAGTTGTCCGGCTGGCCCACCGGCGTGATGGCGCTGGGGCTGTGTGCGACTCTCGCCCTTCGTGGCGGGTGGGGGGCATTCGCCGCATGGGTGACGGTGGCGCTGTTCGTGGTCTTCGCCGGGGTGTTCAGCCTTCCCTACGCCGTTCGGGTCATCTTGGACGATTGCCGGGAAACGCTTGAGTTCGGCGGCTGGGACATCGTCGGGTTCGGGCCGATGCTGCACTATTCGGCGGGCGCGGTGCTGGTCACGTTCTTGGCGCTGGCCCGGCGTGCGGAGACGGGCGGCGGCGTCCCGGGTTCCTGATCGGGAGATCGGCGTCCGCTACGTCGAGGAGGCGCGCAGTCGGTCTCCCATGCGTAATCCGCGGACGTGACCGGTTTCTCCCCCTGGGTGATCACGGGAAGTGTGGCACGTGGATCTGACGTTTCCGCGGGGATCACCGGCGAGCGGTGCGCCGCACGTCGTGGTGCGGTTGACCGTCGTGAAGACCCGAGGAGGGGGACGGGCGCCGGGTGGCCGTCGCCGAAGTCCTCGGCGCGGTCAACCTGCCATGAGGTGATCGGTCGAACCCGTGAGGGCCGGTCGGGCGTAGTGGGCGCGGGACAGGTGTACGCCGGTGGCGCGGGAGGCGAGGGCCAGAGCACCGGGGATGGGGTCTTCGTGGTATCTGTCCCCGTCGTCGTACAGGCCCAGTTCGCGGACATCCGCGAGCAGCCGGTCGGGATCGTCGCCCTCCCGGTAGCGGTAGCCGTACAGGCCGAACGTGGTGATCAGGCGGTCGTTCACCCTGTAGGTGAAGTCCGAGTCCTCGACATTGGCGAACACCATGGCCACGGCCGTGCCCGATGACAACGGCTCGGCCAGGTTGCTGACCTACTTGGTGGCCCATCCCGTGTCGGCGAGGACGGTTCCGCCCCGAGCGGCGTAGGCGGCGACGTTGAAGTCGCCGCGAGTGCCAGGGGTGACCTTGATTCGTCGGAGGGCGTCGGCGGGGGACAGGTCACGGACGAACGTGATGCACAAGACGGTGGTGCCGACACCGTCGGTCCACCGGTCGCTCAACCAGGCGTAGTCTGCCGAGGTCGCCCCGCCCATGCGCGCTCCTGGATCGTTTCGGGTGGCCGTCAGCCTAGACCGGACCGCGGATCCGCCGCTCGATCACTCGGGCCGGAATCCGCTACGACAACCGATGACAGTGATTCGCAAGGACGTCACGGTGCAATATGGGTCATCTCGTCGGGCTCAAACGGAGTGTCGGTGCAGGGAAATATGAAGTGTCCGGACTGCGGGGTGATGTTGTCCGGGGCCGGGCTTCAGGAGCCGGTTTCCAGCTGCCCGGGGTGTGCGCTGCCTCTGCAGGGCCCCGTCGCGCATGAGCTCTGGCAGGTGGATCAGGCTCTCGCCAGCTTGGGGGACCAGCTCGCCGGGTTGCAGGCCCGCCGTACGGAACTGCTCGGCGCCTTACGTGCGGAAGCGGCGAGCGCCGGTGCGGCGGGTCCCCCAGAGGCGGGCGCGTTGCCGCCGTATCCGGGGGTGGCGGCCGGATCCGGGGGTGCGGGCCCCGGCGCGGCGAGGCCGGAGGTCTCCGCGGGTACCGCGAAGAATGTCCTGCTCATCCTCGGTGGTCTGCTGCTGACGGTGGCGGCGGCGGTGTTCACCGTGGTGAGCTGGGGCCAGCTGGGCATAGGCGGGCGCGCGGCCGTGCTGGCCGCGTTCACCGCGCTGGTGATGCTGGCGCCGGTCGTGCTGATCCGGCGCAGGCTCACCGCGACGGCCGAGACCATGGCCGGGTTCGCGGTCGCGTTGCTGCTGCTCGACGGCTACGCGGCCAGGCGGGTGGGACTCCTCGGGGTGGACTCCCTCGACGCGTTGCAGTACACGGCGGGCGTGTTCGGGCTCACCGCGCTGATCCTGGTGGCCTATGCCCGGATCACCCGGCTTCGCGGGCCTGCTCCCGTCGCCGTGGTGCTGGCGCAGCCGGTCCTGGCGCTGCTGGTCGGAGACTGGCCGGTGACCTGGCTGGTGGCCGCGCTGGTGACGACGGCGGCGCTGGACGTTGCCCTGGTCCGCCGCGGCCGGGGGGCGGTGCGGGTGACGGGCGCCTCGACCGGCAGCGCGGTCGCGGTCCTCGCCCTGCTGAGCGGCGTGCCGTACGCGCTGGGATCGCCTTCCGTCGGTCAGGCGCTGGTCAGGTCGGTGCCGCTGGTCGCCTTGGTGCTGCTCGGCGGGTGGGTGACCTGGCTGCTGGCCAGGCGGGGCGACGCCGGGAGGGAGATCTGGGGCTCCGCGGTCGCCGTCGGGACCGCGCTCACGCTGATCGCCGTGCCGGCGGCGCTGGCGCAACCGATGCTGGACGGTCCGGGCATGGACTGGCGTCCCTTGGCCTACCTCGTCCCGGCGCTCGGGGTGGTGCTCGCCGCCTGCCGGTTGCCCTGGCGGCGGGTACGGGCGGCGGTCATGGGCACCGGCGGGCTGGTGGCGCTGCTGACCATGCTGACAGTGCTGCCCCGGCTCGTGGTCACTCTGGCGGCGCCGTTCGCCTGGCTGGACGTCCTCTGGACGGGCGCCTGGAACGGGCGGGAGTGGCCGCCGTTCGAGATGGCGTCGCCGGTGGACGTGGTGGTCCTGACCATACCGGCGGCCGCCCTCCTCGCGGCGGCCGGGCGCGGCACTGGTGGGTGGTTGGTCAAGGTGGCGGCGGCCGGGGCGTTGGTGGCCGGAGTGCTCGCGATCGCGGTCGCCCCCCAAGCCTTCGGGATGCCCTACCCGGTCGCGACGGCGGTGCAGGCGGCGTCGGCCGTCGCACTCGCGGTGGCCGCCACCCGTGGCCGGACGCCCTGGTGGGCGGTGGCCTGCGCGCTCGTCGCCGCTCCCGTCTCGGTACGGGCGGCGGCGTACGCGTTCGGCAGCGAGCCCGCGACGCTGATCGTGCTGCCGATCCTGGCGGCGGCGGCCGCCGCGATGGCGCTGTCGGCCAGGCCGAAGGAGCTCCGGCTCTGGGGAGCCGGCTTCGCCGCCCTGTTCCTCGGCCTGGAGGCGGTGGCGGCGGGGCTCTCGCTGGGCGTGCGCCTGCTGGTCGCGGGGAGCATGGGGTTCGCCGTGGCGGGGGTGCTGGTGCTGCTCATGTCGCTGTGGACGGGCCCGGCCAGCCGGAGCGGCGGGACCGGTCTCAGGTACGCCGGCGCCGTTCTGCTGCTGCTGGCGTCGTGGCTGCGGCTGGGGGCGGACGAGGTCACCGTCGTCGAGGCGTACACCGTGCCGTGCTCGGTGGTGCTGCTGGGATCCGGCTGGTGGCGGCGGCGCGGCGCGGCGGTCACGTCGTGGGCCGCCTACGGGGCGGGTCTCTCCTTCACGATGCTGCCCAGCCTGGTGGCGGTGTACTCGGACGCCGAATGGCGGCGGTCGCTGGCGCTCGGCGTGCTGGCGCTGGCGGTGCTGCTCGCCGGGGTCCGGTCCAAGCTCCAGGCGCCCACGTCGATCGGCGCGGTCGTGGTCGCCGGGGTCGTGGTGCGGGAACTGGCCCCGTACGTGTCGGAGCTGTTCCTCGCGGTGCCGCGCTGGGTGCCGATCGCCGTGGGCGGCCTGCTGCTCGTGGTGGTCGGGGCGACGTACGAGGCCCGCATGCGCGACCTGCGCCGGCTGCGCGACACCCTCGCGACGATGGGCTGAGGCCGCAGGGCGGCGGGGCCGTCCGCGTCCTGCCGGATGTCAGCGGCCATGTCAGGGCGGTGACGGCGCGGTATCAGAGCGGCCCGCGATGGTTGACCCATGAACGGTTCAGCGATGCGGCCCCAGGGCCGCGAAGCGGGCCAAGTGCCCGTCCCTCCAGGGGCGGGCGTCGGAGACCACCACTCGCAGGAGAGCATCATGCAGTTCACCACCCCCGCCCCCGTCCGCGTCGTCCTCGACATCCCCGCCGGACGCGTGCAGTTCGTGGCGGACGACCGGAGCGACACCACGGTCGAGGTCCGGCCCGCCAACGCCTCGAAGAGCCGCGACGTGCAGGCGGCGGAGCAGACCACGGTCGACTACGCCGACGGCGTCCTGCGGATCGCGACCACGGCGAAGAGCCAGATCCTCGGCCCGTCCGGGTCGATCGAGGTGACGGTCCAGCTGCCCGCCGGCTCCCGCGTCGAGGCCAAGGCGGCCAGCGCCGAGCTGCGGACCACCGGACGCCTCGGCGACGTCGCCTTCGAAGGCGCGTACAGCCGGATCGAGATCGAGGAGGCCGCGAGCCTCCGCCTCACGGCGGTCGACGGCGACGTCGAGGTCGGCCGGCTGGGCGGCCCCGCGGAGATCAGCACCGCACGCGGGGACATCCGGATCGCCGAGGCCGCGGGCGGCAAGGTCGTGCTCAGCACCCAGTCCGGCGACATCTCGATCACCGCCGCCAACGGCGTCTCGGCGGCCCTGGACGCCGGCACCAGCCACGGCCGCGTCACCAACGCACTCAAGAACGACGGCACCGTCGAGCTCGACATCCACGCCACCACCTCCAACGGCGACATCACCGCCCGCAGCCTGTGACCCCCGGCTTCCGACGAGAGGGCGGGCCAACCCGCCGGAACCGCCCTCAGGAAGAAGCCACAGGTCAGAGCGCTCATCCGGCGGGACTGTGAAACTGTCGGCCAAGCCCGCGCGAGCTCGGGACCTTGCGCAGGCCGCCGGTTCCAACAGCAGGTCAGAGGCCCTTCGGGGCCTCTTCTGCGTTGCGGGGAAGGCCGGGCTCAGGAGTCGCGTCGCAGCGAGGACAGGCCCCACAGTTCGGCGATCCGTCCGTCGCGCACCCGCAACATCTCCAGCATGGTCGGTGGCTCCCGGTCGGGAATGCCGTGCACGCTCGTGCGGACGGCGACCGTGTCCCCCTCGACGATCAGGTCCTCGACGACCACCTGGACCTCGGGGAACGCCTCGTGGAACCGTCGCCACGCCTGGGAGACGCTGTCGGGGCCGGTCGTGCCCAGGGGGTGGCTGTGGAAGTCCGCCGCGAAGATCTCCGTCGTGGCGGCGTGGTCGCGGGCGTTGAAGGCGGCGTACATGCGGTGGGCCGCGGCCCGTGCGTCCTCGGTCATCGGCTCTCCCGTTCGGTCATGTTCGCGCGGACGCGGCGCAGGGCGTCCAGGACGAGGTCCCGCTGGTGCGGCGGGACGCCGTCGAGGAGCCGCTCCTGGTACGCCTGGTGCGAGCGGTCGAGGTCGGCCGCGCATCGTTCGCCGGCGGGGGTGAGCGCGGACAGCGTGTAGCGGTTGTCCGCCGGGTCCAGGCGGCGGCTGACCAGCCCTTCGGCCTCGAATTGACAAGCTCAAGAGTCAGCGGAAGATCGTGTGGCACACGCGCGCCCGCAACCCCTCGAACCTGGCGCACGGCGAGTGGTGGTGCCTCCGCCTCTTCGTGTGCTGCGGCTTCCTCGCCGTGTGCTTCGCTGTGTGTTTCGCCGCCGTCTTCGGCCGTGTGACGACCGGGTGGGCCGGTTGGGCGGCCGGTGGCCGGGAAGGCGTGGACGGAGCCGCCTGCGGGACGGCCGCCCTCGCGACGCCCGCCGGCCCGCGCCCCTGAGCTTCATCCTGCAGCCCACGGCTGACCGTGAATCCGACGAACACGCCCGTCCCGAGCGAGAGGGCGACCGCGATGACGACGAAGACGTGGCCGAAACGCCTCCGAGGGGCGAGCGGCGATCCCCGGAAGAGCGCGGACGGCGGAAGGACGCCCTTGCCGCGCGCCGCGGACCGGGATGGGGCCGGACGGATGAACACGGAAGATGGCAGGTCGTTCATGGTCGCCTCCGAGATCACGCTCAGACGGTTGCCGTCTGGCCCGTATGACGCTCGACGCAAGCACTCCGGTTCGGGAGTTGGCGGATCCTTGGGCAGGTCGGGCCCAGGTCCTGACGCTTCCGCTCGCCTGAGCCCGGGGGCAGGCGAGGCTAAACACGCCCTGATGGGTCGGCTTGGATTCGCGCCCACACACCAACTCCCTGTCCCGTTTTTCGCCAATTGGGTGCTTTGTCGGTTTTCCGGGTAGGTCAAGCCGCGGCGAGCAGGCGTCGGCGTGTTCGGGGTCTGTCCGCGCGCACTGGACCGCGCACTGGACCGCGCACTGGACTCCGGTGCGGGTCGAGATGGTGAGCGAGCGGAAGGAGAGCTGACCATGTCGAGCAGATTGCAGATGGCCTTTGCCGTACTCGCCGGGTACTACCTCGGCAGGCGCCACAAGTTGCGCACGGCCGCGGCGCTGGCGGCGGCCGGGCTGGCGGGACGCGCCAGCTGCGGCCAGGGTGGGGCTGGTGGCCTGCTGGCGCAGGGCGTCAAGACCCTCGGCTCCAATCCCGAGATTCAGCGGATGACCGGCCGCCTTCGCGGCGAACTCATGGAAGTCGGCAAGGCGGCGGTGATCTCCGCGGCCACCAAGCAGATCGACTCCCTGACCCACAAGCTCCAGGAGCGTGGGGAGAAGTCCGGGACCGCGCAGGAAGAAGAAGCCGAGCCGCAGCCCACGAAGCGGCAGGCGCCCAGGGACGAGGAAGCCGACTACGGCGAGGAGGAGTACGACGAAAACGATCGCTACCAGGAGGACGAGGACGAAGAGGAACCCGAGGCGCCGGAGCAGGCCAGACGCAGGCCCGAGGGTCAAGAGGGTCATGAGGGTCATGAGGGTCACAGAGGGCAGCGGCGGACACGTCCTGTCCGGCGGGTCGGCCAGTCACGGAGGTGAGTGCGGTGGCTGATGCAGCGAAGAGGACGGCGACCGGAAGCGGCGGGGAAGCCCTGGGCAAGGCCGCCGGAACGGCCCGTCGAGCCGGTCAGGCCGCGACGGGCACGGTCGAGGACGTCACCGGCAAGGCAGGGGACGTGACCGGTAAGGCCGGGGACGTCACCGGCAAGGCAGGGGACGTCGCGGGGAAGGCCGGGGAGGCCGGCCAGGGCATCGCCGACAACCTGCCGATGGACCGGCTCGTGCAGTCCGCGCAGGGACTCCTGCAGGCGGCGGGCACGCGCGTGTTGTCCTCCGCCGGGGACAAGCTCGACGGACTGACCGGCCGGCTCACCGATTACGTCGAACACGGCGGAAAGGGCTTGATGAGCGCGGTCACGGGCTCGGACAAGCCCGGCTTCATGAGCGGAGCGCTGAAAGGCGGTCTCACAGGAGGTCTGAAGGGAGGCATCAAGGGAGGCCTCAAGGGCGGCCTCAAGGGCATCTGGCAGAAGATCACCGGCCGTGGCGGCGGGAAAGCCGGCCACGCGAAGATCACCAACATCGTCGAGTCGATCGACGTCGGTGCGCCCCGGCGCCTGGTGTACGACCAGTGGACCCAGTTCCAGGACTTCCCGACCTTCATGAAGAAGGTCGAGACCATCAACCAGGAGTCCGACGAGGAGGTGTCCTGGAAGGCCCAGGTCTTCTGGTCGCACCGGACCTGGAAGGCGCACATCATCGAGCAGATCCCCGACCAGCGGATCATCTGGCGGTCCGAGGGAGCGAAGGGGTATGTCGACGGAGCGGTGACCTTCCATGAGGTCTCGCCTGACCTGACCCGGGTCCTGGTCGTGCTGGAGTACCACCCGCAGGGCCTGTTCGAGCGCACCGGCAACCTGTGGCGCGCCCAGGGCCGGCGCGTACGCCTGGAGCTCAAGCACTTCAGACGGCACGTGATGGCGCACCTGCTGCTGAAGCCCGACGAGCTGGAGGGCTGGCGCGGCGAGATCCGCGACAGTCAGGTCGTCAAGGATCACGAGACCGCCGTCCAGGAGGAGCGGGAGCAGCAGGAAGCCGAGGAGCAGCAGCCCGAGGAGGGCGAGCGGGCGGAAGCGGAAGAGCCCGAGGAGGGCGAGCGGGCGGAAGCCGAAGAGCCCGAGGAGGAGTACGAAGAGGAGCCCGAGGAGGAGGAAGAGGAAGAAGAGGAGGAGCCCGAGGAAGAAGAAGGGGAGTTCGAGGAGGAAGAGGGAGAGTTCGAGGAGCCCGAAGAGGAAGAAGAAGAGGAAGAGGAGGAAGAGGAGCGTCCCGCGGCTCCGGCCGTGGCGCGGCGTCGCGCCGGAGCGCCCACCCGCCGGTCCGCCGAGCAGGATCGCCCGGTACGCCGGCGCCGGATCCGAGCCGAGTAGCCACTCGTCAGGGCCTGTCGCCGAGGGCCCGGCCACCCAGAACCAGGGGGAACGACATGACCGTTCAGCCTGCCGGTCGCGGTACACCGGCCAGCAGCGGCACCGCGGGGACAAGTCTGGCGGACGTCATCGACACCATCCTCGACAAGGGCCTCGTCATCGACGCCTTCGTCCGGGTCTCGCTCGTCGGCATCGAGGTGCTGACGATCGACACCCGGATCGTCGTGGCCAGCGTGGACACCTACCTGCGCTTCGCGGAGGCGGCCAACCGCCTCGACCTGTCGGCCACCGAGAAGGGTCTGCCGGAGGTCGTCGAGGGCGTGACGGCGGCCAGGGCCGTCGGCCAGGCGAGCCAGCCTGACGCCGGGGAGCTGGAGGCCGCCTCCGACGAGCCCGACGAGTTGCAGGAGCTCACGGGTGAGGTCGTGGACCGCGAGGAAGAGCCGCGCCGGGCACGTCGTAGAGAGGATGACTGAGATGTCGCCACACAGAGAGGCCGCGGAGGCCGCCGGGTCCGAGGACAGGGCGCAGCCGAGCATGAACGGCTACGCGTCCTACGTGTACGGGATCGTACCGATGGACGTCGAGGTGGAGCCCGGGACCAAGGGGGTGGGGGATCCCGGCGGGGACGTGCGGCTGGTGCCGTTCGGCCAGGTCGCCGCTCTGGTGAGCGACGTCGAGCCGGACCGCCCGCTCGGCCGCCCGCGCGACCTTCAGGCGCACCAGCGGCTGCTCGACCAGACCGCGGCGGAGGTGCCGGTGCTGCCGTTCCGCTTCGGGGCGGTGCTGACGAACTCCGAGGCCGTGCTGGAGGAGCTGCTGAAGCCTTACCACGACCAGTTCGCCGACGCCCTTCAGGAGGTGGAGGGCCGGACGCAGTACGTCGTCAACGGCCGGTACGACGAGCGGGCGATCCTGACCGAGATCCTGCGCGAGAACGGCGAGGCCGAGAGCCTCCGGCAGCAGATCACCGGCCGCTCGGAGGACGCGACGCGCAACGAGCGCATGCGGCTCGGCGAGATCATCGAGGGCACGATCGCGGACAAGCGCGAGGCCGACACCGCGACGGTGGTGGACGAGCTCTCCGACGTCTGCGAACAGCTGGCCGTGCGCGAGCCCTCCCACGAACGGGACGCCGCGCACGTGGCCGCGCTGGTGGCGAACGACCGGCGGTCAGAGTTCGAACAGGCCGTGGACGAGCTGGCCCGCCGCTGGTCGGGACGCGTCGAGCTGCGGCTGCTGGGCCCGATGGCGCCGTACGACTTCGTCGGCACGAGCTGACCGTACGGCTTCGTCGGCACGAGCTGACCGCGCCGGCACGGACGCGGGCACCCGGGAGGAGTGAACATCCTTGGGACTGGGGACGTTGCTTTTTGGCTGGCCACTCATGCCGCTCTACGCGGTCGTCAAGCTCGGCGAGCTCATGCGCGACCAGGTCGAGCGCGAGCTGCACGACCCGGCCGTGGTCCGGCGCCGTCTGGAGGCGGTGGAGCAGGCCAGGGCCGACGGCCGGATCTCCGCGGAGGAGGAGGACCGGGCGGTGGAGGAGATCTTGCGGGGGATGGTCGGCTGGTGAGGCGCTAGCGGGGGGCCGCACCAGGGGAGTACGGGGGTGATGTGGTGCCTGCCAGGCAGGAGACCGAGCACAAGCGCGTGCCGGGGACGACAGGGCATGCGGGAACCGGCGGCGAGGGGCCGCCTCGCACGCGTCCGGCGGACATGCCGGCCGCCGAGGTGGCCGGGGTCGGGTTGCGGATGATGACCGAGCTGACCGGCAAGGAGGCCGAGAGCGTCACGCGGGTCGAGCCGGCCGAGGACGGATGGCTGGTCGGCGTGGAGATCGTGGAGGACCGCCGGATCCCGTCCTCCGGTGACACCCTGGCCCTGTACGAGCTCGAACTCGACATGTCGGGCGGCCTCCTGTCCTACCGACGGGTGCGCCGGTACAAGCGCGGCAGCGGCGACCTCGCCGAGGGCTCGCGGTGAGCGCCAACGTGCGGTCGAGCCCGTACATGCCCGGGGCGTCGTACCAGCCGGCCTCCGGCGGCCGCGAGTCGGCCAACCTCGGCGACATCCTGGAACGGGTGCTCGACCGGGGCGTGGTGATCGCCGGCGACATCCAGGTGAACCTGCTCGACATCGAGCTGCTGACGATCAAGCTGCGCCTGCTCATCGCCTCGGTCGACACGGCCCGCGAGATGGGCATCGACTGGTGGGAGCACGACCCGTGGCTCACCGGCGACACCCAGGAGCTGGCGAAGGAGAACCGCAAGCTGCGCCGCCGTCTCGCGGCCCTTGAGGAGATGGTGTCCGCCCGGGTGGTGGAAGGCGGCGCCGCGACCGGGCACGCGCCCGGCCAAGTGCCTGAGGCGGTCGAGCGTGGCCACTGACCAGGGCGTCTACCTTTACGCGGTCACCCGCGACGAGGGCGAGGGGCCTGACGGCCTGGCGGGGGTGGCGGGGGCGCCCGTGCGCCGTCTCGCGCACCGGGGTCTGGCCGCGTTCCTCAGCACCGTCTCGCTGGCGGAGTTCGGCGAGGAGGCGCTGCGCCGCTCGATGGAGGACCTCGCCTGGCTGGAGGAGACCGCGCGCGCCCACCACCGGGTGGTGGAGGCCGTCGCCGCTCTCAGGCCCACGGCGCCGGTGCGGCTGGTCACCGTCTACACGGGAGAGGCGCAGGTCCGGGAGCTGCTCGACGAGCGGCACGAACAGTTCGACGCGGTGCTGGCGCGGGTGGCCGGCCGGCGGGAGTGGGGCGTCAAGGCGTACGCCGTTCCCGGCGGGGCGGAGCCGGCGGCCGACCCACAGGGCGCGACGCAGGACGCGACGCCCGGGGCGGCCTACCTGAACCGCCGCCGGGCTGCCCTGCGCAGCCGGGAGGCCGACTGGCGCCAGGCCGCCGAGCAGGCCCGGGCCGTGCACGAGGCGCTGATGGACGTCGCCGTCGTCGGCAGATGCCACCGAGCCCAGGACCCGCAGCTGTCCGGACGGCGGGAGCAGATGGTCCTCAACGGCGCCTACCTGGTGGACGACGCACGCGCCGCCGAGTTCGCGCGGGTGATCGAGGACGTCGCCGATCGAGGGGTCACCGTGGAGCTCGTCGGCCCGTGGGCGCCCTACTCCTTCGCCGCCCTCGACCAGGACGGTGAGGCGGCCCGCGGTGACGCCTCCTGAGCCGAGAGGAGCCCGGCTCGCCGCCCAGGGCCGCCTGCCCGACCAGCGGGTGGCGCTCGTCGATCTGCTGGACCGCCTGCTGGCGGGTGGGGCGGTGGTGACCGGCGACCTCGTGCTGTCCATCTCCGGCATCGACCTGGTACGGATCTCGCTGCGGGCCCTGCTGGTCAGCGTGCGCGAGGGCGACGCGGTCGAGGGAGGGATGCGACATGACGAGCCAGACTGACGGGCGGGTGGCCAGACCCGGCGAGTGGCGGCTGGAGACGGACGCCGACTCGGTGCAGCACGACCTGAGCCGTCTCGTGCTGACGCTGGTCGAGCTGATCCGCCAGCTGGTGGAACGCCAGTGCGTCCGGCGGATGGACAACGGCGACCTGACCGGGGAGCAGCTGGAGGCGGTGGGGCTGACCCTCATGCGGCTGGAGGAGGCCATGGCCGAGTTGTGCGACCGGTTCGGGCTGACGCCCGCCGACCTCAACCTCGACCTCGGCCCCCTCGGCACCCTGCTCCCGACGGACTGACCGCCTCGGGCTTCGTGGGCACCCCGCGCGCCCGGCGGACTGACCGTCCGCTCACGCCGCCGAGCGCATCGTGAGCCGGGCGGGCAGGACGGTGGCCGCCAGGGCCAGCACGGCCGCCGCCCCGACCACCGCCGCGTACGTCCCCACCGGCACGTACGGCACCGCGGACCCGGTCATCCCCGCCCCGAACGCGGCCAGCGTCACCAGCGCGGCCCCGGTGCCGAGCACGACGGCGGTGACCACCGCGCCCAGCGTCTCCAGCCGCAGCATGAGCAGCACCTGCCGTCGCGTCGTGCCGGCCAGGCGCAGCGCGCGCATCTCACCCGAGCGGGCCGAGGTGGCCATGGCCAGCGTGTTCACCACGGCGATCGCGGTGAAGGCGATGATCAGGCCCAGCGCCACGAACGTGGCCTGCGGATTCGACGCGCTCACCTCGGCGGCCCGCGCCCGGTCCAGCACCGACGCCCCGGGCAGCGCCCCGGCCAGGGCGTCCACGGTCAGCCTTGGCGCCTTGACCAGCAGGGACGCCGCGGGCTCGTCCACGTGGCCCGCCACCAGGTCGTACGGCAACGTCAGGTCGCCGAAGCCCAGCCCGCGGGTGTACACCGCGCTGACCGTCACCGTCGCGGGGGTGCCGTCGCCCAGCGTCAGCTTCAGCGGGTCGCCCACCCCGACGCCCAGCCGCTCGGCGGCGGTCGAGCTGACGGCCACGTCCTTCATCGAGCCGGCGACGATGCCCAGGTCCATCGTGCGGTCGTCGTAGGTGACCGCCTGCGCGCCGTACTTGTCCAGGCCGGACCGGACGGTCGTGCGCAGCACCCGGGTGACGGCCTCGACGCCGGGAACCCTGGCCGCCTCGGCGGCGGAGACGCCGGTCACGACGTACTCGGCGCGGGTGCCCGCGTCGGCCTGCTCCTGCGCGGCGTGGCCCATCGTGGTCTGGACGAAGAGGATCGTGCAGGTCATCGCGATCATCAGGGTCAGCGGGGACAACACCGAGGCCAGCGACCCCGAGTTGGCGCGCAGGTTGCGCGCGGCCAGGAAGCCGCCCACGCGGGAGGCCCGCAGCGGGACCGACAACACCGCCGCGGCCACCCGTGCGACCAGCGGGCCGAGCAGCGTCAGCGCGATCGTCCAGACCAGCGCGGTCAGCATCGTCACGGGCGTGGCCGCCGCCTCGGTGCGCAGGCTCGACAGGACCACCGTCAGCGTCACCGCGCCGGCCAGGGCCAGCGGCCCGGCCACCAGCCGCCACCGGGCCACCCTGCCGCTGTCCAGGACCGCCTCGCCCAGGGCCTCCACCGGCCGGATCCTGGTCAGCCGGCGGGCCGACACGCGGGCCGCGACCCAGGCGGCGCCGACCGTGGCCAGCAGCGCGGCCAGCGGTGGGAACGGGCTGACCACCAGGCCGAGGTTGGCGGGGACCGTCCCGAGCGAGACGAACTGGGCGCGCAGCCAGAACCCGACCCCGATGCCCGCCGCCGCGCCCAGCACCCCGGCTGCCCCGGCGACCAGCAGCGCCTCGCCGCCCACCAGCTTGCGCACCTGCCGGGGAGTGGCCGCCACGGCGCGCAGCAGGGCCAGCTCGCGCTGCCGCTGCTGGATGGACAGCGCGAACGTGCCCATCACGACCAGGATCGCGACCAGCAGCGACGTGCCGGCCAGCGCGCCGCCCATGCTGATCAGCTTGACCCGCGCCTGCTCGGCGTCCAGGAACTCCAGCCTGCCGCGCTCGTCGCCCGTGTAGACCACCGCGCCCTCGGGCGCCCGGTCCAGGCCGGGGAACACGCCGACCGCGCTGACCCTGCCGGGGTGACCGGCCAGGCGGCGGGCCTCGGCGGTGCTGAAGAAGACGGTGTCCTGGCTCGGCAGCGCCTGCGCGGTGACGCCCACCACGCGGTGTCCGCGCAGCTCGGCGCCCACGTCGAGCCCGGCGCGCGCGTCGACGACGACCTCGCCCGCCGATTTCGGCTCGCGTCCCTTCGCGATGGTGAACGGGGTGAGCGCGGCCGACTCCCAGCCGTGCCCGGTGAAGCCGCCGAAGGGGAACGTCACCTCGGGGATCACTTTGTCGGCCCGGATCGCCGCCACGACCGACTCGGGCAGCCAGGCGCGTTCCGTCAGGGGCTTGGCCTTGGTCTTGCTCTTGCCGTCGCCCTTGTCGACGGTCTGGCGCACGTACTGGTCGGCGGCCACGATCGCGGGGGCGCCGGCGTACCGCTCGGGGGCGACGCCGCCGCGCAGGCCGGTCTCCAGCAACATCAGGCACGCGCACACCAGGGCGGCGGCGCACAGCAGCGCGAAGAACGCGCCGGCGAACGCGGCCTTCCTGTGCCGCAACGTCCTCAACGCCAAGGTGATCATCGCGTCCACGCTCCCAGCCTGGTCATGCGCTCGGCCACCTTGTCGGCGGTCGGCGCGGTCATCGCGTCCACGATCCGGCCGTCGGCCAGGAACAGCACGGTGTCGGCGTACGAGGCGGCCACCGGGTCGTGCGTCACCATCACCACCGTCTGGCCCAGACCGTCCACCACCTCGCGCAGCAGCCTCAGCACGTCGCGGGCGGTCATCGTGTCCAGCGCGCCCGTCGGCTCGTCGCCGAACACCACCTCCGGCCTGGTGACCAGCGCCCTGGCGATGGCCACCCGCTGCTGCTGGCCGCCCGAGAGCTGCGCGGGCCGGTGCCCGGTCCGGCCCTCCAGGCCGACCCGGCGCAGGATCTCCGCCAGCCAGTCGCGGTCCACGCGGGCCTTGGCCAGGCGCAGGGGGAGCGTGATGTTCTCGACGACGTCCAGCGCCGGGATCAGGTTGAACGCCTGGAACACGAACCCGATCCGCTGCCTGCGCAGCTCGGTCAGGCCGGTCTCGTCCATGCCCGACAGTTCCGTGCCGCCGAGCCGCACCGAGCCGGACGACGGCACGTCCAGGCCGGCCGCGCAGTGCAGGAACGTGCTCTTGCCCGACCCCGAGGGGCCCATCACCGCGGTGAACGACCCTTGCGGGATGCCCACCGACACCTCACGCAGGGCCGCCACCGCGCCCTGGCCCTTGCCGTACACCTTGCTCACGGCGTCCAACCGCACCACGTCCGTCATGGGTACAAGCCTGCTGGCCTGCGCGTACGCCGACCAGAGACGCGATCACCGATCACTCATGACGTCCTCATGATCCGGACATTTAGTCATATTTCTCCGGGCCCTGGACAGCTCGCGGACGACCGACGAGAAGGGCGACCCCCAGACCTGGGGATCGCCCTTTAGCGGGACCGCCGACTTACCTTCCGGTCGGCACGCCTGGCTGCTCGGCGGACGTCCGCGGCCGCGGAACCCGGTTGTCACGCAGGTACTCGACCTCGGTACGCAGGTTCGCCAGCAGCTTGGCCGCGATGTCCTGGCTGAAGCCGTTGCGGATGACGAAGCGGATGACGGCGATGTGCTCCAGGTTGGGCGGCAGGTAGTACGTCGGGGCCTGCCAGCCGTGCATCTTCAGTCGTTCGGCCAGGTCGAAGACGGTGAAGCCGTCGAAACCGGGAGCGGTCCGGACGGCGAGCACCGGCAGTTCCGAGCCGTCGGCGATGAGCGAGAGCTCGGGCAGCTTGGCGATCTCGTCGCCGAGGTAGGTCGCCACGTCCCGGCAGGTCTGCTGGACGGCGCGGTAGCCGTCGAAGCCGAGCCGCAGGAAGTTGTAGTACTGGGCGACCACCGGCGCGCCGGAGCGGGAGAAGTTGAGCGTGAAGGTGTCGATGTTGCCGCCGAGCAGGTCGCAGGAGAGCACCAGGTCTTCGGGCAGCGCGTCGGGCTCCTGCCAGACGATCCAGCCGACGCCCGGGTACACCAGGCCGAACTTGTGCCCCGAGGTGTTGATCGACTGCACCCGGGGGAGCCGGAAGTCCCACACCCGGTCGGGCTCCAGGAACGGGGTGATGAAACCGCCCACGGCGGCGTCGACGTGCAGCGGGATCTTCAGGCCGCGCTCGGCCTCCAGCCGGTCGAGTTCGGCCGACATCTGCTCGATCGGGTCGTACTTGCCGCACTGCGTGGAGCCGAGCACGCCGACGACGCCGATGGTGTTCTCGTCGCAGAACTCCCTGAGCCGGGAGGCGGACAGCGTGTAGGCCGGCTCCTCGATCGGGATCCAGCGCGGCTCGACGTCCCAGTACTGGCAGAACTTCGGCCAGCAGGTGTGGACGGCGGTGCCCATCACGAGGTTGGGCCGGTCGACGGGCAGCCCGGCCGCCCGGCGCCGCTCGCGCCACTGGAACTTCATCGCCAGCGCGCCGAGCATGGCCGCCTCGCTGGAGCCGCCCGTGGAGCAGCCGACGCTGACGCCGTTTGGATCGTTCCACAGATGGTCGAGCATGTTGACGCAGCGCGCCTCGATGTCGGCCGTCTGCGGGTACTGGTCGTGGTCGACGATGTTGCGGTCGAGGGTTTCGGCGATGAGCTCGCGGGCCTGCGGCTCCATCCAGGTGGTGCAGAACGTGGCAAGGTTGAGCCGGGCGTTGCCGTCGAGAAGGAGCTCGTCACGGATGAGCGCCTGGGCCGCGCTGGGGTTCATCGGGCTGGCCGGCATCTTGAAGCGCGGCACGCCGCCCTCGGGCACCAGGCCGTTGTAGAGGGGGTTGACATCGAGCGCTTCCTGCCACCGGTCGGATTCGACTCGTCTGAGCATGAGCTTCACCTTCTCGATGAGTTCTGTGATGTCGAGCACTCACAGTAGGCAAGTTTTTACTGTCAGTCAACGCTCGTTTTACCGAGAGCCAGTGGGCCGCACACCGAGGAGAGGCACGTTGACGGCAGAGCCGGTGTTCGTGAGGTTCCAGAGTCCCGCGCCGAACGGCCGCGGGACGTACCCAGGGGTGTTCGGGCTGGTCAACAGCCTCGCCGAGCAGGGTCTTCTGTCGGACGAGGAGGAGGCGTTCAGGCGCGAGAACAACGCGTGGTACGAGGCCAACTTCACCGACCCGACGACCGTGGACCCCGACGTCTACCGCCGCGACGTCAACCCGATGGCGGCGGCATAGGGTGGGCGGCCGATGGTGGCTTGTGGGAGGAATGGCTGGTTATGGATGCCGATGTGATCATTGTGGGGGCCGGGCCGACCGGTCTCATGCTGGCGGCGGAGTTGCGGCTGGCCGGGGTGCGGCCGTTGGTGCTGGAGCGGAAGGCGCAGCGCAGGGACGTCCCGAAGGCCGGCGGGCTCGGCGGGCAGATCCTGGAGCTGCTGCGGTACCGCGGCCTGCTGGACCGGTTCGCGGCGGCCTGCACCGATCCGATGCCGGCGCCCAGGTTCCCGTTCGGCGGGGTGCACCTGGATCTCACCCAGCTGGCCGACCCGCCGATGCACGCCCTGCCGCTGCCGCAACAGCTCCTTGAGCGGCTGCTGGAGGAGCGCGCCGGCGAGCTCGGCGTCGAACTGCGCCGCGGCCACGAGGTGGTCGGGGCGAGCCAGGACGACACCGCGGTGACCCTGGACGTACGCGGACCGGACGGCCCCTACCAGGTGACCGCCAGGTACGTGGTGGGATGCGACGGCGCGCGCAGCCGGGTCAGGGAGCTGGCCGGCATCGCCTTCCCCGGCACCGTCTATCCCGAGGTCAACCGGCTGGCCCAGGTCACCCTGCCCGACGAGGTGACCGTGCTCGGCAACGGCGATCTCGACGTGCCCGGCTTCGGCACGATCCGCGCCGGTTTCACCCGGACCGAGAGCGGCCTGCTCGGCGTCGGCTCGTCGCCGGACTCCAGGGTCGTCTCGCTCTACACCACCGAGGACGAGAGCACCGAGTACGACGACGACGTCCCGATGACCGTGCCGGAGCTGCAGGACAGCCTGCGCCGCGTGGTGGGCGTGGACCTGCGGGTGGGGGAGGCGCTGCGGCTGTCGCGGTTCACGTTCAAGGCGCGGCAGGCCGAACGGTACCGCGACGGGCGGATCCTGCTGGCCGGGGACGCGGCTCACCTGTTCCCGGCGACCGGGATCGCGCTCAACGCGGGCATGCTCGACGTGGTCAACCTGGCCTGGAAGCTGGCCGCCGAGGTGCGGGGGTGGGCGCCGTCCGGGTTGCTGGCGACGTACCAGGAGGAACGTCAGCTGGCGGGCACGCGCACCATGCGGCACACGCGCGCCCAGGTGGCGCTGCGCCGCGGGCACGACGCGGCCGCCGAGGCGCTCCGGGAGGTCTTCCAGGAGCTGCTGACGGACGAGCAGCCGCTGCGCCGCATGGGCGCGATGGTGGCCGGTAGCGACATCCGCTACCCGATGCCCGGTTCGCACCCTCACCCGCTGGCCGGCGCGTTCGCCCCCGATCTCACCCTGCACACCGGGCAGGGCATGACCGGCGTCGCGGAGCTCATGCACGCCGCGCGGCCCGTCCTGCTCGATCTCGCCGACCGCGCGGACCTGCGCGAGGTCGCCGCCGAGTGGCGGGACCGGGTCGACGTGCACACGGCCAAGACCGACCAGCGCCCGGCCGACGTGCTGCTGATCCGTCCGGACGCGCACGTCGCCTGGGCGGCCGGCCCGGACGAACCGGCCGGCACGGCCGCGCCCGCGCTGCGCGAGGCCCTGTCCACCTGGTTCGGCGCCCCCTGACGGCGCGCCACCCCTGGAACACCGCCTGCGCCGGGACCGGCCCCTGTCGAACGCGGGTGACGCCGGCGCTCAGTCGAACCAGACGACCAGGCGCACGCCGTCGGGCCCGAACCGTCGCGCCGGCGCCCGCATGACCTCGAAGACGGCCGCCCATCCGGTCTCCGGTCCCAGCAGGTCGAGACGGGTCAAGGGAACGGATCCGGCCGCGGGGCGTGCCGTCAGGTCCAGGTCGCGCAGCTCCGCCCAGGAGACCCAGGTGCACCCGTGCACGGCGGGGTCGAGGCGGGCGGTGTCCTCGTACTCGGCGCGGACCGGTCCCGACACGTCGTCCGGCAGGCCGCGGCCGGTCGCGACCGGCGGCCACCCCAGCCGGTCGCGGATGCCGAACAGGCAGGCGAACGACTCGTGGTCCTGGTCGTCGTAGAGCGGGTGGAGCGGGATGGTGGCGGCCGTCCAGGGGTCGCCTTCGTACCAGTCCTCGTGGGCGAGCGGGTGACGGGCCTCGATGAAGCCGTAGATGTCGGTGCTCATGGGGAGAGGGTAGGAAGCGACGCCTCCGGTCAGGGGCGGTTCATGTGGAGGTGCAGGTCGCGCAGCAGGCAGACCTCCGACAGGTGGTGGATGAGCTCGCGGTGGACGTGCAGGACCAGGTCGGCCATGGGGGCCTCGGGGAAGGGCTCCGCGTCGCCCATGGGCGCGCGCAGGCCGGCCTCGCCGAGCTCCCGCACGCCCGCCTGCCACCGCTCGGCCTCCGTGTCGAGCTGGTCGAGCGCCGCGGCCGCGCCGCCGGCGTACTCCCAGGTCTCGTACGAGGCCGGCGGCGCCCCGAAGTGCACCGCGTTGCGGACGGCCAGCACGCCGACGATGACGTGGCCGAGCCGCCAGGCGATCGTGGTGAAGGGCGGCGGCACCGGCTGGGGGAAGGCGAAGTCGATCGTGTGGCCGCCCGCGCCGGCCTGGACGGGCGCCGTGGAGGTGCCGCGCGGCCGTACGCTCCAGGCGTCCGGCACCGGCGACCAGAAGTACTCCTCGTCGGTCAGGCCGTCGAGCCGGGCCCGGAGCTGGTGGTTCCAGTGGAACTCCCACTGCTCGCGCAACGTGCGGTTCCAGTCGAGTGTGTGTGCGTCCATGGAACCACGATCACCCCACCGGCGGACAGGATCGGTCCGCTTTCTGGCAGGGTGGCGGCATGGACGAGACGGGCGGCGCGGAGCGGGGCACGACCGAGCGGGTGCTGACCCTCCTCGGCCTGTTGCAGCAACGTCAGGTCTGGACCGGCCCCGAGCTGGCCGGGCGGCTCGGCGTCACGTCGCGCACGGTCCGCCGTGACGTGGAACGGCTGCGCGCGCTCGGCTACCAGGTGCACGCCGGCCAGGGCATCGGCGGCGGCTACCGGCTCGGGCCCGGCCAGGACCTGCCGCCGCTGCTGCTCGACGACGAGGAGGCCATCGCCACCGCCGTGTCGCTGCTCGCCGGGGCGGACAGCGCGGTCGCGGGCGCCGGCGACGCCGCGATCCGGGCGCTGGCCAAGCTCGACACGGTGCTGCCCGCCCGGCTCCGGTACGAGGTGCGCGCGCTGTCCGGGGCGGTGGAGTCGTTCGGCGGCGGGCGCGTGCCGGTCGATCCCGAGGTGCTCATGACGCTGGCCAGGGCCTGCCGGGACGAGGTCGAGGCCGGCTTCGACTACCCGTCAGGAGGGCGGGTGGGGCGGCGGCGGGTGGAGCCGTACCGGCTGGTGACCTCCGACCGGCGCTGGTACCTGCTCGCCTACGACCTCGACCGGGACGGGTGGCGCAGCTTCCGGGTGGACCGGATGGCCGCGGTGGCCGCCCGCACCTTCCGGTTCCGGCCGCGCCCGGCGCCGGACGCGGCGGCGTACGTGCAGGAGGGCGTGGCGAGCCGGGCCTACCCGCACCAGGCGCGTTTCCTCCTGCACGCCCCGGCCGCCACGGTACGCGCGCAGGTCCCCGCGTCGGCGGCCGTCGTGCGGGAGCGCGGGAGCGACCGGTGCGAGCTGGTCAGCGGCGCGGGCAGTCTCGACTACGTGCTCATGCACGTGGTCGCGCTGGGTCACGACTTCGAGGTGCTCGACCCGCCGGAGCTGGCGGAACGCTGCCGGGAGCTGGCCCGCAGGCTGGCCTCGGCCGGGGCGGTCAGGCCGTCGGGGTGACGGGGGCGGTGTCGAGGGTGAAGGTCTCGACGATCTCGGTGCAGGTGCCGTGCTCGCCCATCACGCACAGCGCGAGGGCCTGGTAGGTGGCGGTGAAGGCCGACGGCGAGGCGAGGAGGCCCAGGTCGAGCGGGTGGTCCCGCTGCTGGAGCCGGGTGAGGGTGATGTGCGGGCGGAACAGGTCGCCGATCTCGTCGTAGCCGTAGAGGTCGAGATTGGCGCGGGCCGTGGGCGGCGCGGTGAGCCGGTGGTCGGCCAGCACGCGGCCGACCGGGTCGCGGTGGCGCAGGCCCGTGCGCAACGGGTTGAGCGCGGCGACGACGTCCTCCTGGAGCCGGGTGATCGCGTCGGTCTTCCGGAAGAACAGCTCGACCATGCCGTGCTCGTTGGCGGCGAAGGACTCGCCTTCCAGGAGCGTCGCGGAGGTGCGGCCGCTGAGGTCGCGCAGCAGCGCGACGGCCTTTTCCAGCTGGTCGGGGGTGAAATTGGCCATGTAGAGGGAGATGTGCGGGTAGAGGCCGTCCTCGCGCAGGACGAACTCGGTCGCGGCGGCCTCCGCGCAACGCCGGCTCAGGCGCACGGCCTCGGCGTTGACGTCGTGCGGCGGCAACAGGACAACGTCGTAGACCGGGAGATCGCCCATAGGGGATGAGTGTAGGACGGACCGGGGGCGGTGCGCGCGGGCGGCCTGCCGTCGCAGGGCCAGGCGTACGGCCGGGAACGCGTAGGCGGCCAGCGGGGCCAGCAGGAACACCGCCCCGGCCGCGCGCTGGTCGGCCAGCGGGTCGGGCACCCCGGGCGGGGCCGCCAGGGCGAACCACTCCGCCGCGACGGCCGGGCCTGCCAGCAGGTACGTCCCCAGCCCCAGGTACGCGACGGCGGCCACGGCCAGCAGCCGGACCCGCGCGGCCCACGGGAACGGCCTGGGCAGCGGGTCGAGGTCGAGCACCACCCAGGCGACCAGCAGGCCGACCCCGGCGGACACGGCCATGGTGACCAGATGGGGCGCGTACCCGGCGAGCGACCAGGGCAGCCACGGCGTGCCGTACAGCAGCAGGAGCAGCACCGGGACGGCGGCCGTCACCAGCGCGGGACGGGTGAGACGGCGACCGAGGACGCGGTCGCCGATCGGGCCGTACTGGGAGCCGGGGCCGGTGGCCCGCGCGGCCAGGGTGAGCGGCGCGCCCGCGCACAGCAGGAGCGGCGCGACGACGGCGAGCACGACGTGCTGCACGGCCTGGGCCGACGACATCGCCCGCGCGTACCCGCCCACGCCGCCGAACAGCCCGACCGCGGCCAGGGCCAGCCCGGCGTGCCAGGAGAGCGTGCGCAGGACCGGCCAGCCGGGCACCCGGCGCAGACCGGCCAGGTATCCGGCGGCGGGCAACGCCAGCAGGAGCAGGACGAGCGGGTCGAACCGCACCTCGCTGAGCAGGGCGCCGGGCGAGAAGGGCGCGAGCGCGTACTCCAGGACGGGATGGTCGTGCCCGCCGCCCGCGCCGGGCGGCGGCGGGGTGCGCGAGAGGCCGACGGCCAGCCCGGTCGCCGCCACCATCACGATCACCTCGCCCGCGGCCAGCCGGACGAACGTGCCCCGCACCCCCCGGTCGGCCACGCCGGCCACGGTACGCAGACGGTGCCGCCGGCCGAACCAGGCCAGCACCGCCAGGGCGGCGACCTTGGCCAGCAGCAGCAGGCCGTACCGGCTCAGCCACAGGTCGGACAGGCGGTCGAGCCGCACCCAGCCGCTGACCACGCCGGAGAGGGCGACGGCGGCGAAGCAGCACAGCGCGATCGTGCTGAACCGGGGCAGCACCACGCGCAGGTCGGCCGAGCGCCGGAAGTGCACCAGCACCGCGGCCAGGCCGCCCACCCACACCGACACCCCCAGCAGATGGGCCATCAGCGCGGAGACGGCGATGTCGTGGTCGGCCGCCGAGGCGGCATGGCCCACGTAGGCGGGCGGCAGCAGCCCGAACGCCGCCAGGGCCAGCGGCACCCAGGCGGGCAGCCGGCGCACGAGCGTGGCCACCGCCACCGCGAACGTCGTGACCAGCACCACCAGGAGCGCCTGCGTCTGCGGGAGCGAGGTGCCGAAGTCGAGCATGCCGGGCTCGGCGAGCAGGTACCGCACCGGCATCGGGATGAAGCTGGACAGGGTGAACACGTAACCGGCCAGGGCGGCGACCGCCCACCCCAGCGCCCACCAGCCCGCCGCGCGCAGGCACCGCGCCGACTCCGGCGAGCCGGCCGGGGCCAGCGCGGACGCCGCCAGCAACGTCCCCACGCACGCCACCGCGCACAGGTCGAGGGCGAGGCGGGCCAGCGGCAGCCCCCAGTCGGTGACCGGACCGGCGGTGGGCAGCCCGAAGACCTCCACCGTGCCGGCGCCGCCGCCGAAGCGCAGCACCGCGACCAGCACCAGGACGCCCACGCCGACCGCGAACACGGCGTACGTCCGGGCAGAAGCTCTCATAGCCGACCCGCCAGGTTGTCGGAGGCCAGGAACCAGGCCGCGCCGCCCGGGGCGGGCGCGACCCCCACATGCTCCCACGGGGTCCCAGGCCGGGCCAGGCGCGAGCGAGGTCTGCTTCGAGCGCACACGCGGAGATACGCGCGCCCGCCGCCCGCGGTTCAGCAGGTCAGGGGTGGAGCCCCAGAAGAGTGACGGCCTGCTCGCGCATCTCGACCTTGCGGATCTTGCCCGTGACCGTCATCGGGAACCCGTTGACCAGGTGCACGTAACGGGGGACCTTGTAGTGGGCCAGGCGGCCGGCGCAGAAGTCCCTGATCGCCTCGGCGGTCAGCGGCTCGGTGCCGGGGCGCATGACGATCCAGGCCATCAGCTCCTCGCCGTACTTCTCGTCCGGCACGCCGATCACCTGGACGTCGGCGATGTCGGGATGCGTGTAGAGGTATTCCTCGACCTCGCGCGGATAGACGTTCTCGCCGCCGCGGATGACCATGTCCTTGATCCGGCCGACGATGTTGACGTAGCCCTCGGCGTCCATGGTGGCCAGGTCGCCGGTGTGCATCCAGCGGGCCTCGTCGATCGACTCGGCCGTCTTGTCCGGCTCGTTCCAGTAGCCGAGCATCACCGAGTAGCCGCGGGTGCACAGCTCGCCCGGCTCGCCCCGGGGCACCGCGAGCCCGGTCTCCGGGTGCACGATCTTCACCTCCAGGTGTGGCATCACCTGGCCGACCGTCTCGGTGCGCCGTACCAGCCCGTCGTCGCGGCGGGTCATCGTCGACACGGGGGACGTCTCGGTCATGCCGTAGCAGATCGCCACCTCGCTCATGTGCATCTCGCCGATCACCCGCTTCATCACCTCGACCGGGCACGGCGAGCCCGCCATGATGCCGGTGCGCAGCGACGACAGGTCGAAGTCGGCGAAGCGCGGATGGCCCAGCTCGGCGATGAACATCGTCGGCACGCCGTACAAGGAGGTGCACCGCTCGGCCTCCACGGCCCGCAGCGTGGCTTCGGCGTCGAAGCCGGGCGCGGGCAGCACCACGCAGGCGCCGTGCGAGGTCGCGCCCAGGTTGCCCATCACCATGCCGAAGCAGTGGTAGAGCGGCACCGGCAGGCAGACCCGGTCGTCCTCGGTGTAGCCGACGCCCTCGCCGACGAAGTAGCCGTTGTTGAGGATGTTGTGGTGCGACAGCGTCGCGCCCTTGGGGAAGCCGGTCGTGCCCGAGGTGTACTGGATGTTGATCGGGTCGTCGAAGGACAGCGTCGCCGCCCGTGCCCGCAGCGCGGCGGGGTCGGCGCGGCGGCCGGTCTCGACCAGCTCGTCCCAGCCGGGCTCGCCGATGAACACCACCTGCGTGAAGCCGATCTCGGCGAGCATCGCGCGGTAGTCGCTCGTCTTGTGCTCGACGGCGCTGACCAGCAGCCGCATGCCCGACTGGCGGACCACGTAGTCCAGCTCGTGGGCGCGGTAGGCCGGGTTGATGTTGACCAGGATCGCGCCGATCTTGGCGGTGGCGTACTGCGTCAGCACCCATTCGGCGCAGTTGGGCGCCCAGATGCCGACCCGGTCGCCCTTGGCGATGCCCCTGGCCAGCAGGCCGAGCGCCACCTCGTTCACCGCGGCGTCGAACTCGGCGTACGTCCAGCGCCGCCCGCTCGCCATCTCGACCAGCGCCTCGCGGCCGGCGTACCGGGCCGCGGCGCGTTCCAGGTTCTCCCCGATCGTCTCGCCCAGCAGGGGGAGCGCGGAGACGCCGGACGCGTAGGAGAGCAGTGAGTCACCCATGCCCGAAGCATCCGCCAGGGCGGTGCGGCACGCTACCCCCGTTCAGGGGTAGCCGCGGGACGCCGGCCGCGTGCCATGCTGGTGACATGGCGGTGACACATCTTCCGTCGAGTGCCCTGGCCCCGCAGGCCGCCGTGCTCCTGCGGGCCGCCCTCACCCGGATGCGGCACGTCGTCGGGCTGCCCGTCCTGTTCGGCGGGGCGGTGTCGGCCCCGGGCGGCGCCGTGCGGCTCACCGAGGTGACGGGGGTCCGCACGGACGTGCTGCGCGGGCTCGCCATCCACACCGGCAGCGGCCTGGGCGGCCGGGTCCTGGTCACCGCCCGGCCGGGCAGCGTCGAGGACTACGTCACCGACTCCCGCATCAGCCACGAATACGACAGGCCGGTGGCGGCGGAGGGCCTGCGGGCGATCGCGGCCGTCCCCGTCGTGGTGGGCGAGACGGTCTACGGGCTGCTCTACGGCGGCGTCCGCGAGCCGCTGCCGCTCGGCACCCGCGTCCTCGACGGCATGAACCAGATCGCCGCCCGGCTCGGCGTCGAGCTGGCCGTACGCGCGGAGGTGGAGCGGCGGGTGGCCGCGCTGGAGACGGCCGCGATCACCGGCGCCGCCCGCGAACGGCCCGCCGGCCCCGAATGGGAGCAGCTGCGCGAGGCGCACGCCGAGCTGCGCTCGATCGCCCAGGAGGTCGCCGACCCGGTCCTGCGCGAGCGGCTGCAGGGCGTCTGCGACCGGCTGACCTCGCCGGACGGCGGCCCCGTCCCGGCCAACCCGCTCTCCCCCCGGGAGCTCGACGTGCTCTCCCTGGTCGCGGTCGGCTGCGGCAACGCCGAGGTCGGCCGGCGGCTCGACCTGAAGCCGGAGACGGTCAAGAGCTACCTGCGCAGCGCGATGCGCAAGCTCGGCACCCACACCCGCATGGAGAGCGTGGTCTCGGCCAGACGCGCCGGCTACCTCCCCTGACGCGGCGGATTTACCAACTACGGACGATGACCGCCGGCGCCGCCGACCGGTTCCGGGTAGGCCCCCACCATGACTGCTTGGACGAACGACGAACTCGACCGGATCGCCGCCGCCGAGGAGCTGCAGATCGCGTCCCTGCGCGGCGACGGCGAGCTGCGCCGCCCGGTGACGATCTGGGTCGTCCGCCTCGGCGACGACCTGTACGTCCGAGCCGTGAACGGGCGGGACGGCACCTGGTTCCGCGGCGCCCAGGAGCGCGGACGCGGCCGGATCCAGGCCGGGGGCGTCGACAAGGGCGTCACGTTCGCCGACGCCGACCAGGAGCTCAACGACCGGATCGACGCCGCGTACCGGGCCAAGTACCGCCACTACCCGGAGAGCATCGTGGACTCGGTGGTCAGCGGGCAGGCGCGGGCCGCCACGATCAGGCTCGTGCCGCGCTCCTGACCGGCCCGGCAACGACAGGTCCGAAGGCCGCCAGCGTCCGGCCCGCACCGGCGGCGACAGTGGGACGCATGAACACTGTCGTGGATCAGCACGTCCGCATTGAACCCAACATCCTCTACTTCGGCACCCCCGTCGTCCTGATCTCCACCGTGAACGAGGACGGCACCCCCAACCTCGCCCCCATGTCGTCGGCCTTCTGGCTGGGCTGGCGCGGCATGCTGGGGCTCGGGGCCAGGTCGAAGACGTCCCAGAACCTGTTGCGGACCGGCGAGGGCGTGCTCAACCTGCCGTCCGACGCGCTCGCCCCGCAGGTGGACCGGCTGGCGCTGACCACCGGGAGCGACCCGGTGCCCGAGCGCAAGCACCAGCGCGGCTACCGGTTCGTGCCGGACAAGTTCCAGCGGGCCGGGCTGACCGCCGTCCCGTCGGAGACGGTGGCCGCGCCCCGGGTGGCCGAGTGCCCGGTCGCCATGGAGGTCGTGGTGGAGGAGACGCACCCGGTCGGCGACGGCGGGGTGCTCGCGTTCGAGGTGCGGGTGCAGCGGGTCTGGGTGCACGAGGACATCCGGATGAAGGGCACCGACGACCACATCGACCCCGACGCCTGGCGTCCGCTCATCATGAGCTTCCAGAAGCTGTACGGCCTGGGCCCGCAGGTGCACCCGTCCACGCTGGCGAGCATCCCGGAGCGGCACTACCGCAGCGCCGACCTCGAACGCGCGCGCACCCTCTAGAGGCACTCCAGCAGCGGCAGCCAGGTGCGGTGGGCGCACAGCTCCATGATCCGCTCCCGGGGCAGCCACTCCGCGCCGGTGCTCTCCGACCCCGCCGGCGGCGCGGTCGCGGCGCCGGGCGCCGCCAGCCGCGCCCGGAACATCACCATGTACGTCAGCGGCGCGTAGCGGTAACCGGCCGGAGCCGGGCGCAGCAGCTCGACGCGCTGCCACGCGAACACCGACAGGGCGGACGGCTCCAGGAGGAGGCCGGTCTCCTCCTGGAGCTCCCGGACCGCGGCCTCGGTGGCGCTCTCCCCGGCCTCCAGGTGGCCGCCCGGCACGTCCCAGCCGCGTCCGGGCCGGTCGACGCAGGTGAGCAGGGTCCTGCCGACGCCGTCGGTGACGAACGCGAACGCCGAGGTCGTGCCGGCGGCGGGCGGGAGGTCCGGGGAGAGGATCACGTCGAGGCGGTGCTCGACGGGGATCCACGGCACGGTGCGGGAGGCCATCACACGGGTCATGCCTCCATTTCACACGCCCTTGCGCATGGCCCGGTTGCCCAGGTACAGGCCGATCGCGGCGACCAGGCAGGCCGACGCGGTGCCGTACAGGACGGAGGGGTTCGCGAGGTCGCCGGAGAACAGCGCGCGCTGGCCTTCGACGATGTACGTGACCGGGTTCGCCGCACCGACGGCGCGCAGCCACCCGGGCGCGGTGTCCAGGGGCAGCAGCACGCCCGACAGCAGCAGCAGGGGGAACATGATCGACTGGCTGACGACGTAGAACAGCGTCCCGCCCGGCGCCGACCGGATGGCCAGGACGAACGAGAACGCCCCCAGCCCCACCCCGAACACGGTGAGCTGCGCCAGCCCCGCCAGGACGCCCGCCGGATACAGCTCGAACCCCAGCGGGACGGCCAGCACGATGATCAGCACGGCCTGGGCCAGCAGGACCACCATCGCCTTCATCGCCCGGCCCACCAGCATCGCCGTCCGGTTCAGCGGCGTGACCAGCATGCGTTCCAGCGAGCCGCCGATCAGCTCGACCAGCAGCGTGTAACCGGCCGACATCGGCCCTGTCAGGCACATCATGACCAGGATGCCCGGCACGAACCACTGCCACGACGAGCCCACCGCGCCGTCCAGCAGCGCGCCGAACAGGAACAGGAACAGCAGCGGCTGGCCCATCTCGAACAGCAGCGCGACCGGCTCGCGCAGGACCGGCCGGAACTCGCGGGTGAAGACGGTGGCGGTGTCACGCAGGAAGGTCGTCATCGGTGAGGCTTCTCCCGGTGAGGGTGAGGAACACGTCGTCAAGGGTGGGGCGCGCGGTCTCGGCGGCGGTCACCTTGATCCCGGCGGCGTCCAGCGCCCGCAGGCAGCCGGGGAGCGCGGCGGGCGCGTTCGCCACCCGCACCCGCACGGTGACGCCCTCGGCCTGGCCGCCGGTCAGCTCGGCGGCCCTGGCGGCGTCCTGGGCGGTGTCCGTGGTGACCGTGACGGTGTCGCCCGCCAGGTCGTTCTTGAGCTGCTCGGCCGTGCCGTCGGCGATGATCGAGCCGTTGTCGATGATCATCACCCGTTCGGCCATGTTGTCGGCCTCCTCCAGGTAGTGGGTGGTGAGGAAGATCGTGGTGCCGTACGCCTCGCGCAGACGCAGGATGTGCCGCCAGATGTCGGCGCGGCTCTTCGGGTCGAGGCCGGTCGAGGGCTCGTCGAGGAAGAGCAGGTCGGGGCGGTGGATCAGGCCGAGCGCGATGTCCAGGCGGCGGCGCTGGCCGCCGGACAGCGTGCCCGGCCTGCGGCTCGCCAGGTCCTCCAGGTCGAGCAGGCGCATCAGCTCGCCGGCCCGCGCGACGGCGTCGGAGACGGTCAGGCCGTAGCAGCGGCCCTGCGTGACGAGCTCGTCCCGGACGCGGAAGCTCTCGCCCGCGCTGTTCTTCTGGCCGACGTAGCCGATGCGGGAGCGCACGCCGGCCGGGTCGCGGGTGACGTCGTGGCCGGCGACGACGGCGGTGCCGGAGGTGGGCGGGAGCAGGGTCGTGAGCAGGCGGAGGGTGGTGGACTTGCCGGCGCCGTTGGGGCCGAGGAAGGCGACGAGCCGGCCGGGTTCGACGTCGAGGTCGATGCCGCGTACGGCTTCGACGGTCTCCTTCTTCATCGTGAACACTCGGGTGAGGGCCCGGGTGTGGATCATGGGTGGTGCCTCCTGGGCATGGCGAAGAAGCCCCTGGTCAGGGGCCCTTTCGGGGATCGGTTCAGTTTGGGCCGGGCGGTATCGATTTGGCAAACGCGAATGTGACGTTCATATACGGCTCTGACCTGCGGAAACGACGTCCGGAGAGGTGGTCGCGGAAGGCGGATTTCCGGGCCTCGACATGGGGTTTCGCGCTTTTTCACGGAAAGACGTGATATTTCCGTGCTTGCGGCGTAAGTGGCGGCTCCGCGATGATCTCGGGCGTGAAACGCTTGTGGTTAATTGCGGTAATTGCCGCTGTCGGCATGACAGGGGTCGCGGAGGCGGCCGACGGTGTTCCCGGTGTCGACGTCAGCAACTGGACGGGCGACGTGGACTGGGCGAGCGTGGCCGCAGGCGGCGGTAAGTTCGCGTTCGTGCAGGCCACCGAGGGCACGAACTACCGCAACCCACGGTTCGACGCGCAGTTCGGCGGGGCCGCGACGGCCGGGCTCGTGCGTGGCGCTTATCACTTTGCGCAACCGCATGAATCCGACGGGACAGCGCAGGCCGACTATTTCCTGCAGAACGGCGGAAACTGGACCAGCGACGGTCAAACGCTGCCCGGAGTCCTCGATATCGAGGACAATCCGTACAAGGACAAGAACGGCAAGAACAACTGCTACGACCTGTCCGCCGAGGACATGGTCACCTGGATCAAGGACTTCACCAAGAAGTACCGGCAGCAGACCGGCCGGGACGCGATCATCTACACCACCACGAGCTGGTGGCAGACCTGCACGGGCAACTCCGGCGCGTTCAAGGCCAACCCGCTCTGGCTGGCCCGCTGGGGGAGCGACCCCGGCGAGCTGCCGAAGAGCTGGAAGCGGCACACGTTCTGGCAGTCGGCGGAGAAGGGCTCGCTGGCCGGCGGCCAGAACTCCTTCAACGGCTCGGAGTCCCAGCTGCGGTCGCTGGCCAACCCGCCGGCCCGGGTGTCGGTCTCCGGCCTGGTCAAGGGCAGGAAGCTCTACCGGGTCACGATCACGAACACCGGCCCGCACCCCGTCGAGGACATCGTGGTCTCCGGGCGCGCGTACGGCGGCCAGAAGGTGGTCAAGGCCCCCGGCTGCAAGTTCAGCGGCACGGCGGTGCGCTGCGTGGTCGGCAAGCTGGAGCGGGGCCAGAAGGCCGCCTTCACCTTCACCACCAGGCCGAAGCCGAAGGGCCGGGTCGGGATGATCGTCGAGGTAGGAACGGTCACACTTGACCTCAAAAGCTGAAATATCGCGATAGGTAGGATAAAACCCGGGATCTCGGCTTAAGGGAGAAACGGGTGGCGCGGCGGCGGCTGGTCCTGGCGGTGACCGCCCTGGTCATTCTGCTGGCGGGCGCGGCGTCCATGCCGTTGTCGACGTTCGTGCCGTCCAGGATCGTGCGCATCGCGTACGAGATCGAGCGGTACGACATCACGTACTCGTGGGGCGGCGGCCACGGCGAGCGGCCCGGCCCCACGAAGGGCACCTGCCTGGGCTACAGTGGCCGGATCAAGCCCTGCCCGGCCGCGCGCACCCGCGGCCTCGACTGCTCCGGCCTGGCCCGATGGGTGTACGCCCTGGCCAACGGAAGGGACGTGCTCGGCCCCGGCAGCACCGACGACCACGTGCGCAGGATGCGGCCCGTCGAGCGCGGCCTGCCGGGCGACTTAGTCTTCTTCGGAAAAATCACGAAAAATAAGATCAAGACGCATCATGTGGGCATCTATCTGGGTCGTGGGAAGATGATGAACGCGCCTGAGACGGGGGCCTCGGTGCGCATTGACGATATTGGGCGAAGATCGGACTTCGCGGGCTTCTACCGGTACTGAAAGCGGGCGCTACCGGTACGGAAAAAGGGTGCCATGCTCCAGTTACACCTCCTTGGACCGCTCCACGCCACCCTGGACGGCCGCCGGCTCGACCTCGGCTCCGCCCGGCAGCGCGCCGTGCTCGCCCGCCTGGTCGCCGCCGACGGCCAGGTCGTCTCGACCGACCGGTTCATCGAGGACCTGTGGCAGGGGCAGCCGCCGCCCAAGGCCCTGGCCGCGCTCCAGGTCTACGTCTCGAACCTGCGCCGGGTCCTCGAACCCGACCGGCCGCCGCGCGCCCCCGCCGGAGTGATCGTCAGCGCCCCGCCCGGCTACCGGCTCTGCCTGCCCGACGAGGCCGTGGACGCCTGGCGGCTGCCCGGCCTCATCGACGCGGCCGGCGCGGCGCTCAAGCGGGGCGCGGGCGCCGTCGCCCACGACCTGCTCGACCAGGCGCTCGGCCTGTGGACGGGCGCCGCCTACGCCGAGTTCACCGAGGAGTGGGCCGCGCCCGAGGCGGCCAGGATGGCCGAGCTCAGGCTCGTCGCCGTCGAGTACCGCGCCGAGGCCGCGCTGCTGATGGGCCGCCACGCCGAGGCCGTGCCGGAGCTGCGCGGCCACGCCGACGCCCACCCGCTGCGCGAGAACGCCGTCCGCCTGCTGGCCCTGGCGCTCTACCGAGCCGGCAGCCAGGCCGAGGCGCTGGCCGTGCTGCGCCAGGCCCGCGAGAACCTGGCCGAGGAGCTCGGCGTCGATCCAGGCCCGGCCCTGCGCGCGCTCGAACAGGACATCCTCCGCCAATCCGAGTCCCTGCACGCGCCCGAGGTCGTCGAACACGTCCAGGAACGGCCCGTGGCCGCGCAGGAGCCCTCGATCGTGGGCCGGGCCCGCGAGCTGGCCGCGCTGCGGGAGGAGGCCGTGCGGCCCTACCGGCGCACGGTCTGGCTGGGCGGCGAGCCGGGCGCGGGCAAGAGCGCGCTGGCCGAGGCGTTCGCGGCCGAGCTGGCCGAGCGCGGGTGGCGGGTCGCGTTCGGACGCTGCCCGGAGATCGACGGTGACGCGCCCCCCGCCTGGGCGTGGAGCGAGATCGTCCGGCAGCTCGCCGCCGTCCGGCCGCCCGCCGCCGCCGACGCGGCCCGCCTGGCCCCCCTCCTGAACGACGGCGTCGCCATCCAGAACCAGTTCCAGCTCGCCAGGGCCGTGGCCGGCTACCTGGCGGGCTGCGCGCCGCTGCTCGTGGTGCTCGAAGACGTCCACCGGGCCGACGGCGAGACCCTGCACCTGCTGCGGCACCTGGACCCCGCCGCGCGGATCCTGGTCGTCGCCACCTACCGCCCGGCCGAGACCACCGAGGACCTGTCCGCCACCCTGGCCGCGCTCGCCACCGGCAGCAGGCACGTCGAGCTCGCCGGGCTCGACGAGGCCGCCGTCGCCACGCTGCTCGAACGCCACTCCCAGCGCGCCGGCCTCGACCCCGCCACCGTCCGCACGGTCCTGGACCGCACGCTCGGCAACCCGCTGTTCGTCTGCGAGATCGCCCGCCTGCTGGCCTCCGAGGGGCCGCAGGCCGCCGAGGCGCTGCCGCCCGGCGTGCGCGACCTCATCCGCCGCCGCATCACCCGCCTGCCCGCGACCGCCCAGACCGTGCTGCGCAACGCCGCCGTCGTCGGCAGGGACGCCGACGTGGACGTGCTGATCGCGCTGCACGACGGCGACGAGGACACCGTCTTCGACGGCCTGGAGGCCGGCGTCATGACGGGCCTGCTGGCCGAGCCGGGACCGGGCCGCGTCAGGTTCACGCACGTCCTGGTCAGGCAGGCGCTGTACGAGGACACCGCGCGGATCCGCCGGACCAGGCTGCACGGGCGCGTGGTGTCGGTGCTGGAGCGGCTGCGGCCCAACGACGTGGCGGCCCTGGCGCACCACGCGCTTGAGGCCGCCGTGCCGGACGCCGTCCGGTACGCCAAGGCGGCGGCCGTCCAGGCGTCCGGCCTGCACGCGCACCGCGAGGCGGCGGCGCTGTGGCGCGCCGCGCTGGAGTTCGCCACCGACGACGCGACCCGGCTCGACCTGCTGTGCGGACTGGTGTCGGCGCTGGGCCACGCCGGCGACGTGCTGGGCGCGCTGGCCGCAAGGACGCGGGCCGTCGAGCTGGCCGCCCCGCACGGCGCGCTCGCCCGCGCGCTGACCTCCTACGAAGCCCCCGTGGTCTGGACGATCCAGGTGGACTCCCTCTACAACCGGGACTTCATGGAGGCCGTGGAACGCGAGCTGGCCGCCGGCCCCGACGACGAGACGCGCTGCCGCCTGCTGGCCGCGCTCGTGTTCGAGCTGGAGGGGCACGACGACGACCGCGTGGACGCCGCCGGCGCCGAGGCCGTGGCCCTTGCCCGCCGCCTCGGCCGTCCCGACCTGCTCTGCCTGGCGCTCAACGCCCGCTATTTCGCCGTGCTCAGCCCCGAACGGCGGGACGAGCTGGAGGCCGTCGGCGCCGAGCTGCTGGAGCTGGGCCGCACCCACCGGCTCGTCGGCTACCTCACGCTGGGCCACTGCGCGCTGCTCATGGCCGCGCTCGGACGCACCGACCTGGAGGCGGCCAGGCGGCACGCCGACAGCGGCGTGGCGGTGTCCACCAGCGGCCAGCTCGGCATGTCGCTGGCCATCCTGGCGCTGTTCGGCGCGCTGCGGAAGCTGGTCGAGGGCGAGTTCGACGAGGCGGAGGCCGTCTACACCGGGCTCACCGAGCAGATGGCCGAGCGCGGCGGCGTCAACGCGCGGGCCATGGGCGCTCTGGGCAGGTTCGCCGTCCGGATGGCCCGCGGGAACGTCCGCGACTCCCTCGACGAGCTGGCCGCCATCCGGGAACGCGTGAACAGCGCCACCGTGCACGAGATCTACGCCGGGGCGCTGGCGGCCGCGGGCGAGCTGGACGCGGCCCGGCGGGTGTGGCGGCCCGAGTCGTGGTTGCCGCGCAACTACTACTGGCTGATGTGGCAGGCGCTGCGCGGCCAGACCGCCGTCGCCCTGGAGGACCGCGAGGTGGCCGCACGCTCCTACCGCGTCCTGCTGCCGTGGGCGGACGAGCTGGCCGGGATGAGCAGCGGGTCCGTCACGCTCGGGCCGGTCGCGCTGGTGCTCGGCGACCTGGCCGAGTTGCTCGGGCTGCCGGCCGACGGCCACTACGCGCAGGCTCTGCAGGTCGCCGAGCGCGTCAGCTCGCCCCACTGGGCGCAGGCCGCCCGCCGCCGGGCGCGCCGCTGAGCGGTCCCAGGAGGCTCACGGCGTGCCGAAGATCAGGCTCTGGCGGCGCCGGTGGCCGCGCCCCATGAGCGCGAGCAGCACCACGAGCACCGGCCCGGCCAGGCGCCGCAGCTCGGCCAGCTCCTCCGGCTGCGCGTACTGGGCGATCCTCGGCAGGTCGAACCGGGCGTCCCCGCCCTTCCTGACCTCGGTCTCGACCTTCTCCCAGTCCGCCTCCGAGACGTACTTGGCGACGACCGGGAAGATCAGCCGCTCCTCCTCCTCGATGTGCTCGTCCAGCAGGTCGGCGAGCGCGGCCAGGGACTTGGCCATCCGCCGGGCCGCCTGCCCGTCGGAGCCGAGCTGGGCCGCGGCCGTCGTGATCTCCTCCAGCAGCGGGTCGAGCGCCGCGTGGTCGTCGGTCAGGTCGCTCAGGTCCACCTCGGCGCCCGCCGAGCGCACGATGACCGGCCACAACACGTTGTCCTCGGCCTGGTGATGGTGGTGGATGCCCGCGCACAGCTTGGCGGTGAACGTCGCGATCGCCCGCAGCCGCTCCTGACCGGCAGGCTGCTCGCCGGCGGCGATCGCGCTCATCACCTCGGCCAGACGGCGGGTGTCCCCGCGCATGGCCCGGTGCGTGATGCGGAAGCCGAGCATGTTGGGTGCCATTTCGGTGCTCCTTCTGTCCGTTTGGCACCAGCGTGGGACGCGGCTCTTAGACACCTCTTGGTGCCGACTTGGCATGGCGGTAACGCCTGTGGCGGACGGAAATTGAGAGACCCGGCGGCTAGGGTGTGCCGCTATGGACAGGCGATGGGTCGGCCTCGACGGCGTCGAGGTCGTGCCGGCGATGCGGGCGGGCCGGCAGGTGCTGCGGGTGCGCAGGAACGGGTGGCTGGTCGCCGACTGCCGTTCGGTGGCGGAGGTGGCCGCGCACGTCGACCTGGCCGATCTGTGCGAGGTGATCGATCTCGCCGCGCGCCGCGGATCCGGCGGCGCGGTGGAGGCCCGTACGAGTTCGCATCATGGCTGAGTGCCGTGTATGGTTACACCTGTCCGCAGCGAGCGGACAGGCCCCTATAGCTCAGTCGGCAGAGCGTCTCCATGGTAAGGAGAAGGTCAACGGTTCGATTCCGTTTGGGGGCTCTTGTAATGAGCAGATACGACGCCCGGCCAAGGTGACTTGGAGCCGGGCGTTTTTCGTTGTGCGGGTCGGGTTGAGATGCGCTTGTTTCGGGGCTTCAGCCGGCCCCAAGAAGGCTCCAAGCGCCGGCGTGTTCCATGACGGTCATGAGAAACATGTTCGCGGCCCGTGGTGTGCGCCGGGCGCTGGCTCTGATCCTGCTCTCCGTCTCGACCGTGCTGACGATCAGCGTGGCGAGCAGTCCCGCCTACGCGTGGAACCCGGCGAACGACGGCTGGCACAAATGCCTGATCGACGGCAAATGGATGTGGTGCAAGGACCTGTAGGTCCTGCGGGCGAGCCGCTCTTCCCCGTGCGGGGAGGGGCGGCTTTTCGGTTGTGCGGCTCTCATGCTCTGGCCTTCCGGGACGCGAAGGCGGGGAGGTCGATCACCTCGACCAGGTCGGCGAGGTCCACGTGGTGGACGATCTGGGCGATGGTGCCGTAGTAGCCGAGGAGGTAGCGGCGGCCGTTCACCGTCTGGGTGACCTTGATGCGTTGCCTCGCGCCGAGGGTGATGACCTCGACGAGGATGCCGCAGGGGCCGTGCCAGCGTGTCACGCCACAACTCTACGCAAAACGGACAAAAGCATAGAATGTGGACCGGCGGGCAGTAGGCCGGTGAGGGTTGGTTGCCCACACCCGAAAGCTCCGGACGCGGGGAAGCGTCCGGAGCTTTCGCGTGCCCGGCGTTGCGGCGTTCTGTGAGTTCGCTGCCCGGCGCTAGGCGGTCTCGTCGAGGGGCGGGTAGGCGAAGTGGCGGGTGTCGGCGAAGGTCTGCGGGCCGGTGAGCCGGTAGCCGTGGGCGGCCTCGCTGGTGGTGTGGTACGGCCCCACGTCCACGGTGTCGGCGATCGACCAGACGCCTCTCACCTGCTGCTTGACGACGTAGAGGAACTCGTTGAAGTCGAGTGAGGAGGAGACGAAGGTGTTGAGCACGGTCAGCGATCGGCGTCCCGCGGTCAGCGCCGGCGGCAGGTCCACGGACTGGTCCCGCCAGCGGTAGGTGTTCTCGACGGGCAGGGGGTGCCACATGCCGGCGGGGGCGCCGTTCACGGTGATGGCGGCCTGCTGCATGGAGATGCCGGCGTCCAGGCGGCGGATCAGCCGTACGCCGGTGTTGGCGGGGTCAACGGTCACGGTGAACCGGCTCGATCCTCCGTGGCCGAACGCGCGCCCGTCGTCCGAGACCGGGCGGCCGAACGCGAAGGGCTGCACATGCCGCGGCGCCACCCACAACCCCACCACCACCCCAACCCCAACCGCCCCCATCACCACCAAAGCCCCAATCCCAACCCCCCGCCACCGCCCCCACCTCCCTCCAGCAGACGCCCCCACCCCACCCACCGAAACGGCCACCCCATCCGCCGGGGTTGCCACCCCGCTCGCCGGAACGGCCATCCCACCCGCAGGGGCCGCTGCCTCGCCTGCCGTGCCCGTAGGAGCCGCTGCCCCGCTTGCCGGCACGCCTGGCCCCCCGCCGACCGGGGAAGCGTCGGCGGGAAGACCATCGGCCAGGGAAGCGACACCGGCGGGGAGCCCGCTGGCGGCGGGGACACCGCTTACGGGCAGGGCGGCCCCGAACTCGTCCGCAGGCGGCCCGCCACCAGAACTCCCCTCAGCGGGAAGCCTGTCGGCTGGAAGCGCGCCGCCGGAAGGAGCGCCCATCGGGGAAGCGCCGAAGGCAGCACCCCCGCTGGACAGACCATCGGAAACCCCGCCTCCCGCAATCCCGTCAACGGGGATCCCGCTCGCCCAAAGGCCACCTTCTGGAGCCTCACCCACTGGAGACCCCTCACCCGGCCGCCCCTCACCCGGCCGCCCCTCACCCGGCCGACTCCCGCCCGGCAAACCCTCGCCCGGCAGGCCCCGGGCCAGTAGTCCTTCGCCGGGCCGACCCTCGCCCGGCAGTCCTTCGCCGGACAGAGCCCCGCCCGGGAGACCGTCCACCGGAAGTGCGCTGCCCGGAAGTGCGCCAGTTGGGGAACCGTCGGCCGGAAGTGCGGCGACCGGGGGACCTGCGACTGGGGGGTCCTTGATCAGGGGGCCATCGGCGGGGAGAGCGCCGCCGGCGGAAGGGGCGCCGGGCGCGGCCGCTGGGGCTGCGGCCGGGGCAGATGCCTCAGGTGCCCCACTTCTCGCCATCTGAGCGCCTGTCGAGCCCTCTGCCCCTTCGTGGAACCCAGAGAATCCCGGAAGCGCAGCCCCATGGCCAGGGCCTCCCACAAGAGGTGCAGCCCCTTGGCCAGGGCCTCCAGGCGGCGTCGTGCCGAGCTCGGCACGGCTGTCGACGGGCACGGCGTCCGGCGGGCTCAGCCCCGCAGGAGGCGCGGCATCCGGCTGAGGCAGCCCCCCGGGGGGACCGGCGTGCGGATGGACGGAGGCGACGTCAGGAACCCCGGAATACTCGAAGGGCGGAACGCCGGGGGACAACGCCATCCGGGTGAGCTGGAAGCCGGACGGGGGCATGCGGTTGATCCGCACACGCTCCCAGGCCCGCTCCCACTCCGGCACCCGATGCTCGGGCACCCCGCAAGCCCGCAGGAACGTCACCATCACCGCCTTCTTCGGAAACCGCCGTCCGGCCAGCATGTCCGCACAGGTCGCCCGGGGAAGCCGGGGCCCGCCCGCCCTGTCCGCCCGCGCCTGGAGCTCCCGCAACGACACGTCCGCCCGCGCGAACTGCTCGGCGAGGAGCCTCACCAGACCCTCGTGACAGCTCACCGACTCCACGCCGGGCTCCGCGCCTTCCTGGTCCTCGCCCATCGCCCCTCTCCCCGACCCGGCCTTCTTCTGTCCGACAGTGTACGAACGATGACCGTACGTGTCCGGAGGGATTTCAGGGACGTCCGAGTCAGGCTCGCGGGTGGACGACTCCGGACGAGTCTGTCCGCCCTGCTGTTGGACACCGGCGCTCGGTCGCTTTCCTGGCATTCGAGCGCAGACCAGCGCCGAAACCCCGAGCAGCACAAGCAGAACGAGCAGAAGAGGAAGACGACATGAACAGGAAACTGGCACTCGCCGCAGGTGTCGCCGCCGTCCTTTCCGGGCTTGTCATCCCGTCCGCCCCCGCCTCGGCCGGCAGCCTCCAGTGCAACAGCGGCCGGGCCCCGGAGGACGGCTACGTCGGCCGCGCCGACTGCCACAACCCGACCGGCCAGACCTGGGTCTACCGCGCCGTGATCACGTGCGGCTGGAGCCCGGACGTCGTCGGCCCGTGGATCACGCTCGGGCCCGGCGCCTCGGGCCGGTCCGAGGGCAAATGCGCAAGCTGGGGCAGCGGCGTCGGCGCTGTAGGCGTCGACGAACGCCAGGCATGAGACCCGGCCCGGCCCCGCCCGGTCCGGGCCCCCTCGGGTCCGAGGCGCGGGGCTGACAGGGCTCGGATGCGCCCTCGGATCCGAGGTGCGGGCGGGTGGGGCGCGGCTCGTCGTTGAGGAGCCGGAGCGCGGTCGAGGTGGGCGGCACCTCGCCGGGCATCCGTGCGGCACGCGCTCCCCTTGCAGGGTCGCGCGGCTGTCCACCGCACTCCCTTGCGTCCCCCCCGGGGCGTCCCCCCGGGGCGGTCCGCCCCGGGCCGTCCGCCCAGGGCCGTCCCGCAGGGTTGTCCGCCCAGGGCTGTCCGCCCAGGGCTGTCCGCCCAGGGCTGTCCGCCCAGGGCTGTCCGCCCAGGGCTGTCCGCCCAGGGCTGTCCGCCCAGGGCTGTCCGCCCAGGGCTGTCGGCCCAGGG
>NZ_JBITJF010000001.1:0-265219 GCF_044459705.1 Nonomuraea sp. NPDC050227 | reverse complement strand
GGCTGTCCGCCTCTGTCCGCTTCGCCACTGCGCTGGCTTCGGCTGCGCGACACCTCCGGGTGAGCGCAGGCGTCCGCTGCGGGCCCTCTCCGCCGCTGCGTCGGCGTCCGCCGCGGACACCCCTCCGTCTCCCACGCGGGTCGTCCCCGCGTGGAGGCGCGCCGCCGGCGTTCGCCGGGGGCACGCCCGTTTGCCGTACGGACGGGCGTCGCCGGCGGCCGCCGGGAGAGCCCTTCCGACCACCGCGTGGACGGGCGTCGCCGGGGTGTGTTCGTTGCCGCGTGCCTGGTCCGGAGGTTCGCGTCGGTAAAGGGGGGCTGCTAGTGTGGCGATGGCCTCCGCGGGTGATTCCCCAGGCGAGACCCAGGTGGCATGATCGGATTTCGGTTGTCGGAGGTTCCTGGGGCATACTGGTAGCACCCCACCCGATCAGGTGAGTTACTAATGTGCTCCCAGCTTCGGGTATCCTCTACGGGCCGGGAGTTTCCGGCCAAGGCGGAGTAGCTCAGTCAGGCAGAGCAAACGGCTCATAATCGTTGTGTCGCCGGTTCAAGTCCGGCCTCCGCTACTACCCAATCCCAGGTCGGTCGGCCTGGGTACGGGTGTGTCCATGTCCCGAACGTAGAAAGGCACTCCCAAGTGGCTGCCACCGACGTTAGGCCGAAGATCACGCTGGCCTGCCAGGAGTGCAAGCACCGCAACTACATCACGCGGAAGAACCGGCGCAACGACCCGGATCGGCTTGAGCTGAAGAAGTACTGCCCGAACTGCCGCTGCCACCGCGCGCACCGCGAAACCCGCTAGCGGTACTTCTGCCTCCATATCGCACAACCGGCGTCCCGGACGGGGCGCCGGTTTGTCGTGTTTTCACTGCTTTGAGGCGCCTTCTTAGGCGCTGACCCGGGTCCCGGCAAAAAGCACGCCATGAGCGGCGACAGCCGAACCTTGTTCTGTTACCGTCTGCCTCAGCAGCGCTCGTTGAAGACATACGAGGGAGCACTGATGGCCTTGAACCGTGACTTCGTGGGCAGGACCTATCCATCCGCCGCCCCGTACGAGGTCAGCCGGGTGAAGATCAAGGAATTCGCGGCGGCGATCGGCGACAACAACCCGGTCTACCGCGACAGGGAGGCCGCCAGGGCCGCCGGATACCCCGACGTGATCGCGCCGCCCACGTTCCCCATCGTGTTCAGCCTGCAGGCGGGCGGCGAGGCGCTGGTCGACCCCGAGCTGGGCCTGAACCTGGCGATGGTGGTCCACGGCGAGCAGCGGTTCGAGTACGTCAGGCCCGTCTGCGCGGGCGACGAGCTGGTCACCACCGCGACGATCACCGACATCAGGAGCGCTGGACGCAACGAGCTGCTGACGATCAGGAGCGACGTGACGACGGTCGCCGGAGAGCCGGTCTGCACGACCTACAACACGATCGTCGAGCGCGGAGGGGCGGGCTGAGATGGCGGCCACGGTGAGGTACGACGAGGTCGAGGTCGGGCAGGAGCTCCCGGTCGTGGGCTACAACGTCCGGCGGCTGAACCTCGTCATGTACGCCGGCGCCTCCGGCGACTTCAACCAGATCCACTGGAACGAGCGCTTCGCCCGGACGGTCGGGCTGCCCGACGTGATCGCGCACGGCATGTTCACGATGGCGCAGGCGGGCCGGTTCGTCACGGACTGGGCGGGCGATCCGGGCGCCGTGCTGGATTTCGGCGTGCGGTTCTCGTCGATGGTGATCGTGCCCGACGACGACCAGGGCGCGACGATCTCGGTGAGCGGGGTCGTCGAGGAGAAGCTGGAGGACAAGCGGGTGGTCGTCGGGCTGACGGCCAAGGCGGGCGACGCGAGGGTCCTGTCGAAGGCGCGTGCGGTGGTACAGCTCTCCTGATCCCGTGATATGTCGGGCGGGTCGCGGGTAGCCCGTGTTGTTATGAGTGAAGTTCCGCGACAGGTCTGGCCCACCGTCCGTTCCATCCCCGTGTCGTCCGTGACCGATGCCAAGCCTCCTGCTCACCTGCGTCCCGCGTCCCCTGAACAGGTGGGGGGCAGCAGCGGCACCGGACGGGACACCACGGGCGGTTCGGCCACCGGCGTCGGCACGGGCCGCGCCCGGCCCAGGGGCGCGGGCGCGCACGGGAACCCCGCCGCCGCGCTGGGCTTCTCCGGCGACCCCGGCCAGCACGGCGACCCCGACGACACGATGCTGCACGCCCAGCGCGTCTGGGACGGCACCCTCGCCACGAACCGCATGGACGACCTGGGCGTCAACACCGAACGCCAGCGGGTCGAGACCAAGGACGTGACGGTCTCGGCCGGGCTGCTCGTGGACGGCCGGCCCGGGGACGTGCTGGAGTGCGTCCAGTCGGTGATCGAGCACACGCGCGCCCGGATCCTGGCCCTCGACCTGGGGAACGTCGACGGCGCGGGAGACGTCCTGGACGAGCTGGCCCAACGGCACCCGGAGCGGATCGTGGTGTGGCACGTCGCCGAGACCTCGCGGGCGGCCGGGGGCACGGCGGGGTGGGGAGAAGGTCGTACCAAGCTGCTGCGGCTGGACGAGTCCGAGGTGCACGTGCTGATGGAGACCTCGCTCGCGCTGACGGGGGACGCCTTGACGCCGCTGGTGGCGGCCATCGTGGAAGGGGCGGTGGCGGCGGGGTGGCAGGCGGCCGAGGCCGAGGAGCCCGGCAGGGTGGGGGCGTTGCGCTGCGACCTGATGGCGGTGCGCAGGTCGGCGGCGCTGGGGGCCTTCCCCGAGGGCGCGGAGCGCGGCGAGGCGGCCGACCTGGAGTTCTCCCGCGCGCTGGAGGGCGGCCTGGTGGTGCCCGAGGGCCCCCTCCCGGTCCACCGCCTCGGCTCCCCCCACCACCACGACCAGCCCCTCCACAGCTGACCCCCGCCTCTGCCCCGTGGAGCCGATCGGCAGCGTCGGCGCGGGCGCGTGCACGGGCGGGCGGGTGGCGGTCCGGGCCGGAGGAGGCTGCTGAGCGTGAGTGGTGGTTCGGGGCGGTGTTGTGGGGGCTGGGGGGCTCATAAGCTTGGGGGCCATGGAGATGCTCGCGTCGCACACCACCCTGGGCCTGGGCGGCCCCGCCCGCGACTTCGCCGAGGCGGTCACGGCGGAGCAGCTGGTGTCCCTCGTCGCCGAGGCCGACATGAACGGGGTGCCGACCCTGGTGCTCGGCGGCGGCAGCAACGTGGTGATCGGTGACGAAGGCTTCGACGGCCTGGTCGTCAAGGTGGCCACCGAGGGAGTGACGGTCTCCAGGGACGGCGAGCAGGTGCTGCTCACGGTCGAGGCCGGCCAGGACTGGGATCGGCTGGTCGAGCGGGCCGTGGCCGAGGGGTGGTCCGGCATCGAGTGCATGTCCGGCATCCCGGGCCTGGTGGGCTCGACGCCGATCCAGAACGTCGGCGCGTACGGCCAGGAGGTGGCGCAGACCATCAGGTGCGTGCGGGCCTACGACCGGCTCACCCGGCAGGTGGTCGACCTGGAGGCGCGCCAGTGCGGGTTCTCCTACCGCGACAGCGCGTTCAAGCGGGACCTGTCGCGGCACGTGGTGCTCGCCGTGACGTACGCACTGGACGTGTCGGACATGTCCGGCCCGGTGGCCTACCAGGAGCTGGCCGGGCGGCTCGGCGTGGAGCTCGGCGACCGCGTGCCCCTCGGGCCGGCCCGTGAGGCCGTCCTGGGGCTGCGGCGGGGCAAGGGCATGGTCTTCGATCCGGCGGCCGACCCCGACAGCCGCAGCGCGGGCTCGTTCTTCACCAACCCGATCCTGACCGCCGAGGAGGCCGCCGAGCTGGCCGGACGCGCTCCCGGCCACCCCCGCTGGGACATGCCCGACGGCCGCGTCAAGGTGCCGGCCGCCTGGCTGATCGAGCAGGCGGGCTTCCCCAAGGGCTACGAGCGCGGCCCGGTGCGCATCTCCACCAAGCACACGCTGGCCCTCACCAACCCCGCGGGCGCCGCCTGCACGGCCGACCTGCTGGGGCTGGCCGTGGAGGTCCGCGACGGGGTGCGGGAGAAGTTCGGCGTGACGCTGGTCAACGAGCCGGTGCTGGTCGGCTGCACACTGACGGCCGAGCCGATGTCCGAGGCGGGGGAACAGCCGGCGGAATGACGGCTCTACGTGGGCTGTTATGGTGTGTTGGTAATTCCGAAGGGGAGTAGTCCCAATCGTGTGATCGACATACTGGCGCGTGATCGCGCCCGGTCACACGGGCCTTGACGGGCGGACGAGACCTTCGGCCTGGCAGTCATGGACAAAGACGCTGCCGGGCCGAAAGTCGTGCCCGAAGATCCCCCGGGTGCCTGCTTCCGGTCTGGTCGCGGGAAAGAGGACCGGTTGGAAGCGTTCTGGATCAGTCTCGCGGTCATTTTCGTGGCCGAACTCGGTGACAAGAGCCAGCTCATGGCGATGACGTTCGCCACCCGTTTCAAGCCCTGGCCCGTGCTCGCGGGCATCACCATCGCCACCACCGTCGTGCACCTGCTGAGCGTGGCCGTGGGCGGGCTGGTCGGGAAGGCGCTGCCGACGACGGCCATCTCGATCGTGGCCGGCATCGCCTTCCTCGGGTTCGCCCTGTGGACGTTGCGGGGCGACGAGCTGACCAAGGAGGAAGAGGACAAGGCCCGCAAGACGACCAGGAACGTCCTGGTCGCGGTGACCGTGGCGTTCTTCCTGAGCGAGCTGGGCGACAAGACGATGCTCGCCACGATCACCCTGGCCACGCAGCACGGCTGGGTCGGCACGTGGATCGGCTCGACCGTGGGCATGGTCGCCGCCGACGCCCTGGCCATCCTGGTGGGCCGCCTGCTCGGCAAGCACCTCCCCGAGAAGGTCATCCGGTACGGCGCCGCCGCCGCGTTCGCGGTGTTCGGCGTCATCCTGCTGGTCGAGGCGCTGATCTAGCGGCGCGGCAGCCGTTCGTGGACGTCGGCGAGCAGGCCGAGCACGGACTCGCGGCGCTCCCGGGCGAAGGCGGCCTCCACCGCCCGGGCCGCGGGCCCGTCGCCGAGCCAGGCCAGGACCTGGGCGTGGGCGGGGGCGTCGCGATCCCAGAAGGCGTTGGTCAGCCGCCGCCCGGACAGGCCGTCGGTGACGAAGTCGCGCAGGTGGGCGATCGCCGCCTCGCTCTCCAGCCCGGCCCAGGCGTCGAGGAAGGGCGCCAGGTCGACGCCGGTGGCGGCGACGGCGCACAACACCGTGCCGGCCGGCGGACGGGACGGATGGCGGCGCAGCGTGCCGAGCCACCACTCGTGCAGGAACGCGGTGACGGCCGCGCGTTCGCCGCCCGGCCAGCCGTGCCAGCCGGCGACGGCCAGCTTGCCGAGGACGATCTCCGGGTCGGGGTAGGAGAACGCGTCGGCCGCCGCGCATTCGAGCAGGCGCGGCAGGAAGTAGCGGAAGGCGGGGACGTCCCCCCACGTGGTGAGCGCCTTGGCCGCGTAACGGGCCAGCGAGCCCGCCTCGATCGCCGAGACCGGGCCGGACAGCAGGCACGCCTGCTCGCCCGGCTCGACGCAGTGGGGGCAGCCGGGCACGCTCGCGGGCCTCGCGACGGCTCCGAACACCTCGTAGAGCCGCCCGAGGGTCGTCGCCGTCAGTCGAGGGTGAAGTAGTCGGGGCCCGCGTAACGGCCGGTGGCGAGCTTCTGGCGCTGCATGAGCAGGTCGTTGAGCAGCGAGGACGCGCCCAGCCTGAACCAGTCGGGGGAGAGCCAGTCGTCGCCCGCCGTCTCGTTGACCAGCACCAGGTTCTTGATGGCGTCCTTGGTCGTGCGGATGCCGCCGGCCGGCTTCACGCCCACCTGGCGGCCGGTGGTGTCGCGGAAGTCGCGCACCGCCTCCAGCATGATCAGGGTCACCGGCAGCGTGGCCGCGGGGGACACCTTGCCGGTGGAGGTCTTGATGAAGTCGGCGCCCGCGATCATGGCCAGCCAGGACGCCCGGCGCACGTTGTCATAGGTCGCCAGCTCGCCCGTCTCCAGGATCACCTTCAGGTGCGCGGCGCCGCAGGCGGCCTTCACCGCGACGATCTCGTCGTGGACCTTCATGTAGTCGCCGGACAGGAACGCGCCGCGGTCGATCACCATGTCGATCTCGTCGGCGCCCGCGGCCACGGCCAGCGCCGTGTCGCTCACCTTGACCTCCAGCGAGGAGCGCCCGCTGGGGAACGCGGTGGCGACCGAGGCCACCTTGACCCCCGACCCGGCCACCGCCCGGACGGCCACCTCCACCATGTCGGGATAGACGCACACCGCCGCCACCTTGGGGGCGCCGCCGCCCGGGTGCACGGCCTTGGTGCACATGGCCCGCACCTTGCCCGCCGTGTCGGCGCCTTCGAGCGTCGTCAGGTCGACCATGGAGATGGCCAGGTCGATGGCCTGGGCCTTGGCCGTGGTCTTGATGGAACGGGTGCCGAGCATGGCCGCCCGCTGGTCGGCGCCCACCCGGTCGACTCCGGGAAGGCCGTGCAGGAAGGCGCGCAGCGTCGCGTGGGACGAGGCGACGTCCGCGAGCGAGGTAGTCACAGTTGACACCTTCACAGCATCGCCGACCAGGGCCACTACCTCCAAACCGGACGGACGGGAACGCCGCCTAAGGCGTGGCGGGCCCCGTCCTAGGTATGTCCGGCCCCGCGTACGCCCGCAGATAGGTCATCCACCCGATGTGGCGGGCCGGGCCTTAGGCCGAACATTGAAGATGTCAGGGAAAAGCAGCAAATGTTCAGGAGAACACGATGAACCCCGAACTCGAGTACGAGCTCATGAAGTCCCACGCCAGCGAGCTCCGGCGGGCCGCCGCCGAGCACCGCCGAGTACGCGAGGCCATGAAGGGAAACAAGGCCGAGCGTCGCTCGGTCTTCGGCAAGCTCCGTTCGTCATGACCGCCCCCAGAGAGCCCGGCCGCGTCATCAGTTGTGGCGGCCGGGCCTCTGAACCCCCTTGAAACCCCGTCGAAACTGATTGATAGGGCATGGCATGCTGAACGACATGCTGGGACGTTCGGTGAGTCCCGTCTTCGTCGGGCGGGCGGAGGAGCTCGCCGCTCTCGCAGAGAGCTTCGACGAGGCACGTAAGGGCACGGTGACGGCCGTGCTCATGGGCGGGGAGGCTGGGGTCGGCAAGAGCCGGCTCGTGCAGCGCTTCGCCGAGTCCTGCATGGCCGACGGCGCGCAGGTGCTGGTCGGCGGTTGTGTGGAGCTGTCGGCCGAGGGCCTTGCCTACGCGCCCTTCACCGCCGCGCTCAGGCAGCTCGTCAGGGAGCAGGGCCCCGCCGCGGTGGCCGCGCTGCTGCCCGAAGGCGCCCAGCGAGACCTGGCCAGGCTGCTGCCGGAGTTCGGCGAGCCCAGCGGCGACGGGGAGACGGAAACGGGCCGTGCCCGGCTCTTCGAGCAGTTTCTCACCCTTCTCGAACGCCTCGCGGACAGCCGCCCCACGGTCCTCGTCATCGAGGACATCCACTGGGCCGATCGCTCCAGCCGCGACCTGATCGCGTTCCTCAGCCGTAACCTGCACGCCCCGCAGGTGCTCATCGTCATGACCTACCGCTCCGACGACCTCCACCGGCAACATCCGCTCCGCCCCGTGCTGGCCGAGCTCGGCCGGGTGAACGGCGTCCACCGTCTCGACCTGCCCCGCCTGTCGCGCGACGAGGTGGCCGCGCAGATGGCCGGCATCCTCGGCTCCGCGCCGGAATATGTGAAGGTCCAGAAAGTCTACGAACGCAGCGAGGGCATCCCGCTGTTCGTGGAGGCGCTGCTCGACGGCGGCGAGGACTGCACGTTCCCCGAGTCCATGCAGGACCTCATCCTCAGCGCCGTCGAACGGCTGCCCGAGGACACCCAGCGCGTCCTGCGCATGGCCGCGGCCGGCGGCAACCGGGTCGGCCACGCGCTGCTGGCGGCCGTCAGCGGGCTGTCGGAGATCGAGCTGGAGGCGGCCCTGCGTCCCGCCATCGCCGGGAACGTGCTGCAGATCGCCGACAACCGCGCCTACGTCTTCCGGCACGCGCTGATCCAGGAGGCCGTGCACGAGGAGTTACTGCCGGGGGAGCACCAGCGCCTGCACTCCCGGTACGCCGAGGAGATCTCCAAGGACCGCTCGCTCGTCCCGCCCGGCCGCGCCGCCGTCGAGCTGGCCCACCACTGGTACGGCGCCCGCAACGACCTCTGGGCCCTGGTGTCGGCCTGGGAGGCCGCGCAGAAGTCGTTCAAGGCGTACGCCTACACCGAGGCCGTGCCGCTGCTGGAACGCGTGCTCATGCTCTGGGACCGGGTCCCCGACGCCGCCCGGCGCATCGGCGTCGACCACACCGCCGTGCTCGAACGCGCCTCCGAGGCCGCGAACGCCGGCGGCGAGGTGGACAAGGGCGTGAAGTTCGTCAAGGCCGCCCTCGCCGAGCTGGACGAGACCAAGGAGCCGGGCCGGGTGGCCCAGCTCATCGTGCGGCAGGCGTCGTTCAAGGCGTCGAAGGGCCAGATGGGCGTCATCGAGCTGCTCCGGCACGCCCTGCGGCTGGCGCCCGAACCGGGCCCGGTGCGCGCGGAGGTCGTCATGCCGCTGAGCAGGCAGCTCATGCTCCGCGGCCAGATCACCGAGGGCGAGGAGCTGATCCACGAGGGCCTCGACCTGGTCAGGCGGTCCGGCGACAAGTGCCTCGAAGGCGACCTGCTGATGAACCTGGCGCTCGGCCACTCGCTCAGAGGCGAGCTGGAGCAGGTCATCGCCGTCAACGAGCAGGCGATGGCACTCGGCAAGACCGAGAGCTCGGGCCGCATCATCATCAGGGCGATCGGCAACAACATCGACTCCCTCATCGACATGGGCCGCGCCGAGGAGGCCCTGCGCCTGTCGCAGGAGGGCTGGGAGTACGCCAAGAAGTACGGCAGGCTGCGCGGCAGCGGGCTGTTCATCCTCAACAACTGGGCCGAGGCGCTGGAGTCGCTCGGCCGCTGGGACGAGGCGCTCGACCTCGTGGACAGCGCGCTCAACTACGGGCCCGTCCTGCGCACCCAGTACGCGCTGCTGCGCGTCCGGGCCGACATCGGGCTGGCCAGGGGCGACCTGCAGCGCGTCGAGGGCATCCTGTCGGAGATCGGCGTGCTGAAGGACCGTCCCGAGGACTTCGTCCAGGACGTGATCAGCAACGCGCGGCTGCACATCGGCTGGCACCTGCTCAAGGGCGAGCCGTGGGCGGCGCTGGCCGTGGCCGAGCGGGCGTTGTCGCATCCGAGGCTGCCGAGCAAGGCCATGCTGGGCTGGCGGCTGCTCTCCCTGTTGCGCACGGTCTGCGACGCGGCGGAGGACCTCGAACCCGGCCGGACCGCCGCGGTACGGGCGCACGCCGCGGAAGTGGCGGCCGAACTGACGATCAGCGGGCCGGTGGCGGAGGCGTACCGGCTGTCCTACAGCGGCGACTTCGACGCCTCGGCGGCGGCGTGGGAGCGGCTGATGCGTCCGCACAACCAGGCCAAGGCGCTGCTGCGGGCGGCCGGCGTCGCGGCCAGGAGCGGTGACCGGGAGGGTGCGGCGTCCCGCCTCCGGCAGGCGCGTCCGCTCGCCGCCGCGCTGCGCGCCACCCCGCTCGCCGAGGAGATCGAGGCGCTGTCGCGGCGCGTGGGCGGCGGCCCGCAGGCCCAGGAGACGCCGTCGGAACTGCTGACGCCGCGTGAGCTGGAGGTGCTGCGCCTGGTGACCCAGGGACGCACCAACCGCGACATCGCCGCCGAACTGTTCATCTCGGCGAAAACCGTCAGTGTGCACGTCTCGAACATCCTGGCCAAGCTGGGTGTCACCACGCGCGGAGAGGCCGCCGCGGCGGCGCATCGGCTGTCACTCCTGTCCTAGGAGCTCCGGGCCCCTCTGAGCACTCGGACCGACCGTCTACGCTGGCAAGGTGATGTCCCTATACCTCACCCTGGCGTGACGGCGATGTTCGACTACGCACCCGCGCCAGAGTCGCGCGACATTGTCGATCTCAAGCCGTCGTACGGGTTGTTCATCAACGGTGAGTTCGTGGACGGCTCCGGCTCCCCCTTCAAGACGGTCAACCCGGCGACGGAGGAGAAGCTGGCGGAAGTCGCCTCGGCCTCCTCCGACGACGTCGACCGGGCCGTGCAGGCGGCGCGCAAGGCGTTCGGCGTGTGGAGCGCCCTGCCGGGCGCCGAGCGGGCCAAGTACCTGTTCCGCATCGCGCGCCTGATCCAGGAGCGGGCCCGCGAGCTGGCCGTCCTGGAGTCCCTCGACAACGGCAAGCCCATCCGCGAGTCGCGCGACGTCGACCTGCCGCTGGTCGCGGCCCACTTCTTCTACTACGCGGGCTGGGCCGACAAGCTGGCCTACGCCGGGTTCGGAACCAAGCCGCTCGGCGTGGCCGGGCAGGTCATCCCGTGGAACTTCCCGCTGCTCATGCTGGCCTGGAAGATCGCGCCCGCGCTGGCCTGCGGCAACACGGTGGTGCTCAAGCCCGCCGAGACGACCCCGCTGACCGCGCTGCTGTTCGCGGAGATCTGCCAGCAGGCCGAGCTGCCGCCCGGCGTGGTCAACATCGTGACCGGCGCGGGCGACACCGGCGCCGCCCTGGTGGCCCACCCCGACGTGAACAAGGTGGCCTTCACCGGCTCGACCGAGGTCGGCCGGATCATCGCCCGCGCGGTCGCGGGCACCGACAAGAAGCTCACGCTGGAGCTCGGCGGCAAGGCCGCGAACATCGTGTTCGAGGACGCCGCCGTCGACCAGGCGGTCGAGGGCATCGTCAACGGCATCTTCTTCAACCAGGGCCACGTCTGCTGCGCGGGCTCGCGGCTGCTGGTGCAGGAGTCCGTCCACGACGAGCTGCTGGAGTCGCTGAAGCGGCGGCTCGGCACGCTGCGGCTCGGCGACCCGCTCGACAAGAACACCGACATCGGCGCGATCAACTCGGCCGAGCAGCTCGCCAAGATCCGCGAGCTGTCCGAGGCCGGGGCCGACGAGGGCGCCGAGCGCTGGTCGCCCGCGTGCGAGCTGCCCGACCGGGGCTACTGGTTCCCGCCCACCCTGTTCACCGGGGTCGCCCAGTCCCACCGGATCGCCCGGGAGGAGATCTTCGGGCCGGTGCTGTCCGTGCTGACCTTCCGCACCCCGGCCGAGGCCGTGGAGAAGGCCAACAACACCCCGTACGGGCTGTCGGCCGGGGTCTGGACCGAGAAGGGCTCGCGCATCCTGTGGATGGCCGACCGGCTGCGGGCCGGGGTCGTCTGGGCCAACACCTTCAACAAGTTCGACCCCACCTCGCCGTTCGGCGGCTACAAGGAGTCGGGGTACGGCCGTGAGGGCGGGCTCGCCGGGCTGGAGGCCTACCTTGACGTGTGATCATCGCCGTGCCGGGCGGTCCGGGCGGCGTGCCCAGGCCACCCGCGGGCATGCCTTCGCCCGCGCCGGCCGGCCCGTACGCGTCGGCTGGTACGCCCACCGCTGCGGCGTCAGCAGGTGCGGCCAGGTGTTCGCCCCGGTCCAGACGTCGCAGGAGTCCACGTGGAGAGGTCGGGGCGATGAGTAGGTTGTCCGTCAGAAAGACCTACAAGCTGTACATCGGCGGGGCCTTCCCGCGCTCGGAGAGTGGGAGGTCCTATCCCGTGACCTCGCCCAAGGGCGACTTCCTCGCCAACGCCTCGCGCGCCTCGCGCAAGGACGCGCGCGACGCCGTGGTGGCCGCGCGCAAGGCGTTCCCCGGCTGGTCCGGCGCGACCCCCTACAACCGGGGGCAGATCCTCTACCGCGTCGCCGAGATGCTGGAGGGGCGGCGCGGGCAGTTCGCCGAGGAGCTGGGCCTGGGCAAGAAGGCCGCCCTTGAGTCGGTGGACGCGGCGGTCGACCGGCTGGTCTGGTACGCGGGCTGGTCCGACAAGATCACGGCGGTGCGCGGGTCGGCGAACCCGGTGGCGGGGCCGTACCTCAACCTGTCCTCGCCGGAGCCGACCGGGGTCGTGGCCGTGGTCGCGCCCGCCGATCCGCTGCTCGGGCTGGTGTCCGTGGTCGCGCCGGTGATCGTCACCGGCAACACGTGCGTCGTGGTGGCCTCCGAGCCCTCGCCGCTCGCCTCGATCACGCTGGCCGAGGTGCTGGCCACGTCCGACCTGCCGGGCGGGGTGGTCAACATCCTGACCGGCCAGCAGGCCGAGCTGGCGCCCTGGCTGGCCGCGCACATGGACGTCAACGCGCTCGACCTCACCGGGGTCGAGGACGCCGACCTGGCGCTGCGCTGCGAGCAGGAGGCGGCCGAGAACCTCAAGCGGGTGCTGCGTCCGGTGCGCGAGGACTGGACGGCCGATCCGGGGCTCGGGCGGATGACGCGGTTCCTGGAGACCAAGACCGTCTGGCACCCAGCGGGCGTCTAGAAGAAGCCGGGCCTCTAGGAGAAGCCGGGCGGGCGTAGCGGCGGGTGGGCCGCCTGGAGCTGGGCGGCCAGGGCCAGCAGGTGCGGCTCGCCGCCCGGCGGCGCCACGAGCTGCACGCCGATCGGCAGCGCGCTGGAGTGCGTGGCGACCGGCACGGCCATCGCGGGCCAGCCGCACAGGTTCCACGGGCCCGTGGTGGGCGCGTACCTGACGTTGGCCAGCAGGTTGGGCAGGAGGCCGCGCCCGCCCCAGCGGTCGGCGCGCGGCGGCAGGGCGGCGAGCGCCGGCGTGATCATCACGTCGGCGTCGCCGAACCAGGTGTCGGCGCCGTAGCCGCTCCAGCGTTCGCGGCCGCGCCGGCCGTCCAGGCCGATCCTGGTGAGCACGCGGCCGGCGCGGGCGAGCGCGCGGGTGCGGCGTTCCAGTCCGTGCGGATCGAGACCGTCCGCGGCGGCGGCGGCCCGGCCGAGCCAGGTGGCCACGGCGGCGGGGCCGAGCCAGGCGGGCAGGCGGTGCGGGTGCTCGACCACGGTGTGCCCGGCGTGCCGCAACGTCTCGGCGGCCGCGCGCACCGCCGCCTGGAACTCCCGGTCCACGGGCAGGCCCGGCGGCAGCGGCTGAGGGGCGTAGGCCACCCGCAGGTCGAACGGCTCCGGGCTGTCCTGCGGCGGTTGCGGCTCCCACACCTCGTCGTCGTCGGCCCAGACCGAGCGCAGCATGCGCGGCTTCGGCTCGACCCGGTGGCCGGTACGCCACGCCTCGGCCAGCGCCGGGTCGGCGGCCAGGACGGACAGCGCGAGCGACAGGTCGGCCGCGGTCGTGGCGAGGGGGCCGTTCTCGGTGAGGCCGTCCCAGTCGTCGGCGGGCGGCGGGACCAGGCCCGTTCCCGGCTTGACGGCCAGCACGCCGCAGCAGGCGCCCGGGATGCGCAGCGACCCCATGCCGTCGTTGCCGAGCGCGATCGGCACCATCCCGGCCGCCACCGCCGCCGCGCTGCCCGAGGACGAGCCGCCGGCGGTGCGGGCGAGGTTCCAGGGGTTGCGCACGACGCCGTACGGGCTGTCGCCGAAGCCGACCAGCCCCAGCTCCGGCAGGTTCGTCAGCCCGACGATCACCGCGCCCGCCGCGCGCAGCCGGGCCACGGCCGGATGGTCCTCCCGGGCGGGCGCGCCGGACGTGGCCGCCGAGCCGCCGCGGGTGGGCTCGCCGGCCACCTCCAGGTTGTCCTTGACCGCCACCGGCACCCCGGCGAGCGGCAGGTCGGCCAGGTCGCGGCGGTCGCCCACGGCCCGCGCCTCGTCCATCGCCTGCTTCCTGACTAGTCGGAAGGCGCCCACCCGGGAATCCCGCTCGGAGATGCGGTGAAGGTGCTGCTCCACGACGGTCGTGGCCGTGACGTCGCCGCGCCGGACGGCCGCCGCGATCTCGATGGCGGTCCTGCCTGCCCACAACATGTCTAGAGTGTGCAGGTTTTCACTCTTCCTTGCGAGAGCCCCTGCCGGGCTCCCGCCCGGCCTCCTTCAGCGCCAGCCGCAGCGCGAACTCGATCTGCGCGTTGATGCTGCGCAGGTCGTCGGCCGCCCACTTGGCGATGGCGTCGTAGACGGCCGGGTCGAGGCGGAGGAGGAGCTTCTTCCGCTCAGGCATACAGACTGCCGGCGTTCACCACCGGCTGGGTCGCCCGGTCGCCGCACAGGACGACCAGGAGGTTGGAGACCATCTGGGCCTTGCGCTCCTCGTCGAGCTCCACGACCCCCTCGGCGGCCAGCCGGTCGAGCGCGAGCTGGACCATGCCGACCGCGCCCTCGACGATCCTGGTGCGGGCGGCCACCACCTGGCTGGCCTGCTGGCGCACCAGCATGGCCTGGGCGATCTCCGGCGCGTAGGCCAGGTGGGTGATGCGGGCCTCCAGGATCTCGATCCCGGCGAGCTCGGTGCGCTCGCGCAGCTCGGCGGTCAGCTCGCCGGCGACCTCGGCGCCGTCGCGCAGGCTGGTGCGCTCGGGCTCGTGCGAGTCGTACGGGTGGGTGGTCGCGAGGTGGCGCACGGCGGCCTCGGACTGGATCGCGATGTACTCCTCGTAGTCGTCGACGGAGAAGGCGGCCTTGGCCGTGTCGGTGACCTTGTAGACCACCACCGCGGCGATCTCGACCGGGTTGCCGTCGGCGTCGTTGACCTTGAGCTTGGCGGTCTCGAAGTTGCGCACCCGGAGGCTGATGCGGCGCTTGGTGGTGAACGGCGTCACCCACTGCAGGCCCGCCACGTTGACCGTGCCGACGTAGCGGCCGAGGAACTGCACGACCTTGGCCTCGTTGGGGTTGACCACGGTGAAGCCGGAGGCCACGAGCGCGAAGAGCACGATCCAGGCTATGCCGAGCGTCTTGATCGAGACCAGCGCCGCGCCGCCCAGCAGGAGGAGGACAAGCAGGACGAGGAATCCGTTGACCCGGAAAGCACGACGTTCCATCGCGACTCCTTGCTATCGAAGTGATATCACCATGATAGCCATATAAACTCCATGCGCGTGAACGGATCCTCACTTGCCCTCCGCCAGCGCTCGCTGGGTGACCCTTCGATCGAGTTCCCGCTGTCCCCGCCGCTCACCAGGGGCTGCCCGCGCACCAGCACCGCCGAGATCGCCTATCCGGTCGAGGTCGTCTACGACTACGCGGGCGTCGACAAGGGGCTGTTCGACCAGGAGCCGGGGCCGGACATCGCGCGGTGGTCGCCGCTGCTGCCGTCCCTGGAGGCGCCGACGCTGGGGGAGGGCGGGACGCCGCTGCTGGAGTTCGACGGGATCTACGTCAAGGACGAGTCCCGGAACCCGACCTGGTCGCACAAGGACCGGCTGAACCGGGTGGCGGTCAGCGCGGCCCTGGCGGAGGGGGCGGCCGGGGTGGTGGTGGCCTCGTCCGGCAACCACGGCGCCTCGGCCGCCGCGTACGCCGCCCGCGCCGGGCTGCCGGCCATCGTGCTGGCCTCGGCGGACTCGCCGGCCGGCGTGCAGGCGTTCGTGCGGGCGTACGGGGCCAAGGTGTTCTCCGTGCCGGCGGAGGAGCGGTGGCCGCTGCTGCGGGAGGTCGTGGACCGGCTGGGCTACCACCCGGTCAGCAACCAGACCGTGACCCACACCGGCCACCCGTTCGGCCCGGAGGGCTACAAGACGATCGCGTACGAGCTGTTCCTCCAGCTCGGACGGGTGCCCGCGGCGGTCTTCGCGCCCACCGGGTACGCCGAGCTGCTGTTCGGGACGTGGAAGGGCTTCACCGAGCTGCGGCTGCTCGGCCTGGCCGGGGACGTGCCGCGGATGTTCTCCTGCGAGCCGGCCGCGGGCGGCCCCAACGCGCGGGCCCTGGCCGAGGGCTCACCCGCGGCGGTCGTCGAGCTGGGGGCCAGCCGGGCCTACGGGATCGCGGGGTCGGTCGGCGGCCACCGGGGCGTGCTGGCGGTGCGCGACAGCGGCGGCGAGGCGGTGCTCGTGACGGACGACGAGATGCGCGCCGCCCAGCGCGACCTGGCGCGGCAGGGCATATGGCAGGAGCTGTCGGGGGCGGCGGGCCTGGCGGGCTACCGGAAGCTGCGCCGGGACTTCGACGGGCCGGTGGTGTGCGTGGGCACGTCGAGCGGGTTCAAGGACATGGGGGTGGGCGAGGCGGCCCATCCGGTCCGCACCGGTTTGACGGTGGCCGACCTGACGGACTGATCGCGCCCGGTCTGTCAGGGCTTGAGCAGGATGCGGAGGGGGCCGAGGGTGGTGAAGCCGTGGGCGAGGGCGGCCGACGGGTCGCTCTCGTAGCCGACCAGCGGGCGGCCGGGGAACAGCTCGGCCGCCATCGCCACCGTGCCCTCCCAGGCGGCGGACTCGTCGCAGCCCGAGGCGAAGACGTTCGAGACGCCCGTCACCGTGCCGCTCGCGCTGAGCGCCGCGCCGCAGACCACGTCGGCCCCGATGCGGCCGCACACCAGCCGTACGTGCGGCTCGTCGAGCAGCGCGGGCGGGAACAGGCCGGGCGCGCCGCCGGAGAAGCACGCCTGCGCCCACTCCTCCAGCGCCCTGGGGTCGGCGGCCACCTCCCACACGATCGAGTCGCCGGTGGCCGCCCGGAGGGGACGCTCGGGCGCGCCGGGCGCGGGCCGGGCGATCCACTGGGCGGTGAACAGCACGTCGAAGCCCGGCAGGTCGAGCGTGCCGAAGCTGTCCTTGACCGAGGCGCCCGAACCCGCGTCGATGTAGCCGAGCACGTCGGCCGGCCCGGCGTCGGGGGAGAGCGTGACGGCGTCGGGGTACAGGACGGGCGTCCTGGCCGGGTTGGTCCAGGCGAGCGGCCCGAAGACGCCGGGACGGCCATGCGCCCGGCACATCGTGTCGCACCAGGCGGCGTTGTCGCGGACGGCTTCGTCGATCAAGGTCTGCTCCGGTTGACGCGGCGGGTCGGCGGCGCGGTGAGCGGATCCTCCGGCCATGGGTGCTTAGGGTAGCGGCCTCTCAGCTCGGCCCGTACGGACCGGTAGCCCTCGCGCCAGAACGAGGCCAGGTCCGCGGTCACCGCCACCGGACGGCCCGCCGGGGACAGCAGGTGGACCAGCAGGGGGACGCCGGCGATCCGCGGCGTCTCCTGCCAGCCGAACAGCTCCTGCAGCTTCACCGCCAGCACCGGCTGCTCGCCGGAGTAGTCGATCCTGATCTGCGAGCCGCTGGGCACCTCGACGCGTTCGGGGGCCACGTTCTCCAGGCGCTCGCTCCACGGGATCAGGCGGCGCAGGGCGGCGGCCACGTCGATGCGTTCGACGTCGGCACGGCGGCGGGCCCTGGACAGCTCCGGCTCCAGCCACTGGTCGGCCAGGGCGATCAGGTCGTCGGTGGCGGGCCACGGGGGGCCGATCGCGCGGTGGGCGAAGGTCAGGCGGTCCTTGAGGTCCTTCGCCTGTCTCGTCCAGGTCAGGAGGTCTTCGGTGCGCAGGCCGTGCAGGATGGCGGGGCGCACGTCGGCGTCCTTGAGCGGCGTGGCGGACAGCTCGATCGCGCCCAGGCGCTCGACCATGCGGGCCGACACGTCGCCGCGCCGCTCGCCCGGCGGCACCCGCCAAACGACCTCCTCCTCGACCGTGACGGGCAGGGCCAGCCGGGCGATCTCCTCGTCGATCACCACGGCCTGGCGCACCCGGGCCGAGGCCGAGCCCGTGGGCCGGTCGGCGACGGCGATCGCCAGCCACGGCGCGGTGGACAGCCTGGAGCCCTCGGCGAGCTGGGCCTGCGTGCCCGACGCCATGAGATAGCCGCCGCCGCGCCGCCGCGCCACCCGTTCCGGGAACGCCAGCGCCACCGCCATGCCGGCCAGCGCGTCGTCACTCACCTCTCGCCCGTCCGGCCCCTGGCCGGAGGCGCGGGCGAGGCGCCTGGTCTCCTGGCGCCAGCGGGCCGCGAAGCCGGTGCCGCCGCTGCGGGCCGCACGCCAGACCTCCGCGAGGTCGTCGCCCGCGTCCCTGGGCAGCTGCTCCGACAGCAGCGCCACCACCTCGGCGGCCCGCGGGCCGAGGTCGAGCAGGGCCCTGGCCAGGCGGGGATGCACGCCGGCGAGCGCCATGCGCCGCCCGCGACCGGTCACCCGGCCGGCCTCCAGCGCGCCCAGCGCCTCAAGGGTGCGGACGGCGGCCGCCATCGCGGCGGGCGGCGGCCGGTCGAGGAGGGCGAGGCCGACCGCGTCCGCGTCGCCCCAGCAGGCCGCCTGGAGGGCGAACCCGGTCAGGTCGGCCAGCGCGATCTCCGGCCGCGCGTGGTCGGCCAGGCGTTCGTGCTCGGCCGCCGTCCAGCAGCGGTACACGGCCCCGGGGGCCTCCCGCCCGGCGCGGCCGGCCCGCTGGTCGGCGGACGCCTTCGAGACCCTGACCGTGGTGAGCGAGCCGAGCCCCCTGGCGTGGTCGGTACGGGGTTCGCGGGCCAGCCCCGAGTCCACCACCACGCGGACGCCCGGCACCGTCAGGCTCGACTCGGCCACCGACGTGGCCAGCACGACCCGGCGGCCGGCCCCGGGCGACAGGACGGCGTCCTGGACGCGCGCCGGCGCCTGACCGTGCACCTGGAGCACGTCGAGGTCGCCCAGCATCCCGGCGACCCGGGCGATCTCCCCCACACCGGGCAGGAAGCACAGCACGTCGCCGTCGCGCTCGGCGTACGCCCGCCGGACGACCGAGGCCACGTGCGACAGCAGCGCCGGATCGACGCGCAGGCCGTGGGGCGGCGCGACCGGACGTTCCGGCGGCGCCCACACGGTCTCCACGGGATGGGCCGTCCCCGAGGCGGCCACCACGGGCCCGCCGATCAGCTGTGCCCAGGGGGCCGCGTCGGCGGTGGCCGAGGTGGCCAGCAGCCGCAGGTCGGGGCGGAGCGTCTCGCGCACGTCGAGCAGGAACGCGAGGGCGGTGTCGGCGTCGAGATGGCGTTCGTGGCACTCGTCGAGCACGACCGCGTCGACCCCGGCGAGCTCCTGGTCGCGCTGGAGCCGCTGGAGCAGCACGCCGGTGGTGACGACCTCGACCATGGGGTTGGCCCCGGTGTGCCGCTCGCCGCGGATCGTGTAGCTGACGCCCATGCGCCGGGCCGCCGCGCGTACGGCCAGCCGCCGGGGCTCGGCGACCAGCACCCGCAGCCCGGTTTCGGCCAGCGCCAGGGGCACGACCGTGGTCTTGCCCGTGCCGGGCGGCGCGGTGAGCACCGCCGTGCCGTGGCGCTCCAGCGTGGCGAGCAGCTCGGGGAGCGCGTCGTGGATCGGCAGCCGGTCAGGCGGGGGCATGCGAGGCCGACAACACGGAGTCGAGCAGGCCGGGGAAACGTTCGTCGAGGTCGCCGCGGCGCAGGCTGATGTACTTGAGCCGGCCCTCCTGCTTGGAGACGATCACGCCGGCCTCGCGCAGCGAGCGGTAGTGGTGGGACGCCGTCGACTTGTGGACGCCGAGATGGTCACCCGCGGCGGTGCACGTCATCTCGCCGAGAGTGGCCAGGCGGACCACGATCTCCAGCCGGACGGGGTCGGCGAGCGCACGCAGGACCTCGGTGAGCTGGATGTCCTCCTTCGCGGGGTGCGGTAGCAGGCGCATGGTGGCACCCTACCTCGCTCTGATTGTTTGACAACTATCCAACTGTAATGACAGTTTGATGCCCGTCCAACTAATTGGCTGGAGGTTCCATGAGTTCCCGGCTCTACCCCCTTGCTGCCGGAAATTTCGCCATCGGTACTGGCATGTTCGTCACCGCCGGGCTGCTCACCCCCATCTCCGCGGACCTCGGGATCTCCACGTCCGCCGCCGGGCAGCTCATGACCGTGTTCGCCCTGGCGTACGCGCTGCTGTCCCCGTTGCTGGCCGCGCTCACCGCCCGGCTGTCGCGCAAGCGGCTGCTGCTGCTGGCGCTGGCCGTGTTCGTCGCGGGCAACGTGCTGACCGCGTTGGCTCCGACGTACCCGCTGGTCATGGCCACGCGGGTGGTGGCCGCGGCCGGGGCGGCGATGTTCACCCCGACCGCCTCGGGCGTGGCCAACGCGCTGACCTCGCCCGAGCGGCGCGGGCGGGCGCTGGCGCTGGTGATGGGCGGGCTGAGCGTCTCCTCGGCCGTCGGCGTGCCGCTGGGCACCTGGCTGGGCTCGGTCTCGGGCTGGCGGGCCACGATGTGGCTGGTCGTCGGGCTGGGCGTGATCGGCTTCGCCGGGGTGGCGGCGCTCGTGCCGGACGTGCGGGTCGCCGTGTCGGGACGGCTCGGCGAGCGGTTCGCGCCGCTGGCCGACCGGCGGGTGCTGGTGGTGCTGGTCACCCAGCTGCTGATGTTCGGCGCCGGGTTCACCGCCTACACCTACATCGGGTCGCTGTTCGACCTGCCGCTGCCGGCCGTGTTGTGGGCGTGGGGGCTCGGCGGCATCGTGGGCAACCAGCTCGGCGGGCGCCTCACCGACGCCTACGGGCCGCGCCGGATGGTGCTGATCGGCCTGGCCGCCTCCACGGTCTTCCTGGCCCTGATCCCCGTCGCGAACCTGGCCATGCCGATCGCGCTGGTCTGGGCGCTGCTGTGGGGCGCGCTCGGCTGGCTGGTCGCGCCGGCCCAGCAGTTCAGGACGGTGGCCGCGGTGCCGGACAACGTGCCCATCGGGCTCGGCCTGCTGTCGTCCGCCCAGTACGTCGGCCTGTTCGCGGCCGGCATCGCGGGCGGCGTGGCCCTGGACGCCTACGGCAGGGCCGGGGTGGTCGTGCTGGCCACCGGGCTCGGCGTGGCGGCGCTGCTGTTCACCCTGGCGACCTACCCCCGGGCGGCGGCGATGTCGTCGAGCGAGAGCGTGCCCGTCAGGTAACGCTGGACGTTGGGCGCGGTCAGGGCCGCGACCTGGCCGGCGGGCAGCGAGGCCAGCGGGTCGAGCCTCAGCATGTAGCGGATCATGGCCAGGCCGAGCAGCTGCGAGGCCGCCAGCAGCGCGCGGACCTCGGGATGGGCGCCGGGCAGCCGGCGGGCGATCGGGGCGAGCAGCTCCCGGCCCAGCAGCTCCTTCAGCAGCGCGGCCGTCGCCGTCGTCGCGCCCGCCGGGCAGGTGCGGCAGCTCCAGAGCGGCATCGACGAGCGGCGGCCGGGGGCGTTCACGCTGAGCCCGTACGGGTCGGCCGAGGCCGCGCGGGCCGCGCTGCTGGAGCGGGAGGTGGACGCCGTGCTCGTCCCGGGGGAGGGCAGGCTGGTGGTGGCGAGCGCGGGCGGCCACACCGGCGCCACGGTGATCACCGCCGCCTTCCAGGGGGCCGCGCAGGCGCAGGGCCGCACCCTGAAGGTCGAGGACGCCGTCCCGCTGCCGCCCGGTGACGCCGGCGGCATCTCCGGCATGTTCTACGTGCTCAGCGTGCTCCTGCCGGGGATCGCGCTGGCCGTGCTGCTCGCCCGGGTCGCGCCGGGCCTGGGCGCGACGGCGCGGACGGGCGTCCTGGCCGCGGGCGCGCTGGTGACGGGCACGGCCGTCGCGTGGCTGGCCGACGTGGTGTTCGGCGCGCTGCCGGGCCGCTTCGGCCCGCTGGTGGCGGTCTCGGCGGGCATCGCGCTGGCGGTCGGCCTGGTGGTCGCCGGGCTGGTCAAGGTCATCGGCACGCCGGGGGTCGGGGTGGCGGCGCTGCTGTTCGTCCCGATCGGGCTCCCGGCCAGCGGCGGGCCGCTCGGCGCCCGTTACATCCCCGAGTGGTACGCCGCCGTCGGCCGCATCCTGCCCGTGGGCCCGGCCGCCGAGGCGGTGCGCAACACGGTGTTCTTCGGCGGGGCCGCCCTGTGGACGCCGGTCGGGGTGCTGGCCCTGTGGGCGCTGCTCGGCCTGGTCCTGCTCGCCCTGCCCGGCCGCCGGGCGCAGCCGGCCCCCGCCGCCCCGCGCACGCCGGTGGCCGTCTGATCTTCTCCGCCTCGGAGGTGACCTGCGGTCGCCCCGCAGGCGGACGACGGGTGGCGGCGGCGGCACGTACCGTCGCCGCCATGTTCAGGAACCAGGTGACCTTCCGCCGCGTCGCGGCGGGCACGTTGCTCATCGCGGCCCCGCTCCTGCAGTTCGTGGCCGTCGTCATCGACCCCGGCACGTGGGGCGACTCCCGCGAGGCGGTCAGCTACGGCGACAACCCCGCGCTGGCCCAGGCCGAGTCGGCGCTCTACCACTGGAGCTGGATGCTCATGGGCCTGGCGGCCATCGCCCTGGTGCACCTCACCAGGCGCAAGGCCACCGTGCTCGGCCACATCGCCGGGGCGGCGACGGCCATCGGCTACATCTCGACGTCGGCCCTGCTGATGATCGACCCCGTCGAGTGGTGGCTGGGCCGGCACAACCCGCCGGAGCAGGCGCAGAAGATCCTCGACGAGATGCTGAACCTGCCCGGCGTGATCTTCGGCTTCCAGATGCCGTGGATGTTCTTCGCCGTGCTGGGCCTGCCGCTGCTGGTCGTCGCCGTGTGGCGGGCCGGGTTCGTCGGCTGGTGGGTGCCGCTGCTGGTCTTCGTCGGGTACGTCGTCTCCTTCCCCATCGAGTACGGCCCCGTGACCGTGCTGTTCTGGGCCCTGCCCGTCGCCGGCCTCGGCTGGACCGGCCTGAAGGTGCTGCGCATGGGCGACGAGGCGTGGGCGGCCTACTACCCCTCGCCCGCCGTCGACCGGACGGCCGTGTCGGCCTAGGCCGGGATCCAGCCCAGGGTGACCGCCAGGATGACGAAGAAGCCGAGCAGGATGCGGTAGATCACGAACGCGGTGAACCGGTGGGTGCTGATGTACTTCAGGAACCAGGCCACCGCCGCGTAGCCGACGGCGAACGAGATCAGCGTCGCCAGGATGGTGGGCCCCCACGCGGGGGCCTGCCCCTCGCCGATGTCCTTCAGCTCGAACGCGCCGGAGGCCAGCACGGCGGGGATGGCCAGCAGGAACGAGTATTTGGCGGCGTCCTCGCGGCGGTAGTCGAGCAGCAGGCCGGCCGTGATCGTGCCGCCCGAGCGGGAGACGCCCGGGATGAGGGCCAGCGCCTGCGCGAAGCCGTAGACGATGGCGTGGGTGAAGCTGAGGTGCTTCTCCAGCGTGAGCTTGTTGCGCGCGGTGCGGTCGGCGAACCACAGGATGCAGCCGAAGACGATCAGCGTCGTGCCCACCAGCCGCAGGTCGCGGAAGACGGTCTCGATCTGGTCCTTGAACACCAGGCCGAGCACGCCGATCGGGAGCGTGCCGACGATGACGTACCAGCCCATGCGGGCCGCCCAGTGGCCGCGCAGCTCCCGGTCGAACAGCGAGCGGACCCAGGTGGAGATGATCTCCCACAGTTCCTTGCGGAAGTAGATGAGCACCGCGGCCTCGGTGCCGAGCTGGATGACCGCCGTGAAGGCCGCCCCCGGGTCCTGCCAGCCGAAGAAGGCCGAGACCACACGGATGTGGGCGCTGGAGGAGATCGGCAGGAACTCCGTGAGCCCCTGGATGAGCCCCAGCACCACCGCTTCGAGCCAGCCGATCACGACTACACCTTCCGGTTACGGGAGTGACCAGGGTGAGGTTAGCGGAAACGGGGGCCGCGCAGTTGCCCGCCCAGCAGGTTGAGCGGGCCGGGGGAGAGCCGGCCCGTCCTCAGCGTCCGGCCCACGCCGTGGCGTTCGCCCTGGCGTAGTCGGCGAAGTCGCGGGCCGGACGGCCCAGCGCCTCCCGGACGCCGTCCGTCACGTGGGCGTTGCGGCCGTCGAGCACCTCGGTGAACAGCCCGGTCAGGCCCTCGGCCTCCTCCTTCGGCACGCCCGCCGCCACGGCCCCGGCCACGTACTCCTCAGGCGTGACCTCGATGGAGGTGATCGTGCGGCCTGTGGCCTTCGACAGCTCGGCCGCCGCGTCGGCGAACGTCAGCAGCCTCGGGCCGGTGAGCTCGTACAGGCGGCCCGCGTGGCCGTCCTGGGTGAGGGCGGCCACGGCCACGTCGGCGATGTCGTCGGCGTCCACGAACGGCTCGGGCACGTCGGCCACCGGGATCGCCAGCACGCCGTCGAGGACCTGGTCGAGCAGGAAGCCCTCGCTGAAGTTCTGCATGAACCAGCCGCAGCGCACGATCGTCCAGTCGAGGCCGGACTCCCGCACGGTCCGCTCGCTCGCCTCGGCGCCCGGCTCGCCCCGGCCCGACAGCAGCACCAGCCGCCGCACCCCGGCGTCCGCGGCGAGCCGGGTGAGCTCCAGGACATCCTCGTACGCGCCCGGCAACGCCAGGTCGGGGTAGTAGGCCACGTACACGGACTCGACGCCGTCGAGCGCGGCGGACCAGGTGGAGCGGTCCGCCCAGTCGAAGGACGGCGTGGCCGAGCGGGAGCCGATCCGCACGGGAAGGCCGAGAGAGGTGAGCCGGTCAGCGACACGGCGGCCGGTCTTGCCGGTTCCGCCCAGAACCAAAATCGTCATGCATCCAGTAAGCCGTCATACCCATAAGACTCTCCATGGTTGAGAAGCGCGTTGCCATATGCGATCGTCTAGCCCATGGATCAGCTCGCGGCATTGCTCGACGGACCGAGAGCGCGGAGCGCCTTCCTGCTCCGGTCCATCCTCGACCCGCCGTGGTCGATGCGCATCCAGGACGAGGCCCCGCTCACCCTGGTGGCCCTGGTGTCCGGTGAGGCGTGGGTGCTGCCGGACAAGGGCGAGCCGGCCCGCCTCGAACCCGGGCAGGTGGCCATCGTGCGGGGGCCGGAGCCGTACGTGGTGGCCGACGCCCCCGGCACCGCGCCGCAGATCGTCATCCACCCCGGCCAGCGCTGCACCACCCTCGACGGCGAGTCGCTGTACCAGTCGATGGACCTCGGCGTGCGCACCTGGGGCAACGACCCGGCGGGCGGCACCGTGCTGATCACCGGCACGTACACGCTGGAGGGCGAGGTCAGCAGGCGCCTGCTCGACGCGCTGCCCCAGCTCCTCGTGCAGCCCGGCGGGCCGGTCATCGCGCTGCTCGGCGCCGAGATCGTCAAGGACGACCCGGGTCAGTCCGCGGTGCTCGACCGGCTGCTCGACCTGCTGCTGATCGCCGTGCTGCGGTCGTGGTTCGCCACACACGAGGCGCCCGCCTGGTACCGCGCGATGGGCGACCCGATCGTGGGCAGGGCGATGCGGATGTTGCACAACAACCCCGCCCACCCCTGGACGGTCGCCGCCCTCGCCACCGAGGTGGGGGTCTCCAGGGCGGCGCTGGCCAGGCGGTTCACCGACCTGGTGGGGGAGCCGCCGATGTCCTTCCTCACCGACTGGCGGCTCGCGCTCGCCGCCGACCTGCTGCGCGAGCCCGACGCCACGATCGGCTCGGTGGCCAGGAAGGTCGGCTACGGCAGCCCGTTCGCGCTCAGCGCGGCCTTCAAGCGCGTACGCGGCGTCAGCCCCCAGGAGCACCGGGCCGGAGCGGCGAGGTGAAGCCCCTGCTGCTGCTCGACGTCGACGGCGTGCTCAACCCGATGGGCCGCCCGACGCCCGACTTCCGGCGCTACCGCTGCACGATCGGCACCGAGGTCTACACCGTGCACCTCAACCCCCGCCACGGCCGCCGGCTGCTCGACCTGGCCCTGACCACGGGCGCCGAGCTGGTCTGGGCCACCACCTGGGAGCAGCACGCCAACGAGTGGATCTCTCCCAGGATCGGCCTGCCCAGGCTCCCGGTCATCGCCATGGGCCCCGAGCGGACCCGTACCGAGCACGGCGAGATGTTCAAGACGCCGCACGTCGCCGCGTACGCCGGGCGGCGGCCGTTCGTGTGGTTCGACGACCAGGTGTGGGCGCAGGACGAGCAGTACCTCAGGGTCGATCAGGGTCTGGAGAATTTCCTGTTGATCCACGTCGATCCCAGACATGGACTGACCAGGGAACATCTGGGCATGGCTCATGAGTGGCTGACCCTTACAGGGTTTTCTCAGGGTCCCTAGCGGGATATCGGCGGCACTGCTGTCCGTTTTACCGGTAGGTCATCACGACACGGAGGAACAGCATGTACCGCTCAAGGGAGCACAGGATTCTGGCCGGCGTCTGCGGCGGGCTCGCCGACAAGATGGGCCTGCCCCCGACCCTCGTCCGCATCCTCTGGCTGCTGCTGTCGCTCATCCCCGGGCCGCTCTGGGTGGTCTACGTCGCCATGTGGATCCTCGTCCCGGAGGAGCCGAGGGGCTACTCCCACTGACGCGTCCGCCGGCTCGCCGAACCACCGCGTGAGCGCCGCCTCGGCGGGCTCCGCGCAGGGTTCGGCCCAGGCCACGTAACCGTCGGGCCGCACCAGCAGCCCGCGGTCGCCGGGCGCCACGTCCACCCGATCGGCCCAGCGCGCCCCCGCGGCGAGCAGGGCCGGGTCGGAGGTGACGAGCAGCCCGCGCCCGTCGTCGAGTCGCAGGCCCTCGGGCATGAAGGCGCCGACCAGCGGGTTCGGGCCCGTCGCGTACCGCACCGACACCGCGCTCACGTCCTCGGCCAGCATCCTGTTGGCCTCGGGGACGGTCATGAGCTGGGCGAACAGGTCGCGCAGCCGGGTCGTCCCGGCGTCCGGCGCGGCCAGCTCGACCTGTTGCAGGGTGTTGGCCAGCACGGCGGCGGCCACCGGGTGCCGTTCGGCGTGGTAGCTGTCGAGCAGCCCGGCCGGGGCCGTCCCACGCACCGCCAGGGCCAGTTTCCAGCCCAGGTTGACGGCGTCCTGGAGGCCGGTGTTCATCCCCTGGCCGCCGAACGGCATGTGCACGTGGGCCGCGTCGCCGGCCAGGAACACCCGGCCGGCCCGGTAGCGCTCGGTCTGCCTGGCCGCGTCGGAGAAGCGGGACAGCCAGGTCGCCCCGGTGATCTCGGGGGCGGCGTCGCCGAGGTGCCGGCGCACGCTGGCCGCGAACTCCTCGATCGTCACGGGCGCGTCCCTGTCCGGGTGCACCCGGCCGTGGTCGACGGTCAGGATCCTGGTCGTGCCGTCGGGCCGGACGAACGGCCACTGGAACAGGCCGTGGCCGGTGCGCACCCAGCCGGTCGGCGTGCCGCCGGTCACCGTGACGTCGCCGACGTAGGCGGCCAGGGTGGCGGGGGTGCCGGGGAAGGCGACCCCGGCCAGCTTGCGCACCGTGCTCCGGCCGCCGTCGCAGCCGACGAGCCAGCCCGCCCGGTACGCCGTGCCGTCGCCGGTCTCGACCGTCACGCCCGACCCGTCCTGCCTCAGGCCGGTCACCGCCCGGCCCCGGACGATCTCCGCGCCCAGTTCCAGCGCCCGCGCCTCCAGGATCTCCTCCACCCGCGACTGCGGGACCAGCAGCCCGTACGGGTGCGGGGTCCGCGTGGCCGTCAGGTCGAGCACCCGCATGCCGGCGAAGTGCTGCAGGTCCAGGCGGGGCGCGTCGCCGAGCCGGTCGAGCAGCCCGCGCATGGCGAAGGTGTCGACCGAGCGGGGGTGCAGGTTGAGCGCCCTGGACAGGCCGGTGGGGGCGGCGAGCCGTTCGAGCACGAGGGTGCGCACGCCGCGCAGGCGCAGCTCGCAGGCCAGCATCAGCCCGACCGGCCCGGCCCCGGCGATGACGACGTCCATCCACATCTCCTTATCGACGATAAGTGCTTATCAGTGATAAAGCCTTATCTTTGATAAGTTGTCAAGCGTGGAACGGCGGACGGCGGTACGCGCGGCCCTGCGGCTGCTCAACGAGGTGGGCATCGACGGGCTGACCACCCGCAGGCTGGCCGACGAGCTGGGCGTGAAGCAGCCGGCCCTCTACTGGCACTTCAAGAACAAGCAGGAGCTGCTCGACGAGATGGCCGAGGAGATGCTCGCCGACACGCTGGAGCGTCTCGACGTGCCCGAACCGGGTCAGGAATGGGACAACTGGCTCATGTCCCGCGGCCGGGCGATCCGCGGCACGCTGCTGTCGTACCGGGACGGCGCGCTCGTGCACGCCGGGTCCCGGCCCACGCCGCGCCGGCTGGCCGAGCTCCCGGCGCTCATCAGGCCGCTGACCGAGGCGGGTTTCACCGGCGAGCAGGCGGTCAGGGCGCTGATCGCGGTCGGCAGGTTCGCCCTCGGCTCGGCGATCGACGAGCGCGGCCCCGCCGTGCCGCTCGACGCGCGGCCGCTGGAGGACCCCGACGGCGACTTCGAGTTCGGGCTGCGTGCGCTGGTGTCCGGGATGCGTCTTATCCTCGAAGGATGAGGGCAAGGCCGCTGACACTTCTGCAGGACGATCTGGTCGACTACGACACGGCGATGGAGCGCATGACCGACCTCGTCGGGCAGCGCCAGCGCGACGAACGGCCGGACACGCTCTGGCTGCTCAGCCACCCGCCCGTCTACACCGTCGGCCGGCGCACCCCCGCCGAGCACCTGCCCGACCCCGCGCGCGGCATCCCCGTGCTGGAGACCGGGCGCGGCGGGCAGCTCACCTACCACGGCCCCGGCCAGCTCGTGGGCTATCTCATCGTCAAGCTCGGCGAGGACGAGGGAATCGTCGACTACGTGCGGGAGGTGGAGCTGCGCCTGGTCGAGGCGCTGGGCAAGCTCGGCCTGCCCGCCGAGCGGCGTGACACCCCGCCGGGCTCGGAGCTGCTGACCGGCGTCTGGACGTCCGCGACCGGCCGCAAGATCATCTCGATCGGCATGCGCCAGAGCAGAGGCGTCACCAGCCACGGGTTCGCGCTCAACGTCGACGGCGACCTCACGCCCTGGAACTGGGCGGTGGCCTGCGGCATGCCCGACGTGGACATGACCTCGCTCAAGCGCGAGCTGGGCGACATCACCATGCAGGACGTGCGGCCCGCCGTGGCCGCCGCCTTCGAGGCGTCCTGACCGCTCAGCGGGGCGTGGTCAGCCCGGCCACGACCATGTGCTTGAGCAGGTCGTAGCTCTCGTCGAGCCGCTCGGGCAGGCCGAACCCGCCCGACGCCTCCAGCACCGCGAACCCGTGCGCCGTCGCGCGCAGGCAGCGGGCCGCGTGGATCGCGTCGGAGCCTTCCAGCCCGTAGCCGCGCAGCGCCGCGAGCATGATGCCCATCAGGCGCTCGCCCGACGCCCGCATGCCGGGGTGCGGCTGCTGGATGACCATCGCGTAGCGGTGCGGGTGGCGGGTGACGTAGGCGCGCCAGGCGTCCATGAGCGCGCCGACGGCCTCGTCGCGGGAACGGCCCAGCACCGCCTGGGCCAGTTCGTCGGTGATCTCGTCGGTGATCCGCACCGACAGCAGCTCGCGCAGCTCGGCCAGGTTGCGCACGTGCTTGTACAACGACGGCGTCGCGACCCCGGCGCGGGCCGCCAGCGCCGAGAGCGTCAGGGCCTCGGGCCCGTTCTCGTCCACCAGGCACACCGCCAGGTCGACGACCGTGTCCCGGGACAACGCCGCCCTAGGCATGCACGCGCCCCTTGACGAACGCCAGCACCTCGGCGGCCACCTGGGCCGGGAACTGGGCGTGCGGGTAGTGGCCCGCGCCCTCGATCATGGCGATCCGGCCGCGCCCGGCGGGCATGGCGGCCACGACGCCCTCCGCCTCGGCGCGCGGGTCGGCCCAGTCGGGGTCGAGCGTGCCCATCACGACCAGGACGTCGCGGGTCAGGTCGGGAAGCCGCGCGCCGGCGTCGGTGGGGGGCACCTGGCCCATCTTGGAGACCACGGCCATCCGGCCGGGCCGGCGCAGGTCGGCTTCGAGCGCCGCGATGTGCTCCGCGTGGTCGGCGGGCTTGACGCCCGGCATGGCGTGGTCGAGGTACTTCTTCCACAGGCCGATGCTGCGCAGGAGCGCCGCGCCGAGCAGCAGCATGGCCCCCTTGCGATGGCGGGCGTTGCGCAGCAGGCCGCCGCCGTCGATCTTCTGCACCCGGGTGAACGGGCCGATCTCCACCACGGCGCTGACCAGCTCGGGCGCCTGCGCGGCGGCGATCGTGACGGCCCCGCCCGCGAACGAGTGGCCCACCAGGACCGCCGGGCCGCCCAGGTGGCGGACCAGCGCGAGCAGGTCGCCCGCGACGTCGGTGCGGGTGTAGGAGGGCCAGTCGCGGCTGGACTCGCCATGGCCGCGCAGGTCGGTGGTCGCCACCCGGAAACCCGCCGCCACCAGCTCGGGCACCAGGAACCTGAACGACTGCCGCCCGACGCCCATGCCGTGCGCCAGCACCATCAGCGGCCCTTCGCCGGTCACCTCGTAGGCGAGCTGTCCACCCTCGACCGCCAGGAACTCCGTCATGTCCAACCCCTCTCGGCTAACTCTTATAGCCCTAAAGCTAAAGCCTTTAGCCAGGCGGTGTCAAGCAGCAAAAAGGGGCGGGCACGGCCGGATCGGCCGTGCCCGCCCACAGGGTGCTCAGGAGATCGGCACCTCGTCGATCGTGCGGCGCGGGCCGGTGAACCAGTGCTTGGCCGACAGGCTCCACCACAACCAGATGCCGATCAGCACGACGCCGACCGCGATCGGCGCGTAGTTGACCGACGTCCAGGTGAAGTCCTTGTTGCCCGGGACGCCGGCCGGAGAGAACGGCATGACGAAGTAGATCGACACGATGACGATCTCGACGCAGGCGATCCAGCCCAGCACCCGGTACTTGCGGCCGAGCGTCCACGGGCCGGGACGGAAGGCATCGCCCATGCGCAGGCGCAGCCAGATCGGGATGAGGAACGCCAGGTAGAGGCCGATGACCGCGATCGACACGACGGCGTAGAAGGCGACCGGGGTCGTCGAGCCGGCCGGGGCGTACAGGGCGGGCAGGGTGATCAGGGCGGCGATGAGGCAGCCGGCCAGGATCGCGTTGACCGGGGTGCGGTTGCGGTCCACTTTCGACCACAGCCGCCAGCCGGGCACCGCGCCGTCGCGCGAGAACGCGTACGTCATGCGCGACATCGAGGTCACGCAGCTCATCCCGCAGAAGAACTGGCCGATCGTGGAGATCGCGAAGATCGCGGTGGCCAGCGGGGAGGAGAGCGCGGTCTCGAAGATGGCGCCGACGAAGCCGGACTGCTTGTTGATCTCGTCCACGTTGGTCGCGGCGAACAGGAACGCCAGCAGCAGGATCCAGCCGCCGATCGCCGAGTAGAAGATCGACTGCCACAGGCCGCGGGCGGCCGTCCTGGCCGCGCCCTGCGTCTCCTCCGACACGTGGGCGCAGGCGTCGAACCCGGTGATCGTGTACTGGGTGAGCAGGAAGCCGAGCGGCAGCACGTACAGCCAGAAGGGCACGCCGCCGTCGCCGTCGCCGAAGCCGGAGTTGTTGATCGTGCCGCCGAACACGAAGCCGAGCGACTGGTGCTCGGACGGCGCGAACACCAGGATCGCCACGATGACGACCGCGCCCGCGACGTGCCACCACACGCTGATGTTCTGCAGCAGCGAGATGAGCCGGTGGCTGAAGATGTTGATGAGCGCGTGCAGGATGAGGATGATCACGAACAGCAGGAACGCCTGGGGGAGCGTCCCCTCCCACGCGCCGCCGGTCAGGCGGCTGATCGTGATGTTGAGGAACGTGGCGCAGCCGTAGTCGACCGACGCGGTGACCGCGATGAGGCCGATCAGGTTGAGCCAGCCGGTGAACCAGCCGTGGATCGGCTTGCCCATGGTGGCGGCCCACCAGTAGATGCCGCCCGCCGTCGGGAACGCCGAGACCAGCTCCGACATGCAGAAACCGATGATCAGGATGAACGCGGAGATCAGCGGCCAGCCCCACGAGATGGCGATGGGGCCGCCGTTGTTCCAGGCCTGCCCGAAGGTCGTGAAGCAGCCGGCGAGGATCGAGATGATGGAGAAGGAGATCGCGAAGTTGGAGAAGCCGCTCCAGGTCCGGGCCAGCTCCTGCTTGTAGCCGAGCTCGGCGAGTCGCCTGGAATCCTCTTCGAGTGACATGAGGTCTCCCTGGGGGGCGCGGAGGACGCTCTGTTTGGTCTAGGTCTAGACCATTTCTTCCCGAGGAACAAGGCGTGACAGACGAGTTTCGATGTGGTCAGGAGAGACCGTGTCCCGCCGGGCCGATGTCGAGCACGACCTTGCCCGTGGCCGTGCGGTCGAGCTGGGCCGCGGCGGCCTCGTCCAGGCGGTCCCAGGGCACGCGGCGGCCGATCTCGACGGTCAGGTCGCCCGCGGCCACGAGGCCGAGCAGGAAGGCCAGGTCGGGGCCGGGGGAGCTGACGTCGCCGAACGAGTTCATCGAGCGGGCGGGGCCGAGGGAGAAGGTGGAGCCGGGCGGGAAGACGGCCGGCTGCCCGCCGGCCCAGCCGACGCTCTGGAGGTTGCCGCCCGGCTTGAGCAGGCCCCAGGCGGTCACCAGGGTCGGGCCGCCGACCAGCTCGATCACGACGTCCACGGGGGCCACGCCGTCCAGGGCGGTCACGACGTCCACGTCCGGGCCGAGGGCCTTGGCGCGGGCGGGGGAGCTCACCGAGGCGACGACGTGGGCCCCGGCCAGCCTGGCGAGCCGCACGGCCAGCGTCCCGACCGAGCCGGACGCCCCCGTCACGAGCACGCGCGATCCGAGGGAGACGCCGGCGGCGCGTAGTGAGCGCAGGGCGGACAGGCCGGACATCGGCAGGGCGGCGGCCACCGTCAGGTCCACCCCGTCGGGCACCACGGCGAGCGAGCCGGTGTCGAACGCCGCCCGCTCCGCCCACGCCCCGGCCCCGAACGCCGCCACCCGCGCGCCCTCGGCCGGGCCCGTGCCGTCGGCGGCGGGCCGCAGCACCACCCCGGCGGCGTCGTAGCCGAGCACGACGCCCTCCGGCAGGCGGTCCATGTGCCGCAGCTCGCTGAAGTTGACCGACGTCCGCCGCACCTCGACGATTGCCTGCCCGGCCCCCGGAACGGGCTCGGGGACGTCGGCGAGCCGTCCCACGGCCCCGGGGCCGACCACCAGTGCGCGCATACGAGATCCTCCCGCCATCATGCGGACCGGCGGTCCGCTTCGTTGCCGGGATACTATGGGGACCGACAGTCCGCTTGCAAGGAGGGGCCTTGGTGCGATCAGACGCGACCCGCAACCGGGAGGCGATCCTGCGGGCCGCCGAAGAGCTCCTGGACGCCCACGGCGCCGAGCACATCTCGCTCGACCGGGTGGCCGCGGCGGCCGGGGTGGGCAAGGGCACGGTGTTCCGCCGCTTCGGCAGCAGGACCGGCCTGTTCCAGGAGCTGCTGGCCGAGCGCGCCGCCGCCCTGGCCGAGGCCATCGAGACGCCCGGCTCGCCGCTCGGGCCGGGGGCGCCGCCGCGGGAGCGGCTGCTCGCGTTCCTGGACGAGCTGGCCGGGCTGGCCGAGCGCAACCTGGCGCTGTTCGCCGCGCACGAACGGGCCTGCGCGGCCGACAAATACCGCGACCCCACCTATCTGCGGTGGCACGCCCACGTGACGGGGCTGGTCGCGGCGGCGGCGCCGGGGCTCGACGCCGAGTTCGCCGCCCACACGTTGCTGGCCTCCTTCGACGCCGACCTCGCCCGGCACGTGATGGCCGAGGGCGGCGCCGACCGGCTCAGGGCCTCGGTGCGCGGCGTCGCCGAGGCCCTCCTGCGCGCCTGACCCCACCAAGGGGCCGAGGCGGCCTCGGGCCGGGCTCGGGCCGGGCCGACGCGGCCGCGGGCCCGGCCTCGGGCCGTTTTGCCGGGCTAGGCCGAGAAGGCGTCCGTGGCGGCCTGGCAGAAGGCCTTGAGGTCGTCCGGTTTGCGGCTGGTGACCAGGGTGTTCGGGCCGTCCGTGCAGACCACGACCTCCTGGTCCTTCCAGGTCGCGCCGGCGTTGCGCAGGTCGGTCTGCAGGCTCGGCCAGGACGTGAGCGTACGCCCGCGCACGACGTCCGCCTCGACCAGCGTCCAGGGGGCGTGGCAGATGGCGGCCACCGGCTTGCCGGCGTCGAAGAAGGCGCGCGCGAACCGGACCGCCTGCGGCACCGTGCGCAGGAAGTCGGGGTTGGCGACGCCCCCGGGGAGCAGCAGGGCGTCGAAGTCGCCGGGGTCGGCGTCGTCCACCGTGGCGTCCACGGTGAAGGTGTCGGCCTTGTCCAGATGGTTGAACGCCTGGATCTTCCCGGAGGACGTGGAGACCAGCTTGGGCGTGCCGCCCGCCTGCTTGACCGCCTTCCACGGCTCGGTGAGCTCCACCTGCTCGACCCCTTCGGGAGCGACCAGGAACGCGATGGTCTTGCCGTTCGACATGACTGTCCCTTCGTTTTCGCCTCCCCTATCCGGACACCGGGGAAGTATGCACTCCCTACCCTGGGGGGGTATATAGTGGGCCGCGAAGCCTAGAGAAGAGGAGTTCGGGCATGGTGATCACCGCGTACCAGGTCGAGGGCATGACCTGTGGCCACTGCGTCAGCTCGGTGCGGGCCGAGGTCGGCAAGGTCGACGGGGTCCAGGCCGTCGAGGTCGACCTCGCGGCCAAGGAGATGGTCGTGACCAGCAGCGCGCCGATCGACCAGGCCGTCATCGAGTCGGCCGTCGTCGAGGCCGGCTACGAGCTGGGCGGCGGCCGCGAGCTGCTGCCGCAGGCCGGGTCGTGCTGCGGCTCGGGCGGCTGCCACTGACCCCTCAGGGGGATCGGCGCCGGGCCCACAGGGTGTGCGCGGCGCACGCGGCGGCCGCGCCGACGGCGTACCAGAGCAGGTCGGGCGGGTTGAAGGTGCTGCCCAGCAGCGGCCGCAGGACTGCCGGGATCTCACCGAGCTGGGCGAACTCGATCGCCCAGCTCAGCCCGCCCGACACCATAGCGGCGACCCACGGCCGCACCCGCGGCAGCGCCAGCACGACGAGCGCGTAGATCAGTACGGTGTAGAGCGCGTCACCCGCGTATTTGGGCACGGGCCCGTCCCACAACACCCGGACGCCGAGCCCGGCCACGACGGTCGCGACGGCGGCGAGGAGAACGGGCAGGCGGGGCACCCGATCACGGTAGTGCCAAGCCTACTGAAAATTTACACCGCAAAAGGAAACGAGAATGAAACAATTTTCCGCGACTCGTTGACACGCGGTCTCCGTATGGTGTGCCTTCATCTACACAGGAATCCCCCGCCTGAAGGTGAGGCATCATGAGGAAATGGTTCGCACGCCTGGCTGTGCTGGGCGTCGCGCTGTTAGTGGCCGGCCAAGGCGCCACGGCGGCCCAGGCCCAGGAACCTGCGGCGGGGAAGAAGATCCTACGCGTCGGCGCCACCCAGGCGATGGACTCCATGAACCCGTTCCTGGCGGTCCGGCTGGTCTCCACCGCGATCCAGCGCACGATGTACGGCTTCCTCACCGTCCCTGACTCCAAGACGCTCCAGCCCAGCCCCGATCTCGCCGAGTCGTGGACGACGTCCGACGACGGGCTCACCTGGACGTTCAAGATCCGTAACACCAAGTGGTCCGACGGCCAGCCGGTCACGGCCGAGGACGCCGCCTGGACGTTCAACAAGATGATGACGGACGAGGCGGCCAAGACGGCCAACGGCCCCGCCGTGGAGAACTTCGAGAGCGTCACCGCCAACGGCCAGGACCTGGTCATCAAGACCAAGGCCCCGCAGGCGTCCATGCTGGAGAACCCGGTCCCGATCATGCCCAAGCATGTGTGGGAGAAGGTCACCGACATGGCCAACTACGACGCGGAGACGTACCCGACCGTGGGCAGCGGCCCGTTCATCGCGGTCGAGCAGAAGAAGGACCAGTACGTCAAGCTGCAGGCCAACCCCAACTACTGGCGGGGCAAGCCGAAGATCGACGAGCTCCAGTTCATCTTCTATGACAACCCGCAGGCCGCCATCGCCGGGCTCAAGAAGGGCGACATCGACCTGCTCGGCCGCATGACGCCGCCGGAGTTCCAGGCCATCGAGAACGACCCGAACATCGAGGCGTGGAACACCCAGGGCCGCCGGGCCGCGTACCTGCAGATCAACCACGGCGCCACGACCACCGACAACAAGCCCATCGGCGACGGCCACCCGGCGCTGAAGGACCCGAAGGTGCGCCAGGCGCTGCACTTCGCCATCGACAAGCAGAAGCTGGTCGACGAGGTCCAGAGCGGCCTGGCCAAGCCCGCCGACGGCTCGATCATCCCGCCCATGTACAAGGACTTCTTCTGGGAGGCCACGGGCGAGAAGAAGGTCACCTTCGACGTGGCCAAGGCGAACAAGATCCTCGACGACGCCGGCTACAAGAAGGGCGCCGACGGCGTCCGGACGATGCCCGACGGCAAGCGCAAGCTGGAGTTCCGCTTCAGCATCCACACCGACACGCCGATCGAGGACAAGCTCGCCGAGTACCTGACCGGCTTCTGGAAGGAGATCGGCATCACGCTGACCACCCAGAAGCTCGACTCCAGCAAGTTCACCGAGGAGACCGGCGTCACGGCGCTGTTCGACATCGCGATCAGCGGCTGGTCGGTCAACCCCGACCCCGAGGAGATCCTGGCCACCCACCTGTGCAGCCGCAGGCCGGCGCCGGGTGGCGAGGGCGGCGGCACCGAGTCGTTCTACTGCGACCCGACCTTCGAGAAGCTCTACCAGGAGCAGCTCAAGGAGCTCGACCGGCCCAAGCGCGCCGAGCTCATCAAGCAGATGGAGGAGCGGCTCTACACCGACGCCCCGGTCATCGCGATCTACTACCCCAACGACCTTGAGGGGTACCGCAAGGACCGGATCACCAGCATCACCCCGATCCCCGAGGACAAGGGCCTGCTGTACGGCGGCAGCGGCTACTGGCCGTTCTACACGGCCGACGTCAAGGCGTCCGCGGCGGGCGGCTCCGGCGCGGGCGGCGACTCCGGCTCCAACACCGGTCTCATCGTCGGTGTGGTCGGCGGCGTGGTGGTCATCGGCCTCGTGGCCTTCTTCCTGACCAGGCGGCGCAAGAGCGTCGCGGACGAGCGCGAATGACCACACCGCTCGAAGCAGCAGAGCCCGCCGCCGTCCAGGCGGCGGGCCCTGGTGAGGACAGCCCCGCCCGCCGCGGCACGCTGAGGTACGCGTTGTCGAAGGTCGGCGGGGCGCTGTTCAGCATCGCCGCGGTGATCGTCGGGACGTTCTTCGTCTTCCGCCTGCTGCCCGGCGATCCGGTGCGGAACCTGGCGCAGGGCCGCAACATGACCCCGGCGCAGCTCGACATGGAACGTCACCGGCTCGGTCTCGACAAGCCGGTGATCGACCAGTTCTTCGACTTCGTCGGCAAGACGCTCAGGCTCGACCTGGGCACGTCGTACGAGTACAAGCGGCCGGTGCTCGACCTCATCGGCGAGCGCATCGGCCCGACGCTGCTGCTGGCCGGGACCGGTCTGGTCATCGCGGTCAGCCTGGGCATCTGGCAGGGCACCAGGGCCGGATGGCGGCGGGGGAGCCGGTTCGACCGCTTCTCCACCGGTCTGTCGCTGGTGTTGTGGTCGGTGCCGACGTTCTGGCTCGGCCTGCTGCTGATGATGGTGCTGGGCGTGGGCATCGGCCCGATCCCCGGCATCCTGCCCTTCCGCGGCATCGAGAGCGTCGACGCGCCCGACGGGTTCGCCTACGTGCTCGACGTGGCCTCGCACATGGTGCTGCCGTGCCTGACCCTGGTGGCGGTGATCTACGCCCAGTACCTGCTGGTCATGCGGTCGTCGTTGCTGGAGGAGGTCAGCCAGGACTACGTCACGGTGGCCCGCGCCAAGGGCCTGCGCGACGACGAGGTACGCCGCCGCCACGCGGTGCCCAACGCCCTGCTGCCCACGGTGACGCTGGTCTTCATGCGCATCGGCTTCGTGGTCGGCGGCGCGGTCACCGTGGAGACGATCTACACCTGGCCGGGCCTCGGGCAACTGTTCTACCGGGCGGTCCGGGTCCCCGACTTCACGCTCATGCAGGGCACGTTCATGCTCATCACCGTGGCCGTGATCCTCATGAACACGCTGGCCGACCTGCTCTACCACGTTCTCGACCCGAGGGTGAGGTCGGCATGACGAGTGTCGCTGCCACGCGCAGGCGGCAGGCGCTGACCAACTTCTGGACCGACTTCCGCAGGCATCGCGCCGGGGTGGCCGGGATGGTCGTCCTGCTGGTGGCCGTGGTGCTCGCGCTGGTCGCGCCGCTGTTCATCGACGAGGGCGTGACGAGCGTCATCGACGCGCCGGGCGAGAAGTTCCAAGCCCCTGGCCTGGACTTCCCCTTCGGCACCGACGAGTCGGGCCGGTCGATCCTGCTGATGATCTGGTGGGGCTCGCGCGCCTCGCTGCTCATCGGCTTCCTCGCCGCCCTGCTCAGCATCGTGATCGGCATGGTCATCGGCATCGCCGCCGGGCACTTCGGCGGCTGGCTCGGCGGCGCGCTGATGCGGGTCACCGACTGGTTCCTGGTGCTGCCCTCGCTGGTGACCGCGCTGGTGCTGGCGGCCATCCTCGGCGGCAGCACGTTCACCATCATCATGGCGATCGGGGTCACCACCTGGCCGTCCACCGCCCGGCTGATCAGGGCGCAGACCTTCGCCGTCGAGGCCCGGCCCTACATCGAACGCTCCAAGGCGCTCGGCGGCGGCCACTGGCACATCACCACCCGGCACGTGCTGCCCAACGTGGCGCCGCTGCTGCTGGCCAGCACGACGCTGGAGGTGGCCAGCGCGATCGTCACCGAGTCCACGCTGGCCTTCCTCGGCGCCAGCGCGAACAAGACGTCGTGGGGCACCATGCTGCGCGGCTCCTACGACTACGGCGCGGCCAACGAGGGCGCGTGGTGGTACATCATCCTCCCCGGTCTGGCCATCCTCGTGGTCGTCATGGCGTTCACCCTCGTCGGACGGGCGCTGGAGGCCGTGCTGAACCCAAGGCTCAGGAGGGCGGCATGAGTCTCCTCGAACTGGACGACCTGTCGGTGACCTACCGCATCGCGTCGGGCGAGGTGCCCGCGGTGCGCGGCGTGTCGCTGACCCTCGACCCCGGAGCGGCGCTCGGAGTCGCCGGCGAGTCGGGATCCGGCAAGTCGACGCTGGCCATGGCGCTGCTCAGGCTCCTGCCCAAGAGCACGCGCGTCGGCGGCCGGATCCTGCTCGACGGCGACGACGTCCTCACCATGAAGTGGGGACGCATGCGGGCCGTGCGCTGGGCCGAGGCCTCGATCGTGTTCCAGGGCGCGCAGCACGGCCTCAACCCCGTGCGCCGGATCGGCGAGCAGATCGCCGAACCGCTGCTCGTGCACGGCCTGGCCAAGCCGGACGGCGCCCGCAAGCGCGTCGGCGAGCTGCTCGAACAGGTCGGCCTGCCCGCCTGGCGGGCCCGCAGCTACCCGCACGAGCTGTCCGGCGGACAGCGGCAGCGCGTGATGATCGCGATGGCGCTGGCCTGCTCGCCCCGCCTGATCATCGCCGACGAGCCCACCACCGCGCTCGACGTGATGGTCCAGGCGCAGGTCCTGACGCTGATCAAGGAGCTGATCGCCGAGCACGGCATCTCCCTGATCATGATCTCGCACGACCTGTCGGTCCTGGCCGACGTCTGCGACCAGCTCGCGGTCATGTACGCCGGCCGGGTGGTCGAGCACGGCCCGTCCCGCGAGGTGTTCCACGACGCCCGCCACCCCTACAGCCGGGCGCTGGCGGCCGCGTTCCCCACCGTGGGCGACCCGGTCTCGCGGCTGGCCCCCAAGGGGCTCGGCGGCGACCCGCCGGACCCGATGCAGCTCCCGACCGGCTGCGCGTTCCACCCGCGCTGCCCGGTCGCGCTGGACGAATGCGCGGGCCTCGACGTCGAGCTGTGGCCCGCCGGTCCCCGCCACGCCGCGGCCTGCGTGCACGTACGCTCCAAGGAGGAGGTCGAGGCTTCATGACCGAGACGCAGACCGCGGCCGAGACCGTCTCGACGGGCAAGGGCGCGCTGCTGGAGGCCCGTGACCTGCACGTCGCGTTCTCCTCGCGGGGCCGCAGCGCCCGCGCCGTCGACGGCGTCAACCTGGCGATCGGCCAGGGCGAGATCGTGGCCCTGGTCGGCGAGTCGGGCTGCGGCAAGACCACGCTGGCCCGCACGCTGCTCGGCCTCGAACGCCCCACGTCCGGCGAGGTCCGCTACGACGGCAACGCGCTGAACTACGGCTCCAAGGCGCTCCGGTCCTACCGCCGCCAGGTCCAGCTCGTCCTGCAGGACCCGATGGGCTCGCTCAACCCCCGCCAGACCGTCTACGAGGCGGTCGCCGAGGGGCCGCGCATCCACGGCCTGCCCGACGAGGAGGAGATCGTGGCCTCGGCCCTGTCCAGGGCCGGGCTGCGACCGCCCGAGCGGTTCTTCCTGCGCTACCCGCACGAGCTGTCCGGCGGACAGCGGCAGCGCGTCGTGATCGCCGGCGCGCTCGCCCTCGACCCGAAGGTGCTGATCGCCGACGAGCCCGTGGCCTCGCTCGACGCCTCCGTGCGCGGCGAGATCCTGGCGCTGATGCTCAAGCTCAAGACCGACCTCGGCCTGTCGGCCCTGGTCGTCACCCATGACCTCGGCCTGGCCTGGAACATCGCCGACCGGGTCGCGGTCATGTACCTGGGGCGGATCGTCGAGTCGGGGCCGGTGGAGCAGGTGCTGACGGCGCCGCGGCATCCGTACACGCAGGCGCTGATGTCGGTGTTGCCGGAGTCGCCCGAGCGGATCGTGCTGTCCGGCGAGCCGCCGGACCCGACCAGGGTGCCGGGTGGCTGCCGGTTCCATCCCCGCTGCCACGTGCTGGCCTCCGGCCGCGCGGCGGAGGCGGGCGTGGACGCGGCCTGCCGGTCGCAGGCGCTGAGCATCCTGCCCGCGGTCCCCGACGCCCAGGCCGCCTGCCACTACGCGGCGGTCACCGGGTAGCTCACCCGCGGAACGCGTCGGCGTGCTCGCGCGCCCACTCGGCGAAGTCACGCGCGTCCCGGCCGGTGATCTCCCGGACGGTCGGGACGACCGTGTAGCCGACCTCCGGCGTGTTGCCCAGCGCGCCGACCAGGAACTCGATGGTCTGCTCGCCCATGCCGTCGGCGCGCCACTTGGCCCGCGCCTCGTCCACGGTGAGCTCGACGAAGCCGACGTCCCTGCCGACGGCCTCGGCCAGGACGGCGACCTTCTCCCGCAGGGTGATCGCGCGGGGGCCGGTCAGCACGTACGTCCGGCCGCCGTGGCCGCCCTCGGTCAGGACCTTCGCGGCCACCGCGGCGATGTCGCGCTCGTGCACCAGGGCGCTCAGCCGGTCGCCGAACGGCTCCTTGATGACGCCTTCCGTCCTGATCGTGTGCGCCCACCACTGGAGCGTGTTGGCCATGAACTCGACCGGGTGGAGCAGCGTCCACTCCAGGTCGGTGGCGGCGAGCGCCTGCTCCAGCTCGCCGTCCTCGCGGCCGCCGAGCACGGTGACCCGGCGCACGCCCGCCTTGACGGCCAGCTCGGCGAGCCCGGCGCCGTCGGGCAGCGGGGCGTAGTCGTCGCCGGCGAAGTTGATGAAGTGCGCCCCGGTGACGCCCTCGAAGGCGGCGGCCAGGGTGGCCGGCTCGGCGAGATCGCCGCCGACGACCTCGACGCCCTCGGGAAGGGCGGCCTTGGCGGGGTTCCTGGTCAGTGCGCGGACCTTCTGGCCGGCCTGGAGGAGCTCCTCGACGACGAGGCGGCCGACGGTCCCGGTGGCACCGGTGACGAGGATGGTCATGTGAACCCCACTTCTTTCGGAACGGAACGTTCTGCTCTTACTGTAGCAGAACGGAACGCTTCATTCCGAGTAGTTCTTGAGCCGGATCGCCACGGCCGCCCGGTGGATCGCCCCGGCGATCCGCTCGACGACCTTCTCCTTGCCCGGCAGGTACGGCAGCAGCCTGAGCATCCTGAGCTGGAACCACAGCGCCAGCCGTGAGCCCATCACCATGCCCCTGACGTTCACCGGGCCCAGCTCCTGGTTGACCCGGACGAACTCCCGCATCTCCCGCTCGTAGCCCGCCGCGCCGCCGCCCCCGGCCAGCTCGCCCGCCAGCACGTACGCGCCCACGATCGCCAGGCTCGTGCCCTGTCCGGAGGCCGGCGAGGCGCAGTAGGCGGCGTCCCCGAGCAGCACGACCCGGCCCTTCGACCAGCTGTCCATGTGCACCTGGCTGACCGAGTCGAAGTAGAAGTCGTCGGCGTCGCGCACCGCGCCGAGCAGCGCCGGCACCTCCCACTCGACCCCCGCCATGGCCTCGGCCAGCAGGTCCTTCTGGCGGGCGGTGTCGCGGTGGTCGTAGGACAGCGGCTGGGAGGCCCACATGAACAGCGCCTTGGCGGCGTCGTCCTGGCGGGTGCTGTAGACGTTGGCGGTGCGGCCGGGGGCGGCGTGCACGGCCTCCTCGCGGTCCAGGCCCAGGGTGTTGGGCACGGTGGAGATCGAGACGTAGTAGCCCAGGTCGCGGACGAACTGAGCGTCCTGTCCGAACACGATCCTGCGGATGTTGGAGCGCATGCCGTCCGCGCCGACGATCAGGTCGAACCGGCGGGGCGCGGCATGCTCGAAGGTGACCAGGCCGTCGTCGGAGACGGCGGTGACGGAGTCGCCGAAGAGGTATTCGGCGTCGTCGCGGGTGAGGTCGTACAGGAGCTCGTTGAGGTCGCCGCGCATGATCTCGACGTCGTCGCCCGCGCGCCCGCCGAACAGGTCGGCGTCCATGGTGGCCACCCGGCGGCCCTTGCGGTCGTAGTGGGTGGCGACGCGCATGCCGGTGCTGCGGGCGGTGACCGCGTCCAGCAGGCCCATGCGCTCGATCACGTCGAGGGCGGCGCCGCGGATGTCGACCTTGTAGCCGCCGGTGCGGACGGCCGGAGCGCGCTCCACGACGGTGACGGTGCAGCCGTGGCGGCGCAGCCAGTAGGCCAGCGAGGTGCCGGCGATGCTCGCGCCGGAGATCAGGACGTTCTTCATGCCGAGAACAGTACATGCGTCTCAGACGCTTGTCTAGGACGATGTTTTCAGACGTTCGTGTTAACGTCTGGGCATGGGAAACAGGGAAGACCTGCTGGCCGGGGCGAAGCGTTGCCTGATCGAGAAGGGCTACTCGCGTACCACCGCGCGCGACATCGCGACCGCGTCGGGCGTGAGCCTCGCGGGCATCGGCTACCACTTCAAGTCCAAGGACGCGCTGATGAACGAGGCGCTGTTCGAGGTGATGCAGGAATGGGGCGACGACCTGGCGCGGACGCTCGTCGCCGACGCCGAGGAGGGCGCCTCACCGCTGGAGCGCTTCGAGGCGGCGTGGGACCGGGTGGTGGAGTCGTTCGACCGGCTGCGGCCGCTCTGGATCACCCAGCTTGAGCTGCTCGGGCAGATCGATCACGTGCCGGAGCTGCGCGAGCAGCTCGTCCCGGCGATCAAGGGCGCGCGGCTGGGGCTCGCCGAGCTGTTCCAGGACGTGCGGGCGGAGACGGACCCCGAACGGGCCCGGCTGGTGGGCTCGCTCTACCAGGCCATGCTGACGGGGTTCCTGGCGCAGTGGCTGCTCGACCCGGACAGCGCGTTGTCCGGGCGCGAGGTGGCCGAGGCCCTGCGCCTGGTGGTCGGGGCGTGAAACGGGCTGGGGGCTAGAAGGCGCTTATCGTGGCGGGGGCGCGTTCGGCCCTGCTGAGGGTGCGGATGACGGCGGTCGCGCCGTGCCGGTGCACCGCCAGGCGGGCCAGCAGCTCCACGACCGGCTCGTTGATCGACGGCGGCAGCTCCGGCGTCTCGACGCCCACGCTGGCGGCCAGGTCGTCGGAGTGCACGACCAGCTCCATCACCCTGGTGAGCAGGAAGTCGTCGAGCCGCAGCGACCAGCCGGCCCACGGCAGCCGCACGACCCGGTCCGCCGGCTCGGCGGGCAGCTCGGCCAGCAGCCGGTCCAGCAGCGCCTGCGTGCGCTCGACGAGCGCGGCGTGCCCGTCCGCGGCGGCCGCCTGGCCGCCCACCCGGACGCTGACGTTGCTCTCGTGGTCGAGGCCGGCCTGCACCCACGGCGACCTCGTGTAGTGCTCGATGAGCGGGATCGGCGCCCCGGGCTGCTCGCCGGAGTCGAGCACGTCGATGACCCGGACGATCTGGTGGGCCAGGTGCCCGGCCAGGCCCGCGACGCTGAACTCGGTCAGCGCGCTGGGCTTGTCCCACGCCGCCCGGACGGCCGGGTCACGCAGCAGCGACATCGCCGACGCCGCGGCCACCAGATAGGACTGCCTGATCTCCCCCATATGCCGCCCTTTCCCCGGTTCAGGTGGTAACTCGGGGCCAAGACTATCCCTCGGCGATCCGCGGAGGGCCGCCGTCCTGCCCACTGAGACGGGGGCGGGCTCAGCTCTCGCCGGGGCCCTCCGCCAGCACCTTCCCGATGGCCGACCGGACGAAGGCGCGGGTCAGCCTGCCCCTTCTGAAGCGGCTCAGCACCGGGCGCGGCGTGCCGTACCGGCGGGCGCGCACGTCGGCCAGGACGGCCTCCGGCGCGCCCATCCCGGCCAGCACGTCCAGGGCCTCCCGCTTGGTGATCAACCGGCCCTCCCGCAGCGTGACCGAGGCCCTGGCGACGGTCAGCAGGCCGAGGTCCACCCAGACGTCCCGCAGCCAGCGCCGCCGCCCTCGGGTCTTGTCCAGCCAGAACTCGCGCAGGTCCGTACGGACGAAGTCGGCCAGCACGGCGTCGGAGACGGCCGGCAGGAGTTCGGCGGGCGGCGGCCCGTGCAGCACGAGCGGGGCCGTGTGCAGCTCGCGGCGGGTCACCGCCGTCACCGGACGGCGGAAGATCTCCTCGTGGGCCCACGTCACGTGCTCGACCCGCGGGTCCGCCAGCTCCTCCAGCGGCAGGTAGGAGCAGTGGAGGAGGTCGGCGAGCGGCAGGCCGAGCCCGCGGTGCAGCCCCTTGATCCGGCGCCACTGCTCCATCGTGACCGGTGTCTCGACCACCGCGATCAGGTCGAGGTCGCTGCGCCCCGGCTGGTAGTCGCCGGCGCCCAGCGAGCCGTGCGCCCACAGTGACACCAGGGGCACGATCTCGCCCACGCCGTCTCGGAACCGCCGGAGCAGGACGTCTGTGGCCGCATGCATGATGTCCACTATGATCCATTCCCGGCCGTCCCGGAAGATCACCGGGGCGGGCCGTCAGGACGTGCTGAACAGAGCGCTCACCGACTCGCCGTCGTGGATCCGGCGCATGGCCTCGGCCAGTGCCGGCGCGATCGACAACACGGTCAGCTTGTCACTCGGCTTGGGCGGCGGCACGGTGTTCGTGCAGACGATCTCCATGACCTCGGGGAACGCGCTCAGCCGCTCGATCGCCCCGCCCGCGAACAGCCCGTGCGTGCACGCCACCCGGACGGAGTTGACGCCCTGCTCACGCAGCCGGCCCAGCAGCTCGATGACCGTGCTGCCCTTGGCGATCTCGTCGTCCAGGATGATCACGTCCTTGCCGGCGACCTCGCCGATGACCGAGCTGATCACCACGCGGTCGTCGGCGAAGCGCTGCTTGGCGCCCATCGCGACGCCCGTGCCGAGCAGCCGGGCGAAGTGCGCCGCCTCCTTGGCGTTGCCCAGGTCGGGGGAGACGACGACGGCGTTCGACAGGTCGTGGCGGCGGAAGTGCGCGGCCAGCTCGCGCAGCGCGTGCAGGTGGTCGACCGGCACGCTGAAGAAGCCGTGCACCTGCGGCGAGTGCAGCGTCATGGCCAGCACCCGGTTCGCGCCCGCGGCCACCATCAGGTCGGCGACCAGGCGCGCGCCGATGGAGATGCGTGGCGCGTCCTTTTTGTCTGATCTGGCGTAGGCGTAATGCGGCAGCACCACGGTCGTCCTGGCCGCGGACGCGCCGCGCGCCGCGTCGATCATGAGCAGCAGCTCGACCAGGTTCTCCTGCGTCGGCGGCACCAGGGGCTGGATGAGGAACACGTCGCGCTCGCGGCAGTTGGCCTGGAGCTGCACCTCAAGCGCGTCGTTGGCGAAGCGGGCGACCTTGACGGGGTGGAGCGGGGTTCCGAGATGGGAGCAGATCTCCTCGGCCAGCTCGGGGTGGGCGCTGCCACTGAAAACCGTGATGTCTCGCACGATTCCCAAAGGATAGCCTCACGGGCTCACGTAGTGGTGGAGCAGGGCGGGTTCGCCCGCGGCGTTGAGCCATCGAGCGCGGGTGCTGCCGACGCGGCGCCAGCCCAGCCGCTCGTAGAGCGCGACGGCCGCCCGGCCCTCGTCGGAGACCTCCAGGACGACGGGCGTTCCTGCGGCCTTCCGCACGGTGTCCAGCAGCACGGGAGCCAGCCCGCGGCCCCGGGCGGCGGGCACCACGAAGAGCCGGGTGACCTGCGGGCCCTCGTCGGTGCCGGCCAGGCCCACGTGGCCGAGCACCTGGCCCTCCTCGACCGCCACCCAGGCGCGCAGGAGGTCGCCCGGAGTCAGCCAGCCCTGCGGGTCGGCCGGCCAGTCGACGGGGTAGCGGTCGGCGGCGTGCACCAGGGCCAGGGCGTCGGCGCAGGCGTCCAGGTCGGCCGGCGTCCGCAGGCGGACGCCCATGCCGCCGGTCGTCACGTCAGCGCCTCGACCGTGAGCGCGTCGAGGTCGGGCAGGACCTGCCAGGCGAGAGCGAGGGCGTCGTCGTCGGGCGGGTAGCCGGGATGCGGCACGGCGATCACCCGCATGCCGGCCGCGTGCGCCGAACGCAGCCCGTTGCTGGAGTCCTCGACCGCCACGCAGTCCTTCGGGTAGATCTCCAGCCGCCGGGCGGCCTCCAGATAGCCGTCGGGGGCGGGCTTGCCGCGCGCGACCTCCTCCGTGGAGACCGTCGTCACGAAGTACTCGCGCAGCTCGGACGCGTCCAGCACCACGTCGATCAGCCGCCGCGGCGACGAGCTGGCCAGGCCGAGGGTGAAGTGCCCGGCCAGCCGGCGCACGGCCTCGCGGGCGCCCGGCAGCAGCGGCACGCCGTCCTGGTAGCGCTCGGCCATCTGGTCGACCACGCCCTCGGCGATCTCGTCGGGCGTCAGGCGCACCCCCAGCTCGTGCAGGTAGGCCGCCCACTCGCCGGTGCTCATGCCCATCAGCCTGGACTGCGTGTCGGGCTGCCAGGTGCCGCCGTGGTCGGCGACGAAGGCGCGCCGCACCTGCTCCCAGACGGGTTCGGAGTCGACGAGCACGCCGTCGAGGTCGAACACGCACGCTTCCATGACCACCCCCGATGAGATCAGCCTGGAACCACCCAATCACACCGTCCGAGTCGCTACGCCGCCGCTCCCTGTCCTTATTGCCCGAGTTTCATGCTATTGGGGCTGGTTGTTGAGCTACGAGCGTCCATTCAGGGGCATGCGAGCAGACATGGCAGACCTTCCATTTCATGACACGGGCGACTTCGAGGACGCCGATCGCGGCTTCATCGCGAAGTTGACCCCCGCCGTGGTCAAGTCGAGAAGCGGCGAGGTCGTCTGGGACAACGACTCCTACGCCTTTCTCAACGCCGAATGCCCCGAAACCGCTCATCCCAGCCTGTGGCGGCAGAGCCAGCTCTGCGCCAAACAGGGCCTGTACGAGGTCGCCGACGGCATCTACCAGGTACGCGGCCTGGACCTGTCGAACATGACCCTGGTCGAGGGCGACGTCGGCGTCATCGTCATCGACCCGCTGGTCTCCACCGAGTGCGCCGCCGCCGCGCTCGCGCTCTACCGCCGCCACCGCGGCGACCGGCCGGTCACCGGCGTCGTCTACACCCACAGCCACGTCGACCACTTCGGCGGCGTGCGCGGCGTCACCGACGGCAACGTGCCGATCCTGGCCCCCGCCGGCTTCATGGACCACGCGGTCTCCGAGAACGTCTACGCCGGCCCCGCCATGAACCGCCGCGCCGGCTACATGTTCGGCCTGGCCCTGCCGCACGCCCCGGACGGCCAGATCGGCTGCGGTCTCGGCATGACGTCCTCGACCGGCACCACGTCCCTCATCCCGCCCACCGTGGACGTCAGCCGCACCGGCCAGGAGGAGATCGTGGACGGGGTGCGGATCGTCTTCCAGCTCACCCCCGGCACCGAGGCCCCCGCCGAGATGAACTTCCTCTTCCCCGACCGCGACGCCCTGTGCCTGGCCGAGAACGCCACCCACAACCTGCACAACATCCTCACGCTGCGCGGCGCCCAGGTGCGCGACGCCCGCGTCTGGGCCCGCTATCTGTCGGAGACCCTCACGCTGCTCGCCGACCGGGCCGAGGTCGCCTTCGCCTCCCACCACTGGCCGACCTGGGGAAAGAGCAACATCGTCCGGTTCCTCCAGGAACAGCGAGACCTGTACGCCTACCTGCACGACCAGACCCTGCGCCTGCTCAACAAGGGACTGACCGGCGCCGAGATCGCCGAGCAGATGCGGGTGCCGCCCGCGCTGGAACAGGTCTGGCACACCCACGGCTACTACGGCTCGGTCAGCCACAACGTCAAGGCCGTCTACCAGCGCTACCTCGGCTGGTACGACGGCAACCCCGCCCACCTGTGGGAGCACCCGCCCAGGGAGAGCGCGATCCGGTACGTCGAGTGCATGGGCGGCGGCGCGGCCGTCGTGGCCTTCGCCCGCCGCTACATCGAGGAGAACGACCTGCGCTTCGCCGTCCAGCTGCTCAACCACGCCGTCTTCGCCGACGAGGGCAACAAGGCGGCCAGGGACCTGCTGGCCGAGGTCTACACCCGGCTCGGCCAGGGCGCGGAGAACGGGACGTGGCGCAACTCGTACCTGACGGGGGCCATGGAGCTGACCGACGGCATCGCCCCCACCCGCGTCACCACCACCTCGCCCGACCTGCTCGCGGCCCTGACCGTGGAGCAGATCTTCGACTCCCTCGCCATCCGCGTGGACGGCCCCAAGGCCTGGCACGAGAGCCTGTCGATCGACTGGCACCTGACGGACCTGGGGGAGCTGTACCGCACCACGCTGTCCAACGGCGTGCTCGTCCAGCGGCTGAACCCGCCGGAGGAGCCCGTGGACCTCACGCTCCGCCTCACCAGGGCCCAGCTGCTCGGCCTGCTGGCCGGCAAGGGCGTGGAGGGGGTGGAGCGGGAGGGCGACATCACGGCGCTGCAGCGGCTGGTCGCGGTGCTCGACTCACCGGCCCGCGACTTCGCCATCGTCACCCCCTGAGCCGCCGACTCCACTCCGCGACTCCACTCCGCGCGCCATCGACCCACGAGCGTCTGTCCCCGTGAGTCACTGAACCCCGGCGCCCTCAGCCGGGCACGCCGCGCGTCGGTCCCGCCCATGCGGCCCTCGGGGCACACGGGCGTCGCGGACCGGCTCTCAGAGTTTGTACAGCTTGTTGAACGGCGTCGTGATCCGTTCCTGCCGGGATCCGAAGTCGACCAGTACGGCGACGTCGTCCTCCACACCGATGACGACACCGAGGCCGAATCGGTCGTGGCTCACCCGGTCGTGCATGTCGAACTGCTCCGCGGGTGGCGCCGGAGGCGGCGGTTTGAAGGGACTTGTGGGCAGGTGACGACGAGAATCGCCGCTGGCTCGCTTCATCTCCTCCAGTATGCGCCCACCGGGTGAATACTTTGTGGCGTTCACACCTGTATGGACTCGGCGCGTGAGCGCGGGACCGTCGTCGTGGGCAGCCGTACGAACCGCAGGAAGGCCGGCAGCAGCCACGGACGCCGCCCCCAGACCGCCACTTTGCCCGTGAGCGCGGCCCGCGTCCTGGACATCCGGCCGAACAGCAACAGGTTCAGCGCCGCCGGGTCGAACCGCACGTGCGCGTCCACCTGCGGCCCCACTTCGGCCACCGACACCCGCCCGTTCTCGAGCGCCAGCGCCGCCGGCGCGGTGTGCGCGGAGTGGAACCCGACGGTGATCCGGCGGGGCGGGGCGGGCGTCCCGGTGTCCATCAGGCGTCCGTAGTCGTTCCTGATCATCCCGATGAGGAACAGGTCGAAGAACAGCCCGGCGTCCCGCGCGGGCACCGACCAGGGGGTACGGGTCGCGCGGGCGATGTCCCAGCCGTGCAGCAGCAGCTCGTTCAGCAGGTGGGCCAGCACGCCCGCGACGGGCACCCGCGCGTCGCCCAGCCACGGGACCGGCGTCGCCGGATCGGCCTCCGCGCCGGCGCGCAGGATCTCCCGGACGTCGCCGCGCAGCCGCTCGGCCAGGGCGACCGGGTCCCGCTCGGGGAAGTGCTCGAACGCCAGCTCGTTCAGGGCGCTCACCGTGTCGACGTTCGCGCCGAGTATCGGCTCGGCGAGCTCCGGGAAGGGCGTGGTCACGTCGCCGCGCACCACGCAGGTGTAGAGCGAGGCGATCGCGGTGACGTGGGCCGCGGTCTCGGCGACGGTCCACTCCCTGGTCGCCATGGCGTGGGGATCGACGATGGAGACCAGCTTCGCGAACCGGTCGGTGGCCGCCTTGAGCGAGCCGCGCACCGACGCCCATTTGCCGTACGTGATGAGCTCGTCCATGTTCTCTCCAGAGGTCCACGATCACGCTAACCCGGGTGACCTGGGCGGTCTTCTCCGGAAATGCTCCTCTGGGGCCGTCGTGGGACCGTCCCGGGCGAAAAGCGGTGGCGTCGCAGGACGCGGTGGCAGTTCACTTTCAGCACCCATCCTGATCAGAGGGAGCCTCATGATCGTTATCTCGGCGGCGTCGGGCGCGCTCGGCCGTCTCGTCATCGACCGGCTGCGCACCAGGGCGGACGTCGTCGCCGCCGTGCGCGATCCCGCCCGCGCGCCCGAGGGCGTCCCGGTGCGGCGGGGCGACTACGACGATCCGGCGAGTCTGCGCACGGCGTTCGAGGGCGCCGCCCGCCTGCTCCTGATCTCCTCGCCGGAGCTCGACCCCGGCCGCCGGATCGGCCACCACCTGGCCGCCCTCGCGGCCGCCGCGGACGTGGGCGTCGGCGCCGTCGTCTACACCAGCTTCCTGGACGCCGACACTGTCGCCACCGGCATGACCGAGGCCCACCACGCCACCGAGCAGGCCCTCCTGCGCAGCGGCCTGCCGTGCACGATCCTGCGCCACCCGTTCTACAGCGACGCGTTCGTCCCCCGGGTCTCGGGCGGTGAGCTGACCGGGAGCGGCGGAGGGCGCGGCCTGAACACCGCGTTCCGGTCCGACCTGGCCGAGGCGGCGGCCAACGTGCTGACCGGCGACGGCCACGAGGGCCGCGCCTACGACTTCACCGGGCCGCTGTGGACCCACCCGGAGGTGGCGCGGGCGCTGGGCGTGCCCTACCGCGAGGTCCCCGACGCCGCCCCCGGCCCGATGGCCTGGCTGAACGCCCGGATCCGCGCCGGCGCCCTGGAGAGACAGACCCCCGACCTGGAGAACATCCTCGGCCACCCCGCCCGCACGATGCTCTCCCACCTCCACGCCACCCTCTGACCGCAGCGGTCGTGTTGACAACCGGCTGTTAAAAGTGTTGATCATCTTGAGTTCGGCGGGGTAGCGTCAGCCCTCGGCGGCGATCGTATGTTCGAAAAGCCGTTACCCCCCGAGCAGAGTGGAGAGGGCCAGATGAAGACAACGCTGGGCGTGTTGGCCACCGGCCTCCTGGTTTCCGGCCTCATGGCCGCGCCCGCCGCCGGATCGGTCGCCACGGCGAGCTACCCGTTGACGGTCACGCAGACGTCCGCTGTCGAGGTGGCCGCGTTCTGGCTGGGCAACGGCGGCGCCAACCTGGCGAACGCCACCCCCTACGCCGTCCAGACCGACATCGACAAGGTCATCCTCAGCGGTTCGGCCGTTGCCGACGGCAAGCCCGGCACCGTCCCGCCCGTGCTCCCGCCCGACGGCGCGGGAAGCGCCGGCAAGGGGCCCGTCAGCTCGGGCAAGGTGTTCTTCGTCGGCGCCGACGGCCTGCCGCACTGGTGCACCGGCACCGCCGTGCAGTCGCAGTACCGCAACGTCGTGGCCACCGCCGGCCACTGCGCCTACGAACAGCAGTACGGCGGGGGGCTCGGCAAGTGGGTCTTCGTCCCCGGATACTCCGCCGGCGCCGCTCCGTCCGGCCTCTACGTCGGAAAGCAGCTCTTCACCCACTACGACTTCCCCGCGTACGGCGACTACGACCGCGACTACGCCTTCGTCACCGTCTACAACGGCGTCACCTCCTCTCCCACGGGCGAGCTGACCGACACCGGCAGGCTGGTCGACCAGGTCGGCGGACAGGGCCTGGCCTGGAACCAGCCGCTCGACTCCTCGGTGGACGTCTTCGGCTTCCCGGCCGGCGTCCACCCGGACGGCTCCCACCCGCAGCCGGGCGACACCCTGGAAACCTTCTCGGGACGCACGTCCGCCGCCCAGGCGCCCAGCCTGAAGGCCGAGGAACTCGCCGCCGTCGATTCCCCGTTCCCCGGTGAGGGCTCCCTCGGCTCCTCCTGGCTGCTGCGCTACGACAAGACCGGGCGCGTGGGCCACCTCAACGCGATCACCATCAGCGTCGCCGACACCGACGGCGACCTGCGCTACGACAAGAGCTTCTCGCCGTACTTCGACGGCGAACTGCGCGAGGTCTACTCCGACGCGGTCACCCAGTGGAGCGGCTCCATCATCCTGCCGTAGGAGAAACGCCCGGGCCCTGCCGATCCGCGGGGCCCGGTGGCGGCGAAAGCGGGCTGCGGGATACTGCGATGTGCATCCTGAAGAGCAAGCCCACGAGCTGGCGAGCCGCGTCCACGTGGCTCTGCGGGACGGCGGCCTCGACGCCCGGACCGTCCTCGAACTGGCCTCCCTGCTGGAGGAATGGGGCCTGAGCACTGCGACCACGCGGGAGCTCCTGGAGTCCTCCGCTGCCCGGCTGAACGGTGCCGACCTGGCCCATCTGGGGGAGGGCCTTCTCAACGACATCGACTTCCGGCCGGGCTTCACCCTCGATCCCCAGCTGTGGGCGACGCTGGAGCAGGCGCTGAAGATCGTGGAACGCGACGTCCGAGCAGGCGGGATCACCGGCCCGCTGCGCCTGATCACCGACCCGTCGCGCGGCCGTCACGACGCGCAGGTGGAGTTCGAGGGTTCCTACCACGGCAACGGGATCCCGCCGGAAGCGGGCAGCGACGCACAGACAGCGCTGCTGTCTCTCGCCGAGGCGGTCCAGGAGACCGTCATGGAACTCACCTGGACGGTGTGGCCCGTCTGTCCCGTGCACGATCGTGGGCTGCACGTCGGAGGGCCGGACCGCGGGCCGGTCTGGTGGTGCGCCGTCGATGGAGGGCATGTCGTCGCCCTGGTCGGCGAACTGTCCTGAGTACGACGGGCCGGGGACGCCGTCCTGCTCGCCGGTGAGTTGCGGGGGCTTGTGTGTAGGGTCGGGGGCCGTGGGTGGTGACTGGCGGGGGGACAGGGTCGGCAGTGCGTTGGCGGGCCGGAACCCCACGGTGCTCAGGCGGCTGGACGCCGGCTTCGCCGTGATCGGTGACACGCAGTTCCTGCCGGGATACTCGGTTCTCCTGACGGACGAGCCCGGCGTGCAGCGGCTGTCCGACCTGCCCCGGGCCAGGCGGATGGCCTTCCTGTCGGACATGGAGCTGCTCGGCGAGGCGGTCGAGCGGGCCTGCGGCGCGCTGGACCCGGCGTTCCGGCGGGTCAACCTGGAGATCCTCGGCAACACCGACCCGTTCCTGCACGCTCACGTCTGGCCGCGGTACGACTGGGAACCGGAGCACCTGGCCAGCCGGCCGGTGTGGCTGTATCCGCCCGACAGCTGGACCGACCGGCGATTCGCCCTCGGCCCGCGGCACGACCCGGTGCGTGCGGAGATCGACCGGCGACTCGGTGTGCTGTACGCGGCCCACGGGGCTCAGGGCAGCGCCGGCGGCTGAAGCGGGGCCCCGGGACCGGCCAGACCTATTCCGAGGCGTGCGGAAGGGCGGCGGTGAGGAGCTTCAGGAGCTCGGGGGCCAGGGCGGGGCTCGTCGCGATGGTCGCCCGGGAGGCCATGTCGTGGGGGCTGCCGTCGAGGTCGACCACCAGGGCTCCGGCCTCGCGGGCGATGACGACGCCCGCCGCGGTGTCCCACGGGTTGTTGCTGAGCATGACGCTCGCGTCGACCTTGCCGTCGGCCACCCACACGAGGTCGATCGCCGCTGAGCCGAGCATCCTGACGCGCTGGACTCGCGCGGCCAGTTCCTGGGTCAGGGCGAAGCGGGGACGGTTGCGTTCCGCCGCGTCCGCGCCCACCGCGTAGTCGCCCAGGGCGACGACGGCGTCCTGAAGTTCCGCGGCGCCGCTGACCTGGACGGGCGAGCCGTTGGCCGTCGCGCCGGCGCCTTGGGCGGCCGAGTAGCGGACGCCGAGGAACGGCAGGCCGACGACGCCGAGCAGCGGCACGTCCCCGTCGACCAGGCCCAGGGAGACCCCGCACAGCGGGATGCCGTGCAGGAAGTTGGCCGTGCCGTCCACGGGGTCGAGCACCCAGGTCAGGCCCTGGCCCGGCCGGCTCGCGCCCTCCTCCTCGCCGAGGAAGCCCAGCTCGGGCGTCTCCTTCGAGAGGAACTCGCGTACGGCGTGCTCGACGGCGTAATCGACCTCGGTGGCCATGTCGCGGTCGCCCTTGGCGGTGACGACGCCGGGCGCCCGGGTCGTGATGATCTCGCCGGCGATCGACGCGGCCCGCTCGGCGACGGGCAGCAGCGTCCGGACGTCGATGGTCATGCGGGCCGTCCTAGGGCAGTTCGGGACGCGTCAGGGCCTTGGCGAACGGCTCTCCGGTGGCCCGCGCGTGCGCCATCCGCGCGCGGGCCGCGCCGAGCGTGCGCGGCCGGTAGCCGGGCCCGCCGCAACAACTCTTGTGGAAGCCGACGCCCGCGTGCAGCAGCAGCGACAGCACCCGCCAGGCCGCGGTGTCGCGCCGCCGGGGAGCCGCGAAGGCGGAGCCCACGTGGATCAGCGGCTCGCCGCACCGCGGGCACGACCGGCCCCGGTCGCCGGGCAGCGGGTAGGGCTGCTTGTACGAGGCCCGGCACGGCAGGCAGACGAACGACGTCTTCGCATGACCCATGCGCCCAGCCTAGCCCCCGTGACCGGCCGGACGCCGGGCCCGGCCGGGTCGTGAACGGCCGGCCGCGGCTCCTGACGCCGGGAGCCGCGACCGGCCGGAGTCCCGCCGACCCTCCCCCCATCCAGCAGAGCGACCGCAGAGGGAAGGGCATGGCCCGGCGGGGGTGCGGGGGCTAGTTCTCCTCGTACGGGGCGGGCGGCCGGAGCAGGTCGCAGCCCTCGAAGACCTGCTTCTCGGCGGCCGAGCCGGGCTTGACCTGCTCGAACCCGGCCGGCATCTCCTCACCCTTGGTGACGGGCTGCCAGACGCCGCCCTTGCGCAGACACTGCGCCCACGCGGCGAACTTGGCGTCCTCCTCCGGCGTGGCCGGTTCGGAGCCGCCGAGCAGCGCCGAGTCCCACTCCTTGCACGCCTTCATGGCGGCGTCGAGCTTGGCCTGGGTGACCTTGGTGACGGCGCTGGTGTCGAGGTCCTGCCCCTTGACCGGGTCCGGGATGTCGATCCCGTTCTCCCGCATGCATCCGGCGAACTTCACCGCGGTCTCGTGCCAGGTCGGTTTGCCGGAGTCGGGCGCGGGGCTGGACGAGCTGGCGAGGCTCTGCGTCCCGCACGCCGCGCTCAGGGCGAGGACGGGCAGGGCGGCCAGGACGGCGAGACGCCGCTTGCTGATCAACACGGTTTCCTCCAATGGAATCGGCTGGCGGTCAACACCGTGGCCCGCCGTTGTGAGGAGGCCGTCCGCTCCATGTCATGAACGTGTAATAGCTTCCGAAGGCGCACAAACCGGCACGCCAGGCCGCCGATACTGGAACGCATGGCCCGTGTCTTGCTGATCGAGGACGATCCCCACGTCAGGGACGCTCTGACGCTCGCCCTCAAGGGCCGGGACCACGAGGTGCGATCGGCGGCGTCCGGGGAGGAGGGGCTGGACCGGCTGGCCCGCTTCGCCCCCGACGTGGTGGTGCTCGACCTCATGCTGCCCGGCATCGACGGGTTCGAGGTGTGCCGTCGCATCCGTGCGACCACGTCCACCTCGATCGTGATGCTGAGCGCGCGGGGCGACGACTTCGACGTGGTCGGCGGGCTGGAGGCGGGCGCGGACGACTACGTGGTCAAGCCGGTGCGCCCGCAGGTCCTGGAGGCCCGGATCAGGGCGGTGCTGCGCCGTACGGACGGTGTGCCCTCGCCCGTGGAGAGGTACGGCGGGTTGTGCGTGGACCGCTCCTCCCTCACCGTGAGCAGGAACGGCCGGCAGGTCGCGCTGCCGCCGATGGAGTTGCGGCTGCTGCTGCACCTGTCGGCCACACCGGGCCAGGTCTTCAACAGGCAGCAGTTGCTGGAGTCGGTGTGGGAGCACGACTACCTGGGCGACTCGCGGCTGGTGGACGCCTGCGTGCAGCGGCTGCGGTCCAAGATCGAGGAGGTGCCCGCCGAGCCGAGGTACGTGCAGACCGTGCGCGGATTCGGCTACCGCTTCGGGCCGGTATGAACTGGCTGCGGGGGTTGCGGGTCCGGCTGGTGATCACGTTCGTGCTGGTGGGCGGGCTGAGCGCGGTGGGGGCCGCGGGGCTGACGTACTACAAGGCGCGCACCAACCTGCTGGCCGGGGCGCAGGACCGGTCGCTGAAGGACTTCAGGAACCGGGTGCTGCTGCTGTCCCGCGACGTGGCGCTGCCCGCCGGCGACGAGGAACTGGCCCTGCTGGCCGAGGGCCTGGAGATCGGCGACCGCAAGGTCTACGTCGTCAGGGACGGCGCCGTGCCGGGCGACGCCCGCGTCACCGCCGAGCTGCGCGCGACCGTCCTGCGATGGCCGGAGCTGGCCTGGCAGCGGGTGCAGCGCGACGGCGTGCCGTACCTCGTGGCCGGCAGCAGGGTCATGCTCCGCGCCGGCGGCACGCCGTCGGGGATCAGCGTCTACCTCGTCGAGTCGCTCGGGCAGGCCGCCTCCGACGAGACGGCCGTGCTGCGCGCCGCGCAGGCGGCGGCCGTGCCCGTCGTGCTGCTGGCGGTGCTGGCCGGGCTGCTGGCCGCGCGCGGCGTCCTGCGGCCGGTCGCCGACCTGGACCGGGCGGCCCGGCAGCTGGGCGAGGGACGGCTGGAGACCCGCCTGCCCGTCCACGGCGGCGACGAGCTGGCCCGGCTGGCCGGACGCTTCAACGAGACGGCCGCCGCGCTGGAACGTTCGGTCGGCGAGCTGCGCGAGATGGAGGCCAGGTCACGGCGGTTCGTCGCGGACGTCTCCCACGAGCTGCGCACGCCGCTGGCCGCCGCCACCGCCGTCACCGACGTCCTCGAAGCGGGCGCCGCCCGGCTGGACGCCGACGCCGGAACCGCCGCCAGGCTGATCACCGCCGAGGTCGCCCGGCTCAGCGCGCTCGTCGACGACCTGATGGAGATCTCCCGCTTCGACGCCGGAGCCGCCGCGCTCAACCTCAACGACGTGGACGTCGGCGCCGCCGTCGCGGCCTGCCTGCGGTCCCGCGGCTGGAGTTCCGACGTCATCGCGGACCTGCCGTCCCCGGACGTCCGGGTTCCCCTCGACCCGCGCCGCCTGGACGTCATCGTCGCCAACCTCGTCGGCAACGCGCTGCGGCACGGCGCGCCGCCCGTCGCCGTCCGGGTGCGCGCCACCGGCCGGGCGGTCGCCGTCGAGGTCTCCGACCAGGGGCCCGGCCTGCCCGCCGACGTGCTCCCGCACGTCTTCGAGCGCTTCTACAAGGCCGACGTCGCGCGCGCCCGCTCCGAAGGCAGCGGCCTCGGCCTGGCCATCGCCCGCGAGAACGCCCTGCTGCACGGCGGCGACCTCACCGTCGCCCCCGGTCCTGGCGCCGTCTTCACCCTCACCCTGCCGAGGAACCGTCCGTGAGAGCCTGGCCGCTCGCCCTGATCCTGACCGCCTGCACGGCCTGCGGAGTCGGCCCCACCGACGTGATCCGCGCCGGAGAGGCGCCCCGCGGCTTCGTCCAGGGCACCACCCTGTACTTCGTGCGGCATGGCCGGCTCGGGCCCGTCACCCGCCCCGAGGGCCCGCTGCCGGCCGCCGAAACCGTCGTGCTGCTGACCGGCGGCCCCACCGCGCAGGAACGCGAGCGCGCCTTCGTCACCAGCCTGCCGAAGAGCCTGGCCGTCCGGGTGACCGGCGACGCGTTCGTCCTGGGGGCCTCGACATCCCGGCTGCCGCGGATGGCGACCGGGCAGCTCGTCTGCACGATCGCCGCCGCCACCGCCGCCGAGCGCGGCGTGGAGGTGGACGACGTACGGGTGACCGTGCCGGGCAAGGGGCAGGCCCGCTGCGCCGACTTCACCTGACCTCCACACTACGTAACGGATTAGTCACTCAAACGACTATGGTCACGAAAAGTGATCACTCGACAGCATTGAGTCTCCCGAAGAGTGGAGGCAGATGTGGCCAGCGAGTTCCAGCGCAAGAAGGTCGGCGGAGTCTTCCGGGCGATGGACGTCGACGGCGACGGCCGGCTGACCCAGGCCGACTTCCAGGCGCTCGCCCACCGCTGGTCGGCCCTCGCCGGGCCGGCCGGCCCGGAGCGGCTGACCTCCGTCATGACCGGCTGGTGGCCGGTGCTCAGGGCCGCCTCGGGCGGCGACGCCGGCGTCTCCCTCGACCAGGTGCTCAGCGTGGTCGACGTGCTCGGCGCCATGACCGACGCGGTCACCGGCACCGCCGACGCGATGTTCGAGGCCATCGACCTCAACGGCGACGGCCATCTCTCGCGCGAGGAGTTCCGCCTCCACTGGACCGAGTTCTGGGCCGGCGACGACCCGGACGCCCCCGGCTCGTACGTGTTCGGCGCGCCTCCCGAATGACCTCAAGGCCGGAAAGGCGGCCCCGCCGGCAGGAGCAGCGCCGGGGGCAGCACGTCGCCGTCGGCGAACGGCCGGCGGCCGACGAGCTCCTCGGCGGTCCGGCCGGGCACGCCGGCCCCGCGGAGCACCTCGACGGCGTGCCCGGCCGGCAGCAGGTCGAGCCAGCGCAACATGGCCGCGCGGTGGGCGTCGGCGTCCAGCTCGCCGTGCACCCTGAGCCGGGCCAGGCCGCCGTCGGGGAAGACGTCCAGGCGGACGTGCGTCACGGGCGCGGCCGACACCGGGCGCAGGAAGTGCCGGGTGTCCGGCTGCAACCGGGTCTTCGGGATCAGCTCGAACCACTCCGCGTCCAGACCGTCCACGTCTGAATGGCCCGCGTCGGTTCCGCTCAGCGAGGCCCAGCCGGCCGCGTTGCCGACGAAGTACGACGTGTCGATCTCCACCCGGCGCACCCGCCCGCGGCCCGCCAGCCGGACCGTCACGTGGTCGTTGCCGCCGTCGCGGCGGCGGGCGTTCTCCCAGCCGTCGCCCATGATCCGGGCCCGGCCGGGCAGCAGCAGCTGCACCGGCGAGGAGTAGAACGTGTCGGAGCAGGCCACCACGTTGCCGCCGTGCTCCAGCGCGGCCAGGTCGATCGTGCCGTCCAGCAGGCGCGGGTCGGGCACCGGCTCGCCGTGCACCCGGAACCGGGCCACCCCGCCGTCGGGGTAGATGCTCAGCCGCACGTGCGTCCAGCGCCGCCGGTCCGCGACCTCGAACGCGTTCTCGGCGTCGCCCCTGATCGCGCTCTTCCCGACGATCGTCTCCCAGTTCGCCCGCTCCAGCTCGGCCGGTGACGGCGCGCCCTCGACGCCGGCCGCCTCCACCGAGGCGTACGGCGGGTAGTTGCCCTTGAACCAGGCGGTGTCGATCACCACCCCGCGCACCACGCCGGGCACGCCGAGCCGGACGATCGCGTAGTCGTTCCCCGGCTCGCGCCGGCGACGGGTCTCCCAGCCGTCGTACACCTTGCCCTTGTGGCCGAAGTCCTCCGTCGAGAACGCGGCGGGGCCGGGCTTGATCAGGTTCTCCCGCTCGGCGAACAGCTCGTCGTTGGCGTGCACGACACTGCCGGCCAGCGCGCGCGAGGCCAGGTCCGGGAAGTGGGTGAAGGTCATGCTTCTCCTCGGGTGAGCAGCCGGCCCCGCGGCGGGCCGTCGATGTCGATGCGTTCGCCGCGCAGCCAGCTTCCGCGAACCACGCCGGCGAGCGTGCGGCCGTGGTAGGGCGTCACGGGGTTGCGGTGGTGCAGCCGGTCCTTGTCGGCCACGAACAGCTCGTCGGGCGCGAACACGCAGAAGTCGGCCTGGTGGCCCGGCGCGATCCGGCCCTTGCCGGACAGCCCCGCCACCTGCGCGGGGCGGCCGGCCATCCAGCGCGCCACGTCGGTCAGCGGGTGGCCGCGGCGCCTGGCCTCGGTCCACACCGCGGACAGGCCGAGCTGCAGCGACGCGATGCCGCCCCAGGCGAGGCCGAAGTCGCCGGTGTCGAGCCGCTTGAGCTCCGGCGTGCACGGCGAGTGGTCGGAGACGACGCAGTCGATCGTGCCGTCGGCGAGCCCCCGCCAGAGCGACTCGCGGTTGGCCGCCTCGCGGATCGGCGGGCAGCACTTGAACAAGGTGGCCCCCTCGGCGATCTCCTCGGCGCTGAACGTCAGATAGTGCGGGCAGGTCTCCACGGTGATCCGCACACCGTCGTCCCGGGCCGAGCGGATCATCGGCAGCGCGTCCGAGCTGGACAGGTGCAGAATGTGTACCCGGCAGCCGGTCCGGCGGGCCAGCTCGATGACGCGGGCGACCGCGAGGTTCTCCGCGCCGCGCGGGCGGGAGCGCAGGAAGTCGCGGTAGCTCGCGCCGCGCGCGGGCGGCGCGTGCTCGATCACCTGCGGGTCCTCGGCGTGGACGATCATCAGCGCGTCGAACGACCGCAGCTCGCGGAGCGCGTCCGCCAGCTCGGCCGGCTCCAGGGGAGGGAACTCCGGCACGCCCGAGTGCAGCAGGAAGCTCTTGAACCCGAACACGCCCGCGTCGTGCAGCCCGCGCAGCTCGCGCAGGTTGCCCGGCACCGCGCCGCCCCAGAAGCCGACGTCCACGTGCGCCTGCCCGCGGGCGGTCGCCCGCTTCACCCGCAGCGCCGCCGCGTCGGTGGTGGGCGGGACGCTGTTCAGCGGCATGTCGACGATCGTCGTGACGCCGCCGGCCGCGGCCGCCCGGGTGGCGCTCGCGAACCCCTCCCACTCGGTCCGTCCGGGGTCGTTCACGTGCACGTGGCTGTCCACCAGGCCGGGCAGCAGCACCTCGTCGTCGCCGAGCCGGACGACCTCGGCGGCCGCCAGGTCGGCCTCCAGCGGTTCGACCGCGACGATCGTCCCGTCCCGCACGCCGATGCTGCGTGCCACCTCTCCCGCGTCGGTGACCACGCGACGGGCCCGGAACAGCAGGTCCAGCCGGGCCATCAGGCGACACCTCCATGGCTGCGCCGTCCCGCGCGGACCGGCCCGGCGACGGCCGCGGCCCCGCCGGTGATCGGCCACCCGGTCACGGTCTTGGGGCGCGGCGTCCCGTACGTGCGCACCTTGCTCGTGGTGAGGCCGAGCCGGACGAGCCCCTCGGCGAGCGCGACCGCCGCGGCCACGCCGTCGACCACGGGCACCCCGGTGGCCGCGGTGATCTTCCGGTCGAGTCCCGCCATGCCACCGCATCCCAGGCAGATCACCTCGGCCCGGTCGCCGGTGACGGCCTCCCGGGCCTGGGCGACGATCGCCTCGACGGCCCGGCCGGGATCCTCCTCCAGCTCCAGGACCGACAGCCCGCTGGCCCTGATCGACGCGCACCGGCCGGCCAGCCCGGCGAGCCGCAGCCGGTCCTCGATCTGCGGCACGGCGCGGTCCAGCGTGGTGACCACCGAGTACGTACGCCCGATCAGCATCGCGACCTGCGCGGCCGCCTCGGTGATGTCCACCACGGGGACGTCGAGCAGCTCCTGCAACCCCTCGCGGCCGTGCTCGCCGTACCCGGCCTGGATCACCGCGTCGTACGGCTCGTCGTAGCGGACGACCCGGTCCATCACGGCGACCGCCGCGAGGTAGCTCTCGAAGTTCCCCTCCACCGACTCCGGCCCGAACGACGGGGTGAGGGCGACGATCTCGACCCCCGGCGAGGCGTGCGCCGCCGCCTGGGCGCGGATCGTGTCGGTCATCGACCGGGTGGTGTTCACGTTCACGATCAGGATGCGCACGTCAGCCACCCGCCCCGGCGCGCATGGCGCGCAGCTCGGACGGCGTGACCCCGGCCAGGGCGCCCAGCTCGGCCGCGCCGATCGCGCCGCAGTCGAGGCCCCGGGCGAGGAACCCGGCCATCGCGCGGACGGTCGCCGGCTCGTCCAGGAAGCCGGACGTCCGGCGTTCGCGATAGCCGCGCAGCCGGGCGGCGGCGGCCGGCAGCCCCTCCCTGAAGAAGGAGTGGACGGCGGCGTACCGGCTCGGAAGCTGCCCGGGATGCAGGTCCCAGCCCTGGTAGAGGCCGCCCTCCAGGGCGCGCAGGACCAGGCGCGCGTGCAGCCGCCAGGCGGCGCGGACGGCGTCGCCGTCGCCCACCGGCAGCACGTTGCTCGACCCGTCGCAGACGCGTACGCCGGTGCCGGCGGCGGCGACCTGCATCACCGCCTTGGCATGGTCGGCGACCGGATGCTCCGCGCTCTGGTACGCCGCCGACACCCCGAGCGCCGCCGAGTAGTCGTAGGTGCCGTAGTGCAGGCCCGCGCAGCGCCCGGCCGCGGCGCGGATCATCGACGGCAGCGGCGAGACGCCGTCCGCGCCGAGTATCGCCTGCGGCGTCTCCACCTGGAGCTCGAACCGCAGGCTCCCGCCCGCCAGCCCGTACGCCGCCTCCAGCCGTCCGGCGGCCAGCGCCATCGCCTCCACCTGCTCGACCGAGGTCACCTTCGGCAGCGTGACGACGAAGCCGCCGGGCGGCGGTCCGAGGGTCTCCAGGAAGATCGCCAGGGTGCGCAGGCCGCGCCGCCGGGTCGGCGCCTCGAAGCTCTTGAACCGGATCCCGCAGAACGGCGAGCCGGCGCCGGCGGCGGTGGCCTCGGCCAGGGCCTTCGCGGCGGTCCTGGCGGCGGCGTCCTCGTCGGCGTCCGGGCGGTGGCCGTAGCCGTCCTCGAAGTCGATCCTGAGGTCTTCGACCGGTTCGCGGGCCAGCTTGGCCCGGACCTGGTCGTACACCTCCGCCGCCGTGCGCGGCGGCAGGCCGAGCGCGTCGGCGAACTCCGTGGCGGTGCGGCCGTGCTCGGCCAGCGCCGCCAGCGCCCGCCGGCCCCACGCCGGTACTGTGTCCGCCGTGTAGCGGTCGGCCGGCACGTACACCGTGTGCACCGGCTGCCGGGTGGCCGGCTCGCCGGGGTAGGCCGTGCGCAGCCGCTCGTCCGCGGCGGCGAGCCGGACGTCGAGCTCGGCGGCGAGCCCGGACAGGAAGGTCGCGTCGGTCATGAGCCGTCCTCGACGACGCGGAAGGACGCCGGGAACAGCAGCGCCGGGTCGCGGCGCAGGTGGTCGCGCTCGGAGTAGGCGGCCTTCATCGTCTCGAAGTAGCTCTGCGCGCGCAGCCGCATCGACTCCTCGTCCACGCCGGGAATCGTCCGGTCGCGCATCACCGGCCGGCCGTCGATCACCACGGTGGACACGTCGGCGCCCGTGCAGTTCATCAGCATCGTCCTGATCGGGTCGTCGACCGGGCCGGTGCGCGGGCCGGAGAGGTCCACGACGACCAGGTCGGCCTTGGCGCCGGGGGCGAGCCTGCCCAGGTCGTCCCGGCCCAGCGCGCGGGCGCCGCCAAGGGTGGCGGCCCGGTAGTAGTCGGCGGCCGAGCCCGCGTCCAGCCGTCCGGTGACGAGTTTGGCCAGGTTGTTGCCGTAGTCCATGTTGCGGATCATGTCGGGCGGGAAGGAGTCGGTGCCCAGCGACACCGTCACGCCGGCCGCCCGGTAACGGTCGAAGTCGCGCAGCGCGTCGCCGTACCTGACGAAGGTGAGGGGGCAGTGCACGATCCCCGCCAGCGCCGCGAGCCGGTCCGGCGATCCCTCGAACGGCGTGCCGGGATCGCCGAGGTACAGGGCGTGCGGCACGAGCAGCCGCGGGCCGAGCAGGCCCACCTCGGCCAGCACGTCCAGGGGGTGCCGGTCGTACCATTCGCGCAGCAGCCGCAGCTCCGTCAGCCCCTGCATGCAGTGCAGGCGCACCAGGCAGTCGAGTTCCTCCGCGGCCTGGGCGGTGGCGCGCAGCAGGTCGAGGGTGACGGTCTCGATGCGGCACGGCAGCAGCGCACCCCGGATCCGGCCGTCGTGGGCGCCGTCGACGTCCCGGACGAAGCGGACGGCGTCGGCGAGCCCCCGCTCACCGAGTCCGGGCTCCCAGTGCACGTCCCGGCCGCCGTCGGCGCGCAGCACCGGCACGCCCGAACGGTAGGACGGCCCCAGGTACATGCGCAGGCCGAGCCGCCCGGCGATCTCCACGACGCCGGCCAGCTCCTCGTACGACTCCGCCCACGCGCTGTGCGTCTCGGCGGCGATCGGCATCGCGGTGGTGATGCCGTTGCGGATGAGCTGGGTGAGCGCGTACTCCCGCATGAAGAGCGTGTCCTCCGGCGGGAAGACGGCCCGGCGCCGGTTGACGGCGTAGTCGTGCGACCAGTTCAGCCCGCTGGAGTCGGCGTGCCAGGTGTCGAGGACGGCGTGGTCGATGTCGGCCAGCGCGTCCAGGTCGATGAAGCCGGGCCCGACGATCGCCTCACCCGCGTCGATCACCTCCTCGACCGGCCCTTCGTAGGAACGGCCGACGTGGACGATCCGGTCGCCGTCGTAGACGACGCACGCGTCGCGGTGGATGACGTGGTCCTCGCCGTCGAAGCCGATGACGAACGACGCCCTGATCAGCGTGCTCACTGTGTGTTCCTCCGGGTCGGCTTCCATCCGGGCCTGGGCACGGCGGCCAGCAGGGCGCGGGTGTACTCCTCCTGCGGCTCGCGCAGCAGGGTGCGGGTGGCGCCGCGTTCCACGACGCGGCCGTGCCGCATCACCACGGCCGTGTCGCTGATCTGGTTCACCACGGCCAGGTCGTGGGAGATGAAGACGTAGCTGATCGAGCGCCGCTCGCGGATGTCGGCGAGCAGGTTGAGTATCTGCGCCTGGATCGACACGTCGAGCGCGGCGACCGCCTCGTCCAGCACCAGCACCCGCGGCTCCACCGCCAGGGCGCGGGCGATGGCCACGCGCTGGCGCTGCCCGCCGGACAGCTGCCTGGGCAGCATCGCCGCGTGCCGTTCGGCCAGGCCCACCGATTCGAGCAGGTCCAGCGCCTTCTTCCGGCGCTCGGCGGAGGTGAGCGGGAAGTGCAGGGCAAGGCTGGTCTCGACGACGTCGCCGACCCGCTGCAGCTTGTCCAGCGACGAATAGGGGTCCTGGAAGACGATCTGGATCTCCCGTGCCCGCCTGCGCCGCTCCGTCGCCGAGACCCGGCCCGCCGCCCGCGGACGCCCGCAGACGCTGATCGTGCCGCTGGTGGGCGTCTCCAGGCCGAGCAGCATGCGGGCGACGGTGGTCTTCCCCGACCCGGACTCGCCCACGACGGCCAGCGACTCGCCCTCGGCCACGGTGAAGGAGACCTCGTCCACCGCGGTGGCCGGGCCGTACACCTTCCGCAGCCGCTGCGCTTCGATCACGCTCATGCCGCTTCCTCCGCTCTCATGCCGTCTCCTCCGCTCTCAGGCAGGCGACGCCGCGGACGGACGGCGGCCGGCTCTCCCGGCAGCGCGGCTCGGCCAGCTCGCAGCGTGGCGCGAACGCGCAGCCGTCCTCGGCCTCGAAGGCCGCCACGGGCCGTCCGGGGATCACCGGCAGCCGGTGCGCGGCCTCCTCAAGGCTCGGCCGCGACCTCATGAGGCCGCGGGTGTAGGGGTGGCGCGGCTCGCCGTCGAGGTCCTCCACGATGCGGCCCGCGTACATCACCGCCAGCCGGTCGCAGGTCGCGGCGGCCAGCTCCAGGTCGTGGGTGATCAGCAGCATGGCCATGCCGCGCTCGCGGCGCAGCTCGTCCAGGATGGCCATGACCTCGGACTGGGTGGTCACGTCGAGCGCGGTGGTCGGCTCGTCGGCCAGCACCAGGTCGGGCTCGACGGCCAGGACGGAGGCGATCATCACCCGTTGCAGCAGGCCGCCGGACAGCTCGTGCGGGTGCTGGCGCAGGCGCCGCTCGCCGTCGGCGATGCCGACCTCCTTGAGGAGCTGGACGGCCCGCGCCGACGCCTGCCGCACCGGCATCCGCAGGTTGTGCACCATGGCCTCGGTGAGGAAGTCGCCGACGCTGCGGACGGGGTTGATGTGCGCCCGCGGATCCTGGAAGACCATCGCGATCCGCCTGGCCCGCAGCAGCCGCAGCGCCCGGCCCGAGGGCACGTCGGCGCCGTCGAAGACGATCCTGCCGGTCACGCGGGCGCCCGGCGGGGTCAGGCCGATGACCGCGCGGGCGGTCATCGACTTGCCCGAACCGGACTCCCCGACCAGCCCGACGGCCTCTCCCGCGCCGATGGTCAGGTCGACGTGCTCGACCAGCGTCCGCCAGCCTCGTTCGTACGGCACGGCCAGACCGAAGCCCTCCAACGTCAACAGGCTCACGACTGCCTCCCCAGGCGATCGCCCAACAGGTTCACCGCGGCCACCACCAGCGCGATCAGCAGGCCGGCGCTCAGCGCCTCCAGCGGCTGGCCGCGCATGGCGCTGTCCAGGCCGCTCTTGACCATCAGCCCCCAGTCGGCGGTGGGCGGCTGCACGCCCAGCCCGAGGAAGGAGACGGCCGCGACGTCGATCACCGCGAAGCCGAGCGCCGAGACCGACTGCGCGACGATGATCGGCCGCAGATTCGGCAGCAGGTGGCGCAGGCAGATGGCGGTCGCCGACCGGCCCTGCACCCAGGCGGCGGCCACGTACGGCAGGCTGCGCTCCCGCAGCGCCGCGCTGCGCACCACCCGGGCCACGTACGGCGTGTACGCGACCGCCAGGCCGATCACCACGCCGGGCACGCCGGGACCGAGCACGGCCACGGTGACCAGCGCGAAGACGATGCCCGGCACGGAGAACAGCACGTCCAGCAGGCGGGAGACGACCGCGTCCACCTTGCCGCCCGCCCAGGCGGCGACGATCGCCAGCGTGGTCCCGGCGGCGCTCGCGACGCAGATCACCAGCACCGGGGCGAGCAACGTGGTCCGCGCGCCGTACATCAGCCGGGACAACACGTCCCTGCCCAGGACGTCTCCGCCCAGCGGATGCGCGACGGAGGCGCCGCCCAGCGCGTTGAACAGGTCGGGCTGGTCGGGGTCGTAGGGCGCGAGCAGCGGCGCGAGCAGGGTGATCGCCACGACGACGGCCAGCAGGACGGCGGCGGCCACGCCCAGCCCGCCCAGGCGGCGGGTCACTGCCGCGACAGGCGCGGGTCGAGAGCGGAGTAGCACAGGTCCACCACCAGATTGATCAGGACGAAGGCGGTGACCAGCACGAGCACCACCGCCTGGACGATCGCGAAGTCGCGTTGCAGGATCGCGCGGACGAACAACGAGCCCAGACCGTCCAGGGCGAAGATGCTCTCCACCACGACCGAGCCCGCGATCAGCCCGGCGACGTTCAGGCCGACCACGGTCACCACCGGGATGGCCGCGTTGCGCAGCACGTGCCTGCGGACGATGTGCCCCTCGGCCAGGCCGCGGCTGCGGGCGGTCTCCACGTGCTCGCGGCCCAGCTCCTCCGACACCGAGGCCCGCGTGATGCGGGCGAGGAAGGCGGCGCTGGCCAGGCTGAGCGTGATCGCCGGCAGCGTGAGGTGGTGGATCCGGTCGCCGAACCCGTCGCCGGGCCCGAAGACCGGGAACCAGCCGAGTCCCAGCGCGAAGACGATGACGAGGATCACCCCGACCACGAACGGCGGCGTGGCCAGGAACACCGAGGAGACCAGGCCGACCAGCCCGTCGGCCCGGCCGCCGCGCAGCGCCGCCAGCAGGCCCATCGCCACGCCCCCGGCCACGATCAGCAGCGTCGCGTAGACCACCAGGAAGACGGTCGTCGTCGCCCGGGACGCCATCAGCGCGGAGACGTCCTGCCGGTAGACCAGGGAGGCGCCGAAGTCGCCCGTCACCGCGTCGCGCAGCCAGGCGGCGTAGCGCAGCAGGAACGGATCGTCCAGGTGGTACTGCGCGCGGATGGCCGCGACCTGCTCGGGGGTGCCGCTGCGGTTGCCGAGCAGGAACGCCATGGGCCCGCCGGGCACCAGGTAGAGCAGGCCGTACACCAGGAAGGAGGCGACCAGCAGGACCACGATCAGCCCCGCCAGCCGTTTCGCCAGGAACCTCATGCCGCGCCGAGCCCCGCGGCCCACGGGTAGTACAGGTAGGGGAAGGAGGCGACCGCTCCGGTCACCCGCTTGTTCATGTAGAGGATCACCGGCAGGTTGTTCAGCGGCATCCACGGCACGTCGGTGGTGACCTTCTGCTGGATCGCCGTCACCAGCCCCGCCCGCTCCGCCTCGTCGTAGGCGGCCCGCGCCTTGGCGATGTCGGCGTTCACGGCCGCGTAGTCGTTGAAGTTGGTACGGCCGCCCGCCAGGAAGACGGTGTAGATGTCGAGCGGGTCCGGCACGTTGCCGTACCAGGTGGAGAAGAAGGCGTCGATGCCCTCGCGGGCCTTGGGGTCGCTGTAGAGGTTCCCGTACTGCTCGACGGGGATCACCTTGATCTCGATCTTCAGGCCGAGCGCCTCGCCGGTCGCCTTGATCAGGTTGGCGGTCTGCTCGTGGACGGCCGAGCTGCCCTGGATCCCGATGGTGATCGTCTGGGTGGGGGAGCCGGCCTCGGTGAGCAGCTGCTTGGCCTTGGCCAGGTCGGGCGTCTCCGGCGGGATCGCGTCGTGGGCCTTCTGGAAGGCGTCCCGCTGGTATCCCCAGTACTCGGCGCCGGCGAGGGTGCGCTGCGGCATCGCCGTCCCCTGGAAGACCACCTTGGAGATGGCCGCCCGGTCCAGTGCCAGCGACAGCGCCTGGCGGACCTTCGGGTCGGCGTACGGGCCGGACTTGGCGGCGCCGAGCAGCGTCCAGAAGGTCAGCGACTTGCCGAGCGTGACCGAGCCGGTCGGCGACTGCTGGAGCTGGCCGAGCCCCGCCGGCGGCAGGTAGAAGTACTGCCCGTCCACCTCGCCGGAGCGCAGCGCGTTGATGGCGGTGGTCTCGTCGGCGATGAACCGGAAGACCAGTTCCTTGGTCTTCGGCCGCAGCGCGGGGTCCCAGTAGGCGTCGTTGCGGGTGATCGTCAGCGCGTCGCCGGACTGCCAGCTCCCGTACTTGTACGGGCCGGTGCACATCACCCCGCCGGTCGGCGAGCCCAGGTCCTTCTTGCCGGCGTACTCGGCCGACACGATCGCGCCGGCCGCGGTGGCCATCGCCTGGTTGAACAGCACGTCGGGCTGCTTCAACGTGACGGTGACCTGCATCGGCCCGGTCGCCTTGATCGACTGCACCGTGTGGAAGTAGTCGCCCCACCAGGTGCCGAGCGCGGGGTCGAGGTGGCGGTTGAGGCTGGCCGCGACGTCCTCGGCGGTCAGCGGCGTGCCGTCCCAGAACTTCACGCCGTCCCGGATCGTGTAGACCCACGTGGTCGGGGTGGGGTTGTCGGCCTTCTCGGCCAGGCCGGGCTGGATGCCGAACTCGGGGGTCAGCCGCAGCAGGCTCTCGCACATGTTGGCCAGCACGGTGTTCTCGGCGTAGTTGAACGACCTGATCGGGTCGACCGTCTGCGGCTCGTACGGCAGGTTCCACGTCACCTTGTCCAGTTCCCCGGTGGCCGGGGCGGTGACGGTCTTGAGCTCCAGCTTGGGCGCCTCGCCCGAGCCCTGCTGCTGTTGTTGCGGTGCTGCGGCCTGCTGGCCGCATCCGGCCAGGGCCACCGCTAGTGCGGCGGCCACCGGTAGGGCTCGACGGATCATCAGGAGGACCTTTCGCGAACGCGTCCGTTGCGGACGACGAACTGGGGGATGGGCTTGTCCACGACCGCCTGGGCCATGGACTCGGCGCGTACCAGGAGGAAGTCGGCGGGATCTCCGGGCTGGAGCCGGGCCTGCTCCAGGCCCAGCAGGGCGGCGCCCCCGTGCGCCGCGATCTCGTAGCACCTGGCCAGCTCCTCGTCGGTGCGGGCGTCGGTGCGGTAGGCGAGCAGGTGGGCGCGGTTGATCATGTCGCCGTCGCCGAACGGCGTCCACGGATCCCGCACCCCGTCGGATCCGAGGCCGACCAGCACCCCGGCCTCGACCAGCGGCCCGACCGGCAGCACCGGGTCGGCGCCGAGCGCGCAGGTGGTCAGCGAGACCTTCGCCTCGGCCAGCGTCTCGGCGAGGTCCGCGCGGTCGGCCAGGCAGAAGGCGTGGCTGACCGTGGTCGGCACGCCGCTGGACCTCGCCCTGCGGGCGATCTCCAGCACCTGCGCGACCCCTTCGTCGCCGCTGTCGTGCAGGTGGATGTCGAGCGGGACGGTGTGCCGCTCGGCCAGGCCGTACAGCAGGTCGAGGTGGCCGTGCAGGTCGCCGTCGATGCCTACGGGGTCGAGCCCGCCGAGGATGTCCGCGCCCTCCTTGAGCGACTGCTCCATCAGCTCCGCCGTGCCCGGCCGCGACAGCAGCCCGAGCTGGGGGAAGGCGACGATCTGCACGTCCAGCAGGCCGGCGCGGGCCTGAGCGGCCTCCCGTACGCCGTGCACGTTGCTCAGCCCGTACACCGGGGCGACGTCCACGTGCGCCCGCCAGGCCCGGGTGCCGCGGGCGATCGCGTGGTCCATGAGCGCCAGGGCCCGCGTGGCGACCGGGGCGGTCATCTCCGCCCGCGCCGCGACGTCGCCCTCGATCAGGTCGCGCAGCGTCCCGGCCGGGGTGCGGCTCACCCAGGGCTGGCCCCAGGTGGTCTTGTCGGGATGGACGTGCGCGTCCACCGGGGCGGGCAGGGCGAGCAGTCCGCCCGCCGCCACCACCTGGCAGCCTTCCGCCCGGCGTTCCAGCGGGACGACGCGACCGTCTTCGATCAGGACATCGTGGGGGCGTACATCGGTGAACAGAATCTGAGCCATACCGGCTGATCCCCTTAACCCGAGGGCGACAGTGGCATAGAATTATCAGACATCAGATGATTAGAGAAGAGGACAAATGCGGCACGTGGGCCGGACCTCCCTCGTCGACTCCGCCATCCGGGAGCTCCGCCAGGAGATCACCAGCGGCGTCTGGCCGGTCGGGGCCAAGATCCCTACGGAGAGCCGGCTGGCCGAGGCGCTGGGCGTGAGCAGGCTGTCGGTGCGCGAGGCCGTACGCGTGCTCGTCCACGCCGGGCTGCTCACCACGCGTCAGGGCGACGGCACGTACGTCACCGCGACCGACGAGAGCGAGGTGGCGTTCAAGCGCCGCCTCGACCGCGCGGCCACCATGGACATCATCGACGTACGACGCGGCCTGGACCTCGTGGCGGCCCGCCTGGCCGCCGAACGCCGCAAGCCGGCCGACCTCGACGACCTGAGGAAGGCCCTGGCCCGGCGCACCGCCGCCCACCAGGCCGCCGACCTCGACGCGTTCGCCGACGCCGACGTGGAGTTCCACCTGTCCATCGCCGCGGCCTCGCACAACCCCGTGCTGCTGGACCTGTACCGCGGCATGAGCGAGGCGGTGCGCGAGACGGTCCGCCGCGACCACTGCATGGAACGCGCCGTGCTCGGCTCCGACTCCACCCACGAGGACCTGTACGAGGCGATCGAGTCCGGCGACGCGGCCGGCGCGGCGACGATCGCGCTCACCATCCTCAACGACCAGGAACGCGACCTCTGACGCCCTCTGTGCTTCCCGTCCATGAGCGGAACCGGGTGTACGTGGCGGACTGCGGCGTGATCTACCTCCTTACGAGGAGGGCTACGATGCGCCCGGTGTGCCGGAGGACTCCATCGGGCTCGTCCAAGTGGAGGCGGCAGGGGTGGTCTGCCTGCATATCGCCGCTGGTGATCGAGGCCCGTGCGACGCCGGATCGTATGATCCGTCTCATGCCGATCCCCCGAGCGGTCGCCGTGGTCGTCGACGGCGCCCGGGTCCTGGTCATCAAGCGGTACTTCCGGCGCGGCCCCGGCGTCGCCTGCGGCATCTGCACCGCCAAGGGCCGGCAGGGGCAGCCGTGTCCCGGGCACCACTACGCGCTTCTCCCGGGAGGCCACGTGGAGGACGGCGAGTCGCCGGAGAGCGCCGCGGTCCGCGAGCTCCACGAGGAGACGACTCTCATCGCGACGATCGACCGGTTGCTCTTCACCGGCTCGCACGGCGGCCGGCCCGCCTCCTACTTCCTCATGCGGGACGTGATCGGCGTCCCGTCGCTCTCCGGTGACGAAGCCGTGGACCACGGGCCGGACAACACCTTCGAGCTCGTCTGGGCGAGCGCCGCCGAGTTCGGGCAGCTCGACCTCTACCCCGCCGACGTGCATGAGCCACTCACCCAACTGCTCCACAGCTGACCCCGCGTCCGGAACCCTAGGGTGCTCCCATGAACAAGTCCCTACGATTGGCGCCCATCACCCCTGCCAACGTCGAGATGGCCCTCGCGGTGAATGTCCGTCCCGACCAGGAGCGGTTCGTCTCGCCGGTGGCGAAGTCCCTCGCGGAGGCCTACGTGCAGCCGCAGGTGGCCTGGCCGCGCCTCATCCTGGACGGTGACCGTCCCGTCGGGTTCCTCATGGCCTTTCTCGACATCGACTGGAACGGCAAGGGCGTCGACTTCCGGTCGGGCCTGTGGCGGCTCAACGTGGCGGCGGAGGCGCAGGGGCAGGGCGTCGGACGATTCGCCGTCAGCGCTGTGGCCGCCGAGGTCAGGCGTCGCGGCGGCGCGCAGATGTACGTCACGTGGGAGCCGGGGGAAGGCGGCCCCGAGGACTTCTACCGGAAACTCGGCTTCCAGCTCACGGGCGAGGAGAGCGGCGGCGAGAAGGTCGGCGTACTGGACCTGGCCGTACCGGACATGAACTGACAGAGCCCCGGCGGCGCGCCGCCCGGCCTCAGCCTCCGGCACGGCGATCACCCCGGAGCCGTGGCGCCTCCCCCAGGGGCTGGGGTGTCGTTGGAGCGCACGAGCGTCCACCTGGGTGGCGGCCACTGTGTCGGCTCCTCGTCGGTGACCCATTCCGTCACCGAGGCCGGGGACACCTTGAGGTCGAAGGACCGGTAGACCGGCAGCAGCCCGAGGGCGTTGAAGGAGATCTCGACCGTCTCGGCGTGGCCGACCACGACGACGGTCTCGCCGCGGTGGCGGTGGGCGAGGTCGGTGATGGTGCGGCTGGTGCGGGTCACCATCTCGGCCCAGGTCTCGTTGCCCTGCTGCCACGGACGGTAGATGCCGCCGCCTTCGACGTCGAGGCGCCGGAACTCCGCGTGGGTGAGCCCGTCCGCCTCTGGCGGTGTGTGCCACGTGCAGAGCCCGCAGTCCTGTGACGAGGGCAGGCCGGCGGCCGTCGCGATCGCGGCGGCCGTCTGCACGGCGCGCGGCAGGGGCGAGGAGTAGATCGCCGTCGTGTCGTCGCCGATTTCCGTGATGATCTGCCGCCCGAGCTGTGCTGCTTGCTGTTGTCCGGTGTCGGTGAGGCCGCGGCATCCCTTCGGGCCGCCTATCACGCCGTCCTGCTTGTGCAGGGAGTCCCCGTGGCGTACGAAGAACATCCGGGTTCGCATGCTGTGGATCATGCCCAACGGGGCGGCCGTCGAGGCGCCTGCAGCCGGGATGCTTCTGGCGAGGGTGCGCCTCGTATCCTTGATCAGGTCGCCGAGGGCGCGGCCGTGAAGGGAACGGGATGAGTCGTTACTCACGGGTCGTGGTGAAGCTGAGCGGCGAGGCACTCGCGGGCGACGCCGGTTGGGGAACCGATCCGGCCAGCCTCGCTCAGCTGGCGGATGAGATCCTCTCCGTCAGCACGTTGGGCGTCGAGGTCGCGGTGGTCATCGGCGGCGGCAACTACTTCCGCGGCCGGATGGCCGACGGCTGGGGGATAGGCCGCGCCGAAGCCGACAACATCGGCATGCTCGGCACGGTGATGAACGCGCTGATGTTGCGTGGAGTGCTCACCGCGCGTTCGCAGACCGATGTGCGGGTGATGACGGCTGTGCCGATGCAGAGTGTCGCCGAGCCCTTCATCCGGCTGCGCGCCGACCGGCACCTTCGCCGCGGGCTGATCGTCCTGCTCGCCGGTGGCATCGGCCAGCCGTACGTCACGACGGACTATCCGGCTGTCCAGCGGGCTCTGGAGCTCGAAGCCGACGCGCTGCTGGTCGCCAAACGCGGCGTCGACGGGGTCTACGACAGCGACCCGAACGTGAACCCGGACGCCAAGCGGTACACCAACCTCACCTATCGAGAAGCCCTGGCGGCCGGGGTGAGGGTGATGGACGAGAGCGCCTTCGTGCTCGCCAATGAGCAAGGGCTGCTCATGCACGTGTTCGACGTGGCGGCGACGGGCGTGATGAAGGCGATCTGCCAAGGGGAAGACGTGGGAACGAGGATCACCCGGGATCCGGATTCCTCCAGGTAGCCATCTCGGGCGGGCATGAACGAGCAGGTGGCGGCTGAGATCGCAGAAGAGTGATCTGTCGTGGGCAGCTGACAGGATCACCGTCGTGACGGACAACGATGATCTCCTTCGGCGTGTGTCGGCGAAGGCGAGCGCGACCACGGAGCACCTGCCTCCTCCCGCGACGGCGGAGGAGGTGGCCCAGGCCGAACGCGTCCTGGGATTTCGACTCCCTCCGGTGCTCACTCGCCTCTACCGCGAGGTGGCCAACGGCGGCTTCGGCCCCGACTACCAGCTCCTCCCGCTCGCGGGAGAAGGACGTACCGTCGTGCGCGAATACCGCGAGGTCCGGGAGACCTCAGGGCCCGGCACGGACGCGCACTGGCCGGCGGACGTGCTGCCCATCCTGGACTGGGGGTGCGGCATGTACGCCGCCGTGGACTGCCGCAGCCCCGAGGCCGCCGTACTGCTCTTCGAACCGAACGGGATCGGCGACGACTGGCACCACGCCTGGTATGTCGACTCGGAGCGCCTGACCGATTGGCTGGAGACCTGGCTCTCGGAAACGGGCTGGTACGAAGAAGACGCCGACGAAGACGGCGAAATGCGGACATGGGAGTCGGCTGAGCGGCGGCTGGCCGACTGAGGCGCCCTTCCCGAAACCGGGATGCAACAGCGAGAGGGCTCTGGCCTGGAGACTAAAGCGGTTGCGCAGCGGTGAACCGGCGGCACATCATCTGGAACGTGGCCGCCCTGCCTGACCCCCTGCCCGTGTTCTTCGACTGCGGCTGTCCGGACATCTACTACTGCCCGCGAGTCGGCGAGGTCGAGTGCCCCCGGCACGGCGGCTTCGCTGCTTGCTGCGACGCGCTTGAGCAGCACATCCCGGTTCGTGCCGCCATCAGCCATCAGGAGGCTCAGTGACAGAGGAAAGGGAAGTCCCCGTCGGCCAGGCCCTGAACGGCCTCGACGTCTACCCGCTTCCCGAAGGATGGACCGCTCTGGGCGCGATAGTCCTCGTGAAGTGCCTCGACGAGGAAGGCCATTCCTCATGGGCCTTCCGAACCACGGACGGGCTGAGCGACGAGGAACTCCTCGGCGCCCTGACCGTCCGAACCGACCTCCTCCGCCGCAAACTGTACGAGGCCTACACGGGTGACGAGGACGACGAATAAGACCAGACGCTTTGTCGGCGACGACTGAAACGCCACAGGGACGGAAACGTGGAGCGGGTGACGGGAATCCAACCCGCACCGGCAGCTTGGCAACCGCATTGATGACGGCCGGGACAAGGAGGCGCTGTGGGTTCGGTACATACGCCAGACGCGTCCGCGACCTTCCTCACAGGAGACGCTTGTGCGCGCTGAGGTGCGCAGTCGGCTGCTACCACCCGATCGGCTTCAATGCGACCTACTCGTACCTTGCCACGGCAGGAAACCTCCGACGTGATGAGCCGGCTCTGATCCGAGCGCACGACGGTGAGCTGACGACCAGGGACCTCACAGCTCGTGTCGGGGCTGGCCTTATCGTGAAGCGCCCAGGTGTTCGCCCTGACCCACTCCGTACGCCTCGCGGAGCCAGCCGGCGAATTCCTCATCAAGCTCAGCGAGATCAGAGACTCGGAAGGAATGAACGTACAGCCGCTTCGTGTACGGAGCCACGCTGGTGATGCGAGCGTCGTCGCTGATCGTGCGCTGGATGTCGAAATAGCCTCGGAGCCCTCGCGCGTCCGGCTTTGCTCCGGCGAAACCACGACGTGTTCCCTTGACGGTGATCATGCTCTTGGACACCGCGTACGTGAAGGGGCCGCACGCCTCGACCAACCTGACGAATTCGCGGTACAGGGCCACCGATGTGTCGGGTTTGCCGTCAAGGTGATCGTCGATCGTCCAGGTCTCATGGTTCATGGAGCGAGAAAGTAGCAGGCGGTGGCGACGGTTTTCGGGCTGCGAACCCGTACGGACTCCCCTGCCTGACGCTCCTACGTGCAAGAGCGCGTTGCGCGAAGTCTCGTCACGAGCCGTGCTTGTCGGAGGACAAGGCCAGGCAGGCGGCGCCGGCCGAGTTCAGGACGTTGACCCACCCAGGATGGTCGAGGTAGGCGCTGTCCGGAGCGGTAGGGCCGAGGTGATCGAGTACCTGCAAGAGGGCGCCGACCACCGTCTGCACGAGGTCGGCTTCTCGTTGGTCAATGAAGAGATGGGGGATCAGTGCTCGTGCGGGATGGTGAGCCGAGTAAGTTCGGTGTCGCTGTGGCTGCCTATGGGGCCTGTCGGAGGAGACGGGACCTGACCAGTGACGACCGCTCTGCCAACGGGTACGCATCGGGCACGGCTACTGCTCCGCCCGAACTCGGCGGTGACGGCTGCAAGGCCCTCCGTCATTGGTTGCCGTGAGGCAGAGTTGGCCGTCCTCAGTTGGCTCGCCGCAAGCCACCGTTCCATCGTGCGTCGGACAGAACCCCCTGATGTCGGGGGCTCCTCGGCAGGGGCGTCCCTTGGCCGTCGGGACTGGGCACGTCCCTCGGAGCGCCGCCATCACCTCGTGACCAGGTATCCGTACGGTGCTGGATGACACGTAGCCTCTGCTGAAGAGCCTGACCCCGTCTCTACGACGTGTCTTAGTCTTGACTGAGACTAATCCGATCCCATCTGACACCACAGCCGTCTCGGGCCGGTGCCAGCGCAGCCAAACGGCAATGGCTCCATGCTCGACCTCCGCCCGAAGCTTGACGAGGGACCACTGCTTGTTCGCCCGGTCGATCTCGATCACGATGTCCCCGCCCAACGGGCGCCGAAGAACTACGTCAAGGAAACCTTGCCGCTCGGGATTGTCGGGGTGCGTGGCGGCGGCGGGCACTTCCAACTCGGCGTCCCAGCCTCGTGATAAGCCCCACGACACCACGTGGCGCGTCAACTGACTTGTAACATGCGACGCCGGCCAGTCCTCGAAGTACAGATCCCTCAAGTGGCATGTAAGGGCAGCTGCCGCCCAAGCCGCGTTGCCGACTGGCCATCGGGGATGCATTTGCGACCTTCTGTAGGCACTCAAGTCAAGCATGTTCATTTGACCATGTTGCGGCCTAAGTCGCACCCCGCCCACCTGGGTAACCCGTCTGCCGTCGACCCGCCCGAGGGGGAAGCGGGCCAGGTCGATCGCCCTGGTGGCTCCCATGAAGTTCTGCGAGGCAACGTGGCACGTCGCTGATCTGACTGACCGCCGAACTCTTTTCACGAGCTCCGCTTCGGGCGCGCAAGAGCGCATGGCCCGCCCGCGATATTCGGTAGACAGCGTCATGCCTGATGAGTATCTTCTCCGGGTCTCGCCTCGGGTCGCGCCTGTTCGAAGGCTGAACCGCAGCGGCAGCCCTGCCTCACCCGGAGACGGCGCCGCAGGCCCGGAGTCACACCCCCGACCCAAGGAAGATGACCCGTGACCGACATCGTCCCGCTGCGCAGGAACGTGCGTTTCCAATTGCTGTGGATCGGCAGCGCGGTGTCTGAATTGGGGTCAGAGCTCACCAGACTGGCCATGCCGCTGCTGGTGCTCGCGCTCACCGGTTCCCCGGGATTGGCGGGCGTCGTTGCCGGAGTCCGCACCGTAGCCTTCCTTCTGGTTCAGATACCCGCCGGCGTCTGGGTGGATCGGTGGGACCGTCGCCGTACGCTGATATCCGCCCAGGGTCTTCAGGCTGTCGTCTCAGCGGTATTGGCAGCACTGGTCCTCACCGACCAGGTGCAGGTATGGCATTTCGTCACGCTGGCGGTACTCGACGCGCTGTGCGCCGCGTTCATCGAGCCGGTCCTGGGCACGGCCGTTCGCGGGATCGTCCCCACGAGCCAACTTCACAGCGCCTACGCTCAAGAGGAGTCCCGCACCCATGCCGCCGGGCTGGCCGGTCCTCCGCTTGGTGGCCTGCTCTACGGCCTGGGGCGTGCGGTGCCCTTCGTCGTCGACACCATCACCTTCCTTGCCGCCACGATCTTCTACGCTCTGGCGAAGGTGCCGCGCCGCCCGGCGAACGAGTCGCGGACCTCCACACGAGAGGACGGCGAGGAGCAGCCCCCGATCCGGGGTGGCATGCGCCGGGAGGCGGTTGAGGCCATCACTTGGCTGTGGCGCCGGCGGGGCCTGAGGGAGGTCACTGCGGCGGTGATGGTCCTCAACCTGCTGGGCGGGGCGTTCCTGATCCCGCTGATCGTGCTTGTCGGCGAGCGCGGTGGCAGTGCGCTCACCACCGGCACAGTCCTGGCCGGCCTTGGCATCGGCGGACTGGCCGGGGCGCTGCTGTCGGGACGCATCGGAAAGCTCCTCCCGCCCGGCAAACTGCTGTTGGTCGTCCTGACGGTCTTCGGCGCCGCGCTGGCGGCCACGGCGCTGCCATGGGGAGCGTGGTGGCCAATGGTTCCCTTGGTGTTCATCACCCTGTCCACACCCTCGCTGAACGTGGTGTTGAACGTCGTGATCGCACGGATGGTGCCCGAAGAGATGCTCGGCCGGATGGGCGCGATCCTGAGCATGGGCAGCATGGCGCTCAAACCCTTCGGCCCGGTCCTCGGCGGAGCACTGGCCGCGGCACTGGGCGGCGCGGCGGCGCTCGTCATCCTGGGCGGTCTAATCGGCATGACCGCCGCCATAGCCGCGCTCAGCCGAGAGTTGCGCGGCTTCACCGGGGAAGTCACCCCAGCCGGACACGACGCCGTAGGGCCGGGCGCACATGCTGGGCAGGTGCCTGAATAGGCGCTGAAGACGCTCGAATGCCGGCCTCGTCATTCCCTGTCCAGAGAACGATCCCGCCGGGGAGCAACTGCCCTGCCGCATCGCGATGTCGTGGACCAGAACCCCAAGGAAGATCAAAGCCCAGGCGCCGACTCGATCGGCCTACCTGGGCTTCCTCATGGGGCGGGTGACGGGAATCGAACGCGCGCTGTCAGCATGGGAAGAACGCTGACCTGGGCGGATGCCGGTCCAATCCCCGTGACTCCCCGGTGATCGCCGACGGTACGGGCACGCAACGGGCACGCACCTTCTGATCCGTAGGTTCCCGAACGATATCCAAGGCCATTCGGGATCGTTCGCCCCGCTGTTCAGGTTCGTTCGGCTCGGTTCATGATCGTCCGCCCCGGTGGCTCTCTACGTGGCTCCCGCAACAAGCGGATGAAGGTGGAGCGGAACTCTGGCTGTGCGATGCTTCGTGGCCTGCGGTGGAACACACATGCGATCGGACCGAGCCGCTTCATGCTCTCAAATCCTGTACGCCAGTAGCTTTGATCATCAGCCTGGGAGCCCGCGACGACGCTGGTCACGACGCCATTACGCCAAGCCCGGCGCCTCTGTGCATGCCGTCCACCGTCCTGGCTCATGCGGCCGCGCACGACGAACAGGCCCCGATCCGGCCCTCATCCCTGCGTGCTTCCCACCCACGGGCGAGCGCTCAGCCCCGCTGACCGGGACGTTCCACGATCATCGACGTCAGCAAGGCCGTGCTCCACACCGCTCCCTTGCGGGTGGCGGGCTCGCTGCTGCCAGGCATGAACGCATCGCGCAGCCAGACCGTCCGAGTTCCCAGGTAGCGATAGGTGGCCGGATCCAGGATCTCGTACTGGCGGAAGGGCCGCGCATCGCCGGGGCGCTCCAGCCAGACGCCCAGCCCACTGCGATTGGCGGCGTCGCTCACGCCCTGCTCGATCCGGACGCCGGGAATGAGCGCCAGAGCGCGGAACATGGCCGCCTCCAGCCGTGGTGGCATCGTGCCGTACCTGCTCAGGTAGAGCATGATCACGCGATAAGCGCGGGCGTCGGCGGGTTCGACGCTCTTGGGCACCCCCTCCTCGCGGGCTCCCTCGATCCAGTGACGATCACCTGTGATCTCGACCAGCAGCTTCCTCGGGTCAGTGGGCAGCTTGCGCAGCTTGGCGTCGTACTGCTGCGGCGACAGGTCGTCATCGCCGGGATCCAGCGGGTCGTGTTCCTTACCGACGGTGAGCTGGCCGTCCTCGCCGAAGGAGGCGGCCTGCCTGCCGTCATAGCGCAGCCATTCTTCCTGGGTCTTGGTCGTCTCTGAGTTCGGCTGCTTGTCCAGAGTCTTGGTGTAGTGCCACTGCGTCGGCAGCGGCACCTGGGCGCTCCTACGCCTGCTCGCCACATCGGCGGCGCGGACCAGCACCACGCTGGAGTCGAGCCGAACGACTGAGGGGGTAGCCGCCGGCCCCTGAGCAGGCGGTTGCGGCCATAGGGTGGCCACGGCGACCGAGGCGGCGGCCCCCAGCGCCCCGATCGCAAGCAGCCGGCGCCCCACTGATCGCCTGCGACCCCGTATCCGCTTCAGCAGCCGCCGGCGCTCCGAGATGATCCACTCATGGCCGGGCTCGGGGACCTTGGCGCGCCACTCGTGCAACGATCGCAGGTCATCCATCGAAAGACTCCTCTCGGGTCATCGCGGGGTCGGATCCGCCGAGTGCCTGGCGTGTCCTCGTCCTGGCTCGGTTCAGGCGGGATCTGACAGTGCCGATCGGGATATCCAGTGCACGGGCCACGTCCTGATATGACATGTCGGCCCAGGCCACGAGTAACAGCACCTCCCGATCACCGGGTGACAGCTTTGCCAGCGCAGCCGCCAGACCGGCCTGCTGTGCGGCGACCCGGTCATCGACACGCTCGGCGTAGGGCTCGACGATCTCGTCGATGCCGCTGCGGACCAGCGCCCGGTAGAACCGAACCTCCACACGTCTGTGTCGGCTGATGAGCCGAGCGGTGATGCCGTACAGCCAAGGCCGTGCGTCAGGATGGCTCATGTCATAGCGGCCACGGCGCCGAAAAGCGGTCAGAAAGGCGTCGGAGACGATGTCGTCGGCAAGAGAGGGGCCCAGCCGCCGGGCAACGTAACGCCGTAGTGCGGGCGCGTGCCTGTCGAACAGGTCGGCGAAGGACTCCGGGTCGTGCTCCGACCGCCGTATCAGCTCGGCGTCGACAGCCCTGTCGGATTCGTCATCGGTCACATGGTGCTCCAATCCCTGAGCGGTGGTTCAGCAGCTTTCGCCCGAGGGGGCGGCACGAGTTCGTGTCAGGGGATGTGATCTGCGTCACGCAGCGATCAGATCGCGACGCGACCCGCGACATCTGATCGGAAGGTTCCCAAAGGATGTCCAGAGCCGTTCAGGCCAGTTCGCCCCGCAGGTCGTGACCGAGTCGCCTGTTCAGATCAATCCAACTCGGTCCGGAGCCGTACGGCCCGTTGGCTCCCAAAATCGGAGTGCCGACGATTTACAGGGCGTCACTCGTCCTGCTGTCCAACAATCTCTGACCTGCGGTGCAGACCCTCGCGTACACATGGAGACCTACGCCGAGCAGTCCGACGACGGGCACGTCTTCGTCGGCCCCGAGGGGGCCAAGCTCAGCGGCTTTCACTTCCAAGACCTTCGTCACACCGGGAACACCCTCGGAACCGAACCCGAGCTGTCAGCTTGGGAATGGGCTACTGATCTTGCCGTCCTGAGCTGGGGAAATGGGGAGGCAGGTCAAGGCTGGTCGAGTGGCCGGGAGTCCCTGCGACTCACCGTTGATCACCGTCCGTTCTGGCATGCATCTGGCATGCAGTGATCGCGACCACTTCCCCAATGGCGCGATCAACAGCACCGCTAAGGGGTGGTTGCCTGTGAGTACATCGTGCTGGTTTGTCAGTGAGGGATCTTGCGGTGACGACGTGATCATCAACTAGGCACAGCATGTATGGCTTGCATATAGAGTTGCGACCCGCCGGTGTCCAGCGAGGGAAGACAGGGGGATCTTCCTGATGAGCAGCCGCTTCGGGCCGATCGCAAAGCTCAGCGTCTGGTGCGCATCCGCACTGCTGGCAGGCCTGGGATTCGGTGTTGTCACCAATCTTGCCCAGGGCTGGCTTCCAGGCGCCTGGAACCAGGTCGCCAACTCCGGTGCTGTCTGGTGTGTCCCGGCGTTCGTCGCCGGCGCCCTGCTTGCCGGTTGGGCGTCAGCGCGGTCAGCCGCCGTCGCCGGCCTGTGTGCCTCGATCGGCCTGGTCGTTGGGTACTACGGGTACGCGGAGTTCGGCCGGGACGGCATGGGCAGCCTCACCTATCCGCTGGTGTGGCTTGTGATGGCGGTCATCAGCGGCCCGTTGTTCGGCGTGGCGGGGCTGTGGTGGCGGAACGGACGCACCATCCGTAACCGTGTCATCGGGCTCGCCGCGCTGGGAGGTGTCTTCGGGATGGAAGGCATCCTCTATGCCTTCGTCCTGCATTACGCCCCGCAGGCATGGGTCTGTCTGGCCGTCCTGGTCCTTGCACCGCTGGTGATGGCACGTCGGCAGAGAGAGCGGATGCCGACTTTGCTGACGGCCCTGGCCCTCGCGCCACTGGCGTACTTGGTCGTCGGATTCCCACTTCAGTACGTGACGACATGAGGTGGATCGCAGACCGCAGGCACAGTGGGGCCCGTCTCCTGGCCGATCACGCGCTTCACTTGGCTAGGGGTTCTGAGAGGGATCCGTCAACGGCTGTCCGGCAGGATCGACACATGACCGTGGAGAACCGCAGGCGTTGGAACCACAACATCCATTACCCCCCGCATCCTGCGCGCGATCCCTGATGGTCCTCAGCGCGCCCTCGACGTAGGTTGCGGCGAGGGCATGCTCGCCCGCGCACTGAGACGGACCGTGCCGAGCGTTGTCCGCCGAGATGTTGCCTGGTTCCCAGTATCGCCGTCGCCTTCTGTTGCGCTACAGCATCATCTGGCGCAAGCCGCAGGACTGAGCAAGTTCGGCTGACAGCTCTAGAAATGATCAAGGTCCGGGTCGGGATTCACTCCGTGACCTGGGGCATGTGGAGCGGGTGACGGGGACCGAACCCGCGCTGTCAGCTTGGGAACCATCTACTGATCTTGCTGTGCTGAGAAAACGGGGGTGCAGGCCAGAGTGGGTCGAGCAGCCGTGAGTTTCCGTGAGTGACCGCGGCTCCCTGTCTGTGACGTGACCCTGTCTGTTCTGGCACGGATCTGGCACGCGATCAAAGTCGTGATCTTTCCTTGTCCCCGAAACCAGGGCCCATCATTCGGTCGGTGGCCTCGGCCAATCCACGGCCGGGCACGCCGCTGCTCCTGATGCGAGGCAGTGGTGGAGCTCGCGAGCGTCGAGCCATGCCTGGTGAGCGGCGTAGATCCTGCGCAGTCCGTCGTGCTCCTCACTTAATGCCAGAAAGTCATCCAGGCATTGCAGCAGCGTCTCGACGGCGCGGGCGTCAGTGTCGGCATCCATGTCGCGCGCGCTCTTCGTGCCTTCCGGCTCGGTCAGACGCAGAACGAGGCTCCACCAGACCAGATTGTCCCCACACCCGACACGGGTCACCAGCCATTCCCGGAAGCCGGTGAGCAGGGTGCCCGCGTTTCCCTGATCACAGCCTGCGACAAACGCAACGACGCTGGTGAAATCCGCCCGAGGCAGAAACATGAGTGGCCGCTTACGGAGCGCGGAGAACAGTTCCCGGTAGCTCCCGATCACCAACCCGCTTCACCGCCTGTGTGTCTGTCTTCCTGCTTGCCGATCCTGCCCTGGCGGGCCTGTGGTGCGATTTGACTACGCCCGCCGACGAATGAAGGCCATTGGAACGCAGGTCAATGTGCTGATGGCCATCAGCGCTAAGCAGGGTAGAGCGTCGATTCGAATGTTCATCTCCGGCTGGTAGGTACTCATGTACCACTCGTCCAACGCAGCCAGGAACCAGGCGGCTACCGGCCACAGGAGATAGTGGGCGTGCCGCTGCGTGCGTCGAAACGCCAAGAACAAGGCGACGAAGATGACTCCACCCAGCGTTAGGGGGATTGTCTGATACAGCATTCCGATCAGGTGGTCCACGTGAAGACCTCAGTACGTAGGGTGTGAAGCTCCGCCACTATAGATTTGTTGCGGCCCGCGCGCACCTTCCCCGCCTGACGCTCCTATGTGCAAGGGCGTTGCGCGGAGTTTCGTCTTGAGCCGTGCTTGTCGGAGGACAAGGCGAGGTAGGCGGCGCCAGCCGAGTTCAGGACGTTGGTCCATTCAGGATGGTCGAGATACGCGTTGTCCGGAGCGGTTGGGCCGAGATCATCGAGTACGTGCAAGAGGGCGTCGACCACCGTCTGCACGAGGTCGGCTTCTCGTTGATCGAAGAAGAGATGGGGGATCAGGGCTCGTGCGCCGTGTTGGTCGATGGAGGTGTCGTCGATGAGCCAGTGCACGGCAGCGGTGAGGTCCGGCCGTCCTTTCCCGGATCGCCCGTGTTGGTCCTGGTAGTCGCGGTCACTCAGGGCTCGTAGTGATTCGAGCACGTCCTTGCGTCGCTCTGGCCACTGCACGGGCTGTTGGCCCGGATGTTCTTCCTCCACGGACGCCAAGCTACTTGGGGGCCTGTAGATGTCGCGTTGCCCAGGCGCTCCACCCATTGCCGTACTTGGGCGTTCTCCTCTTCGAGTCGTTTCTTGCTGCCGAACAGGCCGCCGTTCCTTCGTTCGGCCAGCTGCGGTGTGTCTGGAGGCCCTGCGGGCATCTCCTCAGTAACCCCAGTACTCCCAGCCGGCGGGAGCTGGTGGCCATGACGGATCCGGCTGCCACCCCTGCGGCGGCTTCCATCCGCTGGGTGGAACCGGTCATCCAGGAGGAGAGCTGAACCGGTACTCGGGCGAAGGCCCTCCTCAGATGTACGCGACGGCCATGCACAGGTGAGATGGCCGTGGGCGGCATCCGGGTTGCAGGATGCAAGCATTCGTGCGCGTTTTTCCGATCAGGGTGTAGCTTCCGTGGGTCCTGATCGGGTGCGTCGGAGTCCCGGCTCGGCGACCCTCTGCTTGGCGCGCCTGACTGGTCACTGCGCAGTCAGGCCACCATCGCGGACTAAAAGCATTGATCGACCAGGCATTGCGACGGAGCATGCCGGGCACATCGTCAACCTCTGAGCAAGCTCGTGGAGGAGGCGAAGACGCAGGCCGCGCGGCGGGGAGTTCGAGGGGCGGTAGCCCCTCGCCATCTGGCGAAGCCTCAGGAAGGCAGGCCGAGCGAAGCGAGGCCGGTCAGGGGCGGGCATCGGCAGGCCCACCGGGTAACCATGCAACGGGTGGGTGGCGTCTGCTCGGGGAGCCCTCAAAGAGGTGGAGTGCTGAGGAGTTGGAGCGGGTGACGGGAATCGAACCCGCGCTGTCAGCTTGGGAAGCTGATGTTCTGCCATTGAACTACACCCGCACGAACCGAAGTACGCGTCCCCACTGTAGCGGAAACTTGCCCCCCAACAGCAAACCCAACGCCCCACCTTTTCCGGCCGGGACGGTAAGTTGGCTCACCGTGTTGCTATCTGACCGTGACATCCTTGCTGAGATCGACTCCGGCCGGCTCGCCCTAGACCCCTTCCACCAGGACATGATCCAGCCGTCCAGCATCGACGTACGGCTCGACCGCTACTTCCGTGTCTTCGAGAACCACAAGTACCCCCATATCGACCCCTCCGTGGAGCAGCCGGATCTCACGCGGATGGTCGAGCCGGCCGGTGACGAGCCGTTCATCCTGCATCCGGGGGAGTTCGTGCTGGCCTCCACCTATGAGGTGATCACGCTTCCCGACGACCTGGCCTCGCGGCTGGAGGGGAAGAGCTCGCTCGGACGGCTGGGCCTGCTGACGCACTCCACCGCCGGGTTCATCGATCCCGGGTTCAGCGGGCACGTCACGCTTGAGCTGTCCAACGTGGCGACCTTGCCCATCAAGCTGTGGCCGGGGATGAAGATCGGGCAGTTGTGCGTGTTCCGGCTCAGCTCGCCCGCCGAGCACCCGTACGGATCGGCCAAGTACGAGTCCCGGTATCAGGGGCAGCGGGGCCCGACTCCGTCCCGGTCGTTCAGGAACTTCCACCGGACGAAGATTTGAGTGAACAACAGGTGAACATTTAGGGAACGTCGCGGAAGGATGAGCCCTCCGCGCACCCCACAACAGGCCACGTCACCGGCCGGATTTCCCTGCAAAAAGCGGCCAAACTACTCCGGACGCCGGTGTCGCACAACATACGCAGGGTAGCCAGAAGGCGAAGGAGACATGAAGTTCGCATTTCGCCTGGTAACCCGTACCCTCTTCCACGGACCATCCCCGCACATCTGGAGAACGACGTGCGCCTGCGTCTCACGCCACGTGAGGACAGCTACTACGACCTGTTCGCCGACTCCGCGAACAACCTGGTCACGGCATCCCGTCTGCTGGTCGAGATCATCAGTGACGGATCGGACAGGGAAGCCCTGGCCGAGAAGATGCGCGCCTGCGAGCACGCCGGTGACGAACGCACCCATGCGATCATGAACCGGCTCAACGAGAGCTTCATCACTCCGTTCGACCGTGAGGACATCTACCGCCTCGCCTCCAACCTCGACGATGTGATGGACGCGATGGAGGCCGCCTCCGACCTCATCGTCCTCTACCAGATCGACCATCTCCCCAAAGACGTGGTCCGGCAGGTCGAGGTCCTGGAACGCGCCGCCGAGCTGACCGCCGAGGCGATGCCCCGGCTGCGTTCCATGAAGAACCTCAACGAGTACTGGATCGAGGTCAACCGCCTGGAGAACCAGGGTGACCAGGTCTACCGCAGGCTGCTGGCCAAGCTGTTCAGCGGCGAGTACGACGCGCTCACCGTCATGAAGATGAAGGAGGTCGTCGACGCCCTGGAGGAGGCCGCCGACGCCTTCGAGCACGTGGCCAACACCGTCGAGTCGATCGCGGTCAAGGAAAGCTAGGCCCAGTGGACCTCACGCTCGCCCTCGTCATCGGCGTGGTCGTCATCTCCCTGGCCTTCGACTACACCAACGGGTTCCACGACGCGGCGAACGCCATCGCGACCTCCGTCTCGACCCGGGCGCTCACCCCCAGGGCCGCGCTGTTCATGGCCGCGGCGATGAACTTCATCGGCGCCCACCTGGGCACTCAGGTGGCGCAGACCGTCGGAAAAGGGATCATCGACGCTCCCAACGGTCCGCACGGCCTGGTCGTCGTGGCCGCGGCGCTCATCGGCGCGATCGTCTGGAACCTGATCACCTGGTACTTCGGGCTGCCCTCCTCCTCCAGTCACGCGCTCATCGGCGGCCTGGTGGGCTCCGCGCTGGCCTCGGCCAGCGTGGTGCACTGGGACGGCGTCGTCGAGAAGGTCGTCATCCCGATGATCCTGTCGCCGCTGATCGGGTTCAGCCTTGCCGCGCTGATCATGATCGCAATTTACTGGATCTTCCGCAACAGCCAGCCGGGCAGGACCAACCGCGGCTTCCGCTACGCGCAGACCGTCTCGGCCGCCGCCATGGCGCTCGGGCACGGCCTGCAGGACGCGCAGAAGACGATGGGCGTCATCTTCCTGGCGCTCACGGTCGGCGGGTACGCCAGCCCCGGCGAGGGGATCCCGCAGTGGGTCATCCTGAGCGCCGCCGGTGCGATCTCGCTCGGCACGTACGCCGGCGGGTGGCGCATCATGCGCACGCTCGGCCGGCGGATCATCGCGCTCGACCCGCCCCAGGGGTTCGCCGCCGAGTCGGCCGCGGCCACCGTCCTGTACGGAGCCGCGATCGGGTTCGGCGCGCCGATCTCCACCACCCACACCATCACCACGGCGATCATGGGCGTCGGCGCGACCAAGCGGCTGAGCGCCGTGCGGTGGGGCGTGGCCGGCAACATCGTGACCGCCTGGGTGCTCACCATCCCGGCGGCGGCCCTCGTGGCGGCGCTGGCCTACGGCGTCCTCCACCTGATGGTGGAGTAGGGCCCGACGGTGGAGCAGGGCGTGACGTGGAGTGGGGCGCCGGGGGCTATCCGCCGGCGTACATCACGTCCACGTCCCAGCGGGCGAAGCCCAGGGACTCGTACAGCCTGATCGCGGCCGTGTTGGCCTCGTCCACGTAGAGCATCGCGTGGGCGAGGCCGCGCGAGCGCAGGTGGGTCAGTCCGGCCAGGGTGAGCGCCCGGCCCAGGCCGGTGCCCTGCTGGGAGGGGTCGACGCCCACGACGTAGACCTCGCCGAGCGGCTCGTGGCCGTGCTCGGACGAGCCATGGATCTTGGTCCAGTGGAAGCCGGCGAGCCGGTCGCCGCGGACGGCCAGGAAGAAGCCCTCGGGGTCGAACCAGGGCTCGCGCTCGCGCCGGTGCAGGTCGTCGAGCGTCCAGGCGCCCTGCTCGGGGTGGTGGGCGAAGGCGGCGGCGTTCACCTTGAGCCACGCCTCCTCGTCCTGGCCCGGGACGAACGTGCGCAGCTCCACACCTTCCGGAAGCGTGTAGGGCGGCAGCGGGGCGAACAGCGAGCGGCGCATCTGCCACAGCGAGCGCACCCGGTCGAAGCCGAACGACGCGGCCAGCGCCCCGGCGCCGGCGTGGTCGCCGTGCGCCCACAGCCGCACCCTGCCGCCGGTCAGCTCCAGCACGGCCCGCAGCAGCCGCGTCCCGTGGCCTTGTCGCCGGTAGGCGGGATGGATGACCAGCTCCGCGCTCGACCCCTCGACCTCGTCGGTCGGGTCGACGTGCGCGTAGCCCGCGGGCGCGCCGTCGTCGGCGTGCAGCAGCAATGAGCGGGCACGGGGGTCGCCGCCGTACCGGAGATGGAGCATCACGTGCTCGTTGAGCGGGCGGACCCCGTCCGTCTCGGTCGCCGCCTCGACGATGCGGAGAACCTGGGAGACCTCGTCGTCGTCGAGCCGTTCGCAGATCTTCACATGTGCACCCACATAAGGAACTCTAGGCGTACCAATGGCGAACAATGCCATGGGCTGCCCCGGTCAATCGTTACCTTTGCGACATTCGTTGCATAGGGAGACGTCGTAACGTCCCTCTCATGACGTCACGCACCCTCCTCCGGCTGTGCACGGCCGGCGCCGCCACCGCGGCCGGGATCGCCCTGGCCATGGCGCCCGCGGTCGCCGCGACCAGCGGCTCGGCCGATCGCGGAACCGGCAACGGCGGGCCGACCGTCCCGGTCCGCCTGCTGAGCATCAACGACCTGCACGGCAACCTCGAACCGCCGTCGGGCTCCTCCAGCCGCATCCTCGACCCGGACGGCCCCCTCGTCGACGCCGACGGCTCGCTGACCGGGCTGCCCGGCGGCAAGTACTCGATCGCCGGCGGCGCGTCGTACCTGGCGACGTACGTCAAGCAGGCGCGTACCGAGAACACGCTGCTCGTGGCGGCGGGCGACCTGATCGGCGCGTCCCCGCTCATCTCGGCCGCCTACCACGACGAGCCCACCCTGGAGGTGCTCGGCTCACTCGGCCTCAACGCCACCGCCGCCGGCAACCACGAGTTCGACGAGGGGTACGCCGAGCTGCAGCGCCTCATGAACGGCGGCTGCCACCCGGTGGACGGCTGCTCGCCCGCCGGCCAGTGGAAGGGCACGGACTTCGACTTCCTCGCCGCCAACGTCCTCAAGGAGGGCTCCGGCCAGTACGCCCTGCCGCCGTTCTACGTCAAGAAGATCAACGGCGTGCAGGTGGGCTTCATCGGCCTGGTGACGGCGACCACGCCGACCATCGTCACCGCCGAGGGCATCAAGGGCCTGCAGTTCACCGAGGAGGTCGCCGCGGCGAACCGGGCCTCGGCCTACCTGGCGCGCAGGGGCGTCAAGGCGCAGGTCGTCCTGATGCACGAGGGCGACTCGACCACCCCGAACCAGAGCCCGGACGCGTGCTCGGCGAACACCGCCAACGCCGGCTCGCGCATCGCCAGGGAGCTGAACCCGCAGATCGACCTGGTCATCAGCGGCCACTCGCACCAGGCCTACATCTGCAAGACCAAGGACCCGGCGGGCCAGGACCGCTACTACACGCAGGGCTCGTCGTTCGGCCGCGTGCTGACCCAGATCGACCTGCGGGTCGACAAGCGCACCCAGGACGTGGTCCGCTCCTCGGTCACCGCGGACAACAAGGTCGTCGCCCGTACGGTCACCCCGGACCCGCAGGTCGAGGCGCAGGTCCAGACGTGGCGGACGCGCAGCGCCGAAGTGGCCAACCGCAAGATCGGCTCGATCACCGGCGACATCACCAACGTCGTCACCAACACCTCGGCCGCGACCACCAGGCCGGAGACGCCGCTCGGCGACCTCATCGCCGACTCCCAGCTGGAGGCGGCCAAGCCGGCGGGCGCCGAGATCGCGCTGATGAACCCGGGCGGCATCCGCACCTCGCTGACGTACGCGCAGTCGGGGGCCGAGGGCGACGGCGTCGTCACCTACGGCGAGGCGTTCGCCGTCCAGCCGTTCAGCAACATCGTGCAGGTGCGCACGTACACGGGCGCGCAGCTCAAGGCGCTGCTGGAGCAGCAGGTCTGGACGCCCAACCCGGCGACGGGCGCGATCAGCCACCGGCTGCTCCAGGTGTCGTCGTCGCTGACCTACACCTTCGACACCACCAAGCCGGTGGGGTCGCGCGTGTCGGACGTCAAGCTCAACGGCGCCCCCGTCACGGACACGCAGTCGATCAAGATCGCCGCGAACAACTTCCTGATGGGCGGCGGTGACGGCTTCTCGGTGTTCACGCAGAGCACGGACACGTGGAGCGGACCGGTCGACCTCGACGCGTTCACGGCGTACCTGACCGCGCACTCGCCGATCAGCCCGTCGGCGGCCGACCGCATCACGATGATCAAGTGATCTCAGGGCCGGAGGTCCCGCCGTGCGGGCCCTCCGGCTCTTCCGGACAGAGCGCGACGGCGTGCGTCCGGACGCCAGGACCCGGTGCGGTGAGCCGGACGTCAGGACCGGTGCGGTGAGTCGGCGGGGCGTTCCTGTTCGCGGTACAGCGGCAGGCAGGCCACCAGACGGGCGCCCGGCTCGTGGTCGACGACCTTGAGCGTGCCGCCGTGCGAGGCGCAGATCTCGCGGGACAGCGCCAGGCCGAGCCCGCTGCCGCCCTTCTCCTTCCGGCGGGCGTCCTCCAGCCGGGTGAAGCGTTCGAAGACGCGCTCGCGGTCGGCGGGCGGGATGCCGTCGCCGTCGTCGGTGACCGAGACGTAGACGTGGTCGCCCTCCACCCACACCTTGAGGTCGATCCGGTGCGCGGCGTGCCGGGTGGCGTTGTCCAGCAGGTTCGTCAGCAGCCGGTCGAGCTGGACGGGCGAGCCGAGGACGGGCGCGTGGGCGCACATGTCCACGACGATGGGGATCTTGCCGCCCGCGCGGCGGCGTACCTGCTCCTCGGCCAGGCGGCACATGTCGACGACGCGGCGGTCGGGGATGGCGCCGGCGTCCAGGCGGGCCAGCAGGAGCAGCTCGTCGATGATGCCGGTGAGGCGTTCGGCGGCGGCCAGGGCGCGGGCGCCGGTGGCGGGCCAGTCGGTCTCGTCGGGGTAGGCGTTGGCGACCTCCAGCTGGGTGCGCAGGGCGGAGATGGGGCTGCGCAGCTCGTGGGAGGCGTCGGCGACGAAGCGGCGCTGGGTCTCGGCCGAGCGTTCGAGACGGTCGAGGGTGTGGTTGGTGGTGGCGGCCAGGTCGGTGATCTCGTCACCGGTCTCGGGGACGGGCACGCGCCGGCTCAGGTCGCGGCCGGTGATCTCGGCCAGCTCGGCGCGGATGCGCTCGACCGGGCGCAGCGCGGAGGCGACCACGACCCAGGTGATGCCGGCGACGATCACCAGGGCGATGGGCGTGCCGAGGAACACCACCGCGTTCAGCCAGGACAGCGCCCGGTTGACGTCGCTGAGGGAGGAGGCGCCGTACACCGTGACGAGCCGGCCGTCGGGGGTGCGCACCTTCATCGCCATGATCAGGTACTGGGCCTCCTTCTCGTCCCGGAGGCCGGTGAGCGTGCTCTCGGCGCTGTAGAGGGTCTCCGGCTTGTCCACCCGCATGCCGGACAGCCGCTGGCCGTGGTGCAGGCCGGGGCTGGTGGCCAGCACGCGTCCGTCGGCGTCGATCACCTGCAGGAGCTGCACCCGGGCCGGGGCCTCCAGCGTCGCGGGCAGCTGCCCGGCGCGGGCCTCGCTGGCCACCCTGCGGACGGCCAGCTCCACCCGGGTCTCCACCAGCCCGTGCAGGTTGTCCGGCCCGAGGGTGAGGGCGAGCGTGCCCGTGACAGCCAGGACCACTGCCGCCACCAATGTCGCGAGCGTGGTCAGGCGCCCGCGGATCGAGCGGGGAAAGAGCCTTTTCGCCATCCCCTGAGACCTACCCATGGAGACCCGAACGGGGAAAACCCCGGATCGAGATTCGGCAAGCGGCCCGCAAAGAGGGGTGTCCCGCCGGGCCGGCCCGGCGTCCCGCTCGAATAGTGGATCACGTGGGAGGCGCCACGGGCAGGCCGCCGGTCCTCGCCGGGCGGCTGCCGCGACACATGGGCGAGGTGATCGATCTGTGCCGCATGCTCACCACCTGAGCGGGTTCTGGGCCGCGCCGGCGCTCGTCGTGCTGGTGACGTACGTGGTGCTGGCCGGGCGGACGGCGTGGAGCCGGTGGCGTACCGCGAGCTTCGCCGGTGGCTGCGCGCTGGTGACCGTGGCGCTCACCGACCCCGTCGCCGCGCTGGCCGCGACCGACTTCCGCGGCCACGTGCTGCAGCACCTGCTGATCGGCATTCCGGCGCCCCTGTTCCTGGCCCTCGGCGCGCCGGTGACGCTGCTGCTGCGCTCGCTGCCGGTCGCGCAGGCCCGCCGCCTGACCCTGTCGCTCCGCGGGCCTGCCGTCCGCCTGCCGGCCAACCCGTGGACCGCGCTGGCGCTCGGCGCCGGCGGCATGGCGGCCCTGTCCTGCACGCCCCTGTACGGGCTCGTCCCCGCGCCGCCGGTGCACGCGTACCTCCTGCTGACCGGTTACCTGTTCGCCTGGGTCGTCGCCGGGCCCGACCCCGCGCCGCGCCGCCCGCCGGTGCCGGTGCGGCTGGCCGTGGTCGGGGTGGCGGTCGCCGTGCACGCGGGCCTGTCCCAGGTGATGTACGCCGGATGGCTGGACCTGCCGGTGCCGTCCGACCAGCTCAGGGGCGCGGCGGAGATCATGTTCTACGGCGGGGGCGCCGCGGAGCTGCTGCTCGCCCTGGCCCTGGCGGCGTCCTGGCGGGTCCGGCGCACTCCCGAGCACGCCGGCGTCGAGCTGCTCGCCCCCGGGCTGACCGTCCGGGTGCCGGGGGAGCCCGAGCCCGTCCGGCGGATCCGCGTCCCCGACCGCGAGCCGGCGAGGACGCGCGGCCCGCTCACCCCCGCCGAGTACGGCGACGAGGACGATCCGGACCCCGCCGACCTGTAACCGCCCGGCAGCAGCCCGGTCAGTGGGCGGCGCGGGAGCGGAAGAGGTCGTAGAGGGCGGCGGCCAGCGCCATGACCACGAACCCCAGCACCACCCACAGGCCGTGCCGGAAGGCCGTCGGCCAGCCCTGCGGCAGCGAGCCGAAGAACGCCGAGCCCGCCGCCGCGATGCCGATCGCCGACCCGAGCCGCTGCCCGGTCTGCAGCACCCCGGCGGCGCTGCCGCCACCGGCGGGCGGCACCTCCGACAACGTGATCGCCTGGTTGGGCGAGATCACCAGGCCGCTGCCGATGCCCGCGACCAGCAGCGGGAGCGCGGTCGCCGCGCCCACGCCGGCCCCCGGCACCAGCAGCGTCGCCACCATGGTCGCCAGCAGGCCCGCGATCACCGTCCCGAGCCCCACCGCGACCAGCTTCCTGCCCGCCCGGCCCACGAGCCTGCCGCCGACCACCGACGACCCGGCCGACCCCAGCGCGAACGGCGTGATCGACAACCCGGCCAGCAGCGCGCTGTAGCCCTCGCCGCTCTGCAGGTACAGGGTGAAGGCGAAGAAGATCCCGGTGAACCCGGCGAAGTAGAACAGGGCGATGGCCGACCCGAGGCTGTAGGACCGCCTGGCGAACAGCGACAGGTCCACCAGCGGCTCCCTGGGGTACAGCCGTTCCCAGAGCACGAACCCGGCCAGCACGAGTAGCGCGGCCGGCACGAGCAGCCACTTGGCCTCGCCCTTCCACTGGTGCTGCTGGATGAACGGCAGCAGCAGCGTCGCCACGCCCACGCCGAGCAGCAGCACGCCGACCGGGTCCATGCTCTCCCGCCGCCCGGTGCGCACCGGCCCGGGGGCGGGCTCGGGCAGCCACTTCCAGGCCAGCGGCAGCAGCGCGATCCCGATGGGCAGGTTCACCAGGAACACCCATCGCCAGCCCTGCGCGGCCCCGAACCCGGTGACCAGCGCGCCGCCGATCAACGGCCCGGCGGCGGTGGACACGCCGATGGTCGCGCCGAGCGCGCCGAAGGCCCGGCCGCGTTCGTGGCCCAGGAACATCTGCTGGATCAGGCCGGACACCTGCGGGTTCAGCATCCCGGCCGCCATGCCCTGCACGAGCCGGGCCGCGATCAGCACCGGCATGCTCCAGGCGAAGCCGCAGGCCGCGCTGGCCGCCGTGAACAGCACCACGCCCCACATGAACAGCGTCCTGCGGCTCCTGGCGTCGCCCATCCGCCCGGCCGGGACCAGCAGCAGGCCGAACGTGAGCGCGTAGCCGGACAGCGTCCACTGCAGGCCGTCGTCCGAGGCGTGCAGGCCCGCGCGGATGGAGGGCAGGGCGACGTTGACGATGCTCACGTCCAGGCCCGACATGAACGCCGCGACCAGGCACACGCCCAGCGCCCGCCTGCGCGTGTCGGAACCGGGTGCCTGCATCGCGACCTCTCTGCGGAACAGCGGCAGCGATCATGATTCCCCCCAGGGTGGGAAATATCGTCCTAGGCGGACAATGATTTCTTTGCCGGCCCCCCGCGAAGGAGCAAGTGATCATGGACACGATGGCCGTGGAGCGGAACGGCATCAACGCCGTCCCCGACAGCGAGCGGCGGGGAAGACCGTCCGACCTGTTCTGGCCCTGGGCGGGGGCGAACCTGTCCCTGTTCGGGGTGGCGTTCGGCGTGTACGTCGTCGGGCTCGGCCTCGGCGTCGTCCCCGCCGTCGTGACCGGCGCGGTCGGGTACGCGTTGTCGTTCCTGCTGGTCGGCCTGGTCGCCGTCGCGGGCAGCCGGTCCGGCGTGCCGACGATGACGCTGGGCCGGGCGCCCTTCGGGTACCAGGGCAACAAGCTGCCCGCGGCGTTGTCGTACGTGTCGAACGTGGGCTGGGAGATCGTGCTCGTCACGCTCTCCGCGCAGAGCGGGGCCGCCATCCTGCGCCGCGTGGCGCCCGGGATCCCCGAGACGACCGCCACCGCCGGCTGCTTCGCCGTCGCGGCGCTGGTCGTGATCGCCGTCGGCGTGTACGGCCACGCCATGATCATGGTCGTCCAGCGTTACCTGACGTACGCGTTCGTCGTGCTGACCGTCGTCTACCTGATCCTCATGCTGCCCAGGCTGGGCGGCTCGCTGGAGACGACGGCGGGCCCCGGCGGCTGGGTGGGCGGCGTCATCCTCTCCATGACCCTGCTCGGCCTGGGCTGGGTCAACTGCGGCGCCGACTACTCCCGTTACCTGCCCGCCGGCTCCCGGCCCAGGTCGGTGGCCCTGTGGACGACGCTGGGCGGCGCGCTGCCGCCGATGGTGCTGCTGGTGTTCGGCGTGCTGCTGGCCGGCGGCGACCCGAAGCTGGCCGAGGCGGCGGGCGGCGACCCGGTGGGCGCGCTGGCGGCGGCGCTGCCGACCTGGTTCCTGCTGCCGTACCTGCTGACCGCGATCGGCGGCTTCCTGGCCGGGGCGATCATGGACATCTACTCGTCGGGGTTGTCGATGCTGGCCCTCGGCGTGCCGGTCAGACGGCACCTGGCGGTGCTGATCGACGGGCTCCTCATGGTGCTCGGCGGCTACTACCTGCTGTTCGTCTCCGACAACTTCTTCGGCACCTTCCAGGCGTTCCTGGCGATCATCGGCGTGGTGATGGCCGCCTGGGTGGCGATCTTCCTGGTGGACATGTGGCGGCTGCGGGACGGCGGCCGCGCCTACGACGAGCGCCTGCTGCGTCCCGGCGCGCCCGCACTCAACCCGGCCGGGCTGGTCTCCCTGGTGGTGGCCTCGGTCGTGGGCGTCGGCCTGATCACGTCCGCGGACGAGCACATCGCGGCGGTCGTCGGGTTCCTGATGAGCGACGAGCTGCGGAACAGCACGTTCGGGGCGGCCAACATCGGCGTGGTCATCGCGCTGCTGCTGGCCGGGGTGTTGTACTTCGTGCTCACCCTGCGCCGGCGCTGACCTTCTCAGCACCGGGGAGCTTCCGTTACTGTTGGTGAACAGTTATGGACTTTCCGTGGATGTCTTCCGTATTGCGGTTGCTCAGGTGGTCCGTCCACGGCGCCTTCTGGGCGTCGCTGGCGAGCGCGGTGGTGGCCGTGCTGGGCGAGGAGCGGTCCGCCGAGGCCGCCGGGGGCGTGCTGCTCGGGCTGCTCTACGGCCTGGGTCAGGCGATCCAGGGCGGCCCGCCGCGGCCGATGCTCGGGCGGGTGTGGCTGGGGCTGGTGACCGCGTGCTGGGCCGTGCTCGCGGTGGCGGCGGCGCCGTTCGTGTGGGCGGCGTTCCCGCTGGTGTTCGCCTACCTGCGGCTGCTGCCGCTGTGGGCGGCGACGTTCGGCGTCACGGTGCTGACGTCGGCGGCGATCACGGCGGCGGGCTGGCACGCGGGCGAGCTGTCGGCGGCGCTCGTCGTGGGGCCCGCCGCGGGCACGGCGGTGGTGACCCTGCTGGCGCTGGCCTACCAGGAGCTCTGTGCCGGAAGCGCCCGGCCGCCGGCCGGATGAGGTCAGTTCGGCTCGGGCCGGCGCCAGGTCTCGAACGGCGCGGGGGAGCTCATGCGCTCCTTGAACTCGCGCGCCCTGGTCAGGCAGTCGGGGCAGACGGGCTCGGGCACCGACCGGGCCAGGGCCTCCGGGGCCGGCTCACGCTGGGTGCCGAGCACCGTCCGGTCCGGAGGCAGGCCGGTCTCCGGGTCGATGGTGATCATGGTGACGTTCGCGGTGGTGTAGGGGAACGTGCGCTTGCACGCGAAGCACGTGCCGATCGTGGTGATGTGGTCGTCTTCCATGGATCCGCCCTCCCTCACCGCACCGTACCTCGCGATCAGGGATTGCGGCGCAACGCCCATTCCACCGCGGGGCAGCGGTCCATGACGACGTCGAGCCCGGCGTCGAGGGCGCGCTGGGCGGCCGCCTCGTCGATCACGCCGATGGGCAGCCACACCGCCTTCGCGCCGGCCGCGATGGCCTCGTCCACGACCTGGCCGGCGAACTCCGAACGCCGGTAGACCGCCACCACGTCGGGCTTGACCGGCACCTCGGCCAGCGACGTGTACCCCGGCTCGCCCAGGACCGGCCGGCCCGCCGGATGGACCGGGATGATCTTCTTGCCCCGCGCCTGGATGCGCTGGGCCTGGTCGTAGGCCGTGCGCTGCGGGTCGTCGCCGAGCCCCACGAACACCCACGTCCCGGCCTCGTGCAGCAGCTGCCTGATCACGCGCTGATCCGCGAAACGATCGTCCATGCAGGCGTCAACACGCCGGACGCGCGCGGGCTTCCCGCCTACGCCTGGGCGGTCGGCAGCACGACCACCTGGCGCAGGTTGACGTGCCGGGCCCGGCTGACCGTGTAGCCGATGAGGTCGGCGATCTCGTCGGCGGTCAGCGGGGTGAACGCCTCGAACATCCCGGCGAGCTGCGCGCCCAGCTCGGCGTTGTCGATGTGGTCGCCGAGCTCGGTCGCGGTCAGGCCGGGTTCGAGGTTGGTCACGCGCACGCCCCGCGGGCCGAACTCCGGGCGCAGCGAGGCCGACAGGTGGGTCAGCGCGGCCTTGGTCGCGCCGTAGACCGCGTAGTTGGGGAACGTGACGTGCGCGCCGATCGAGGAGATGTTCACCAGGTCGGCCGTCCGTCCGGCGTCGGCGGCGGCCAGCAGGTCGGCGGCGAAGGCTCCTGTGACGCGGAGCACGCCGGCGACGTTGGTGTCCAGCATGCGCGTCCACTCGTCGAGGCGGCCGTCCTGGACGGGGTTGGGCAGCATCACGCCGGCCGCGTTGACGACCAGGTCGGCCCGGCCCAGCCCGGTGTGGACGACCTCCACGGCGGCGGCCACGCTCGCGTCGTCGGTGACGTCCACGGTGACGGGCAGCGCGGTGCCGCCGTCGGCGTCGATCTTGGCGGCCAGCTCGGCCAGCCGGTCGGCGCGGCGGGCGAGCAGGGCCACCTTGGCGCCGTTGGCGGCCAGCAGGCGGGCCGTGGCCTCGCCCATGCCGCTGGCGGCTCCGGTCACGACGGCGATGCGGCCCGAGAGGTTCTCGTAGTTCGTCATGCCTCTCACCCTGGCCGAGCCGCACGGACTTACCCAGCGCACGGCTTTTCCTGGTAACGGCGGTACTACCCTGAAGCGGTGGAAGGTGATTTGGGGCAGTTTCTCCGTTCTCGTCGGGCCCGGATCCATCCGGCGGACGCCGGGCTGCCCACGTCGGGGCGGCGGCGGGTCAGCGGCCTGCGGCGCGAGGAGGTCGCGCTGCTCGCCGGCGTGAGCGTCGACTACTACATCCGCCTGGAGCAGGAACGCGTCCAGAACGTCTCCGACGCCGTGCTCGACGCCGTCGCCCGGGTCCTGCGCATGGACGACACCGAACGCGCCCACCTGCGCGACCTGCTCCGGCCGGCCAGGCACGTCAGCCGGCCCGTCCTGCGGCCCGGACTGAGCAGGCTGCTCGACCTGGCCGACGGCATGCCCGCGTTCGTCCTCGGGCCCCGGATGGACGTGCTGGCCTGGAACGCGCTGGCCGACCGCGTCAGCGGCTTCGCCGGCGTCCCGGACGGCCGGCGCAACCAGCTCCTCCAGGTGTTCCTGGCGCCGCACACGCGCACCCTCTACCCCGACTGGGCCGAGGTGGCCGCCGACACGGTCGCGTACCTGCGGCTGTACGCCGGGCGCCACCCGGAGGACCCGCTGCTGGCCGAGCTGGTCGCCGAGCTGTCGGCCGACCCCGACTTCGTCCGCCTGTGGGCCGAGCACGGGGTCGCCGAGAAGACGTACGGGACCAAGCGCCTGCGCCACCCCGAGCTGGGCGAGCTGGAGTTCGGGTACGAGACCCTGGCCGTGCCGGGCCAGCCCGACCTGGCGATCGTCATGTACACGGCCGACCCGGACTCCGGCACCGGCCGCGTGGTCGCCCGGCTGCGGGAGGAGATCGGCTCCTCGCGGGAACTCGCCCGGTCCGGCCGTGGTTGAGCCGTGGTTGACCCGGGCGCGGGCCAGTGGGCATCGTGGGGCGGGTGACCGCCGATGACGTCGCCCTGACCAACCTCGACCAGCCGCTGTTCGACGGGTCCGGCGCCACCAAGCGCGACCTGGTCGACTACCTCGACGCGGTCGCCGACCGCATCGTCCCGGCGCTGCGCGGGCGCGCGCTGTCGGTGCTGCGGGTACGGCCGGGCCAGGAACCCTTCATGCAGAAGAACCTGCCCAAATACGCCCCTTCCTGGATCAGGACGGTCAGTGTGTGGGCCGAGGCGTCCCGCAGGCAGGTGTCGTACGCGCTGTGCGACGACCGGCGCACCCTGCTCTGGTTCGCCAACCAGCGGGCCGTCGAGTACCACCCGGCGCTGTTCCTGGACGGCCGGCCCACGCACATGATCCTCGACCTCGACCCGCCCGAGGGCGACGACTCCTTCCCGCTCGCCGTACGGGCCGCCCACCTCGTCCGCCAGGCGCTCGGCGACGCCGGGCTGGCGGGCGCGGTCAAGACGAGCGGGGCCAAGGGCGTGCACGTGTTCGTCCCCGTCCCGCCGGGCACCGCCATGGACGACCTGGCCGCGGCCACCCGGGCCCTGGCCGCCCGCGCCGAGCGGCTCGACCCGGCGCTGGCCACGACGGCCTTCATCAGGGAGGACCGCGCGGGCAAGGTGTTCATCGACTCCACCAGGGCCGGCGGCGCGACGGTCGTGTCGGCCTACAGCCCGCGGGTGCGGCCGGGCGTGCCGGTCTCGTTCCCCGTCCCCTGGGACGAGCTCGACCAGGTCGTGCCCGCCGACTTCACCATCCACAACGCGGCCGGGCTGCTCGGCGGGCGCGACCCATGGGCCGAGCTCATGCCGGAGCCGCGCGAGCTGCCCGCCGACCTGGTCGCGGAGGGGCACACCATCCCGGTGGCCCGCGTCCAGGCGATGCACGAGGGCAAGCGTCGCGCCCGCGCCCGGCGTGCCGAGTCATCGTAGTGTCCGGATATTGACGCATTGGCGTAGGCCGGTAGACCTTCTCAGGGCTGCTTCGACGGGCTACCTTGCGAATCATTGCGGCTCGGGGGATTTCTCCGCATCTCACTCCTAGGGGAGCCTGCATGCGCAGAATCATCATCGCTTTGGTCGCCGCTCTCGCCTTACCCGTCGCCATGGCGGTCCCGGCGAGCGCGGGCCCGCTCGACGACGTCTTCGCCAAGCTGCTGGTGAAGCAGGTCAAGGGCGAGAACGTGAAGAAGCACCTGGAAGCACTCCAATCCATCGCCAACGCCAACGGCGGCACCCGCGCCGCCGGCACGCCCGGCTACAACGCCTCCCGCGACTACGTGGCGGGCAAGCTGCGCAAGGCCGGTTACAAGGTCACGTTCCAGCCGATCAACTTCGTCGAGAGCTGGACCGAGAACAGTCCGCCCACGCTCAACCGGACCGCGCCGGACGCCAAGTCGTACGTGCCGAACGAGGACTTCTACTCCTTCCAGCCGTCACCCGCCGGGGACGTGACCGCGCAGGTCCAGGGCGTGGACCTGACCCTGCCCCCGACCCCGACGCCCACCTCGACCAGCGGCTGCGAGGAGTCGGACTTCGCCGGGTTCGTCGCCGGGCGCATCGCGCTCATCCAGCGCGGCACCTGCGCGTTCGCCCAGAAGATCCGCAACGCGGGCCGGGCCGGCGCGTCCGGGATCATCGTGTTCAACGAGGGCCAGCCGGGCCGGACCGACGCGTTCCCGCTGGACATCGGCGAGTGGCGGGCCAACGTGCCCATGGTCTTCGCCGACTTCGCCGTCGGCAACGAGCTGGCCGCCGGCTCGCCGACCGTGCGGCTCAAGGTCGACGCCAACCTCGTCCTGGGCACCAACGACAACGTGATCGCCGAGTCCCGGTTCGGCGACCCGCGCAACGTCGTCATGGTCGGCGGGCACCTCGACAGCGTGACCGTCGGCCCCGGCATCAACGACAACGGCTCGGGCAGCGCGACCATCCTCGAAGTGGCCGAGGAGATGGCGCTCTTCCCGGTCAAGAACAAGGTGCGCTTCGCGTTCTGGGCCGCCGAGGAGATCGGCCTGCTCGGTTCCGACCAGTACGTCGAGAAGCTGTCCCAGGCCCAGCGCGACCGGATCAGGGTCTACCTGAACTTCGACATGGTCGCCTCGCCCAACTACGCGTACAAGCTGTACGACGGCGACGACTCCGACGGCCAGGGCTCGCCGGCCGGTCCGCCCGGATCGGCGCAGATCGAGCGGCAGCTCGCCGACTTCTACGCCTCCCGCCACCTGCCCACCGTGGGCACCGACTTCGACGGACGCTCCGACTACGGGCCGTTCATCGCGGTCGGCATCCCCGCGGGCGGCATCTTCACCGGCGCCGAGGGCATCAAGACGGCGGAGGAGGCCGCGCTGTTCGGCGGCGTCGCGGGCCAGCCCTACGACTCCTGCTACCACCAGGCGTGCGACACGATCGCCAACATCAACGCGACCGCGCTGGACGTGGACGCCGACGCGGTGGCCGACTCCACGGCCAGGTTCGCCTTCAACCTGAACGGCATCCCGCCGCGGACCGCGGCCGCCGCGAAGACCGCGCTCACTTCGCAGTCGGCACGCTGAGCAGACGATTCCGGGCGGGGCGCCGCCCGCCCGGGATCCCTCAGCGTGCACGGCTCGGGGAGCGCAGGGCGGCGACCGCGGCGGCGGGGTCGTCGGCGAAGAAGCGGATCGAGGTGACCTCGGCCCGCCCGCCGAGCGGCCGCACCGCGACGACCGGCCCGGTCAGCTCCACCGTCACGTTCGTCCTGGACGCGACCGCGACACCCAGCCGGCCGCCGTCCACGCCGATCAGCCCCGCCTCGTTGTAGTTCTGGACGGTCCGGACGGAGGCGATGAGGTCGCGCGGCACGCGCAGGTCGAAGTAGGCGGCGTACCGGACGCGCAGCTCGTCCTCGGTGACCACGTGCGGCCTGGTGACGGAGGCGGCGGCCATGAAGACCACGAACAGCAGGCTGTACAGGTCGCCGACCAGCACCGGCACGCGGATCGCCGCCGGCACGTCGTTCACCACCAGCAGCAGGTCCACGACCGCCGTCTCGACGACCATCGCGAACATGAACAGGCCCAGGGTGAACGCCTGCTCCTTGGCGTACGACACGGCGATCGCCCCCGCCGGGACGCCGTGCCGCCGCCGGGCCGCCCACAGGGCCACGCTGGTCAGCCCCGCCAGCTCGAACCTGAGGACCGCGCGCACCACGCCCATCATCCCGCCCCCTCCTTCGATCCGGTCTCCGTGAGTTCCGTGAACAGCAGCCGGAGCACCTCCGCCTGCGCGGGCGACAACTCCCCGAGCATCGTCTCCATCCAGGACAGGTCGGCCCCCGGGCCGGAGGGCACCATCCCGGCCAGCTCGTCCGGTATGTGGGCGGCCATGTCCGCGGCGAGCGGCCCGATCCGCTCGTCCCCGGCCTGCGCGTCCGCCAGCTCGTCGAGCCGCCGGTACAGCTCGTGCCCGGCGGCGAGCGCGCCCGGCTCGGTCATCGGGCGCATCAGCTCGGCCAGGCCCGCCTGGCCCTCCTCGTCGGACAACATGGTGGCCAGGGTCAGCAGCTCGTGGTCGAACGCCCCGAAGGCCGACCCGCCGCCGCCCAGGTCACGCAGCACGGCCGCCGCGTCGGGGGACATCATCGACTCCGGGCTCAGACCGGGTTGCGCGAGCAACGCCGCCAGCCGGGCCCGCCGCGCCGCGATGGCCTCCTGCTGCCTGGCCAGGTCGGCGTCCAGCTCCTGCAACGCCTCCCGGAAGTCCACGCCCCGGTCGTCGGCCAGCGCGTCCCGCAACTCCTCCAGCGACAACCCGAGCCCGGCCAGATGCCGCACCCGCGCCAGCCGTACGGCGTCGCGCAGCCGGTACTCCCGGTAGCCGTTGGGAAGCCGTTCAGGCTCGGGCAGGATTCCCAGGTGGTGGTAGTAGCGCACGGTACGGGTGGAAACCCCGACCAGCGCGGCCAACTCGCCGATCCGCATGCCCTCATTGAACAGTTTGACGTCGCGTCAAGGTCAAGCCGGTGGGGTTCCGGCTCTCTGGCTGCTCGGAAGGGGCTTCGAGGGTCTGTACTGATCCTTGGGAGCCAGAAAGCCGGTGATCGAGCGCCTGAGGTGGTCGCCCGCGCCCGCCTCCACCGGCCTGACCCGGTGGAACGTCCCGGCCGCCATCACCACGAGCCGGTTCGGTCGCGGCGCGATCGCCGTGGCGGGAAGCGGCGCGTCCATCAGGTCCCTGGCCACGTCGAAATGCACGCACGGCACATCGTCCACCGGGCAGTCGAACAGCTCCAGCTCGCCGCCCCACGTCGCCCGCCACTCGCCCGAGAGGTACAACGTGAACGCCGCTCCGCGTCCACGCCCGTCGTCGTGCCAGCCCAGGCCGCTGCCACGGCCGTAGCGCCAGAATCTGAAATGCTCGCCGTCGGCGAGATCGAGGCCCAAGGCTTCGAGCCCCTTCCTGACGGCCGACCGCATCGCCGCGCCGTGCTCGTCGCCGACCGGCACCGACGCGAACGAGGCGTCGGCGTGGAACGCCACCCCGTCGAAGACCGGGTCGATCGAGCTGAACGTGGGCCGGTAGGTGACCGCCCGCTCCGCCTTCGCCCAGGCGTCGAAGGCTTCCAGGGGCAACGCGTCGTCGATCACGGCGTAGCGCCGCCCGACCGCGGTCGTCACGTCACTCATCCCTGCTCCTCCCGCAGCCGCGTGGCGGCCTGCCGTACCCGTCTGGTGATCTCGCGCCAGGTGTCGTCGCCGGAACGGGTCAGCGCGGCCTCGACCGTGCCGATGTTCGAGGCGTTGACGAAGTTTCCTGTGATGGAGACGGTGTCTCCGGTGTTCATGACCTCGTGCGCCCACCCTCCGGGGACGAACAGCAGGTCACCGGGATGCTGGGTGCAGGTGTACTCGACGTCGCCGACGTCGGGCAGCGTCTCCGCCACGGCCTGGCTCAGCAGGCCGGCTCGCACGGAACGGCGCGGCGACATGACGCGCCACTCCTTCGCGCCGCTCAGCAGCGCGTTCCAGGCCGAGCTGCCCATCGTGTCCAGATGCAGCGGTGTGCCGGTCCCCGAGGGGCCGACGAAGATCCACGTCCAGGCGGGGCGCACCGGTTCCGGCAGCCAGTCGAACCACGAGGCGAACGCCTCGGGCAGCTCGCCGACCAGCTCGTCGCGGCGGTCGTGGACGTTCCAGCACAGATACCACGGGTCGAACTCGCCGCTGTTCAGCGCGAGCGCCTCGGCGAGAGTCATCGTCCGTCGCTCGCCGGTGCGCGTGGCGCCCACCTCCTGGTCACCGAAGCGGGCGAGAAGGCCGCCGTCGCGGACCGTCCGCGCCAGCGGCCAGTCCAGCGCCGCCCGCCTGATGATCAGCGGTTCCCGCCCTCCGGCCACCGCGCGCTCCGTGAGGGGACGGGTGAGTGTCTCAGCCACGCTGACGCCTCCTGATTCCCTTGGACACTGCCTTCCACTTCGCCTTCTCGGCCGCCCGCGCGATCGGATCGTGCTTGCGCTCTTCGTGCGCGAGCTGCCGCTGGATGGCGTCCCACGCGTCCAGGCGGCGTCGCGGCAACTGCCCGGTCTCGACCGCCTGCCGTACGGCGCAGCCGGGCTCGTGCTCGTGACCGCAGTCGGCGAACCGGCACTTTCCGGCCAGCTCGGCGATCTCGGTGAAGACGTCGGTGATCGCCTCCTGACGCGCCGACAGGGTCAGCGCCCGGATGCCGGGCAGGTCGATCAGGACGCCGCCGCCCGTCACGAAGTGCAGCCGACGCGTCGTCGTGGTGTGGCGGCCTTCTCCGTCGCGCCCGACGGCGGCGACCCGTTCGCGGTGGCCGCCGAGGACGTTCAGCAGCGACGTCTTGCCCACGCCGCTCGCGCCGAGCAGCGTCGAGGTCGTCCCCGGGCCCATGAGTTCGCGCAGCCGTGCGACGCCCTCGCCGGTGACCGCGCTGGTGGCCACGACCTCGACCCCCGGCACCAGGGAGGCCGTCTGCTCGACGGTCCCCGGCACGTCCCGGCAGGCGTCGCACTTGGTGAGGGCCAGGACCGGAACGGCCCCGCTGTCCCAGGCCATGACGGTCAGCCGCTCGGCCATCTTCTGATTCAGCCCGCGATCGACCGGCACCGTCACCACGACGGTGTCGAGGTTCGCGGCGAGGACCTGCCGGCCCCGCCCGCCCGGGCTGGGGCGCGACAGCGCGGTGCGGCGCGGCAGCACCTCCATGACCTCGACGCCCCGCATCGTGATCCAGTCGCCGGCGACGGGGGTGACATCGAGCGTGCCTGCGAGCTTGACGCCTGTGTGACGGACCCAGCCGGCCGCCTCGCCGGGGGCGACGGCGCACGCCTCGGCGAGGCTCCCGTGCACGGCGGCGATCCGCGCGGGCACGTGCTCGTCGCGCGGCCACACGGCCCCGTCCGGCCAGCCGAGCACGGCCAGCCCGCGTGTCCCGTCAGGCATCGCGGCCCGCCAGGTCGCCCGCGGACTCCTCGACGAACCGGTCGCGCACGCCCGATCGCGCGACCGCCCAGAGGAGCACCGCCCCGGACGTGACCACGATGACGGCCGCCAGCCCGGCCAGGTACGCCGTCCGCCCCACGAGGTTCGCCAGCGGCAACGCGATCGCGAAGCCCAGTGGCACCATCGCCGTGGTCATCGTGGTCTCGAACGAGCCCACCCGCGAGAGCATCGAGGCCGGGACGGAGAGCTGTACCAGCGTGTCGAAGACGATGCCCGCGACCCCGGCGGTGAGGCTCGTCAGGAACAGGGCCGCCGCGATCACCACCAGGTCCTGCCCGTACGCCAGCGCGATCAGCTGGACCGGCATCGACACCGCCAGCAGGACGACGACGAGCACACCGCGCCACGCGACCCGCACCATGCCGCTCACCAGCGCTCCCAGCAGCCCACCCGCCGCGAGGAAGGTCACGAGGACGCCCCACTCCTCGATGCTCCCGAGGGTGTCCCGCACGGCGATCGGCCCGAGCACGCTCACCGACGCCAGACCGATCTGGGCCGGCACCCAGATGAGGATCGCCCCCAGAACGTACGGAACGCGCGGCATGATGCGCATCGCGTCGAGGAAGCGCACCCGTTCCCGAGGACCGTGCGCCTCGCCCTCCGCGGCCTCCGGCTCCTGGCGGCGCGGCACCAGCCGCCACAACCAGGCCAGCGAGAGCAGGGAGAAGACGAAGGTCGCGGCGTCGAAGAAGAGCGCCAGCGGGACACCCCCGAACGCCACGAGCAGCGCCGCCAGCGAGGGCCCGGCCAGCCTGCCGGTGTCGCCGGCGACACCGAGCCAGGAGTTCGCCTTCTGCAACTGCGTCGGCCGGACCAGCTCAGGCAGGAGCCCGACGGCGCCGGGCATGAAGAAGGCCGTCGCCGCGCCGTACACCGCGGCCGAGGCCACGAGATGCCAGAGCTGCGGCTGCCCGAAGGCGAAGGTGAGCGCGGGGAACAGCTGGGCGCCGAGGCGGACCAGGTCCGCGCCGAACATGACGGGCAGCCGCCCGATGCGGTCGGGCAGGGCGCCCCCGTACGCGACGAAGACGAACCGCGAGACCCACAGGGCCAGCAGCACCATCGGGATGCCCCGCCCGTCGGGTGCGACGGCCAGAGCGGCGAAGGCGAAGGTGACCGCGACGACACCGTCCCCGAGCCGCGAGACCGCCTGCCCCGCCAGGTGGACCCGGAAAGGGAGCGAGGTCAGAGGCGAGGTGGACACGGGTCTGGCCTCGGTCATCCAACTGCTCCAGGGAGGTCGTCCGTCAACGGTTCCGGCTGGTCATGGGGGGCGGACAGGGCCCGCCGGGCCTCTTCCAGCAGGACGGTCACCATCAGGTCCGCCAGATGCCTGGCCGCCAGGTGCCGGCCGGTCGGGGACGGGCACGCTTCCACCAAGTCGGCCCCGACCAGCCGCCCGGCGCCCGCCACCGCACGGGCCACCGCCGTCAGCGTCGCCGGGGCGAAGCCGCCTGAGCAGGGGTAGACCACGTCGGGCGCGTGCACCGGGTCGAGGGCGTCGACGTCGACCGTGAGGTAGACCGGCCGCCCGTCGCAGAAGCGCGCGATCCGCTCGGCCGTGCCGGGCTCGGCGGCCTCATCGGCGGTGAGGTAGGAGACCCGCTCCTCGTGCGCGTCGGCGGCCAGGTCGACCTGTGGGTCCACCCCGCGGACGCCCACGGTGAGCCAGCGCAGGCGGGAATGCTCGGCCAGCGCCCAGCTGACGAAGTTCCCGCAGTCGGCCGTGGCCCGCTCCCCGCGCGGCCTGCGGTCGGCATGCGCGTCCACGTGTACGACGCGGAGGCCGGGGTGGGCGTCGGCGACGGCGCCGATGGCGGGGTAGCTGACCGAGTGGTCCCCGCCCACCACCAGCGGGCGATGCCCCTGGGCGACCACGGCGCCGACCAGCGCCCGCAGCCGCTCGTGCGCCGTCACGCCCGTGTCCGTCGCCGGATCGACGAGGAGGTCGCCGTGATCGGCGACGCCGGGCAGCCCGTCGGCGGGCCTGGCGCGCAACGACCACGACCACGCCCCGTCCTGGCCGAGCAGGCGCAGCCGCCGGGCGAGGGCCGCGCGGATCACGGGGACGCCGTCCCTGGGCCGGGGCCCCGGCGGACCTCCCAGGTCCACCGGCGCCCCGATCACCCCCCACACCGCCGCGTTCGCGCGCTTGCCGGCGGGCAAGGCGAGCGGGGTCACGGCCACGCGGGCCAGCCCGCCGCCGGCCGCCGCCGCCGCGCCCATCGGCACGATCAGCCTGACCCTGCGCAGCGCCTGCTCGGCCTGCGGCGTCAGCCGTACCGCCGGGAGCGTGGCACGGCCGTTCCACAGCTCGCGCAACGGCTCGGTCAGGGCGAGCCGGACGCCCTCGGTGTCGTTGACCAGCTCAGCGCCCTCGATCCGGAACGCCGGGTTGAGCGCCCAGGGCGTCGCGGCCGGTGTGTCGCTCGTCATGGCGCGCTTCACCCCACCTGTTCGACCAGGAGCAGCCCGGCCTTGACCAGCGCGTCGAGCCCGGCGTCGAGGTCGTCGTCGCCAAGCGGGATGCCCATGACGTCCTCGCGCCTGACGACCCGCCCCGCCGACCACGCCTTCACCCAAGGGGCGAGCCTGGCGTCGACGTTGAGCCGGACGCCGAGGCTCTCGATGGTGATCGTCTCCTCCTTGTACGTGACCAGCGGCGGGAAGCGGGCCGCCCACCGCAGGCCGGTGCCCGCGAAGGAGGCGCTCTGCACCGACCAGGGCAGCGACAGCCCCTCACGCCGTTCGAGTGACTGCGCGGAACGCAGTTCGCGCGCCTGGTGCACGTCCGTGGACAGCGAGGTCATCAGGGAGTCGAGCGCCACGGCGTCGTCAGGTCTGCGCTCGCCATGGCGGTTGGTCCACGCGTCCATCGCGGTCCTGGTCAGGTCCTCGGGAGTGGACAGGTGCACGCCGAACGTCCAGTGCAGGCTCGGCCCGATGCCGGTGGCCTCATGATCCCAGCGGCGCGGGATGTGCCAGACGTCGCCGGGGTGCATGTCCGCCTCCTCGATCAGCTTCGCGTCGGGCCCGGTGCCCTCCCAGATCCGCCAGCGTTTGCTGCCCTCGGCCTGGAAGATCACCGTGGAGTGACCGTCGCAGTGGCGGCCGAACGCCGACTTCTCGGTCCAGCAGGCGTAGCCGTTCACCCAGGCGGGGTCGTCGGCGAAGTACTCGAACTGCTCGCGCAGGCGGGCGGGCCCCACGTGCAGACGATCGGCCCGGTTCGCGATGAGCGTCGCGCCCGACCGCAGGTACTCGATCATCGGGCCGTAGCGCCAGTTGCGGTGCACGATGTCGCCGCCGTCGATGCGGGTGCTGATGTAGCTGCCCGGATAGGCGATCGGGTCCGCGGACAACCGGATCATCAGCGGCTCGATCGTGGTCGTCTTCATGAGGTGGTCGACGACGCTCCAGCCGAGCGAGGACTCCCAGGAGTGCTCCCGCGAGACCCGGCCCTTCAGCAGTTCGTGACCGAACGACTTGCGCCAGACGGTCTCCCCGCCCAGCGCCTCGACGATGATGTCCCAGGACAGTGTCATTGTGGTGTCCCAACGCTCCGAAGGACGCCTACCTGGATCAACGCCCGCACGGCGGCTCTCAGCTCGGGCGTGGCGGCCGCGTCGCCGAGCTCGTCCTCGCCGACGAGGGCTCCCGGCTGTAGGAGGCCGGCCAGATCGCCCAGGTCGACGGTGAGTTCCCGCCCCATGGCGAAGACGCTCCTGCCTGTGGTGATGATCGGTAAGCGGGTGACTTTGTACGGCGGGCCCAGATCGACGGCTCTGCGGGGGAAACGCGGCGGCGTGCCGTACCCGCTGGAGCGGAGCAGTCGCGCCAGGCGTTCCGCGGCCCGTTCGACGCCGTCGCCCGCGAGGGCGGCGCGGAAGGCGTCCAGCGGATCGGGCTCGTGGCGGCGGCGCATCTGGTGGAGCAGCGCCTCCGTCGCGGTCTGCGCGGGGTCCTCCGGATAGACCGTGAGCCCCAGCAATGTCGATGGGCCGTCATTGCGGAAGATGTGAAACATCCCCGCGGGAATCAAGAGGAAATCGCCCGGCGCGAGACGGACGCTTTCCGCCGCCGGAAGAAGCGGCTCCGCGTCGAGCGTTCTCGGCCGCCCGTTGCCGAGCGCGGAAAGGCTCGACCGCGACCACGTCCAGGCCGTTTTGCTCGCCGGGCCGAGATTGAAGATGAAGGAGGGCTCGGGGTCGGTGTGCACCCCGAAAGGAGTGGGACCGGCGCTGGCGACGAAGCAGTACCAGTCGATTCCTCGCGTCAGCGGGACGCCCGCCTCCGCGAGCGGGGCGACGAAATGCGAGTAGAGCAGTTCGCCGAATTCCGCGTCCCACGATTCCATGCCGTTGGCGGCGAGGCAGATGTCGGTCTTGCCGCCCTGCTCGAAAAGCCAGGAGTGGATGTCGTGCGCACGGGAGAAGGCACCCGACATCAGCCGCTCCGAGGCGTCGTAGTCGAGGGCGGCCCCGCGGAAGGCCCGCATCGTGGGCAGGTCCGCGTCGTCCTCGTCCACCCGGGTGGTGGCCGCCGCGACGGCGTTCAGCAGCAGGTCGGTGAGGGCCTCCGGCCTGGTGATCAGGCCGGGGACGTGCACGCGCTCGGTGAATCCGGGCGCGTTGCGCTCGCAGAGCTCCCGCCACTTCCCCTCGTCCAGCACGTTTCAGACCTCCGGAAGATTCCTGCGGCCGGTGGGCGCAAGACCCCGTTCCCTCGCGACGGACGGAAGGAGGTCTTGCGCCGTCGGCTCAGGACGCCTGGAAGGCGCCCGTCGCTACATTCGGATGACGTCCTGGGGGACGTCGTCTCCGTTCAGGAGATGCCGGGAACGGCCCGGATCGGGCCGATCCCGGTCGCGGCTCACCGTCAGTGGCCGACATCCTGCTCGGGCCGCATCCACAGCTGACGGCCCTGAGCGGTGGAAGTCGAGTCCTCGAACACGATGATGTCCGAGATGTCGACCACGGCCATGGGCGAGTCGTTACGCGACGGCGTTTCCATTGATGCTCCTCTCGTTGTCGTGGGAGACGCGACGCAATTCCGTCTCGATCTCCGTGAACCAGTGGGACAAGAGTGCGATCATCCGGTGCGCTGATCAGCTTGGGGCGATCACTGGAACGAACCTAACGACAGCCGATATGGATCCGCTTTCGCTGCGCTTTGGATCGCCTTTTCCGGCAAATGTGACGAGTGGGAGATCAGGCGCGGGATGAGCGGGCGGCCCGCCGACGAGCCACATCGGGTCGCCAACCGGCTGGAGCCGCTGTTCGACCTTCACCTTCGTGTCGCGGCAGCCTTGCAGCAACCAGGAACGTCCGGTCCGGGCCGTTCGTCGTTCATTGCGTGACCCTCTCCCCGGAACTTGACGAACGGCTGCGCGAGGCGTCCGCGAGGATGCACCGCGCCGAGCACGTCCGGCGTCTGCGCGGGAACGCCGCGCGGCAGATCGCGGACGTCCGCGACACCCTGAAGGGCCTGGAGTGCGAGCTGGCCGATGAGGAGCGCGACGTCGCCCGGCTGGAGGGCGGCCTGTCCGCCGTCCTGTCCCGCCTGCTGGGCAACCGGGAGGAGCGGCTGGCACGCGAGCGCGCCGAGGTGGTGGTGGCCAGGGAACGCGTGGACGGTCACCGCGCCCGGCTCGCCCAGCTCGAAGCCGACGTGGCGGCGGCCGACGCCGAGCTGGCCGTGCTCGACCCCGCCTCCCGCGAGTACGCGCGGCTGCTGGTCGAGAAGGAGCAGCAGATCGTCCGGAGCGGCGATCCGCGGGCGCGGGAGCTGGCCGACCTCGGCGCCGCGCTCGACCGGCTGAGCGCCGAGGTGCGCGAGTGCGACGAGGCCCACCAGGCGGGGCAGGGCGCGCACGAGGCGCTGGCCGTCGTGCTGCGCCTGCTCGACTCCGCCAGGACGGCCTCCACCTTCGACGTGTTCGGCGGCGGCCTGATCGCCGACGCCTTCGAGCACGACAGGCTGACCAGCGCCGACAAGGCCGCCTGGCACGCCCAGCGGGCCCTGGACGTCTTCTCCCGCGAGCTGGCCGACACCGGGATCGCGTCCCGGCCGGTGATGCCCAAGGTGGACACGCGGTGGTTCGTGGACGCCTTCTTCGACAACATCGTCAGCGACGTGCTCAAGCATCAGCGCATCGAGAAGACCAGGGCCGAGGTGCAGCGGCTGGCGCAGTGGGTGCGCGAGACCAGGGCGCAGCTGAAGGGGCGGCGCGGCCAGTTGCTGGCCGAGCAGTCGCGGCTGCTGACCAGGCGCGAGCAGCTGCTGCGTCCCGAGTAGCCGCTCGTCGAGCGCCACCGATCACTGTCGTCACGGACAGTAGTCGTGTGACTGCAATACGTGAATGATGGCGAGGACGCCGGCGCCACGGCGCCGTACCTCAAGGGACAGGAACGCGCTCATGCTCCGTACCACGACCAGCCTGACCGGCCTCGCCACCGCCGCCGCACTCGTCCTGAGCCTGGCGACCCCCGCCTCGGCCGCGACCGGCACCCTCTACATCAACCGGGCGCAGTACGACGACCCCAGCGGCTGCTACACCTCCGACAGCGCGAACCCCTTCGTCTACAACCGGACCGACGAGGTGGCCATCGTGTTCCTCCGGCCGGGCTGCCAGGGGCCGGTGACCGGGGCGGTACAGCCGAACGAAGGCCAGGAGATATTCGGCACCAGCGTGCTCATCCGGTAGGGAAAATCGTCCGGCCACGGCCCCGCGGCGTTGTGCGGGGTCGTGGCCTTCGTCGTTCCGGGGAAGGGGGCGGCTCACATCGAGGCGGCGCCGGAGGCGAGGGCGACGATGCCGACGACGGTCATCAGGAGCGTCGTGCCGGGGTGCATGGTGATCGAGATGCGGATGTCCTGCTTCTTCCAGGCCAGCCAGACGCCGGGGTAGAGGAAGACGAGCTTCGACAGGACGGTCCAGGGGGCCCAGAAGTGGTACACGGAGAACAGGAGGGTGTTGAAGATCGGGGCCCACTTGCCGAGCTGCGGCAGGCGGGGCAGCAGGAAGCCGCGGAAGTAGTACTCCTCGATCAGCGGCAGGGTGAAGCCGGTGAACGGCCCGCAGACGAGCAGCGTGGTGAGCACGACCGCCTGCGGGTAGCCCTGGAGGTAGGTGGTTCCGTCGGGGCCGGCGCCCTGGTAGTCGACCCAGGTGAAGAACCAGTCGTAGACGAGGTTGTCCAGCGGGGTCAGCGCGAGCGAGACGACGGTCATCCACACCAGGCACGCGCCCCCGAGCCACATGACCGTGCGGCGCGTGAGCGGCTTGTCGCGGTAGCGGACGACGCCCTTCATCGTGAAGCGGCCGGTCTGCTTCCTGCCCAGCCACAGCAGGAACAGCTGGAGCGGGAAGAGCACGATCGCGAGGGCCATGGCCCAGGCCGCGAAGATCGGCGCGCCCATCGCCCGCACCAGCGGGGCGGCGACGAACGCGTACACGGCCACGATGGCCGCGCCGGGCACCAGGTGCAGTGCGATGGAGAGCGGGACGGAGTGACGGTCCGCGAGGAGCTTCGCGACGAAGCCTGTCGGGTGGGAGCCGGCCGGGGGCCGCGTTGCTGTGTCCATGCCGGCAATCGTGGCCGGGCGACCCGACACGGCCCTGACATCGTTCTGACACGGCTTCGAGCCCCGTGAAAGGCGCACGTCACGAGGGGCCGGAGCGCCCCTGCCGAGCGGGAAGGCGTCAGGCGGGCCAGCGGCCGGTGGCCTTGGCGGCCTCGATCGCGGCGTGGCCCGCCGGGCGCATCCGGCCGGCGGCCGTCAGCGCCTCGGCCTTGGCGACGTTGATGGCGGACCAGGGGCTCCGGCGGGCGCGCGGCGAGTAGCGCTGGAGGTAGTGGTCGCCGTCGAAGGCCCTGCGGTGGCTGTCGATCCAGCCGTGGCACAGGGCTTCGTCCAGGGCCTCGTCGAGGGTGACGGTGGTCGCGGCGCTGTTCTTCTTGGCGATCAGCAGCCAGACGTCGGCGGCCGTCTCGTGGTGCTCGGCGAGCCAGGACCTCCAGGCGGCGGCGTCGTCCAGGCGCAGGGCGTCGTCGGTCATCGTGGTCAGCCCTTCCGGCTCGCGAGGACGTTGAGGTAGTGGTGGTTGATCATGATGCCGAGGATGTTGCCGAAGGGGTCGCGGACCGAGGCGGTGGTGAAGCCGGGGCCGCGTTCGGTGGGCTCGTCGTAGGGGGTGGCGCCCATCTCCAGCAGCCGCTCCCAGGTGGCTTCCAGGTCGTCGACGGCCCAGTAGACGATGGCGCCGCCGTCTTCGGCGCTCCAGCTCTGCGGGGCGAAGCGGGCGTCGATGATGCCGAGTTCGTGCTGGTAGTCGCCGACGCGGAACTCCGCGTAGACGGGGTCGCCCTGTTCGGGGCGCTGGAAGTAGGCGGGGATGCCGAGGAGGTCGGCGTACCAGTCGCGGGCGGCGGCGACGTCGTGGGCGTAGAAGCTGATGGTGGTGAGTCCGCGGAGCATGTCCTCGCGCCTTTCGTTGCGGTGGCTTGTGAGATCGATGCTGCCAGGCAAAGTGCTCATCGAATGAGCACTTTTTCTGACATCGTCGAAGACATGAGAGCGGATCGACTGGTGGCCGTCCTGCTGCTGATGCAGTCGCGTGGACGGGTGACGGCGGCGGACATCGCCGCCGAGATGGAGGTCTCGGTCGCCACGGCGCGCCGTGACCTGGAGGCCCTGTCGGCGGCGGGCATCCCCGTCTATCCGCAGGCCGGGCGCGGCGGCGGGTGGGCCCTGCTCGGCGGCGCCCGCACCGACCTGTCCGGGCTCAAGGCCTCCGAGGCCAGGGCGCTGTTCCTGCTGCTCGGCCCGGCCGCGGCCATCGCGCCCGAGGCCAAGGCGGCGCTGCGCAAGCTCGTACGCGCCCTGCCCTCGACGTTCCGGCAGGAGGCCGAGGCGGCGGCGGACGCCGTGGTGGTCGATCCGGCCCGCTGGGGCGAGCACCGCCGCGCCCGGCCCGCGCTCGTCAACCTGCTGGAGGACGCGGTGGTCCGGCGCCGGAAGGTCCGCCTCACCTACTCTGGACGGGCGCGCGTCGTCGCGCCGTACGGCCTCGTCGACAAGGACGACACCTGGTACCTGATCGCCGGCACTCCCGACGGGCAGCGGACCTTCCGCGTCGACCGGGTCACCGACGCCGAGGTCACCGACGACCCGGCCGAACGCCCGGCGGACTTCGACCTCGCGACGGCCTGGGACGAGGTCGTCACCGCGATGGAGGCCCGCCGCGCGACGACCACGGCCACCGCGACCATCGAGCCCCGCTACCTGCGCGTCCTGCGCGACCGCTTCGGCCGCCACTGCGAGGTGATCTCCCACGGGGAGCGGGTGCGCGTCACGCTCACCGCGCCGACCGCGCTGGACATCGCCCGCCAGCTCGCGGGCTGGGGCGACCTCGTCGTCGTGGAGGGCCCGGAGTCCGTCCAGCGGGAGCTGACGAAGCTGGCCGCGCAGCTCACAACGCTGTACGGCGGCGGCTGACGGCCCCTACCGGGCGGTGTCGCGGCGGTAGGTGTAGAGGATGAGGCCCTCGTGAAACCTGCCGATCTTGTCGTAAAGGGCGCGGGCCTGGGCGTCTTCGAGGGTGTTCCAGTAGAGGCTGGGGTAGCCGTGGTCCTTGGCGTCGCGGGCCACCCACTCGATCACCGCCGTCGCGATGCCCCGCCGCCGGAACGCGGCGTCCACGAACAGGTCCGCCATGTAGCACCTTCCGGCGTACCAGACGCTGGCGTGGAACAGGTAGTGCGCGATGCCCACCATCTCGCCGTCCAGGCGGGCGGTGATCCCGCGGGTCTGCTCGTCGTCGATCAGGCGTCGCCAGGTCCGTTCGTAGGCGTCGTCGTCGCGTTCGGTGTCGAAGTAGGCGTCCTGTCCGCGGGCCAGCACTTCCCAGCGGGCGCGGTCGGGTTCGGTCAGGAAGTCGATCTCCAGCATGGCGCCATCCTGCCGTAGGCCGGCGGTCAGCGGCCGCGGACGAGGGCGAGCATCTCGTCCACCGAACCGGCCGGATCGATGATCGGGAACTGCACGGCCCGGACGACCGCGTCGGGATCGACCAGCAGGGTGAGGCGCTTGAAGCGGTCGACGCCGGCCGTCCGGAAGGTCGGCAGCAGCAACCCGGCGGCGAGCCTGTCGTTCTGGTCGGACAGCAGGGGAAAGGGCAGTTTCGCGTGCGTGACGAACGCGGCCAGCTGGTCGGGGCGCTGGGTGCTCACGCCGCGGACCGTGGCGCCCGCCGCCTCGAAGTCGGCGAACCGTGACGCGTAGGTGAGAGCCTCCAGGGTGCAGCCCTTCGTGCCGGGGATGTCGGCCCAGCCGGGCGGGTAGTCCTGGGCGTCCGGGGCGAACGCGCCGGGGAAGAAGTAGAGCACCGTCCAGACGCCGGGCTCATTGGGCGCGGTCAGCTCGCCGTCGTGGCGTTCCAGCAGGACGCCGGGGATCTTCCGGCCGACCAGCTCGTGCACGCGACGGCTCTCGGCGGAGCCGTTCTGGCTGGTGGCGGTCAGGGCGCCGTCGCCCATCACGTGCCGCACGCCCCAGTCCTGGAGGGCGATGAGCGCCGGCAGCAGACCTTCGCCCTTCGCCGTCAGCACGTAGTCGTGGCGCGGCGGGCGGGTCGAGTAGGGCCGCCGTTCGAGCACGCCGTGTTCGACCAGCTTGGCCAGGCGTTCGGCCAGGGCCCGGCGGCTGACGCCGAGCTCGCGCTGCAGGCCGTCGAAGCGGGTGGTGCCGCCCGCGATGTCACGTACGACCAGGAACGTCCACCAGTCGCCGATCACGCCGAGGGCCTGCGCGATGCCGCAGTCGGAGTCGGGGAGATCGGCGCGCTTCACGGGCTCCAGTATAGTGCGTTCCATTCTGGGACTTACTTGGCGGAGGTGCGGGATGGGGATCGACGGCGGAGGTGGCGCGGCCGTCTTCTGGCGGTGGTGGACGGCCGGCACGACCAGCGCGGTCGGCTCGGCGGTCGGCGCGGTGGCGTTACCGCTGACGGCCCTGACCGTGCTCGACGCCTCCGCGTTCGAGATGGGCGTGATCGCCGCCGCCGCTTACGTCGCCTGGATCGTGATCGGCCTGCCCGCCGGGGTGATCGTGCAGCGGCTCCCGATGCGGACGGTGCAGATCGCCGCCGACCTGGCGCGCGCGGCGGCCATCGTGTCCATCCCGGTGGCCTGGTGGCTGGACGAGCTGACCGTCGCCCAGCTGGTCATCGTGGCCCTGGTGACCAGCTTCGCGAACGTGCTCTTCGACGTCGCCAACGCGACCTTCCTGCCGTCGATCGTGAGCAAGGAGCAGTTGCAGTCCCGCAACAGCCTGACCTCCGGCACCCACGCCACCACCCAGCTCGGCGGGCCGTCGGTCGGGGGGCTCGTCGTCCAGGTGCTCGGGGCGGTGCCCACCCTGCTCGTGGACGCCGTCAGCTACCTCGTCTCGGCCCTGCTGCTGCGGACCCTGCCCGAACGCCGTCCCGAGACCCCCGACCGCTACCCGCCGATGCGCGAGATGATCCGCGAAGGCCGGCGGTTCGTCGCGCGTCACCCGGTCATGGGTCCGTGCATGTGGGCCGCCACCGCGGTGAACACGGTCTGCGGGGCGCAGCACGCGCTCTACGCGCTCTACCTGGTACGCGAGCTGCACGCCGAGCCCGGCCTCGTCGGCCTGCTGCTGGCGGTGGAGGGCGTCGGCACGCTGATCGGCGCGGCGGCGACCAGCCGGCTCACGGCCCGGTTCGGCACCGCCCGTACGCTGGTCGGCGCGGGCTTCGTCGTGGTGGCCGGGGCGCTCGTCATCCCGCTCGGCGACGGCTGGCCGGGCTTCGCCGCGTTCGCCGTCGGCAACGTGGTGTTCGCCGCCGGGGTCGTGGTGCTCAGCGTGGTGACCCGGACGTACCGGCAGCTCGCCAGCCCGCCCGAGCTGCTGTCCCGGGTGATGGCCACGGTCCGCTTCGTCTCCTGGGGCGCGATCCCGGTCGGCGGGCTGGTCGCGGGGGTGATCGCCGGGCTGCTCGGCGCGCGGGCGACCCTGTTGATCTTCGTCGTCGCGGCCGTCTGCGTGCCGCTGGTCCTGCTGGCCTCGCCGATCCGGCGCCTGCGCGACCTCACCGACCATCAGGGGAGCGAGGAGAGCTCCGGCGCGCATGGTGTGCCGATCACATGATGATTCGCGGAAGTGGCGGTGACGTCATGGCGATCTTGCGGCGTCAGGATCACAGCCATGAAGCGCATCCCCCTCTTCCTCTCCACCGCCGCGCTGCTGACGCTGGTCGCCACGCCGGCCCAGGCCGCCGCACTGCGCCCGATCGTCGTGCAGCCGTACAGCGACCTCACCGAGGGCGTCACCGTCGCCCCGGACGGCACGATCTACGTCGGCCTGCTGACCAAGGGCGAGATCAGGAAGGTCGACAGCACCGGCACCGACAGCCTGCTGGCCGCCCTGCCCATCGGCGAGGGCAAGCTGAACGGCCTGGCCACCGACCGCCAGGGCAACGTCTACGCCGCGCTCAACTCCGGTGAGGCCGCCACCAACGGCATCTGGCGGATCACCTCCTACGGCGAGGCCAAGCTCTACGCCGCGCTGCCGATCGGCTTCGCCAATGGCCTGGCCTTCGGCCCCGACCACGCGCTCTACGTCACCGACACCACGAACAGCGTCGTCTACCGCGTGACCGACGGCAAGGCGGCGGTCTGGGCGAAGTCGTCCCTGTTCGTCGGCTCGGACGGCACCGGGGCGAACGGCATCGCCTGGCGTTCGGGCGCGTTCTACGTGGCCGTGTCCGACGAAGGACAGATCGTCCGCGTCCCGTACGGCAAGGGCGGCAAGGCGGGCGTGCCGACCGTGTACGTCAAGGACGCCAAGCTGGCCGGCGCCGACGGCGTGGCCTTCGACGTGCGCGGACAGCTCTACGTGCCGAGCTACACGGGCAACACCCTCAGCGTCGTCCGCACCGGCGGCGGCGTGGAGGTGCTGGCCGACAAGCTGGACAGCCCCGCCAGCCTGGCCTTCGACGGCAAGGCGCTCTACTTCGTCAACATCGGCGGCAACGGCGCGCCCAGCCTGATGAAGACCAAGGTCAAGCTCCCGGGCCAGCCGCTGCTGCGCGGCTGACCCCGCTCCCGCCGCCGGACGGCGGGCCGATCAGGCCGAGGAACGCCGTGGCCGCCGCGGACGGGTGGGCGCCCCAGATCAGGTGCTCCACCCGGGCCGGGGCGTCGCGGAGGCGGACGAGGCCGAGGTTCGGGAAGCGGGGGGCGTAGGCGGCGGGGAGCAGGCCCACGCCGAGGCCGTGCCGGACCAGGTCGACCATGAACTCGGCGGAGGTGACCTCGAAGGCGACCTCGCGGTGGACGCCGGCCGCCGCGAACGCCACGTCCGACTGGATGCGCCCGGCGTGACCGGCGCGGAAGTCGATGAACGGCTCGTCGGCGAGGCCGCGCAGGTCGCTCTCGCCGCCCGCGAGGGGGTGGTCCGGGGCGACGACGGCGACCAGCTCGCCCCGGGCCAGCGGGCGGCTCTGGACGGCCTTCGGCTCCGCGCGGGTCGGCAGGCCGAGGAAGGCGACGTCCGTCTCGCCGCGCCGGACGCGTTCGATCAGGTCCTCGCTGCCGGCGGAGACCAGCGTGATGCGCACCCGCGGGTGCCGGCGGCGGAACTCCTTCAGCACGACCGGCAGGTCCACGGCGGAAACCGTGGGGATCGAGCCGACGGCGAGCCGCCCGCGGATCTCCCCGCTGGCCGCCGCGACGTCGGTCCGCACCCGGTCGGCGGCCTCCAGGCAGTCGCGGGCCGCGGGCAGGAACGCCTCCCCGGCCGCGGTCAGCCGCACGCGGCGGCTGGTGCGCTCGAACAGCCGGGCGCCCAGCTCCCGCTCCAGGGCGGCGATCTGGTGGCTGAGCGCCGACTGCACGACCCGGCAGCGCTCGGCGGCCCGGGTGAAGTTGCTGGTCTCGGCGACGGCGAGGACGTACCGCAGCTGTTGAAGCTCCATGGATCAATCGTGTCAGACGATCGATCGCGATGAAAACTATGTGTTGGACTCATCGATGGAGAGTCGGCAGGCTGGGCGCATGACGCAAACTCTTTCTCCGCAGGCGACGCGCTCCGCCTTCCGGGCGTGGGCGGGGGTCGCCGCGATCACGGCCAGCCTTTTCGTCTTCCTCACGACCGAGTTGATGCCGGTGGGGCTGCTGACCCCGCTCAGCGAGGATCTGGGCATCTCCGTGGGCGCGGCCGGGTTGATGGTGACGTTGCAGGGCGTGTCGGCCGGGCTGGGCGTGCCGTTCATCGTGGCGTGGTCGCGGCGGGTCAACCGGCGGGTGCTGTTGTCGGTTCTGCTGGCGGTGCTGGCCGTGGGCAACCTGGTGACCGGCATCGCGCCGAGCTACACGGTGATCTTGACGACGCGGCTCCTGCTGGGCTTCGCCAGCGGCGTGTTCTGGGCCATCGGCGTGAGCATGGCGATGCGGCTGGTCGAGGAACGGCACGCCAACCGGGCCGCCGCCATCGTGATGTCCGGTATCTCGGTCGCCACCGTGGTCGGCATCCCGCTCGGCACCTTCCTGGAGAGCCTCACCGACTGGCGCACCACGTTCCTCATCTGGAGCGGGCTGAGCGGGCTGGTGTTCCTGGCGGTCGCCTTCGCGATCCCGTCGCTGCCGTCGGCGAACGCCGTCTCGGTCCGCGAGGTGTTCGGGCTTCCGCTGCGGAACGTGCCGCTGCGCATGGTGCTGTTCACGGTGGTGCTGTTCGTGCTCGGCCACTTCGGGGCCTACACCTTCGTCCGGCCCTTCCTGGAGGCCAACGCGGGCGCCTCGCCGCTGCTGGTGACCGGGGTGCTGATGGTGTTCGGGGTGGCCGGCGCGATCGGCAACTTCGTCGCCGGGCACACCGTGAGCCGCAGCCTGCGGGGCAGCTTCGTCGTCGGCGCCGCGGGGCTCGTGACGGCCATGCTGCTGCTGCTCGCGCTCGGCGGCAGCGCCACGGGGGCGATCGTGGCGCTGGTCGTCTGGGGGCTGTCGTTCGGGGTGGTGCAGCTCGCCCAGATCAACATGACGCTCGCCGCCGCGCCGGAGACCTTCGAGGCGGCCATGTCGCTCAACACGATGGCGTACAACACCTCCATCGCGCTCGGCGCGCTCTTCGGCGGGCTGTTCGCCGACAACGTCGGCGTGACCAGCGTCGTGTGGTTCGGCGTGGCGCTGACCGCGGCCTCGCTGCTGCTCAACCTCGCCACCGGCCGGCGGACCTCGCGGTCCGTCCAGCCGGTCGCGTGAACGACGGGGACGCCCGCCTCAGGGCAGTCGCCGCGCGGCGGTCGCCTCCCAGGTCCGCAGGTACGATTCCGCGCCGCTCGCCAGGTCACGGACGATGTCCTGACCGGCGAGCAGGCGCATGTCCTCGATCCAGTCGGGGACCAGGCCGTAGTTGGCCACGCCGTCGACGTTGACGTCCCAGACCCGCTGCCCGGTGCGCTGGCGGTCGAGGCGCACGCTCCCGTCGAAGGACGTGAACGGGTACGTCACCGGGTTCGCGGCGTTGCCCGCGCGCGGGGCGGGCAGGCGGCCCATGCCGTTGACGTCCAGGCCGTAGCCGTATCCGGGCACGTTGTACTGCTGCCGCAGCGGCGCGGTGCGCCGCCACTCCGCGACGAAGTCGGGGGAGTTGTGGCCGTACTGGGTGATCATGCCGCCGAGGGCGTAGATCCGGCTGAAGAAGCCGGGATCGGCCCAGCTGTGGGAGGAGATCACGCCGGGGTAGCGGGCCGCCTCCAGCAGGCCGAGCGTCTGGGCCGCGGCCTTCACGCTCATGTGGTCGATCTCCACCATCATGCCGCGCCGGATCAGGCCCTGGACCATGTACGTGCCGAGCGAGGTCAGCCCCCGGGTGTTGCAGTGGGGCGCCGGCGGGTACAGCGGCAGCGAGACGCCCGGCGGCAGCAGCCGCGCGATCTGGTCGGGCAGCACGCCGGCCGGGTCGATGGTGTTGTCGTGCTCGGGTCCTGTGCAGGTGCGGGCCTGCCAGAACGAGCCGGTGGACAGCAGGTTGCCGACGTTGACGATCGCGCCCTGGGTGCCGGAGTCGAAGCGCACGCCGCACAGCGCGTTGTCGTACTTGTGGCAGACGAACATGCTGCGCACGCCGAGCGCGTACATCTCGTCCAGGCCCCGGTCGATCTGGGACTTCGTGCACTGCGGGATGCCGAGGATCTGCCGGCAGCCGAACGGCTCCGACGTCTCGATCCCGAGGACGACGGCCAGCTTGCCGGCCGCGGCCACGCTCCTGGCCTCGGCGGGGTCGTTCACGAGGCGGAACCAGCCGCGCCCGGGGCCGCCCGACTCGGCGTCGATGTGGTCCTGCAGCTCGCGGGCCCGCTGGGCCTGCAGGCGGATGGACGTCATCTCGTCGCAGGAGTACTTCTTCAGCGGGTAGATCGCGCACAGCTGCCGGTTGGCCACCAGGTCGTTGACCAGCACCCGCAGCCCGCCGCGCCAGGCGCGCTCGACCCAGGTGTAGTACGCCTGCTGGTGGGTCAGCGAGTCGTTGGCCGGCCAGTCGCGGAAGGTGGGCCAGCCCACCGGGTCGTGGGTGCCGGTGGGCTTGCCGGTCCTGGTGAAGTTCTCGTACCAGGCCAGCTCGCCGTTCGGGTAGTGGTCGGGGCAGTCGGTCAGCGCGTGCTCGATGCCGTCGGGGTCGAACGGCTTGCCGCACATGAGCATGCCGCCGAACGTCTCGTACGAGAACAGGTGGCTGTGGCCGTCCACGAAGCCGCTCACGGCGGCGGCGGCGTGCGCGGCGGCGGTCGGGACGGACGGCGCGACCAGCGCGCCGGTCAGGAGAAGGACGGCTGCGGCCGCCCGGCGGATGAGACGGTGGAACACGGGACCACCTCCCAGGCTGCGGTACCGGGGTCGCCGCAAGCATCCACCGCCGGAAGGGTCCCGGCAAGACCGAACATGAGCTGATCTCATCTAAATTTGCGACCGAAATGTCAGGCGCCCACGTCGTCGGCCAGGCGGCCGAGGTAGGCGCCGAACCGCCGCCGGTCCGCCTCGTCCCAGGACGCGGTCAGGTCGTCGAAGACGTGCCGCTGCCATTGCCGGGCGGCGGCCAGCAGGGCCTCGCCGCTGCCGGTGACCCGCAGCGCGGCCCGGCGCCGGTCGTGCTCGCTGGTCTCGCGGACGAGATGGCCGGCGGCGACGGCGTCCTTGACCATGCGGCTGGCGCCCGAATGGTCGAGGCCGAGCTGGTGGGCCACGCCGGCGACGTCCGCCTCGCCGGGGGAGCTGCGCACCGCCTCCAGGAGCAGGACGTGCTGGACCTGACCCAGCTCGCCGACCGCCTGCCCGGCCCAGCGGCGCGACCAGAAACGGACCAGCCGGAAGAGCGCGGGGCCGCCGTCGGCGGAGAAGTCGTCGTTCACGGGGTCAGTCTATGCGGATATTGTATGCGTATCGCATGCAATTGAGAGGAGAGCGCCATGGGCATCACGCTCGACCACCTGATCGTCCCCGCCGCCGACAAGGACCTGGCGGCGGCCTTCCTCGCCGGGCTGCTGGGCCTGGAGGCGGGCGCGCCGTCGGGGCCGTTCACGCCCGTACGGATCAACGACGACACCACCCTCGACTTCGACGACCGCCACCACGCCCAGCCCGGCCACTACGCCTTCCTGCTGGACGACGACGCCTTCGACGCGCTCCTGGCCCGGCTCGCCGCCGACCTGGACGTCGAGTACGGCTCGGGCCCCTGGAACGGCTGGGACCGGCGGACCAACGACCTGGGCGGCGGCAGGGGCGTCTACGTGCGCGACCCGAACGGTCACAGCTACGAGTTCTTCACAGCCGTTCCATGAGTTTTCCGCATGGGAGCCGTTGAACCCGGCCCGCGCGGGACGGCGTACACCCTGACGACGAGCACCGAGCCGGAGGACGGCGATGGACAGTCAGGGATGGGGTGGCGGGCTGGCCCTTCGGCCGCGCGACTACCTGGGCATGGGTGAGCCGCTGGCCGACGTGGTCGCGGCGGCGGGGCCGTACGAGGGGGAGGCGCTGCACCGGCTCGCGCTGGGCACGGCCGCCACCATGGCCAGGCTGCATCTGACCGGGATCGCGGGGCTGCGGCTCGGGCCGCACAACGTGCTGGTCGGGCCGCTCGGCGAGGCGTCGTTCGCGCCCGGCCCGCGGAGCAGCGACCTGCCGCCGGCCGACGTGCGCGAGTGGGCCGACGTGATCGTCTTCGCCGCCGCCGGGCCCGCCGGGGGCGGGCACGCCGCCGGGCACGCCGGGGCCGGGCAGGCCGGGGGCGGGCACGCCGGGGGCGGCGACGACCTCGGCCGGCTGCCGGCCCCGCTGCGCGGCCTGGTCGACCGGTGCCGCCGGCCGGACCCGGCCGCCCGGCCGACGGCGATCGAGCTGGTGCGCGTCCTGCTCGGGCACGCGGCCTCCGCCCGGCACGCCTCGGTGCGCGACCTGCTGCGCGAGGCCGAGGCATGGGCCGGTCCGCACGAGCCGGCACGTCCGGAGGCGCGTTCGGAGGTACGGCCGCGAGCGGCGGGTCGGCACGGGCGTGCGTCTTCGGGGGAATGATCAGCTTTTTATCGATGAATCAACAGGTGGGGGGATTGATGCAAATCCCGTATCTTGTTCCTCGCCCGTGCTAGGGCAATAATTCAATATCAGTAGTTATCCGGGCGACATTTCATGATGTACGCAGCGCGAGGAGTCGCCGCGTGAATCATCGTGTGACCGACGAGGCCATGGTGCGGGCCCTGTACCGCGAATACGGGTCCCCGCTGATGGCCTTCGCCGTGCGGCTGACGGGCGGCGACCGGCGCTGGGCGGAGGACGTCGTCCAGGAGACGCTGGTACGCGCCTGGCGCAACCTGGGGGACCTGCGGACCGACAACGGCTCGTTGATGCCCTGGCTGGCCACCGTGGCCCGCCGGGTCGTGATCGACGACCGGCGCCGGGCCGGCACGCGTCCCCTCGACACCGTGGAGGAGGTCCCGGAACGGGCGAACGCCGTGGCCGCCGAGGACGACCGCCTGCTGCGCGAGATCGTGGTGACCGACGCCATGCTCTCGTTGTCGCCGGCGCACCGCCAGGTGCTCACGGAGACCTTCCTGCGCGATCGCACACTGCAGGAGGCCGCGGAGACGATCGGCGTGCCCGTGGGCACGGTGAAGTCCCGCGTGTACTACGCGATGCGGGCGTTACGCATCGCATTGGAGGAAAGGGGGGTGGGGCTCCCGTGAACGAAGTGCACCACGAGGACGTGGCGGCGTACGCGCTGGGCCTGCTGGACGACGACGAGCGCAACGCCTTCGAACGCCACCTGCACGGCTGCCCGAGCTGCGCCGGCGAGGTCGGCGCGTTCGCGGCCATGGGGGAGCTGATGCGCGACGTCGACCCCGACGACCTGCGCGCCGGACCGGTCGATGCAGAACTGGACTCCCCGGTCGAGTCGCTGCTGGTGCGCCGGGCCGCCGTGGAGCGCCGCCGCCGCACCCTCCACCGGGGGCTCATGTCGGCCGCCGCGTGCTTCCTCGTCGCGACCGGCGTCTTCCTCGCCGTCAACGCGGCGACCTCGGGCCCCAACCCCGACAGCGTGCACAGCCCAGCCCGCGCCCTGCTCATGACCGGCCGCACCTACCCGGTCAACGACCCCGCGACCGGCGTGTCCGGCGTGGTGGGCGTCGAGGACAAGGGCTGGGGCACCCACGTGGCGCTGGAGCTCAAGGGCGTCAAGGGGCCGCTGAAGTGCCGGCTGGTGGCCTTCGGCGACGACGGCCGCTCGGAGACCGTGGCGAGCTGGGGCGTGCCCGACAAGGGGTACGGCGTCCCGGGCGCCCCCGACCCCCTGCTGCTGCACGGCGGCACCAGCCTGACCCAGGACGACCTCAACCACTTCACCATCGAGACCCTGGACGGCCGCATCCTCGCGACCGTGCAGGTGTGACCGCCTACCATCGAGCGATGCGCATCGACCTGCACAGCCACAGCACCGCCTCCGACGGCACGCAGCCGCCGGCCGACGTGGTGCGCCGCGCCCGCGAGCGCGGCCTCGACGTGCTCGCGCTGACCGACCACGACACCGTCGCCGGGCACCGCGCGGCCGTCGAGGCGCTGCCCGAGGGCCTGACGCTGGTGCCGGGCATGGAGCTGTCGTGCCGGCGGGCCGGGCAGAGCATCCACCTGCTCGCCTACCTCTTCGACCCGGCCGACCCCGAGCTGCTGGCCGAGTGCGAACGCATCCGCCGGGCCCGCGAGGAACGCGGCAGGCTGACCGTCGAGCGGCTGGTCGAGCTCGGCGTGCCGATCACCTGGGAGCAGGTGGCCGCGGTGGCCGGCGACAGCCCGGTCGGACGGCCGCACATCGCCCGCGCCATGGTCGCCGCGGGGGCCGTGGCCGCGCCGGAGGAGGCGTTCACGCCCGAGTGGATCGGCGCCGGCGGCCGCGCGCACGTCACCCGCTACGCCCTCGACCCCGTACGCGCGGTGCGCCTGGTGCGGTCGGCCGGCGGGGTGCCCGTGCTGGCCCATCCTAAGGCGGTCCGGCGCGGCGAGGCGGTGCCCGACGAGTGGATCGCCGAGCTGGCCGCGGCCGGGCTCTTCGGCGTGGAGGCCGACCACCTCGACCACGACGACGAGGCCCGCGCCCACCTGCGCCGCCTCGCCGCCGGGCTCGGCCTCGAAGTGACCGGGTCGAGCGACGACCACGGCGAGCTGACCGGTCACCGCCTGGGCTGCGAGACCACCGACCCCGAGGTCTACGCGCGCCTGCTCGCCGAGGCGAAGGGCGCCGCACCGATCGCGGGCCGTTGAAACCCGCACCCGTCACGGGCCGTTGAAGGCCGCACCGATCGCGGGCCGTTGTAAGCCGCGCCCATCAGGGGCCGTTGAAGGCCGTACCGGTCACGGCGCGTTGAAGTACGTGGTGAACCAGTCGCGGGCGTGTCCGGCGACGCTCTCCAGCGCGCCCGGCTCCTCGAACAGGTGGGTGGCGCCGGGCACGACGGTCAGGCGGTGCTCGGCGCTCAGGTGCCGCTGCGCCTCCTCGTTCAGGTCGATCACGATCGGGTCCCGGCCGCCGACGATGAGCAGCGTGGGCGCGCGCACCGCGGCCAGCCGCTTCCCGGCCAGGTCGGGCCGCCCGCCGCGGGAGACGATCGCCGCGATCCGGTTGTCCGGCTCGGCCGCCGCCCACAGCGCCGCCGCCGCGCCCGTGCTCGCGCCGAAGTAGCCGATCGGCAGCCCCGCGGCCTCCTCGTGCCCGCGCAGCTCCTCCGTACGCTCCAGCAGCCGTCCGGCCAGCAGCGCGATGTCGAACACGTTGGCCCGGTCGGCCTCCTCCTCGGGCGTGAGCAGGTCGAACAGCAGCGTCCCCAGGCCGGCCTTGTTCAGCACCTCGGCCACGTACCGGTTGCGCGGGCTGAGCCGGCCGCTGCCGCTGCCGTGCGCGAACACCACCACCCCCCGGGCGGCGTCAGGGACGACCAGGTCGCCGGTCATGCTTCACCTCCGACGGGCGCGCTGCCCCGCTGCGCCACAACCTTGCCGCTACCCAGGCACGGCGACCTCTATCCACCGCTCGAATGGGCATTGACCTGGGAGTATGGACAAGGAGCCGGGGCGCAAGCAGCAGAGCGCCGGCGCGCCGCTCGGGCGGATCGTCTCGGGCGCGGCGGCCGGGCTCGCGCGCCTGCGCGCCCAGGGGTTCCGGAAGTGGCTGGGGGCCGAGCGGGAGGCGTTCACCCAGACGGTCAAGGTGACGCTGGCCTGCGTGTTCGGGTGGTGGCTCGCCACGTTCGCGTTGAAGGTGCCGCTGCCCGTGCTGGTGCCGATCGGGGTGCTGCTCACGGTCTCGGCCACCGCCTACAGCACGGTCGTCCGCGGGTTCCAGCAGGTCGGGGCGGTCGTGGTCGGGGTGGCGGCGGCGTCGGGGGTGATCTGGCTGATGGGCGTCAACGCGCTGACGCTGGGCCTGCTGGTGGCGGCCGGGCTCGTGCTGACCCGGCTGCTCAACCTGCCGGCCCAGAACGTGCAGATCCCGATCACCGCCCTGCTGGTGCTCTCGCTCGGCCGCACGTACGGCTTCGCGCGCCTGGCCGACGTCCTGCTCGGCGCGGCCATCGGCATCGCGGCGAACCTGCTCATCCTGCCGCCGCGCTTCGTCGAGCACGCCGCCAGGGAGTTGTGCGACATGTCGGCCGAGCTGGCCGACCTGGCCCAGGACATGGCCGACGGGCTGAGCGGCCACTGGACGGAGGACATGGCACGCGACTGGCTCGACCGCGCCCGCGAGCTGTCCCAGCGCCTGGAGGAGACCAAGGACACCGCCGACCAGGCGGCCGAGTCCGTGCGCCTGACCTTCCGCCGGCGCCGCCGCTACGACCGGCGGCTGCGCCAGTCGGCCGAGGCCGCGACCTGCCTCGACCACGCCGGGCACCAGCTCAGGAGCATCGCGCGCGGGCTGGTGGACCTGGTCGCCGGCGCCCGCGGCCTGCCCGGCGAGAAGGCCGCCGACCTGCCCGAGCCCCTGGCCGGCGAGCTGCGCGCGCTGTCGCGCATCTTCCGCGACTTCGGCCTGATCCAGGTGGGCAAGGCCGCGTCCAGGGACATGGCGAACCTGTGCGCGGCCCTGCGCGAGGGCGAGCACCAGCAGCGCCACCTGGCCGCCGAGCTGGCCGGCTCCCCGCCCAAGGGCCCCCTGTGGCCCCTGTACGGCGCCCTGCTCGACGACTGCGCCAGGATCCGCCACGAGTTCGACCCCGACACCGGCCCCCACCGGTCCGCCTTCCCCTGACCCCGACCCCCCCGGCCCCCATTGCCCTGCCTTCCCCTACCCCGGAAGCGGCCGCCATCGGCCCGCCTTCCCCCGGGTTCCGCCCGCGGGCCCGCGGACCGTGTCATGATCCCCTCGTGATCGACGCGGAGACCGGCTGGTATTTCATGCACGCCTCGATCAAGGGCGTGGTCCTGACCGACGAGGGCGTCCCGCTCTGCAGGAACCCCAGGAACGCCTGGGAGCTGCCCGGCGGCTGGCCCGACCGGGCCGGTCGAGCCGCGTGTCAGCGAGGAGCACAGCGACCTGCGCTTCTTCCCCGTCGACCGGCTGCCCGACGACCTCGAAGCCGGCTACGCGCCGCTGATCAGGGCGGCCGTCGGCGCGTGGCGCGAAGACGGCGGGACGCCACCGCGAAGGTGACGGCCCGCCGCGCCCCCGTTCAGGCCAGGAGCAGCGCGGAGACGAACTGGAGCAGGTGCCAGGCCACGTACGCGGCCAGCGAGCAGAACGCCCACTCCTTGCTCCTGCTCACCCGCGCCACCCAGACCAGCACCTCCACCGGTTCGGACCGCGGCCTGACCGCCCGTGCCGCGAAGTAGGCCGCCATCAGCCAGGCCGCCCCCGACGCGGTGAGCAGCCCTACGGACAGGGCGAGCAGCACCCCCGGCCCCGCCGGCGGGTCACCCGGCGAGAGCTGACGGGTCCAGGCCGCCAGCACCCCGGCCAGCAGGCCGAGCGTGACCCGCCGATCCCTGCGCGCCTGTCGCTTGAGTGACTGCAGGTCTCGACGCATCTGGTGCTTGAGCATCCGGATCACCTCCGTGTCGTCGCTGGTGGCACCAGCTAACGAGAAGGCGCGGAGAAGATCTGCGACCTCACTTTCGAGATTTCCCGACTTTTAGCGGTCTTTCAGGAGAGCTCCCGCAGCTCCTGCGCCGCCCGCCGGCCCTCGAAGACGTCCCCCACCTCGTCCAGCGTGCGCACCGCCTCGGCCAGATGGGCCACCGCCGCCTCGCGGTCCCCGAGCCTGGCGGTGATCAGGCCGAGCGCCCTCAGCGCGCATCCCAGGTCGCGCCGCGTCCCGCACTCCAGGTGCACGTCCCTGGCCTGCTTGGCGTGGACCAGCGCCTCCTCGGCCCGGTCCAGGTCGAGCAGCACCATGGCCAGCGTCGTGAGCGCCGCCCCCCACCGGTCCCTGGTGCCGGTCACGTGCTGCAGCTCGACGGTCTCCACGGCGTACTCCAGGGCCGCCGCGGGCTCGCCCGCCGCGTGGAGCGCGTGCGCGATCGACAGCAGCGCGCTGGCCCTGCTGTCGCCCGTCTCCTCCCGGATCGCCAGCGAGGCCCGCGCCGCCCGCACCGCCGGCTCGTGCCGCCCGAGCGACAGGTACGTGTAGGTCAGCGTCTCCTGCACGTCGGCCTCGGCTCGCCGGTTGCCCAGCCCCTGGACCAGGTCCAGCGCCTCCAGCGCGTACACGAAGGCCACCTGGGGCAGGCCCTGGCGGCGGCGCACCCGGGCCAGCCGGTTGAGCATGCGGGCCTCGACGGGCTCGTCGCGGATCACCCGGCTGATGACGAGCGCCTGGTTGAGGTAGTCGTCGGCGCGCAGGTAGTCCGACAGCCGCCAGTGCACCACCCCGATGTCGCCGAGCGTCTCGGCCTTGCCCTGCTCGTGGTGGAGCTCGACCTGCACCGCGAGCGCCTGCTCGTAGCAGGCCAGCGCCTCGTCGTAGCGCGAGCCGTTGCGCGCGATGCGGCCCAGCGCGCACAGCGCCCGCCCGCACCCGTGCTGGTCACCGGTGGCCGTGTACCCGGCCAGGGCGCGTTCGGCGTCGCGGCGGGCGTCCTGCTGCAGCCCGAGCTGGTCGTAGATCTCGGCCAGGCAGAGCAGCGTCTCGGCCTCGGCGTGCTCGTCGCCCAGCTCGTGGCAGATCGACAGCGCCTCCAGGCCCTCCGACAGCGCCGCGTCGGGCTCGCCCAGGCTCCGCCGCACCCGGGCCGAGATGATCATGCTCTGCGCGGCGCCCCTGCGGTCGCCCAGCTCCTCCCGTACGCGCCGCGCCTGGCCGGCGTACCGGAGCGCCAGATCGTTGCGCTCCTGCGACAGGTGCAGCCGGGCGAGCGTGTGCAGGCACTTCGCCACGCCGGGCAGGTCTCCGATCTCCCGGTGCACCTCCAGCGCCTCGCCCGCGCGGCGCAACGCCTCGTCCCTGTTGCCCGCGATGCCGTGCACCTCGGCCAGGTCGTTGAGCGCGCGGGCCAGCCCCGCGCGGTCGCCCAGCGAGGTGAAGTCGGCCAGCGCCTCGCCGATGAACCTGGCCGCCAGCGTGGACGGCCCGATGTCGCGGTGGATCGAGCCGAGGTGGCTGCGCATGAGCGCGACGGCCCGCCGGTCGCCCACCTGGATGGCCGAGGTCAGCCCGGCCTGCTGCACCTCCAGGTTGTTCTCGTAGTACCGCAGCCGCCTGAACGGCTCGAACACCGCCTCGGCGAGCTGCCAGGCCATCCCGTACGCCCCGCTCTCCTCGGCCAGCCGCACCGCCGAGACCAGCGACCGCCGCTCGGCCTCGAACCACTCGCGCGGCGTGTCCGGACCGGTCGCGACCGCCAGGTAGTGGTCGAGCAGCCGCACCCTGGCCTCGCGCACCCCCGCCTCGGCGTGCCTGCCCAGCTCCCTGGCCTGCCACTTGACCAGGTCGTGCACCCGGTACCGCGACCCCGGCAGCGGCTCGACCAGGTACGCCCGGTGCAGCCCCTCCACCGCCGCGACCGCCTCGCCCACCGGCACGCCCAGCGCCGCCGCCAGCACCTCCGGCGCGAAGTCCCGCCCGGGAAGCAGCCCGACGTGCCGGAAGGCCCGCCGCTGCGCGGGGCTCAGCGACTCGTACGCCAGGTCCAGCGCCGACCTGAACGCCTCCTCCGGGTCCCCGGCCAGCGGCCGGTCCGGCGTACGCAGCTCGGCCGCCCGCGCCCGCACGCTCAGCCCCGGGTCCTCGGCCAGCTTGGCCGCTGAGATCCGCAACGCGTACGGATGGTACGAGCACACCCGGGCCAGCTCGGCCAGCGCGTCCCGGTCGGCGGCCCGCGGCGAGCCCTCGCCGAGCACCGACACCAGCAGCGCCACCGCGTTGCCCGGGTCGAGCACCGACAGGTCCATGAGGTCGGCGTGCCCGGTGGCGCGCAGCGGCGCCATCCGCGTCCTGCTGGTCACCAGCACCACGCAGTCCTTGCCGCCCGGCAGCAGCGCCCGCACCTGGGCCGGGTCGGCCGCGTTGTCCAGGACGAGCAGCAGCCTGCGCCCGGCGATCCTGCTGCGGTAGAGCAGCATCAGCTCGGCCTCGTCGGAGGCCGGCATGTGCTCGCCGACGCCGAGCGAGCGCAGGATCTGCCCGAGCGCCTCGGCCGAGCTCATCGGCGGCTGGGTCGGCGAGTGGCCGCGCAGGTCGATCATGATCTGGCCGTCGGGGAACCGGTCGGCGTGCAGGTGGCCCCAGTGCGTCACCAGCGCGGTCTTGCCCACGCCGGTCAGGCCCTGCACGACCATGGTGTTCGTCCGCCGCGGCCGGTCCAGCCAGGCCGTGAGCAGGTCGAGGCTCTGCTGGCGGCCGGTGAAGTCGGACACGTCGGCGGGCAGCTGGCGCGGCTTCGGCAGCTCGCCGACCGGCAGCGGCCCGGCCTGCGCGCCCGGCCGCGTCAGGAACGGCGTCACCCGGCCGCGCCACGGCTCGGACAGGTGCTCCCAGGCCCCCGCGGCCTCGCGCAGCGCCACCGGGTCGGCGATCCGCAGCCTCCGGTACCCCAGCCGCACCAGCCAGCCGCGCCTGACCCACTGCGTGAGCTGCCGCTGCACGACGTCGGGCGCGCTGCCCACGAGGTCGGCCAGCGTGTCCCCGGACAGCGGCGGCGCGGCGGGGGAGGCCAGCTCGTACCGCTCGTCCAGGTGCAGCAGCCACACGGCCAGGCGGGCCGCGACCGGGGCCCGGGCCAGCGCCTCGTGCCTGCGGGCCGCCAGGTTCCTGGCGAACAGCTCCTGGACGAGCGCGGTCGCCACGGCCGGACCCGCCGAGGCGTGCTCGCGTAACCGCCGCAGGTCGATGGGCCAGGCCCGGACGTCGGTCAGGGCGTCCACCTTGACGCGCTCGCCCGGGCTCCAGAAGGCCAGCTCGCCCACCAGGTCGCCGGGGCCGCGCAGGTCGTGCACGACCTCCCGGTCGCCGCCGGGGACGTGCTCGCGGGCGTACCCGTGGTCGATCAGGTGGACGCGGTTGACCGGGCGCACCGGCGAGCAGATCAGCTCGCCGCGGCGGAAGAGACGGAGGCTCGTGCCCTCGTCCACGAGCGACCTGAACAGACCCACGCCGCCACCACCACCAATCTTGGGGACGGCGGTGTCCTCGACATGACAGGTTGGAAACAGTCCCAACGACAAAGTGTCACATCAGGCGAACACGGGTCAACGGATCACACGTGCGCCGAATCGCTCCGGTCGGGCACGAACCGGTAGCCGACGTTGCGGACGGTCCCGATCAGCGACTCGTTCTCGGTGCCGAGCTTGGCGCGCAGCCGCCGGACGTGCACGTCGACCGTCCTGGTGCCGCCGAAGTAGTCGTAGCCCCAGACCTCCTGCAGGAGCTGGGCGCGGGTGAAGACCCGGCCGGGGTGCTGGGCCAGGTACTTCAGCAGCTCGAACTCCTTGAACGTCAGGTCGAGCACGTTCCCGCGCAGCCGCGCGGTGTAGGTGGCCTCGTCGATCGACAGGTCGCCGCTGCGGATCTCGTCGGGGACGTCCTCGGCGGTGGCCTGCGACCTGCGCCCGGTCGCCATGCGCAGCCGCGCCTCCACCTCGGCGGGGCCGGCGGTCTCCAGCAGCACGTCGTCGACCCCCCACTCGGCGGTCATCGCGGCCAGGCCGCCCTCGGTCACCACCACCAGCAGCGGGCAGTCGATGCCCGTGGTGCGGATCAACCGGCACAGGCTCTTGGCCTGCACGAGCTCCTTGCGCGCGTCGACGACGACGGCGTCGGCGGGCGGCGTGTCGATGAGCGCCGACGCCTCGGCCGGCGAGACCCGCACGGAGTGGAGCAGCAACCCCAGCGCCGGCAGCACCTCGGAGGACGGCTCGAGGGCGTTGGTCAGCAGCAGCAGGTTGCTCATCACGGCCTCCTCTAACACACAAGGACCCGGAGGCGACGTCGCCCAGGTCCTGTACGCGAGGATATCCCACGGCTTAGTCGCGTCCATTGCGCGTCCACCAGGTGAACAGCGGGCCCTTTGAAACAAGCGTGTTAAGGGCGTCGCACAATAGACCGAAGGCGATTGTGAGGCAACGCATGGCCACAGGAAAAGTACGTTATTGGGCGGCGGCCAAGGAGGCCGCCGGAGTCGCGGAAGAGTCGTTCGAAGCGGCGACTCTTGACGAACTGATGACCAAAATCACACAGGACCGGGCCGAGCTCGCCCGGGTGGTCGGCCGTTCGTCGTTCCTCGTCGACGGCGCCCCCGTGGGCCGGCGCGCCCACGACACGGTGGTGCTCGGCGAGGGCGTCACGGTGGAGGTGCTGCCGCCCTTCGCCGGCGGGTGATCGACGGCTCCGGCGGGGAAGGAGACCGCCGGATCGATAGGCTCGACACCCCCGCCGACGACAGGGAGCCCCATGCGCAAGCTGATCATCTTTCTGATCGTGCTGGTCGTCCTCTTCGTCGTGGTCGACCGCGTCGCGGTGGCCGGGGTGGAGCGTGACCTGTCCAACCGGATCGCCGCCGCCACCAACCTCAGCGACACCCCCAAGGTGACGATCGAGGGCATCCCGTTTCTCACTCAGGCCGTCTCGGGGCACTATCCCGAGGTACGGTTCGATCTCGGCACCCTCACCTACGGAGGCGTGCCGGTGAAGAACCTGCGCGGCGTCGCCTACGACGTGACCGCCCCGCTGTCCGACGTGCTGCAGAACCGTGCCGACGTCCGGGCCGGGCGGGTCACCGTGAGCGGCGAGCTCACCCGGGCCACGATCGACAAGCACGCGCCCCGGGGCATCAAGATCAGCGGCAACGGGCGGCGGCTCGTGGCGTCGGGAGAGGTGACGGTGGGGGTGCAGAAGGTGCAGTTCACCGCGGAGATGCGGGTCGACGTGGCCGACGGCGCCATCAGGCTCCAGGCGGAGAAGATCCAGGGCGTGCCCGACCAGCTCGCCCACTTCGTCACCTACACGATCCCGTTCAAGGGCGGCCTGCCCTTCGACGTGAAGATCACCGGGGTCAAGAGCGTGGCCGACGGATTGGAGTTCTCGGCCGAAGCGTCTGACGTGCCGATCCGTGGATGAGCCTGAACCGCTGCGGCCCCCCGTACGTGATGAGGGCGTGAGCGCAGCAGGCACCGCGGACGAGGAGCTCGTACGCACCCTCTTCGACGAGCACGCCGGGCCACTCTACGGGTACGTGCTGCGACTCACCGGTGATTCCGGACGTGCGGAGGACGTGGTGCAGGAGACGCTGCTGCGGGCCTGGCGGCACCCCGACGCGCTCTCCGGCCGTCCCATCCGGGCCTGGCTGTTCACAGTGGCGCGTAACCTCGTGGTCGACCAGCACCGCGCCAAGAAGGCCCGGCCGCAGGAGACCGGCGACGAGGCCCTCGCGGTCCTGCCGGCCGACGACGAGCTGGAACGGGCGGTCGAGTCGTGGGCCGTGGCCGAGGCGCTGGCCGCGCTGCGGCCCGAGCACCGCGAGGTGCTGCTGGAGGTCTACTACCGGGGGCGATCGGTGAAGGAGGCGTCGGCGACGCTGGGCATACCGCCAGGCACGGTCAAGTCGCGCACCTACTACGCGCTGCGCGCGCTCAAGCTGGCGCTCGAAGAGCGGGGGCTGGCGCCGTGACGACCTGCGAAGAAGTGCGCATCGCCATGGGGGCGCACGCCTTGGGCGCGCTCGAACCCGACGAGGCGCTGGAGATCGACAACCACCTGGCCACCTGCGAGACCTGCGGCGCCGAGCTGCTCGAACTCGAAGGCGTCGCCGCCTTCCTCGGCAAGGTGTCCGAGCGCGACGTCGAGCTGGTGGCCAGCCCGCCGCGTCAGGTGCTCGACCGGCTGCTCAACGCCCGCGCCCGGCGCCACCGGCGTGGCCGGGTCATGCTGGCCGTGGCCGCCTCCGTCGCGGTGATCGCCGTCGGCGGCACGGTCTGGAGCGTCACCCGGCAGGACGTCACGCAGCAGACCGCGGCCGCGCCCGCGCCCGCCCCCCAGTCCTCGGCGGCCGCGAAGTCGCCGGAGACCGAGGGCTTCGTCGCCAGCGACGCCGCGCCCGACGCCCAGCTCAGGAAGGCCCTGCCGACGCCGAGCACGATGCCCACGACGGCCCTGAGCACCACCGGCGACGGCCGGGCGTTCAAGGGCGAGAACCGGGCCAAGGACTACTACGCCACGGTCTACGCCCTGCCCGCCGACGGGCGCACCGAGCTGCTGGTGACCGTGCGGAACGTGCCGGTCGGCACCGCCTGCAGCCTGGCCGTCTACGACGACAGGGGGCGGCGCGAGGTCGTCGGGAGCTGGACCGTCAGCCGCGAGAGCTACCGCGAGGAGACCGTCTTCCAGATGGCGACGCCGGTGCTCATGCGGCGCATCGACCGCTTCGAGGTCGTCGACCGGCGGGGACGCGTCCTGGTGGACGTCGCCGGCCCGGCCAGGAAGTAATCGCGGCCGCCCGTGGTTGGCACCTGAGGTGACGGGTCTGTGGATCGCGCTGGCGACGCTGGCGCTCGGCACGGTGATCGGGGTGGTACGTCTGCGCCGCGACGGACGGGTGCGCGCGGCGGCCGGGGAGCGGCTGACCGCGGACATGCTGGGCGCCGCCATGGGCGAGCGGGCCACGCTGGTGCAGTTCTCGACCGCGTTCTGCCAGCCCTGCCGGGCGACCAGGCGGGTGCTGGCCGAGGTGAGCGCGCTCGTGCCCGGGGTGGCGCACGTGGAGATCGACGCCGAGTCCCGGCTCGACCTGGTGCGGCGGTTCGACGTCATGCGCACGCCCACCGTGTTTGTGCTGGATCCGTCAGGCAACGTGGTCAAAAAGGCCTCTGGCCAGCCACGGAAGGCCGACGTGCTGGCCGCGCTGGCGGTCGCGATCCCCTCCGGGGAGTCACGGCCGTCTCACGAACTGTCTCAGAACTCGGACGAGATGTGACAGATGGCGAGACGACGAGTAGGGTCGTCGCTATGAACCCGTCGACAGAGCTGCTCACGAAGCGGCGCGCGGTTGATTTCTGCCGCGTAGCCACCGCGCTCTGTCGCGCTGCCTGAGGACGGTCACCGCGGACATCTGGTCCGCCCCATCCGACCCCTTCAGGAGCATCCTGCGATGCGTGCTGATCCCAGAGCGCTGCGCTTCGGCGCGGCCGTCACCACCTTGGTCCTCGCTCTCGTCCTCGTGACGGGGAGCGCGTGGCTGCTCGCCGTCCAGGCGGTGGTCTTCGCGCTGGGAGTCGCGCGCCGCTCGCCGTACACGATGCTCTTCAAGGCGCTCGTCAGGAGCGCTCCGAAGGAGACCGAAGACGCTCGCCCGCCGCGGTTCGCGCAGGGGGTGGGGCTGCTCTTCGCGGTCGCGGGGCTGGCCGGGTTCGTCACCGGGATCACGCCGCTGGCCCTCGGGGCCACGGCCGCGGCTCTCCTCGCCGCCTTCCTCAACGCAGCCTTCGGATTCTGCCTCGGCTGCGAAACGTACCTGCTCATTCGCCGTCTACTGCCCGCCGCCAAAATGGAGGTTTCCCAATGAGCCGCTCCGCCGCCCTGGTGGACGCCGACTGGGTCGAGGCCAACCTCGACACGCCCAACGTCGTACTCGTCGAGGTCGACGAAGACGTCAGCGCCTATGACAAGGGCCACATCCGTGGCGCCGTGAAGGTCGACTGGCGGCAGGACCTGCAGGACCCGGTCCGCCGCGACTTCGTGGACAAGACCGGTTTCGAGGCCCTGCTGTCGGACCGCGGCATTTCCAACGATGACACCGTCGTGCTCTACGGCGGCAACAACAACTGGTTCGCGGCCTACGCGTACTGGTACTTCAAGCTCTACGGCCACCAGGACGTCAAGCTGCTCGACGGCGGGCGCAAGAAGTGGGAGCTCGACTCCCGCGAGCTGGTCCGCGACGTGCCCGAGCGCGCCAAGACCCAGTACGTCGCCCAGGAGCAGGACACCGCGATCCGCGCCTTCCGCGACGACGTGGTCTCCGCGATCGGCAAGCTCAACCTGGTCGACGTGCGCTCGCCCGACGAGTTCACCGGCAAGCTGCTCGCCCCGGCCCACCTCCCGCAGGAGCAGGCCCAGCGCGGCGGCCACGTGCCCACCGCCCGCAACATCCCGTGGTCCAAGGCCGCGAACGACGACGGCACCTTCAAGTCCGACGACGCGCTGCGCGCCCTCTACGGCGAGGCCGGCGTCGACTTCGGCAAGGACACCATCGCCTACTGCCGCATCGGCGAGCGCTCGGCGCACACCTGGTTCGTGCTGCACGAGCTCCTCGACCAGGGCAACGTGAAGAACTACGACGGTTCGTGGACGGAATACGGCTCGCTCGTGGGCGTGCCGATCGAGCTGGGGGAGGCCCGCTGATGACCACTGCACAGGGTTGCGGAGCGCCGGAGCAGACCATCGCGCTGCCGGCCGGGATCGATCTGTCCAACCAGGCCGTCATCCAGGGCGTGGTGACGGGCGCCACCACCGCCTACGCGCGGTTGCTCGACCACTCCGGCGAGTTCACCGGTGAGGTCGTCGTCTCCGACGACGGTGTCTTCCGCTTCTTCGCCGCGCCCGGCGACTGGACCGTCCGCATCATCGCGGGCGGCGGCGTCACCCGCGACGTTCAGGTGGAGGCCCGGCTGGGTGAGGTCTCCCAGCTCGCGGTCGCCGTCTGAGCCCAGACAGCGCCGAGACGGGGCCCGTGTCCACACCGGACACGGGCCCCGTTCCCGTTCCGGGCGGGCGCAACGAAACCCGGCGCGGCGGTGTTGTAGAGGGCGTGAGTGGAACCGACTGTCTCGACCCGGTGCGCAAGGCGCTCCTCGACGACCTCGACGAGGGCTTCGCCGAGCTGTACGCCGCCCACCGCGGCCTGGTCTTCTCGACCGCGCTGCGGCTGAGCGGGCGCTGGGCCGACGCCGAGGACCTCACCGCCGAGGCGTTCCTGCGGGCGTACCGGGCACTGGCCGGCTACGAGCCCGACCGCGTGGCCGCGCTGCAGCCGCGGGCCTGGCTGATGACGATCCTCATGAACATCTGGCGCAACTGCGCCAGGGCCAAATCCCGCAAACCGCCACCCGACCTGCGTGACGAGCCCGTGGACGAGCCGGACCCCGCCCAGGACGTCGAGGAGGCGGCGGTCCGCAGGGAGACCGGCGACGAGCTGTCGGAGCTGCTCGGTCTGCTGCCCGAGGAACAGCGGGCCGCCGTGGTGCTCAGGCACGTCGTCGACCTGCCGGTCAGCGAGATCGCCACCGTGCTCAGGATTCCGCAGGGCACGGTCAAGTCGCACGTGTCGCGAGGGCTGCGGCGGCTGCGCGAACTGGGAGGTGCCCGATGAACGACGATTCACTGCTGGCCGGGCTGGCCGCGCTGGCCACCGACGCCCCCGCCGGACTGCTCGACCGGATCGCCGCCCGCTGGGTGAGCGTGCCCGCGCCGATCGGCGAGCTGCGGGTGGCCTTCACCGACCAGGGCGTGGCCTACGTGCACGCCGGCGACGACTTCGCCGCCTCGTTCAGGAAACGGTTCGGCCGGCCGCTGCTGGCCGCCGACCGGCCGCCCGCGGGGCTGGTTCCCGCGCTGCGCACCGGCCGTCTGGGCAAGGTGCCGCTGGACCTGCGCGGCGTCAGCGGCTTCCAGCGTGACGTGCTCGACGCGGTCAGGACGATCCCGAGGGGCGAGGTCAGGCCGTACTCGTGGGTGGCCGAGCAGATCGGGCGGCCGCGGGCCGTACGCGCGGTGGGGACGGCGCTCGGCACCAACCCGGTGCCGCTGCTCGTGCCGTGCCACCGGGTCGTCAGGTCCGACGGCGTGAGCGGCGACTACGTGTTCGGCTCGGCGGCCAAGGAACGGCTGCTGCTGGCCGAGGGCGTCGACCTGGACCGGGTGCGCGCGCTGGCCGGGGAGCGGGTGTTCTACCTGGCCAGCGACACCACCGGCGTGGTGTGCTTCCCGACCTGCCACAACGCCCGCCGGATCACCCCCGCGCACCGGCACGGCTTCCGCAGCGTCGCTCAGGCCAGGGCGGCCGGCTACCGGCCGTGCCGCACCTGCCGGCCCGCTCAGGCGGAGGGCTTGGTCGGGTAGCGCATCAGGAGGGTGGCGCGCACGACGTCGGGGCCGTGCGCGCGGTATCCGTGGGGGACGTCGGAGAGCCAGGAGATGTGGTCGCCCGGCCCGGCCGTGAGCGGCTCGTGGATCGGGCCGGCGCTGAGCGTGCCGGTGAAGACCGTGACGTGCTCGCTCACCCCCTTGTGGTGGGCGGGCGAGGTCTGGGTGACGCCCGGGGGCACGCGGACGCGGTAGAGCTCGTAGGTGACGCTGTCGTCCTCGAAGACCTCCAGCAGGTCGGCCTCGATGGCGGCGCCGCGCATGGTCCGCGGCTCGGGCGGCGAGTCGAGTATCGCCCCGATGGGCACGCCGAGCTGCGCGGTGATCGCCCAGAGCGTCTCCAGCGTGGGGTTGCGGGTGCCGGTCTCCACGCCGGACAGCGTGGCCTTCCCGATGCCCGCCCGCTTGGCGAGCTCGGACAGCGAGACTCCGCGCGCCTGGCGCAGCCGTCGCAGCCGGTCACCGACGACGGCGGGGTCCTGGTCGAACGCGGGCAGCGGCTCCATGACGCCATCGTGCCGCAAGGCTCGTCCGGTGTGACCGCCTCTCGGGGGCCGAATCGTCGTTTCCCGGATTTGCCACTGCTCAGGAGTGGCCTGGAGACACGCCGGCCACAGGCTGTCCACGGGTTGCGGCTGCGGCGTAAGGGACAGACCGCTACGATTCAGCAGATGTCCGGATCGACAGGTGTGATGGCGCCGCCCCGACCTGGGCCTACGCCGGCTCAGCGGATGCCGTCGCCGTACTCGCTGCCCCTGCACGCGCTGCGCCTCGCGGGGAGCTGCGCGCTGCCGCTGATCCTCTGGTACGCGGCGGGCCAGGTCGTGCGCTTCGTCCTGCTGTACGCCGCCACCGAGCTCGCCTACGGCGACCTGCGACAGCTCCGGCTGGTGGGCACGGTCACCTTCCTGACCCTGATCGTCCTCGCGGCGATGACGGTCACCACGGGCATGCTCTACACCCTGCGCGGCGCGCTGTGGGAGATGCGCGCGAGGCGGGAGGAGGGCGTCGAGGACGAGCGCTTCTTCCGGGTGCTGGACCGGGTGGCGCCCGCCTTCGCGGTGCTCTACCTGTCGTGGGGCTGGCACGTGGAGGACGCCCGCGCCCTCCAGCAGATGGACCTGAACCACCACTTCTACGACATGCAGTCGGCGGCCTGGTTCGGCGAGGAGACCCACGTCGGCAAGGGCCTCACCGACCTCGACTGGCGGGTCTCGCTGGGCGCGATGGTCGTGCTGTTCGGCCTGAAGTGGCTGTTCGCCAAGCTCGTGGAGCAGGGCAAGGGCAAGCTGTACGGCTTCGGCGCCGCCTTCTCCGAGTTCGCCTTCGTCTTCTACGGACTGAACGCCACCGTCGCCATCGCCGGGCTGCGCTCGGACTGGGTGGAGCACCGCAGCGTGGTCGCCGGCACCAACGACCTGCTGGAGCAGGCGGAGAAGAGCGTGCCGCTGTGGAAGACGGTCACGGACGCGGTGAGCGACTTCTGGCCGTTCTTCATCGGCGGCGTCGCCGTCCCGCTGGCCTGGCTGACCGTGGCGATGCTGGTGTTCGGCGCCTACTCCGACGAGACCCGCAGCCTGGTCAAGGGCACCCGGTTCGAACGGGGCGTGGACCGGCTGGAGGACAGCCACGACCTCACCAAGAGGTCGTTCGACCAGCTGACCGGCGGCTTCCGGGACCGCTGGCTGCCGCTGGCCAACTCGCTGCGGATGATCGCCAAGGGCGGCGCGCCGCTGTTCGGCATGATGTGCCTGAGCTACGTCGCCCTCACCGTGGGCGCCGAGTACGCCGAGCGCGCCGTGGTGACGCTCGTCGGCTCGCAGGCCGAGTGGGTGTGGGCGTACAAGCAGGGGCCCGTGACGTTCGTGCGCGGGCTGGTCGTGACCGTGCTCACCATGGCGCTGCTGGCGGCCACGTACGACCTGGCCGCCACGCGGGCCCGGCTCAAGGGCGAGCCGCTCAGCGACGTGTGAACCGCAGCACGTCCGCCTCCGGCTTGCCGGCCTTCTCCCGTTTGAAGTAGTCCGCCGTCGGGGTGTCGGAGCGGTAGTCGCTGACCCTGAAGGAGAGCTCGACCTCGTCCGCGACCGGCGCCGGGACGATCGCCATGCCCTCGAACTTGTACTCCTTGCCCAGCTCCAGCCGGTCCGTCGGACGGTCGCCCGGGGTGAACTCCACCGTCCAGGTCCGGCCGGCGCGGTCCTCCAGCTTGGCCCTGTCCGGCGGGGCGGTCATGGTGGCGCTGGACTCGTCGAGGAGCTTCTGGGTGATGTCCACCTTCAGCCAGGTGACCTCGGGGCCGTGCTTGCTGCCCTCGGGGGCCTGGACGGCCTTCAGGGCGGCCCGCCACTCGATGTCGTGGACCTTCCCCGACTGGCCGGGAGCGACGGCGACCTCGTTGATCTTGATGCCGTCGGTGATGGTCGTGTCGTAGAAGCGGTAGCCGTCGTAGGTGTTGAGGCCCATGGCGAGGACGGAGGCCACGGCGGCGCCCACGGCGACCAGGATCAGCCGGCCGCGCCTGGGCGGCCGGGCGTCCTGCGGGGCCGCCGGCGGCTGCTCCACGGGCGGTACGGCGGCCGCGGCCGGGGGGCGCTGGGGGGACGGCATGGCCATGCCGGGCCGGATGGCGGGCAGAGGCTGGGTGCTGCCTCCTGAGGACTCGCGGGGGGCCGGCGGCCACACCTGCTGGTCCGGATGCACGAACCGCCCCCGCCCGGGCCCGCCGGGCAGCCCAGGGCCGGGCTGCTGCGCGCCGCCACGGCCGGGAGGCCGCGCGTCGTGACCGGGAGGCGCCCCCGCGGGGCCGGCCGGGGGAGCCGCGTGGCCGGAGGGAACGGGGCCCGAGGGGGCGGGGCCGTAGCCGGGAGGCGGCGTGGGACGGGTCGGCGGCGGGGTGGCGCGGTCGCGCGGCGAGCCCGTACGCCGGCGTCTGGGCCGGGCGGGCAGCGGCGTCTGCGGCGCAGGCGGCATCGGCCCCGCCGGGGGCGGCTGCTCCGTCTCGGGTGGAGGGAAGGCCGGAGCCCCCGGCGGGGTCACGGGCGCCGGGGGAGGCGGGAAGGCCGAGGGGGCCGGGGCGGGGTCCTCGGAGTGGTGGTCGTTCCTGGGGGCGAACCAGTCGCGCTCGTTCGTGCTCACAGTGCGATCACTTCTTGACGGTGGAGTAGACGGCCTGCGGCGAGGCCGCGAGCTTGCGCGCGGCCTCCTCGTCGAGCCCGAGGTCGATCTCGACCTCCGGCTGGAACGGCTCCACCAGCATCTCGGCCGGCAGCCCGAAGACCACCCGCGCCCCCGGCAGCGCCGATGGAGGAACCTCGAAGAAGAACCGCCCGCTGACCCAGATGTCGGGCTGGACCCAGGTGTTCGCCAGCGTCAGAGTGCTCGCCACGCGGTCGGTGGCCTGGAACTTCTTGCCGTCCGCGGTCAGCAGCTGCGGCTGCCCCAGGTGGTACGGCTTGAGGCTCGACCTGGCCGAGGCGTTGACGACGAGGAACAGGTTGTCCGTCGTGATGGTCTCGTCGCTGTTCTGGATCGTCTTGGCGGCCAGGAACGAGTCGAGCCGGACGGTGAACCGCCTGGCGTCCACGTCCTGGCCCTTGGCGCCCGTGTAGGTCACCCTGGCGCTCGCCTCGTTGGCGGTCAGGTGGAACGTCTGCAGCCCGACGGCGGCGGCCGCCAGCAGCAGCCCGGCGCAGGCGTTGAGCACTTTGGAGCCGCCGCCCGGCCCGCGTCCGGCGCGGCGGCCGGGCCGCTCGGGGCGCTCGGGGACGGCGGAGGAACGCGGCTGGGTGGCGGTCATGCCCCCTCACCCGCCTTGACCGGCAGCGTCACGCGGGCCTTCACCTCGGGGTAGAACTTGTCGTCCTTCTCCTTGGCGACCATCTGCCACTGCAGCCGCTCGTCCTGGAAGCCGGGGACGTACTCGAAGGTGGCCACGTCGAACGTGATCTTGTCCGGCGGCCGTTCGGTCGCGCCGAGCCGGTACCGGACGAGGACCTGGCTGGTCACGCCGGGGTGGAGCTGCCGGGTCTCGTCGCCCTTGTCCAGGGCGTAGACGAAGGGCCCCGACTCCTTGGAGAACTTGGGGCTGATGGCGACCAGCGAGTCGGCGAAGGACGAGCCGAGCCACGCCTTGTCCGGCTGCGCGGGGTCGGGGGGCAGGCCGACACTGGAGGTCTCGTCCCCCTTGTTGGTGACTTCGAAGACCAGCTCCACGAACCGCTTGTCCTCGTCGAACTGCGTCTTGGCCCGCTCGACCTTGACCCGCGACTCGACGAAACGCGTGGAGTAACGGCCCTGGTCGAGCGTCGCGCCCTGGCCGAGCAGGTCGGGGCCCTTGTCGGGGGCCTCGTTCAGCCCGCCCAGCAAGGCCGTGATGCCGACGGCCGTGACCGCCACGAGAGCCAGGATGGGCACCGCCACCGGGCGTCTCGGCCTGCTGTCGCCGGAGGGTTCCGTCATGGGTATGGATGGTAATAGGTCACGGTTGCCCCATCTGCCGCAATGGTCCCTTCTGGCGGGGGGAATTGCCGCGAACCCTGCCGCTACGGGGGTGGAAGCTCATACGCTGTCACGGAGCGGAAAAGGGCTGGCCCCTGCAACTAACGACATATCGCGGCCGGAGGGTCACGTGGCGGACGTGCATCCCGAGCATGCCCAGCTCCAGGCGGACCGCATCTACCTGGGGTGGCAGTACATCCTGCTGCATCCCGACCCGGGGCCGCCGCCCAAGCGTCCCTCGCCCGAGAAGGAACCTGCGCCGGACGCGGAGTCGTCCGGCCGGGCGGCGGCCGAGGCGCTGCGCCGCGAGCGGCTCCAGGAGGACATGCTCAACCGGCCCGTACGCGTCATCCGGGCCATCAGCCTGACCATGTCCGCGCTGATCCTCGTGGCCGCGGTCAGCGGCTACCTGGGATGGTCGTTCGCGCTCCTCGGGCTGGTCGCGGCCGGCGGCGTGGCGGGCATCTGCACCTACGCCCTGCTCCAGGGCGACCGGGCGGTCCGCTACCGAGTGCTCGAACAGCAGGCCAGGGACGACCGGCAACGTCAGGAACGTGACAAGGAGCTGTTCCGCGCCCAGGAGGAGCACGCCCGGCGCTACCGCGACTGGCAGGAGTCGAAGGAGCGCCACGAACGCCAGCTCACCTGGTACGCCGTCGCCGTCCCCGACGAGATCGACCGCATCGACGTGGCCGGCGGCACGCTGCCCGGCTGGTCCGCGCTGATCACGCTGCTCGGCGCCACCCGGCTCTACAGCGGCGGCCACCTGACCGTGCTCGACCTGTCGGAGGGCGCGATCGCCAAAGACCTGATCGAGCTGGCCCGCAAGGGCGGCGACGACCCGCTGGTCTGGGTGCTGCCGGTCGACCTGCCGAAGCTCGACCTCGGGGCCACGCTCAAGCCGGAGGCGTTCGCCGACGTGCTGGCCCACGTGGTGAGCGTGAGCGAGGAGCACCGCACCACCCGCGACCTCAGCTTCGACAACGCCATCCTGGAACGGGTGCTCGAAGTGCTCGGCGAGAACGCCACCATCAGCCAGGTCACCGCCGCCCTGCGGGCCCTGGCGCAGGTCGGCGACCCGCGGGACGACCTGCGCTTCGGCCTGATCACCGCGACCCAGCTCGAACGCATCGGCACGCTGTTCGGCCGCGGCGTGAGCGACCGGGTGGTGATCGAGCGCGCCTGGGCCCTTGAGTCGCAGCTGCGCAAGCTGGAGACGCTCGGCACCCAGGCGGTGCGGCTGCCGCCCGCCCGGCTGCGCGTGGTGAGCATGGACCGGCAGGCCGGCGTGTTCGGCAACCGGGTGCTCGGCACGTACGTGGCCACCGCGCTCACCCACATCCTGCGCCAGTCGCCCGCCTCCGACCGGCCCTGGTACCACACGATCATCGTGGCCGGCGCCGACAAGCTCCGCGGCGACGTGCTCGACCGGCTCATGGACGCGTGCGAGACCTCGCGTACCGGGCTGGTGCTGACGTACCGGAGCCTGACCCCCACCGTGAAGGAGCGGCTGGGGCGCGGCCACGCGGCCGTGGCGTTCATGCGCCTCGGCAACGCCGAGGACGCCCGGGTCGCCAGCGAGCACGTCGGCACCGAGCACCGGCTGGAGCTGGCCCAGCTCACCGAGACGATCAGCGACGCCCTGCCGGGCCTCGACGGCGGCTACACCTCCACCATCTCCCAGGTGGACGACGCCCGCCACGACCGCGGCGACGGCCACGCCGACCTGGTCGAGGACATCACCGAGTCCACCGAGTGGGGCCGGACGGCCGACAAGATCTCCGAGACCGAGCGCGTGCTCCACCGGTCGCGCGAGTTCCTGGTCGAGCCGCACCAGCTCCAGCAGCTCCCCACGACGTCCGTGATCGTCACCGACGCGACCGCCGAGGGCAGGCGGGTGCGGCTGGCCGACGCCAACCCGGCCATCCTCACCTTCCCCAAGACCACGCTCGGCGACCTGGAGGAGGTGCGCGAGGCCGTGCTGGCCCTGGAGGCGAAGGACGAGGGCGAGGAGCCGCCACCCAACCTCGGGCCACCACCGCCACGCCTTGACTGGCGCAAGGGCAGGCAATGACCTGGTCAAGGGCGTGGTGAGGAGCTGACGATCAGCGGGATTTTACTGAGAACCGACTGTGGGGGAATTGAAGATGCAGCCGAGTGTCTCGCTGAGCGGGCCCTGGTATCGGATCCAGTCGATCGCCGCACCCTCGCGAAGCTCGTCGGCGGAATGGGATTTCGTCACCGTGCTGCCCGCCGTGTTGTCGGCGGCGCAGCGTGACCGGCCGTTCGTCATCGGGTGGCTGTCGCGGGGTTCCGGGGCGCCGCTCGAACTGATCACCAATGCCGGCCCGCTCTCGCCGCCGCGCCAGCCGCGCAGGGCGACCGACGTGCCCGGCCTGCCGACCGGGCCCCAGCCGCTGCTGTTCCCGGGCGGCGCGCGGGGCGTCGAGCTGGACGAGGAGTACCTGGCCGACCTCGCCGACCTGGTCTGGACGCCGTGCCCCGGCCGCCAGGCGCCGCCGCTGGGCGGGCGGGGGCGCGAGTTCGCCGGGTCCGACCCCGACGAGCTGAAGCGGCCCACGTTGTTCGAGTCGACGCTGGTCACGCTCATGTCGCGGCCGTTCGCCTGGCTGGTGGTGGCCGAGCCGACCGACCTGCTCGACGCCGAGGTGGCGCACCTGCGCACCCAGCTCAACGTCCTGCGGCAGTACGGCGACGCCTCCGAGCGTTCCCGGTTCGACGCCGAACGGGCCGAGCGCCGCATGCAGGAGCTCGACGCCTTCCGCGAGGCCGGCCTGTGGAACGTGCGCGTGCTGGCCGGCGGGGCCACCGCCGAGGAGCTGCGGCAGATCGCGCCCGTGCTCGTCGGGTCGGTCGAGATGAGCCACCACCCGTACCGGCTGCGCAGCGCGCACGGCGCGGTCTACGCGCTGTCGGAGGCCCTGGCCATCACCATGCAGGACCCGGCCGACGGCGCCGCCGCGCCCTTCGCGGCCACCGCCGGTGCGCTGGCCGCGCTGGCCGGGCTGCCCAGGCGCGAGGTGCCCGGCGTACGCGTGCTCGACTCCGGCTTCTTCGACGTGACGTCCGAGGCCGACGGCGGCGAGCTGGAGCTGGGCGAGATCCTCGACGGCCAGGACAGAGGCGTGGGCAGCTTCCGGGTGCCCCTGGCCACGCTCAACAGGCACGCCTTCGTCACCGGCGCGACCGGCTCGGGCAAGTCCCAGACCGTCCGGCACCTGCTGGAGCAGCTCAGCGAGGCGCGCATCCCGTGGCTGGCCATCGAGCCGGCCAAGTCCGAGTACGCGGCCATGGCCGGCCGCATCGCCGACCCGGTGACGGTGATCAACCCGTCGGCCCCCGAGGGCGTGCCGCTCAGCGTCAATCCGCTCGAACCCGAGCCCGGCTACCCCGTCCAGGCGCACATCGACATGATCAGGGCGCTGTTCATGGCCGCCTTCGACGCCGAGGAGCCGTTCCCGCAGATCATGTCGCTGTCCCTGCAACGGGTCTACGAGGCCACCGGCTGGGACGTCGTGACCGGCGGCGCCGTGCCCGGCTCGAACGTCCCGCCCAGCGTGCCGACGCTCGAACAGCTCCAGCAGCACGCCATGGACGTCATCAAGGAGATCGGCTACGGCCGCGAGGTCCAGGCCGACGTCGAGGGCTTCATCTCGCTCAGGCTGCGGTCGTTGCGGGTCGGCTCGGCCGGGCGCTTCTTCGAGGGCGGCCACCCGGCCGACATCGGCGGCCTGCTGGAGCGCAACGTCGTCCTGGCCATCGAGGACGTCGCCAACGACGAGGACAAGGCGTTCCTCATGGGCACGCTGATCATCCGGATCGTCGAGCACCTGCGCATGCGGGCCAGGAAGGAGAAGTCGGCCGGGCTGCGGCACGTCATCGTGATCGAGGAGGCCCACCGGCTGCTGCGCGACCGCGGCCACGGCCGGGCCTCCACGCACGCCGTGGAGCTGCTGGCCGGCCTGCTCGCCGAGATCAGGGCGTACGGCGAGGGCATCGTGGTGGCCGAGCAGATCCCGACCAAGCTCGTCTCCGACGTCGTGAAGAACACCGCGCTGAAGGTCGTCCACCGGCTGCCCGCCGAGGACGACAGGAAGCTCGTCGGCGCGGCCATGAACCTCAGCGACGAGCAGTCCAGGCACGTCGTCTCGCTCCAGCCCGGCTCGGCCGCGGTCTTCGCCGACGGCATGGACCGGCCGCTGCGGGTGCGCGTCCCGCTGGGCGAGTCGCGGGAGAAGCCGCTGCCGGGCCCCCAGCCGCCCATCCGCGGGCGCAGGTCGGCCGCGTGCGGGGCGCAGTGCCGCACCGGCCAGGCGTGCACCCTGGTGGAGCTCAGAGAGGCCGACGTGCTCGCCGACGGGCCCGACTGGGCGTGGCTGCGCATCTGGTGCGACACGGTCGTGCTCGCCTTCGTCAGCAACCGGCCGCTGCCCGGCGTGCCGCGCGCCCTGTCGGCCGCCTGGGGCGAGCTGCCCGCCCGCCGCCGCGAGTGCCTGCTCGCCACGCTGGTCGAACGCGCCGTCCAGCGGCGGGCCTGGTCGTTGCGGAGCTGGTTCGACCCGGCGCTGCTCACCGAGAAGGCCGCCGAGGTCGCCGCGCGGCTGCTGTCGGGGGCCGAGCCGGGCGGCGACCGTCCGGGCGCGTCGTGGGTGATCCCGCAGGTGCGCTGGCTGCACGAGGTCGACCGGCTCTTCCCGTACGGCCAGCCCGCCCCCAACCTGCGCAGCCCGGCCCCGCCCATGGAGTACGCCCTGTTCCGCCAGTCCAACGGCAACGGCACGGCCGACCTGGTGCACGCCGAGCTGCTCGGCCACCGCGCCAAGGCCCTGCGCCACCACCCGCTGTCCATGGAGGTGGACCACAACCGGGCCCTGGCCTGGCGGGTCATCCTGGGCGACGACGAGAACGAGAGCGTGCAGCGCGACATCACCAACGTGGCGATCGGCATCGAGGCGTCGGCCAGGATCAGGCACGTCGGCCAGACGATGGGCGCGGGCTGGCTGGAGGGGGTGCTGTCGTGGCCGCAGCGGTTCGTCCTGCCGTTCGACCACGGGGGCGCCCCGGAGATCGCCTTCGTCGACGCCCCCTCGGCCTGACGCCCGTCCGGGAACGGGTCAGCGGTCGCGGCGGCGTTCGAGGCGCTTGCGGCGGGCCACCTCGCGCTTGTGCTCGGCCAGCTCGCGCCGCCGTTCCCGACGTCCCTGCGCGGCCTGCTGCCTGCGGTTCTCCAGCTCCAGCCGCATCGCCTCCTGCGCGGCCGTGCTCCGTACGGACACCTGGGCGGCGGCCCGCGCCGCCAGCTTGGCCGCCCGCTTGGGGTTGACCCGCCGCGCCCGTTCCCCGCCGGCCACGGCGGGCGCGGCATGGGCCTGCTCCAGCAGCGAGACGCCATGGCGCATCAGGAACGCGTGCAGCTCGGGATCGGTGGGCTCGGACCCGAGGGTGAACCGGGTCGCCCGCAGCCGCCCGCCCTCGGCGACCTCCAGCACCCCGACCCAGAACGGGCCGTCCAAATAGACCGACAACGTGACCATCTTCTCCGCCCTTCACCAGACATGCCGGGAAAGCGACCTGGACAGGCCGCCTCCGGCACACCGGACATCCCTGGAAGGGCGGATACGTGATGCTTCGCCCGGGCTACCAACCGGGCCGCGTTTTCGTGTGCGACTCCAGAGTAGGACTCAACGGCGACTAGGATCCATGTGCATGACCCAGCTTCCTCTGCGGGCTCAGCTCGCCAGCGCCCTGGGACGCAGCGCTGCCACGCTCTCGCGGATGACCGGGCGCGGTGACGGCTCGGTGATCGGCGGCAGGGTGGGCCTGATGCTCGAACCCGACCTCCTGCGCAAGCTGGCCCGCGACCGCAAGCTGGCCCTGGTCAGCGCCACCAACGGCAAGACCACCACGACCAGGTTGATCACCTCCGCGCTGCTGGAGATGGGCGAGGTCGCCACCAACGCCTTCGGCGCCAACATGCCGGCCGGGCACGTCTCGGCGCTCTCCCAGCACAAGGGCGCCCCCTACGGCGTGCTGGAGGTCGACGAGAAGTACCTGCCGGAGGTGCTCGACACCACCGGCGCCGGCGTCGTCTGCCTGATGAACCTCAGCCGCGACCAGATGGACCGCGCGGCCGAGATCTGGCTGCTCGCGCAGAAGTGGCGCAGGGCGCTGTCGGGCAGGCCCACGCACGTCATCGCCAACTGCGACGACCCCCTCGTCACCTGGGGGGCCTCCACCGCCGCCAAGGTCACCTGGGTCGCCGGCGGGCAGCGCTGGAAGGAGGACTCCTGGTGCTGCCCCGAGTGCGGCGGCCCCCTCGACCGCAAAGACGCCGACTGGTCCTGCCGTGAGTGCACCTTCCACCGTCCAGAGCCGCAGTGGGTGCTCGACGACGACGTCGCCATCGACCCGCGCGGGCAGCGCTGGATGCTGGACATCCAGCTTCCCGGCCTGGCCAACCGCTCCAACGCGGTGATGGCGCTGGCCGTGGCCGAGGCGTTCGGGCTGCCCGTCGACCGGGCGCTGCCGCGGCTGCGCGAGGTCACCTCGGTGGCCGGCCGCTACACCACGGTCGAGCGCGAGGGCCGCCACGCGCGGCTGCTGCTGGCCAAGAACCCGGCGGGCTGGCTGGAGGCCTTCGACGTCGCCGACCCGCAACTGCCGATCATCCTCTCGGTCAACGCGCAGGGCCCCGACGGCCGCGACACCTCGTGGTTGTGGGACGTCGACTACCGCATCCTGCGCGGCCGTCCGGTCTTCGTCACCGGTGAGCGGCGGCTCGACCTGGCGCTCCGGCTCGACGTGGCCGACGTGCCGTTCACGTTGTGCAGCTCGTTCTCCGAGGCGCTGGCCATGCAGCCGCCCGGCCGGGTCGACGTGATCGCCAACTACACCGCCTTCCAGCAGATCCGATCGGAGTTCGGACGTGCCGTCTGACAGCGCCCTCAGCATCGTCTGGATCTACCCCGACCTGCTGAGCACCTACGGCGACCAGGGCAACGTGCTCGTCCTGGAGCAGCGTGCGCAGCGCCGGGGCATCGAGGTCGAGACCGTCTACGTCCGCTCGGCCGACCCCGTGCCGGAGACCGGCGACATCTACCTGATCGGCGGCGGCGAGGACCGTCCGCAGATCCTGGCCGCCCAGCGCCTGCGCCGCGACGGTGGCCTCCAGCGGGCCATCGCCCGGGGCGCGGCGATGCTGGCCGTGTGCGCCGGCTACCAGATCATGGGCAGCACGTTCGGCGGCGAGGAGGGCCAGCCGGTCGACGGCATCGGCCTGCTCGACATCGCCAGCTCGCGCGGCCCCGCCCGGGCCGTGGGCGAGCTGGTCGCCGAGGTCGACGCCGCCCTCAACCTGCCCACGCTGACCGGCTTCGAGAACCACATGGGCGTCACGCACCTCGGCCCGGGCGTGCGGCCGTTGTCCAAGACGGTCGCCGGGGTCGGCAACGGCGACGGCTTCGAGGGCTGCTACGCGGGCCACGTGGTGGGCACGTACCTGCACGGCCCGGCCCTGGCGCGCAACCCGGCCCTGGCCGACCTGCTGCTGTCGTGGCGCGTGGGCGAGCTGACGCCCCTCGACGACTCCCGCTACGAGGCCCTGCGCCAGGAGCGGCTCAACACCGTCCTGTCCGGCTGACGGCCTAGTAGACCAGGGCCTGGGCGCCCTCGCTGACCGCCTCCTCCACGAACGCGGGCGCGCCGGCGATGCGCACGCCCTCGATCACGTCGTCGACCGTGATGTCGCGGCGGGCGGCGCACTGCGTGCACAGGGTCACCCGGCCGGCCGCCAGGACGGCCTCCAGCAGGTCCGCCAGCGGCGCCGCGTGGGGCAGGGAGAACTCCTTGGCCCGCCCCGGCAGGGCGAACCACGACGACTCGCCGGTCAGCCAGAGGGAGACCGGCACGCCGCTCGCCAGCGCGGCCGCCGCCACCGTGAATGCCTGGTTGCACCGCTCAGGGGCGTCCGCCCCCGCGGTCACCTTGATCACCAAAGATCGTGCCATGGCGTCACCCTAACCCCGACCGACGCGGCCCCACACGTACGGATCGGCCTGGGCGCTGCCGAACGGCGACCAGGCCAGGCGCGTCTGCCCGGTCCTGTCCCCGGTGTCGGAGTCGTAGACGAGCACGTTCGCTCTCAGCGCGGTGGGCGGGGCGGGCAGCAGCGCGAACGGGATGCGCACCTCGACACCGTACCCGCCGTCGTGGGCCGCGGACGCCACGCCCACCCGCGGGGCGGGGCCCTGGCGGGCGTCGGCGTCGCGGGCCGCGCACGGGCCGCCCTCGGCGGTGTAGGGCAGGACGCCCAGCTTGAACGTGGTCGAGGTGTCGTCGGAGTCGCCGCGCGGGTCGAGGGCGATCTCGACCGCGTCGGTGCGCCAGTGGCGCTCGCACGCGTCGAGGGCCGCGCCGCGCGCCTCGTCGGTGACCTCGACCTGGACGTAGAGGTCGGCGCCGTGGCGGGTCAGCCGGACGGTCGCGGCGCAGTCGGCCGCCGGGCAGCGTTCGCCCTCCCAGTGGGCGAGGGGCAGGGCGGGGCCCGCGTACTCGCCGGGGGAGGCGACGCCGTCGAGCACGGGGGCACGCCCGGCGACCGGGAGCGTGGTGGCGGGCGGCTCGGGGTAGTCGGGCTGCGCCCGGTTGGCCAGCCAGGGCAGGCCGGTCGCGCGCGCCCAGTCGCGGAACTCGGCGTACAGAGGACGCAGGCCCGCCTGCTCGACGACGGGAGCCGGCACCGGCCGCCCGCCGTCGAAGACGACCGAGAACCAGTCGCACCCGAACGGCCCGGCCACCTTCGCCGGCCGCGCGGCGAACCCCTGCGTGCGGTACGCCCGCTCGGCGTCGCGCTCCCGCTGGGCCCACGTGGCGCGGTGGCGCGGCGACCACGCGCCCGCCCAGACGCCGAGCTGCGGCAGCCCGGTGGCCGGGTCGCGCAGGCCGGCCGTCGCGCAGCCGGGGCCCACGGGGCCGCGCAGCCCCCAGTTCTGGGTCAGCAGCCGGGTGGCCCGCCAGGGCGCGCCCGTCCCGGGGAACGCGGCGGGGTCGGCGGCCAGCCGGAACGCCTCGACGGCCAGCCGGGCGGCGAGCTGGTGCCCGCCGTGCTGGTTGAAGGGCCGCGGGTCCATCGTCACCACGGTCGAGGGCCTGGTCGCCCTGATCGTCTCGACCAGCCGCCGGAGGGTGCCGGGCCCCCACGCGCGGGCGGTCAGGGGCGCCGACAGTGTGTACCAGAAGTCCGGTCTGTCCAGGTAGAAGACGTCGCGGATGCCCGCGTGCGCGACCGCCTCGCGCTCCTCGGCCTCCCTGATCCGGCCGAGCGCCGCGCCCTTCTCCGGCCCGGCGGCGTTGCCGCCGCCCTCGCCGCGGGTGACCGTCACGACCCCGGTGGTCAGCCCCAGGCGTTCGCGCCACTGCCCGAACGTGGACAACGACTGGTACTCGTCGTCCGGATGGGCGCCCACGAACAGCACGTCGACGTGCGGCGGCACGGCCCAGGCATCCAGCATCGCGGCTCCCCCCGGCGAAACGTCTCCCCGATCCAGAAGGTTAGCCACCGGCGCTAGGCTTGGTGAGCATGGAAGAACCTGAGGTGCACCCCGCTCTGGAGCAGATCGCGTTCCTGCTCGGCCGCTGGGAGGGCGCCGGCGTGGGCGGCTATCCGACGATCGAGAGCTTCAACTTCGGCCAGGAGATCGAGTTCGGCCACAACGGCAAGCCGTTCCTGACCTACGTCAGCCGCACCTGGCTGCTCGACAACGACGGCAACCGGGTCAGGCCGCTGGCCACCGAGTCCGGCTACTGGCGTCCGCAGCCCGACCGGCAGATCGAGGTGGTGCTCGCGCACCCGACCGGCATCGTCGAGATCTACATCGGCGAAGTGGTCTTCCACAAGATCGAGCTGCGCACCGACGTCGTGGCCCGCACCTCCACGGCCAAGGAGTACACCGCGGGCCACCGCCTCTACGGCCTGGTCAACGGCAACCTGATGTGGGCCTACGAGATGGCCGCCGTCGGCCACCCGCTCACCGACCACATGTCGGCCGAGCTGAAGAAGGTGTCCTGAGCATGACCTCGCCCTTCACCCCCGACGCCGTCGAGGCGATCAAGCGGCACATGAACGACGACCACACCGGCGACGCCCTGGTCATCGTGCGGGGGCTCGGCGGCCGTCCGCAGGCCACCTCGGCGGTGACCAGCGACGTCGACGCCGAGGCCATGGAGTTCACGGTCGACGGCGGCGAGCGGGTGCGCGTGCCCTGGGGCGAGACGCTGACCGAGCGCGCCCAGGTGCGCAAGGCGGTCGTGCGCCTCTACCGGGCGGCCTGCGCCGAACTGGGGATCGAACCCCACGGAGAACACTGAGGGAGAAAACAAAGAAGGGCCCCGGGCAACACTCCGCCTGCCGAGCAGACGGGCCGGATGGACCAATGGCCGGGATGCGTCATCCCGCCCTCCGGCTGCCAGGGGCCCCGGTGGTTGCCTCGGATTCGCTTGCGACACGAGACAACAGTCCGCAGCGCTAGCGGACAACCACCTCGCTAGCCCGACTATGACTATCCATTATTCGGACCACCTCCTTTCCGCGTACTCACGAAGTTATGCGGTCGCGAGCGCCGGGGGCAAGTAATTATCGGACGGCCGCGAACAGGCGATCGTGCGCTTTACACTCGGGGGCATGACCGAGACGCAGTGGCACGAGGAACTCCGCGCCAAGGGCTACCGGGTCACCCCGCAGCGGCAGCTCGTGCTCGAAGCGGTCAAGGATCTGGAGCACGCGACGCCCGAGGAGATCTGCACCAAGGTGCGCGAGACGGCGCGCGGGGTCAACATCTCCACCGTCTACCGCACGCTCGAACTGCTCGAAGAGCTCGGCATGGTCACCCACACCCACCTCGGTCACGGCGCGCCGACCTACCACCTGGCGGCCGAGGCCGACCACGTCCACCTGGTGTGCCGGGGGTGCGACGAGGTCTTCGAGGTGCGTCCCGAGCTGGCCGAGGGGCTGGTGAAGGGGCTCGACGAGGAGCTGGGGTTCGCGGCCGACGTCCATCACCTCACGGTGTTCGGCCGCTGCCGCAACTGCCGCTGACCCGCGGCGCCGGCGTCGGGCACCGGCGTCGGGCGTCGTCGCGGGGGCGGATAGCCTTGGATGCATGCGTAGCCCTCTGCTCGATCTCCCCGGCGCCGTCGCGGCCGACGGGCCGGACGCCGACGTAGCCGCGCACTATGGCGACCTGTTCGCCGAGCAGCGCGCGCTGGCCAAGGGTGAGGCGGTCGTCGACCGCAGCAACCGCGAGGTGGTCCGCATCTCCGGCGCCGACCGGCTGAAATGGCTCAACGACCTGACCTCGCAGAAGCTCGACACGCTGACGCCCGGCCAGTGGACCCAGACGCTCGACCTCGACCTCCAGGGCCGCGTCCTGCACCACCTCACGCTGGTCGACGACGGCGAGAGCGTGCTGGCGCACGTCGAGCCCGGCACGGCGCAGAGCCTGGTCGACTATCTCGACCGCATGCGGTTCATGCTGCGCGTGGAGGTGTCGCGGGCCGACGACCTGGCGGTGCTCTCCACGGCCACCGAAGACTTCCTGGTGCCGCGGGCCGAGCTGGCCGATCATCTGGGCCGGCCCCTGGCGGGGCTGTGGGCGTACGAGGCGCTGCGCATCGAGGCTCACCGGCCGCGGCTCGGCTTCGAGACCGACCACAAGACGATCCCCCACGAGGTGGGCTGGATCGGCTCGGCCGTCCACCTGAGCAAGGGCTGCTACCGCGGCCAGGAGACGGTCGCGCGCGTCCACAACCTGGGCCACCCGCCGCGCCGCCTGGTGTTCCTGCACCTCGACGGCAGCGTCGACACCCTGCCCGCGCACGGCGACCCGGTGATCTTCGAGAGCCAGGAGATCGGCGTCGTCGGCTCGGCCGCCCGCCACCACGAGCTGGGCCCGATCGCGCTGGCCGTGGTCAAGCGCACGGTCCCGGTCGACGCGCCGCTGCTGGCCGGTGGCGTGGCCGCCGCCCAGGAGGTCGTCGTGCCGCCGGACGCCGGTCGCAACGTCAGCATCGACCCCTCGCTGCGCCGCCGGATCCGCTGATCCCGCTAGGCGTCGATGTCGAGGACGAGCGTGATCGGCCCGTCGTTGACCAGCGAGACCTTCATGTCGGCGCCGAAGCGGCCGGTCTCCACGTGGGCGCCGAGCGCCCTCAGCTCCTCGATCACGGCCTCCACCAGCGGCTCGGCGATCGGCCCCGGAGCCGCGGCCTGCCAGGTGGGGCGCCGGCCCTTGCGCGCGTCGCCGTAGAGGGTGAACTGGCTGATCACCAGGAGCGGGGCGGAGACGTCGGAGCACGACTTCTCGCCGTGCAGCACGCGCAGGCCCCACAGCTTGGCGGCGAGCTTGGCGGCCTCGGCGCGGGTGTCGGTGTGCGTCACGCCGACCAGGACGAGCAGCCCCGGCTCGTCGATGGCGCCGACCGTCTGCCCCTCGACCTCGACGGAGGCCGAGCTCACTCGTTGTACGACTGCTCGCATGGCATCCCATTCTGGCGCAGAAAGAACTGTTCGTAGACTCGTGCCGAAAGGGGGCGCGTAATGTCGCTTGTTGTCGAGGTTGTCCGGTCGGGGTTCGTGGAGTCCACCCATCTGGCCCGCATGCTCACCGTGGACGCGCAGGGCGTCCCGGTGGAGACGCGGGGAGCGGTGCACGTGCCGGCCTCGCCGCGATCGTCGATGAAGCCGCTGCAGGCGCTCGGCATGATGCGCAACGGCCTCCAGCTGGAGGGGGAGCTGCTGGCCCTGGCCTGCGCCTCGCACTCCGGCGAGGCCTTCCACGTGGACGGCGTACGGAACATCCTGGCCGGAGCGGGCCTGGATGAGTCCGCCCTGCTGTGTCCGGAGGACCACCCGTTCGAGCGCACCTCGACCGAGTTCGGCCGGGTCTACATGAACTGCTCCGGCAAGCACGCCGCCATGCTGGCCACCTGCGTGCTCAACGACTGGCCGCTCACCACCTATCTGGAGCCCGCGCACCCGCTCCAGCGCGCGATCCGCGCGACGGTCGAGGACCTGACCGGCGAGCGGGTGGCCGCCTCCGGCGTGGACGGCTGCGGCGCGCCGCTGTTCTTCGTCTCGATGCTCGGCGTGACCAAGGCGTTCCGGGCCTTCCCGCTGGCCGCGGAGGGCTCGTTCGAGCGGCGCATCTTCGACGCCATGCGCGCTCACCCCGAGTGGACCTCCGGCACCGACCGGCCCGAGGCCAAGCTCATGCGGGCGATCCCCGGGCTGATGCTGAAGGCGGGCGCGGAGGCGTTCGACGCGTTCGCCTTCGAGGACGGCCGAGCCGGCACCATCAAGATCGAGGACGGCTCGTCGCGGGCCCGCGTGCCCGTCACCGTGGCGGCCCTGCGCTCGCTCGGCCTGGACGCGCCCGAGCTGGCCGAGCTGGCCAGGCCGGCGCTGCTGGGCGGCGGCCGGCCGGTCGGCGAGCTGCGGATCCGCTAGAGGGGCGAGAGCCGCCGCCGCGCGGAGTGTCTACAGGGTGCGGAACTGGCGGCTGGCGGAGATGGCCCCCGAGGTCGTCGTGGTGAACGTGCGCATCGACCCGGCGAACTTGGACAGGTCCCACTCCGCCGGCCCGTGGTACCAGTAGAGGTTGTCGGCCTGGTGGCCGTTGCCGGTCACCGAGGCCACCACCCGCGACCAGTGCTCGACCCCGTCGAAGATCACCGCGTACGGCAGGTAGCGCGAGAACAGCTCCACCCGGTGCTGCTCGGGCACCTCGCCGAGGTCGCCGGAGAACAGGTACTCGCGGAAGCCCATCGTGTGCGCGAGCGCGGCCGAGCCCTTGGCGGTCTTGGCCGGCATGTACTGGCCGCCGACGGCCAGCGCGCCGCCCGCGATGACCAGGGCCAGCCCCAGCAGCCCGTACGTGGTGAACCAGGCCAGCCCGACGGTGGCCAGCAGGCCCAGGCCGATCAGCACGACGCCGATCGTCGTCCACCGGGTGCGCTCGGTGTCGGGACGGCGGGCGAACCAGCCCTGCTCGACCACGTCGGTGTAGAGCGCGTCGCGCACCTTGCCCAGGTGGCCGGCGAACGAGCCGGACAGCTGGGAGAGCAGCACCGCGTCGCGGCCGTCGAAGACCGCGTCGTACAGGGCGCGCTCGTACGTCAGCAGCGAGTTGACCGGCGCGTTCGGCAGCCTGACCAGCAGCCAGTCGGGGGCGTCGTAGGTCTGGCGGGGCTGCTCGTCGATCCGCAGGTAGCCCCGGACGGCCAGGTCGACGATCGTGGCGGTCACGTCGACCACGTCGGCCTGCTCGTCCACCAGCGTGCCGATCTGGCCGGGACGCACGCCGTCCGGCGGGGTGAAGTGCCCGTTCTGGATGGGATCGACCCCGCCCTTCTCGTGGCCCGCGACCCGGGCGTCCCGGCCGCGCGTCCAGTAGAGCAGGCCGACGCCGCCGAGCAGCAGCACCAGCAGGGCGGCCAGCGCGCCGCCGGTGACCAGGTCGAGGGTGAACGCCGAGGCCAGCGAGAAGCGCCGCTCCAGGATGGGCGCCCCGGAGCTGGAACCCTTGGGGTAGCCGACGACCACCGTCAGGGCCTGGCCCGCCGCGAGGTTGTCCTGCTCGAAGTCGGCCCGGGTGGCGGTGTGGTCCATCGAGGCCGAGGTGCAGCCGATCGCCGAGGTCAGGTCGCCGGCGAAGCACGACAGGTTCTGCACCTGGCCGGGCCCGCTGACCTGGACGGTCGCCTTGGTGACGGGGACGCTCCAGCCGCTGACGGCGAACCAGCGCAGCTCCTCGACCCCGCCGGAGGTGGTCACCGCGCCCTTGACGTCGTACTCGACGGTCTGGCCGGTCACGGTCAGGACGTCGCCGTCGAGCTTGCCGCCCTTGACGTTGGTGACCCGGTAGACGCGGTCGTTGTCGTCGTCGTAGCGGGTCTTGGTGAGCAGGGTGCGCTTGAGGCCGCCGGACGCCCCGGTGATCTTCTCGACCACGTGGAGAGTGCCGTCCTTGGCGAGCGTCATCGTCACCTGGTCCGTGATCCCGGCCTCCGCCGAGGCGGGGGTGGCCAGCAACGTCAGAGCGGTGGCTCCCAGGGCGGCCAATGTGAGTCTGAAACCCGTCATGGCGGGACATCGTAGCGGTTGCGGGTGTCAATCCAGGGTGATGGCGTCGGCCGCCCGGCGTACGCTCTCGGGCGAGGCGGCCATGCCCGGGTTCTCCAGGGCCAGAGCCTGGTTCAGGGCGACGTAGGGCCGCATGCGCCGCTCGTACCTGTCGAACGCCCCCTCGGCGGCCTGGCCCAGCTCCTCGGCCAGCACGTACGCCCCCACCAGGGCCAGGCTGGTGCCCTGCCCCGACAGTGGCGAGGGGCAGTGGGCGGCGTCGCCGATCAGCGCGACCCGGCCCTGCGACCAGCGGTCCATCTCCACCTGGGCCATGGCGTCGAAGTAGAAGTCGTCGGCCTGCCACATGGCCGCGAGCAGCTTGGGCGCCTCCCAGCGCAGCCCCGAGCAGTGCTCCTGGACCAGGCGCTTCTGCTGCTCGACGTCGCGGTGGTCGTAGTCGATCGGGCCCGCGGCGAAGCCCATGTTCACCTTCATCACCGCCGGCTCCCGGTCGCTGAACAGGCCGAACCCGGCCTCCCCCTCGCGGTGCCAGAGCTGCCAGTGGTCCAGGCCGAGGAAGTTGTCGGCGGTGTAGATGGAGACGTACATGCCGAGGTGCCGCAGGAAGCGCTGCTCCGGGCCGAACACCAGACGCCTGACGTTGGAGTGCAGGCCGTCGGCGCCGATCACGTGGTCGTAGCGTTCCCGGACGCCGCTGTCGAAGGTCACGTCCACGCCGTCGCCGTCTTGGGCGAGGGCGGCGATGGAGTCGCCGTAGCGGAAGGGGGCGTCGGTGACGGCGCCGACGATCGCGGTGAGGTCGTCGCGGGCGATCTCGACGTCCGGGCTGTCGAGCCGGCCGCCGCTGATCGTCTCCTCGGTGCTGCGCATGATCTCGTTGCCGTCGCCGTCGACCATGGACATGCCGCGCATGGTCGTCCGCGCGGCCCTGACCTGCTCCAGGATGCCCATACGGTCGGCCACGACCAGGGCGGCGCCGCGGAGGTCGACGGCCTGGCCGCCCTTGCGCGGGCGCGGCGCGCGCTCGACCAGCGTGACCTCGAAGCCGCGCCGCCGCAGCCAGTGAGCCAGGACGGGCCCACCGACGCTCGCTCCCGAGACCAGAACCTTCATGACGCGCTCCTTGCTGTTGACGTTGTACGCGGACTGAATGTACGTCGTACATACAGCAGCTCACAAGGGTTCACTGGTACGATCTGTACTAGTACAGAGAAAGGGTTGTGATGACCGCTCCGCCCTACGCGCGCATCGTCGAGGACATCAGGCGGCGCATCGCCGACGGCCGGCTCCGCCCCGGCGACCGGGTGCCCTCCACCAGGCAGCTCGCCCGCGACTGGGAGGTCGCGCTCGCCACGGCCGCCAAGGCGCTCACGGTCCTGGCCCAGGAGGGCGTGGTGGTCGCCGAGCCGCGCGTCGGCACGATCGTGGCCGAGATCCGCGGCGGCAGGGCGCGGCGGGCCCCCGTCCCGTCCGGCGACGACCTGACCCGCGACCGCATCGTGGCCGCGGCCGTCGAGATCGCCGACGCCGACGGCCTCGCCGAGCTGACCATGCGCGGCGTCGCGGGCCGCCTCGGCGTGGCCACCATGTCCCTCTACCGGCACGTCGGCGGCAAGGACGACCTGGTCATGCTCATGATCGACCACGTGATCAGGGAGTTCCCGCTGCCCGACCCGCCGCCCGACGGATGGCGGGCCAGGCTGGAGACCGCCGCCCGGGTGCAGTGGGCGGGCTACCGCACCCACCCGTGGATGGCCAGGGTCACGTCACTGACCAGGCCGCTGCCCTCGGCCAGCCTGATCGCCCACACCGAGTGGGTCATGCGCACGCTGGAGGGCTCGCCCCTCGATCCCGTCAGCAAGATGCACGTGCACACCCTGCTGTTCAGCTTCGTCCAGGGCCTGGCCGCCAACATCGAGATGGAGCAGCAGGCCCAGGCCGCGACCGGGCTGACCGCCGACGAGTGGATGACCAGCCGGGAGGGAGAGCTCCAGGCGCTGGCGGAGTCGGGGCGGCTGACCGCCTTCACCGGCGTCATCGAGGAGCTGGGCGGCGAGTTCGACCTCGACCTCGACCGGCTGTTCGCCTTCGGCCTCGACGCGCTGCTCGACGGGCTCGCCGGGCTGGTCGAGGGGCGCTAGTCGGAGATCGCGATGCGCAGCCGGCGGAAGCCGCGGCCCTTGCTCTCGATCTTGGCCACCCTGATGCGGCCGATCTGCTTGGTCGAGGCCACGTGGGTGCCGCCGTCGGCCTGCGTGTCGAGGCCCACGATGTCGACGATGCGCACGTCCTGGACGGCCTCGGGCACCAGGTTGCTGGCCGTGCGGATGATGTCGGGGATCTCGAACGCCTCCCGCCGCGGCAGCACGCGCACGTCGATGCGGCGGTCGGCGGCGATCTCGGCGTTGCACGCGTCCTCGACGGCCTCCTTGAAGCCGGGCGGCACCTCGGGCAGGTCGAAGTCCATGCGGGCGCTCAGCTCGTCCATGTTGCCGCCGGTGACCAGGCAGCCGTAGTCCCTGAACACCACGCCGCACAACACGTGCAGGCCCGAGTGCGTACGCATGAGCGCCGAACGCCGGGCGTCGGCCACCGCTGCCTCGACGACCGTGTCGGCGGGCGGGATCGGGTCGCCTTCGGCGGGGATCAGGTAGAGATCGTCGCCTTTGCGCACCCCGACGATGCGCGTCTCCACGCCCTGCCAGACCAGAACTCCGTGATCGGCAGGCTGGCCGCCGCCGCCTGGATAGAATGCCGACCTGCTCAGCACGATCCCCTCAGGCGTCGCGTCCAGCACGACGGCTTCGAAATCCCGCAGGCTCTGGTCGGACAGTTCGAGCCGCTGCGTGCGTCCGTGGAGGTCGGCGGTCATATCGGCAGCCTAGTGCCCCGGGGTGATTATGCGTGGCCTGATGCTTCGAGGAAGAATCGCCCCGGTCGTCGCACTAATGGGGATATTTGCTGGAATTTCGGCATGTACGAGTGCGGTGGCCCGGACGCCGCCGCAGCGGGCGCCCGAGGCCGTCCCTCCCGCCCGTCCGGCGGTTCCCGTGATGATGTTCGTGGGCGACAGCTTCACCGTCGGATCCGGCCCGGTGCCGCCCTGGCGGACCTACGCCTCGGAGTCGGCGCGGCTGCTCGGCTGGCAGCCGGTCATCGCCGGCGCCGGCGGCACCGGCTATCTCAACGAGGGCAAGGTGGGCCGCACGTTCCGGCGGTCGTTCGAGGAGGAGCTGGCCTGGCGGCCGGCCCCCGACGTGCTGGTCATCTCCGGCGGCCACAACGACCAGCGCTGGAGCACCGGGCAGGTGCGCGCGGCCGCCGCCGCCCTGCTCGCCGAGGTGCGCCGCCGCTGGCCGGTCACCAAGGTCGTGATGGTCGGCCCGATCTGGCTGGAGGACACCCCGGCCAAGGCCTACCGGGTGCGCGACGCCCTGGCGGAGGTGGCCGACGCCGCGGGCGTGCCGTTCCTCGACCCGATGCGCCGGAAATGGGTGACCGGCAGGCCGTCGGAGACGGTGCTGCCCGACGGCGTGCATCCCACGTTCGCCGGGCACGAGCGCATCGCCGCGTGGCTGGCGGCGGAGCTGGCCTGATCCGGGCGGCGCCGGCCTACCAGGGGCCGTAGGGGCCGCTGTTGCCGCGGCCCATGCCCTTGACCGCGGGCTTGACGTCGACGATGTAGATCGTGGCGGCGATGACGGCCAGGATGGAGAACAGGCCGAGCCCGTTGAGGCCGATGAACCGGAAGCCGCCGATCAGCATGAAGTCGTTGAAGTAGCCCAGCGCGCCGCCGCCGGACAGCAGGGTCGCCAGCGCGAGGATGAGCACCCAGATCTTCTTCTGCAGCTTGCCCGCCGAGACGAACGCGTTGGTCGGCACGCGCGCCGCGTGCACCAGCGCGTAGACCGACATGCCGAAGATGACGGCGGCGAGCACCAGGAAAAGGAAGTTGAAAACGCCGTTGATCATATTCATGTTGCTGGCTCCACCCAACGCCGCGATGAAATCGGCCCCAGCCTAATAGGCGTCCCTGACAAGCGGGCACCGGAACAGGAACGGGCCCGCCTCCGAAGAGGCGGGCCCGCTCGCTCACTCAGGCCTTGGCCCGAGGCGTGCGCGTGGTCTTCTTGACGGGCTCGGCGACGGGCGGCTCGGCGGCCTCCGACACCTCCTCCAGCTCAAGGGCGGCCTCGCCGGTCGTCTTGCTGACGACCTTGCGGCCACGGGTGGCGAAGTCCTCGTAGACCTCGGTGGCCTTGTTGCTCAGCTGGTCGGCGTACTCGCGGGCCTTGTCCGGGAACTCGCGGACGAAGCCCTCGGCCTTGTCGGCGTACGCGCGGGTCTTCTCCGGCAGGTCCCTGGCCAGCTCCGAGCGGCGGGACTGGAGCTGACGCAGCTGCTCGGGCAGCTCGCGCAGCTTCTCGACGGCGAAGTCGCCGGCGCCGGCGAAGGCGTAGAACGGCTTGGAGTCGGTGAGCTTCTTGACCTCGGTGGCAAGCGTCATGGGTTAACCTTCCTTGGTTTCCTGGGTGACGGTCCCGTTGCCGGGGGAGGCCGCGTAGGGCTCAAGCGCGGCGAGATACTCCTCGGGCAGCGGCGGCTCGTCGTCCGCGGTGGAGTCGTGCTGAGGGCGGGCGTTCTGGGAGGTCTGCTCGCCCTCGGTGCGGTTCTCCTTGCGGAACGATTCATAGATGTCGATCAGCACCTGGCGCTGCCGCTCGGTGAGCAGCGTGTCGGCGTTGACCGCGGTGATCACGTCGCTCGGCGGCTCCCGGTCCTCGATGAGGCCGGCCTGCACGTAGAGCGCCTGCGAGGAGATCCGCAGACCCTTGGCGATCTGGTTCAGGATCTCCGCGCTCGGCTTGCGCAGCCCGCGCTCGATCTGGCTCAGGTAGGGGTTGGAGACCCCTGCCGCCTGCGCGAGCTGGCGCAGCGAGATCTTCGCCTGCTGCCGTTGCTCGCGGATGTACTCGCCGATCGAGCCGACCTTCGGTAGTGCCATACCCACAGTCTGCCGTCCCGTGCTTGCAATTGCAAACGGAACGGCTAACACCTGCAAGCAGTCAGAGCTGGTAGACCCACAGGAAGGGGGTGGTGGTGAGCAAGCTCACAGAGAGGGCGAGATAGCCGTACCGGACAAATGCTGACAATTCCGGCCCTGGCTTGATCAGGCGGTCCACCCTGGCCATGACGTTGTGCGCGTGCACGCCGAGCATGCCCTGCGGGGTCGGCATGGCGCCGGCCGTCCCGAACCTGAGCAGCGCGGTCGCAAGCCTGCGCGGCGAGCAGTAGCGGCGGGCGCGGTCGTCGGCGGCCATCTCGATCAGCAGCTCCACCTGTGCCTGCGCGTCGGCCACCACCTTCGACCAGGGCAGCGCCCGGCGCAGCGCGGCGAACGGCAGCAGCACCAGATCGTGCCGCTCGCGCACGTGGGCGGCCTCGTGCGCCAGCACGGCCGCCATCTCGTCCGGCGACAGCAGCTCAAGCGCGCCCGCGCTGACCACGACCTGCGAGCGCAGCCCCGGCACGCAGTACGCCGCCGCGCTGGGATGGTCGAGCACCCGCACCCCCGGCACGCCCGGATCGTCGCGGGAGATCAGCGCGAGCAGCACGCGATGCCGCCGCCGCGCGCGCAACGCCTGCACGCCGGCCGTCAGCAGCACCACGACCAGCACCGCCAGCGACGTGAGACCGGCGATCATGGCCAGCACGTGCAGCGGGTCCCACGCCTCGACCGGCGTCTCGCCGCGGGCGAAGGCGATCAGCCCCGGCAGCACGCCCACGTTGTAGGGCAGGACCGCGTAGGCCAGCATGGCGCCGGTGGTGGCCAGGCCCCAGGCCACGCCCAGGGACTGCCAGACGATGATGGCGAGCCTCGGGGCACGGGAGGTCCACCGGGCCGTCGTGAAACGCCAGGAGCCGAGCGCGCACGCCGTCGCGAGCGCCGCTAGCACCGCTGCCGTGATCACTCTTCCTCCAGCTCCGTGAGAGCTCTCCGCAGGATCTCCGCCTCCGGGCCCGACACGGCCTGGGCGAAGCGGGTCAGGGCGGCCGATCGGTCGCCCGTCAGGTCCAACGCCTCAAGCATAAGCTCGGCGATGTAGGCGTCACGGCTCGCGGCCGGTTCGTAACGCCACGCGCGGCCGTCCCTGGTGCGCTCCAGGAAGCCCTTGCGCGTGAGGCGGTCGAGTACGGTCATCACCGTCGTGGGGGCGAGGTCGCGATCGGCAATGAGCCTGCCGACCTCGCGGGCGGTCAGCGGGTTGTGCTCCGCCCAGAGGATGTCCATGATGCTGCGCTCAAGCTCGCCAAGACCCTTCACGCCCTTCAGGGTAGCTCTACAGAGCGTCGAGCTGGCATCCGGGAGCGGCAAGTGGCGGCGCGGAACCCCGCCTGGCAGGCTCGGTGAGATGAATGTCACGTTGGTGCAGGGCGACATCACCGAGCAGCGGGCCGACGCGATCGTGAACGCGGCCAACTCCTCGTTGCTCGGCGGCGGGGGCGTCGACGGCGCCATCCACCGCCGCGGCGGGCCGGCGATCCTGGAGGAGTGCAGGCGGCTGCGCGCCGGACATTACGGCAAGGGCCTGCCGACCGGCCGGGCCGTCGCCACCACCGCCGGGCTGCTGCCGGCCCGCTGGGTGATCCACACGGTCGGGCCCGTCTACTCCAGGTCGCAGGACCGCTCCGACCTGCTGGCCTCCTGCCACCAGGAGTCGCTGCGGGTGGCGGACGAGCTGGGCGCGCGGACGGTGGCCTTCCCCGCGATCTCCACGGGCGTCTACGGCTGGCCGCTCGACGACGCCGCCCGCATCGCCGTCGCCGCCGTGCGCGCGGCCGGGACGTCGGTGGAGGAGGTCAGGTTCGTGCTGTTCGACACCGCCGCCTACGAGGTGTTCCTCGCACAGATCTCCCGATAGCCCGGATCCCGTCAGCGCGGGTCAACCGCCGACCAGGGCAGCGTCAGCTCGCCGAGCCGCCAGCGGGCCGGGCCGCCGAGCGGCGGGCGCACCGCCACCGGCCACTGCCCGGCCAGCAGCCGCACGGACGCCAGCCAGCGCTGCCGCAGCCCGTGCACCCCGTAAGGGGCGCTGACCGCCCACGCGTGGTCGAAGTCGCGCAGGAACGCATGGATGCGCTCACCCGGCACGTTCCGGTGGATGAGGGTCTTCGGCAGCCGGTCGGCCAGGTCGGAAGGCCGCTCGAAGGCGTCGAACCGGGCGGAGAACGTCAGCGTGCGCGGGCCGTCGGGGGACAGGCCCACCCAGACCGCTCGCCGTCCGGTCTCGGAGCAGGTGCCCTCGACCAGCACGCCGCCGGGGGCCAGCTTGCCGCACAGCACGTCCCAGTAGTGCCACGCCTCCGCCTCGCCGTACTGGCGCAGCACGTTGAAGGCGCGGACCAGCGTCGGCGGGCGCGGGACGGGCAGCTCGAAGCCGCCGAGCGCGAAGCTCAGCCCCTCCCGCTCGTACGGCTTGGCCAGGGCCACCCTGGCCGGGTCGATCTCGATGCCGACCACCTCGACGTCGGGCGCGACCGCGCGCAGCCGGGTGAACAGCTCAAGCGTGGTCGTGTGCGAGGCGCCGTAGCCGAGGTCGACGACGAGCGGGCGGACGGCGGCGCGCAGGGCCGGGCCGTGCACGGCGGCCGTCCAGCGGTCGACCCGGCGCAGCCGGTTGTGCCACGTCGTGCCGCGGGTGATCGCGCCGACCGGTCTGGCCATCGGGCTCAGCCGCCGCTGACGCGGTGCACCTTGTGCTGGGCGGCCTGGGCGCGCGGCCTGATCACCAGGCGGTCGATGTTGACGTGCGACGGGCGCGTCACGCACCAGGCGATGGCGTCGGCCACGTCGTCGGCGGACAGCGGGTCGGGGACGCCCTCGTACACGCGGGCGGCGGCCGTCTCGTCGCCGCGGAAGCGGGTGACCGCGAAGCCCTCGCTCTTGACCATGCCCGGCGCGATCTCGACCACCCGGACCGGCTGCCCGACCAGCTCCAGGCGGAGGGTCTCGGCCATCGCGGACTGGGCGTGCTTGGCCGCGCAGTAGCCGCCGCCGCCCTCGTAGGAGACCAGGGCGGCGGTCGAGGTCAGCATCACCAGCACGCCGTCGCCCGACTCCACGAGTTTGGGGATCAGCGCCTGGGTCATGCGTAGGGAGCCGAGTACGTTCGTGTCGTACATCTGCTGCCAGTCGTCCAGAAGGCCGTCCGTGACCGATTCCATGCCGAGCGCGCCACCGGCGTTGTTGACCAGCACGTCGCAGCGGTCGAGCGAGCCGACCAGCGCGTCAACCGACTCCTGAGAGGTCACGTCGAGCGTCACCGGCCTGATCGAGGGCACCTCCGCGGCCAGCTTGTCCAGCCGGTCGCGGCGTCGTGCGCCCGCCACCACCACGTAACCTTCAGCGGCGAGCCGCCGCGCGGTCGCCTCGCCGATCCCGCCGCTCGCGCCGGTCACCACTGCCGTTCTCTGCATGCCCCTCATCCTGCCAGGGCGGACGCGGTGCGAACCGCGGCAGGGAATGTCGAAAAAATTCGGATAGTTGTATTCCGCTTGGAGGTGATGTCGAGTGAGGCGACGACGGGTCAGCCGGGTCGCGACCATCAGCATGCACACATCGCCATTGGACCAGCCCGGCACGGGCGACGCCGGTGGGATGAACGTGTACATCGTCGAGTCGGCCAGGAGGCTGGCGCAACTCGGCGTGGAGGTGGAGATCTTCACCAGGGCCACCGCCCGCGACCAGCCACCCGTGGCCGAACTCGCCCCAGGCGTCCTGGTACGTCACCTGACGGCAGGGCCGTACGAGGAGATGGACCGCGCGGACCTTCCCGGGCAGCTGTGCGCCTTCCTGTCCGAGGTGCTGCGCACCGAGGCCATGTACGACCCCGGCCGCTACGACGTCATCCACTCCCACTACTGGCTGTCCGGGCAGGTCGGCTGGCTGGCCAAGGAGCGCTGGGGCGTGCCGCTCGTGCACACCATGCACACCATGGCCAAGGTCAAGAACCTGCTGCTCGCCCAGGACGACAAGCCGGAGCCGCAGGCCCGCGTGGTGGGCGAGGAACAGGTCGTGGAGATCGCCGACCGCCTCGTGGCCAACACCGCCGACGAGGCCCGCGAGCTCATCGACCTGTACGGCGCCGCCCCACAGCGCGTGGCCGTCGTGAACCCCGGCGTCAACCTCACCGTCTTCCAGCCCGCCTCGCAGGGCGCCGCCCGGCAGCGGCTCGGCCTGCCACAGGACGCCCGCGTGCTGCTGTTCGTCGGCCGCATCCAGCCGCTCAAGGCCCCCGACGTGCTGCTGCGCGCGGCCTCGCGCATGCTCATCGACGACCCCTCGCTGCGCGGCCGGCTGGTCGTCGCCTGCGTCGGCGGGCCGTCGGGCAACGGGCTCGCCCGGCCGTCCATCCTCACCGAACTGGCCGGTGAGCTGGGCATCTCCGACGTCGTCCGGCTCGTGCCGCCGGCCCCGCAGGAGGAACTGGCCGACTGGTACCGGGCGGCGGACGTGACGGTCGTGCCGTCCTACAGCGAGTCGTTCGGGCTCGTGGCCCTGGAGTCGCAGGCCTGCGGGACGCCGGTCGCCGCCGCGGCCGTGGGTGGGCTGCGCACCGCCGTCCACGACGGGGTCTCCGGCGTGCTGGTGGACGGGCACGACCCGGACGAATGGGCCCGCGTCCTGCACCGCCTGGTCACCCTGCCGGACTGGCGTGAGCAGTTGTCGCGGGGGGCGCGCACGCACGCGGCCGCCTTCGGCTGGCAGGCGACGGCGGGCCGGCTCATGGAGGTGTACGCGGGCGCCGTCGCGAACCTGCACAAGGTGCCCGTGGCGCTCAACTTCTAGCGGCTGGACGGCCTCACGTCGCGCGCTCCTAAGCTGTATCCCATGCGCGATGTCGTCGAAGCCGCGCTCAAGGCCGCGGACGTCTCCTACGACGAGCCGCGGCCCGGGGCGTTCCTGGTCAAGCTGCCCGGACAGCACAAGCTCGCCACCATGACCTGGCTGATCGTCGGCGAGCGGGTGCTGCACGTCGAGGCGTTCTTCTGCCGCCAGCCGGACGAGAACCACGAGGAGTTCTACCGCTGGCTCCTCGGCAAGAACGGCGCCATGTACGGCGTGCACTTCTCCCTCGACCCCGTCGGCGACGTCTACCTGGTCGGCCGGGTGCCGCTGGCCGCCGTCAGCGAGGAGGAGGTCGACCGGCTGCTCGGCTGCGTGCTGACGTACGCCGACGACTGGTTCGACCGGGCGCTGGAGCTGGGCTTCGCCTCCTCCATCAGGCGGGAGTGGGAGTGGCGTGCCAAACGCGGCGAATCCCTGGCCAACCTGCAGGCTTTCGCCCGATTCGCCGACCCCGGGCAGTGACCTGCCGGCGCTCCGGGCGGCGGCCATAGGATTGGCCGCATGGCGACTTTGGTGCTGCTACGGCACGGTGAGAGCGACTGGAACGCGAAGGGCCTGTTCACCGGTTGGGTGGACGTCAGCCTGTCGGCCAAGGGCGAGGACGAGGCCCGGCGCGGCGGCCGGCTCCTGCAGGAGGCCGGTCTGCGGCCCGACGTCCTGCACACCAGCCTCCTGACCCGGGCCATCCAGACGGCCCAGCTCGCCCTGGGCGAGGCCGACCTGCTCTGGCTCCCGGTCAAGCGCAGCTGGCGGCTGAACGAACGCCACTACGGGGCCCTGCAGGGCAAGAACAAGGCCCAGACGCGTGAGGAGTTCGGCGACGAGCAGTTCATGCTCTGGCGCCGCTCGTACGACGTGCCGCCGCCGCCCATCGCCGACGACGACGAGTACTCCCAGGCCGGCGACCCCCGTTACGCCCTCCTGCCGCCGGAGCTCATGCCACGCACGGAGTGCCTGAAGGACGTCGTCGACCGCATGCTCCCGTACTGGTACGACGAGATCGTCCCCGACCTGGCCGCGGGGCGCACGGTCCTGGTGACCGCGCACGGCAACTCGCTGAGGGCCCTGGTCAAGCACCTCGACGGCATCGGCGACGACGACATCGCCGGGCTCAACATCCCCACGGGGATCCCGCTGGCGTACGAGCTGGACGCCGACTTCAAGCCGCAGGTGCGCGGCGGGCGCTACCTCGACCCGGAGGCCGCCAAGGCCGCCATCGAAGCAGTGGCCAACCAGGGCCGCTGACCCCACAGCCCTTCGGGCGCGCGAGGGGACTCTCCCGTCCCCTCGTGCTCTCCCGGCCTGGGCCTGCGTGCGCCCTCGTGACGTGTCGGGACGACGGTGCCTGCGCCGGAGCGTGGATGATCGATCTGAAGGACGGGAGATTGCGAGCATCCGGTCGCGGATTTCCCTAGGCTGAGCCTGAAGGGAGAGGACTCTGATGGAACCGCGCGACCACGTTCCACGTAGTGGGCTGATCAGCGACTTCCGCTATGTCACCCCCCTGTACAGCAAGAGCCAGGCGGCAGACCTGATCGGCGTTCCGCGTGAATCCTTCCGCAACTGGTCCGTCGGCTACGCGTACAAGCGGATGGACGGCGTCACGGTGGCGGTCGAGCCCCTGGTGACGACCGCCGGCGCACAGGGGCCGACCGTGCCGTTCGTCGGTCTGGCCGAGGCGTACATGCTGGCCGCCTTCCGCAGGGCAGACGTTCCGATGCGGCGCATCAGGCCGGCCATTCGCTGGCTTGAGGAGAACATCGGGCTGGAGCAGGCGCTGGCCAGCGAGCGGCTGATGACCGACGGCGCTGAGGTGCTGTGGGACTTCAGGGAGCACACCGACGATCCCGTGGAGCGCGAGGCGGTCGACGGGCTGGTCGTGGTACGCAGCGGTCAGCAGGTGTTCCGGCCGATCGTCCGTGACTACCTGCGACGCGTCACTTACGTGGACGGTTGGATGAAAGTGATCCAGCTTCCGGGCTACGACCGCGTGGCGGTCACGGTCGACTCCTGGATCAACGGCGGTCAGCCGACCGTCGCCCGACGAGGCGTCCGTGTCGCCGACGTGCTCAACCGCCTGCGGGCCGGTGAGGACAGCCGAGAAGTGGCCGAGGACTACGACCTCCAAGTGGACGAGGTCGAAGGTCTTCTGCCGCAGGCGGCGTGAGAGGAAGGCATGACGGACGATGCGCGCGCCTCCGGGTTCACCTTCTTCCTGGACCGCGGATTAGGCTCCCGCATCGTCCCCCAAGCCCTGCGCGAGGCCGGCTGGGTCCTGGAAACGATGGATGAGCGCTACGGGGCGGACGCCTCCCAACGCATCGCTGACGTTCAGTGGATCGAAGAAGCCACGATTCGCGGCGACATCCTGTTGTGCAAGGACCTTGCAATCACCCGGAACCTGGTGGAAGCGCGCGTCATCTACACGAGCGGCGCGCGCATATTCGCGCTGGCGAACGCCAGGATGGTCGGGAAGGAGATGGCAGCGGCCTTCCTCGGCAACGAGGCTCAGATCGTCCATGTCGTGAGGCGGGTGATCGAGCCGTTCGTTTTCGCGGTCGGTCACGAGGGGCTGCGGCGAGCCCGATTGCGCTATCCCGTCGATGGGGCGTGACCACGAAAACTGTCAGGTGCCGGTCTCGATGCTGTGTCGAGATGCAGCCGTGCAGCGGCCGACGCCGCCCTTCTTGAGGGCGGATCGGCGCTGTCATACCAGCGTCACCTGCCTGGACGTCCGCGATGGGCGAGGGCTTGGGGCTGGGGGGCGGGGGCGAGGAAGGTATGTCACTGATGCCGGACACTGAAATGTGTGGGCCGGTTTGGGGCGAGGTGCCTATGCTTTCGGGGATGTGAGCACCTCTGCCAGAGCTGAGCGCTCCTGCCCCCTTCCGTCCGCCGGGGAAGCCCGCGTTCCGGGCGGGACGGTCTGACGTGCCGACGTGGGAGCCCCATGTGTCGCGCGGGCTCGTACGCGTGGTCGAAGCGTCCTGTTGCGAGGAGTACGTCCTGTGCTTCGAGGCGGCGCAGTTCTTCGTGCGGCGGGTCACCGAGCGCGGGGACCACGAGGAGACCGCCAGGGGCCCGTACGCCCGTGCCGCCGCGGTCTGGGCCGAGCTGGCGCGGCGGCATGTGTGCAGGAGCCGGCAGGCGGCCTCCTGACGTCGACCGAGGGGCGGGCGGCCCGTCAGTCGGACGTCGGGCGCAGGACGAGGGTGACGAACCCGAAGACGTCCCGGTAGACGCGCAGCCACTCGGCGCGGTGGGTGTCGGCCGTCGTGAGGGCCTCGCACCTGTCCGGATGGTCGGGGTTGTCCAGAGCCCAGGACGCCAGCGAGCCCGTCCAGGCCCATTCGTAGTCGTCGAGCTCCTGGCGGGTGCTGATGTGGCCGTGCACCGGCGTCCAGCCGTCGGCGGTGACGCGGTCCATCAGGGCCGGCAGGCCGGTGAGCTCGCCCAGCATCTCCACCGCCTCGGCGGACGGCTCCCCGGCCCAGAAACCGTCGCCGACCAGGACGCGCCCGCCGGGGGCCAAGTGCTCGCGCGCCGCCGCGAGCGTGGGCGGCAGGCCGCCGAACGCGTGCGTCGCCCCGACGCTGATCACCAGGTCGAACGCGTGCGGCGAGGTGAACTCGGCGGCGTCCGCACGATGGAGGACGAGCCGGTCGTGGACGCCGAGCGCCTCCGCGCTCTCGCGGGCGTGCGCCAGCGAGCCCTCGGCGATGTCCACGCCCTCCGCCTGCAGCTTGGGACGCGTGCCCAGCGCGCGCAGCAGCCACTCCCCGCCGCCGCAGCCGAGGTCGAGCACGCGGGAGCCGCCCTGGGGGAGGGCGCGGTCGAGAAGGCGGCGCACCGAGTCGTCGTCGAGCGGAGCCGCGATCGGATGGTCCGCGTGGGCGAGTCGGGAGATCTGTTCACGATTCACCGGCGGAGCCTGCCACATGCGCAGACGTCACCGCATCCGCTTTTGGCCAGGAGACAGGGCGCTTGGCGGGCGTCTGTCGCTGCTTGCCGCTGTTCGTCCCGCCGGATCGCCCCATGCCCGGCCGGGGACGTGCGAAGCGGGCGGCCCCCCGACAGGTGCCGCCCGCTGCGTCCGGGTGAAGAGCTCGCCTCCGGGAGGCCGTCAGCTGGGACGGGAGCCGGTGACCAGGTAGACGACGTCCCGCGCCACCCGCACCGCGTGGTCGGCGTACCGCTCGTAGTACCGGCCGATCAGTGTGATGTCGATCGCCGGCTCCACGCCGTGCTGCCAGTCCTTGGCCAGGATGTTGCGGAACAGCCGGCGGTGCAGCCGGTCCATCGCGTCGTCGTCCTCCTCCAGCTCAAGGGCCGACTCAACGTCCCTGGAGGCCACGCAGCTGCCGGCCTTGGTGACCAGGTTCTCGGCGATCTGCCCCATTTCCACGATGGTCGAGCGAGTCTCGGGCGGAATCGCCGAGTCGGGGTGCCGCAGCCGGGCCACCTTGGCCACGTGGACGGCGAGGTCGCCCATGCGTTCGAGGTCGGTGCCCATGCGCAGCGCCGTGATGACCATTCGCAGGTCCACCGCGACCGGCTGCTGCCTGGCCATCAGCTCGAAGATCGACGTCTCGATGTCGGCGAAGAGGGCGTTCACCTCCTGGTCGCGGGAGATGACGCTCTCGGCGAGCTGGAGGTCGGCGTCGAGGAGGGCCGTGGTGGCACGGGAGATGGCCGAGCGGACCAGCCTCGTCATCTCGACCAGCTTGCCCGTCAGGAGATCAAGTTCTTCATGGTACGCGTCGCGCATGTCGTCACCGTACGTGCCACTCGATGAACGAACCTCTACTGCGAGATGAACTTTCCAGGAAAGGGCGGTTCATCCGCAGGTGAGAGGTCTGTCCCTTGGGCTTCGCCACCTACCATCGGAGGCATGAGTGAGATGGCCATGAGCTTCGCGGCCCTGGCCGGGTTCGTCGTGGGAGCCCTGGCGGTCCTGTTCTACCGGAACCAGATCGAGGCTCCGAAGAGGACCGATTCAGCCGACGGCGTCGAGACCGGAGCGGCGCTGCCGCAGGGCGTGGCCTCCGTGCTCGCCGTGCTCCCCTCGTCCGCCGTCGTGCTCGACGCGCACGACCGCGTGCTGCGCGCCAGCTCGGCCGCGCGCGCGTTCGGGCTGGTCAAGGGCGACAGGCTGATGGCCGCGGAGCTGCTCGCACTGGCAAGACAGGTACGCCGCGACGGCGAGATCCGCGAGAGCGAGATCGACGTCGCCGGCCACAAGTTCGGCCAGGAGACGACGAACTTCGCCGTCCGCGTCGCCCCCCTCGGCTCCTACGGCCAGGTGCTGGTGCTGGCCGAGGACCAGACCGAGCGGCGCAGGGTCGAGGCGGTGCGCCGCGATTTCGTCGCCAACGTCAGCCACGAGCTGAAGACCCCCGTGGGCGCGCTGAGCCTGCTGGCCGAGACCATCCAGGACGCCGCCGACGACCCCGAGGCGGTCACCCGCTTCGCCGGGCGCATGCAGCACGAGGCCGCCCGGCTCACCTACCTGGTCCAGGACCTGATCACGCTGAGCAGGATCCAGGGCGCCGAGCCCATCCCCACCCCGGGCCAGGTCGCCATCGACGAGGCCGTCCATGACGCCATCGACCACTGCAACACCAAGGCGGTGGCCAAGGACATCACGCTGGTCACCGGCGGCACCGAGGGCCTGCGCATCTGGGGCGACGACGAGCTGCTCGTCACCGCCCTGCGCAACCTCATCGACAACGCCGTCGCCTACAGCCCCGAGCACACGCGGGTCGTGGTCAGCGTCCGTCCGGCCGGCGACTCCGTCGAGATCAGCGTCAGCGACCAGGGCATCGGCATCCCCGAGGAGTCTCTGGAGCGCATCTTCGAGCGCTTCTTCCGCGTCGACGCGGCCAGGTCACGGGCGACCGGCGGCACCGGGCTCGGCCTGGCCATCGTCAAGCACGTCGCCGCGGCCCACGCGGGCGAGGTGTCCGTCTGGAGCAAGGAAGGCTCCGGCTCCACCTTCACCCTCCGTCTGCCCGCCTTCGGCGGCACGGCGGTGGCAGTACCACCCTCGATTCCCCTGGAGACCGCAAAATGACCAGAGTTCTAGTGGTTGAGGATGAGGAGTCCTTCTCCGACGCCTTGTCCTACATGCTGCGCAAGGAGGGCTTCGAGGTGTCGGTCGCGGCGACCGGGCCCGAGGCGCTCGACACGTTCGACCGCAACGGCGCGGACCTCGTGCTGCTCGACCTGATGCTGCCCGGCCTGCCGGGCACCGAGGTGTGCCGCTCGCTGCGGCAGCGCTCGAAGGTGCCGGTCATCATGCTGACCGCCAAGGACAGCGAGATCGACAAGGTCGTGGGCCTGGAGCTGGGCGCCGACGACTACGTGACCAAGCCGTTCTCCTCGCGGGAGCTGGTGGCCCGCATCCGCGCGGTGCTGCGCCGTCAGGGCGACGTGGTGGAGGAGCTGGAGACGGCCGTCCTGGCCGTGGGCCCGGTGCGCATGGACGTCGACCGCCACGTCGTCGCGGTGCGCGGCGCGCAGGTGCAGCTGCCGCTGAAGGAGTTCGAGCTGCTGGAGGTGCTGCTGCGCAACGCCGGCCGGGTGCTCACCCGCGGCCAGCTCATCGACCGCGTCTGGGGCGCCGACTACGTGGGCGACACCAAGACGCTCGACGTCCACGTCAAGCGCCTGCGGGCCAAGATCGAGGCGGACCCGTCGAACCCGCGCTGCATCCTCACCGTGCGCGGCCTGGGCTACAAGTTCGACGCCGCCGAGGAGTGAACGACCCTTGTTCTGGTACGTGGGTTCGTACCAGAACAAGGGTTCTCTCATGCCGTCAGTGGGCCTCTTCGGTGGCCGTCGGGGTGGGCGACGCCGAGGGCGTCGCGACCGGGGTGGCGTTGGGGGCGGCGGGGTAGTCCTTGAACTCACGGCTGCGCGTGACCACAGGGACGGTCAGGGTCACTGTCCCGGCGTTGGCGAACTGGAGGTCCAGACGCACGCTCTCGCCGCCTCTGAGGCTCGTGGAGATGCTCTCCAGCATCAGCTGGGGCTGCGGCTTGCCGGTGTTGACGAGCTGGTTGGGGGGAAGCTGGATCGGCGCGGCGACCTTCACGGACCCCACCGAGCCCGCGGAGACGGCCTGGAGCGTGTCGGCGGCGCCCGCGGTGTTGAGGATGTTCAGGTAGATCGGGGCTGAACCGCGCCACGGGAGCTGGGCGCCGGAGTCGGGGCCGAGGATGAACGCCTGCGGGATGTGAATGCCGCGCGTGCCATAAGCACCCTGGTCGATGAGTGCGACCGCCTCGTTCGGGGCGTACGGCTTGTTGGTGTTGGCGTCGAATCCTGCCCCGCAGCCCGCGAGCACGGGGGCTGCCAAGAACGCGGCGGCTACGACAATCCAGCGACGGCTGGTCACGTGCGGGTTCTCCTTGCTCTTGCGCGGTATGGCGCATGGGGTGTTGGGCAGCGCCTACCATATCCACCTGAATCCATGGTCATATCCGCACCCCTGCAGGTCATTCGCTATGTCCGGAAATGCGATTCATACGGTCGAGGACTTGTCAAGCCCCAATATGCGGCTTTGACCTGCAGTTATGAGGATTTCACTGTTCCGGGAGCCTGTGGATGCGTGGTACCCTGGAGTACAGCGGAAGGGGTACTTGTCACATGACTTTCCAGGTCGGCGACACTGTCGTCTACCCCCACCATGGGGCTGCTCGGATCGAAGCAATCACGAAGCGATCCATCAAGGGTGAGGAAAAGACCTACCTGGTGCTCAAGGTCGACAAGGGCGACCTTACCGTCCAGGTGCCAGCAGAAAACGCGGAACTCGTCGGTGTGCGCGACGTCGTCGGCCAGGAAGGCCTTGAGCGGGTTTTCGATGTTCTTCGGATGCCGCACACGGAAGAGCCGACCAACTGGTCGCGCCGTTACAAGGCCAATCTGGAGAAGCTCGCCTCCGGCGATGTGAACAAGGTTGCGGAGGTGGTTCGCGACCTGTGGCGTCGCGACCGCGAGCGCGGCCTGTCAGCGGGCGAGAAGCGCATGCTCGCGAAGGCTCGTCAGATCCTCGTCAGCGAGCTCGCGCTCGCCGAGAAGACCAATGAGGACAAGGCTGAGGCCCTGCTCGACGAGGTTCTCAACTCCTGAACACGAATCTTCCACGGGTGGGCGTCGGAGTCGACGTCCACCCGTTCGCTTCGGCGGACTCGGGGCGTGAGCTCAGCCTCGCCGGCCTGCACTGGCCGGCCGAGATCGGGCTCGACGGCCACTCCGACGGCGACGTCGCCGCGCATGCCGCCTGCGACGCGCTGCTGTCCGCGGCCGGCCTGGGCGACCTGGGCGGGCTGTTCGGCACGTCCGATCCCCGCTGGGCCGGGGCTTCCGGGGTCACCCTGCTGGAGGAGACCGCCCGCCAGGTGCGCGCGGCGGGCTTCGAGATCGGCAATGTGGCCGTCCAGGTGATCGGCAACCGTCCCAAGATGGCTCCGCGGCGTACCGAGGCCGAGCTGGCGCTCGGCGGCGCCGTGGGGGCGCCGGTGAGCGTCTCGGCCACCACCACCGACGGGCTCGGGCTCACCGGGCGCGGCGAGGGGATCGCCGCCATCGCCACGGCCCTCGTGGTCAACCTTTCCTAGGCATTCAGCGTCTTATGTGTGGGATGCGTGAGGGTGTCCCGGCGGGTCGTCGCCGAACCCGCCAACTGTGGGGGCGGCGGTTCGTCACTGGCGCGGTACGGACCGCCGCCTTCCTCAGGGGGTAGTTTCCCCAGGTGTCGGGTATGTCCCCATCTAAGACATGTGAACGTCTCGGGGGGAGCTACACATGATCGGCGCGATCGTTTCCGCAGTAGTCATCGGCGCCATCGTCGGTGCGCTGGCCCGGCTGATAGTGCCTGGCAGGCAGAACATGTCCATCGGCCTGACGCTCATCGTGGGCATCGTGGCCGCCCTGATCGGCACCCTGATCGCCCAGGCGTTCGGCTGGGCCGACACCAAGGGCATCGACTGGCTCGAACACATACTCCAGCTCGTCCTGGCTGTGGTCGGCGTGCTCCTCGTGACGCGGATGGGCTGGGGAGGACGCGGTGGACGCACCGGCCGAACCACGACCTGACCTGCTCGTTCGTAAAGCCGGCGCATAATCGCCGGCGATCGGGTAGCGAAGCTCCCCGTGAGAGTGAACGGCTCACTCTCACGGGGAGGTTTCGTGTCATGACCATTCAGTCCATCCTTGGCGCCATCGTGATTGGCGCCGTCATTGGCGCAATCGGTCGCCTGCTGCTGCCCGGCAGGCAGGCCATCGGGTGGATCCTCACCATCGTCGTCGGCATCGTCGCCGCCCTGCTGGGCACCCTCATCGCCCAGGTGCTCGGCGTCGAGACGACCCCCGGCATCGACTGGATCGAGCTCGTGATGCAGGTCGTCCTGGCGATCGTCGGTGTCGGCCTGGTCGCCGGCCTACGCCGCGGCTCCAGGGTCTAGCGGGCGCCAGGGATGTAGACGAGATAGACGCACACGAAACGGCCCGTCCGGGATCATCCCGGACGGGCCTCTCGTGCTTCTCGCGTTTCTTCGTGGCTTGGCCCGCTATTCCTCGGGGTCCGGCGGGCGCGGAGTGCTGCGCAGGCGGCCGGAGGGGGCCTGGGTGTCCTCGTGGATCACCGGGTGGGGCGCGGTGGCCTCAGAGTCGCTCTGGGGCGTCCGGGGCTCGTCGGCGGCGGGGCGGGTCCGGCGGTCGTCCTCGATGACGGGGACGGGCTGGGTGTCGACGTCGCGCGTGTCGGTGGCCCGGGTGTCGGTGCGGGGGTGGACCAGGACGTCGGTCGGCTTCACCCGGTCGCCCCACCGGACCGGCCGCCTCAACGGCTCGGGTTCGGGTTCGGGTTCCGGTTCCGGCTCGGGTTCCGGTTCCGGGTCGGGCTCGGGTTCCGGTTCGGGCTCAGGGGCTCGTACAGGCTCGGGTTCGGGCTCTTGCACGGCCCGCCACTCGGACACCTGGGCCGGGACCGGCGGCGTCTCCGGCGCGGCCGTGGGCCCCACCAGCGGCGTGGACTCCAGCACCGGCGGGGGCGCCTCGGTCACGAGCGGCGGCGGCGTGTCGGCCGCGCGGCCCGGGTGGAAGGGGACGAAGTCGTCGTCGTCCGCCTCCTCGCGTGCCGCGCCCCGGTGAGCCTGGACGTGCTTGATCAGCAGCAGCCAGAGCCACAGGGCCACGGCCAGCATGACCCAGGGCGCCAGGGCCACGCCCACGGCCACCTGGCGCGCGTCGAAGGTGAACCGCAGCGCGGTCGCCACGTTGGCCGCCGCGGCGGCCACGATGAGCAGGACCAGCACGGTGGCGGCCTGCGCCCGCACCAGCGGCCGGGCGGGGCGCAGCAGCAGCACCCCGAGCAGCGCGACCACGAGCAGCGCGTCGAAGGCGGCCGGATAGAGGAAGGCGAGGTCCTGCCGCGCCTCGCCGGTGACGGCCAGCGCGCGCAGATCGTCGAAGGACAGCGCGCAGGCGGCTCCGGTCAGAGCGGCCACCGCGAGCCCGGCCAGGGCGATGCCCAGGCGACGGAGCGTAGAGGGGGGAGTCACGTCCATGGCGCCTTCGAGACTACAGAAGAATGGGGATCACGACCGATCGAGGGAGACACATGCCCGAGCTGCCGGAAGAAGCGCGCGAACTCCTGGATGCCCCGAATCATGCGACGGTGACCAGCCTCAACCCCGACGGCGGACCGCAGTCGACCGTGGTGTGGGTGCGCACGGACGGCGACGACGTCCTGTTCTCGACCGTCCGGGGGCGGGTGAAGCCGCGCAACTTCGAGCGCGACCCGCGGACGAGTCTGCTGGTCATCGACCCTGGCAATCCCTATCGCTACCTGGAGGTGCGCGGCCGGGTGACGATCGAGGAGGACCCCGAGGGCGCGTTGATCCAGGAGCTGGCCCACAAGTACACGGGCGAGCCGTGGAAGGACAAGCCGGGCACTGAGCGCCTGATCATCCGGATCCGTCCCGACAAGGTCACGGTACGAGGCTGAGTAATCGGCCTACGAGAGCCCCCGAGGCGTTAGCCTTGCCTTCGTGAGCCTGCACATCTACGACACCAGCACGCGCGCCATCCGTGAATTCGTTCCGGTCGAAGCCGGCCGGGCGTCGATTTACCTGTGTGGGGCCACCGTGCAGGCTCCTCCGCACATCGGGCACATCCGCTCAGGCGTGAACTTCGACGTGCTCAGGCGCTGGCTCACGCGTTCCGGATACGACGTGACGTTCTGCCGCAACGTCACCGACATCGATGACAAGATCATCAGAGTGTCGGCCGCGGAGGACGTGCCCTGGTTCGTGATCGCCGAGCGCAACCAGCGGGCCTTCACCTGGGCCTACGACACGCTCGGCTGCCTGCCGCCCACCGTCGAGCCGCGGGCCACCGGCCACGTGCCCGAGATGATCACGCTGATGGAGCGGCTGATCGAGCGCGGCCACGCCTACGCCTCGGGCGGCGACGTCTACTTCAGCGTCCAGTCCTACGCCGACCACTACGGCAAGCTCTCCAACCAGAAGCTGGAGAACATGCGGGCCGCGGCCGACACCGACGACGAGTCGCTCAAGCGCGACGCGCGCGACTTCGCCCTGTGGAAGGGCGCCAAGCCGGGCGAGCCGACCTGGCCCACGCCGTGGGGGCTCGGGCGTCCCGGCTGGCACCTGGAGTGCTCGGCGATGGCCACCAAGTACCTCGGGCCGACGTTCGACATCCACGGCGGCGGCATCGACCTGATCTTCCCTCACCACGAGAACGAGATCGCCCAGTCGCAGGCCGCCGGCGACGGCTTCGCCCGCTACTGGATGCACAACGGCATGCTCAAGATCGGCGCCGAGAAGATGAGCAAGTCGCTCGGCAACTCGCTGCTGATCCCCGAGATGGTGCAGAAGGTGCGTCCGGTGGAGCTGCGCTACTACCTGGCCGCGCCGCACTACCGTTCCTCGATCGAGTACTCCGAGGAGGCGCTGCTGGAGGCGGCGGCGGCCTACCAGCGGATCGAGGGCTTCGTCACGCGCGCCGCCGAGGTGATCCACGACGTCGACGCCGACGCGCCCCTTCCGCAGGCGTTCGCCGACGCGCTCGACGACGACCTCGGCACGCCGCAGGCGCTCGCCGTGGTGCACGAGGTGGTGCGCGAGGGCAACGTGGCGCTGTCGCGGGGCGACAAGGAGGCCATCGCGCGCCTCCTCGCCGAGACCCAGAACATGCTCGACGTGCTCGGCCTCGACCCTCGCTCGCCGCAGTGGCGCGGGAGCGGCTCCGACCTGTCGCCGGTGGTCGACGCGCTGGTGGCGGTGGCCCTGGAGCAGCGCAAGGCCGCGCGGGCCCGTAAGGACTACGCGGCGGCCGACGCGATCCGCGACCAGCTCGCCGCGGCGGGCATCACGGTCGAGGACACGCCGCACGGCGCCCGCTGGGAGCTGGCCCGCTGACCTTCCGCCGCTCCTGAGTGACGGCGGGCGCCTTTCGCGTCCGCCGTCAGCCGCGGAGGGCCGTGACGGCGGCGTCGGTGGTCTCGATCACGATCGTGTGGTAGCCGTCGATGCGCGAGACGATGCCCTCACGCGGGCCCTGGTGCCATGCCGGGCTGGTGTAGAAGGCGTCCTCCTGCTCGTCGCGGGTCTGTTTCGAGGGGAACGCGCGGATGAGGTACGCCTCCCTCGTGGCCGTCCTCGTCCACGAGGGAGGCGCCGCTGCTCACCACGTCGATGCCGGCCTTCGCCAGGAGGGGGAGGGCTTCTTCGTGCATGATCTGGAGGAAGTCTGCGCGGGTGCCGGGTTTGAGGCGGTAGGTGCGGATCTCCAGGATCATGCGGCTGCTCCTTGGGGGATGGTCGGGGTGGTGCTGGGTGGCGGGCACGTTAGTCGGTGGTCGCTGACATCTTCCGTCAGTGTTCTCGGGGCTCGTGCTCGGGGGGTTGGCTGATGGAGTTTGGGGTTTCCGGCTTGTCTATCGGCTTGGCGGTCGGTTCGTCGGTCGGCTTGGCGGTTGGTTTGTCGGTTGGTTTGTGGGCCAGGAAGAAGGCCTGCGGGCCTGAGCGGGGTCTTTCGCTCTCGTCGGGTTCGCGGATGAGCTGGGCGTCCAGGGACAGGCCGGCCTTGGCGAGGAGGTCGGCGATGTGCTCCGGGGGAGTCCAGTAGACGTCCAGGGACAGCTTGTGGCCGTAGCCCTGGCTGAGGTGTCGGCGTTCGTCGCCGACCTTGAACGCGATCAGCAGGTGGCCGCCCGGCGCCAGCACGCGGTGGATCTCGGCGAACACGGTCGGCAGGAGCTCCGGCGGGGTGTGGACGGTGGAGTACCACGCGACGGCCCCGGCCAGGGACGCGTCCGCCAGGTCCAGCGCGGTCATGGAACCCACTTCGAAGCGAAGGCCGGGGTGGCTCCGGCGGGCGACGTCGATCATCCCTGGCGACAGGTCGATGCCGAAGGCGTTCACCCCGAGGGCGTGGAGGTGGGCGGTGACGCGGCCCGGTCCGCAGCCCAGGTCGGCCACCTCTCCGGCGTCCGGGCCCTGCACGAGCTCGGCGAACGCTCCCAGCATGGCCCGGTCCAGGGGCTTGGCGTCGAGTTCGTTCCTCAGCAGGTCGGCGTATTCGGGGGCGACGGTGTCGTAGGCCGCTCGGGTGGCTTGGAGGTAGGCGGACTCAGTCATGGCCAAGGACCATAACCGGCCTTTGGGGTGGGGGTGGGCGCTTTCGGAGTCGTCCGGGGCCGGTTCGAGGTGGGCGCCTTTTGCACTGTGCGGGGGGCTGTGCGGGGGCGGTTTGGGGACGCTTTGGGTGCTCTGCTGGGAGAGGGCGGGCGGGCCTGCGGTCGTCGCGATGTGCGGTCACGGCGTCGCGTGCGGCCCGATCTCGCGTGCGGCCCGATGAGGCGATTTGTGGCGATGTGCTGACGCAAGACGCTCAGTGAGGTGGTGAGCGGCGCGCTATGTGCACCCTGAGGGCAGGCGGCTCGCCGGGTGTGCCGCGGCCGGTCGTGTGCGGACGTCAGTGTGCGGACGCCGTCCTTCTCGGCGAGATCGGATGGGGGCTTGCCCGGCGGGATCGGGTGGGTCGACGGGCCGATACCCTTGATGGCATGGCAGCAGGCGGTAGGGCATCGGGCAGGCCCGCGAAGAAGAAGGGCCCCTCCAGAGGCACCGGGGGCCAGAAGCGCCGGTCGCTCGAGGGCAGGGGCGCGACGCCGCCTGCCGAGATGCGCCACTGGTACAAGGACAAGGCCAGGTCCGAGCGCATCGCCAGGGAGGACCGCGGCGGCGAGACGCGCCGTCCGGGCAGCGGCCCGGCCCGGCAGAAGCGTTCCGAGGACGCCCCCGAATACATCGGCGGCCGTAACCCGGTGCTGGAGGCGCTGCAGGCCGGGGTGCCCGCCAACGCCCTCTACGTGGCCCAGCGCGTCGAGAACGACGACCGCGTACGCGACTCCATCAAGATCGCGGCAGAGCGCGGGATCGCGCTGCTCGAAGTCACCCGCGACAAGCTCGACCGGATGACGGAGGGCGTCGTCCACCAGGGCATCGCGCTCCAGATCCCCGCCTACGACTATGCGCATCCGTCCGAGCTGGTCGAACTGGCCCAGGACGCGGCCGAGGTCCCGCTGATCGTGGCGCTCGACTCGGTCACCGACCCGCGCAACCTGGGCGCCATCGCCCGTTCCGCCACCGCGTTCGGCGCGCATGGCCTGCTCATCCCGTCCCGCCGCTCGGCCGGGGTGACGGGTGGCGCCTGGAAGACCTCGGCCGGCACGCTCGCCACGCTGCGGGTCGCCCGCGCCTCCAACCTGACGGCCGCCCTCCGCGAATACCGCGAAGCCGGCCTCTTCATCGTCGGCCTCGACGGCGCCGGAAAGATCGACATCGGCGACGCCGACCTCCTCGCCGAGCCGCTCGTGGTCGTGGTGGGCTCCGAGGGGAAGGGGCTCGGCCGGTTGGTCCGGGAGCAGTGCGACGTGGTCGTCCGCATCCCCATGCAGGCCGCCGCGGAATCCCTCAACGCGGGAGTCGCCGCCGGTGTGGCACTGTACGAGGTCGCTCGTCACAGGCGCCGCTAGCGTCTACACTGGTAGGCCGTGCCGACGTAGCTCAATCGGCAGAGCATCTGTCTTGTAAACAGAAGGTCAGGGGTTCGATTCCCCTCGTCGGCTCTGCAAGCGAAAGGCCCCTGAGCAGGCTTTATGCCGTCAGGGGCCTTTTGTATTCCGACCTTCAACCGGTGTCTTCGGCGCCTTTGGGAGCCACCTTGGGAGCCACCGGATCCTGTCCGCCCAGGAGGGCGCTGGAGATGGCTTCCGTGGCCGCGCGCCGGTCGCCCTCCAGTAGATGGCCGTAGACATCCTTCGTGATCGAGATGCTGGCGTGGCCGAGGACTTCGGACACGACGTGCAGCGGCGTGCCCTGGGCCAGCATGAGCGATGCGCCGGAGTGGCGGAGCTCGTGGGGGTGCCAGTGGCCAAGGCCCGCCTTCTTGGCCAGGCGGGAGAACAGGTGCGAGAAGGTGTCTGGGTCGGATGGATTGCCGAAAGCCGTCGGGAACATCAGCCCGTGCTCCGTCCACCCCTCGCCGGCCTTGAGACGTTCCTGGTTGTGCGCGGCCTTGTGTCGTTTGATCGCCTCGATCAGCTCGGGAGTAAGGCAGAGGATACGGCGTGATCGCTTGGTCTTGAGCTCACTGATCACGATGCGGGTCTTGGTCGTGGTGTTCGGGTCGCGGTTCTTGAGTCGCTTGACGGAGTGGGTGACACGGAGGGTGCGGGCGTCCGGGTCGAAGGCGTTCCACATGAGTCCGAGTGCTTCGCCGCGACGCAGTCCGAAGACGAGGGCCAGGAGGACCAGGACGCCCATACGATGATCGGCTGCTGTGCTGAGGAGCATCTTGCCCTCATCGACAGTGAGTGTCCGGCCCTCCTCGACCGGGACGCGCGGAGGCATGGACAGGGCCGCGACGTTCCGCATGACCAGCCCCTCCCGCTCAGCCTGGCCCATGGCCTTGCGCAGCACGGCACGCATGTTGCGGACGCTGTTCGCCTTGTATCCCGCCGTGCGCTTGGCCTGCCACAGGGCATCGACTTGGGCCACGGTGAGCTTGGTCAGCTTGTGACGGCCCAGACCGGGCTTCAGGTGCAGCCGTACTGTGTCCTCGTAGTCGTCCAGGGTCCCATCGGCGATGTGGCCGGGGAGGTTGAGCAGCCAGCGATCGAGGAACGCGCCGACCGTCAGCCGGTCATCCGGTACCGGAGCGCCCTTAGCCAGGGTCTCCTTGAGCTTGCGAACCTTCTCGACGACTTCGGCTCGGGTCTTGCCGGAAACCTTCTTGCGGGTGCGCTTGCCATCCGGGCCGTAGCCGAGTGAGACCGCCCCGCGCCAGCGGTCGCCGTCCTTGTAGATCGAGTCTTCGTTCTGGCCGCGCTTCCTGGTGCTCATGCGGTTTCCTCTTCGAGGTGGGTGACGAATTCGGTGAGTGCTGTTGCCGGGACGCGGCGCAGGGTGCCGATGCGTACCGATCGGAGCGCGCCGGAGCGGATCAGTTCGTAGACCTTGGTGCGGCCGATGCCGAGGTGTTCGGCCGCCTCTTCGGGACGGAGGAGCAGAGGGGCGACATTCGTGGTCATGCGGCCCTCCCCATGTCCTCGGTTGCCGAAAGATCTTGTCCGGTTGCTCTGGCTTCCAGTTCGCGAAGGTGGGTCCGCCAGCGTTGGCGTTCGGCCACGGTGCGCAGGAGCCGGATGGCGAGTGGTGGCACGTTGGCGTCTCCGGCTGGGACGGGTCTCCAGACGTAGCGGTGTGGGTCTGGTGTCTCGTCGGTCTGGCCGAGGGCTTCCAGGACCCAGGTGCGGCGGTCCTGCTTGTGTTCGGCCAGGGTCTTGTTGCTCCACTTGCGGGAGACGAGGATGCGGCGTCCTGCGTAGCCGAGGTGGTCGGGCTTGTGGGCCTTGCTGCGGCAGCGGCCGGGGAGCATGCCCGGTTTGGCGTTCTTGGGCTGGACGCCGTAGCGGAGCCAGTTCGGGCAGATGGGTGAGCAGGGTTCGTAGCGGAGGGCGTCCAGCATGCGGGTGGCGTGCTGGTGCTGGGCCTGGCCGCCGTCCAGGGCGTCGCCGATGGACTTGGTGAGGTACTTGGACAGGTAGCGGATGCACTGGTCGGCGTCTGGGGTGCCGGCGAGCACGCCTTGGACGTCTACTTGGTCGCCGAAGCGGATGACGTGGAGGGGGGCGGCGTCCTCGTCGAGGGCGTCGTCCCAGGTGGGCAGAACCTCGCCGGTAGCCGAGTTGAGGTAGCCGGTGCCGTCTTCCCAGATCGGTAGGTGGTCGCCGTCGAAGATGACTTCGTCGGCCTGTGGCCACCAGACCTGGTGGTAGGTGGCGGCGGCGATCTGCTTGATCTCGGCGCGTGGGAGCGTTCCACGGATGGCCATGTGCAGGTGCGGCGCGAGCCGCTCTTGAGGCTCCACGGAGGCGAAATACTGCACGTCGTAGCCCGCGACGCGGCGAAGGTTCTGCACGAAGCGATCGATGAGCTTGGAGAAGTGCAGGGCGTCTCGTGCGGCGCGGCGGTAGTCGTAGGTGTCGGGGTCGATGGGGGCGCCGTCGCGGACCTTGCCGTACGAGGGCAAGGTGAGCGTGACGAACAGAGACGGGCGGTAGGTCTTGCCGTCCGTGCCTTGGAAGGTGCGTCCGAGGGTCGTGTTGGTCATCTTGCGCTTGGGCAAGTCGGGCGCGTCCTGGCGGCGTCTGGTGGAGCGGGAGCGCTTGGTGGTCGTACGGCCGAGGATGTTGCCGCGCATGCCTGCGGCGTTGATCTCCTCGTCGAGGCCGGTGATGATCGCGTCGAGTTCGGTGGTGTCGTCGCCGGCCTGTTCGGCGGCATCCCGTCTGGCCTGCATGTCGGCGCGGAACTCGATCAGCCAGCGCTGCTCTTCGTTCGGGTCGTCGGGTGTGATGGCAGGTTCGGTCTCCAGGTGCCAGCCTTCGCGGCATTGGGCCTTGCGGAGCTGCTTGTTGCGTGTGGCGCAGGGCGGGCACTTGCTGTCGAGGGTGGCGCCGCACGGTACGTCGATGATCTCGGATTTGCCGGTGACGGTGTCGAGGCGCTTGAGCGGGATGGGGCGGATGCAGACGCCGTGTTGCTTGGCGACTTCTACCAGTACGTCGCGGGCCATCGGCATGGCCTGGCGGATGGTTCGGGGGAGTGCGCGGTCGTGCGCATGGGTCATGCGGTCCTCCCTTCGTCGGGGTCGGGGACGATGAGCGCGGTCTGGCCGCACTCGGTGCACTCGACCAGGGCGCGGACCGGGTCGAGGCGGAGAACGTTCAGGGCGAGGCAGGTGGCACAGCGCAGGCCGTCGAGCAGGTGAGAGAGCGTCATGCGGCCTGCCGGTAGTAGGCGACCATGTCGCGGATGTCGGCGTCGGAGACGTAGGCGGCGCGGACGCGGATCGGTTCTGGTGAGGTCTCCAGCCGCATGTAGGCGATGCCGGCCCCTTGTTCGGGGATGGGTGAGATGTGGTCGGCGAGTGCGCCTCGGTCGCGGGAGCCGTCGCCGAGGACCATGTCCACCTGTTCGGACTCGTCCAGGCGGAGGGCGATCTTGTCGGGGAACAGGTTGCGGATGTTCATGACTTCCTTGCGTGGGTCTTGGAGGGCGGCCATGACGCCAACACCGACTGACCGGCCTTGGGTCGCCAGGGTGGCCAGGGCGGCGGAGATGCGTTGCCGGAGATGCTTGTCGGGCTGGTAGGCGGTCAGGAACGCGACCTCGTCGACGAGCACCAGGACGAACGGGTCCTCAACGGTCGGGACGTGGGAGCGCTGGAGGCCGGCGAAGCGAGCGGCCCGCTTCTGCATGATGGAGACGGCCTCGTCGAGCAAATCGGCGCAGTCGGACGGGTCGGCGGCGTAGCGGCCTTGGAACAGTTCACGCCCGAAGGACAGCTCCATCAGCTTCGGATCGAGCGCCCAGACTTCGGCCAGGCCCGCCCGCATCGCGGGGAGCAAGCCGCGGATCGTGTCCCACAGGAACGAGCCTTTGCCGGCCCCGGTCGCGCCCGCGATCAGGACGTGGGTGCCGTGGACCTTGAGCCGGAGCGGTCGGCCGTCCTCTTGCTTGCCGATCTCGACCGGGCCGACTGATGGTTCGTTCGGGATGGGAAGGGCGGGCATGGGAGCGGCCAGGGGATCACTGCGTGGGAACGTCAGCAGCAACCGGCCGCCTTTGATGAGCGCGACCCGGCACGAGGTGGTGCCGAAGCCTTGGGCGAGGTTGTCGATGCGGTCGGACCAGTCCTTGACCGCCTGACCGGCGAGCATCCGGACGGTGACGCGGTCGGCCCAGCCGTCGCACTGGACCTTCATCAGGCGGGGCATGTAGGCCCGGCCGTTGATGCGCTTGGCCAGCCCGGAGACCTCCATGACGGCTTGCCAGTGTCGGCGGTAGACCGACATCAGCCGCCACCAGGCCAGCAGGCGGAAGCCGACGAGGCGCGAGAAGGAGTCGGGCTCGGTGAAGGCCCAGGCGAGCAGGGACAGGACGGCGAAGCCGAGCGTGGATGCCGTGGCGGGCCAGCCGTACCAGTACCAGGCGACACCTAGGGCGACGGGCAGGGCGGCGGCGATCGGATGCCGCCACGTCGTGCGGACGAGGGCGGACAGGAAGCGCCAGATGTAGATGATGAAGGTGATGATGGCGGGTGTCTTGACGACGGCCGGGCGGAAGACGACGGCCGTGTCGGGCGTGGTGGAGACGAGGTTGCGCGCCTCGTCGCCAGGCAGCCGCTTGAACATAAGCTTGGAACCTCTCGTGATGTGGAGTCAGGGGAGAACCGAGGGGCCGCCGGAAGTTGCCGCTTCCAGCGGCCCCGCCTCATGTCAGGTCGCAGGGTCGGTGGCGTCCTTGTCGGCCTGTTCGGCGTGCAACTGCTCACAGTCGGCCAGGTAGCGGGCAGCGGCGGTGAAGATCTCGCGGGCGGTGCTCAGGTCGGCGTCGGTGACCGGCCCGGCTCCGGTGGTGGAGATGTGCACGTTCGCCTCGGGCGAGGCGAAGTCCAGGTACGGGCGCGGGTTGCTGAGCAGCAGCCCGGCACGGACCTTCAGACGCGAGGTGTGGAACGAGACACCGACATGCGGTGCCGAGTCGGCGTCCATGGACAAGGTGACGTAGGTGTAGGGCTTGCGCTCGCTCATGCCGCCACCCCCTTGCCGTCGGGCAGGCCGTAGAAGCTGCGCTCGATGGAGCGGGCGAAGCGGTTGGCCGCGTGGGCGAGCTGGCGGGCGAACTCCAGGTCTTCGACGGTCACGGGTCCGTTGGTGGTGACCAGGACGGAGGTGGCGCCGAAGTCGAGCGCCAACACGGGCTCACGACGCGGGAACGGGTGGTTGAGGGTACGGGCGGCGTGCCCGGTGGTCAGCCGGATCACGCTGTTGCGCGGGGTACGGCGTCGGGTCATTTAGGCGGCGTCCTTTCCGGCCGAAGCCTTGTTCTGAGCGGGCTGGGCAGTCTGGCGAGGCGCGTACATCTCGCGAACCTTGATCGAGTAGGCGAGGCGTCCGGCTGCGTTGACGTAGGGCGTGACGGACATACCGTTGAACTCGACCGGCGTGAACGGCAGCCCCGGCATCGGCTGCGGGGGCACCGGCTGGACCGGCGCGAGGATCTTGACCGCGACGGTCTTCTGGGCGGGCTTGAGAGTCGGGTCACCGTCCATGACCGCGACCTGCCAGACCAGCTCAGAGGTCTGCTTGTCGCGGGCCTGCACGAACCGGCCGTTGGACGAAGCGTCGAAGTCCTTGACGGGCTCGACTTCGCCGACGATGTAGCAGCCGTGCGGGAAGACCATGGCGAAGGTGACGGGGATAGGGCCTTGCAGAGCCATGACGGCTCCTCTCTTGAATGTCTGACACTTGACCTATCAAGTGATGCTCTGAGAGTAGGCCGATCAAACTTGGTAGGTCAAGTGTCGAGGAGAAAGGTGACGGCGATCTGACCAAAGAGAGAGATCGCGATGTCATATTGTGTCCCTGCTGGTACTGAAAGTCGCTGGCCGACCGGAAGCCTCAGGGGAAGAATCCAGATCATGGAACCGGGCCCGCCGCCCAAGGATGCCGCCTGGCCATGGCTGCTGTTCCTCTTATGGATCCTGGGCACACCCCTCTTGGGAGTGCTGTGGTTCAGCTACGGCTTTGCCCTCGTCGGAGGGCAGGCAACGAACCGGCAGCTCTCTCAAATCTGCGGAAACGCCATGGTGATCGTCGGAGTCGGCGCACCCATGTTGGGGCTCGTCCTCGCCCTCGTCTCCCGACGGCGCAGCGCCGCCATTGTCTTCACCCTGGCCCTACTCGCGGTGACCGTTCTCTGGGCGGGGCTGGCGCTGCACAAGTAGCCGGAAGCGCCGGTCAGTCGATCGGGTAGGCGTCGTCCAGCTCGTGGCGATCCGCCGGAAGCAGCACCTCCACCACGACCAACGGCCGGCCGGAGGCATCCCGAACGGCACCGAAGACCGCCAGCAGCGGTACGTTCTTCGGCATGCCGAGCTGCTTTGCCTCCTGGGCCGTGGGCATGCGGGCGGTGATCTGCTCCATGATGTGATCGAAGCGCACCCCCTTGCGCGACTGGAGATGCTGCCGGACGCCCTGCGGCAGCGCCTCACCGCTGGTCAGGTCGGTGCCCTCGGACAGCTCCAGAGGCAGCCACAGCGACACCAACTCACTCGGCTTACCATCGCGCACGACCAGCCGCCGACGTAGGAACGCCTTGCTCTTAGGCTGCGCATCCAACAGCACCGCTACCCGGTTGGGCAGCGCCACCGCGCCGGCCTCGACCAACTCACCCGAGGTGTCCGTCTCCGGGTTGGTCAGGTACGCCTGTCCAGGACGATTGGACTCCACCGACGCCATCGCCGGACGGCCCCGCACGAACCGCCCCTTGCCCTGCTGAGACTCGATCCAGCCCTGCTCACGCAGCACCCGAAGCGCCGCCACAACCGTAGGGCGGGAGACGCTGAACTCCTGGATGAGCTGGTGCTCACTGGGGAGCATGGAACCGGGCGGATAGGTCCCCGACTCGATACGCCGTTGAAGGGCCTGCACAAGCTGCGCATACTTCGGCGGTACGGACTCTAGCGACATTCTGACCGTCCAACACCCGACAGGTTGTTTTACCAAGTTTGAGCGTATCCGGCTTGCCGCCGCCTGTCCATGTGCTTCGCGGAAGCGGGAGCCGGACATGAAGAACCGGCAGGCAGCGCAGCGACCGGGCTGGGAAGGGTGCCGCGGGGGACGCCACTGCAACTGCCTGCCGGGGAAGGCACGGCGAGACCGGACGATGACCCTCACCCCCCTTTGGAAGGGATCACCTCTGCCTCGCCGTGCCCGTCATCACCTGGCGACGTACTCAGCCAGGACGTTCGCCGCGCCCTCCGGGTCGCTGGTCGGGTGCCGCTTCTCGGCGCTCTGCCAGGAGTAGTAGGCGCCGCCGTACCCCACGAACACCCACACCGGCAGCCCCTCCACCGGCCTGTGCACCAGCAGCACGCTGTTGTTGTCGCGCAGCTCGGCGTTCACGCCGAGGCCCGTGAGACGGTCACGCAGCCGGACGAGCATGATGCCCTCGTTTTGACTCTGCGCGAAGCCCGCGTTCACCGCCTGAATGATCGAATTCATTTCACGCTCCCTTCGGCCCGGCCGCTTCCGAGGCAGTCGAGACACTCCCGCTCCTCACCCAAGGTCTGATCTCCGTCGTCGTCGCCGATGAGGAGCGCACGGCGTGAGTCACGCAGCTTGATCCCGCGTCCCCGGCAGGCGGGGCAGCACGACGTCTTGCTTGTCTCGTCTGGCCGGGTCACCGTCGCCATCTCCTCGTTCATCCGGCGTTCCCTGTGGCGGGAGGCCGCGTGACGTACCGTGGTTGCTTGATGACAAGTCCACCGGCAACCGCGTTTCTGCAGGACCCCTGAACGGCCCCCTTGTTTCCCCTTTCGAGCCCCCAGCCGGGAGGAAGACCCGCAGATGCCCGACTACATCCCGAACGTGCGGCTACGTGCCTGGCGCAACGAGCACAGGCTCACTCGCGCGGACATGGCCGACCGCATCAATGCCACGCCGGTAGGTATCGCCGAACGCCTGACGTGTGACGAGGAACGGGTCCGCCGCTGGGAGGCCGGCGAAGTCCGATGGCCTCGCACGCCCTACCGACTCGCGCTGACGCAACTGACCGGACTGGAACCGGAAGCACTCGGGTTCTTCCAGGGAAGGCAGAACGACAGCCGCATCATCGAGGCTCGCGTCATCCCAGCCGACGCGCTGCGAGCCGAAGCCGATCTCTACGGGACGATGGAACTCGCCCAGCAACTCCAGGCATCCGACGTCGGAACCGGCACCCTGGAGGCCCTTGCCGAGGCCGTCGACCTGTTGTGCCGCGCCTATCCGGTCGTGCCCGCAGGCACGCTCCGCGACCGCACCCAAAAGCGCCTCGCCCAGATCAACCACCTACTGTCTGGGCGCCTCACTCTCGATCAGCATCGCGAACTGCTCGTGATCACTGGATGGCTGACCGCGCTACTGGGATGCGTGCACTATGACCTGGGTGAGAGGGAAGAAGCCGAGACAGCTCGACGGGCCGCGTTCGAGATGGGCCGCCAGGTCGGACACGGCGAACTCATGGGCTGGGCACACGAGATGTCCGCGTGGTTCGCCCTCGTTGAAGGCCGCTATGAAGACGTCGTCACCTCCGCCCGCATGGGCCAGGCAGTCGCCGGCACCAGCAGTGCCATGGTCCAACTCACTCTCCAAGAAGCCCGTGGCTTGGCCCGCATCGGAGAGCGCCGGGAAGCCGACCGTGCCCTGACCCGCGGAGCCGAAGTCCTCAGCAGCCTGCCTATGCCCGACCACCCAGACCACCACTTCGTCTTCGACCACGCCAAGTGGGTCTTCTACGCCGCCACCTGCTACACCTGGCTCGCCGACGACGACCGCGCCGAAGAACACGCCCGCGAAACCATCCAGATGCACACCCGCCCAGACGGCACCTCAAACGCCCCCATGCGAGTCGCCGACGCACACATCGATCTCGGTATCGTCCACGCCCGCCGAGGAGAACTCGACGCAGCAGTTGACGAGGGCCTGGCCGCATTCGACATCGACCGCCGATCGCTCACAGACCTCGTGAACCGCGCCGGAGATCTCGACCGCGTACTACGGCAACGCTACCGACGCGAGGCACTTGCCGAAGAGTTCCACGAACGCTTCGTAACCGCCCGGAGAGCCTTGACCAGCCGCCGTCCTGACCTGCTCGATTGAGAGCAACGAGGGCGTACTTGCGGGTCTGCCGAATTGCCGAGTTGTTCTTTTAGGTATCAAGCGGCGGCGCGGCGCGCCGCCGTACCCCCGGCCCTCCGCCCGCCCGCCGTCCGGGCGTGCGGCCTGGGGGCCGGTCCCGGACGGCGGCGGGACACCGGGCCGGCCACCGCACGCCGGCCCCGCCGGACCAACCAAACGCACCGGCCGGGGTTGCCACGCCGCCGCACAGGTGCAGCCCTACGATCGCCACGGCATGGCCGGTCGTCGTAGATGGCTGGGGGCGATCGACGATCCGTGCTTCGTTCCTCAGCACGGCTCACTGAGCAGGGTCGTTGCGGTCCAGCTCCATGCCGAGGGGGCTCCCCGGCGTCTGGGAGCTACACGGTGAGCTTGTGGTCAAGACAGCTTCGGGGAGGCGGCGGTTCTGCGGAGAGCCGTCTCGTACTGCTGTCTGTCGAAGACGAAAGGACCCAGCGCTCTGAGGTTCCAATTGCGACGGTGGCCGTTACGGAACCCAGACCAAGTGACGATCTGCTCGGTCACCTCGACCTGCGCGGTCAACGGCCAGCATTCCCACTCGCCGCATTCGCAGCCCAGCAGCACCGTCTCTCCTTCGGAAAACCATTGGAGATGGGGTGCCCCGAGGAAATGAGTGCTTGGCCAGCAGATCAAGTCCCGCTCCAATAGCCCCGCATAGGCACCCGCGATGCTTGGGTTGGAGGCCAGTGGTAGTTCGACGACGCGTGCGAGTTCGATGAGATTGATGCCATCGATCAGGATGTCCATGTGCAGATAGACGCTGGGGGCGACCGGCCCTTCAACGCGGAACTCGATCACATTCACGGAGACACCTTATGTCCTCAATTTAAGATGCCTCGCCACTTTCGACGGTCACGAACGCCCTCTGGGACACCAGGACAGGGCCGAGCCCCAAGATCCGGGAGCAGGCCGTGATCGATGATGTTCCCAGGCTGACAGTGTGGGTTCGATTCCTGTCACCCGCTCTCAGCGTGATGGCCCAGATCGTGGGGGGAAGCGCCCCTCCTGAGCCGGGCCTCGCGCTCTTTACGAAGCCAACCCGTCAGTCATTCGGACGTATGACGGCGCTCCCAGAGACGTCGGCCTTCCTGCCCTTCACCCATACAGACGGCGACCACCTGCACGGTTCCTCCTCTTCTCCGATGGGGCTCATCGCGTTCTCTACCGCCTCTTGCGGCGAGACCTCGAAGTAACCGTCATAGAACGGTTCGTCGAAATCGCGGCCGATCGACTCGGCGAGCCACGACGCGAAGGTGATGTCCTGCGGAAAGAGCGCGTGATCCAAGCAGCACAAATTGGGGTCCCATCCCCACATCGCCCCTTGGGGATCACTGCAATCCAGCAGTGACGCGATCGCACATCCCCAGTCCAACAACTGGATCATGCCCGGCCGTGGTTCGCAAGGATCAGTACGAAACGCAAGAGCCGACTCAGTGATGTCCGCGTAGATGTCGCTTCGCCAGAAGTCATAGCCCCGTACACCGATGATGCCACCGCGAGGACCGAAACCTCCGTTTCCCACCTCCAGATACAACCGTCGCAGCAGCGAAGGGAGCGGGTAACCGATGGCGTCTTCAGCCTCGGCGACAGCCTCGGGCGAGGCCACCGGTAGGACATCGGGCCCAGCGTCTGACCGTATCGCTTCGAAGATTTCATCCTCGGTCATGATCTGCACTCCGCGTGCGGGGGCCGGCCGCTGGAGGAGGGCCTGAAGTCGTCCACGTCCATGATGCTGCCAGCTTCGACCGACAATGCCACAACACAGAGGCATCGATCGCGCGCCAGATCCATGCCAGAACGAGCGGCGCTCGGCGGTAAATTACGGAGACTCACGGTCACCTGACCCGCCTTCACCTGCACCCTTGTCCCCCCAGCTCAGGACCGCAAGATGAGTAGCCTATTCCCAAGCTGACAGCACGAGTTCGATTCCCGTCACCCGCTCAATCAGGCGGGCGGGGTGCCGCTGGACGCGCAGGTCAAGACCTACTCCTCCTCGTAGTACCACTCCTCAACCACCCATGGCTCATCTTTCGAGGTTCTGCGTGCGGCATACCCACACGGGAGAGACGCGGTTTCGGCCACGCTCGGATCGAGGTCCACGACATGAGCGACGTGACAGATTGCCGAAGCATCCGGGTCGCTGGCGTCGGTGACGTCGTCGCCAATGAGCCAATCGTTCTCGTCGTCGTGAATCACGATGAGCGCGGGCAACTCGCCGGAGATCACCGTCCTCTGTACGACGGCCACGAGGCCGGGCGGGAAAGTGTCATCGGGAAACGGGAAGGGGACGTGCCGCAGGACCTCGCTCATATCGCGCAGTCTGTCAGCCGTGTCGACGATCACAACGGCTGGGTGGGAACTCACCGGCTGGTGGTCGAGATGGGCAGAGGCGTACAAGTAAGCCATGGTCGCGGGGCGATTTCTGGGAGCCACCTTGGGAGCCACCCGAACGGACGAGCATGAACTGCGGCGGACGGAGACGAACGGCGAGGGTGCCGGTAGACGAGGTGGCGGACGCCTATGAACGCCCACGAAGATCCTTTGGGGACCTTGTAAACAGAAGGTCAGGGGTTCGATTCCCCTCGTCGGCTCTGCACGTAGAAGGCCCTTTCCCGTGATCGGGGGAGGGCCTTTTCGATCTCGTGCAGCAGGGTTGTACAGCAACCGTCTCTAGCCGAAGATGTCCTGCCCGTCGCGCCCTGAGGGGTCCATGGTGAGCAGGCTCTCATGAAGACCTTGTACGGCCCTGCCAGTGAGTTCGCCTGACGGTGTGGTTTCCATGAGGCGCCAGCCAGGGGTGTCCGTGGGTGCGTCGTCGTCGCGGCCGTGGGCGGTGAGGCTGTGAAGGAGACTGAACGCTGTTTCGTAGGCGGCCACCTGGGCGACCCGCGCAAGGTCGGCGGGGTCCGCGCCGTCGGCGAGCAGTCGAGCAGCCGCGGGAATGCCTTCCAGCGCTCCCGGCGTGGTCCAGCCATTGATCAAGTCTGGCCATATGCGCCGCAGCGCCAAGAAGCCGGCCAGCTGAGGTATGTCCTCTGAGATCTCTGAGGCAGCCCACTCCTGAGGGGCATCGGCGCCCAGCGTCGCGAAGAGATTCTGCAAGGCGAGCACCGCAGCGCGATCGGCTTCGTTCACTCCGCCATCTCAGCATGGCACGCGATGAGAAGGGGCCCTGGAATCCGCCCACAGCATGTCCGTTCACCTGATGCACCGTTGACGGCGCTCATGCCGGCACTCGGTCGCGGGGGCGGCCTTGGTTCTGCTGCGACGTCATGCTTCCGGCACATTGATCGGCAACCCGTGTGACCATTCTCGCCGCGGTGGCGTCTGTATGTGACGTGACAATCGAAACCGTTCGGGGGGCGACATCATCGAGGAGCTGTATCGCGAGCACTGGCCGCTCGTGTGCGGGTTCCTCTTGCGCAGGATCCGCGATCCGCATCTCGCCGAGGACCTGGCGCAGGAGACGTTCGTCAAAGCGACCAGAGCTCTGCTCGGTTGGCGGGGTGATAACGCGGCGGCGTGGCTGCTTACGATCGCGCGCAACGTCCTGGTCGATCACGTACGTAAGAGCCGCCGCGAGATGGCCCTACCGAACCCTGACGAGTTGGGTGTGCCGCCGCTGCACGTGGAGTCGCTGGACGTGCGCGACGCGCTCGAACGGTTGCCCGAGCAGCAACGCCGGCTGCTCACGCTGGTCTACTTCGAGGGGTTCTCGATGGTGGAGGTGGCTGCGATGACCGGCAGGTCGCACAACTCGATCAAGACCGCGGTGTGGCGGGCGAGGGCCGCCTTCGCCGACCTTTACGAGGAGAGCCATGAACATGCCTGAAATGCCAGACCTGCCGGACTTCGACCCCAAGCGCACCCGGCGCGCGGTCCGGCGGGGGTTGTTCAGGACGGTCACCATCGTGCTGGCCGTGCTGGCGCTGCTCGCGGTGGCCGCGACCGAGGGGTCGTCCCTGGTGCAGACCCGCGGCGACCGGGAACGCCGTATGCAGGCCGTGCTCGGCACCGCATTCAAGATCTACAACCCGGCGTATACGGTGACGATCGGCTCCTGTTGCCAGACCACGCCCGTCTCGATGTCGTTCGAGGTGGCCGCGCGTCCCATCGCGCCGACCGGAGACTGGCCGGCCGGGAGCGAGTCGTACGCGATCAGTCAGGACTTCTTCGGCCGCGTGGGTCGCCTGCCGTTGGGCAGCACCGCCCACACCAGGCTTTCCCAGACTCTGTTCGACATGGGCACCACGCTGGCGACCAAGGACGACGTGCGCGCGGTGCTCGCCCGGCTGCCCGCCGACCTCAGCTCGCTGGCGGTGGTGGAGTTCGAGCAGCCGCTCGGCGAGGCCGAGATGAAGTCGGTCGTGAAGCAGTACGGCACCTGCGCCGAACGGATCGTGTACGAGCGCAGACCCGGCTCCCTCCCTGTCACCTGGGGCTTCGACTACTGGAACGACGCGATGGACCTCGGCAAGGGCGGCGACAGGACCGAGGACATGTGCGGTGGCAACCTGCCGCAGTTCCGCGACTGGGTTGCCCTGCTGCGAGACTACGACAACGCCAACCTGCGATCCTTCGACCTGTCCTTGGCTCGGCTGCGCAAGTCAGCCGAGGCCGGGCTCGCCTACGGCTATGTGGACCAGCTCAGCTCTGTCCGCGAGCTGCGGGAGCTGCTCAAGGACCCGAGGGTGCGGACGATCCGCCTGGCCGGTGTGGCGTTCGACCTGGACCGGCCCCGCTGAGGGCCATCGCCGTCGACCACGTCTTGGCCCGGTCGGACTTCCGGCGGCTTCGCCAGACGCGTGCCCTGACCCGGCCACTACCGACGACGCGGCGACCCGCTCCCACGAAATCTACGAATGTAGTACGGGATGGAATCTGATGATCAGGAACGGCTTCTCTCGCCCGGGTCCGCATCGAAGTGGTGCAGGCCGTGACGATCGCTGACTTCGGTTCCGGTCTCTTAGAATGCGTTACGTGAGCTGACGCCCTTTTCGTCGTTGCGATTGGATGAGGTCTGCTGGTCGATGGGTCGCCGCTCGGTCTGTCGTCACGGGGTTCGATTCCCCTCGTCGGCTCTGCAACAGGAAGCCCCTGAACAGGCGTTATGCCGTCAGGGGCTTCGTTATTTGTCAGGACAACGTTGCGATCTTGCTAACACTCTCGCTGCGCGGCTAGGGCGTGAGTTCGTTCATCCCGCCTGCCGTCGGCCCAGGACGAACAGAGTGGGCCTGCGTGACGGGGGCAATGTCCTTCGTCTGGTGGAGCACTTCGCCTCGGCCTCGTGGTCAGGACCGCTTCCCTCGCGGACTGGATGATCAGCAGAGATGCCCGCGCCGAGCGTTCTCGTTGCGTGCTGAACGCCCCGGCAGGGAGCCACGAAGACATCGAAGTCGGTGTCGGTGCTCTTGACGATGCCGGGGAGCAGGTAGTCGTACAAGTGCTGGGTGATTCGTCCTCAGGTGGCGGGTGGGGGGCCGGGGTCGTGCATCGCCCACCTGCGTTCTGTGGCCAGGCGCCTGACGCGTTTCGTGCGCCCCGCCCGGGTGAGGGTTTCGAGGGTCGCCGGATCGGAGGTGGTCGCCGCGAGCCTGAGCTGCATCCACTCCGACCACTCGCCGGGTTGACCGGCCGGCCCGCCCGCCAGGAGTTCGAGGTCTTTCGCGCGGGCCTCGGCTCGCTCCCGATCCTGTCCGGCAGGGGCCAGATCGATCCACTCTCGCCGCTCCTCCGCGGTCACCGCCTCCAGCGCACGCAGGATCACGGCCAGTGCCAGCTCCCGGTCGGGCTCTTCGGTCAGCGCGTCGCGCAGCAGCGACAAGCCACGCTCGTCCGTGTTGTTCAGCGTGTCGAGGTACAGCCTTCGCCGTCGATACGTCTCGTGGTCCTCCGGAACGGACCAGGTTCCCGACTCCTGGAAGGCGTCACACCCGTCATGCTCGAAACGGATCCGCCCGTCGAAGGGGGAGGCCGCATTCGCGCACGCACCGTAATCGTTGCCCAGCGCGCCGGCCAGTGGGAACCAGAATCGGCAGGCGCCGCACTGCTCGGGGTACCACTCTTCTCGATAATCGGGATCCTCGGTACGGCGATGACGCTCCGCAAGCCACCGTTCGTGAATTGCGGAGCGCTCGGCGTCGCTATAGCCAGCATGGTCGGGAGTATTCGTCATTTGCCAGTGATGATCCTCCGGGTTATATGTGACCATCGCCAGTTGGCCGGATCCTGGCCCTGGCGGTCGAACTGTTCCCGCGTGATCGTCATGTCGACCCAATCGACCGGTGACCGTCTGTCGGAGTATCCGTGGACCAGCGCCAGCCTCGGCTTGAGAGCCGCCACGCTGTCGGCGGAGGAGTTGACGTCGCTGGTGCTGACAGCCAGACGGCCGCGCTCTGCCCCGTCCAGAGACGGTGCGATGAAGTGCAGGTCGTCTCTGACGCCGGTGGACCCTGCTATGGGAGGCGAGTCATCGATGCAGAGGGGCATCCGATCATCGTCCTGGCATGGTGCGATCACGCATAAGCGGCGCATATTGCCGGTCCGCCGGTCGTAGTTCACCAGGATCGGCCGGTGCTCGTTCGTGGTCGGCCATCAGCACCTCGTGCCTGCTGAGCATCGCCAGTGGCCGAACGTCGCGGGTGTCGCTGAACCAGCGTGGCACCGAGAAGAACGCCTCGGGCCAGACGTCCTCGGCCGCAGGCAAGTCCGGTACCGGAGGAAGGGCAGCCGGTCGTGACGCCGATTGCGAGACATGCGTCGAGCAACCGCCTGTACCGGCGGCGAGCAGGGCCCCTAATGCGGTAATCAGCAGCCTCGAATATGCCGAACGTCTCACCTCTTCTCAGATGTCGGGGCCGAAAAGTGAGTTCCCGTTCGTGGGCCGTGAAAGGTGCGTCAATGAACGCGGGAGATGTCACCGAAACGACCGTCGGGGGAGCGCTGGGTAACTGATTCGCCACTTCGCGAACGCGTGGCGCCCATGCCTGTGAACTCCTGGAAATGTATGTCGGCCCTCAGGGGGAGCCCGGCGAGGAACAATTTCAACTCACCGGCTGCACTCCGTCGGCTCGCGCGGAGCAACTCGAACAGCGTCCCTTTTTTTCATGGGCCGGCACTGGCACTTCGTCGCCGACCTGGCGGAGAAGATAGGCGGGGCTGCGGCGGCAGCCCCGCCTCGGCGTGCGGGCGGCGGGCCGGTGACGCCGGGCCCTGTGCCAGGTGGTCAGAAGGGGCCGGGCTCCGGGTAGCCGGCCTTGATGACGGCCCTGCGGGTCTTCGGGGTGAGCTTCTTCTCGTCGATGACCTTGCCGGCCGCCGGTGCGGTGATCTGCACCTTGGCGCCCCAGCCCGAGAAGCTGGTGTCGGTGTGGAAGGCCATCTGGCCGTAGTCGTCCTCGTCCGAGGACGGGGTCGAGTCGACGACTGTGCGGGTGAGCAGGTTGTTCTTGTCGAAGTACAGGTGGAACTCGACGCTGCCTTCGGCCGCCTTGTTGTGCCGGTAGGCGGCGAGGGTGGAGGTGCCCTGGTATTCGCCGGGCGCCACCTCGGAGGAGTGATCCAGCATGAACTTCAGGTCGGCCGGGGTGGCGCCCATGTCGAGGATGGAGTTCTCGCGAGCACTGGTCCGCGAGCCGATCCAGGAGCGGCCGGCGGGCAACGCCTTGGCGATGCCGGGGTTGGTCACGTAGGCGTTTCTGCCTTCGGCCACGACCCGGTAGGGAGGTTCGAACTCCTTCTGGCGGGACGACATGCGGACGCGGAGGTCGGCGGCCGCCACCTTGCCCTTGCCGAACGCCAGCGTGCCGGTGGTGCGGGTCTTCACCTCCACCTGCATGTCCTGGCCGTCGACGGTGAAATCGAGGGTGATGCTGCTTAATTCGGTGATCTTCACGCCCTTGCCTGGTAGTAGTTGGGCTTTCAGGGCTTTCACCGCGTCCGCGGGGGCGGCCTGCGCGGTCGCCGGAGATGCGGCCTGAGCGGGCAAGGCTGCGGCGCACACGACTGCGGCCGTGGTCGCGAGGCCCGCGAAGAGAAGCTTCATCAGTGTCCTTAATTTTGTGGATATAGCAGGGAAAAGAGTAAGAGAAAGGTGTCGGCCGGACGGACGATATCTCGTAACGATCGGATGCCGACTGGTGATTTCGAGGATGGAAAAAGAGCGGCCCTCGCGTCCGCTCTCGTCACGTGCGGAGGATTCCTTGGGTGTCAGGGACAGGGCATGGGGAGCGATTGCCGTTGTACTGGCTCTGGGAACGGTTTATGCGACCAGCGTTCCCGGCTGGCATTTCATGTGGTTGATGGCCATCGGCGTCGGCTGGGTGTTGTTCGGGGTTCCTTGGCTTGTCGTGCTCGGTGGCGCTCTGCTCCGGAGGGACCGGGCGGTCGAGTTACGCCGTCACTGGCGGTTCTGGGTCGTGCCGCCCTTGGCCGCGGGTCTGGCAGGGGCACTGGTCTACGTCGGCGCGCCGGTCAGGGTGCGGTTCGAGTTGTCGCGGGGCAGTCTTGAGCACCTCGCGCAGACGGTGTCGGACGGGAAGCCGCCCGAGGAGCGGCGATGGGTCGGGCTGTATCCCGTCAAGTATCTGGAAGGCTCCCGCGGAGCCTTCGGGTTCATGATCGAGGACGCGGGATTCTTCGGCAGTTACGGATTCGCCTGGAGCTCGAACGGTGAGCCGGACATCGACGCGCCGGGTTCCTACCGCCACTTCGACGGACGCTGGTACGTCTGGAGCGACGACTGAGGCCCGCCCGGTGCGGCCGGGAGATCAGGCGCGTCGCCAGGCCAGGAGGCCGTCGGGGGCGGCGGCGCGGACGTAACCCGCGCCCACGAGTTCGTCCCGCAGGACCTCCCAGGCGGGACGGTAGGCGTGCCCGACGAGTTCTTCCTCGCTGAGCACTTCGTCGCCCCGGGTGATCCGGTAGAGGTAGCGGCACGTGGCGCGTTCGTCGTCCGACTCGATGATCTCGGACGAGACCGTGTACGTGTGGCGGCCCACCCGCCGGGAGTCCAGGTGCCGCATGGGCCGCGGCATCGGCGGACCGCCGTCGCGCCAGGTGAGCACGAGAAGCCCGCCGGGCTCCAGCCGGTCGGCCAGGACGGGCCAGAGCCGCCTGCGGTAACCGGGCTCCAGGGCGTACAACACGTTGATCATCACCATGGCCTCGACCGGCTCGTCGAGGTCGAGGCCCATGGCGTCGCAGGGCAGCACGGTGACCCGTTCGAGCAGGTCGGGCCGTTCGGCCAGGCGGGAGAGCAGCACCGCCCGCATCGTGGCCGAGGGTTCCAGCGCGAAGATCTCGGCGGGCGTCCACTCGGCCAGGGACGTGGTGATCAGGCCGGTTCCCGCGCCCACCTCCAGGACGCTGCGGCGAACCCCGGCCAGGAGGGACGGCAACTTCTCGCGCACGCCCGGTACGTGGCTGTGCACGGCGAGCAGGTCGCAGAAGATGGGAGAGATGTAGTCGGCCATGATCGGCCACCGTAGTGCAGCCGGTGTGACGTCCCCCGGGTCAGGCTCCCGCCGCCGGGGCCCGGTCGAGCGTCACGCCGAAGTGCTCCCGGTACGCCGGAAGCAGCTCGTTCTCGTTCAGGATGCGTTCGGCGCGCTCGCCCTGCCGGGTGACGATCAGCTTGCGCCCGCTGATCGTGGTGCGCCCCTCCGCCGTGCGGATCGAGCACACCGGCGACCTGGTGAAGTGCGAGTCCGGCGAGGTCGCCTGCCACCAGCAGGTCGGCACGAAGTCGGCCAGCTCGTACGGCCGCGCGGTGAGCCGGTAGGCGGGCTCGCCGTTGTGCGACACGTCGAGATCGCCGTGCTCTCCGGGAGCGGGGACGATCTGGAACACCCCCGCGCCGTCCTTCTGCTCGCCGCGCTCGTCGATCCGCAGCGGCTCGTCGGCGAAGTCGCCGAAGCCGACGTCCACCAGCCAGGGCTCGTCCAGGTCGACGCGGAGCGCGAGGTGGTCGAACAGCGGCCCCGGCCGGCCGCCGCCGAACACCCGCGCCGCGAGCAGGGTCACCCGGTAGCCGAGCGCGGTGAGCAGCGCGGCGAACAGGCCGTTCTGCTCGTAACAGAAGCCGCCGCGGCGGCGGGTGACGAGCTTGTCGAACAGGGCGTCGGGAGCGAGGGAGATCGGCTCGCCGAGGTGGATGCTCAGGTTCTCGAACGGTACCGCCCGCAGGTGCGCGAGCTGCAGGGCCCGCAGGCCGTGGACGTCCGGCGGCACCGGCCGGGACGCTCCGAATCTGTCCAGGTAGCGGGTGACTTGCGACTCGTCCATGACCTACAGGAAACCACGTCTCGCCCGCCTGCGCCCGCCGGATGGCGGCGCGGGTCAGCTTCGCACGGCGCACAGCAGGCGGTTGTTCCCGCGCTGCCACAACGTGCCGATCTCGCCGAACCCGGCCTTGGTCAGCGCGCCGACGTGCTGCTCGACCAGGTGGGACTCCGAGCCGTGATGGGATGCGCCGGCCGTGCTGCGCTCCTGGTTGAGGTCGGCGAAGGCCGGGTCGGCGGCGATGGCGTCCCACCAGGCGCGCCAGTCCTCGGGCCGGCGGTCGCCGAAGACGCGGTCGGTCTCCCGCTGGTGCACGGCGTGCTCCAGCCGGGCCAGGGTGGGGGAGGAGGAGTCCATGTGGTCGCCGTTGAGCAGGATCCCGCCGGGGCGCAGCACACCGGCCAGCTCGGCGTACGTCTCCTGAAGCTCCTCGGGCGAGATCCAGTGCAGCGCGGTGGTGCTGACGGCGGCGTCGGCCGGACGGTCGAGGCCGAGCGCCTGGGTCCACCCGCCGGTGCGCAGGTCGGCCGAGACGAACCGCAGCCCCGGGTAGGCGGCCCGGCCGAGCCCCAGCAGCAGCGGGTCGGCGTCGACGGCGATCACGGTGGCCGCGGGCAGGCGTTCGAGCAGCCGGGCGGACAACGACCCCGGCCCGCACCCCAGGTCGATGACCACGGGGTCCGGCCGGCCCAGCGCCTCGACCGCGTCGATCAGCGCGGTGAAGCGGGCCTCCCGGTCGGGCAGATAGCCCTCCTGCTGACGGTCCCAACGCTCGATCCATGCCAGCGCGGCTTCCTGAGTGAGCATCAGATCTCCCTGTAACTGTCGTCTAAGATTTGAGCAGTCACAACCTAGAACGCGAAGGTGTAACCGGTCAAGTGGATTACAACAGTCACACAGATGCGATCGTCCGGGTCGCGGTGGCGCTGGTCAACGCGCTGACGCCGGGCGAGCAGCGCGGGCGCGAGTTCCCTGTCCCCGACGACCTCGCCGCGGCCGCCTCCGGCGCGGTGGGCAGCGTCTATTCCGGCCATCACGGGGTCGGCGCGGCCGACGCCGCCGAGCTGGCCGAGGTCGCGGCCCGGCTGCGCGTGGTGTTCCGCGCGGTGGCGGACGGCGACGTCGACGCCGCCGCCATGGCCACGAACGCGCTGCTGGAGGAGAGCAGGGCCAGGCCGATGCTCGAACGCCACGACGGCGAGCCGTGGCACCTGCACTTCCACGGCCCCGGCGGCTCGGTGGCGGGCGACTGGGCGGCGAGCTGCTCGACCGGGCTCGCGATCGTGCTCGGCAGCGAGTTCAGCGACCGGCTCGGCGTCTGCACCGCCCCCCATTGCGACCGCGTCTACGTGGACGTCTCCCGCAACGGCACCCGCCGCTTCTGCTCCACGGCCTGCCAGAACCGCGTCAAGACCGCCGCCTTCCGGGCCAGGGCGAAGGCGGAGTGAGCCGTGGTGAGCCGGGTCAGCCCAGGACGCGGATCGGCGCGCCGGCCAGGAACGCGTCGATGTCCTGCACGGCGTCGCGGAAGTAGGTCTCGTAGTTGCCGCCGGTGACGTACCCGAGATGGGGGGTGGCCAGCACGTTGGGCAGTCTGCGCAGCTCGTGCCCGGCGGGCAGCGGCTCGGTCTCGAACACGTCGAGCCCGGCCCCCGCGATCAGCCCCTCGCGCAGCGCCGACGCCAGCGCGGCCTGGTCGACGATGGCCGCCCGCGAGGTGTTGACCAGGTAGGCGCTGGGCCGCATCAAGGCCAGCTCGCGCGCGCCGACCAGCCCGCGGGTGCGCTCGCTCAGCACGAGATGGACGGAGACGACGTCGGACTCGGCGAACAGCTCCTCCTTGGCGACCGCCCGCACGCTCAGCTCGTCGGCGCGCGCCGCGGTCAGGTTCTGGCTCCAGGCGATGACGTCCATGCCGAACGCCTGCCCGATGCGGGCCATCTGCGCCCCGATCTTGCCGAGGCCGAGCAGCCCGAGGGTGCCGCCGTGCAGGTCCATGCCGACGGTGCTCTGCCACGGGCCGTCGGAGCGCATCGCCGTCGCCTCGGGCACCAGGTGGCGGGCCAGGCCCAGGATGAGCGCCCAGGTCAGCTCGGCCGGCGGGGTGGAGGCGCTGCCGGTGCCGCACACCGTGACCCCGCGGGCGCGGGCGGCGTCGAGGTCGACGGAGGCGTTGCGCATGCCCGTGGTGATCAGCAGGCGCAGCCGGGGCAGCCGCTCGAACAGCTCCGCGCCGAACGGAGTGCGCTCCCGCATGACGACCACGATGTCGAAGTCCGCCAGGGCCGCCACCAGCTCGTCCTGGCTGGTGAAGTGGGCTCGGAAGCTCGTGGCCCGGACCCGCGACCAGTCGGCCAGCCCGAGGGCCACGCCCTGGTAGTCGTCGAGGACGGCGCAGCGCAGCATGATCCGTGATCCTACGCCGCGGCCCCCTGCTCCAGCTCCCCGGCGGGGCCGGGGAGCTGGAGCCCGTTCATTCGGCGGCTAGCCTTTCCGCCTCTTCGTGCAGCGCCGCGACCAGGATCAGCTCCAGGTTGAGCTCCTCCAGGTCCGGCGACGCCAGACCGTCAAGGACGCGCATGGTGGGCCTCCCTGAACAAAAGACGTCTCAGGTGTCACATAGGTTCACATCTATCTGAAACGTTCTCAGGGGAGGCGCGGACCGGAGGGAGGGGAGTTCATTCCGTCGAGGGTTCCGGGAATTGTCCCGGACAAATCGTCAAGCGACTCCCGACAGGCCGGAATCGCGGTTCAACTCGATGTCCATCTGCATCGCCAGAATCTCCTGCCGCTCCTGGTTGATCCTGCGGCAGATCGTGACATATGCGGTCAGCACCTTGGAGTAGGAAGCCCGGGCCTCCTCCAGCTGGCCGCGCAGACGTTCGATGCGGTCGGGGTCGGCGAACTCCTCGGCCTCGGCCTCGGCCAGCAGCGCGCGGGCCTCGTCGACGATCTCCTCGGCCCGCAGCCGCGTACGTCGCAGCATCGCCGAGCACTGGAAGAGCTCCGTCAGGCGCGCCGATGAACGAGCGAACTCGGCCTTGCCCATACCCGTGCCGCCCGCCCGATGCCAGCGAAGATTCGATGCCATTACCGCCACCTCCCCGGTCAAGGTTGCCTAACTGTAGACGTGTGTACCCCGCCGGAGGATGACCTGAGACGCCGACGGAGTACGTCCCTGATCCCGGCGGAGAGTTTTCTTCCTCTGACAGGTCGAGGATTTTCCCCTGAAACTCATTCGGTCCCTGGTGAATGTGCTGATTAGAGCCATCTGTGGGGTCTATCCGAAGAATGCAACGAATCGCCGGGGTCGGCAAATAGGTGACTCCAAGACGGCCGATCGCCCCCCGCGGCGACGGGCGTTCGTCACATACTGAAACGACATGGCGGCGCAACGTGACTCCGAGGTGACGGCAGTGGTGGCGATGTCGGCGGCGGGTAACAACGACGAGACGGTCGACGTCAGCGTCGTCATCCCGGTGCACAACTGCCGTCCCTATCTGGACAGGTGCCTCACCTCGGCGCTGGTGCAGCGGGTGAAGAAGGAGATCATCGTCGTCGACGACGGCTCCACCGACGGCGGCGCCGAGCTCCTCGACCTCTATGCCACCTACCACCAGTCCAGCGTCAAGGTCGTGCACATCGAGGGGTCGGGCGGCGCCGGCCGGCCGCGCAACGTCGGCCTCGCCCACGCCACCGGCCGGTACGTCTTCTTCTGCGACGCCGACGACCACCTCGGCCCCGAGGCGCTGGAACGCATGGTCGCCATGGCCGACAGGAACGGCTCCGACATCGTGCTCGGCAAGATCGTGGGCCACGGCAGGCGGGCCCCGGCCTCGATGTTCCAGCAGAACGCCGAGCGCCTGACCCTGGCCGACAGCAACGTCTACAACAGCCTGAGCTGCTTCAAGCTGTTCAGGCGGGAGATGGTCGAGCGTCACGGCATCCGCTTCGCCGAGGACATGCTGGTCGGCGAGGACATCATGTTCACCGTGCACGCCTACTGCCACGCCGGCGTGATCTCGGTGGTCGCCGACTACGACTGCTACCACCTGGTCTCCAGGTCCGACGGCAGCAGCATCATGCAGCGGGCGGGCAGCCGCGACCCGATCGCCTGGCTGACCATGATCCGGCGGCCCATCCGGCTCATGGCCCGGCACGTCGAGCCCGGCCCGCTGCGCGACCACCTGCTGCGCCGGCACTTCAGGCTCGACGCCTTCAGCCAGCTCGGCACGGTGTTCCTGGAGAGCGACGACGTGCGCCGCAAGGAGATCGCCCAGGAGGTCGCGGCGCTGTGCGACGAGTGGTTCACCCCCGGCGTGCACGCCCGGCTCAACACCATCGACAAGCAGCGCGTGGCCGCGCTCGGCGACGTCGACCGCCTGGTCCGGCTGGCCCGCATCGAGAGCGCCACCGTGCGGCGGCGGCTGACCGGGCTGCGCTGGGAGGAGGACCACCTGGTGGTGAGCGGCACGGCCGGGCTGGAGGGCATCAGCCAGGACGACGGCGTGGCCCTGGTGCTGCGCCCCCGCAACGACCCGCACGGCGAGCTCGTGGTCCCGGCCGAGCGGCGGGGCGCGGAGTTCACCGCCCGGGTGGAGGCCGCCGCGCTCGCCTCCGGCGTCTGGGACCTGCGGGTGGCGGTCGAGCTGGAGGGGGTGGTGCGCCACGGCCGGCTGGGCGCCGACCGGGACAACGGCGTCACCCGGCCGCAGCCCCGCCTGATCGGCGGCGTGGTGACCCTGCCGTACTTCACCAGGGACAACGGCAACCTGAGCATCGACGTCGGCGGCCATGTCGTCGCCGTGCCCGGCACCGTCCGGCTGGAGCGGACCAGGTGGGGGCTGGGCCACCGGCTGGTCGTGCACGGCGAGGTCAGCGTGGCCGGGCAGGTGCCCGAGTGCGCGGCGATCAGGCAGATCGTCTGGCGCGAACGGCGTACCGGCCGCGAGCGCGCCGAGCGCGTGACGGCGCTGCCCGGAGGCGGGTTCGCGGCCCGGCCGGCGGTGGGCCGGCTCCCGCCCGGCACCTGGGACGCCTACCTGGAGCTCGACCTCGGCGGGCCGCCCGCGCTGTTCAGGATCGAGACCGACGCCGACACGGTCGCCGGCCCGCGCAGGTGGCGGGGGGCGGCGTTGCTGCGCAGCGTGCGGCCGTACGCGACCTCGGGGAAGGGACGGCTGAGCACGGTCGTGCACCGGCTGACGCCGCGAACGATCCTCAGGAAGCTCCTTCAGTAATTGCCACCTATGTGCAGGTGCAAGGCGATGCTCTAAAGTGAGGAGGATTTGTTCGTCCTTCTGGAGGCGTTGCCGTGCACGTACCCGATGGCTTCTTCAACGCAGCTACATCCGTCTCCGCCGGAGCGGTGGCGGCCGCCGGGGTAGCGGTCTGCCTGCGGGGCGCCCGTCGCGAGCTGGACGACCGGACCGCGCCCATGGCGGGGCTCGTGGCGGCCTTCATCTTCGCGGTCCAGATGCTGAACTTCCCCGTCGCGGCGGGCACCAGCGGCCACCTGCTGGGCGGCGCGCTGGCGGCGATACTCGTGGGGCCCTACACAGGGGTGCTCTGCATGGCCGTGGTGCTCCTGGTGCAGGCCGTGTTCTTCGCCGACGGCGGGCTGACCGCGCTGGGCGTCAACATCACCATCATGGGCATCGTCACCGTGCTGGTCGGGTGGGGCGTCTTCCGGCTGGTCACCGCGATGGCCAGGGGCCGGGGCGGGGTGACGCTCGGGGCCTTCCTCGGGGCGCTGATCTCGGTGCCGGCCTCGGCGCTGGTGTTCTCCCTGCTGTTCTGGATCGGCGGCACCGCGCCCATCGAGGTGTCGGCCGTGGCCGCGGCCATGGGCGGCGTGCACGTGCTGATCGGCATCGGCGAGGCGCTGATCACCGCCACCACCGTCGCCGCCGTGCTGGCCGTCCGGCCCGACCTGGTGTACGGCGCCCGCGGGCTGGCCAAGCCGCTGGTGCTCAAGGGGGCCGACGGCGCCACCACGACCGTGGACGAGCCGGCGCCGGCGGCCCGGCCGGGCGCGCTCAAGCCGTTCCTGCTGGGCGGGATCGGGCTGACCCTGGTGCTGGCCGGCGTGGTGTCCTTCTTCGCCGCCTCCGACCCCGACGGGCTGGAGGCCGTGGCCGAGAACAAGGGCTTCAGCGGCCAGGCGGCCGACCACGCGTTCGGGTCGTGGGCGCTGGCCGACTACGGTGAGGTGGGCGGCATCCCGGTCGGCGTGGCCGGGATCGTCGGCGTCGGGCTCGTGCTGCTCATCGCCGGGGCCGTGGCGTTCGCCGCGCGCAGCCGTACGAACGTAGGGGTCTGATCTGTGAGAGACGGTGAGTGACGGTGGGCGCGGGGCATCGGCACGATCTCTACCTGCCGGGTGACTCCCTCGTCCACCGGCTGCCGCCGCAGTGCAAGCTGCTCGCCGTCTTCGCCTTCGCTGTCGTCGTGGTGGCCACGCCGCGGGAGCGCTTCTGGGCGTTCGCGGTCTACGCGGCGCTGCTCGGGGGCGTCGCGCTGGCCGCGCGGGTGCCGGTCGGGCACGTGCTGCGGCGGATGGTGATCGAGCTGCCGTTCGTGCTGTTCGCGTTCCTGATCCCGGTGATCGGGATGGGCGAGCGCACGACGGTGCTCGGCGTCTCGCTGAGCGTGCCGGGGTTGTGGGCGGCCTGGAACATCCTGGTCAAGGCCACGCTCGGGGTGATCGCCTCGATCCTGCTCGCGGCCACCACCGAGCCGCGGATCATTCTCGTCGGGGCGCAGCGGCTGCGGCTGCCGAGCCTGCTGGTGCAGATCGCCATGTTCATGCTCAGGTACATGGACGTGATCCTGGAGGAGATGCGGCGGATGCGGGTGGCCCGCGAGTCGCGCGGGTTCGAGGCGCGCAACTTCCGGCAGATCCCGGTGATCGCGCGTTCGGCCGGGGCGCTGTTCATCCGTTCGTACGAGCGGGGCGAGCGGGTGCATCTGGCGATGCTGAGTCGCGGCTACGCTGGACGGATGCCGATAATTCAAGATATTTCGGCATCCATCGGGCAGTGGGCGGCGGCGCTCGCCCTGCCCGTCGTGGCACTCGCGGTTCTGGGGCTCTCATGGTGAACTCTCTGGAGGTCAGTGACCTGGCCTACGCCTACCCCGACGGCACTCAGGCGCTGTTCGGCGTGAATCTGGCGATCGGCCGCGGTGAGCGGGTGGCGCTGCTCGGCCCCAACGGCGCCGGCAAGACGACCCTCGTCATGCACCTCAACGGCATCCTCACCGCCGGGCACGGCAGCGTGGCCGTGGGCGGCGTCCCGGTGCGCAAGGACACGCTCAAGGAGATCAGGCAGCGCGTCGGCCTGGTCTTCCAGGACCCCGACGACCAGCTCTTCATGCCCACGGTCCGGGACGACGTCGCCTTCGGCCCGGCCAACGCCGGCCTCAAGGGCGCCGAGCTCGACCGGGTGGTCCGCGACGCGCTCGACCGGGTCGGCATGCTGGAGGCCGCCGACCGGCCGCCGCACCACCTGTCGTTCGGCCAGCGGCGCCGGGTGGCGGTGGCCACGGTGCTGGCGATGCGGCCGGAGATCCTGGTGCTCGACGAGCCGTCCTCCAACCTCGACCCGGCCGCGCGCAGGGAGCTGGCCGAGATCCTGCGTTCGCTGGACGTGACGGTGCTCATGGTCACCCACGACCTGCCGTACGCGCTGGAGTTGTGCGAGCGCTCGCTGATCCTGTCGGGAGGCGTGATCGCCGCCGACGGGCCCACGCGCGAGCTGCTGGCCGACGCCGAGCTGCTGGCCGGGCACCGCCTGGAGCTCCCGTACGGCTTCGCCGTCCCGGCCGGATGAGGCAACCTGGTCCCCAGGTCGCGGGCCGGGCGGCCGGCTGGGTAAGAACCCTCAGCGCCGCGTCCAGCGCGTGATTAGTCCGGTCTAGTCCTTCTGTATCCGGCTCTTCGTAGTTTGTGCATGCCCGCTATCCGGGGATGTCGAAGTACAGTGGCTCATCGAGGAGGGGCCAAATGAAGCTGCGGCTTGCGCGACACGCCCTGGGTGACGCCGTGGTGGTGGCCGTTGAGGGAGAGCTCGATCTGTTCACCGCACCGTTCCTCCGCGACGAGGTCCGCGACGCCATCAAGCAGGACAGCGCCAGGCTCGTGCTCGACCTGCAGCAGCTGTCGTTCATGGACTCCAGCGGTCTTTCGGTGCTGATCGAGGCCTGGCGGCTGGCCACGGGAGAGGGAGGCGGGGTGTCCCTCGCCGCGCCCCAGGCGCCCGTGGCGCGTATCCTGCGGACCACGGGGCTCGACCGGCGGATCAAGGTGTACTCCGACGTCGACAGCGCCGTGGGCGGAATTTAACCGGCCCCGAGTAGAACTTCATTCGGTTGGCGCGTTAAGGTCCGGGATATGGACGTCAACGGATCTGCAGCAATCATCTCCGGCGGTGCCAGCGGCCTCGGTGAGGCGACGGCCCGCGAGCTCGCCCGCGCGGGCGCCACCGTGGTCATCGCCGACCTCAACGAGGAGCGCGGCAAGGCTGTCGCCGACGAGCTCGGCGGCGTCTTCGTCAGGACGGACGTGTCGGACGACGATCAGGTGCAGGCGGCCGTCGACGCGGCCGTGGCCACGGGCAAGCCGCTGCGCGTGGTGGTCAACAGCGCGGGCATCGGCTGGGCCGAGCGCACGGTCAACCGCGAGGGCAAGCCGCACAACCCGGCCACGTACCGCAAGGTGATCGAGGTCAACCTGATCGGCACCTTCAACCTCATGCGCATCGCCGCGGCCGCCATCGCCGCCACCGAGCCGGTCGACGCCGACGGCCAGCGCGGCGTGGTCATCAACACGGCCTCCGTCGCCGCCCTGGAGGGCCAGACGGGCCAGCTCGCCTACTCGGCCTCCAAGGGCGGCATCGTGGGCATGACCGTCCCCGCCGCGCGCGACCTGGCGGCCATCGGCGTACGCGTGAACACGATCTGCCCCGGCATCATCGACACCCCCATCTACGGCTTCTCCGGCAACGCCGAGGAGTTCAAGGCCAAGCTCGTGGCCCCCGTGGTCTTCCCCAAGCGCATGGGCCGGGCCGACGAGTTCGCCCACCTGGTGCACTCGCTCGTCCAGAACGACTACATGAACGCCGAGGTCGTGCGCTTCGACGGCGGCATCCGCTTCCAGCCCAAGTGAGGTCCCGTGTCTGACGAAGTGCTCGTCGAGGAGTCCGGCAACGTCGCGGTCATCACCATCAACCGGCCGAAGGCGCGTAACGCGATCAACGGCGCGGTGGCCCGGGGGATCGCCGAGGCGCTGGACACCTTCGACGCCCGCCCCGAGATCTCGGCGTACGTGCTGACCGGCGCCGGGGGCACGTTCTGCGCGGGCATGGACCTCAAGGGGTTCCTGTCCGGGGACGTCCCGGTGGTCGAGGGGCGCGGCTTCGGCGGCATCGCCGAGGCGCCGCCCAAGAAGCCGCTGGTGGCCGCGGTCGAGGGGTACGCCCTGGCGGGCGGCTTCGAGCTGGCCCTGTCCTGCGACGTCATCGTGGCCTCGTCGGAGTCCACGTTCGGGCTGCCCGAGCCGAAGCGCGGGCTGGTGGCGGGCGCGGGCGGGATCATGCGGCTGCCGCGGCGGATCCCGTACCACGTCGCCATGGAGATCGCCCTGACCGGCGACCACTACCCCGCCTCCCGCCTGTACGAGCTGGGCCTGGTCAACCGGATCACCGAGCCCGGGGCCGCCCTGGAGGGCGCGCTGGAGCTGGCCCGCAAGATCGCCGCCAACGCGCCCCTGGCGCTCGCGGCGACCAAGAAGGTGATCATCGAGTCCCAGGACTGGCCCCTGGAGGAGATGTTCAAGAGGCAGGGCGCGATCATCAACCCGGTGTTCGGCTCCAAGGACGCCATGGAGGGCGCGGCGGCCTTCGCCGAGAAGCGCGCCCCCCAGTGGAAGGGCGAGTAACCCTCACCCGTACGCCGGCCCCTTCCGCACGTCCGGAAGGGGCCGCGTCAACGCGCGTGCGTGACCTTTCCTGCGTACGGTAAAGGGAGGAGACCACCACCAGGAGAGCGCATGAGCGACCATTCGGGTTCCAGGTTCGAGTCGGCCAGGCGCGGCGCCGGCACCTTCCTGTCGAGCGCGATCAAGGCGATCGTCATCCTCGGGTCCATGCTCGCCGTGATGTGGGTCCTGGAAGGCGTCGACTACGTGATGGGCGGCGCGCTCGACTCCTACGGCATCGCGGGCTGGGACGCCGACGGCCTGGTGGGCATCCTGTTCGCGCCGTTCCTGCACGGCGGCTTCGGCCACCTCATGGCCAACTCGCTGCCGCTGCTGGTGCTGGGCTTCCTGGCGGCGGTGCGCGACATCCGCAAGTTCCTCTGGGCCACGCTGCTGATCGTGCTGATCGGCGGCCTCGGCACATGGGTGTCCAGCCCCGGCGTGATCACCATCGGCGCGAGCGGCCTGGTCTTCGGCTACTTCGGCTTCGTCCTGGCCCGCGGCCTGTTCGACCGCCGCCTGGTGGACATCCTGATCGGCATCGGCGTGGGCGTGGCCTACTACTCGATCCTGTGGGGCCTGCTCCCCAACCAGCAGGGCATCTCGTGGCAGGGCCACCTGTTCGGGCTCCTGGGCGGCGTGGTGGCCGCCTGGGTGCTGCGCCGCAGGAAAGAGCTGCCGGCCCGCGTCTGAGCCCTACAGGTGCGGCTTGGTGTGCTCGGCCGGTGAGCTGGAGAGCATGCGGTCGATGAGCGCCAGGCCGATCGCCGAGGCCACGAACGCCAGGTGGATGATCGTCTGCCACATGATCTTGTCGTTGGGCACGTCACGGGCCCGGATGAACGTCTGCAGCAGGTGCACCGACGAGATGCCCACGATGGCCGTGGCCAGCTTGACCTTCAGCACGTTGGCGTTGACGTGGGAGAGCCATTCGGGCTCGTCGGGATGGTCGTTGAGGTTGATGCGCGAGACGAACGTCTCGTAGCCGCCGATGATCACCATGATCAGCAGGTTGGAGATCATCACGACGTCGATCAGCGCCAGGACCGTCAGCATGACGACGACCTCGGCCGACGTGCCGTCGCCGGTCGCCGGGTGCAGGAAGACGCTGCTGAGCAGGTGCCACAGCTCGGTCATGAACTGCCAGACGTACACCGCCTGCGCCACGATGAGGCCCAGGTAGAGCGGGACCTGCAGCCAGCGGCTGGCGAACATGAGGTAGCCGAGGCTGCGGGGCAGCGCTCGCCCCTGGCCGATCGGGGGTTGTTCGGGCAAGAATGTTTCCTACTGATCGAGCCGGAGGACTGGTTGAGTTGGCGAACCTGGGATCCCTGGAACGCGCGATCATGAACGTGCTGTGGGATGCCGGCAGGGCCATGCGCGTGCGGGAGCTCCTGGGCAGCCTCAACGAAGACCGCGACCTGGCGTACACGACCGTGCAGACCGTCGCCGAGCGGCTGGTGCGCAAGGGCCTGCTGGTGCGCACGCCCTCGCGCAACGCCTTCCGCTACGCGGCCGCCTGCTCAAGGGCCGAGCACGTCAGCCGCCTGATGCTGGAGGCCCTCGCCGTCAGCACCGACAGGCTGCCGGTGCTGACGAGGTTCGCGCAGAGCGTCGAGGAGGCGGACGCCCTGGCGCTCCTGGACGAGCTGACCCGCCGGACGGGCCGGCGCGCGATGGGCTAGAGGCGCTCGACCACGTGGTCGACGCAGACCGTCAGCGCCTCGACGTCGGACGGCTCGATGGCCGGGAACATCGCGATGCGGAGCTGGTTGCGGCCCAGCTTGCGGTAGGGCTCGGTGTCGACGATGCCGTTGGCGCGCAGCACCTTGGCCACCTCGGCGGCGTCGACGTCGTCGTTGAAGTCGATCGTGCCGACCACCTGCGAGCGGAACTGCGGGGCGGCGAACGGCGTGGCGTAGGACGACTTCTCGGCCCAGGTGTACAGGCGCTGGCTGGACTCGGCGGTGCGGGCGGTGGTCCAGGCCAGGCCGCCGTTGCCGTTCATCCAGTCGAGCTGGTCGGCCAGCAGGAACAGCGTGGCCACGGCGGGCGTGTTGTAGGTCTGGTCCTTGCCGGAGTTGTCGATCGCGATCGGCAGGCTGAAGAACTCGGGCACGTACCGGCCGGAGGCGGCGATCTCCTCGACCCTGGCCAGGGCGCGCGGCGACATGATCGCGATCCACAGGCCGCCGTCGGAGGCGAAGCTCTTCTGCGGGGCGAAGTAGTAGACGTCGGTCTCGGCGATGTCGACCGGCAGGCCGCCCGCGCCGGAGGTGGCGTCGACCAGCACCAGCGAGTCGTCGCCGCCCACGCGGGAGATCGGCATGGCGACGCCGGTCGAGGTCTCGTTGTGGGTGAGGGCGTAGACGTCGACGCCGTCCTCGGCCACCGCGGTGGGGTGGGTGCCGACGTCGGACTTGATCACGCTCGGGTCGGCCAGCCAGGGCGCCTTCTTGGCGACGGCGGCGAACTTCGAGGAGAACTCGCCGAACGACAGGTGCTGGGACTTCTCCCTGATCAGCCCGAAGGCCGCGATGTCCCAGAACGCGGTGGTGCCGCCGTTGCCCAGCACGACCTGGTAGCCCTCGGGCAGCGAGAACAGGTCGGCGAGGCCGGAGCGCACGCGGCCGACCAGGTTCTTGACCGGCTTCTGGCGGTGGGAGGTGCCCATGAGGCTCGCGCCGGAGGCGGCGAGCGCGGCCAGTTGCTCGGTGCGAACCTTCGAGGGCCCGCAGCCGAAACGGCCGTCGGCGGGCTTGATGTCAGCGGGAATCACGATGTCAGCCACGTGCCAAGCGTACTGAGGCCGTCCGGGTGACGTCGCACGGGTCCGCCGAATGAGACGCGGAACGGCCCGCCCTTGAGCGGGCGGGCCGTTCATGACACGGGCGAAAACGTGTCAGATCGTGCCGACAACCTCGGAGGCGCCGGGGACGTCGCTCAGCGGGCGCGAGGCCGGGCCGATGTAGTTGGCGCTCGGACGCACCAGCCGGCCCGTGAGCTTCTGCTCCAGGATGTGCGCGGCCCAGCCGGCCGTGCGGGCGCAGGTGAACATCGAGGTGAACATGTGCGAGGGCACCTCGGCGAAGTCCAGCACCACGGCCGCCCAGTACTCGACGTTGGTGGCGAGCACCCGGTCGGGCTTGCGGGCGTGCAGCTCCTCCAGGGCGGCCTGCTCCAGCGCCGCCGCGACCTCGTAGCGGGGCGCGTCGAGCTCCTTGGCGGTGCGGCGCAGCACGCGGGCGCGCGGGTCCTCCGCGCGGTAGACGCGGTGGCCGAAGCCCATGAGCCGGTTGCCCTTGTCGAGCTCGCTCTGGACGTACTTCTTGGCGTCGCCCAGCTGCTCCACGCCTTCGATCATGTGGAGCACGCGGGCGGGGGCGCCGCCGTGCAGCGGGCCCGACATCGCGCCCACGGCGCCGGAGAGCGCCGCGGCCACGTCGGCGCCGGTGGAGGCGATGACGCGGGCGGTGAACGTGGACGCGTTCATGCCGTGCTCGGCGGCCGAGGTCCAGTAGGCGTCGATGGCCTTGACGTGCTTGGGATCAGGCTCACCGCGCCAGCGGATCATGAAGCGTTCGACGATGGTCTTCGCCTCGTCGACCCGGCTCTGCGGCACCATCGGCAGGCCGAGGCCGCGCGCGGACTGCGCGACGAAGGAGAGCGCCATCACGGAGGCGCGCGCGAGCTGGTCGCGGGCCTCCTCGTCACTGATGTCGAGCAGGGGCTTGAAGCCATAGGCCGGAGCCAGCATGGCCAGCGCGCTCTGCACGTCTACGCGGATGTCACCGGAGTGGACAGGGATGGGGTACGGCTCCGCCGGGGGCAGGCCCGGCTGGAACTTGTTGTCGACCAGCAGGCCCCAAACGTGCCCGAACGGGACACGGCCGACCAGCTCCTCGATGTCGACGCCCCGGTATCGAAGGGCGCCCCCTTCTTTGTCCGGTTCCGCGATCTCGGTCTCGAAAGCTACGACGCCTTCGAGGCCGGGTTTGAAGTCGGACATGCTCGGCCGCCTCCCTTTCTTGCCATGTAACGGCAATGCCTTGATGTCGAGATACCGGCGGGTCAATTTAACCCCCTCCCAGGTCATGGTCGGTCTCGGGACCCGCCGAAACGTCAAACCCGCTGGTAGGGAGCCTGCTGTGGGCACGTGTCCCGCGACCTGCGTCAGGCCGCCGAACGCGCCCTAGCGTGGGATCTGCCACATGAGCGCGCAAGAATACCGTCTCGTGGATGCCACCCCGCGCCCGCCCCTGCTGGCGGCGCTACGCCGAACGTACGAGGGCGAGCCGTTGCTCGAGACCGACCTCGCGTCCGACCCCGTCGCGCAGTTCACCGTCTGGTTCCAGGACGCGCTCGACGCCGGCCTGCCCGAACCCAACGCCATGGTCCTCGCCACCGCCTCCGCGGGCGGCCGGCCGAGCGCCAGGACGGTCCTGCTCAAGGGCTACGACGAGAACGGCTTCGTCTTCTACACCAACTACGAGTCCCGCAAAGGCCGCGACCTGGCCGAGAACGGACGCGCCTCGCTGCTGTTCCCCTGGCACGCCATCCGCCGCCAGATCCGCATCGAGGGCACCGTCGCCCGCATCTCCCACCAGGAGTCGGCCGACTACTACAACTCCCGCCCGTACGGCTCCCGCATCGGGGCCTGGGCCTCGCGGCAGTCGGCGGTCGTGCGCTCGCGCGAGGAGCTCGACGAGCGCTACGAGGAGCTGTCCGCCCGCTGGCCGGAGGATCCGCCGGTGCCCGACTTCTGGGGCGGCTTCCGGGTGACGCCGACCGAGGTGGAGTTCTGGCAGGGACAGCTCGACCGGATGCACGACAGGCTGCGCTACCGGCGCACCCGACCCGGTTGGGCTTTGGAGAGACTTGCACCTTAAATTGCCTTAGGTGGCATTCGGGGAACTGGTCAAACGTCATCTTGTGGACACAAGGCCGCTGGCCGTGCCCGCGTACCGGCGGATCTGGTCCGGCCAGGCCGTCTCGAACGTGGGCGTCGCCGTCACCGTGGTGGCGGTCGGCCAGCAGGTCTACGACCTGACCCACTCCTCGCTCTGGGTGGGCCTGCTCGGCATGGCCAACCTCGTCCCGCTGCTGGTCTTCGGGCTGTGGGGCGGGGCCGTCGCCGACGCCTTCGACCGGCGCAGGCTGCTCGTCATCGGCTCGCTCATCACCTGGGCGGCCACCCTGGTCATCCTGGCGCAGGCCCTGCTCGGGCTGGGCAACGTGTACCTGATCTTCGCGGCGACGGCGGTCAACGCCACCGGGTTCGCGATCACCGGCCCGACCAGGGGATCGGTGATCCCGCGCATCCTCGACCCCGAGCTGGTGCCGGCCGCCAACGCGCTCAACTCGCTGGTCTACAGCCTCGGCGCGGTCGTCGGCCCGATGCTCGGCGGCGTGCTGCTGGCCACCGGCGGCGACCACCCCAACTACGCCGCCGCGTACGCGGTGGACGCCCTGCTGTTCAGCGGTGGCCTCTACGCGGCCCTCAGGCTGCCCACCCTGCCCCCGCTGGGCGAGGTGACACGTCCGGGAGCCCGGGCGGTCTGGGAGGGCCTCAGCTTCATCGCCAGGAGCCCGGTGCTGCTGATGTCGTTCGTCGTGGACATCATCGCGATGGTGTTCGCCATGCCGCGCGCCCTCTACCCCGAGCTGGCCGCCGATCGGTTCGGCGGCTCGATGACCGCGCTCGGCTGGGTGACCTCCGCCATGGCGATCGGCTCGGTCGCCGGCGCGCTGTTCTCCGGCTGGGTGGGCCGGATCTCGCGGCAGGGCGTCGCGCTCGTGCTGGCCATCGCCATGTGGGGGCTCGCCGTCGCGGCCGCGGGGCTGGTGCGCGAACTGTGGCTGGTCGTGGCGTTCATGGCGGTCGGCGGCGTGGCCGACGTGATCTCGTCGGTGTGGCGGCAGTCGATCCTGCAGCTCTACGCCCCCGACGAGATGCGCGGGCGGATGCAGGGCGTGTTCATGGTGGTCGTGGCGGGCGGCCCGCGCCTCGGCGACCTGCGCGCCGGCGCGACCGCGACCGCCTTCGGGCTCACCGGCGCCTGGGTGGGCGGGGGACTGGCGTGCGCGGTCACCGTGCTCGTCGTCGGCCTGTCGGTGGCCGGGTTCCGCAACTACCGCTCCGACACCCGCGCCGCGGCCCTGAGGTCGGAGACGAAGCCCGCGTAGGCCGCGTCCCTGTCGGGCGCGCGCAGCACCGCCGAGGGGTGGATCGTGGCCACCGCGAGCGCGTCGCCGAGCGGCACCGGCTCGCCCCGGTGCTCGGTCATTCGGAACGCCCTGCCCAGCAGCGACCTGGCCGCCGTCGCGCCGAGCACCACGACCACGTCGGGACGCACCACCTCCAGCTCCGCGCCGAGCCACGGCCGGCACGCCTCGATCTCGGCGACCGTCGGCTTCTGATGAATCCTTCTCTTCCCTCTGGGAGTGAAGGAGAAATGTTTGACGGCGTTCGTCAGATAAACCGCGTCCCGTTCGATTCCGGCTTCCTCCAGACCCCGATCAAGCACGCGTCCGGAGGGCCCCACGAACGGATGACCCTCGCGGTCCTCGCGATCTCCCGGCTGCTCGCCCACCAGCATGAAACGGGCCTGCTCGGGGCCCTCGCCGAACACCGTCCGGGTGGCCTTCGCGTACAGGTCGCAGCCCTCGCAGCGGGCGGCCGCCGTGCGCAGGGAGCCGAGGTCGCGCCGGGCGGGAAGGAACTCGGCCGCTCCGTTGTTGCCGTCCTTAACCATCGTCGGTCGTTCTCCCAATAGGGTTCCTGATGACTTCTGTGCCCGTAGCGGACGGGCTCAGTCCCCGCCACGACCGGCGTAGCATTTCAGTTGGGAGGAGCCTTGACCGCACACGGCCTGATCGACACGACGGAGATGTATCTCCGTACGATTTATGAGCTCGAAGAGGAGGGCATCGTCCCCCTTCGCGCCCGCATCGCGGAGCGCCTCCAGCAGAGCGGCCCCACCGTGAGCCAGACCGTCGCCCGCATGGAGCGCGACGGCCTCGTCCGCGTCGAGGGCGACCGGCACCTGTCGATGACCGACCTGGGCCGCACGCTGGCCACCCGCGTGATGCGCAAGCACCGCCTGGCCGAATGCCTGCTCACCCAGGTCATCGGCCTTCCCTGGGAAGAGGTGCACATCGAGGCGTGCCGGTGGGAGCACGTCATGTCCGAGTCGGTCGAGGCGCGGCTGGTGACGCTGCTCGACAACCCCACGGTCTGCCCGCACGGAAACCCCATCCCGGGGCTGGCCGAGCTGGGGGCGCAGGAGGTCACCGAGGGCGCGGCCAACGTCCTGACCTCGATGTCCGAGGCCGCCGGGCCGCGTGACATCCCGGTCGTGGTGCGCCGGATCAGCGAACAAGTGCAAAGCGATCCTGCTGTGATGCTTAAACTCAAGCAAGTTGGGATACAACCCGGACGCGAGGTGACGCTCGCGGCGAGCGACGACGGTGTGCGGGTGACAGGTGACGGTGACGCGAACGACACTCCCGCGGAGCTTCCGCGTGACGTTGCCGCGCACGTTTTTGTCTCCAAGCGCTGACGCGCGCGCAGCCACTTGGTTGAATCCCTCTTGGGGGGCCCTCCACTCTCCCCTGGCCAAGACAGTTGCAGGAGCACCCGTGGTCCGCTGTGCGCACAAGCCACCCCAAGGAGTGGTCTCCGGATGAAGCGATGGGGGGATCTGTCACAAGAAACGGCTGATCACCTTGGTGCCGGGTCCGTTCTGGACCATGCCGAAATGGCAGTGGTCGTGACAGACCGCTTCAGCAATCTCCTCTACTGGAATCCCTTCGCCGAGCAGCTGTTCGGCCGTCCCGGCAACGCGCCGGCGCGTGACGCGTCCGTCCTGTCCCTCGGGATCATGGAGAAGGACCACCCGCTGGCGATCGAGCTGGCCAAGCACGTGCTCAAGGGCGGCGTGTGGGAGGGCACGTTCGACGTCAGGCGCGGCGACGGCACGATCGTCTACGTCCGCGCCCAGGCCGTGCCGCTGCGCCACCCGTCCGGGTCGGTCACCGGCATCGTCATCCTGGCCCGCGAGGCCCTGCGCAGCAACGAACGCGAGAAAGACCGTTTCGGGCTCCTCGAACGCATCGGCGAGCGGCTGGCCGGCTCCCTCTACGTCGAGGAGACGCTCAAGCGGGTGGCCGAGATGCTCGTGCCGCAGTTCGCCGACCACTGCTTCATCGAGCTCATGGAGGGCGACCGGCTGGTCCGCCGGGTCTCGGAGCACGTCCAGGGCTGGACCCCGCCCGCGGGCACGTGGAAGCCGGTGGGCGCGGAGATCCGCTACCCCTCCGGCCACTACGCCGACACCGCGCTGCGCCGCCAGGAGACCATCCTCGTCGAGGACTTCTCCACCACCAGCTATCCGTCGCCGCACGAGGGCAGCGCGCGCCTGGCCAGTGAGATCGGCATGACCTCGGCCATCGTCGCCCCCCTGCTGGTGCGCGGCGAGACGCTGGGCCTGATGTACCTCGGCCTGTCCAACCTGACCGACCGGCGCAGCCCCCACTACGACGCCTTCGACCGCGACTTCGTGGGCGCCATCGCCACCCGCGTGGCCCTCGCGATCGACAACGCGCTGCTGTTCGAGGAGGAGCGCCACACCGCCGAGTCGTTCCAGAAGCACCTGCTGCCCAGGGCGCTGCCCCAGCTCGACGGCCTCGACATCGCGGTGCGCTACTACCCGGCGGCCCCGCTCGCCTCCCACGGCCAGGGCATCCAGACCCAGGTCGGCGGCGACTGGTACGACGTGATCCCGCTCTCGGCCGGCCGGGTCGGCATCGTGATCGGCGACGTCGAGGGCAGGGGCGCCAAGGCCGCGGCCATCATGGGCCAGCTCAGGGCGGCGCTGCGGGCCTTCGCACAGGACGACAAGTCGCCCGCCGACATCCTGGCCAGGCTCGACGAGTGGACCCGCATCATCGCCACCCCCGAGCAGGACGACAACGGCGCCGACGTCAGCATCCCGCCCATCGTCACCTGCCAGTACCTCGTCTACGACGCCTGGTCCCGGCAGCTCTCCTTCGCCAACGCCGGGCACGCGCCGCCGCTGCTGGTGGTCGACGGCCAGTGCCTGGAGATGGACATCGAGGAGGTCGGCCAGCCGCTCGGCGTCCGGGCCAAGGGCCTGCACGCCGACCTGGTGTACAAGGAGGAGACCCGCACCCTCCCGCCGGGCGCGGCGCTGCTGCTCTACACCGACGGCCTGGTCGACCGGCGTCCGGGCCGCGACGGCAGGATGCCGAGCGAGGAGGAGACGCTCGGCGTGCTGTGCGAGAAGCTCGCCAAGATGGCCGACGCCGACGTCGAGCGCATCGCCGACGCCGCCACGATCGCGGTGCCCGGCGAGATCGACGACGACATGGCGATCCTGGTCGTCCGCTCCAGCGACGTCGACCTCGACGTCGAGGAGCGCACCTTCCCGGCCCAGCCGATCATGGTCGGCGAGGCGCGCCGCATGGCCTCCGAGGCGTTCTCCGGCTGGAACGTGCCCGAGGAACGCGCCGAGCTGGCCTGCCTGCTGGTCTCCGAGGTCGTCACCAACGTGGTGCTGCACGCCTCCACCGCCAACTCCCCGCGCCGGGAGCTGGTCGTCGAGGGGCCGCCGCTGCCGTTCGAGGAGTCCTGGGACATGCCGGGCTTCGAGGAGGAGCCGGTCGGCGACAAGGAGTTCACGCTGAGGCTGCGCAGGGGCGAGGAGTCGGTCTGGGTCGAGGTCTTCGACCAGGACCTCCGCCTGCCCCGCATCCGCAGCGCCGGGGAGAACGACGAGGGCGGCCGCGGCCTCTACCTGGTCGACCAGCTGGCCAAGCGCTGGGGATCCCGTCCCACCAGGGAAGGCAAAGCGGTCTGGTTCGAGATTCCCACCCGGAGCAGGTGAGTGGTTCACTGGGCCGCATGGAGCTGGCCTTCGAACGCCGGGGCAGCGGCGAGCCGCTGATCCTCGTCCACGGCATCGGGCACCACTGGCAGGCGTGGTTGCCGGTGATGGACCGGCTGGCCGCCGACCACACGGTGATCGCGATCGACCTGCCCGGTTTCGGGGTGTCGCCGCGGCTGCCCGCGGGCATCCCGTACACCGCGGAGTCGCTGGCGGACGCGGTCGAGTCGTTCTGCGCGCTGCTCGGCATCCGGGAGCCGCACGTGGTGGGCAACTCGCTCGGCGGCTACATCGCGCTCGAACTGGCCTCGCGCGGCGTCGTGCGCGCGGCGACCGCGTTGTCGCCGGCCGGCTTCTGGTCGCGCTCCGAGCTGCTCTACTGCCAGACGACGCTGAAGGCCCTGCGGAACTCGGCGCGCGCGATGTCGCCGGAGCAGGCGGTCAGGGCGGCCGGTAACCCGGTCATGCGGGCGGCGTCCAGCGGGGTGCTGGTGGCCCGTCCGAGCCAGCTCGACCCCGCCGGGCTGGTCGCGGCCACGCAGGCGCTGGCGGGGGCGGCGGGCTTCGACGAGACGCTGGAGTCGTTCGGCGGGCTGATGCCGCCCGCCCCGCCGAAGTCGCCCATCACGATCGCCTGGGGCGAGCGCGACCGGTTGCTGCCGCGCCGCCAGGCCGTGCGCGCGGCGCGCTGGTCGGGGCAGCGGGTCAAGCTGCTCAAGGGCTGCGGGCACGTGCCGATGAGCGACGATCCGGAGCTGGTGGCCCGGGTCGTGCTGGAGGCGGACCGGGCGGCCTCCTAGCGTTCGGCGTTGGCCGCCATGCGGCGCAGCACCTCGACGGCGGTCCGGTACTCCTGCGGGCTCACGCCCTGCGTGACCTGCTGCCGGAAGCGGGTGACCCGCTCGGAGACGGCCGTGTGCACGGCCCGGCCCTCGTCGGTCAGCCGCCCGTCCGTCAGCCATCCCCTCGACGTCAGGCTCTGTACGGCCTCCTCCACCCCCTCGAACGGCGCCAGCGCGGCGGCGTTCTCCTCTTGGGCGGTGGCGTGGAGAAGCTGCCACTCCCTGCGCGAGGCGCCGTGGGTGGCCAGGGCCTGGCCCATCGCGTTCTCCAGCAGGTTGTCGAGGTGCTTCACCCAATATCCGATAGGTCTGTCCATGCATGTACAATAGCAACTACATGTATGAAGACAAGGAAATTGCCGCGATCGAGCGGGCGATGGTCGCGATCAGGCGCAGGCAGAGCAGGCGGGCGCTGGCCCGGCAGCACGGCGCGGCGGGCCCCGAGTTCGAGGTGCTCGACGTGATCGAGGCCGCCGGCGGGCGGCTCACCGTGTCGGCGGTCGCCGAGGCGCTCAACGTCGACCAGCCGCGGGCCAGCCGGCTCGTGACGGCCGCCGTGACGGCGGGGCTGGTACGGCGGGAGGCCGACCAAGCCGACGGGCGGCGGGCGTGGCTGGTGCTGACCGACGCGGGCGCCGCCGCGCTCACGCAGGCCCGGCAGGCCCGGCAGGCGGCCTTCGCGTCGGCCACCGCCGGCTGGTCGGCGGCCGAGCGGGCCGAGTTCGCCCGGCTGCTGACCCGGTTCGTGCAGGGGATGCCGGGGTGAGCCTTCCCGGCCTCAGCGCATCGTCTGGCCCCAGACGAGCAGCATGGCGATGATGAACACGATCATCACGCCCGCGTAGCCGACGGGGCCGAGCCGGAAGGCCCTGCGCACGCGGTTGAGCCCCCAGGCGAACAGTAACGCCAGGAAAACGAGGAGGATCAGGCCGCCGTCCATGCTGACAGTATGCGGCGCGGCCCGGCCGGGCGCGCGCCCGCCGTCAGAATCCGAAGGACCGGCCGATGATCTCCTTCATGATCTCGGTGGTGCCGCCGTAGATGGTCTGGACGCGGCTGTCCAGCCACGCCTTGGCGACCGGGTACTCCATCATGTAGCCGTAGCCGCCGTGGAGCTGGAGGCAGCGGTCGATGACCTTGTTCTGCAGCTCGGTGGTCCACCACTTGGCCTTGGCGGCGTCCACGACGGTGAGCTGCCGGGCGTTGAGCGCCAGGATGCACTTGTCCACGTAGTGGCGGGCGATCTCCGTCTCGGTCGCCAGCTCGGCCAGGACGAACCGGGTGTTCTGGAACGAGCCGATGTTGCGGCCGAACGCCTGGCGGGTCTTGCAGTACTCGATCGTCTGCTCCAGCACCGTCTCCGCCGCGGCCACCGCCGCCACGGCGATCGACAGGCGCTCCTGGGGCAGGTTGTTCATCAGGTGGAAGAAGCCCTCGCCCTCGTTCGGGCCGAGGCGGTTGGCGACGGGCACGCGCACGTTCTCGAAGAACAGCTCGGCGGTGTCCTGGGCCTTCATGCCCACCTTGTCCAGGTTCCGGCCGCGGTTGAAGCCCTCCATGCCGCGCTCGACCACGATCAGCGTCGTTCCCCTGGCCCCCGCCTCGGGGTCGGTCTTGGCGACCACGACCACGAGGTCGGCGTTGACGCCGTTCGTGATGAACGTCTTCTGGCCGTTGACCACGTAGTGGTCGCCCTCGCGGACGGCGGTGGTCCTGATGCCCTGCAGGTCGCTGCCGGCGCCCGGCTCGGTCATCGCGATCGCGGTGATGAGCTCGCCGGAGGCGAAGCCGGGCAGCCAGCGCTGCTTCTGCTCGTCGTCGGTGAGCTCGACGACGTACGGGGCCATGACGTCGTTGTGCAGCGAGAAGCCCAGGCCGGAGGCGCCGGTCCTGATGATCTCCTCGACGATCACCGCGTTGTAGCGGAAGTCGGTGATGCCGGATCCGCCGTACTCCTCGGGGACGCCGAAGCCGAACATGCCGATCTCGCCGGCCTTCTTCCAGACCTCGCGGGGCACGATGCCGTCCTTCTCCCACTGGCCGTGGTGCGGCACGACCTCGCGGGCCATGAACTCGCGCACGGTTTCCCTGAAGAGCAGGTGCTCCTCGTCGAAGAGGTCTCGCTGCATCGATTCGCCTCCCAGCAGGTGTCGTGCACGACAGAATACGATTCTGTTACCCGGAGGTATACCCGCTTTCGCGGCAGGGGAGGCGGCGGGGGACCCAGCAGGGGACACGGCTTCATCACAAGTGCTGGAACTTGGGGGAAACCGCCTGCGTTGCGGGTGTTTTCGACTCTAAGATCTACCCTCGGTCTATTTGTGATGATCGGAGTGTCCCGTGAGTCGGTGGCGCAAGTCGTTGCTCGCCGCGTCGATCGCATCGGTGGCGGCCGTCGGGGTCGTCGCGTTGCCCGGCGTCCCGGCCTCGGCCGCACCGGCCGACCTGGACGTGCAGTACGAATGCGTTCCCTCCGGCGCCGACAGCATCGTGCGGCACGCACCGGTACGCCTGAACACCCATCTCACCTTCGCCACCGACCTGGTGGTCGGTGACCCGCTCAACTTCACCTGGAAGCTCGACTACGCCGACCACGGACGGCTCCAGTCGCCCGGCTACTTCGCTCCGGGCGCCAACGTGCACGCCACCGGCAACGTCGAGCTGAGCAGCAGCTGGCAGGGCATCCTGCAGCCGAAGGGCTCGGTCGAGCAGAAGGGCAAGCTGCGCCCCGACGGCGAGCTGTCGCTGCCCGAGTCCCTGAACGACCCCGGCCTGATCGACAAGGTCGGGAACATCAGAGTCACGCCGAAGGACATCGAGCTCGACTTCACCCCGCCGGACGGCACGGTCGTCGCCAACGACGGCAACGAGACCGACAACCCGACCGACATGAAGATCACCTACGGCCCCGGCTGGACCTCGATCGACGACCGTCCGGGCTCCGAGAACCACGTGCACAACGACCTGCACGAGACCAACGACCTCGGGGCCTGGGCCGAGCTGAGCTTCACCGGCACCGGCGTGGAGTACATCGGGCCGCACGACAAGGACGCCGGCCCCGTGGACATCTACATCGACGGCGGCAAGGTGGCCACTGAGGACCCCTCGCGCTCCGACGACGACCTGCCCGTCAACGACGACCTCGACGGCGGCTTCACGATCTGGAAGTCGCCGGAGCTGAAGTACGGCAAGCACACCATCAGGATCGTGAACGCCTCCAGCAAGCCTGCCTGGCTCGACGCGTTCAAGGTGTCCACCAACACCGCCAAGATCCCGACGGGCTACCACGGCGCGAAGTGCAAGCTCGTCGGCGGGCCGGTCTCGGTGACGGTGACCGTACGGGAGAAGTCGGGACCGACCAACAGCCAGACCCCCGACCCGTCGCAGACCCCCACCACGACCCCCACCACGACGACCACACCGACGACCACCCCCACCAACACCAGCACGTCCACCGCGACCAGCACCCCCACGCGGAACCACTCGCGGCCCACGCCGAGCGGCGGGCTCGGGCACGTGGTCGTGGTGCCGGCGGTCACGGGGACGAGCACGGCCACGCCCACCGCGACCGGCCCGACGGCGACCACGTACGTCAGGGCGCAGGTGGCCAAGGTCCCCAAGGGCGGGGTGGACACCGGTGAGGCGCCCGACGAGCCGGACCGGCCGTACGGGCTGATGGCCAGTGGGGCGATGTTGCTCATGGGCAGCGCGGGCGGCGGGCTCGCCCTGCGCCGCCGCAGGGCCGCGCACGCGGGAGGAACGAAGTGATGGCCGAGCAGAAGACTCCGATGCAGCGGGCGATGCCCGGGCTGCTGATCGCCGGTTCGCTGGCCGGCGTCGGCGCGATCATGGTGGGCCTGCTCTCCGTGGCGCCCAAGGTGGACGACGGCTCCGGCACGCTGGCCGCCGCCGACCGGCCGACCGCCGTGCAGATCGAGAACGCGGGCGCGTTCGTGCTGCCCGCGACCGTGGGACCGGGCGGCAAGGGTGCGACGCTGACCCCGGCCCGGCCGGACGCGCCGCCGCCGCTGGCCGCGGCCCCGACCGTGCCGCCGATCCCCAAGGCCAGGACGAAGGCCGCCAAGGCCAAGGCGAAGCCCAGCCGGATCAAGATCCCCAAGATCAAGGTGAACGCCCCCATCGGCGGCGTCACCGTGGACATCAAGGGCAACCTGGGCACTCCGCCGCTGACCCGGCCCAACCAGACCGGCTGGTACCGCTTCTCGCCGGTGCCTGGCGAGCTCGGGCCCGCGATCATCAACGGCCACGTCAGCACCCGCAAGGGCCCCGCCGTCTTCGACCGTCTGCGCGAGCTGGCCAAGGGCGACCAGATCTACGTGTACCGGTCGGACGGGAAGGTCACTCGGTTCACGGTGAGCGGGATCGAGCAGGTCAGCAAGTCGGCGTTCCCGACGTCCCGGGTGTACGGGAACACCAAGGACTCGCAGCTCCGGCTGATCACGTGTGGCGGTGTCTTCAACAAGGAGGCGCACAGCTACACGGACAACATCGTGGTGTACGCGACGTTGTCGAAGAAGAAGGGCTGATGGGGTTTTTGGGGCGGATTTTGGGTTTTACGGGAAGTTGACAGGGACAGTTCGTAGGATCTCAACCGAACCGTGACCATCGGCTGGAATTCTGGCACGACTGTTGACACTGCGCTGAAACGGAGATGGACCCGTGCTTACGTCCCAGGCGTGGCGCCGCCTCGCCCACAAGACCTCCGCCTTGGGATTGATGGGCACACTCGCCGCCTTCTCCGGCTCGCTGGTCGGCTTGTCCTCGCCGGCCCAGGCCGCGGCCCCGAAGCAGTTCAGCTACACGTGCGCCGGAGGGCCGTTCACCTTTGGAGCCACTCCGCTCAGCGTGACGCTCACTGGTCCCGAATCGGTCACAGCAGGCGGTAGCTTCGACCTGTCGGTTGGGATTCCGGCGTTGACACAGACAACTCCGGCCACGCAAGCCACGTATGTGCAGGCCACGGTCGCGCTGACGCCGACCGGTGGGTCAGTCACTGACCCTGGTGCGAAGCAGGGAGCGGCTGTCGCGGCGAACACCGCTGCCATTCCTGCGGGCGAAGTGAAGTACAAGGTGTCTGTGGGCGCCACCACGACGGGCAAGGTGAGCATCAAGCCCGGAGAGATCCGTCTCGGGCTCCTGTCCAGCCCGAGCAGCGTGGCGACCTGCACTCCCTCCTCCACCACCGAGGTCCTCGACATCCCTATCGGGACTGGCGGTGGCACCGGGACCGACGTGGTCTCCTACAACTGCAAGCTCCCCAGCGGGACGGACGCCCTGTACCCCGCCACTGTCGACATCAAGGTCGCGATGACGACGCCCACCAATGCCAAGGCCAACGAGGATGCCTCCATCACCTGGACAGGCACCATCGAGACCACGAATGACCCGCTCACCGCGCCCACCGGGTTCCCCGTGAGCAGCAAGCTCTTTGCCACCATCAAGGCGACCGGCGCAGGCGCGCCCGCCACCGCCACCGGCGAGGCGACCCTCACCGGCGCCGTGGCCGGTCAGGACATCACGACGCTTCCCAGCGTCACCATCAAGATCAAGCCCACCACCGCCGGCACTGTGCAACTGACGGCGGGGGATCTGGCTCTGGGCACCTCCTCGACTGCCCCTGCGATCAAGTGCGAGCCCCCCACGACCGGGCTCAAGACCTTCAGCTTCCAGGTGGTGGCCGGCACGGGGACGACCCCGACGCCCACGCCGACCCCCACTCCCACGCCCACGCCGACCCCCACCCCCAAGCCGACCAAGACCAGCACCGCGACCGTGACCGTCACTCCGCCGGACAAGTCCAAGACGCCCAAGGCGGGGGCCGACACCGGGGCCGGGGGGATGGCGGGGCCTGACGGGCGGCTGTTCGTGCTGACCGGAGCCGTTCTGATCGCGGCCGCGGCGGCCGGTGGGCTGGTGCTGCGCCGGCGTACCGCCGGCAGGGGCTGAGCGGCGTGGCCGGGCAGTATCCGTACGGCGGCCCGCCACCGCGGGACCGGGGGAGCACCGCGCTCAGGACCGTGCTGATCGGCGCGGCCATCGCCGGGGTCGTCACGGTCGTGGCGGGCATGCTGATGGTGCTGCAGTCGCCCGAGGAGTACGGCATGGACAGGGACGCCCTGCCCGTGGCCGTGCAGACGCAGGCGTCCGGCCAGCCGCAGCAGGCGTTGTTCCAGGCCCCGCCGGACCAGCCGCCGCCGCTGCCGGAGATCACGCCGGCGCCGCCGATGCTGCCCTCGACGCCGATCCGGATCGTGATCAAGCGGCTCGGCGTCAACGCGCCGATCAGGTCGGTGGGGCTGGCCAAGGACGGGACGATCGAGGTGCCGCCGTCCGACAATCCCAACCTGGTCGGGTGGTACCGGAACATGTCCACGCCGGGCCAGGAGGGCCCGGCGGTGCTGCTCGGTCACAAGGACACCCGGACGCGCAGCGCCGTGTTCAGCCGCCTCGGCGAGCTCAAGCACGGCGACACCATCGAGGTCAAGCGCCAGGACAAGACGACCGCCGTGTTCACGGTCGGCGGCGTGGAGCAGGCGAGCAAGAAGACGTTCCCGACCGAGCGCGTCTACGGGAGCCGGGAGAACGCCCAGCTCCACCTCATCACCTGCGGTGGTGCCTACGATCGCACCATCGGCCACTACAACGACAACATCATCGTCTACGCGACGATGACGAGCTCCTATCGAAGCTGATTGGCGGAGGCGGGCATGGGCTGGCTGGCGAAGCGGAAACTGCGTACTGGCCCGACGGCGGCCCTGCCCGCCAAACCGGACCCCGCCGAATTGTTGCGGATCGTCCAGCTGGCCGACCCGGACGCCCGGCGCGAGGGCGACGACATCGTGGCGGCCGACGTGCGGGTGTACGCGCCGGTCGAGGCCGACGCCGAGCTGACCGGCGGGGTGCTGGAGAAGGCGTGGGCCTGCCGGGTCACCGCCGAGGGGCCGCTGCCGTTCGACTTCTTCGACCGCTACCTGGCCGAGGGGCTGGCCTTCCGGCTCAAGGGGCTCGCGGTGTGCCGGGGCGAGGTGAGCGATCCGGCCGACGGCGAGGAGGGCGGTCCCGCCGTCATCCTGCCGGTACGCCCGTCCGCCGACGATCTGGCGCCGCTGCTGGAGCAGGGGGAGGACGAGTTCACGTACACGTCGGGCGACATCCGGGCCGCGCTCGTGCCGCAGAAGGGGCAGCCGCCGGCGGTGCGGGAGCTGCTGCCCTTCGCCACCGAGCTGACCGCGATCGAGCTGCGCGGCGAGGAGCCCGTCAAGCTCGGAAGCCTGGCGCTGGAGCTGGCAGAATCGCTGAACGGCCTGGTGGTGGACCGGTGGCGGTTCAGGATCGACGCCGCGGAGGACCTTCTGGCCCCGGAGTGACGAGCCACAGAACGTCGTTCTGTTGTAGTCTCTCCTCAATAACCGAATAATGCTCGGTTTCCAGGAGGCACTGTGGCAGAGGCGTACATCGTCGGAGCGGTCCGTACCCCGGTCGGCAAGAAGAAGGGCGGGCTTTCCACCGTCCATCCCACCGACCTGGCCGCCCACACGCTGAAGGCGCTCATCGACCGCACCGGCGTCGATCCGGCGGCGGTCGAGGACGTCATCATGGGGTGCGTCATGCAGTTCGGCCCCCAGAGCATGGACATTGCGCGAAACGCCTGGCTGTCGGCGGGTCTGCCCGAGACGACGGCCGGCGTCACGATCGACCGGCAGTGCGGGTCGTCCCAGCAGTCGATCCACTTCGCCGCCCAGGGCGTCCTGTCGGGCACCCAGGACCTGGTGGTGGCCGCGGGCGTGGAGTCGATGAGCATCGTCCCGATGGGCGCGTCGATCACCGCCGCGCTGGAGAAGGGCATGCCGTTCCCGTTCGGCGACAAGTGGGTCGAGCGCTACGGCAAGCAGGAGATCTCGCAGTTCCGCGGCGCCGAGCTGATGTGCGAGAAGTGGGGCCTCCAGCGCGACGTGCTGGAGCAGTTCGCCTACGAGTCCCACCAGCGGGCCGCCAAGGCCGTCGCGAACGGCTACTTCAAGGACCAGATCGCCCCCGTCAACGGCGTCGAGGACGACGAGGGCCCGCGGCCCGACACGACGCTGGAGAAGATGGCCGGGCTCAAGACCCTCAAGGAGGGCGGCCGGATCACCGCCGCCACCTCCTCGCAGATCTCCGACGGCTCCGGCGCCGTGCTGATCGCCTCCGAGCAGGCCGTGCGCGAGCACAACCTGACCCCGCGGGCCCGCATCCACCAGCTCGCGCTCATGGGCGACGACCCGGTCTACATGCTGACCGCGCCGATCCCGGCCACGCAGCGGGCGCTGCGCAAGGCGGGCATGTCGATCGACGAGATCGACGTCGTGGAGATCAACGAGGCGTTCGCCCCGGTGCCGCTGGCCTGGATCAAGGAGCTGGACGCCGACCCGGCCAAGGTCAACCCCAACGGCGGCGCCATCGCGCTCGGCCACCCGCTGGGCGGCACGGGAGCGATCCTGATGACCAAGCTGCTGCACGAGCTGGAGCGCACGGGCGGCCGCTACGGCCTGCAGACGATGTGCGAGGGCGGCGGCCAGGCCAACGTCACCATCATCGAGCGGCTCTAGCGGAACCGGACCGGAAAAGGGTGAGCGCCGCCTCCCGGGCGTAAGAGGGGAGGCGGCGCTCGCTAACTACCATCCCGGTAGTTGTCTAGCGGCCCTTGGGCGGGATGATCCGCCGGGGCGGCACGACCGGGCGCTGCGGCATCTTGGGCAGTTGCCGGGGCGGCACGGGCGTGGCGGTCTTCTTCTTGGCTGAGCGAACTCGCATGCGAAGCTCCTTTACGCGAACTCAGGACGCGGCTCGGTGAGGGCCGGGCGTCGACGAGCACAGCGTGGCCGCGTCTGTCGGACGATGGACTGAGGTGGCTGCTGTCACAGGTAAAGGCGCATGTCCGACAAGCTACGGCCTGTCCGTGACGCCGGGCAACCGAATTAACGCGGCGCCGCGAGCTGCTGCTCGAAGCCCGACACCATGGCCCGCAGGCCCGCGTCGAACCACTGGTCGTAGAAGCGCAGCGCGTCCGGGTCGTGGGTCTCGGCGGTCGAGCCGACCTGGGCCAGGGCGTGGCCGAGCACGTAGACGGCCACCGACTGCACCGCATTGACGGTGTCGCCGGACGGCACGCCCGCCGCCTCGAAGCGGGCCAGCAGGCCGGAGATCAGCTCGGTGCCGAGCCGTACGTCCACCGGGTGGGTGGCCAGCAGCGGGACGGCGCGCGGGTGGGCGAGCAGGAAGCGGCGGTAGGCCACGGCGAACCCGGTCAGCGCCCGCGGCCAGTCGGGGACCGGCGTGTAACCGGCCATGGCCGCGGTGAACAGCCGGTCGACGACCAGGGACACGAGCGTGTCCCGGTTGGGGACGTGGCGGTAGAGCGACATGGCGGCCACTCCGAGGTCGGCGCCCAGGCGGCGCATGGTCAGCGCGTCGGGGCCCTCGGCGTCGAGGATGCCGACGGCCGCGGCCACGATGCGCTCGACGGTGAGCACGGCCGGACGCCCCGCCCGCCTGGGTGCCTGAGTCATGCGGTCAGCGTAACGACGATCGTGGCCGCCAGCATGAGCAGGGACAGCACGCCCACCACCATGTGCTGGACGTCGATGACCACGTCGTGGCCCGCGGTGGGCAGGACCTTCCAGGTGCGGCTGTACTCGCGCCGGTAGAGCTCGCGCTGCTCGGCCGTGGCCGGGCCGAAGTAGGGCAGCCACCAGCTCCGCACGTGCCCGGCCACGACCAGGACGCACAGGACGGTCGCGGCGATGAGCGACCACGTGCGGTGCAGCGCGATGCCGACCGCGATGAGCAGCGGGAACGGGTAGTTGATCGCGGCGGCCAGGGCCCGGCCTCTGACGTTCGCGCCGTTGAGGTCGTTGAGCGGGAACATGGGCACCCAGTTGGTGAGGACGAGCCAGGCGAGCCACACGAGCGGGACGGTGACGGCGACCGCGATCATCGGGTACTCCTCGAATTTGCTTACTTGGTAAGCTTACACAGTACACAAATTCGGACGACGGCGGTCGCGAGCCCGGCGAGAGCCGCGGCGAGCAGGGTGATCGACAACGACGCCGGGAAGTAGGTGAGCTGCTCCCAGGTCACGTACCGCCCATTGAGCAGCACGGAGACCCAGTTCGGGTAGAACGCGAACAGCAGGACCGGCAGCAGCACCGGCACCAGCCGCAGGGCGATCCGCCACCACGGCCGCCCCGACCGCCGGGACGCCCACCGCCGCGCCCGCAGCACGCCCATGACCCCGAGGCCGGCCGCCACCACGGCGAGCAGCCCCAGCACCAGGTCGTAGAGCTGCCGGTCGCCGCCCAGGGTCGCCGGCGCGCGGCCCTCGCTCATCGCGGCCAGGCCCCGCATGATGTCGTAGGTCGGGTCGTAGAGCGAGGCGCCGTTGGTCATGACGGCGAAGCCGTAGCCGGTCTTCGGCGAGACGGCCTCGACGGCGTTGTAGGTGAACAGGTTGCCGGAGTGCACCAGCAGGCCGGACTCCTCCTCCAGGCTCCAGCCCATGCCGTAGCCGTGCACGCCGGGCTTGTGCATGGCCTCCAGGCTCTGCTTCTTGACCAGCGGGCGGCCGGCGTCGTTCTGGGCGATCAGCCACTTGCCCATGTCCGCGGCGGTGGTGATGACCGCGCCCGAGCCGCTGCCGTCGAGGAACCCGGACGCCTCCGGCCGGGGCAGCCACATGCCGTAGACCGAGACGAATCCGTCCGCCGGCCGGACGGCCTGGGCGCTCACGGCGCTGCCGGTCATGCCGAGCGGGCCGAAGACGCGGTCCTTCATGTAGGCGTCGAACGGGCGGCCGCTCGCGGTCTCGACCAGGCGGGCGGCCAGGTCGTAGTTGACGTTGCAGTAGGCGTACCGGCTGCCCGGGTCGGCGGCCAGACGGCCCTCGGCCAGGCGGGCGGTGTAGTCGGCCAGCGAGCTCGCGGACTCCAGGTCGCCGATGTCCAGCGAGCTGTCGGACAGCCCGGAGGTCTGGTTCAGCAACTGGCGCACGGTGATCTCGGTGTGGCGCGGGTCGGCCATCCGGAAACCGGGCAGCTGCCCGGCCACCGGCTCGTCCAGCGCGATCTTCCCCTGCTCCACCAGGGTCATCACGGCCATCGCGGTGAACGACTTGCTCACCGAGGCCACCCGCATCGGCGTGGCCGCGGTGACCGGACGCCCTTCGGAGTCCTCGCCGTACCCGGCGGCGTGCACGACCTTGTCGCCGCGGGTCACCACGACGGACAGGCCCGGCACGCCGGTGGCCTCCAGCGCCTCGCGCAGGTAGGCGTCCACGGCGGCGGGGGTCGGCTCGGCGGGGGCCGAGGCGAGGGCCGGGGCCGCGGCGGGGGTGAGGGTCAGGGCCGCGGCCAGCCCGGCGAGGGCGATCTTCAAGCTCATGCAGGCAAACGTAGGGAGAACGCCCCCACCGCCGAATCTGCCGACGGTCTAGTGGCACCCCCGACGAAAGTCAGGTCTCCGTGGCGGACGGCAGCCGTTCCGGCACCGCGTCGTGCACCTGCTGGAAGATCACCGAGGTGCGGAAGCCGACGATCTCCTTGCGCTTGCTGAGCCGGTCGAGCAGGAAGGAGTGGAGGTGGTCGAGGTCCTGGACCGCGACGTGCAGCAGGAAGTCGTCGCCGCCGGCCAGCACGAACACGCTCAGCACCTCGGGCAGCTCGGCGGCCGACTGCTTGAAGGCGTTGATCACGGCCCGGCTCAGCGGGCGGACCTGGACCGAGACCATCGCCTGCGTGCTCCGGTTGAGCGCGGCGGGGTCGATGTCGGCGTGGTAGCCGCGGATCACGCCGCGCCGGGTGAGCGCCCTGACCCGTTCCAGGCAGGTCGAGGGGGCGATGCCGAGCCGGCGGGCCAGCTCCCGGTTGGACTGCCGCGCATCCGTTTGGAGCAGGCGGATGATCGCCGAATCAAGTTCGTCCATGACGCGATTCTGCTCCTTTCTCCGATCGAGCGTTCGGTGGAGCCGGGTTGGGGCCGAACGATCGGGCTACTTTCGCGGGCATGACTGAACAGGGCCGGATGGGTGTGGGGCAGGGCGCGGCGTTGCTGGTGGGCGCGGTGCTGGGGCCGGGGATGCTGGTGCTGCCGCAGCTGGCCGCCGCGGCGGCGGGGCCGGCCTCCGTGCTGGCCTGGGCGGGGCTGCTCGCGCTGAGCGTGCCGGTGGCGCTGACGTTCGCGGCGCTCGGCGTCCGGCATCCCGGCGGGGGCGGGGTGGCGAGCTTCGTGGGGCTGGCCTTCGGGCCGCGGGCCGCCGCCGTGGTCGGCTGGTGGTTCTACGGGGCCGTGCCGGTCGGGACCGTGGCGGGCGCGCTCGTGGGCGGCCGGTACGTCGAGGCGTGCCTGGGCGTGGACGGCACCCTGGCCGGCGTGCTGATCCTGGCCGCGGCATTCGCCGCCAACGCCGCCGGGCTGCGTACCTCGGGGCGGTTGCAGCTCGTCTCCGTCGCGCTGCTCGTCGCCCTGCTGGCGGTCGCCGTGGTCACCGCCGCCCCGCGGGCCGACCTCGACCACTTCACCCCCTTCGCCCCGTACGGGCTCGCCGGGGTGGCCGGCGCGGCCGGGGTGCTCATGTTCGCCTTCGTGGGCTGGGAGGCGGCCAGCCACCTGTCGGCCGAGTTCGCCGTAGGGAGGCGCGGGAGGCGCGGGAGGCACGGCCTGACCAGGGCCACCGTGGTCACCCTCGTCGTGGTCGGCCTGCTGTACCTGGGCGTCAGCGTCACCTCGGTCGGCGTGCTCGGCGCGGACATGCCGGGCGTGCCGCTGAGCGCGCTGCTGGAGGCCGGCCTCGGGGGAGTGGCGCGGCCGGTGACCGGGGTGCTGGCGGTGCTGCTGACGTTCGGGGCGGTCAACACGTACCTGGCGGGGGCGGCGCGGCTGGGGGTGGCGCTGGCCAGGGACGGGGCCATGCCCGCCTGGCTCGCCGGGGGACGGTCGCCGTACCGGAGCCTCGGGGCGCTGGCCGTGCTGACGGTGCCGGTCGTGGTGTGGGCGGTGGACCTGGACCTGCTGATGCGGGCGACCTCGGCGTGCCTGGCGGCCGTCACGGCGGCGGGCGTGGCGGCGGCGGTGCGGGTGCTGCCCGCCGGACGGCCGCGGGTCACCGCCGTCGTGGCGACCGGCATGTCGGCGGTCGCGCTGGCGTGCTGCGGAGCCTTCCTGGCGGTGCCGGCCGTGCTGGCCGTCGTCGCGCTGGGCGTGCTTAAAGCCCTCAGGCGGGCAGTACTCCCTGCACATGACGGCGCACCGTCGGGAGGGTGCCATGACTGAGCAGACCACGTACGCGGAGAGCAGGCAGGTCGGCGAGCAGGCCAGGGAGCGGGAATGGAGGCTCCCCAGCTTCGCCAAGCAGCTGTTCCTCGGCGATCTCCGGCTGGACCTGGTGCATCCGGCGCCCGGGCTGCCGGCCGAGGCCGCCGAGCGGGGCGAGGAGTTCGTCCGGGCGGTGCGGCGCTTCCTGGAGACCCAGGTCGACCCGGCCCTCATCGAGCGCACCGCGCAGGTGCCGGACGAGGTGGTCAAGGGCCTGGCCGCCCTCGGGGCGTTCGGCATCACGATCGGCACCGAGTACGGCGGCCTCGGCCTGCCCTACCTGTACTACTGCCGCACCCTCACGCTGGTCGGCTCCTACTGCCCCGCGCTGGCCACGCTGCTGTCGGCGCACCAGTCGATCGGCGTGCCGCAGCCGCTCAAGCAGTTCGGCACCGAGGAGCAGAAGCGGGAGTTCCTGCCCAGGTGCGCGGCCGGTGAGATCTCCGCCTTCCTGCTCACCGAGCCGGACGTGGGCTCCGACCCCGCCCGCCTGTCCACGACCGCCGTGCGCGACGGCGACGACTACGTGCTGAACGGCGTCAAGCTCTGGACGACGAACGGCGTCGTCGCCGACCTGCTGGTGGTCATGGCCAGGACCGGCGAGAAGATCAGCGCGTTCGTGGTCGAGGGGAACAGTCCGGGCATCACGGTCAGGCGTCGCAACAGCTTCATGGGCCTGCGCGGCATCGAGAACGGCGTCACCGAGCTCTCCCAGGTCAGGGTGCCGGCCAAGAACCTGATCGGGAAGGAGGGCCAAGGGCTGCGGATCGCGCTCACCACCCTCAACACCGGCCGGCTGTCCCTCCCGGCGACCTGCGCGGGCAGCGTCAAGTGGGCCGTGAAGATCGCCCGTGAGTGGGGCAACGCCCGCGAGCAGTGGGGTCGCAAGGTCGGCCGGCACGAGGCCGTGGCGACCAAGATCGCCTTCATCGCGGCCACCGCGTACGCGCTGGAGGCCGTCAGCGAGCTCACCGCCCGCCTGGCCGACGACCGGCGCAACGACATCAGGATCGAAGCCGCCCTCGCCAAGCTGTACGCCACCGAGCTGTCGTACCGGGCGCTGGACGAACTGGTCCAGATCAGGGGCGGCCGCGGCTACGAGACCGCCGAGTCGCTGGCCGCCCGCGGCGAGCGCGGCGTGCCCGCCGAGCAGATGCTGCGCGACTCCCGCATCAACCGCATCTTCGAGGGCTCCTCCGAGATCATGCGCCTGATGATCACCCGCGAGGCCGTGGACGCGCACCTGACCGCGGCCGGCGAGCTGATCAACCCCGAGGCGTCCCCTCAGGAACGTGCCCGCGCGCTCGGCCGGGCGAGCCGCTTCTACGCCGGGTGGCTGCCGACCCTGGTGGCCGGCTCGGGCAGCCTGCCCACGGGCTACACCGCCTTCGGCCCGCTGGCCCAGCACCTGCGGTTCGTGGAGCGGACCAGCAGGAAGCTGGCCCGGTCCACCTTCTACGGCATGTCCCGCTGGCAGGGGAGGCTGGAGCACAAGCAGTCCTTCCTCGGGCGGATCGTCGACATCGGGGCCGAGCTGTTCGCCATGACGGCCGTCTGCGTGAAGGCCGAGGAGGACGCCGACGACCTCGGGCGCAGGCCGTACGAGCTGGCCGACACCTTCTGCCGCCAGGCCCGGCGCCGCGTCCGCACGCTGTTCGACGAGCTCTGGGACAACAGCGACGAGCAGGACGCGCGCCTGGCCCGGTACGTGCTCGACGGCCGCTACGAGTTCCTGGAGGAGGGCATCCTCGACCCGTCCATCGAGGGCCCGTGGATCGGCACGCCGGACGGCGGCGAGAACGTGCGGAGAAAGATCCTGTGACGCCCGGTCTAGACCGGTTGTGAGCTTTTTCTGCCCTGAGTGTTTTCAAACCGATACCAGCCGGTATAGACCGGCTGCTGAACACGGGCTTACTCTGGCGCAAACGCGTTGAGCTGTGGCTCTCGCACCCCTAATCCCTTTGGACGGGGTCAGGTGGCTGGTACGGACCAGCGGCCCGTCCGACGAGAAGGCGGTATCACCAGTGAACATGAAGCTTGTGGGCGGCGCCGCTCTCGGCCTTGCCACGATGCTGGTCCTGTCCAGCTGCGGCTCCGACGGCGGTTCGGGTGGCGGCGGGAACAACACCCAGGCCTCGGGCGGCGGCCAGGTCACCCTCAAGATGGTCGCCGCCGACTACGGCGACGGCCCCGGTAAGCCGAACTCGGGCGAGACGTTCTGGAAGGGCGTCGTGGACGAGTTCCAGGCGGCCAACCCCAACATCAAGGTCGACGTCCAGGTCATCAACTGGAACGACATCGACAAGCAGGTCGCCACCATGGTCCAGAACGGACAGGTGCCCGACATCCTGCAGACCGGCGACTACTCCGGCTTCGTCAAGGACGGCCTGCTCTACAAGGTCGACGAGGTCCTGTCCCCGAACGTCTCCGGCGACATGCTGCAGAAGTTCGCCGACTTCGGCAAGGTGGACGGCACCGGCTACGGCATCCCGTTCGTCTCCTCCGCCCGCGCGCTGTTCTACAACAAGGACCTGTTCACCAAGGCCGGCATCGCCGAGCCGCCCAAGACCTGGGACGAGCTCAAGGCCGCCGCCGAGAAGCTGAAGAAGGCCGGCGTGAGCCAGCCGTTCGGCCTCCCGCTGGGCCAGGAAGAGGCTCAGGGCGAGTCGTTCCTGTGGATGCTGGGCAACGGCGGCGGCTACAAGGACGCCTCCGGCAAGTGGGCCATCAACTCCCCGCAGAACGTCGAGACCTTCACCTACATGAAGGGCCTGGTCGACGCCGGCCTCACCACCCCGAACCCGGGCACCAAGGACCGCAAGACGGTCTGGGAGGACTTCGGCGCGGGCAAGGTCGGCATGGTCAACGGCGGACCCATGTCCATCCCGATCTTCGACGCGGCCGGCCTGAAGAACTACGGCGTCACGGCGATCCCCGGCAAGTCCGGCCCGCTCGACACCACCCTCGGCGTCATGGACTGGATCATGGCGTTCAACAAGAACGGCCACGCCGCCGAGATCAAGAAGTTCTTCGACTTCTTCTACACCGGCAACGCGGCGCAGAAGATCTCCGACACCTACAAGCTGCTGCCCGTCACCAACGGCGGCATCCAGAAGCTGTCGGGTGACGAGAAGCTCAAGCCGTTCCTCGACGCGCTGCCCAACGCCAGCTTCTACCCGTTCCAGGACCCGAAGTGGGCCGAGGTGAACCCGGCGATCAAGCAGACCATCGGCGGCGCCGTCAAGGACGACCCGGCCAAGGTCCTCGGCGAGCTGCAGAAGACCGCCGAAGCCAGCTGATCCAGCGGGTGTCTGTGGAGCCGGCGCGCGGGTCGCGTCCCCGCGCCGGCTCCACCGTCATGGAAGGTTCCTCATGAGAAGCTTGCGCGCCTTCGAACCCCTGGCCTGGATCGGGCCGGCCGTGGTGCTGATCGCGCTGGTCGTGCTCTGGCCCGTGATCGAGATGATCCGGTCGTCGTTCCTCAAGATCAGCCGGTTCGGAGTGGTCCAGGGAAACAACTTCCCGGACAACTACACGAAGCTGTTCGGTGAGAAGGACTTCGCCGACATCATGATCCGCAGCGTGATCTGGGTGGTCGCGGTCGTCGCGCTCACCGTGCTGATCTCGCTCGCCCTCGCCCAGCTGTTCAACCAGCGCTTCCCCGGCCGCAAGATCGCCCGCTGGGCGCTCATCGCGCCCTGGGCGGCCTCGGTGCTGATGACGGCGATCATCTTCAAGTGGATGCTCGACCCCGAGGTCGGCGTGATCAACCAGATCAGGGTCAAGCTCGGGTTCATCGACGCGATGGGCGGCGCCTCCGCCGACCAGCTCGGCGACGCCTCCAGCGCGATGCCGTGGCTGGTGTTCGTGGCGGTCTTCGTCTCGGTGCCGTTCACGACGTACGCGCTGCTGGCCGGGCTCGCGACCATCCCCGCCGACGTCTACGAGGCGGCCAAGATGGACGGCGCCACCAAGCTCAGGACGTACTGGTCGATCACGCTGCCGCTGCTGCGCCCCGCGCTCACCGTCGCCGCGCTGATCAACGTGATGAACGTCTTCAACAGCTTCCCGATCATCTGGGCGATGACCCACGGCCAGCCGGGCTACTCGACGGCCACCTCGACCATCCTCATGTTCATCCTCAAGGGCTCGAACATCGGTGAGTCGGCCGCGATGTCCGTGGTGAACTTCGGCATGGTCATCGTGCTAACCATGATCTTCCTCAAGGTGTCGCGCTGGAACAAGGAGGTGGCGTGATGGCCGTGCAGACCATGTCCAAGGCCGGCGCGCGCCACCAGCCCGGCCACCGCGGACGGGCGCAGCGCCGCATGCCCAGGCTCAAGACCGTGATCGTGGCGGCCGCGGCCTACCTCGTCGCGTTCGTCTTCCTGTTCCCGTACCTCGTCATGCTGCTGACCTCGCTGCGGTCGCAGGACTCGCTGCGCGAGGTGACGTTCTGGCCCGACGAGTGGGTGTGGTCGAACCTCGCCAACTTCTGGACCAGCGGCCTGGCCGGGAACCTGTGGGTGACGCTCAAGGTCGCCGGCGGCTCGACGATCCTGGTGCTGCTCGTGGCGCTGCCGGCCGCGTACTACTCGGCCCGGCACAAGTTCCGGGGGCGCACGGCGTTCCTGATCCTGGTGCTGATCACCCAGATGTTCCAGCCCACGGCCATGCTCGTCGGCATCTACCGCGAGTTCTACCAGTTCGGCCTGGTGGACTCGATCTGGTCGCTGATCCTGGTCAACGGCGGGTTCAACCTGGCGTTCGCGGTGTGGATCCTGAACGCCTACTTCGCCTCGATCCCGCGTGAGCTGGAGGAGGCCGCCTTCATCGACGGCAACGGCCGCTTCGGCGCGCTGTTCCGGATCACGCTGCCGCTGGCCATGCCGGGCGTGATCACCGCGCTGATCTTCACGTTCATCGCGGCGTGGAACGAGTTCGTGGTCGCCCTGACCCTGACCACGACCCCGGCCAACCAGCCGCTCACGGTCGCGCTGAACTCGTTCATCGGCCAGTACCAGGTGGACTGGCAGAACCTCTTCGCGGGCTCGGTGATCGCCACCATCCCGGTGATCATCCTGTTCGCGCTGATCGAGCGGAAGGTCGTCGGCGGACTGACCGCCGGCTCGATCAAGTAGAAAAACGTCCGGCCGCCACCAACCCACCGGGTGGCGGCCGGGCCCACTGCTGCGGGCTACTGCTGCGGGACGCGGGCCACGCAGAACACCGTCTGGCCGAACGGCGGGGTGATGAACCGCTCGATCAGCCGCGTGGCCGGGACCACCGTGCGGTCGTAGATCTTGACCAGGCGCGGGTCGGGGTAGCCCACGCCGCCCCGCCGGACTGCCGCCCACCAGGCGATGCCGCCCAGGAAGTTGATCGGCTTGAGCACGTCGATGTCGAGCCCAGCCTTGGCCACCGTGGCGCGCAGGGTCTTGGGCGTGTAGCGCTGGACGTGCCCGACCTTGCGGTCGAAGTCTCCGTAAAGCTGCATGTAGCCGGGCACCCAGATGATGATCCGGCCGCCGGGCAGCGTGACGCGGGCCAGCGAGCGCAGCGCCTCGGCGTCGTCCTCGATGTGCTCCAGCACGTTCATCATGACGACGGTGTCGACCTTGTCCTTCAGCGGGATCTCGGTCGGCAGGCCGAACTGCAGGACGTCGATGTCGTCGCGACCCTCGAAGCGCTTCTCCAGCTGCTCGACGCAGTAGGGGTCGAAGTCGCTGACGACCAGGCGGTCGAGCCGCGGCAGGAACTGCTCGGCGAAGTGGCCCAGCCCGGAGCCGATCTCCAGCATCGAACGGCCGACGTGCGGGGCGACCATGTCGAACTCGTACTGCCGATAGTTCTTGGCCTCGTCCCCACCCAGGTGGTTCTCCAGGGCCTCGTCACCGGCCGCCGGTTGCACTACACGGTCATACCCAGAAGACATAGTCCCGTTCCTTTGAGGGGCAGACGGATTGCACGAGTCTAATGCCCCTGAGGATGACCTGATGCGTGAAACACCCTTCCCCGGGCGCGGGCGGATGCGATGGAATCTGACACGCCATGGACGACGACGAGGCGATCACCCGCTCGCTCGACGGTGACCTGGGGGCCTACGAGGTCCTGGTCGCCAGGTACAGCGCGCTCGCCCATCGCACCGCCGCCATGCTCGGCGCGGGCGACGAGGCCGAGGACGTCGTGCAGGAGGCGTTTGTCAAGGCTTTCCGCCATCTGCCCAAGTTCCGGCGGGACGCGCCCTTCCGTCCCTGGTTGCTGCGGATCGTGGCCAACGAGACGCACAACCTGACCCGGGCCCGCGGGCGCCGCTCCGACCTGGCCGTACGGCTCACCGCCGCCGACCCGGCAGGTCCGGTGGCCCCCGACGACCCGGCGGGCGCGGCCGTCGCCACCGACCGGCGGGCCCGGCTGCTGGCGGCCGTGCGCGGCCTGCCCGAGCGGGAACGCCAGGCGGTCGTGTGCCGGTACTTCCTGCAACTGTCGGAGGCAGAGACGGCCCAGGTGCTCGGCTGGCCGGTCGGTACCGTCAAGTCCAGCACCCATCGGGGGCTGGCCCGGCTGAGGGAGGAGGTGGGCGGTGAGCTCGCATGACCCCTTCGACGACCTGGAAGCCGAACTGACCGCCCTCGGCCCCCTCCTCGACACCCCGTCCCCGCCGCCGGGCGACGTCGCCGCCGCCGTCCGGGCCCGCCTGGAGGTCCAGCCTCAGAAGCGCGGGCGGCCGACACGGCCGACACGGCGGACTCGGCGGGCTCGGTGGCGGATCGTGGCGGCCGTCGTGCTGGCCGTCGTCGCCGTCACGGCCGCCACCCCCCAGGGCCGCGCCGCCGTGGCCCGGGTCCTCCGCCTGGCCGGCATCGAGCTGCAGCTCGGCGACACACCACCCACCCCGGTACGGACCACCGCGAACCTCCCCGGCGAGCACCCGGTGGCCCCGGACGACCTGCCCGGCCTGGTGAGGTTCCAGGTCAGAACCCCGGCCGAGCTCGGGCCCCCCGCCCGCGCCACCGTCGCCGACCAGGGCCGGCTGGTGTCGATGTTCTGGCCGGACGGCGTCCGGCTCGACCAGTTCCAGGGCGGCGTGGACCCGTTCTTCTTCAAGAAGCTCGGCCCGCCCTGGCCCGACTACGTCGAGATGGCCGGGACCACGGCCTGGTGGATCCCCGGCGCGCACCCGCTCGGCTACATCCGCCGCCAGGACGGCACCGAGATCCCCCTGCGCCAGGCCGCCCCCACCCTCGTCTGGCAGCGGGACGCGCTCACCTACCGCCTGGAGGGCGCGGGCACCAGGGAACGGGCGGTGCGGATCGCCGGGTCACTCCGGTGAGCCGGTCAGCCAGTCGTCCACGCCCTTGAGCAGCTCCTTGCGCACCGCCTCCGGCGCGGTCGAGGACCGGATCGACTGCCGGGCCAGCTCGGCGATCTCGGCGTCGGAGAACTCGTAGACCTCCCTGGCCAGCTCGTACTGGCGCAGCAGCCGGGTGCCGAACAGCAGCGGGTCGTCGGCGCCCAGCGCGATCGGCACCCCGGCGTCGAACAGCCGCCGCAGCGGCACGTCCGCCGCCCGCTCGGCCACGCCCAGCCCCACATTGGACGTCGGGCACACCTCGCAGCAGATCTGCCGGTCGGCCAGCCGCTGCATCAGCCACGGGTCCTCGGCCGCCCGCACGCCGTGCCCGACCCGGTCGGCGCCCAGGTCGTCGATGCACTGGCTCACGCTGCGCGGCCCGAGCAGCTCGCCGCCGTGCGGCACGGCCAGCAGCCCGCCGCGCTTGGCGATGCGGAAGGCCCGCTCGAAGTCGCGCGCCGCGCCGCGCCGCTCGTCGTTGGACAGGCCGAAGCCCACCACGCCCCGGTCGGCGTACTGGGTTGCGAGCCTGGCCAGGGTGTTCGCGTCGAGCGGATGCCTGGTCCTGTTGGCCGCCACGATCACCGGCATGTGCACCCCGGCGTGCTCGGCGGCCTGCCGCGCGGCGTCGAGCATCAGCTCCAGCGTGGCCGTGAGCCCGCCGAACCGCGCGGCGAACCCGGACGGGTCCACCTGGATCTCCAGCCACCGGGAACCGGCCGCCGCCTCGTCCTCGGCCGTCTCGCGCAGCAGCCGGTAGACGTGCTCGGGACGGCTCAGCACGGACCTGGCGATGTCGTACAGCCGCTGGAACCTGAACCAGCCGCGCTCGTCGGTGGCCCGCAGCCGCGGCGGCCAGTCCTGCTCCAGCGCGTCGGGCAGGTGCAGCCCCTGCTCCCTGGCCAGCTCGATCAGCGTCGAGTGCCGCATGGAGCCGGTGAAGTGCAGGTGGAGATGGGCTTTGGGCAGCGTGTGCAGGGGCCGGTGCATTTCCATATTTTGCCACTGGCCCCAGGTGCGGATTCGCATGTCGCCCGAGGCTGCGGGTCCGGCATCGGCACGGTAGAGATCGGCCGGATCGGGGGATCAACCGTCCATGATCCCTGAGGGTGCCGGCGTCGCGGGGCAGGGCCGGCGCGCGCTGCTCGCCGGCCTGGCGTTCGCGGTGACCGCTCTCGCCATCTATGCCCTGTTCCATTCGGGTTTCGGCCGTCCGCACCCGCCTTCTGCGGGCTCGTCGTACGTGCCCCCGCCGCCCCTGAAGGCGCCGTCCCGCCCCGGCGCGGCGGCGGCGCGGCCCGAGCTCCCGCTCGCGGTCGTCTCCGACGACCTCTGGCTCACCTACCTGCCCCGCGGCCTGCGCCGCAGCGGCGGCGGCCCGATCGCCCCCGACGGCGTCCGGGCCAGGTACGGCACCGCGAAGCGCTACGTGGAGGCCCAGGTCGAGCACGGCACGGTGGCCGCCGACTGGGACGCCTACCGCGCGCACGCCGGCGTGCTGGACCCCCGCGAGACCACGATCAGGGGTCGGCCCGCGGTCGTGGGCGCGCATCCGCGCGGCGGCAGGGTGATCGCCTGGCTGGAACGCCCCGGCACGGGCGCCTGGATCCGGGTGAGCGACTCACTCGGCGGCGAGCTGCTGGCTATTGCCGCCTCGGCCCGCGCTCCTGTAGGAGACTAGGAGCCTTTTCCCTGGTTGATCCCACGAGTCATGGGGGGACGATGCGGCGCCCGGCAGCGGTGTTCATCACGTTCGCGCTGGCCGCGGGCACGGGCGGGTGCGGCGGCGACACGCCGCGACCGCCCAGCACCACCCCGCCGCCGCCGTCGGCGAGCGAGCCGGCGACCGGGAAACCCGTCACGCTGGCCTGCGGATCGACCAGGCTGGAGATCCCCGGCGCGCCCCCGCCCCTGGCCCGCGCCGGCACCTTCGGCCGTCTGGGCGCGCTCGCCAGGCGGCTCACGGTCAGGGGCGTGACGTGGCGCGACGACGAGGACGAGCAGCTACGGGTGGGCGTGGTGTGCGGCGTGCGGACGGCCGAGCAGTTCGCCACGCTGGTGGCCCGCTCGACCCTGACCGCCTACCGCGGCAAACCCGCGCTGCGCTGGACGAGCCGCGACGGCCTGCGCAACTTCATGTGGCTGGAGAGCCCCGGCACGGCCGTCTACCTCGCCGCCACGCCCGGCATGACCGCCCAGCTCCGCCAGACCGCCGCCGCCGTCAGACCCACCGCCTCCTGAGCCGCTTCCCGAGCCGCTTCCCCGAGCTGGCGTCAGGCGCCCCGCCGCGGCCCCGGAAGGCCGGCGGGGGCGCCCCGTAAGCCGCTCAGTGAGCCTCGGACAGCAGCTTGGCCATCCGGCTGACGCCCTCGACCAGATCGTCGTCACCGAGGGCGTAGGACAGCCGGAAGTAGCCGGGGGTGCCGAACGCCTCGCCCGGCACGACCGCCACCTCGGCCTCCTCCAGGATCAGCTCGGCCAGCTCCGCCGACGACCCGGGCCGCCGGCCGCGCAGCTCCTTGCCCAGCAGCTCCTTGACCGACGGGTACGCGTAGAACGCCCCCTTCGGCTCCGGGCAGAACACGCCCGGGATCTCGTTGAGCATCCGCACCATGGTCTGGCGCCGCCGGTCGAAGGCCGACCGCATCTCCGCCACGGCCGACAGGTCGCCGGAGACCGCGGCCAGCGCGGCCCTCTGCGACACGTTGGCCACGTTGGAGGTGGCGTGCGACTGCAGGTTGGCGGCGGCCTTGACCACGTCGGACGGGCCGATCAGCCAGCCCACCCGCCAGCCGGTCATCGCGTACGTCTTGGCCACGCCGTTGAGGATCACGACCCGGTCGCCCAGCTCCGGCACGGCCGTGGCGATGCTGGTGAACTCGGCGCCGCCGTAGACCAGGTGCTCGTAGATCTCGTCGGTGACCACCCACAGCCCGTGCCCGGCCGCCCACCGGCCGATCGCCACGGTCTCCTCGCGCGAGTAGACCGCGCCCGTCGGGTTGGACGGCGAGACGAACAGCAGCACCTTCGTGCGCTCGGTACGGGCCGCTTCGAGCTGCTCGACGCCGGCCAGGTAGCCCGTGGACTCGTCGGTCACCACGTCGACCTGCACGCCCCCGGCCAGCTTGATCGCCTCGGGGTAGGTCGTCCAGTAGGGGGCGACCACGATGACCTCGTCGCCCGGGTCGAGCAGCGTGGCGAACGCCTCGTAGACGGCCTGCTTGCCGCCGTTGGTGACGAGCACCTGGGACGGCTCGACGGAGTAGCCGGAGTCGCGCCGCGTCTTGTCGGCGATGGCCTGCTTCAGCTCGGGAAGGCCGCCCGCCGGCGTGTACTTGTGGTTGCGCGGGTCGCGGGCCGCCTCGACCGCCGCCTCGACGATGTAGCCGGGCGTCGGGAAGTCGGGCTCGCCGGCGCCGAAGCCGATGACCGGGCGGCCGGCGGCCTTCATCGCCTTCGCCTTGGCGTCCACCGCGAGCGTGGCGGACTCGGAAATCGCGGAGATTCTTGCGGAGATACGGGGTCGCGTGGACATGCCTCCCATGCTCCCACGCGGGCGTGACCTGGGCGATCAGGTTTGGGTTCGACGTACCGGGCAATCCCCCGTATGCTTTCGCCTGGTCCTTCCGCCGCATGTCGGCGAGCGGTTCGGTCCAGGCAGTGAGTCAATCAGGGTAGTGTGGTTGACGACATAGGGCACTGGCGCAATTGGTAGCGCACCGGTCTCCAAAACCGGCGGTTGGGGGTTCGAGTCCCTCGTGCCCTGCGAGTGCGGTCCGCGCAATAATGGCGTGTAAGCGCGCCGCAAAACTGCGTTGGATACGACAGATTCAGGTGAGGACTGTGGCGATCGACACGCGCGGCGAGACCGCAGGCAAGCCCAGTGGCGAGAAGAAGACACGCACTTCACCTGCCCTTTTCTACCGGCAGGTCGTCAACGAGCTCCGCAAGGTCATCTGGCCGACACGCAAGGATCTCATCACCTACACCACGGTCGTTCTGGTATTCGTTCTGATCATGGTGGCGATCGTTTATGGGCTCGACGCCGCTCTGGGCTGGGCCGTCCTCCGCGTCTTCGGCGGGGAGTGATCCCGCCTAGCTCGACACCGTGTGGTGTCGGCTGACGGCGACACCATTCGATTCGAGGAAATGAGGAAAGGTCACGTGTCCGAGTCTTCTGTTCCGGCCGAGGAACCCCGCGACGAGCGGGGCGACGACGAGCTGGGAGAGGCCACCGACGAATGGGGCGACGAGCTGGGTGAGGCTCGCGACGAAGGCGTCGAGGCGGCTCTCCAGGAGGCCGACGAGACCGACGAGGTCGAAGAGTCGGAGGAGGCCCCCGCCGACGCGGAGGCCGAGATCCTGCCCGACGTCGACCCGGTCGAGGAGTTCAAGAGCTCCCTGCGCGGGCTCCCCGGCGAGTGGTACGTGATCCACTCCTACGCCGGCTACGAGAACCGCGTGAAGTCCAACATCGAGAGCCGCAACGTGTCGCTCAACATGGAGGACTACATCTACCAGGTCGAGGTGCCCACGCACACCGTCCAGGAGTTCAAGAGCGGCAAGAAGGTCCCGGTCAAGGAGCGCGTGCTGCCCGGCTACGTCCTGGTGCGCATGGAGCTGACCGACGAGTCCTGGGCCGCCGTGCGCAACACGCCCGGCGTGACCGGTTTCGTCGGCCTGTCCAACAAGCCGAGCCCGCTCAGCCTCGACGAGGTCGCCAAGCTGCTGGCGCCCGAGCCGACCGAGGAGGCCAAGAAGGCCACCACCAAGGCGGCCAGCGGCCCCACGGTCGAGTTCGAGATCGGCGAGTCCGTCACGGTCATGGACGGCCCCTTCGCCACCCTGCCCGCCTCGGTCAGCGAGATCAGCCCCGAGTCGCAGAAGCTCAAGGTGCTCGTCTCGATCTTCGGTCGTGAGACCCCGGTCGAGCTCTCGTTCAACCAGGTCTCGAAGATCTAAGACGATCACCTACACTTAGACGTTCGGTCGGCCGCCTTTCGCGAAGGGTGGCCTTCCGACATGTCCGGGCGCATCCGCGTCCGGACAGCATCACGATCAGGACCCGGAGAAGGACTCATGCCTCCGAAGAAGAAGATCGCGGCGCTCGTCAAGGTCCAGCTCCCCGCTGGCCAGGCCACGCCCGCTCCGCCGGTCGGTACCGCCCTCGGTCCCCACGGCGTCAACATCATGGACTTCGTCAAGCAGTACAACGCTGCTACGGAGTCCCAGCGGGGCAACATCATCCCCGTTGAGATCACCATTTTCGAGGACCGCAGCTTCACCTTCATCACGAAGACGCCCCCGGCGCCTGAGCTGATCAAGAAGGCCCTGGGTCTCGACAAGGGCAGCGCCGTCCCCCACAAGGACAAGGTCGGCCGGCTGACGCGCGAGCAGCTGCGCAGCATCGCCGAGACCAAGATGCCCGACCTCAACGCCAACGACGTCGAGGCTGCAGAGAAGATCATCGCCGGCACCGCCCGGTCGATGGGCATCACGATCGCCGACTAAGACCTTTCCCAGATCCGTGGGAGGGCCGGGTCCCGGCCCGCGTACCACAAGGAGACAGACATGAAGCGCAGCAAGGCGCACAAGGACGCGGCGGCCAAGGTCGACCGCGACAAGCTCTACACGCCCGCCGACGCCGCGAAGCTGGCCAAGGAGACGTCGACCACCAAGTTCGACGCCACCGTGGAAGTGGCGCTGCGGCTGGGTGTCGACCCTCGCAAGGCCGACCAGATCGTGCGCGGCACGGTCAACCTCCCGCACGGCACCGGTAAGACCGCCCGGGTCCTGGTCTTCGCGACCGGTGACCGTGCCGAGGCAGCCCGCGAGGCGGGCGCCGACATCGTCGGCGCCGACGAGCTGATCGACGAGATCGCCAAGGGCAACCGGCTCAACGAGTTCGACGCCGTGGTCGCCACCCCTGACCTCATGGGCAAGGTCGGCCGTCTGGGCCGCGTGCTCGGCCCGCGCGGTCTCATGCCCAACCCCAAGACCGGCACCGTGACGCCCGACGTCGCCAAGGCCGTGACGGAGATCAAGGGCGGCAAGATCGAGTTCCGCACCGACCGGCAGGCCAACCTGCACTTCATCATCGGCAAGACGTCGTTCCCCGAGCGTCAGCTCATCGAGAACTACGCCGCCGCCCTTGACGAGGTGCTGCGTCTCAAGCCGTCGGCGGCCAAGGGGCGTTACCTGAAGAAGGTCACCTTCTCCACCACCATGGGCCCCGGCGTCCCCGTCGACCCCAACCTCACCCGTGGCCTGACCGCCGAGCTCGACGCGTAACGGCCGCACGTTCTTCGAAAGGCCCCCGCCTGTCTCAGGCGGGGGCCTTTCGCTTTGTCCGGGTGCCGCCAGGCACTGGGGCGGAGCTGTTTCGTCCGGGTTTTTCGGCCCGGACGATCTCTCCAGGTGAGCGGGGTTGTGCAGAAATCGTGCACAGCCTGTGGGGGAGAACCCTGGGTTTTCCCCGATTTATGCGGGGAAGTCGCCACGATGGGACAAGCCAACCGTAGGGTCAAAACATGCTGAAGCGCAGGATAAGTCTCGCCACCGCCGTGGCCGGAGCTGCTCTCATCGCGGCCTCGGTCGCCGGGTGCGGTACGAACGTGCAGCCCATCCAGGTCAACCTGGCCGCCTCAGAGGTGCTCGCGCAGGCCGCGCAGAAGACCGCAGAGGTCACCAGCTACACGGTGGACGCCGTCGCGAACGTGACGCACCCCCAAGAAGGCAACGGCAAGGTGCAGGGACGCATGCTCTACCAGAGCAAGCCCCAGCTCGCCGTCGACCTGACCCTCGACACCGTCGACATGGGCGGCCGGAACCTGCCGGGCGGCGTGCGCGCCGTCCTCCAGGGCGACACCGTCTATGTGAAGGTCGAGGCGCTCAAGCAGCTCGTCGGCGCCACCAAGCCGTGGATCAAGGTCGCGCTCAACGAAGTGGGCGACCAGAACCAGGTCAACCAGTACCTCAGCCAGATCCAGCAGTTCGACCTCGCCAACGTGACCAAGCTGGTCACCGTGTCCAAGGACGTGAAGCAGGTCGGCACCGAGAGCGTCAACGGCGCGGACACCACCCACTACAGCGGCACGTTCCCCGTGGACGCCGCCGTCGGCCAGCTGCCCGCCGACAAGCAGCAGCAGGCCAGGACGAACCTCGCCGAGCTCAAGGACGTCAAGTTCGACATCTGGGTGGCCGGCGACGGCCTGCCCCGCAAGCTCACCCTGAACGGCTCCAAGGAGGGCGCGACGCTGGACGCCACCCTGCTGTTCAAGGGCTTCAACGAGCCCGTGAAGGTCGAGGCCCCGCCCGCGGACCAGGTCGGTGAGCTGCCGAAGACGACCGTCAGCTGAGAACCGATTTGGAAACTCGGCGACCAGCACGTACTCTGGTCGTTGCCGAAGACCGCCGGTCGTCGTCAGGTGCATCAGTCCTGGCGACCGAAGGATCCACGTTCTGTGGACGGCCCGCGCAGGTGTGATGCGAGTTTCCCATATGGTGCAGTTCCATATGTGAGCCCCGTGCGCCCCTGCGCCCGGGGCTGTTCTCATTTCCAGGGGCCTTCGCCGGCGGCACACCTGGAAGGAGGCCCATGGCGAGGGCGGATAAGGCGACAGCCGTTGCCGAGCTCAAGAGCGAGTTCGAAGGCAGCAGCGCCGCCGTTCTGACCGAGTACCGCGGTCTCACCGTCGCTCAGCTCAAGCAGCTGCGCGTTGCTCTTGGTGAGAATGCGAAGTTCGCCGTGGCGAAGAACACCCTGACCAAGATCGCGGCCAACGAAGCCGGTCTGTCGTTCCCCGACGACCTGCTCACGGGCCCGACCGCGATCGCCTTCGTCAACGGCGACGTTGTCGAGGCGGCCAAGGGTCTGCGTGACTTCGCCAAGGCCAATCCCCTTCTGGTGATCAAGGGTGGTGTGCTCGACGGTAAGACGCTCGACGCCACCGAGATCACCAAGCTCGCCGACCTCGAGTCCCGCGAGGTCCTCCTCGCTAAGCTCGCCGGTGCTCTCAAGGCGAAGCAGAGCGCTGCCGCCGCGGTTTTCGCCGCGCTGCCCACGCAGATGGCTCAGCTGGCCGACGCCCTTCGTGCCAAGCGCGAAGAAGCGGGCGAGTAACACGGGGGTTGCCGCAACTTCCGCGGTCCCGTTCCTAGTTTTCTGCAAGTCCTAAACGTAAGGAAAAGCATCATGGCGAAGCTCAGCAACGACGAGCTGCTCGACGCGTTCAAGGAGATGACCCTCCTCGAGCTGTCCGAGTTCGTGAAGAACTTCGAAGAGGTCTTCGACGTCAAGGCCGCCGCCCCCGTCGCGGTCGCCGCCGCCCCCGCCGCCGGTGGCGGTGGCGAGGCCGCCGCCGTTGAGGAGCAGGACGAGTTCGACGTCATCCTCGAGGCCGCCGGCGACAAGAAGATCCAGGTCATCAAGGAGATCCGCGCCCTCACGTCCCTGGGCCTCAAGGAGGCCAAGGACCTGGTGGACGGCGCTCCCAAGCCGGTCTTCGACGGCAAGGTCAACAAGGAGCAGGCGGAGAAGGCCAAGGCTGCCCTCGAGGGCGCCGGCGCCACCGTGACCGTGAAGTAACTTCCCACTTCACACAGCTCTTCGGAAGAGGCGGACACACCCTGGTGCCGGGTGTGACCGCCTCTTTTCGCATGTAACGGGACATTCTCCTCCGCGTCTCATCGCCCGGCCAACCGGCGGCTCATCGCGGTTCTCGACCTCACCCCGAAGTGATCCCGTGGGCGGCCTCGCGGACCTTGGCGATGGCGCTCGCGTCCATGAAGTCCTTGCAGTGGACGATCCGGCCATCCCTGATCCGCAGCATCAGCAGCCCCGGGACGGTGATCGCCCGCTCACCCACCTTGACGTGCGCGTTCTGCTCGACGACCACCACCTCGGGATCGTCCGTACGGTGCAACGCGACCCGCTCCACCTCCTGCGGCACGGCGGGGGAGACACCCCAGGACGCCCGGTACCCCGCCCGCACCGCCTCCCGCCCCTCGTACGGCGGCAGCCCGCCGAACGGGAACTCGTGCCTGCCGTCCTCCGCGTACAGGTCGGCCAGTTCGTCGGCCGACTTGCGCAGCATCGCGCCGTGGAAGGCGCCGACGATCTCCTCGACGGTCATGACCACAACCCCTCACATCTCGCTCAACACTCGTTGACTCAACGAGCGTAGAGCGAATCCGGGCGAACGGTCAACACAGGTAGAGTCGGACCGTGAGCGAGCGAGTGCTTCCCCGTGCCGAACGGCGGCGCAGAACCGAGGGAAGGATCCTCGACGCGGCCAGGGCGCTGTTCGCCGAAGTCGGCTACGAGCGCGCCACCATCAGGGCGGTCGCGAAGTCCGCCGAGGTCGACCCGGCCCTGGTCATGCAGTACTTCGGCAACAAGCAGGAGCTCTTCAGGGCCGCCGTGCGCGCCACGCCCGCCCCCGAGGCCGCCGCCACCCCCGAGGAGCTGGTCGAGCACCTGCTCGGCACCCTCGACGTGAAGATGGGCGAGCTGCCCCAGGGCTCGCTGGCGATGATGCGTTCGATGCTCACCCACCCCGAGGCGGGCACGGCGGCCCGCGAGGCGCTCGCCCGGCAGGTCGACAGGCTCGCCGCCTCGATCCCCGGCGAGGACGCCCGCCTGCGCGCGGCCCTGATGACCACGATCCTGCTCGGCGTGACCGTCGGCCACCAGCTGCTCGAACTGCCCGAACTGCGCGACGCCCCGCCGGAGCGCATCGCCCGGCTGCTGCGCCCGAGCCTGCGCGCTCTTACCGGACCCGACAGCACCGGGTAACAAGTTATTGGAACCGGCTCCAGTTCCTCGGAACGCCGCCACCGCGGGTCCATCCTGGAAGTAAAGTGTGCGGCACGTTATCCCCTGAGTGCTCCCTGTGATCGGGAAGGTGGCCAGTGGGCGTCGAGGTCGTGGTCGAGGGGTTGACCAAGTCGTTCGGTCGGCAGGTCATCTGGGAGGATGTCTCGCTCACGCTGCCCGCGGGTGAGATCTCGGTGCTGCTCGGCCCGTCGGGCACCGGCAAGTCCGTCTTCCTCAAGACGCTGGTCGGCCTGCTGCGTCCCGACCGCGGCCACATCTGGATCGACGGCCACGACCTGGCGAGCTGCCCCGAACGCAAGCTCTACGAGCTGCGCCGGCTGTTCGGCGTGCTGTTCCAGGACGGCGCCCTGTTCGGCTCGCTCAACCTCTACGACAACATCGCCTTCCCGCTGCGCGAGCACACCAGGAAGACCGAGGCCGAGATCCGCCGGATCGTGATGGACAAGATCGACCTGGTCGGGCTGGCCGGCGCCGAGGGCAAGCTGCCCGGCGAGATCTCCGGCGGCATGCGCAAACGCGCCGGCCTGGCCAGGGCGCTGGTGCTCGACCCCGAGATCATCCTGTTCGACGAGCCCGACTCCGGCCTCGACCCGGTCCGCACCGCCTTCCTCAACCAGACGATCGTCGACATCAACGCCGACATCGAGGCCACGTTCCTGATCGTCACTCACGACATCAACACCGCCCGCACGGTCCCCGACAACATCGGGCTGCTGTTCCGCCGCGAGCTGGTCATGTTCGGGCCGCGCGAGATGCTGCTGTCCAGCGACGAGCCGGTGGTGCGGCAGTTCCTCAACGCCCGCAGGCACGGCCCGATCGGCATGTCGGAGGAGAAGGACGTCTCCGAGCTGGAGGCCGAGGCCAGGATGGGCCACGACCCCGGCGGGCTGCCGCCGATCCCGCCGCAGCTCATGCCGAGCGGCAACGTGCTGCGCCGGTCGCAGCAGCCGCCCGGCCGGTGGCTGGCGGCCCACGGCGTGATCCCGCCGCAGGGCTCGTTCGTGGACGAACGCGGCCGCAACTGGCTGGAGGAGTACCCCAGGCTGGTCGCCGCGCACGCGGACGGCGTCGCCTAGATCATGAATCCGACCGAGAAGCACTTCCACGCGGCCCATGACGGTGACCGCATGCGTTCGATCGGCCGCACATGGTGACGGCTGAGGTCGGGCGGTTCGTCGCCATGTCGCTCGACACCGCCAGGGCCGCCGCGCGACGGCCGTTCCAGGTGCGCGAGCTCGTCCGGCAGGCGTGGTTCATCGTCAGCGTGAGCGCCCTGCCCACCGCCCTGGTCGCCATCCCCTTCGGGGCCGTGCTCGCCATGCAGACCGGCAACCTGATCCGCCAGTTCGGCGCCCAGTCCTTCACCGGGGCCACCGCCGTGCTCGGCATCGTCCGCGAGGCGGGCCCGGTGGTGACCGCGCTGATGATCGCGGGCGCGGCCGGCAGCGCGATCTGCGCCGACCTCGGCGCCCGCCGGATCAGAGACGAGATCGACGCCATGGAGGTGCTCGCGGTCGACCCGCTCCACCGGCTCGTCGTGCCCAGGGTCGCCGCGTGCGCGCTGGTGGCGCCGCTGCTCAACGGCCTGGTCGTCACGGTCGGGCTGGTCGCCGGCTACCTGTTCAACGTGGTCGTCCAGGGCGGCTCGCCCGGCGCCTACCTGCAGTCGTTCAACGCCCTGGCCGAGGTCTCCGACCTGTGGGTGTCGGAGGGCAAGGCGCTGGTCTTCGGGGTCACGACGGGGCTCGTCGCCGCGTACAAGGGGCTGGGCGCGGCGGGCGGCCCCAAGGGCGTCGGCGAGGCGGTCAACCAGGCCGTGGTGTTCGCCGCCCTGCTGCTGTTCGCCGAGAACTTCCTGATCAGCGCGGTCCACAACGAGCTGGTGCGGTCATGAGGGCGCTCGACCGGCAGGGCGAGTTCTACGCCAGGGCGATCAGGGCCCTCCCGGCCGGCGCGCGCCACCGGCGCGAGGTGCTCAGGCTGCTGGCCGAGGTCGGGCTGGGCAGCGGCGGCCTGGCGGTGATCGGCGGCACGATGACGATCGTCGCCTTCATGACCTTCTTCACCGGCACCGAGGTCGGCCTGCAGGGCTACACCGGCCTCGACCGCATCGGCGGCTCGGCCTTCACCGGCTTCCTGTCCAGCTACGTCAACACCCGCGAGATCGCCCCGCTGGTGTCCGCCATCGGCCTGTCGGCCACCGTGGGCTGCGGGTTCACCGCCCAGCTCGGCGCGATGCGGGTCGGCGAGGAGGTCGACGCGCTGGAGGTCATGGCGGTCCCGCCGGTGCGGTTCCTGGTCACCACGCGGCTGATCGCCGGCTTCGCCGCCGTCATGCCCCTGTACGTGCTCGGCCTGCTCGCCTCCTACGTCGCCACCCGCCTGATCGTGACCGTGCTGCACGACCAGTCCACGGGCACCTACGACCACTACTTCGAGCTGTTCCTGTCGCCCTACGACGTGTTGTGGTCCTTCGGCAAGGCGATGGTCTTCGCCGTCCTGGTGATCCTCATCCACTGCTACCACGGCTTCCACGCCACCGGCGGGCCGGCCGGGGTCGGGGTGGCGGTCGGGCGGGCCGTGCGCGCGGTGCTGGTGACGGTCAACGTCGCCAACCTCCTGCTCGGCCTGGCCATCTGGGGCACGACCACGACGGTGAGGCTGGCCGGATGAGACACGGCGCCGCGCTCCTGGCGATCATCGCCGCCTTCACGGCTCTGACGCTGGCCGTCTACACGAAGGCGTTCTCCACCGCCCGGCATGTCACGCTGCTGCTGCCGGCCGCCGGGCTGCAGCTCGACCGCCGGGCCGACGTCAAGGTCAACGGGGTCGTGGTCGGCGAGGTGGCCGACCTGGCGCCCGCCGACCACGGCGCCCGCCTCACCCTGGCCCTCGACCACGACGTCGACCGCGCCTCCACCGCCGAGCTGCGCGCCAAGACCCTGTTCGGCGAGAAGTACGTCGCCCTGATCCCGCCCAGCTCGCCGCGCGGCCCGCTGCGCGACGGCGACGTGATCAGGTCATCGGCCGCCGCCGTCGAGATCACCGAGATCCTCGACCGCCTGCTGGCCCACCTGCGCGCCGTCCACCCCGAACGCCTGAACGCCGTCCTGAACGCCCTGGCCACCGCCCTGGACGGCCGCGGCGCCCGGCTCGGCACGACCCTGGACGGAACCGACGCCTACCTGCGCCGCCTCCAGCCCCACCTGCCCGCGCTGAAACGGGACATCGCCAAGCTCGCCGACGTCACCGCCCGGTACGGCCAGGCCGCCCCCGACCTGCTGCGCACCCTCGCCAACAGCGCCGCGATCAGCCGCACCCTCACCGCCGCCCCCATCGGCCCGGCCGGCGCGGCCGTCACCCGGGCCGCCACCGCCGCCGACCGCCTGCTGACCGCGGACGAGCCGGGCATCGTCGGCCTGTCGCACGTCGTCCGCCCGGCCCTCGACGTGGCCGCCCATCACGCGCCCGTCATCCCGTGCGTGCTGCGCGGCCTGGACCGCCTCCGGCCGCTGCTGGACAACGCCTTCGGCCACGGCAGCGCGAAGGCGGTGCTGGAGATCGTCCGGCCGGCGCACCCGTACGAACCGGGCAAGGACAGCCCGCGTTACGCCGACCGCAGGGGCCCGGCCTGCTACGGCCTGCCCGACCACGCGCCCGTGCCCTTCCCGGGGGTGCGCTTCGACGACGGCACGGCCGACCTGGCGAGGCTGATGCTGCGATGACCACGCTCGGGCCGGCGCTCAAGCTGGCCGTCTTCGCCCTCGTCACCACCCTGTGCGTGGCCACCCTCGCGATCACGATCTCGGGCGCCCGCTTCACCGCCGCGGTCGTCTACCACGCCCTGTTCACCGACGCCTCGGGGCTGCGCGAGGGCGACGAGGTGCGCATCGCCGGCGTGCGGGTCGGCCGGGTCGAGAGCGTCACGCTGGCGGGCGTCCAGGCCGAGGTCGCCTTCTCGGTACGGCGCACCACCGCGCTGCCCCGCTCGGTCGTGGCCGCCGTCCGGTGGCGCAACCTCGTCGGCGACCGCTACCTGACGCTGTCCACCGGCGCCGGCGGCCCCGGCCTGCTGCCGCCGGGCGCCCGCGTGAGCAGCACCCGCCCGGCCCTCGACGTCACGGCCCTGTTCAACGGCTTCAGGCCGCTGCTCAACGCCATCCGCCCCCAGGACGTCAACAAGCTGAGCTGGCAGATCGTCCAGGTGCTCCAGGGCGAGGGCGGCACGGTCGAGGCCCTGCTCGGCCACATCGCCTCCCTCACCGGCACGCTCGCCGACCGCGACGCCGTGATCGGCCGCGTGATCACCAACCTCGGCACGGTGCTCGGCGAGATCGCCGGCCGGGAGCACGACTACGACCGCCTGCTGATCGACCTGCGCGCCCTGATCGGCGGCCTGGCCGGCGACCGCGAGGCCATCGGCGACTCGCTGGCCACCCTCGACCGTCTCACCGCCGTCACCGGCGACCTCGTCCGCAGGGCCCGGCCCGACCTGCGGGCGAGCGTCCGGCACGCGGACGGGCTGCTCAAGGCGCTCAACGCCAGGAGCGCCCTGGTCGAGGACACCCTCGCCCGCGCCCCCGACCGTCTCGGCCGGCTCGTCCGGGCCTCCTCCTACGGATCCTGGTTCAACTTCTACCTCTGCTCGCTCACGGTCAGGAGCGGCGGCGTGCGCACTCCGAAGATCGTCAACGGGAGCCCGCGATGCCACTGACCCCCTTCAGGAGACGCGATCCCGTGCCGCTGGGCGTCGGCGGCATCGTCGTGGCCCTCGCGCTGGTCGTGGCGGCCCTGGCGGTCGGCGGCCTGCCGCGCGGCAGCTCGTACTCGGCCGCGTTCGCCGACTCGGCGGGCCTGCGCGAGCACGACGACGTGATGATCGCCGGGGTCAAGGTCGGGGAGGTCACCGGCGTCGATCTCGAAGGCGACCACGTCCGCGTCGATCTACGGGTGGCCGACGACGTCCGGCTCGGCTCGCTGACCAGGGCGGACATCCGGATCAAGACGCTGCTCGGCGCCCACTTCGTCATGCTCGTCCCCGAGGGCGGCGGCCGGCTCCAGGGGCAGATCCCGCTGTCGCGCACCAGCGTCCCCTATGAGGTCGCGCCCGCCGTCGCCGACCTGGGCGCGGCCGCGGGACGCGTCGACGAGCGGGCCCTGGCCGCGGCCATGACCGTGTTGTCGCAGACCATGGAAGGCTCCTCGACGGAGATCCGGGCCTCCCTCCGGGGGCTCGGCAGGCTCTCGCGCACTGTCGCCGCCCGCGACGCCCGCCTCCACGACCTGGTCGGCCACGCCCGTACCGTCACCGGCCTGCTGGCCCGCCGCAACGCCGACCTGCACGGCCTGGTCACCGACGGCGACCTGCTGCTGCGCGAGGTCTCCGCGCGGCGGGCGGTCGTCCACGGGCTGCTGGTCAACACGGTGGTGCTGGCCGGGCAGATCGACGGGCTGGTCGCCGACAACAGGACCACGTTGCGACCCGCGCTCGAACGGCTGCGCTCGTTCGTCGCCGTGCTGCGCCGCCAGGAGGAGAGCCTCGACCGGTCGCTGGCCCTGCTCGGGCCGTTCACCCGGCAGCTCGCCGACGCGACCGGCAACGGGCGCTGGTTCGACACGATCATCCAGAACCTGGTCCCGCTGCCCGCCTCGATCCGGCCGCCCGACCCCCTGCCGGAAGGACCCGTGCGATGAGAGGCCCGCTCGTCCTGGCGCTGCTGCTCGCGACCCTGGCCGGCTGCGGCTTCGAGGGGGTGGCCTCGCTGCCGCTGCCCGGCGGCGCCGACCTGGGCGCGCGGCCGTACGCGGTGACCATCCGGTTCGCCGACGCGCTGGACCTGGTGCCGCGCTCGCCGTGCAAGGTCGACGACGTCACCGTGGGCGAGGTCACCGGCGTGGAGCTGGGCGACGACTGGCGGGCCGACGTGGTCTGCCAAGTACGCGGCGACGTCGCCCTGCCCGACCGCACCTCGGCGGCGATCTCGCAGACGAGCCTGCTGGGGGAGAAGTTCGTCGAACTGCTGCCCGCCGGGCACGGGCGGTTGAGCGGCCCGATCCCGGTGGCCCGGACGAGCACGACCGCCGAGGTCGAGGAGGTGTTGTCGGCCGCCTCGCTGCTGGTCGACGGCGGTGGCCTCGACCAGCTCGCGACCGTCAACCGCGAGCTGGCCGACGTGCTCGACGGCCGCTCGGCCCGGCTGAAGGACCTGCTGCGCAGGCTCGGCGCGTTCGCCGCGGGGCTCGACGGCTCCAGGAAGCAGATCGTCCGGCTGATCGACGCCCTCGACGGCCTCACCGGCACCCTGGCCGCCCAGCGCGCCACGATCAGGGCCACCGCCACCGAGATCGGCCCGGCCGTCGCCCTGCTCAAGGGCCAGCGCGCGGGCCTGACCGCGATGCTCGCCGCCCTCGACCGGCTCGGCCGCACCGCCACCCGCGTCGTCGAGCGTTCCCAGGCCGACGCCCTCGCCGACCTGCGCCACCTGCGCGAGCTCCTGCTCAACCTCGACCGGGCGCGCGACAGCGTCGCGTCGGGGCTGGCGACCGCGATCACGTTCCCGTTCCCGGGGTCGGCCTCGTCCATGCTGCGCGGCGACTACGCCAACACCGACCTGACCGTCGACGCCTCGCCCGGCGCCACGCTGCGCAACCTGCTCGGCGGTGCGCGATGACCGTCAGGCTGGTGGCGTTCGCGCTGATCGGGGTGGTGGCGGTGGCGTACACGCTGGTCAGGTACGCCCGGGTGGGCGCCGACCTGTTCGACCCCGCCTACCGGGTCACGGTCGAGCTGGCCGACGCGGGCGGGCTGTTCGACGGCTCGGAGGTGACCTACCGAGGGGTGCCGATCGGCCGGGTGGAGTCGCTGGCGGTGGCGGGCGACGGCGCTCGGGCCGTGGTCAGGCTCGGGTCCGGCGCCCCGGTCCCGGCCCGCGGCCTGCTGGCGGTGGCGGCCAACCGGTCGGGGGTGGGGGAGCAGTACCTGGACCTGCGGCCCGCCGGGGGCGCGGGGCCGTACCTGCGGGAGGGGGACGTGATCGACCGCGCGCACACGCGGCTGCCGGTCCCCACGTCCAAGCTGCTCGGCGACACCGACCGCCTGCTGGCCTCGATCGACCCGCGCGACCTGGAGACGGTCGTGACCGAGCTGGACAAGGGGCTCGGCGGCAACGGGCCGGCCCTGCGACGGCTGGCCGACGCGGGCGAGAAGCTGCTCGGACAGGCCGAGAGCGTCCTTCCCGAGACGGTCGCGGTGCTGCACGACGGGGAGACCGTGCTCGACGCTCAGCGGGCCTCTGGGAGCCATCTGAAGGCATTCGCCGGGAATCTGGCGAGCCTGACCGATTCGCTCCGCGACGGTCGCGGCGACCTCGCTCACGTGATCGGCCGCACCCCGCGCGCGGCCGAGTCCCTTGAACGCCTGACCGACGGCGTCGCGCCCCACCTGCGCCCGCTGCTGACCCACCTGGTGATCGGCGGCCGGACGGTCTCCGCCCGGGTCACCGCCCTCCGGCAGCTCCTGATCGGCTACCCGGCCGCCGTCGCGGGCGCCTTCTCCGTGGTCGACCGGGACGGCCTGCACTTCGGCCTCGACCTCGACCTCAACGTCCCCAGGCCGTGCACCCGCGGCTACGAGGGCGTACGCAGGCGCCAGCCCCACGACGTCGGCACCCGGCCGCCCGACCCGGAGGCGTTCTGCAGGGAGCCGCGCGGCAGCGCGACCGGCGTGCGCGGCGCCCGCAACGCCCCGGCTCCCCAACCGCCTCCGTCGATTCCAGGGCTTCAGGACTGGCTCGCGGGTTATGATCCGGCGACCGGCCGGAAGGGGTGAGCACAGGTGGGAGCACTTCCCGCGCGCCCGGCACGCATCCTCGTGGCCGCCCTCAGCGTGACCCTGGCGGCGCTCGTCGCCGCCGGCGTGTGGATCTCCCTCCAGGCGCGTGACGCGCAGGCCCTGGCCGACGACCGGCAGGCCGCGCTGCTCGCGGCCGGCACCCACGCCAAGAACCTGGTCTCGCTCGACTACAGGACCGTCGACGCCGACGTGCAGCGCATCCTCGACACCTGCACGGGCGGGGCCAGAACCGGCTACCAGGCCATCGCGGGCAAGCTCAAGAGCACCACGGTCGCCAACAAGGTCGTCCAGCACGGCGTCCTGCGCGCGACCGGCCTGGTGTCGATGTCCGGCGGCACGGCGAAGGTGCTGGTGGTGGCCGACGCCGAGATCCGCTGGGACGGCTCCAAGAGCCCGCCCCAGGAGCGCTTCTACCGCTGGACGATGGACGTGACCAAGGCCGGCGGCGTGTGGCTGGTGTCGAAGGTGGTGCAGGTGGTGTGAGAACCGTCACTGTGGTGCTGCTCGGCGTCCTGGTGATCGTCGCGGGCGTGCTGGTGCCCAGGATGTGGTTCGACCTGCGTGACCTGCGGGGGGCCGAAGGAGCCGGAGCCGAGGCGATGGCGACGGCCCGCCAGGTCGCCCCCGACATGTTCTCCTACGACTACCGCTCGGTGGAGGCCGACCTGGCCAGGGCCGGGGCGTACACGACGGGCGAGCTGACCAGGCACTACAAGGAGCTCACCACGTCGCTGGTGTCCAAGGCCAAGGCCGAGAAGACCGTGCGCACGGCGGCCGTGGTGGACGCCGGCGTCGAGCGCGCCACGCCCGACAGGGTCGAGGTCCTGTTGTTCGTGAACATGGTTACGGTAAAAGTAGTGCCGAACCAGGACAGGCCCCAGCAACAGGTGACCCAGAACCGAGCCCGGTTCGTCATGGTCAGGCAAGACGGGCGATGGCTGGTCGAGGGGCTGTCCACGCTGCTGGGAACGGCTTGAGCCGCCGGGCGTGCCGCTACGTTCAATTGTTACCAAAAATCAGGTTTGGTGAAGCCCTTGATAGGGGTACTCCAGTCACAGCTACACCGGCGGTCGGCATGGGTTCGACCCCCGGGGTGACGGAGCGTTAACCGCCCACGATCGCGGGTATCGTCTTGGGCCTGGCGGTAGGCGCCCGATCACACTGGGGAGAAAACCCAGCGTCCGGGCCCCTAGGCGGCTAAAAGTCGGGCTCGCGGGCTTGACGTTTGCGGCTGAACGGGCGATGCTGCGACCAACGTGGAGCATGCAGCGAGAGCGAAGTGGACAGGCGTGTGCCGTTCGGCTACACTGCCCCTTTGCGCTGCCCTTTGACGACCCGTGATGCTTGCTCACGTTGCGAGGTTGTCTGGCGTGCGTGTAGTCAGTCCGCCGCGAGCCCTCGGAAGGACATCTGTTGGCAGCCTCGCGCAACGCCTCCGCCGTACCCGCTGGTCCCCGTCGCGTCTCTTTCGCGCGCATCCAGGAGCCCCTCGAAGTTCCTGATCTTCTCGCTCTGCAGACCGAGTCGTTCGACTGGTTGCTGGGCAACGAGAAGTGGAAGGGCCGGGTAGAGGCGGCTCGTCAGGCCGGGCGCAGGGACGTCCCGACCCAGTCGGGCCTCGAAGAGATCTTCGAAGAGATCAGTCCCATCGAGGACTTCTCGGGGACCATGTCCTTGTCGTTCCGCGACCACCGGTTCGAGCCGCCCAAGTACTCAGTCGATGAGTGCAAAGACAAGGACATGACCTTCTCCGCCCCGATGTTCGTGACGGCGGAGTTCATCAATAACACCACCGGTGAGATCAAGAGCCAGACGGTGTTCATGGGCGATTTCCCGCTCATGACGCCGAAGGGCACGTTCATCATCAACGGCACCGAGCG